>JAGDZV010000002.1:0-713268 GCA_049115495.1 Bacteroidia bacterium | reverse complement strand
CATCTAAAATAAAAGCTATCAATAGGTTAAGCAAAGAACTCAACCTAAAAGTAGTACAACCATAAAAGCTCTGTCATGGGTACGAAGGAAGCATCTTTTAGGGGTACTTATTCGCTTTAAAATTGTATCTAAAAGAGCCCCTTCTTACCAACTTTTGATGGGGAATATGCGACTCATAAATAAATTCCGGAAACCAGAAAACGCATCTGGAGATGCATCATAGTTAACAAGTCGAAGTTAGAAACTTCGCTTAGATATATTCATAATTCAGTTTTGAAGCTAGAGCTTCAAAATGATGCAACTGCTAGGTACTCTTACGCTGTTCTCAACCATTGGCGCTGGAGCGCCAGAAGATTTTTAAGTCCAGAAGCTGGAGCTTCTGAACGACCATAAAAAGAATACTACGACAGCAACTTTGAAAGGAGTTGGGTATTGGGTAACTTATCAATAATTACTTTAATGAGCACTGTTATAGGGATAGACATTATTAAACCAGGAACGCCCCATATAAAGCCCCAAATTGATAGCATTACCACAACAGTAATCACATTTATAGAGAAGGTCTTCCCCATAAATATGGGTTCTAGAATAGCTCCAAATAGTACCTGTACTGCTGTAATAGCCGAGATAAATAACAACAAATTAAGTGATGGGTCAATTTCTATTAAAGCAAAAACGGTAAGAACAACAACTGATATTACAGAACCAATCATTTGTACAAAATTGATAGCAAAGGCAAATAGTCCCCAAAAAATAGGGAAGCTGACATCAAAGACTAAACAAGCTATGCTAAAACCAATACCTGTGAAAAGACTTATTAAAAACTTAACTCCTACAAAACGAATCATATCTCTTTCGATTTTAATGATCAATTTGGTAGATGAAATTTTGTTTTTGAAAATTCCTTTACTAAGTAGGTGCTCAAAATCTATTGAGCCATAAAGTAGCAGAACCACAAAAAATACAATGAGCAAAACCATTGATAAAGTACCAGTAACCATATCTATTGTTCCACTTAAATTATCAAATAGGTTAAGTTTTTGGGTGTAATGTTGTACAACGTTCTCCCCTTCCATTCTTTTCATGCCCAAAAACCTTTCAATTGATTCTACAAGGTTTACTAATTTAAACTCTGCATTTTGTAAAAAAGCTTCATCGGCATTTAAAATCTCTCGGGCTGAGAGTTGAATTACTTCAGAACCAATTTTAACAAAGCCAATTATAATGACCATTACCAAAGCCACACCCACCGTTTTTGGCACATTTCGCTTGCTCATCCAACGCATAATTGGTAGAAATAAAAGCGCAATAAACATAGAAGCCACCAACGGAATTAATATAAAACCAAGGGTATTAAGGATTAAGAAAATTACAGGTATTGCAATTATGGTTAAGAGCGCGTTTGTTGTTTTGGTTTTGTCCATTTTCAGGGCCTAATTATCAGGCGAAATAACCACTACTGAAGCACTTGGTTCTGTTAATTTGTGATAAATACTGAAATCAATTTTGCTTTAACTGTTCTTATAATTCAGTTCACTTGAAATTAACTTTGAATCATGAATAAAGAACAAATTGCATCAATTATAAAAAGTCGTAAATCAACATATCCTAAACAGTTTTCTGGAGAAAAAATAGACAACAAAACCATCACGGAATGGCTAGAATTATCCAATTGGGCACCAAATCATAAGCTTACCGAACCGTGGCGTTTTGTTGTATTTACCGGTGAAGCATTAATTAATCTGGTAAATGAGCACAAGAAAATCTACTTAGCAAAAACTCCTGATGAAGATATAATTGACGCTAAGTTGGCTAAGTTCGAAATAGTAAAATCCAGGACATCTCATATTTTAGCAGTTGTTTGCCAACTTGACGAAGCCAAAAGACTACCAGAATGGGAAGAAGTGGCTGCCACAGCTATGGGAGTACAAAACCTGTATTTGGCTCTTGATGTTTTTAATATGGCAGGTTACTGGAGCACTGGAAACACCAACACATCAGAAATGCGCCAATTCTTAAGCTTAACAAACAGTCAGGTACACCTTGGATGGTTATACGTGGGCAAGCCAGATAAAGCATTACCTGAAGGCAGAAGGATGAGAAGACCTATGGAAAATAAGATAGAATGGAGATAGCTTTCTTTACATTTGGTATTAGATAAATGAAGGAATTATACATAATTTCAGGGCCAAATGGCGCAGGTAAAACAACTGCTTCTTATACCATTTTACCTGAGATTTTACATGTAAATGAGTTTGTAAATGCTGATGAGATTGCAAAAGGATTGTCGCCTTTGAACCCTGAAAGTGTTGGAATAAAAGCTGGCAGATTAATGCTTGAAAGAATCGACGAACTAATGAATGCTGGAAAATCATTTGCTTTTGAAACTACGCTTGCGACAAAGAGCTATAAGAATTTAGTAGCGAAAGCCAAAGAAACAGGCTATAAAACTACCTTGCTTTTTTTATATCTTGAATCTATTGATATTGCTAAAGAGCGGGTACGAAACAGGGTAATTGAAGGCGGCCATAACATTCCAGAAAAAGTAATTGAACGTAGATACGAAATGGGCTTAAAAAACTTTTTTAAAATATATAAGGATGTTGTAGAAGATTGGCTTTTATTTGACAATACGGATAATAATCCTACCCTTCTTGCATTGAAAAAGAAAAACGAATTCAACGTGATGAACAGAAAAAAATGGAATTTTATACATTCGAATTATGGAAAATAAAAGCGGCATAAAAGAGCTTCAAGAAAAGTTTGAAAAAGGAATGGAACTAACTTTTAAAAGGCTCATTGAATTCAAAAAGTCAAAAAACACCCCATTTATATTCTCTAAGAATGGTGAAATATATTATCAATCTGCCGAAGAAGTTGAACGTTCCTTGGATAGCAAATGATTACTTTTCTTAGGGTTACAAAAAACAACACGTTTAAAGCCATTGAAAAACTAGCCACCGAAATCTGGCATGAGCACTATACTCCTATAATAGGTACGGCTCAGATCGAATACATGCTAGGTAAATTTCAGTCTGTAGATGCAATGCAAAAGCAAATTGAAGAAGGATACGAGTATTATTCCATTCTAAACAATGAAAAACTTATTGGCTACTTAAGCATTCAACCCAGAGATGGACACTTGTTTTTGAGCAAGGCTTATGTACAAGCCAAACATAGAGGAAATGGTTACGGACAAAAAGCATTTGATTTTGTTTTAAAAAGGGCTAGGGAGTTAGGATATCAAAAAATTCAACTCACCGTAAATAAGTACAACCAACGTACTATTGCGGTTTACGAAAAATATGGATTCATAAAGGTAAAAGAAGCTGTTTTTGACATTGGCCAAGGCTATATAATGGATGATTTTGTGATGGAGTGTGTAACAAATTCAAACCAATAGGTATCATTAACCACAATCTTTGAACTATTTACATTTTGAATCATATTACTGATTCACTATTAAAGTTTTATGAGAATTACCACTTTCAACACATTAGTAGAAACCAAGTTACTAGTGCTTTTGGTATTGATCATGGGTACGTCAAATTCAACTTTTGGTAAGCTAAACTCTGATTCTTTTCAAAAGGTTTGGCAGAATAAAGCAGTTCATGATACTATAAGGTTCAATGCCCTTGAACAATTTTACAATACCTACAATCAAGAAAACCCTGACCTAACCCTTTCAAGCTTAGATTATCATTTATCACTGGCCAAAGAAAAAGTAAACCTTGTAGAATGGTTCAATGCTGCAAAACGAATTGGTAATATTCAAAGGTTTAAGGAAAACTTGTCAATTGCCATGCGCGCTTACAATGTGGCCGATAGTATTGCTTCTATAATAGGCGACTCAATTATGAAAGCGCAAATATTGGGCAACACTGGGAACGTTTTTATCTACAAAAGAGAATACAGTAGAGCTACTCAAAACTATATGAAGGCTCTAAAAATCTATCAATCCCATTCAAATATTGAAGGCGAATCGCACATACTTACAAGCTTAGGTAGCGTCTACGCTATTATCCACAATTATGAGCTTGCCCTTGAATATTATATGAAGGCCTTAAAAATTCTAGAATTAAAAGGAATTGAAGATAGAAGGACTGCAGTAATTTATGTGAACATTGGTTGGGCTAATTATGAACTGGACAAAAATGAAGAAGCTAAATCCTTCTATTTAAAGGGATTAAAACTATTTGAAAAAACTCAAGAAAAATTCTTTATGCTAAATTCCTATGCTTCGTTGGCTAGAATAAATAGAAATTTAGGTGATTTAGAAATGGCAAGAAGGTTTGCCGTTAAGAATTTAAAGTTAAGTGAAGAGCTTGGATCAATGTCAAGTTTGGCTTTGGCAAGAATTATAAATGCTCAATTAGTATTTGAAAATAATGTAAATGAAGCCACTATAATTTCCGAAAAAATTGAAGCTGATTTGATCAATTATGCATCAAAAGAAGTAAAAAGAGACCTTTATAAACTTTTATACCAGTGCTATAAGAAAAAGAACGAGATGGCAAAAGCACTGAAATCTCATGAACTTTACTCTTCATATCACGATAGTATTGAGCAGGAAAAAAACAGCTTCGCAATTGCTAGAGAAGCCGTTAAAAATGAATTTGAAAAGAAACTCTATGAAACTCAATTGGCAAGTGAAAAAGAAAAATCTGAAATAAAAATTAGAGAATTAAAGCGCACATACTTGGTTGCTGCGTTTTCAACCTTAATTATATTAAGTTTACTTGTGTTTATTAGGCGCTTTTCCATTAAAAATTTAAAAAGACGATCCGAGCTTCTTTCTGAAATAGATAAACTCAAATCAACCCCCACCAAAGAACTTATTGTTGACTCAAACAAGTTTGAACTTAGCATCGTCAAAATAGAAAAACACATTGAAAGAAAGCTTAACAAAACTGATGTTACAGTATTAAGCTTACTAATGGAAGATCCAACAATATCAAACGCAAAACTCGCAGAAAAAGCATTTTTAAGCATTGATGGCATTGGTTCTTCTTTAAGAAGAATGTATGGCTACTTCGATGTTAAAGAGTCAAAATACAAGAAAATATCACTACTTCTTGAAGCCATAAAAATTTCAAATCAAAAACAAGATTTTTAGAATAAAAAAACACTTTTTGACGTGATATCGTGTTTTTCACCCCTAAGCGTGAAAAAGATAGAAACACTTTAATGCACTTTTGAGACTCTAAAAAACAAAAATTCTCAAAATTTATGAAACCAAAAATTCTACTCTTAATTACCCTATGCTTTTTAAAAATTACACAGGCTCAAAATCTAGAGTTTACCTTAACAGACTCTACGGGTTTTCAAAATGCTGATGTAGGTGCCGTAGAATTTGCAGATGTTGATGGTGATGGTGATCTCGATTTACTTCTTTCAGGAAGCAGTCCTATTGCAACTACTCTGTATGAGAATGATGGTTCAGGAAATTTTTCTGAATTTGATGGCAACACGTTTGAGGGAATTACTTCTGGATCTATGGCATTCACGGATATTGATGGTGACAATGATCTTGATTTATTAATAATAGGAAGCAACAGAAGTCCAATACTAAAAGCGAACCTATACGTAAATGATGGCTCAGGCAGGTTTACATTAAAAACAAACGTTATAGAAAAAATCTCCGCAGGTGATATAGCATTTGGCGATATTGATAATGACAATGATGAAGATTTAATAATTTCTGGATATGACGCTAATGGAAATGGTTTTACCATGTTGTATGTTAATGACGGTTCAGGAAATTTTTCTGAAATCTCAAATTCTCCTTTAATTGATTTAGTTGATAGTGACGTTCAGTTTATCGATTTTGACAGTGATAATGACTTAGATTTAATACTTTGTGGCAACAATTCAGAAAACAAAGTACAGACCATACTTTACGAAAATGATGGAAAAGGTGTGTATAAAGTAAAGATTAATACTGGTTTAGATAATATTAGTGGCGGCGGTATTGCTGTGGGAGATTGTGACAATGATGGTGATTTTGACCTTTTAATCTGCGGTAGAAATGCAAATAACGATGTTGTTTCAACGCTCTACCTAAATGATGGTCTTGGGGCTTTTAAAAATACAAATGACTCATTTCCGGGTGTAAGTTTGGGGACCAATGAATTGGTAGATTTTGATGGTGACGGCGACCTTGATTTGTTCTTTGTTGGTAGCGGACCTGGCGGATTAGCTGAAAACTCAATTATTGCACATGTTTATGAAAACAATGGAAAAGCAAAATTTAGTTTCGCTGATGACATGTACGGTGCGTACTTGGCAAGCGCAGGATTTGCGGATATTGATAACGATAAAGACATTGATGTGGTAATTGCAGGAACATCTACAGGTACACCTGTAAGGTCAACGAAACTTTACACCAACGAGTTTTCGCAGCCAACTTACATTTCTAAAGTAAAAATCGCCGATTTTAGCTTGTTTCCAAACCCATCAACGGGTGAGCTAATGATTTCTGGTAAAGATTTACCACTTGAAAGAATTCAAATAATTGATGAACTTGGGAAAATCTATTTTGATGAATATTTTGACAATCAGCTTTCGATACAATTAGAATTTAAAGCGCCTTCTGGCATCTACTTTATATTATTACATTCAAAAAATCAAACAGAAACGAAAAAACTGATTAAAAAGTAATAGAGATTTTTCTTGATTTCACTAATAAATACTAGTGGTTTTTACTGGGAAAAAGTTCAAAATTAGTGGCAATTGGGATTCAAATAATTTTTGGATCCCATTGTTCTATTTATGAAGCTTAATTTTTGTTGATTTATTTCAACCGTGTTTTGTAAAATAGTTGCACAATACACTTATAGTATAATTTACAATAATTATTTTCGAATCACATTGAAGTCAATAAATTGGCTTTAGAATTTATCCCCATGTCAAAAATCAAACTCCTAGGCGTTTTTGCCAATCTTTTACTTTTTGTAGTTTCATCATTTGCCCAAACCGTAAAGGTGGGAGAAGGAAGCTACACTACCCAGTTTCCTGGAACCGATGCAGCTGCCAGAAATGGTTATCCTTCTGGCACTCCTTATCTAGTAGGAAATGCTAAAGACAAACCGGTACCCACAAATGATTGGTGGAGCCATAAGATCAAAAACCAACATTCGGCCAACTTATTCAACTATCCTTACACTATGGCAACAACAAGTAAAGGACTTATTACTACCTATATTCCATGGGGAGTAATTGGAGATAATAAAGCCGTAGAAGTTGGTATTGACGGACTAAATGCTTCAACCTGTAATGTTTCAGATTATAGTGACTGGACGGTAACTTTAGATTGGCAAACAGGCACCAACCACATGACTGCTACATCAGGTATAGGTATGCCATTTATCTATTTCTCCAAAGATTCAAACAGCCAAGCCGTAATAACTGCCAACTCAGGAACGGTAACTATTGATGATGAAATGTTGTTAATTGTAGACGCGAGTAGTGGAGCAGACTTTGCTGTTTATGCGCCAACTGGCAGTAAATGGATACAAAGTGGTAAAACATACACTTCCGATCTTAATGGCAAAAACTATTGGTCAATGGCGTTTCTAGAGCAATCATCTAGTCCTGCAAGTATTGCTCAAGACATGCAAAAGCATGCTTATGTTTTTCCGACAAACACCCGTACTACTTGGAGTTTTGATGAGAGCACATCGGTAATTAGAACCGATTTTGAAGTGGAAACTGAAATAAAGGAAGGAACCGATAGTTTAGTTTTACTTGGTTTATTGCCCCACCAATGGGCTCATTTAGCTAACAACTCTTCCGAGCCTAAGAGTTTTGAATACGAAACTGTAAGAGGAAAACTTAAGTGTTTAGAAGGCAATAGCTTTTCTGTAGAAAATACGTTCTATGGCATTCTACCTACCCTGCCCTATCTCGATAATTATAGCAACGGTTTCAACCCCAGAGATTTAAATGAGAAAATAGAGTCAATTAAAAATGATGCTTTGGCCACTTGGACTGATTCTTACAACGAAGGCCAGGTGATGAATAGATTAATACAAACTGCCCGAATTGCTGACCTTACTGGCAATACAACTGCTAGAGATAAAATGCTGGCTACTGTAAAAGAAAGACTTGAAGACTGGTTGACCTATGAGTCTAACGAAGTTGCCTTTTTATTCTATTATAACAATAATTGGAGCGCCATGCTAGGCTACCCTGCAGGCCATGGCCAAGATGTAAATATTAACGACCACCATTTTCATTGGGGTTATTTTATCCATGCAGCTGCCTTTTTAGAGCAATATGAACCAGGTTGGGCTAAAGATTGGGGGCCAATGATTGATATGTTGGTTAGAGATGCCTCATCTCCTAGAAGAAATGATAAAATGTTCCCTTTCTTAAGAAACTTTAGCCCATACGCCGGGCATTGCTGGGCCAATGGTTTTGCATCATTTCCTCAAGGTAACGATCAAGAATCAACTTCAGAGAGTATGCAATTCAATTCTTCATTAATTCATTGGGGAATGATTACCGGAAACGATTCGATAAGAGACTTAGGAATATATCTTTATACCACAGAGCAAACCGCTATTGAAGAGTATTGGCTAGATATTAATGAAAGAAACTTTGGACCTACACAGCAATACAGTTTAGTATCACGGGTTTGGGGAAATAGTTATGACAACGGTACTTTTTGGACCAGCGACATTGCCGCATCTTATGGTATTGAAATGTATCCAATTCATGGTGGCTCATTTTATCTTGGCCATGACACCACATATGTTGAAAAGCTTTGGAAAGAGATTGAGAAAAACACTGGAATTCTCAAAAACGAAGTGAACCCAAACCTGTGGCACGATGTGTACTGGTGCTATTTGGCACTAATAGATCCGGCAGAGGCAATAAAGCTATATGAGTCAAACCCTAACCGAGAACTTAAATTTGGCGTAGCAGATGCACAAACTTATCATTGGTTACATGCATCAAATGCGCTTGGCAAAGTAGATATCTCAATTACTGCAGATTACCCTATGGCCATGGCTTTTAGCAAAAAGGGCGAGACTATATATGTGGCGCACAACTACAGTTCAAAAGATATAACCGTTACATTTTCAGATAAATACGAGCTCAAGGTTCCTGCAAATACGCTTGTAACAAGTAAAGATATTGTTTCAAAAGGATTACTTACTAGTGAATTTGATAAAGCATATGTAGGCGGAAGTGCCAATGTTTCATTAAATATTTCGGCGGGTTCTCCTTCCAAAGTTGAATTCTATTTAGGCGACTCTCTTTTAGAAACTAAAACAAGTACACCATATACCTTAACCGTAGAGAATTTAAAAGCTGGGCGAAATGGTATATTTTGCAAGATCTACGAAAACGAGCTATTTAATGTAAGCAATACGGTAGTAATAACTGTTGGCGAACAATTACCCTTTTTGGGCATTGCATCGTCAATTCCAGGAGATTTTTATGCTGGCGACTATGACCTTTTTGAAGGAGGCATTGGTCAAGGCATTTCTTACAGCGATCAAGATAGAAACAACAACGGAGATTATAGAGAAACGGAATATGTTGACGCCGGAAACTCGTTTTCTGAAGGCAAAATTGTTGGCTGGATTAATAGTGGCGAGTGGCTTGAGTATACCGTTGATGTTGATAAGGCAGGGTACTACAATCTGAACTTAAGATATGCATCGGGCAATCAGAATGGTGGTGGTCCTTTTAATATTTACTCAGATGGCACTGAAATTATGAACAATATTACAGTGAGTAACTCTGGCGATTGGGATGTTTGGAAAACCAAAACAATTTCTAAAATCCCGTTAAAGGAAGGAACCCAAATTCTAAAACTTGAATTTGACGGTGGAGAAATGAACATTGGTAAATTAACTTTTGCCTTTGATTCAAACTTAGATTATAGCCAACCTGTAGCCAATGCTGGTGAAAATATTTTAGTTGAATTACCATTAACTAGCACCAATCTTGACGCCAGCAAAAGTGTTGATCCTGCAAATGGCACATTAGTTTACTCTTGGAGCCAAGAATACGGACCATCAACAGCCGTTTTTTCAGACCCTAATGTATCTCAACCATCAATTTCATCACTTATAAAAGGTATTTATTCATTTGTTGTAGAAGTTAGCAATGGAGTTTACACCGACGTAGATCAGGTATTTGTAATATGTAGCGATGAAGCTAATGTGGCTCCTAAAGTATCGATATACTCTCCTCTTTCAGGTTCAAGCTTTATTGAAAACAATGACATTACTATTGAAGCATCGGCAAGTGATCTTATAGGAAACGTAACAACTGTTGAGTTTTTTGCCAATGAAGAAAGTTTAGGATCTGCTACACAGGCACCTTACAGTGTTTCTTGGAAACCAACTTTTGGTACATATATTTTAAAAGCAATAGCTACAGACAACGATAATGCTACGTCGACTTCAAACCTTGTTGAAATTGATATTACTCAAGCCCCTTCATGTGAAGGAACAGCGTACAACGGAGATTATGATTACAAGTTTTCTGACGATAAGAGCAACCCTACTTTAACTTTTATTCCAAATCAAACAGGAATGGGCAATCCAACTTGCCTATTATATTATGGAACAAACCCTGGGGCACTTGGAGGATATCCTGTAACGCCAAATGTACCTTACAAGCTAAATGCAGCTGAAGGCACTCAGATTTACTTTTATTACACCTACTCTCACCCCGCAGGTGGCGAAAGAAATACTTCTGCCAACATGGACACATATGTAATTGGAACATGCCAAACGGCAACCGTTTCAATTGAAACAAGTGAAACTGAAATTAAGGTTTACCCTAATCCATTTAATGATGCCTTAATTGTAGAAACTGAAAAAGCGAACACTCAAATTAAAGTGTTTAGCATTTCAGGTGAGTTGATTCAAAACGTTAATTCAAACACGCTGAAAACACAAATAAACACCAGCGCATTTGCCAAGGGTGTTTATTTGATTCAAATAGATAATCAGGCATTTAGAATGGTGAAGTAAACCCTTTTGTTTGTCATTTGTACGTAAGGAGAAGTCTAATAATAGAATCACTATAATGAGATGAGATGTCGGACACTTTTAAAGTGTCTGACATCTTGTCTTTTGACTACATCTTTAATTGTGTGCTCATCATACCGATAAACTCAGCATCACTCATATTCTTTCTTGCATCAAGAAGCGAATCGGCATCAGCACCTGCTCGGTATCTAAGTTGGTCATTACCATCTGTAACAGCACCGTAAATTACTTCGGCTACTAATTCAGGTTTCGAAACCGTATTGTTTGGGTTTTGCCATTGTTTCATTAGCGCACCTATTATTGGTTGATAATCGGCAATTTCACCGCTTTGAAAATCAAATGATCTACCCCCAAAATCTGTAGCAATAAAGCCAGGCTCAACAATTTTTACTTTTACTCCAATTTGAGCCATCTCATAATAAAGCGACTCTGAAATACCTTCTACGGCAAACTTAGTTCCGTGGTAAAGAGCACCCAAGGCAAAGCACATCTGACCTCCTATTGAAGAGATATTTACCAAAACTCCATTTTTGTTTGCTCTAAAATGTGGGGTAATGGCGCGTGTTACATCCATCAAGCCAATTACATTGGTGTTAAACTGTTTAACCATATTTTCTCGCGGAAAAGACTCTAATGGACCGTAAGCACCATAACCTGCATTGTTAACCAATGCGTCAATCTTTCCAAACTTATTTATTCCGTTTTCTATGGCCAATTCTATTGACATTAGGTCAAGTACATCAAGCCTTTCAATCAAAACATTTTCAAGGCTTGATAATTCAGTTTCGTTTTCGGGTTTGCGCATGGTGGCAATTACATTCCAACCTTTTTGTTGAAAGTACTTTGCAGTTGCTTTGCCAATGCCACTGCTTGCGCCGGTTATTAAAATGGTCTTGCTCATGTTTAATCTTTGTTTAAAGCTAATAAATCCGCTACACCATTTGCAGTGTAAATTGCTTTTGTGGTTTCGCTTAAAACTTTGTTATAATTTTCAATTGGCGTTTTTAGGCCTGAAAAATCAACCACAGTTCTAAATGGTTTTTCGCCAAAAGGCGTATCAATTAGAGATGAAACCGCCTCGGCAATTTTCTCAGGCTTTTGATCTTTAATCCCTTCAATGTATTGCACATAACCGTTAATCGATGCTTGGGGCATTTCTGCCATTTCTCCATATTGTATCAATCTTTCTCTGTCGCTCGGTGTAATCATACCGCTCATAAAGGCTGTCGGCATTCCGCCGGGTTCAATGATGCATGACTCTATTCCAAATCCTGATAGTTCGGCCCTATATCCTTCAACTAGAGATTCTAACGCATATTTTGAAGCAGAATAACTTGCCAAAAACGGTGTGGTTACCCGGCCAATACAACTTGATGTATGTAATAAAGTTCCTTTTCCTTGAGCTCTTAAATACGGTATAACTGCTCGCATTAACCTTTGAACACCAAAAACATTAACATCAAACATTTTTTGAATATCATCAGCCGTAAAACACTCCAAAATACCATTTGCGCCAATTCCTGCATTGTTAAATACAGTATCAAGACCACCCATTAATTCAATTGCCTTTTTAACTCCATCATTTACGCTTTCTTCATTGGTAACATCCATTTTTACCAGCTTTGCACCGGCAGCGTTTAATTCGTTATAAACATCTGAATTTTTACCATCGAAAGAACGCATGGTGCCTACAACTTGGTGTCCGTTTTCAATCAACTGAAGGCAGGTTAATTTTCCAAATGCTCCACTTGCGCCCGTAACTAAAATCTTATGCTTCATTTTGCTTAATTATTATTTGATGAAGCGAAAGTCAAGGAATTAAAAACTAGCCACTAACACAAAACCCAAAAGTGTAAACACAAATCGCAGAACTTATACAGCATGAAAAAAACTTAATGGTAACTAATTCAATTGACGATATTCTTGTGGTGTTTTACCCGTTTTTTGCTTGAAAAGCCTACCGAAATAATGGGGATAGTTAAAGCCCAATGTATAAGCTATACCACTTATTGAATCATTTGAATGTAAAAGAAGGTTTTTTGCCTTTTCAACTAAAAAATCATTGATATGATCCTTTGCGCTTCTACCTGTTTCTTTGGCCAACAAATCGCTTAGATAGCTAGCAGACAAATGGCATTCATCGGCCAAAAATTGAATGGTTGGCACGCCCTTTTCGATTAACACATTATTTTGAAAGTAGTCTTTCAAAAGCGTTTCCACCTTAGAAACTACATCAAGATTACTTGCAGAGCGTGTGTTGAATTGGCGCTCATAAAATCTAGAACTATAGTTAAGTAACAGTTCAATATTAGAAACCAAAACTTGCCGACTATGGTTATCAATTCGCTCCTTTATTTCATCCTGAATCAAAAGCATAATTTGGTTTAAAGTATTTTGCTCTTGATCGCTCAAATGCAAAGCTTCATGCACTTCGTAATTAAAAAAGTTATAAGAATCAATCTTTTCTCCAAGTGTTTTTTTCCTTATCAAATCAGGGTGAAAATATAACATCCACCCTTTTACTTGATTTAAAGATTGTGGCTTCTTAACCGTTACAATTTGCTTTGGTGCCGTGAATATTAAAACACCATCATCAAAGTCATATGCATTTCTGCCGTAGTCAATTCCGCAATTTGAATCCTTTAAAGCAATGCAATACAAGTCTGAAGAAAATTGCATTCCAACCGTTTCATCGCCATAAGCCAATTTTGATGTATCAAGTATGGTAATTAACGGATGTGTAGTTTTCCCTGCACCCATCACACCTGAAAGTTCGCTAATGGTTTTTGAATGAATTACTTGCTTGCTCAAAACTGAAATTTGAGCAAAACTAGGCACACAATCAACTACACATTAACACAAATCACTGATTGCTGAGTTTGGATTATCGTTAAGCACATCCAATTAATACTATCCACATTCAGTGTAAAGCAATAAGAAGCGCGTGCACTACCTTTGCACCTCAATTTTTGGAAGCAAAATTCAATGAGCGAAGTAACCTTTGAAACCGCCAAGAAATTAGGCGTAAATGAAGAAGAATTTCAAAAGATTCAAGATATTTTAGGACGAGTGCCAAACTTTACCGAGCTGAGTATTTTCTCAGTTATGTGGAGTGAGCACTGTTCTTATAAAAACTCAATAAATTGGCTTAAAACGCTTCCAAGAGAAGGCGATCACCTATTGGCCGAAGCTGGCGAAGAAAATGCAGGCTTGGTTGATATTGGTGATGGTTTAGCCTGCGCTTTCAAAATTGAATCGCATAACCACCCTTCTGCTATTGAGCCTTATCAAGGTGCAGCAACAGGTGTTGGCGGTATTCATAGAGATATTTTCACCATGGGTGCAAGACCCATTGCCGCTCTAAACTCATTGAAGTTTGGCGACATCAATTCTGAAAAATCAAAACACATTATTCGTGGTGTGGTAAAAGGAATTGGTGATTACGGCAACTCATTTGGAGTGCCAACTATTGCAGGCGAAGCTTATTTTGATGAAAGCTACAATGTAAACCCATTGGTTAATGCCATGTCGGTTGGTATTGTAGAAGTTGGCAAAACATGTTCTGCTATTGCTGAAGGAATTGGCAATCCAGTTTACATTGTGGGTTCTGCAACCGGTAAAGATGGTATTCATGGTGCCACTTTTGCATCTGACGATTTAGGTGAAGATGCAGCCGATAGCTTGCCATCTGTACAAGTTGGTGACCCATTCCAAGAAAAACTATTGCTTGAAGCCTCTTTAGAAGCCATAGCTACCGGAGCTGTAGTGGGCATGCAGGACATGGGTGCTGCGGGTATTACCTGCTCAACTTCTGAGATGAGTGAAAAAGGCGGTGTTGGAATGGTTATAGACCTTGATAAGGTACCTACTCGTCAAGACAACATGCTTCCTTTTGAAATTCTACTTTCTGAAAGCCAAGAGCGAATGCTTGTAGTTGTAGAAAAAGGTAGAGAAGCTGATATTGAAGCGGTATTTGACAAATGGGATTTAAACTGCGCTATTATTGGTGAAGTAAACGATACAGGTCGTTTGCATTTCCATCATAAAGGTGAATTGGTAGCCGATGTGCCAGCATGGGATTTGGTACTAGGCGGTGGTGCTCCGGTTTACGATCGTGAGTACACTGAACCTGATTATTTTAAAGAAATAGCTGAATACGACATTATCAATGTTCCTGAGCCAAACAGCCTACAAGAAGTTGCTCAGTGCTTGATTTCATATCCGAACATTGCAAGCAAAAGATGGATATCTGAGCAATACGATTCAATGGTACAGGTAAATACTACTACCACCAATAAAGCAAGTGACGCGGCCGTGGTTCGCATTAAAGGAATGGACAAAGCCTTGGGTGTAACTGTTGATTGCAATAGCTATTATGTACATGCCAACCCTGATATTGGTGCTCAAATTGCCGTATCAGAAGCGGCTAGAAATCTAGTTTGCACAGGCGCTGAACCTAGTGCAGTTACCAACTGCTTAAACTTTGGTAATCCATACGTTCCACAAGTATTCTATCAGTTTGCAAAAGCAGTAACCGGTATGGGCACTGCATGCAAAAAATTCGGTACACCAGTTACAGGTGGTAATGTTAGTTTTTATAACCAATCGTCTGACCTTGGCCCAGTGCATCCATCTCCTACCATTGGTATGGTGGGTGTAATGCCCGATGTAAATAAACAAATGACCCTTGATTTCAAAAAAGAAGGTGACTTGATTTACCTAATTGGCGAAAGCAAGGAGTGTATTTCTTCAAGTCAGTATTTGTTACACTTCCACGGTGTAAAGGAGTCTCCAACACCTTATTTCAATTTAGAAACTGAATATGATGTGCAGCAAAGCATTAAAAAGTTAATTGCTGAAGGTTTGATAGCAAGTGCACACGATTGCTCAGAAGGTGGATTGTTCATTACACTTTTTGAATCGGCAATGGTTGGTAAAACTGGATTCAATATTGATACAAAAGCTGAATTTAGAAAAGATGCTTTCTTATTTGGTGAAGCTCAAAGCAGGGTTGTAGTAACTGTTGATCCTGCGCAAAAAGGTGCTTTTGAAGCTGCCATGAAAGGTAAAACTATGCAACTATTAGGAACAGTTACTGCCGATAACAAAATGACCATCGATGGTGAAGACTTCGGTTCTGTAGTTGAAAACAAGAATGTTTATGACAATGTGCTTCACTCACATTTAGGATAAAAAATGAAAAGCCGCATGCGAATATTCTATGTATTTCTTGCGGCTTTTTTATGCCCTTTACTTTCTTACCCTCAAGATTTTCAACCCAAATTATCGGTTGGAATAAAATATATGGGGCTTACCACTCACTTAAAAAAGAGTCTTCATCCGCAGATTTATAAAAGGAAATTTGATAAAGGGGGGCACTTGGTAATTAACCATGGCCTGATTTTTAACTTTGAATATTTTGTAGCAGAAAGAACTGCTATTCGCTATACCCAAGCACTAGTTCCTTTCGACTGTGCCAATAAGTTTTTAGGAGCAACGCAGTTGGGTATTTCTTATGGAAGGTTCATCGCCCAGAGTCCAAATGAAATAAGAATTGTTGCGGGTCCAATTCACTTTTACCGCAGAAGTTGGCAAAATATTGATGGTTACCAAGATGATGGCTTATTTCACTTAAGCAAGAATGGTAAGTGGCAAACCAAATTCGTATGGCATGGTGGCGAAATTGAATACAACTACTGGTTTAACCAAAACCAGGCTTTTTCATTAAACTGGCTGCCTGGTGTACCTGAGCTTTTTACTTTTTCGCCTGGGTATAAAATGCGGTATTAGATTAGCCACCAAGGCACAAGTGCACCAAGTTTTTTTTATGTCATTCTGGACTTGATCCAGAATCTGTTCTTTTGTAACAGAACACTTAGTAAGTACTTTGTTACTAAGTGAATGCTAACTAAATGTATCGACGCAGGAGCGTCTTCAAAGGCAGCATCACAACGTGGGAACGTCGCGATAGTTCTCACCTACTCAATCTTCAAAAAAGTAGCACCTCCCCCATATTTTTTAGGGTCACCTTTTCCAAATGAGCTTACATGTGGGTTGGCTTTTGCCATTTTTTGAATTTCGCGTTTTAAAACGCCATCACCCGCGCCATGAATAAAAGTGATCTTGGCCATACCTGCTGCAATTGCTTTGTCAAGCATTTCGTCGGCATAATTGGTTTGAAACTTGAGAATTGATTTGGGTCCTAAATTATTTGGTGCAGTTGGTATGGCTTCAATATGAAGATCAACTACTTCAGGCACAAAAACTTTGGTTTCATCCTTGGCTTTCTCTTCAGGTTTATTCTTACCAAATATATTTTTAAGCTGGTCTTTGAGCTTCGACTGCTCCAATTTCCAAGCATCACCATCTAATTGATATAAATAGGCTTCTTTGTTGATTAAAGGTGCATTGGTTAGATTGCTTAAAAAGGTCTTGGCCTTTACTTTATGGTTAAACACCTTAGGTTCTGGTAGTTCCTTCCCCTCTCCCAAATACATAATTCTAAGGCTTACTTCAGGCCAAGATTCAACCTGACTTCTAAACAATGAATTTATTTCAGTGAACTTACCGCTTGGTAACTTTCCATCAATTCTACCTTTAAATGTACCACCCGTTTTTTCACAAAAGCTGTAATAAAGGTCGTAGGAAGTTCTATTTATTAAAAAAACCGGACATGAGTCTGTAACTCTTTTCATGTAAGCTATAAAAATCCCATGCTCATCTAGAACTTCTTCAATCTCGCTCGTGCTATTGAATACTTTTTGAACTCGTTCGTTTCCGCCACCAAATTTTACCAAATGGCTCTCAGGATAAGGAATTTCAAAACCATCGGCGGTTCTAACCATTACACCACCTGAGCCAACGGCAACTACAACGCCTTCGCCATCTTCATTTAAAAATCTAACCTTATCTCCAGGAAAAAATTCACTCATTATAATTCTCTTTGAAAGTGTATAAAGTCGCTAACTGGTGGCTGTATGTTAAGTTCTTTGAACCTTGCTGCCAGCTGCCCACGGTGATAAGAAGCATGATTCACAATATGTAGCATCACATCTTGAGCCGCATTTACAAACTCGCTTCCTTCAGTGTTTTCGTATTTGATTATAAGGTTTGGAGCGGCATTTGCCATTAGTTTCATAGACCACTCATAGCCCATCTCGTTGGTCTTTTTCATTTCCACTATTTCATGAATCATCCACGCTTTCCATTTTGGCTCGCTTCCATCAATTCTGGCATTCCAAATCAATTGAGCATTTAGTACGTGGCTCATTAATGAAATACACCTTTTATCGGATATGTTATGTTCTTCAAAAACATCGATAAAACGTTTATTAATTACATGATTAAAATGCAGTAATGACCTAATCATAGCTATGACTTATATTCTGATAGCACTTTAGCGAAACGGTAAACATCTTCAAAAGAATTATACATAGGAACCGGCGCTACTCTAATTACATTTGGGTTTCGCCAATCGGCAATTACTCCTCTCTTGGTAACGTAATCAAAAAGCTCTTTGCCGGCATCTAAACTAAGTATTGATAGCTGCGCTCCGCGATGTTTTGGATCAGAAGGGGTTATTATCTCAAATACCTTTTTACCATCTTCACTTTCTATTTGATTTAGCAGATACTCAAGATAGGCCGTAAGCTTATCGCTTTTTGCTCTTAGGGCATCCATGCCAACTTCATCAAACATTTCTAAAGATGCTTTGTGAATAGCCATATTAAAAACAGGTGCATTACTCAATTGCCAAGCTTGAGCACCAGGCATTGGCACAAAGCCTTTTTCCATTTTAAAGCGCTCTTCTTCGCTATGTCCCCACCAACCTTCAAAACGTGGAATATCTGCTTTTTCTGAATGCTTATCATGCACAAAGGCACCTGAAACAGATCCAGGACCTGAATTTAAATATTTGTAAGTACACCAAGCAGCAAAATCAACATTCCAATCGTGCAATTGAAGTTTTAGATTACCAGCAGCATGTGCTAAATCCCAACCTACAAAAGCTCCAACTTCATGACCTTTTTTGGTAATGGCTTCCATTTCAAAAGCTTGTCCGGTATAATATTGAACACCCGGCAACATTACTAAGGCCAATTCAGAACCATGTTCGTCAATGGCGGCCAATATATCTTCTGTTCTTAGTGTATGCTCTCCATCTCTTGGTTTCAATTCAATTACAGCATCATCTGGTACCAAACCATGAAAACGTGCCTGACTAGCCGCTGCATATTGATCTGAAGGAAATGCCCCCGATTCAATCATCAACTTAAAGCGCTCTTTGTTAGGACGGTAAAATGAGGCCATTAACAGATGAAGATTCACCGTAAGGTTGTTCATTATCACAACTTCGTGCTCTTGAGCGCCAACTAATCTTGCTGCTTTTTCAGAAAAGAACTTATGGTAGTGAAACCAAGGGTTGGTACCATGAAAATGTCCTTCTACTCCATATTTTGCCCAATCTTCGAGTTCTATATCTAAATTTTCCTTGACCTTTTTGGGCTGTAAGCCTAGAGAGTTTCCTGTAAAATAAAGTGCTTGTTCACCAGTTTCCATAGACGCTGGAAGGTAGAATTCATCTCTATACTTTTTCAATTGATCCTCAGCATCACATTTCTGAGCAAATTCAAGGCTATTTTCAAAAGTCATAACAGTTGTTTTGCGAAGTGCAAAAGTGGTGATTTAATTGGGAAAGTAGGTTGAAACTTGAAACTCAATATGAGGTGCTTAAAGTGTACTTATCAATCCTTTTGAAGCCAGATAACCCGTTGTCCATGCTGCTTGGAAATTAAACCCTCCTGTAATGGCATCAATATTTAGTACTTCACCGCCAAAATGTATGCCAGGTAATACTTTGCTTTCCATGGTTCTGAAATCTACTTGGCTCAATTCAATTCCGCCGGCAGTTACAAACTCATCTTTAAAAGTGCTTTTGCCATTGATCTTAAAAGCTGCTTCGCAAATTAACTTTACCAATTGATCAATTTCTTTATGGTCTAATGATTTAAATGGCTTTGAATTGATAGGCTCCGGAATAAGCGATTGCCAAAGTCTTTTAGGTATTTGAAATTGTGGATGATTGCCAACAGTTTTTCTCTCTCCTATTTTTTTTAGATTCTCGATTTTCTCTCTAACTTGAAAACCTTCAAGACCTGAGAAATTGACCTTCAATGAAAATTTATAATTCAACTGGGCAAGCTCTAATGCACCCCAGGCACTTAAACGTAAAATGGCAGGGCCGCTTAAGCCCCAGTGTGTTACAAGTAAAGGACCTTGAGATTGCAGCTTTGTTCGGCTAATTGACAATTCTGCCTTAAGCACACTTAAACCAGCTAAGCCCTTTAGCCTAATATCTTTTGTATTGAATGTAAAAAGCGAAGGAACAGGTTCTATAATCTGATGGCCAAGGTCTTTTAGCAAATTCCAAACGAATTTGCTACTACCCGCTGCCAACATAATTCGTTTTGACTTAAATGAATCAGACTTCGTTTTAATGCTCCAAGATTCACCAAATTTGCGCAACTCGTGCACATTCTGATTGCATTTAAGTTCCACTCCTCTTTTAACGGTGGTATTAAGCAAGCAATCAATTATGGTTTGTGACGAATCGGTAATTGGAAACATCCTTCCGTCTTCTTCAATTTTGGTTTCAACACCGTTTTGCTCAAGCCAATACACCATATCGCCAGTACAGAATTTGTTGAACGGGCCAAGCAGCTCTTTTGAACCACGGGGATAGTTTTTAACCAATTCATTGGGCTCCCAACAAGCATGGGTTACATTACATCTTCCGCCGCCAGATATTTTCACTTTTTGCAAAACATCTTTAGCTCTTTCTAAAATAAGCACCTTGGCTTTTGGCTTTTGCTTAATGATTTGTGCCGCGCAAAAGAAACCTGCAGCTCCACCTCCTATAATGATTACATCATGCATTTTGAGTACGGTAAATCTTTAACCATTGAAAAAAGCCTGAAATGGATAGAATGGTAAAAATTAAGGCCAAAAAGGGCAGTGAGTTAAAATCATTACTCCAATAGAGTTTTACAGATGCCAAGTTGATAAAGAACCAATAAACCCAATTAGACAAAACCTTCCTTGCCTGCATCCAAGTACCCAACATAGCAAATGTTGTAGTTAAAGAATCGAAATAAGGTGAGCTTGCATTGGTTATTGCACTTAAAACATCTCCTATAAAAATACCAATCATTGCGGTTAATGAAATAGCTACTACATGATGCCAAACCTTCCATTCAGAGATGGCTAAAGACTCTTCTTTTTCGCCTTTATCGGCTACCCAATGGTACCATCCATATAAACCCATTACGGTATAAACAATATAGGACCCGGTTTCCATATAAAGTGGCTTTTCATTGATAAACAGAATTATTGCAATGAGAATTGACCCCAAAATTCCACAAGGCCAGGCCCAAACTTTATTCATCATTAAAAGAATGACATAAGCTAAGGACAGGGCAGTTCCAATGTGCTCAATATATTCCACTATTTTCTTTGAATTTTAATTATTCCAGACAGCACAAAGAGCCAAACACCTAACATTATAGCCCCAATAAAAGCTGCCAATCCGTAATAAGCTATGGCTATTTGAGCACCTCCCATTTTTGCTCCAATGGCTATTGCTCCTAGCCTTGATACTAAAAGCAACACATTAAAGATAAAAAAAGCCCTAAGCTTAAAATTTACGTTCATTAACGATGTTAAAGGAGAAACCACAGAGCCCACAACAGCAAATGCTGCTAACCACTTAATAAACTCACCAGAGGCGCGCCATTTTTCGCCCAGCGCCCATGCAAACAAATCTGGACCAAAAAGGGCTAAAATAAAAGTAGGAATTGCACTTACCAACAATAGAAAACTTAAAGCTGTAAGGGTCTCTCGCCTTACATATTTTATACCTAGGTTTCTGGCTTTTGCAATTCTTTGATAAAAAACTTGCGGCACTGCCTGAGTTAAAAAGCGCATAGGCAAATACAATATCTGAATTGACATACTGTAAAGACCTGCAGCCCCTGCTCCAAAATAGCTACTTAGCATGGGCACAACCATTTCTCTTGAAGCCATATTTGCTGCCCCCGAACCTAAATGAAACAAAGGATAGTCTATATACTTAGAAGCCAACTCCTTTCTTGATTTTGGTACACCGCCAGTATTGTTTTTGACTTTTAGAAAGCTCACAAAATAAAACACCAATTTTACCAATTGCGAAATAACTAAAGCCGTAAAAAGCCAGTTGATATTTGTTGTTGTATAAACTCCCGGCAGCGCAATTATGGCATATACTATTGCATAAGACAATAAGGCAAAAGACAGGTTTTTATATTTCTTGTTTCGTACCAAAAATTGATGTAATAGGTTTATTGCGCCTTCCATAAAAATTGAAAACGGAAGTATTTTGGCCCATAAATTAAGGGCAGGAGCCTTTAAAAGCACAGCAATTTGACCACTTAAAAAAAAACCTATTGGAGCCATAATTAGTAATGAAACCAAAAGGATTCGAAAACAAAGTTTGAGCAATTGCAAAGAATCTGCTGACCTTGAAGGCAACATAATAGCTAACTCATATCCGCCATTTACCAAAAGAGCGCCAATTAATGTAATTGATGCAAATACCCTTATTTCTCCAATAAAATCAGGGCCAAACCAACGGGCAATTATAAAATAGCTAAGCACCATAATTATTTGGGCTGTAGCGCTTCCTGATAATAAGGTAATTACGCTTTTAAAAAAGCCTGATCTAAACAAAATGCCTTTACTTACTGACGGCCTTCTTCAAGCTCATCAAGTTTATCGTTCATAAAGCCTAAACGTTTTTCAAGCTCAGATATTTCTTGGTTTTTGATTTTAATAATCTTGTTATTTTTTCTAACCGAAAGCACAAGAAAAATCAAACCTAAAATAAGCCCCAATAGAAAACTAACGATCATAATAGCTGTTAGTGGCGCTTTTGTTTCTGTTAAAACGAGGTTAAGCGCAACATTTTCACTATTGGCTAAAGCAAACAAAACAACAATAACTAATGCCAAAACTATAAACACAAGCTTTAACATTCCGTGGCCTTTCTTATTCTCTTCGCTCATCTATGGTTTTTCAAATAGCTTTTTCTTGAACTTTTGTCCTACTTCTACTTCATCAATTTTTAAAACGTCGTTTTTATTACCATTGGTAAATTTCTCAATTCTGGTTGGTAGCATTAGCCCTTTAAAACTCTTGTACTCATAATAGTTGGTTACCGTTTTTTGCTCGGCTCCACGGGTCCACTCAATCATTTCTGTTTTTGAGATCAAATAGTTTCTTGAGTTTAAAGATGTATGTATTTTGGTTACCATATCTGATTTATTGGCGGTAACCACAATTTCACCTGAATTCTCGTTCATACTTTCATCAATGGTTAGCTCATAATTAAGGACTTTATTATTAATGAGAATTCCTGATAATTGAGCCCAAACCTTTGCATTTTCAAGTTCATATTTAGTTAAAGGCTCAATGCTACTTAAATTCCACGGAGGAACTTTCCAAGCAGTATCTGGTGTGTAAACTGTAACTGCAGGATCCTTATCATCAAAATAATAATATTCCATACGAACAGAACCATTATAATGATAACTTATAAACTTAATATCGATTTCACCGCCCAATAACAAAGTACCTTCTTGCTTTATTAAACCAAGTTTCTCAATTTTTTTGTGCCCTGTAGCTTTAATGTGCTTCTTAAGTATCTCATCAATTGGCTCAATTGATGCCAAAAAAAAGACCGTAAATGAAAACAATAACCATTTATATACTGAATGCATTTTTTTCTACTTCTTTATTTGTTCCAAAAGGTATGAAACTGCTTCTTCAATTTGTGTATCCTTATTGTTAAGAAGATCACCTGGCTCGTTGTTTACCTTTATGTCTGGCTGTAATTCCTGGTTTTCAAGATAGTTACCATCCATATCTTTGGCACCTACCTGGGGTATACCAAAAACCAAAGTATTATCAATTTGATTCTCCCACCAAACCGCAGTCATAGTACCAGGCACTGGCATTCCTATTACAGGTCCAATTCCCAAGGTTTGATAAACCCAAGGAAATGCGTGAGCATCACTGTAGTTTCCTTCTCCTGCCAAAACACATGAAGGCTTATTCCATTTTTCATGAGGATCAGAGCCAATGAATTGCCCACGTGGTACAAAATCTACATAGCGCTTGCCATCTAGCAAAGTAGCCAAATCGTCATGTAACCATCCGCCACCATTAAATCTTGTATCTACAATTACAGCTTCCATGCCGCTGTGTTTGCCCAAAAGATCTTCATAAACTTGACGAAAACTACCATCATCCATGCCAGCCACATGTACATAGCCCACTTTTCCTTCTGACAAAGTCAAGGCTTTATCTCTACAATTAGAGACCCATCTTTTGTATAATAAGCTGTACTCCTGCCCTAACGATATTGGAACAACGTATTTCTCTGAAGTTTTGCCTTTATCATTTTGATAAGTTATTTGGATTTTTTCAGCTGCTTTATGATTAAGTTTTGAATGAAAATCTATCACGCTTTCTATAGCTTCTCCATTTATATGGGTTATTACATTACCAGCGTATATGTGTTCTTCACCAACTTGAAGTGGGCTTTTAGGCATTATTTCGGCGATTTTAACACCTGTACCATTGTGGGTATAATCAATAAAAAATCCTAGAGATGCCGTATTATCTGCATGATTCCACCTGTTTCTAAACCTACAGCCTGTATGAGAAGCATTCAACTCTCCTAAAAGCTCTGACATCATTTCGGCAAAGTCTTGGTTATTGTTTATGTGTGGTAAGAACCTCGAATACTCTTTTTTGTAGTAATCCCAGTCAACCCCATGAAGATCTTCAACGTAAAATTTCTTTTGCACTTGTCGCCACATGTGCTCAAATAAATAGGCTCTTTCGGCCGTATAATCGGTAGTAAGCTTGGCATTAAAAGTAATAGGCTTTTTACTTCCCTTTGCTAGATCAACTTTGTGAAGCCTACCACCTGACATTACATATGCAGTTTTACCATCTTTTGAAATGTTTAAACCATAAGCTCCGCTTTCAAATTTGGTAAGACTTTTTGCGGAGCGCTTTTTTATATCATACTCCCAAAGGTCAGTTCCTTTTTCATAGCGAGCCAAATAGTATAGTTTTCTGGCATCTTTACTCAAAGCGCTTCCTCCAAGTCGCGCTGAATGCAAGCTCAGCCTTACCTTTCTATCTTCAATGCCTTCAAAATCAATTTTAATAGGCTCAAACTCTTCTTCTTTATCCTTACTATTCTCTTTAGCATCACCTTTGTCACTTTTCTCAGTTTTTTCTTCTGCTTCAATTTCGCTCAAAGGCTTTTTAAAATTATCGTAAAACTCTTTGTTTAAGAAAACACCAAAAACATCGCTCTCTGCTCCCCAGCTTCCATGGCTTCTCATTCCGTATCTATCTGATTGGTAAATGATCACATTACCATTAGCCATAAATGATGCTCCACCGTCTCCATATCCACTTTGCGTTAAGTTTATTAGCTCTCCTTTGCCATCTGAAGCAATAATGCCTACTTCGCCCATCCAACGATTAGGATCGTTAAAGTCAACAGCAAACCACTTTCCATCAGGCGACCAATCGTACCATTGATCTCCGTCTGAATAAGAATAATTGTAACTACCTGACAATATGGTTCGTGTTTTTTGGCTCGCAAGGTTAATTACCCTTAATGTAGTTCTTTCTTCAAGAAAAGCCACTTCTTCTCCATTTGGAGAGAATTTTGGCTGAAAACACTCAGCTTTTGTTTCAATTACAGTTTCTTCTTCTAAAACAGTACTGTTATAAAAGTATGATTCTTCTTCATTTACTAATTTAGTTTGATAAACGCTCCAACTTGTTCCTTTTTCGGCAGCATAAAGTATTGCTTTACCATTTGGTGAAAAGCTAATACTTCTCTCTTGCCAAGGGGTAGATGTAATGGTTTTAGTTGTATTATGATCTACTGAAGTAACAAATACATCGCCTCGTATTACAAAGGCTATTTCTTTACCATTTGGAGAAACGGCGTATTCAGTGGCTCCCGAGTTCATCATTTTAAATTTTGAATCATTCTCTTTTAAATCAGGAGCAATGTCAATTTCTACTTTAAGGAAATCACCGTTTGAATTCATTGTATAAACTTCACCTCTAAACCCAAAGCACAGTAGCCCATTATCAGCCATACTTAAAAAACGAACAGGGTTTTGAGAAAACTCGGTAATTTGTTTTGTAGTGCTACCATCAAAGCTTTTGTAAAAAACGTTGTAACAGCTTTGCTTGTCTTTGTCGGTTACAGCATCTCTTAAAAAGTAAAAGCCTTTGTTGTCTTTAGCTGGTATTGGATTTCTATCTTCTCCTTCAAACTCAGTTACTCGCGCGTAAGTCTTTGATTTTAAATCGTATTTAACTATATCTCTTGTTACTGAAGATGTATGATGCTTCCGCCATTCATCTTCATAGCCTTTAGCATTTTGATAAATAATAAATGAGCCATCTTTGGAATATATAGCTGATTCTGCAGCAATACTGCTAATCATTTTCAATTGCGCTCCATCAATGCTAATCTCATAAAGCTCACCAAGCCTTCTATAGGGAAATTGGGCATTTTTGTGGTGATCTACTCGTGCTGAACTAAACAAAACCCGTTTGTCGTCGTTACTAAAATCTGATGGAAAATCGTTGCTAGAATATTTGGTTAACCTGCTAATCTGCCTTGATTTTAGGTCTAACAAGAACACATCAAAATTTCCGAATCTATTGGATGCAAAAGCAATTTTACTTCCATCATTACTCCACACTGGTTTATAATCATGTGCCTCATGACGAGTTAAAGCTTCTGCTTTACCACCCTTTGAATCTACAAGCCAAAGGTCATCTTGATAACTGAAAACAATTTGCTCTCCATTTGGAGAAATTGCCGGATATCTCATCCACAACGGATTTGCAAAGGCTTGACATATTGTTAGAATAAAAGAAAATGCGAGTAGAACTTGTTTCATTTAAACTGATTTAGAAGTTGCAAATATTCAACATTAACCGCACTTGCGCTTTATTGTTGAATATTGAAATGAAGATCGAATTTTAGAGAAAAGCCATTAAATCCGGAAAAGCTTTTAAATCTTGGTAGGTATCAACATCATTAAGCTCTTTTACTAAAGCATAAGTAAGCCCCAAAGATTTAACCTTTTCTATAGATTGATCAAGTACTTTGGAATGGCTCCATTTTTCGAGCTGAAAGATTTGGGAATGTGCCTTTTTCATTCCAATCAAATAATAGCCTCCGTCTTTTGAAGGTCCAAAAACAATATCGGCCGACTCTAAGGCTTTTAAAGACGATTCAATTATTTCAGGACTTATTTCAGGCACATCTGTTCCAATGAGCAGGGCAACATCAGCCTTTTTTAAGACTAAGTCTAAACTATTAAACATACGCTCGCCA
Organism: Bacteroidia bacterium; assembly: GCA_049115495.1. GTDB lineage: Bacteria > Bacteroidota > Bacteroidia > CAILMK01 > JACPUW01 > JACPUW01. The sequence continues at coordinate 685,770 of JAGDZV010000002.1, read as the reverse complement.
ATGTTTGCACCAACTTGATAATTACAGGTTAAATTACTGAAAGGATGCTCTTTTGGCAGCTGACCTTGAAAATGAAGTTCGCAAAAATGGGTACCGTTACTCTTGCAAATAGTATTGTGAACCAGGTATCTATAAATTTCTAAAGCTTTTTCTTCTCCAATACTTTTGGCTAGCCTGGTTTTAACTTTACCTAATTGAGGATACTTTAAGAATATAACCAATCCTGAAGTCAACTACCTAATCATCAAGATGTCTTCACAATACATGGTGCCTTCAGGTGTAATCTGAGCCTGATAATCATCTTCTTCTTTTGAAATCATTGCAAAGCCATTGCTTTTTACATCGGCCATTATTCTATTAAGCTGATTATTTCTCAGGAATATTTCCATTTCGGCAAGGGCATTTCGCACACTCGAAATGCCTGAATTGAATCTTTCTTGATATAATTTTTCAAGCAGTACATTCATTATCTCTTCATCTTCCATGCGCTTCAGTTTAGTACTTTGAAAAAAGGTTTGCAAAAGTGCACCTTAATAACAACTTTTTCAAGTTAAAATTACTTTCATCTTGCTTAATCTAGATTAAACTTTACCCTGTGAATAAGTATTTCCGAAATAATTCTTGTTCATCTAATGTCACTCTAATCTCCTTGATTTTTAGTGGATAATTAAACCCACCTCACTTTTGGCTCTTCTTCTTTAATAAGGTTAGATTTTGAGCTTTTGTACCACTTATGAGCCGGATGCTTTTTAAGAATTTTGGGTGCTGCTTCTTCGATAAAAAAATAAGGGGGTTCTACTTTAGGATCAAAATGATTTTGCTGCATAAACTCTATTACATAGGCTGTTCTATCAAATTCGCTTCTATTCACCTCGGTTTTATGCAGCATGTGAGATGAAAAAAGAACCACATCTCCTGGATTTGCTTCTATTACCTGTGCGTTTTGGTCCTTATCACTAACATCAACTTGCCAATGGTTTAGTGGCTTTTCGTGTTTGAGCTTGGGCCAATTATGGCTTTCAGGAATTAACCATAAACCACCATTTTCTTTATTCATTGGTGTTAAGGCTATCCAAAATTGATAATGCTTGGCTATAAGTTGATTATAGGCATTATCTCTGTGCCAAGGAAAAGGATTGCCTCCAGGAGACTTAGTAATGGTTTGATCCCATCTCACCCATAATTTTTCATCAGCAAAGCTTTCAACCAACCCTGAAATTTTACGTTGCGCTATAAACAATCTAATATCTTCGGAAACCTGAAATAGATTAGAATGGAAAATGAGCCCTTTTTGATTTAATCCACTTTCTTTTTTCACAGAGCCTTGAGCTTGTGAGATGATGGATTTTAAATCGTTAAGTTCATTATCTGAAAAGAAACCTGATATTTTAACAAAACCCGTTTTCTCAAACTCTGCTTTAAGCTCAATTTCATTCATACCAAACACTTATTTCATCAAGTTCTTTTCTCTTTATGTCTGGCACTTCAGCATTTTCGGCGGCATAACCCACTGGTATTAATAAAAAAGCCCTTTCATTTTCAGGCCTTTCCAAAATTTTATCAAGAAACCCCATAGGGCTTGGTGTGTGGGTTAAAGAACAAAGGCCGGCATTGTGAATTGCGGTAAGCAAAAAGCCCGAAGCAAGCCCTACGGACTCATTAACGTAATAATTTTTCCTTTTTTCTCCTTCAACGATATCAACTGCTTTTTTAAAAACAATAATGAGATAAGGTGCAATTTCAAGAAATGGCTTGTGTTCATCAGTGCCAAGTGGTGCTAAATCTCTAAGCCAAACATCGCTCATTCTGCCGTGATAATTGAGTTGCTCTTCTTTTTCGGCAGCTTCTCTAATTTTTGCTTTTATTTCAGGGTTTGAAACAATAGCAAAGGTCCAAGGTTGCTTATGTGCTCCCGAAGGTGCCGTGCTGGCGGTTCTTACAATATTCTCAATTACCTTTTTTGGTACATGCTTGCTAGAAAAATGACGAATTGTTCTCCTAGTATCCATTTCTTCAAAAAAAGACCTACTTTTTTTCAGCATTTCTTCTGATTCAATTACAGATCGTTTATATGATTTAAAAGGATATTCTTTCAAGTTGATTGTATTTTTTACCAAAGATATAATTCTATGAAAAGGAGTGATACCTTCTTAAGTCTATCTTTGCCAATCATTTTTTGAGAATGAGCGCATTAGTTAAGGCTTACAAATACTTTTTGATTCTTGGGATTACTTTACTTCCGATTACAGTTTATAGCCAAATTGTAATTGAAGAGCCAGATACCAAAAACGATGAAGTTTATAAATACCTGGTTAAGAAAACACTTATTGGTAATGGTGTTTTAACCGGGCATTTTGACGTAAAAGCCCCGGCTGGTTCCATTGGGTTATTTGATTTTGAAACATCAAAAGACCTTGTTTCTAAAGGGCTAATATTGAGCACCGGAATGGTTTCTGATATTAAAGGGCCTAATGACACTACCAATACAAGTACTGAATTTTTATCGGCAGGCGATAAAGATCTAAGTAATCTAATTGGTAGGCTTACGAGCGATGCCGTATCGGTTGAGTTCGATTTTATACCATTTTCAGACAGTATTGGCTTCTATTACTTTTTTGCATCAGAAGAATACCCAGAATATGTAGGCAAAGGCTTTAATGATGCTTTTGCTTTTTTAATAAAGGGCCCCGGCTACCCTTATTACACCAATATTGCGCGTCTTAAAATTGGCCCTAAAATTATTCCGATTAGTATTGATAATATAAATTTTGTAGCTAATAAAGATGAGTTTATTACAAACCACTTAAAAGCAGATAAAAAGATAATTAAACCCAAGAGCTGGCAAAAAGAGTTGAGCGAGGCAGAAATGCTAAAAGAAATTGAGTTTGATGGGATGACTAAAAAACTAAGGGCTACGGCAAAGGTTTCAGCAGGCGAAGTGTACAGGTTAAAAATTGTAATAGCTGATGTAGGCGATATGAGATATGATAGTGGGGTTTTTCTTGAAAAAGAATCCTTTGGTAGTCCTGTTGCAAATGTTGCTTCAAATGACAGCTTGGCAATGATGAAAACTTTTGCTTACTACTACAGAGATGATAGCACAAAACTGGCTGAGTTTACTAAAAACAACCCTAAATTATTAATTAAAGAAACCAAGCGCATAGATACCATAGCTTTTGAAGTTTATTTTGATAATGATGAGTTTGCCTTGTTAGATGATCATGTTTCTGCAATTACAAAGTATTTAGGTGATGTAAAAACAGAAGAGTACAAAATTTATTTAAAAGCACATACCGATTCAACCGCAGGAGAAGATTATAACTTGCAGCTTTCAAAAAAGCGAAGAGCTACAATTTACAGTTTACTAAAAAACAAAGGGTTCAGTGTTTTTAGCTCTGAAGCCTTGGGCGAAACTCAACCAAAATACAGCAATAAAACTGATGAGGGTAGGCAAAAAAATAGACGGGTAGAAATTATTCTTATTAGAAAATAATGAGCACTTTTAGCAATAAACTAAAAATTAGAGTACGCTATGGTGAATGCGACCAAATGGGTTATTTGCACCATAGCAATTATGCACGATATTATGAAGCAGCACGTGTAGAATTAATGAGATCTTTAGGGTTTTCATACGCCGAAATGGAGCGCAGCGGCATAATAATGCCAGTTTTAAACGTGAACTCAAAATTTAAAAAGCCCATACTCTATGATGAACTTGTAACCGTAGTTTGCTCAATAGATGAAGTGCCAAAAACAAGAATGAAATTGAGCTACGAAGTTTATAATGAATCTGACGATAAAGCCAATGAAGGAAGCACCGACCTATGCTTTGTAGATTCTAAAAGTAGAAGGCCAATCCGATGCCCAGAATACGTACATGATTTGATCTCAAAAGCACTTGGCGAAACCTTTTAGAGCAGTATAGCAGAGATGAGTTTGTGATACGATTGAGATAGGTTCACATTCAATTGTGATTGATTGGAAATAGATCAAAAAAAAACAATCAACCACTAATAAAGCGGAAAGCGCATATCTCTGCATAAGGCCAAATTATGGAGAAGCCATACACTTACCCAAGGCCATATCTCGCGAAGCATTTCTCGCCCCAAAGGCATTTCACAGCATAGCCACATGTGGAGCTTATCTCACTTTAAAAGGCTCAGAACATTACATTTTTCACGAAATTTGCAAACATGAAAGAATTCCATAATTGGCTTTACAAGTGGTTTATTCCATATCGCTGGTTATGTAAGTTTTTGGCTCGCATCCCTTTTCCTGGCAACAAAGACAAAAACATGGCTCAAGTGCTAGGTTTTTTTATGATTAAATTGCCAGATGAGGCTATAACAACAAAGGCATCTGCCATAGCTTTCAATTTCTTTATAGCGCTTTTCCCGGCTATGATTGTTCTTTTCAGCTTAATTCCATTTGTTCCTATCGATGGCCTTCAAGAAGAGATTTTGACCTTTTTTAAAGGAGCGATTCCAACCAATGCATTTGAGCTAATTAATGAAACGCTTCAAGATTTAATTACAACTAAAAGAGGTGGACTGCTTTCACTTACAACCATTATTACCATATACTTCGCATCAAATGGTTTTGGTGCTTTATTGGCGGCATTAGATCCTTCAGGCAGTTTTTGGGAGCAGAAGCTAAAGTCATTTGGTCTAATGTTTTTGGCTACTTTCTTGGTGATTATTGCCGTAGCTATTAGCATATTAAGCGAAGTAGCTTATGTGTATTTTGCCGATAGAGTTGCACAATTAAGTGTAATTGAAAACTTTGCTCTAAAAGCCATAAAATGGTTCATTCTCATATTCCTAACATATTTTAGTGTAGCCATTGTTTTTCATACGGGCACTCCAAAAGCCAGAAGGTTAACCTTCTTTTCTCCAGGAGCTTCGCTTAGTACAGTTTCAATAATGCTCATTTCTTATGGATATGGTTATTATGTTGACAATTTTGCCCAGTATAATAAATTCTACGGGTCATTAGGAGCATTAATTGTAACTATGCTTTGGATGTATTTATGTGCCCTAGTTGTTATGATTTGGTATGTTTATAACAAAAGCCATAGAACGTTTAAATAGTTAAGATGAAGTATTTAATTATTGTGTTATCAAGCTTTTTGATTTCAGCTACTATGTCAAATACTAGCTCATTGAAGTTTGAGCAAATGCCACTTAAGGAAGCTTTACTTAAGGCAAAAAAGGAAGGCAAAGGCGTTTTTATGGTTTATATGGCGCCCTGGTGTGGAACATGTCTATTTATGAAACAAAATACCTTTACCAGTGAAAAGCTTATTTCAACTCTTGAGAAAGACTTTATCTGCATAAAGTTTAACAAAGACAAAGTTTTTACTTACCCTGAAGAGCTGGGAGATGTAAGCTGGGAAACCTTGCCTGCTATGTTCTTTTTTGATAAATCGGGAGAATTGCAGAAACAACTTGAAGGTCATCAAAGTCCTGATGATTTGATCTCAATAGCTAATGAAGTTTTAAAATAAAAGGGTATCCAATAATATAGAGCAAAGGGCCTTTTACAAACTCATTTCTCCATTTGTGATTTTTGGTTTAAATAGTTGCTAATCAGCAATGATTATTGCTCTAACCAAAACCCACAAATGAAAACAATTTACATTAGCTTATCGATTTTAATGATGCTTGTGAGCACATTAAATGCACAAAATGTAGACTTAGCAGTTTACAAAACAAACCTGCAAAATTTAGCCGCGGTTAAATCAGGACAATACCGTTCTATTGGCGTTTTTTTAAAAGCACACACAAATATTTTGGCTGGAGAAAAAATGAGTATCAGTTATCAAATAGACAATGGGGAAGTTGAAAAAGGTAGTCCTGAAATGTCAATTCCACCCTTAAGCAAGGGTGAACAAAGTATGCCCTTTGCAATGGATATTCTTATTCCAGAAGTTGATCAAGATACCATTAGCTTAAATGTTATCCTTAAAGCTAAAAATGACACTAACCCTTCTAATGACACCTTATCGCTAAAGCTAGTGGTAATGGAGGTTGTTCCAAACGATTTGAGAATTGAACTGGTTTCACCGAGTGATAGAAGCATAATAAGCTTCGATAGCATTGTTACATTTCAAGTTAAAGTTGTTAATGAAGGGACAAACACGCTTAAAAAGGGAGATCTTATGTTTGGCTATGCTAGACAAGGTACAGAGTTTATACTACCTCCAACCCCATATGGCTGGGAAGGAAACAACCTAACACCCGGTGATTCGGCTTATGAAAATTTCGAATATAAATTTAACAAGGTAGATGCAGGAAGTACAGTAACAGTATGCTATTCCAGTTATAAAGCACTTCTAACTGATTCAGCTATGATAACCTTAGAAGATAACTACAACGATAATAGCTCATGTATTAACCTTGATATAAGGTGGCCATCAAGTATTGAAGAAAACCATAAAACTCCAATTGTGGCAAAGTTTGAAGGAAACATGTTGTCACTTATAAATGCCAAAGAAATTGACATTGAATCTTTTTCGGTTTATAACTTAAATGGCCACAGGGTTTATGAAACTTTCGAAAACACATTAAACCATAATATTCCAAACCTTAAATCTGGATTATATATAGTAAATACCAAATTTGCAAACGGCCAAATCCTAATTACTAAAGCTTATAAAGAGTAGTATAAAATGTGGTGAAATAGTATATCTCCTGAATTTCATTTTAATTTCTTGTGTCTCCTTATACTTACCGTTTGATAGGAGCCATCTACTTACCTACCGATAAATTGGCATAGGCTTTAGATCTTCTATAGAAAAATGTCACTTGTTTCGGCGACAAATGGGGTCGAAAAAGAAAGTTGTAATAAAACTTCTTCACAATGTTTGGAGCACACTCAGACTTGTTGTTGCTCGATTAGTAGCCAGAAAGCATAAAGTAGATTAAATGATTTCAAACTTAACGATTTAATACTATTAATCTAAATATCAAACACTTAACTCAACGATGACCTGGCTCATTGTTTGTCTCTTTTTTTTGAAGGATCTTGCATGGGTTATTAAAAGTAAGAGTGATGTTGGTTCAAAAAATTATTACAATTCTCGCAACAACTTTACTAATTGCAGCAAACGTAAATGCTCAAGAATTAGATTATAAATCTGACGTATATAACCATGACAAAATATTCGTATACAACGAATCTGGCAACGCCATTGGCTTTTATTTCAAAACTCTAACATTTGGTGACCACGCAATTATTTATGATTTTAATGGCAATGCGATAAACCAAATAAAACTTGTTGAAAATAAAAATGAACCTAACATGTGGCTCGACGAGAAAACTGCGGTGCCTAGCAAAATCAAAAAAAGAATAGAGCCCGAAGAAAAGGTGTTATGAAGTATTTTAGTTAATGAAACCCCGCTTTGCAGCGGGGTTTTTACTTTTAACATTTTAAGAATTACCACCTTATCAATGCGCTTGCCCAAGTAAATCCACTGCCAAAGGCTGCTAAGCAAACAAGATCGCCCTTTTCTATCATACCATTCTCATATGCCTCAGCTAAAGCAATGGGAATAGATGCAGCCGTAGTATTACCGTATTTCTGAATATTGTTATACACCTGTTCATCTCTTAATTGCATGGTCTTTTGCACAAATTGCGCAATTCTTAAATTGGCTTGGTGAGGTATTAACACCTTAAGATCAGAAGGCTGCAAGTTGTTCTGTTGCAATGCTTCCATAATAACTTGAGGAAACCTTGTAACAGCATGCTTAAAAACAAAATTCCCATTCATATAAGGAAAATACGAAGTATCATCTGGGTTATTGTCTTCAATTATTTTATCTACCCAATGCTGAGTTGCTGGTGATATAAGTGCAAGTTCTTTGGCATGTTTACCTTCAGAGTGCAAATGGGTAGACAAAATACCTCTTCCCTCTTCTTCAGTTGCAGATACCACGGCTGCTCCGGCACCATCTCCAAAAATTACAGTTACGCCTCTTCCCCTATCGGTTTTCTCTAAACCTGCAGAATGATGCTCACTACCTATCACAAGTATATTCTTGTACATACCGCTTTTAATGTATTGATCTGCAACGGACAAGGCGTAAACAAAACCACTACATTGGTTTCTAACATCAAGTGCACCAACGGTATCAAGGGCTAATGCTTCTTGAACCTGAACCCCTGGTCCAGGAAAATAATAGTCAGGGCTTAACGTGGCAAAAATGATGAAATCAATTTCATTTTTATCAATTTTTGCGTTTTTAATGGCCATTGTGGCTGCTTTAATACCCATTGAAGAAGTGGTATCAGTGCCCGGTTCTATCCACCTTCGTTCTTTTATGCCTGTTCGCTCAGTAATCCATTGATCGTTGGTATCAATCATTTGGGCCAAATCATCATTGGTCACCACATTCTCAGGCAAATAGTAGCCTAATCCAGTAATAATCGATTTTATCATCCTTTTATAAGTTTTGAGAGACCAAAATAAGCTATTCACTTAAAACCATAGCATTTGGTGCATAACCACTTTAAATTTGAAATATGGTTAATCTTTATGAAATACTTGGGGTTGATTCAAATGCAAACGACAAAGAAATAAAAAGGGCCTTTAGGGTAATGGCAAAAAAATATCACCCAGATGTAAGTAAAGAGCCTAACGCGCAAGAAAAATTTAATGAAATTTACGGTGCATACGAGATATTGGGAGATGTAGATAAAAGGAGCTATTTTGATGAACTTCTTCATGAGCCTCAATATGAGAAATCAGCTTCAAGTTTTCGCTCAGGTTATGATTATGACGAATCATATATTTATGAATGGCAAGAAGAAGCTTTTTCTTCAGCTAATGAGTACAGCCATATGACTTTCAAGGATTTTAGGGATCAGCAAATTTTGATGCACCAATGGTCTTTATCTCCTGTTTTTGAACATCTAGTTAATGGCATAATCTTAGGAATTCTAACAATTGGCATTTTGGCAATATCTGCTGCATTTCCTTATGAAGGCACCGATGTAGAGCTTACAACTAAACAAATGTATCTGGGCTTTGGTATTTTGGTTACTACAATTTGTTCTGCCTTAGCAATTAATGCCATTCGAATTTTAATTCACAACATTATTATAAAGAAGGAGTTGGAGTATCTGTAGGAAAAGTGAAACAACTTCAAAAACTTTTAGCATTGCCGATGAGCGAACATAAATTTGACTAATGGTAAATCTTTATGAAATACTTGGGGTTGATTCAAATGCAACCGACAAAGAAATAAAAAGGGCCTTTAGGGTAATGGCAAAAAAATACCACCCCGATGTAAGTAAAGAGCCTAACGCTCAAGCAAAATTTAATGAAGTTTACAGTGCCTATGAGATTTTAGGAGATATAGATAAAAGGAGCTATTATGACGAACTCTTAATTCAACCCACAAATGAATATTCTGAAACAGAAAGTGACTTTTACTATGATGAATCACCTGTGTATGAGTGGAGAGAAGAAGCTTATGCTACCGCAAAAGGATACGGAAATATGTCTTTCAAGGATTTTAGAAATCAAAAAATCTTTTTGCACCAATGGTCATCAATTCCATTTATTGAATGGTCTATTAACGCTGCGGTAATATTATTTCTGGCATTTGCCATTTATGTTGCTTCAAGTGCATTTCCTTTTGTTGGCACCGAACATGAACTTGCAATGAAAGAAAGGCAAGTAGGATTTGGTATACTACTTTCAATAGTTTGTATCTTCCTTTCTATCAATACCGCCAGAATTCAGAGAAACAATTTTCAAATTAGAAATGATTTGAAGCAAGAATCAATTTAAATTGATTTGAGTCTCCGCATGTTTACAAGTGTTCAAAACGTTTAATATTCGACCCATCCCAGCCCTTCCCTCATCCATGGAAGGGAGCTTTTCTTTCCCTTTCAAGGGAAAGATGTCACGTTTTGACGTGACAGATAGGGTCGAAGGAGAATAAGTTGTAAAGTAGCGGAGAGTCATATAAATTGATTTCTGAAATTTTACAGCGTTACTTTTTGACAATTACCTGTATTAAACTAGGATTGTGCGTATTAAAATAACCGTAACCACCTACAACATTACTTGGATGATTTACAGGCTCACCTGTTAGCGAAGCCAAAATACTACCGCCTCTACGTCTTGCATCAAGATATCTAAAATAATCTTCACTTATGTTTGAGAACATTACCAGCGCTGTATCGGGCATGTTGTATCCAACTATTTCTTCCTGTATTTCAATTCTATTTGTATTGTAGAGCTTATCTGACACCAAAATTGAATATGTAGTAGTTTGTCCATCAAGGCTAAATACACTTTCGTTCCCAACTTCGTTAGGATTAATAATATTCAAAACATACCAGTTGTTAATACTTGCATCGGTAAAGCTTGCTGTTAGGTTATATACAGTATCTAATAAAGATTGGGTAGGTTTTGCTTCAATTTGAACCGTTTCAAGATTAATCCTTGGAAGCATTGTTGATGTAGATGTTACAGTTTCGTTAGTTTTTGGATCGAAAACGGACAAGTTGAACTGCTCGTTTTCTTTTTCAAGTCTAAAGGTGCTAAAGTATAAGCCAGGAGCATCTTCTCTTGATAAAAAAGTATCAGTGGTTCCGTTGTATGTCATAACAACTATGGCATTTTTAACAAGGTACTGATCAATATCATCTTGATTTTGATTTCCTTCAAGTGCTGAAAAACTCCTTGACACCGTGATAACCATGATATTATTCGGTATAATCTGGCTTGATATTACCAACTTACTTTCGGCTTGTTCTACATCTGTTGGAAGGGCTTCTGGCAGGCACGATGCAAGGGTAAAACTAATAAATAAAACAAGTAATATTTGGAATTGGATTTTCATGTTACTAGAATTTAAAGTTATAGGCTATTGAAGGTATTAAACCGAATAGGCCGGGTTGAACATATCTTAGTCCAAATTGGGTTTGTTGAATATTAACCCTAAAAGGTGTTGCCCTATTATAGAAATTATAAACGCCAAAATGCCACTCGCCAGTAAATCTTTCTCCTACCCTACTCTTTAAAATTAGATTAATATCTAATCTATGAGAAGGTGCCATTACCACAGCATTTCTTTTGGTATAAATAGGTATGGTTTCAATTCCGGTAAAAGAAGAGTTTGGCATAAAATACTGACCATTTTGAGCCGTAAAACGGGCCCCCGTGGTGTATTCCCAAACGCTAGAAAATGTCAACCTATCGCTCAATTCATACATTAATACTGCTGACAAATAATGCCTTCTATCATACTTGGCAAAAAAGGTTTCACCACCATTTAACTCAGGAAAATTTCTTTTTGACCAGCTTAAAGTGTAAGAAATCCAACCTGTTATTCTTCCGGCTTTGCGTCTAAACATAAATTCAAGCCCATAGGCTTCTCCATTTCCGTTTATTAGCTCATTTTCAAAATTATCGTTTAATAATAATTGAGCACCTTCTTTATACTCAATTAAATTAGTCATATATTTATAATAACCTTCTACCGAATAATTAGACTTTAGCTTGTCAATTCCACCAAAATAACCAACAGCGAACTGATGTGCTCCTTGCGGTAATACATTCGATGTAACAGGGTACCACAAATCTGTAGGAAGCACTACCGACGAATTTGAAACTCGGTGCATGTATTGTTTCATTCTCGTATAACTCGCTTTTACCGAATGATTTTTCACCAAAGTATATTTTGCGGCAAGCCTTGGCTCTATACCGCCATAAAACCTATTGTCAGTTAATGCTCCAGAAAGTCTCAGGCCCCCATTTATTTTTAGCTTGTCGTTTATTGTAATGTCATCGCTTATATAAACACCCGCTTCTTGCATTAGCATAAGCTCGCCCACATTATTTTTTAAATAATCTGAAATCTGTCCGCTGGTATTTACAATATTGGGCCTAAAGCCATGATTTGTAATGGAGCCACCAAATTTAACCATGTGCTTTTCTCCTGCATTCCAATCCCAATCAGCCTTAAAACCATAGTCTTGAATTTGAGACTTAATCAAAATATTATTGTTGAGAAAAGCGCCTCCTATATCATATTTAAACCTAGTTTGGAATAAGGTGAAATTATGAAATAGCTTCTCTTCTTTGTATATATGATTCCATCTTAGCGTTGAAGTGAAATTACCTAATCTAAAACCAAAATTAAGTTGCTCAGAACCACCATTCTCTACTTCTACACTTGCCGATGAATCAGCTTCCGAAAAGCTTAGCACATCGTTTCCGAGGTATCCGCTTAAATAAATTCTATTCTTCTGATCAATTATGTAATTCCCTTTTAAGTTAAAATCATAAAAATAATACGGCAATTCAGACCCCGTTAGTTTAAACATTTGATCTATATAAGTTCTTCTACCCGAAATGGTAATACCACCTTTATTTTTTATTACAGGAATGTTTAAAGTAAGCCTTGATGATAGTATTCCTACTCCGCCAGTTGCACTAAACTTTTCAGTAGTACCTTCATTCATTCTTACATCCATTACGGCAGAAAGCCTACCACCAAACTGTGCTGGAAAACCGCCAGTATACATAGTAACATCTCTAATTGCTTCATTATTAAACACTGAGAAAAAGCCGAATAAATGACCTAGATTATATACCGTGGCATCATCAAGAATCACCAAGTTCTGATCAGCTGTACCGCCCCTAACAAACATTCCTGATTGGCCTTCTCCCCCTTTTGCAACCCCTGGCATAAGCTGGGCTACTTTAATCAAATCAGTTTCGCCCCCTATACTAGGTATTTTAGAAACTTCGTCAGGGTCTATTTTAATCACACTCATTTGTGTTGACTCTACTTCTTCTACCACGTTTACAGTTTCGGCTATTACAACTACTTCTTTTAAACTTTTTGAAACCTGTTTTAGATGTATATCAAAATGCTTGTTTTCTCTGCCGTTAATTAACAATTCCTGAGTTTCGAACCCAATGTATGATACTCTTATTTTTGATTGATTGCTAGATACAGTAATTGAAAAAAATCCAAAAGCATTTGTGACTGTACCATGAGCACTTAAGCTATCATAAACCGAAACACCAATTAAAGGTTCGCCGGAGTTAGCATCTGTTATATTGCCAGAAATAATAATACCTTGGGCATTAGACACCAATGAAGCTAAACTGAGTAATACTAAAAAAGAATATCTCATGTTATACCTTAAATTTTAGTCCAATCTCAAAAAGTCTTGATGCTCCACTAGTTCTCAATCCATTTATAGATAGATTGTAGACGCCGTAGTGGTACTTGAAATTAATGTGAGTTGCGTTCCAAACTTTCAATGAGCCTTGAATAAATGGTGACACAAAATATTCGGGATCGTTAGTAAGAAAATAGTCATGATTTATAAGCCTTACATCGTTTGTATCAATTTGGCTTGATGAGGTAGGAATAGCGTACATTTTTGTTGATGCAGGAATATCAACATTAACAACTCCCCCGGCAAATAACTGTATTCGTTCATGATCAACTAATGCATACTTGTAAGACAATCCAATGCCAAGTATTTCAGATTTAAGTTTTAGAGAATAATTGCCAACCCCAGATTGTTTATCTGCTAGGCCAAAAAGCTCGTTTCTTTTGTCAAAATCATTAAACTGGCTACTCCTTATAAAACCATTTCTAATTCCTAAGCCAACAAAATGACGACTGCCTTTTTCCATTTTATCGAGCAGCTGTGCTTCAAACTCAAATGAGACTCCTTGTATTCTAAGCGCTGTAAACTCATTATTGGATACAAGCAATGTTGGGTTAGGTAATTGGTTTTTAAGTGAAAAACCATCGTAAAAATCAATGTAAGAAACTGGCTTTAGCTTAGATAAATGTCCGTAATAACCAAAACTGAATGAGTTCATTTTGATTAATTGGGCATGTACAGCACAATTGATAAAAACAAATGCCAAAAAGAAGGTTAATGCTCTTATTGGTTTTATGATCATGGTTTGTTGATAGGTTGTAAAGTACATTATCTGATAATTAGGAATAAGGTTGCTTCTGAGATTGAAAATATTTACGACTTAAAATTTCTTGATCAACTATTGTAGGTCTTATCTATTGATATTCAAATGAGTATGAACAGCTCAAAAAAATGATTGCATAAAAAGTAAAAAAAGCTTGTTGCGGTTTGCAAAAGGGTAATACTTTTGCAACGGAGAGTTGTCAGAGTGGTCGATTGAGGCGGTCTTGAAAACCGTTGACTGTCAAAGGTCCGGGGGTTCGAATCCCTCACTCTCCGCAATGGAGAAAAACAAAAGCCGATTCATTTTGAATCGGCTTTTGTTTTTTACTGTTTAGGTTTCTATTCGTTTTGAAATAAACTGACAGAATAAACTTCTCTGAAAAGAGATCCTTCGCTGCTGACTAATAAGCTCTTTGTAGTATCAAAATCAAAGTTTGAGCAATATTTAGGTGCAAACCACTCCAAATCAATAATTACATGCCCATTTTCAACAAATGCACCTGTGTAGTTTCCAGTATAAATGTATTTATCTGAGAACATTTTATGGTCATATCGAAACTCATAACGCACTGCGCCGCTTTCATAAAAATACAGAGTTTGCTTTTTTACCGTGCAGTTTGTACAATTAGCGACATAAACAGGTTTTCCAAAATCAGGCTGACCTAGTACATACCAATATATTCCAAAAAATAACGTAATGCTTAAGGCCGTTGAAGGCAATAGAAGCAAAATATTGGAGCGCTTCCGATAAAATCTAATATCGAGTATTACAACAAAAAGCGACAGTAGAACTGATGCAATTAGGGCTACTTCTGAAAATAATCCCTCTAAAAAAAATGAACCATGTGCATTTAACCAACTTTCTCTAGCAAAATCAGAAACTATAAAAATTGCAATTAAAAACCTGATCCAAAACCAAACTTTACCTTTATCCATAGATTGGTAATTTATAAACTTGAAACCATTTAAACGCAATCACATTTAATAAAAGTGCCTTTACTCAAATTCACTAAAGAAGGAATTTACTGCGAAAAAGCCAATGTTTACATTGATCCATGGCGCCCGGTGGGCAAGGCGTTTTTAACTCATGGACACGCCGATCATGCTCGTTATGGTTCGCAAGAGTATTTATGCAGCAATTTGGCACTACCAGTAATTAAACACCGACTTGGAAACATAAACATAAGTGGAATTGATTACGGCGAAGAAATATTGGTTAATGGTGTTAAATTTAGCTTTCATCCCGCTGGGCATGTAATAGGATCAGCACAAATAAGAGTAGAACATAAGGGCGAAATATGGGTAGTAAGTGGTGATTACAAAGTAGAAAATGACAATCTTTCTACCCCTTTTGAACCAATAAATTGTCAACATTTTGTTACAGAAAGCACATTTGCCTTGCCGGTATATCAATGGAAGCCGCAGCAAGAGGTGATGAATGAAATTAACGATTGGTGGCTCAAGTGCAAGAATGACAATAAAATAGCCTTGCTAACAGCCTATTCATTGGGCAAGGCGCAAAGAATAATTCAAAATGTAAACCACCGAATTGGTAAAATTTTCACCCATGGTGCCATTGAAAGCATTAATCAAGTAATAAGAGCTCAAGGTATTAAATTAATACAAACAGAACTTATTACAAAAGAAACTACCAAAGCCCAACTAAAAGGTGCATTAGTA
The DNA here is from genome assembly GCA_049115495.1 of Bacteroidia bacterium. Classification (GTDB taxonomy): domain Bacteria; phylum Bacteroidota; class Bacteroidia; order CAILMK01; family JACPUW01; genus JACPUW01. The sequence goes on along the minus strand of JAGDZV010000002.1, from coordinate 670,119 downwards.
ATTTGCCCACCTAGTGCAGTTGATTCGCCTTGGGCCAAAAAACTAAAACCTTATAGCGTAGGCGTGGCTTCTGGTTGGATGGCATTGAGAGGGCAAAGAAGAAGAAGAGCTGCAGATCGTGGTTTCGTATTATCTGATCATGCTGATTGGCAAGGACTTTTAGAAGCAATTGATGCTACAGGTGCTCAGAATATTTACGTTACACATGGCTACAGCGACATTTTCTCAAGATATTTAAGGGAAGAAAAAGGACTTAATGCCAAGGTTTTAGAAACTGAGTTTAATACTGAAAGTGAAGAATAATGCAAGAGTTTGCAGCCCTTTTCAATTCAATAGACCAAACCAATAGCACTAATGAAAAGGTTAATGCCCTTGTAGAATATTTCAAAAGCGCTAATGACGATGATAAATTATGGGTTGTGGCCATATTAAGCCACAGAAGACCTAAAAGAGCGGTAACAACGACCTTATTGAGAACTTGGGCAGCCGAACAAGCAGAAATACCCCTATGGTTATTTGAAGAAACGTATCACATTGTAGGCGATTTAGCTGAAACCATTGCACAACTTGTTCAATGTCACGGTTCAAATCATAATTTTTCGTTGACTGATATTGTTATAATTTTAAACGATTTAAAAAAGGCGACTGAAGCAGAAAAAAAGCAAAAAATAACCGAATTGTGGTCGCTTTTTAATGCCAGCGAACGCTTTGTGTTTAATAAATTATTAACTGGTGGGTTTAGAATGGGGCTTTCACAAAAACTAATGCAAAGAGCAATATCAAAAGCATACAATATTGAAGAAGAACTGATTGCGTTAAGACTTATGGGGAAATGGGACCCCTTTAAAACTAGCTTTAATAGTTTAATTTTAAAAGGTGTAGATGGTGAAGAAAATAAGCGCCCCTACCCTTTTTACCTGGCATATCCAAAAGAACAAGCCACAAAAGATTTAGGAAAAGTAAATGAATGGATTTTTGAGTTTAAATGGGATGGTATTAGAGGTCAATTGGTAAAAAGAGATGACAGTTTAAATGTTTGGAGTCGAGGGGAAGAACTAGTAACTGAAAAATATCCTGAATTTGAATCTATGGCAAATAACCTGCCAAATGGGATAGTTTTAGACGGTGAAATTTTGGCAATGCAAGAAGGGAAATCACTTTCATTTAACCTTCTTCAGCAACGTATCGGAAGAAAAACTATTTCTAAAAAGCAACTGTTAGAAGTGCCTGTACATTTTATGGCTTATGATATTCTTGAAATTGATGGTGTTGACATAAGATACAAGCCACAAAAAGAGCGAAGACAATACTTAGAAAAAATCATACAAGCTGTGAATGATGAAAGGCTTCATTTATCAGAAATTATTAAACCTGACAATTGGGAGCACGCACTTGAGTTAAGAGAAAACGCCAGAGAATTGGGTACTGAAGGCTTAATGATTAAAAACAAAATGGCAAGTTACCGAACGGGAAGAATTAAAGGTAACTGGTGGAAATGGAAGGTAGACCCAATGACCATAGATGCTGTGATGATTTATGCCATGCGAGGCCACGGGCGCCGAGCCAACCTTTATACTGACTTTACCTTTGCAGTGTGGCATGATGATAAGCTTGTTCCTTTTGCAAAAGCCTATTCAGGTTTAACCGATAAAGAAATGGCTGAAGTTGATGCTTTTGTAAAAAAGAATACCATTGATCGTTTTGGCCCTGTACGCAGCGTTAAAGCAGAACTTGTATTTGAATTAGCCTTTGAAGGAATCAATAAATCAAAAAGACATAAATCTGGAATTGCTGTGCGTTTTCCTCGAATAAAGCGCTGGAGAAAAGATAAAAAAGCCAATGAAGCAAGTACATTAAACGACCTCAAAGGGTTAATATCTTAGGTTAGCAAATGAGAAGTATAACAATAAAAACATCTAAAATAGGCTGATTTAAAATGATTTAGCTAACAACTTAATTACTGTTACAAATTGTAATGCAAGTAATTCATAATTAACTGAAAGATCTCAATCTACAATCAGAATGGATAATACAAAGCCAATTTTGAAGCAAGTGATTGGAACAATTAGTTTACAATGGTTTGTAATAATTGTTTAAAAGCATTTTTTAAAGGTAAACTTTAATTCTGCTAATAACGCAAATAATATGTGGCTAACCTCTAACTATTATAGTTATTATCAATCAATAAAAGAATTGATTTATAATTGCAGCGAAACCATACATCTAAATTGAAGAAAATGAAAGTAACAACAGAAAAAAATGAGAAACTAGCAAATATGGTTTTTGGCTCAATTTATCCGCTCTATTGGAATAGATTAGAAAAAAATGGAAGAACAAAAGAAGAGTTTCACCAAGTTTTAGAGTGGTTTACTGGATTTAACAAAGAGGACATTGATGCAATGATTGATGAAAAGGTAACCTACAGAACCTTTTTTGAAAGAGCGAAGATTCATAAGAATGCACACATGATTAAAGGTGTGGTTTGTGGCTATAGAATTGAAGAAATTGAGGATGAATTTGAATTGTACAAGCAATGCCGGCAAATGGAAAAGCTTATTGATGAACTAGCCAAAGGCCGCAAAATGGAAAAAATTCTTAGACAAGAAAAAAAATAGAGCTGTGTTTTAATTTTGGCAGATTCATTAAAAACTACTGTTAATAAATTTCCTCTAAAACTATTTGCATTTGAGCTGGTTAAAACTGCCCTTTGTTCTTTTAATTAATTTTACACTAATCTGCAATTTATTTCAAAATTGTAAAGCGCCAGAAATTGAAATTCAAGATCAGAATTTTAAGAATTATTTATTTACTGAAAATACTATTGATCTAAACGGAGATGGTAAAGTTGACTCAAAGCTTGACATAAATCAAAATGGAAAATTTGAACCCAATGAAGCTATTTTACTTACCGAATTACACCTAGCATTTAAAAATATTGGCAGCATTAAAGGTATTGAGCAATTCCCTAATTTGGAGCTTTTAGACCTTATGGATAACAATTTAACGGCCCTTGATTTAAGTTATAATCTCAAGTTAAAAGTGCTTATTTGTAGCCAAAATAAAATAACAACTCTTGACCTAAGCAACAACATAGAGCTTACTGATCTATATTGTAATAACAACCCGGAGCTTAGATCATTAAATCTTAGTAAAAACTCCGAGTTGGTAAATTTAGAAACATCATATTCACATGCATTAACTTTAGATATTTCTAACTGCACAAAACTTAAAAAGCTTAGCGCCAATGGTAATACGTTTAAAAACCTGAGTTTAAATCATTGTGTTGATTTAGAAGAGCTAGATGTTAGAAACTGTGGACTAAACCAACTTGATGTTGGTGACAACCAAAAACTTATAAAATTAAGGGTAGCCAATAACCGAATTGAAGCATTAAATCTTACAAATAATAAATTACTTGAAGCTATTGATGCAACAGACAACCACATTAATCAACTTGATGTAAGCCAATGCCACAACTTAAACTTTTTGTGGTGTGACAATAATAAACTAAGAACTCTTGATCTTAGCAATAATCCAATTCTTGGTGAAGTACGTTGTCAAAACAACCAACTTTACACGGTAAAATTAAATAATGGAAGTATAAAAAACCTTTTTTGGTTTCAAGCTTACCAAAACCCACAACTATCTTGCATTCAGGTTGATGACACCACTTTTGCTAAATCAATTTCTGACCAGACTATACCGAGAACTCAAGATGATGCGCAGTGGATAGTAGACAAAGGTGTTGATTTTAGCTTGGATTGTTTTAATTCTGATTATTGACATATTTATTATAAATAAAAAATATGTTGTCGCTTAAATATTCTCATCTTGCCACTCTAAAATATCGCCGGGTTGGCAATCAAGCACCTTACAAATAGAGTCGAGAGTTGAGAATCTAACGGCCTTTGCTTTTCCTTTCTTAAGAACTGACAAATTGGCCATGGTAATTCCCACCTTTTCTGAGAGCTCTGTAAGAGACATCTTACGCTTAGCAAGCATTACGTCTAAATTTACAATTATGGCCATTACACTGTTAGTTTTTGTTCTTCTTCAAGCTTTTTGCCTTTAGTAAATATGGTTACTAATACCCATAGCGTAAGTGCCAGTAACAAATTAGCTGATAAAATTGGCCAATTGAAAGTTTGTGTAAGCTCGCCCAAATCAAAGTTATTTTTAACAAAATAATATCCAAAAATGCCGGAAGCCAACTCAATTACTTCTAGTACCAAAAGTGCTATGGCGGTTTTATTAAGTAAAGCAATACTATTAGCTTCAAAAACTTTTCCGTCAATTACATTTTTAAAAAAGGTTTTAAGACTTCTAAAAATATACAACAAGCAAAAGAGCCATAAAAAGCTAATTACCCTTACTCCAATTATAACCTGTGCAGACAATTCCTTTACAGGAATATCAACTCCTTCGGCATAAAGAGTCATTTCTACAGGTGTACCTAACTCGCTATTCATGTAGAACACTTCTTTGCTAAAACTAAGGTCTGAAGCAAAGCTTAAAGGTAGGCCCTGGGGGTCTAATGTAAAAGTGATTAATACAATTATTGCCACTAAAGCAATTAACGCTACAACGCCCCAATAGGCAATCTTTGATAGCAAATAAAAGAATCTAAGACTTAATGGTGTTTTCATTTTACAATAAATATTTATTCAAATATGATATATAATTATCGTTTATCAATAATTTTTGAGCATTTTTTCGTTTCACCTCTGGACAAGGTGCAGCAACACTATTCGAAAATTTATTCTTTAATTAAAAATGTCATGTTTCAAAAACATGACATTTTTCACCAATCAGCACTCATGAATAGGCGGGTTAGTTTACCCATGAAAGAATCATTGGTTGGTAAAAAAACCAGCCACTTCTACATTAGGCAGAATATTATTCTTGACCGCAAGCAACTACCTTATATCTACAAAAGAATTGTCAGGTTTAAATGCTTGTCTAAACCAACTTTGTTTTTCAATTTAGAAGAATCCAACTCAAGTCAGGAATGACTTTATTTTTTAAAAAAACCAACAATTTCGGAAGTCTTAATTTGATATATACAAAGCTTACTCCAAACCCTCAATCCAAGGGCCGCCGGCATCTTTTATTATGGCTGCAATTTGTTGTGCTTCAGCTCTCAATTTAATTAGTTCATTGTTCATACTTTCAAATTCTGACTCAATAATGGCAACAGTTTGTAGGTGTGTGGCGGTAGGGCCATGAGTTGAAAGCGAAATACCTCTATTTAGTGCAAATAGTCTATCTCCAATATTTGGCTTTACCTTCTCTCCTACTTGCACCTTGGCCGGGTTTCCGTTTAATTGACTATCAATTGCATCAAGCTCAGATTTTAACTTAGCAATTCGTTCTAAAACACCTGCATTTACATTGGTGCTTTGTGCTGCTAACAGTAGCTTATCACTTACTTTTCTTGTTGTAGCCAATTGGCTCTTTAAGGTATTTACCTCTCTGGTCATTTGCTCGTATTTACGCCAAAATGTGGCTACTTCTTCAATAGGCGCTCCGGGTAGGGCTGTTTCGCCTAGCCGTTCTACTAGCACTTTTACGGGTTGCCCCAATTGAGTTGCTTTTCCTTGCTCAAAAGCGAAAAGTGTGGCGGTATAATTACCTGGAGCGGCCAATAATGCCGTGAGCTTTTGGTTCTTTTTATCAAGCATAAGGGTGCCAGAGCCCCCTACTCGCAAATTCCAAGCTACGCGGTTAAATCCTGCTTTATTGGTGGCTTTTATGCGGTTTACCACTGCTCCACTTTCGTCTTTTATTTCAAGGTAAACAAATGGCTTTATTTCTCTAGCTTCATCTTCAATGGCTTCCCAACCGGTAAAAGAAATATTAGTATTATTCTCTTTTTCGCTTTCTTGCCTAAGCTTTTCAAGGCTTTTAAACTCATTTTTTAAGTAATAGGTAAATACAGCTCCAAAATCAGGATTAGGTGCAACAAACAATTGAGCCCCTTGAGAGCCCCTTGGACCACCAAAGCTTAAAACTGATTTCTCAATATACCACCATGCTCTTCTTGGTTCAAAAAGGCTAGCGTTTTCGGCAAGTTGGGTCTTATTTACCTTTCTTAAGGCTGTATAATCATCGAGCACATAAAAACCACGGCCAAAAGAAGCACATACTAAATCATTTTCGCGCCTTTGAATGGCCAAATCTCTAAACGATATCGTTGGTATTCCTCCATTCATCTCGGTCCAGCTTTGGCCGCCATCAATGGTTACAAAAACTCCAAATTCGGTACCTACAAACATTAAATCTTTGTCTTCATGATCTTGCACAATGCGCCAAACCAAATTCTTTGTACCAAGGCCATTATCTATCCTTTTCCAAGAGGCACCCTTATCTGTTGTTTTAAATAAATAGGGCTTGTAATCGCCTTCTTTATGATTGTCAAGCGCTACATAAAAAGTGTTTTCATCAATCAAATCGGCCTTAATATCATTTACATAGCAGCGGCTTGGCACTCCTAGTTTGCTCACTTCTATCTTTTTCCAATTCTTACCTTCATCGCTTGTAACTTGTATTAGGCCATCATCGGTTCCTATAAAAATTACCTTCTCATTTTTTGGCGAAACAGCAATTGATGTTATGGTATTAAAATTAGACATGGCCAGCAGATCCCACGGCGAATCCCAGCTTTGGGTGCCGCCCATTATTGGCAATGCCATACGTTCTTGACCTCGTGTCAAATCACCTGAAAGCGTTACCCAAGAATCTCCGCGATCTGTTGATTTCCATAAGCGCTGCGAACCATGATAAATTGTACTTGGCGAATGTGGCGATACCAAAATTGGTGCATCCCAATTGTAGCGTTCATAATCTTCGTTAGCTCCCGCTTGAGGCATTATATCAATCACTTCTCCAGACTTTAGGTCTATTCTGCTCAAGGTTCCCTCCTGCCTTTGGCCATACATTATATCTGGGTTTCCGGGCTCTGTGGCCGGCTGATGACCATCCCAATTGAGTACTACCTTCCAATCGGCATTTCTAATTCCATGATGATTATCGGTTCTTGATGGGCCACCTTCGGTACTATTATCTTGTGTGCCGCCATAAATGTTATAAAAAGGCTCGGCATCATCTACTGCCAACTTATAAAACTGCGTAAGCGGCAGGTTTTGCATAAAACGCCAAGTAGCGCCTAAATCAAAACTTTCATAAAGTCCGCCATCAGTACCAACCAATAAATAGTTAGGATCACTTGCTTTAAAAGCTACCGCATGGTTGTCGCCATGCTTGGCTGTTTCGTCCATGTTGGCAAAGGTCTTTCCGCCATCTTCTGATTTCATTAAGCGGTTATTCATCAAATACAATCTATCAAACTTATGTGGCGAAGCAAAAATTTCTTGATAGTAATGCGGACCAGTAGCTCCAGCAACGGCATCAGACATTTTTGTCCAACTACCACCGCGGTTTTCTGATCGCCATACACCACCGGTTCTTTGATTCAACTCAATGGCAGCATAAAGCACATCGGGATTTTGTGACGATATGGCTAACCCCGTTTTCCCCCAGTTGCCTTCGGGCAAACCAGTTTTTAGTTGGGTCCAAGAATCACCTGCATCATTTGAAACATACAACCTTGACTTTTTACCACCGCCCATCCACGATGCCACGGTTCTATGGTGCTGCCAAGTAACAGCATAAATTCTATTAGGATCTCTGGGGTCGTAAACCATATCAGTTACTCCCGTAAACTCATTATCTCCTAAGGTTTTCTTCCAGCTTTTGCCGCCGTCTATTGATTTAAAGAAACCACGATCGCCACCCGCGCTCCAAAGTGGCCCTTGAGAAGCCACCATAATTACGTCTGAGTTTTCAGGGTGCACAATAATCTTTGAAATATGTTCTGAATTCTCTAGTCCCATATTTTCCCAGGTTTCGCCGCCGTCTTGGCTTCTATAAATACCATCGCCAAAACCAGCATGGCGCCCTCCTACGTTTTCGCCAGTACCTACCCAAACGGTGTAGGGGTTGTTTGGATCAAGCGAAACGCAACCTATTGAATAAACCGATTGCTTATCAAAAATTGGTTTAAAAGTGGTACCGGCATTTACTGTTTTCCAAACACCACCTGAGCCTACAGCTACATACCACACATTTTCGTTTGTTGGGTCTATGGCCAAATCAGCAATTCTACCTGACATAAACGCTGGGCCAATGCTTCTAAACTTAAGCCCATCAAAAAGCTCTGATTTTATAGGCTCCGCTGCTGAACCTTTTCTTTGGGCATGGGAATGATTTGAGACAAAAAGTAACAAGCAAGCTGCTATGGCGGGTAAAATGCGTTTCATAAGGTTGTTTTAGTCCGAAAAATCGGGTTCAATATAAATGTAATATTGAGAATTAAGGTTTTGAAAATTGTTTTGAACTCATGTAAAAGCTTGGATAAGCTATCTCAGCCGGCTATTTCGATTTAACTCTTGTGCCGTCATAAAAATGAAAGGTCATATCAATTTTTTCGATTGATTAATCTGAATGAATTGAGCACATTAGTTCTAAAGCCCATAGCTGCAAAATCCCCAATTCAAGAAACTACATAACCAAGTGATTTAAAACATACAGGATTGTTTTTTTTTTAACCTTGCATTAAATTTTAACTAAAAATTAAGATGGTTAGATATGTCCTTTTCAAGGTACCGGCATTAGGACATAATAAAGTACGATAAAACACCCCAAATAATAAAACTAATGAGCAAATCGATTTACGAAAAAATAGGAAGTGAACTTGAAATTTCTCATAAGGTCAATACAGGACAAATGTTTGGCAAACCTTGCATTAAAGCAAACGGAAAAGCCTTTGCAGCATTCTTTAAAGATGAAATGGTTTTTAAAATTGGAAGAGAAGAAGCATACCTGATTATTAATAAATACCCAGGTGCTCAACTCTGGGATCCATCTGGTAAGAAACGCCCAATGAAAGATTGGTTGCAGGTACCCAATGCATTTAGTAGTGACTGGAATAAACTCGCTTTGCAGGCTTTAAATTTTATAAATACTTAATTCAACTGCCCAACCCAACCAAATGGTTAATGAGTTTATTTTTAAGCGAAATAAAACTGAACATGTGAAAAACAATGATTTATAGCTCAATTTAAGACATTGTTACATAAATGCTAGCTAAAGAAACAATAGTGCTTAGCTAAATGAGTCTCTAATTTAACTTTTGAATCTAAGAAAGAAATGCACTATGATTAGCCTTAATGTAAATTACCTCATGTTGAAAAATAAGTTCTTTTTCATCCCTTTAATTTTTGGTTTTAGCCAACTCTTTGGCCAATACAACCCGCTAGAAGTAAGATATTTTCACGAGGCTTTTTATGGAGATTTGGCAAATCACAACACTTTAGTTAAAAACAAGCGGTTGGTAAATGGTGAAGATTCAATGTACTTTCTTGCAAAGTTTTGGGGAGATAGAAAATTTGTGGATTCAATTAAACTCGTAAGTCAATCTGACACTACAATTTTTATAAGCAACTATGATTCGCCGAGTGGCTCATTTCACAAATGCGGTGAATTAAAACAGGATTCCAACAACTACGAACTTGGCGTAAGAATTAACCACACTGATATTTTCGCGGGTAAAAGGATTCAATTCTTCGAATTCGTTAATTCATTAAAATATTCTACCTTTTACTTCGATCTAAACCACAGAGTAGATTCCATTCATATTGATTACTTTCTTGGCTCCAGTACAACATATTATTTCTTTTATAACGGCGCTAAAAAAAGACCAGACTCAGTTCAATATATTGTTGATTATGGTTCATGTGGTGAAGGAGCCTTAACCCATTCTATGAAATACTACAATAGTGCCTCTACTACCGATTCCATCTTATTTGTTAATCCGAAAGGCACATTTGAAATCGATCAAAAAATAGTTATTGGTCATAACAAAGATGGACTCGTAAAAGAGATAAGCATTGAACATGCTAACAAAACATCAACAGTATTTGAATATGATTTAGAACTTAGAAATTCACTACCTAAATCACATGATACGGAATTGAACATTTACCCCAACCCTAGCAAAGGTATTTTCAAATTAAATGAAATTGAAGATGATGTTAATTTGAAAGTTCTAGATCAAAATGGCAGAATTGTTTTCAAGAGGGTTAATTTCAATTCAAAACAACCCATTAACCTGCATGATGTAAACAGCGGCATTTACTTTATCTTAATTGAATCTGAAAAAGGGCAAGTTGTGAAGAAATTAATTATTGAATAGAAAAAAGCCGCTCACCAAATTCTTGAAGCTGGATGAAGAAAATATGCAAGGCCCTATTTTTGAAATATGAGGCTCGTTTTTACCTTAATCATAATTTCGTTAATCTACTCTTGCAATGATACCGATGATGTCGAAACACCTTCAGCACCGCTTAAAATAGCATCGGTAGACCTTAGCACCTTACCGCAGCTTGAAATTGAAAACGTTGTTTTTAAAGACTCTGCTTACAAAGAAAAACCACTACTTACCGTATTAAAAGAAGCGGGCATTAACAACATAAGACTAAGGCTGTGGGTAAGCCCAGAAAACAAACACAGCTCATTTTTTGAAGTTAAGAAATTAACAAAAAGGCTTCAAAACTATGGTTTTACTGTAATGCTCTCTTTACACTACAGCGATGAATGGGCCGATCCGGGAAATCAAAAAAAGCCAAAGTCTTGGAATAACATAAGTTTTAATGCGCTTAAAGATTCCGTATACATTTACAGCAGAAGAGTTGCATCAGAAATTAAGCCCGAATTTATTCAACTAGGAAATGAAATAAACAATGGATTTTTGAAACCCGAAGGTGATTTTTGGGAATTACCTTTAAGTTTTGTTCAACTTTTAAATGAAGCGAACCGTGGCGTAAAAGATGCGGATTCGTCAATAAAAACAATCGTACATTTTGCAGGTTACAAGAGTTATTTTCCGTTTTTGAAAAGAGCTGATTCTGTAAACTACGATTTTATAGGACTTTCTTATTATCCTTGGTGGCATGGTATAGACACCACTGATTTTAATACTGAAATTTTAAATATTCATAGAACCTTTAAAAAGCCCATTCTATTTACTGAAACGGCCTACCCTTTTACTTTTGGTTGGAATGATTGGACCAATAATATAGTTGGTGAAAAAAGCGAATTAATTGATGCTTTTAAGGCTTCGGAACAAGGGCAAGCAATGTTTGTTAAGTGGCTTGTGAAACTTTCAAATCACCATAATTTTATAAAAGGTGCATCATACTGGGAAGGCGCATGGATTGCTTTAAAAGGTAGCCAGGCCAATGATGGGTCGCCTTGGGAAAACTGCGCTCTTTTTGATTTTGAAAACCGTGCAAATAAGGCATTATATGAATTGGGTAAAAAGTAGCTTTTTTGTTTTTTCAGTTGTAATAATTAGCAGCTGCAATCAATCAAAAACAGATGCAGAAAAAACTCAAGAGCAATTAGAAGTTTTGAGAAAGGAAGACTCTTCAAAAACTGTATTTGGCCACACCCTACTTTTTACGCAAAAAACAAAGGGCAAATACACCTTATGGAGTTATGACACCAAAGCTAAAAAGCAAATAAAGCAGGCAGTTTTTGACATTAATAAGCAAATCACATTAGACAACCTTTTTTTCAATAAAGACTTAAATGCCATTTACTATAAAAGTGGCGATTCTTTAATGATGAAAGGTTTTCCAATAGGGCAAGCTGAGCTAATTGCCAAAATCCCTAGACATATATCTAATTTCACCCAAAGAATATGGTTTGATCATGAAAACAACAGACTTGAACTAGCAACTTACTGTAATCCAATTTATGGCAAAGACTCCTTGCTTTCAATTTTAATGGCTCAAACAGGTTCTATAAATTCAAATTACACCGTAAACACTTGGTATTATGAAAAAAGTTGGAAACATGAAAGAAACATAATTACTGATGACAATAAGTGTGATGCACCTGGTTTCAGTGTTTTAGATTATCCTGAAAAGGGATTTCACTATTATTCATTGCCTTTACCCAATGGAATTGAAAATATTAGAGATTGGATTGAAAATCGAGATAGCACCATTGGATACATGAACGTGAATCAAAAAGAAGCACCACTCTTGTTTGAGAACTTAGACTCAATGAATGAGAATGGAACTGTTTTTATTGAAAGTAGAATTAATGGCAATTACACCTTTAGTTTTGACCTTGTGGGCTACGTAGGTAAAGGTTCTTTTGCCGTTTTTAATAAACAAAATCAAAGTGTTGAGTTTATGAGAAATCAAGATTTTCAATTTGATTTAATTCAAATTAAAAGTGACGGTTATGAATTTCTTATTTATTCATCAGCAAAGTCTGATTTCTTCATTGATCTTGGTAACATAAAAAACCTTTTTGAGTTTCCGAATGGTTCTGATAATTTCAGGTTTATAGACCTAAGAGGTTTTAACGAAAACTAAACAAAACTGACTTCAAAAAGGCCCTTTTTCTGACATTTGCCGTCATTTCAAAAGGAAATCTAATGCCAATTAGCTATAAAATTTCAAAAAAACGAGATAGGCTTATTGTTGAAACTACAGGCAATGATGACTCTTTAGAAGAAGTACAAGCCTATGGCATGCAAATTTTAAAAGCCGCCATAGAAAACCAGAGTAAAACAGTTTTATGCGATGAAAGGGCTTTGACATATGAGCTTGATACAATTGATACCTACTCATTGGGTGAAGCTGCTGCAAAACTTGGTCAGGGTATTAGCAAAATTGCCATTATTTGCAATAGAAGGTATTTACAAGATGGTAAGTTTTATGAGACTGTGGCCAGCAACCGAGGCTTAAGAATTATGGTAACTGATAATATTAAGCAAGCCAAAGATTGGCTAGATAAATAAATATGATTTAATGAATGCGCAAGTAGACAACTATTTGGTTGAAGGCTGCATGCGTTGTGAATTGGGTGCTACGCCCAATTGCAAGGTACATAAATGGCCTAAAGAATTGGTTAGGTTAAGAGAAATCGCAAATAATTGTGGGCTTACAGAAACATTTAAATGGAGTGTACCTACGTATACCAGTAATGGTAAAAATGTACTTATTATTGCTGCGTTTAAACATTTTGCATCAATTGAGTTTTTCAAAGGCGCATTGCTTAAAGATGATAATAAACTTTTAAAAACTCCTGGTGAAAACTCTCAAGCCGGCAGAAGATTACAGTTTACGAGTATTAGCGAAATTGAAAATCGAGAAGATATCATTAAAGCCTACATACTTGAAGCCATTGAAATTGAAAAATCAGGAGCCAAAATTGAATACAAAAAAGAATTACCTCCTTTTCCGCAAGAACTACTTGATAGGTTTGGATTTGAGCCCGAATATAAAAAAGCTTTTGAAGCCTTAACCCCCGGAAGACAACGAGGCTACTTAATTCACTTTTCCCAACCCAAAAGTGCCGCTGCTAAACTCAGACGAATTGAAAAAATGAAGCCGCTAATTTTTGCAGGAAAAGGTTGGAATGGAAGGTAATTTTGCGAAATGATTCAACCTTTAATCCATTATGGTCTTCATTTTTTAGCGCCTGGCTTACTGTCTTACATTTTTTTTAATAAGCAATGGAAAAAGGCATGGTTAATTATGATAGCAACAATGTTGGTTGACCTTGACCATTTACTAGCAGACCCAATTTTTGATCCCAACCGTTGTAGTATAGGGTTTCATCCGCTTCATTCTTTATATGCCATTTTAGTTTACTTTTTTATGCTCTTTAAAAAGGCTACTAGAATAGTTGCCGTGGGTTTGTTATTCCACATGCTAACCGACCTGCTCGATTGTTTATTGCACAACATCAGTTAATTGGTAAGCATATAAATATTGAGGTTCCTTTTCCTAATACTGACTTTACGTCAATTTTTCCGCGCAGTTCATTAACCAAATCTTGGCATAGGTTTAATCCAAGACCGGTTCCTGTTTCTTTATTTGTTCCTAATGCACTCTTTTTTGAACCAAATAGGTTTGTTACTTGCTCTTGAGACATTCCAATTCCATTATCGCTAACTATGATTTTGTGCCAATCAACTGTATTTTCATACTTCACTTCAATTATTTCATTTTTATTTGAAAACTTTATAGCATTAGCCATAACGTTTCTAACAATGAGAGAAACTATGTTGTAGTCGCTTTTTATAAATCCCAGTGTGCTATCAAAAGACTTTACAACGCCAATTCCCTTTTCGGTTAATTGGGCGCTATTTTGTTTTTCAACTTCTAAAACTAGCTCATTTAAAGAGAATTCACTTAATCGAACATCAAAACCAGAACCCTGAGCCTTAATCCAATTAAGAATATTCTCAATCAGCAATGAAACATTCCTGGTGGTACCTTCTAATTTTTGGGTAAGTGCTTTAAACTCTTTTTCGTCAAGCGTATCATCTTTAAACAATGAAATTAATCCACTCAAACTATTTATTGGATTTCTAATATCATGAGCCAAAATAGAAAGTAGTTTATTTTTAAACTCAACTGAGTTGCTTAACTCCTTATTTATATTCTGCTGAAAATCGTGTGCTTTCTTAATGTTTCTTTGTCTGTAAACCGCTCCAATTGTCAATAGCAAAAGAAACAAGGTTAATGACCAAAAGAATACTCTATTTCTTTGTGATTTTAGCTCGGTATTTTTCTTTTCAGTTTTTAATGTTAAATTTTTATACCTCATTACTTCATTTCTAGTTCTAATATTAGCTTCTTCAACTTTTTTACTTTCCAATTCATCCATTCTTTTCATTCTCATGTTCATGAGTTGAGCCATGGCTTCATCCGCTTTTTTATAATCATTTTTTAATCTATATGCTCTTGCTTTGTAGTCTACCATCAGTTCTTCTATGTGAAGGCCAGCAACGCTATGGTCAATTGAAAAAAATTCATTTATAAAAATCAGCGCACTGTCGGGCATTTGTAAATCCAAATAGACTTGTGTTAAATTAAAATGACTCATTGAAAGATGATCATTTCGTTTATCTCTCATAGCATAGAATCTTAACTGCTTTAAAACTCTAGCGGCCTTTGCGAGCCTTCCCAAATCACGATAAATAGCTCCTTCAACAGTAAGGTTTCTTTGCCTATTCAGCGAATCATTAAAAGCAATAGAAATCTCTCTTGAGTTTGCAATGGCTTCAAGAGCCCCTTCTTTATCTTTTAATTCGTACAAGGTTGCTGCTTTTCTTGAATAATAATCGGCACTGTATGGAGTTTTATCTGAATTTAAAACCATTGAGTCGGCGGATTCAATGGTTTTAAGCGCGCCTTCAAGATCGGTAAGCCCTCTTTGTATTTCGATTTTATCACTCACCATTTGAATATAAAATTTGGGGATACCTACCTCTTTAATTAGCTGTAATGCACTTTCAATTACAACGAGTGCAGTATCCCTTTCTCCATCAATTGAAAGTTTCACCGCTTGTTTGTGCAGGCTATCGGCCAAAAGATGCCTTTCTGTTTTTTGAGCAAAAGCAGCATTTTGCCAAATTACAAGAAAGAACAAAAACCATAAACGCATATAATCCCGTGTAATTTTTTGTCGAAAATAATAGAGTTAGATATCCAGTAATGTCGCATTGGTCTATGATTAATCGATTGCGCAATACAATTGAGCTTACTAAAAGTTTAGAATAACTTCAAAAAATTACATACTTATTCGAATTCGCCGATACATTGTGTTTAATTTGATAGTTGAACGGTAATTAGAAATGTTTAAAAAGTACTTTGGATCAAATCTTAGCGATGATCTACCATCAGCTTTAGTAGTGTTTTTAGTAGCGCTACCGCTTTGCCTTGGTATAGCCGTTGCGTCTGGCGCTCCGCCCTTATCAGGCTTAATTGCAGGTATTGTTGGCGGTATTGTGGTAGGTTCAATCTCAGGATCGCACATTTCTGTTAGTGGACCTGCCGCGGGTCTTACATCAATTGTATTGAGTTCAATTGAAGAAATGGGAAGTTTTCAGCTTTTTCTTGGTGCGGTGGTAATGGCTGGTGTTCTGCAGTTTATTCTTGGAGCGCTTAGAGCGGGGGTAATTGGCTATTACTTTCCAACATCAGTAATTAAAGGTATGCTCGCTGGAATTGGGTTAATTCTAATTTTAAAGCAAATACCACATGGCCTTGGTTTTGATGCTGATTTTGAAGGTGATGAGAGCTTTTTTCAGCCAGATAATGAAAACACCTTTACAGAGATTATAAAAGCTTTTTTACACCCTTCAATAGGTGCAATTATTATAACAATTGTTTCCCTGTCAATCATATTGATTTACGAAACCAAAAGCATTAAGAGGTATAAAATCACGAAATATGTACCAGGGGCATTAATTGCCGTGGTTGCAGGTATTCTTCTAAATGAATTGTATAAAGTGGCCTTCCCAGAACTTTACCTATCTGGTAATCATCTAGTTAGAATTCCCGTTACCAAGAGTTTTAATGAATTTACGCAGCTCTTTAAAATTCCTGACTTTAGTGGCATAACAACTCAAACATTTTGGATAACTGCCGTTACCATTGCTTTGGTAGCAAGTATAGAAACACTTTTGAGTATTGAAGCAGCCGATAAACTTGACCCCCAAAAAAGGGTTACACCAGCAAGTAGAGAATTAAGAGCACAAGGAATAGGAAATACAGTAAGTGGTTTATTAGGTGGATTGCCGGTGACAGCCGTAATTGTTAGAAGTAGTGCCAATGCAGCATCTGGTGCAAAAACTAAGGTTTCAGCTATTTTACACGGTATTTTACTTTTTATTTTAATACTTATTATTCCTAAAATTTTAAACCTTATTCCATTAAGTGCTTTGGCCGCTGTACTCTTATTTGTAGGTTATAAATTAACCAAGCCTAGCCTATACAAAACAATGTATAAGAATGGGTTAAGTCAGTTTTTACCATTTGTAATTACCGTTTTGGCCATTTTGTTTACTAACCTTTTAGTGGGTATAGGCATAGGAATGGTAGTTGGGCTTCTTTTTGTTATGAAAACCAATTTTCATGCAGCCATTAAAATCACAAAAAACAAAGACAATTATTTAGTAAGGCTTAAGAAAGATGTCTCGTTTCTTAACAAAGCCCTTTTATTAGATGCCTTATCAAAATTGCCTAAGAACTGTAATGTATTAATTAAGGCAGACAAAGGTCAATTTATTGATCATGATATAGAAGAAACACTAAGAGACTTTGTACTTGTAAGTGCTCCTGAAAAGGGCATAACTGTAAAATGTGACGGATTAGAATTAAAAAAATAGAATGAACGCTTACGAAAAATTATTACTACAGAATAGAGCTTGGAGCGAAGAAAAGCTTACCCATGATGCTGATTTTTTCAAGAATTCCTCTAAAGGTCAAAGCCCTGACTTTTTATGGATTGGATGCTCTGATAGTAGAGTTCCTGTAAATGAAATTACAGGTACTGATGTAGGTGAAATATTTGTACACCGAAATGTAGCCAACCTAGTTGTTACAACTGACTTAAACTTATTGAGTGTTTTGCAATACTCAGTTGAAGTGCTTGAAGTTGAGCATATCATTGTTTGCGGCCATTACGGCTGTGGCGGGGTTAAAGCATCTATGAGCCCAATGTATCTTGGTCTTATAAATAAATGGATAAGACGCGTACAAGATGTTTATCGCTTAAATCAAGATGAACTTGATGCCATTGAAGACGAAAATAAAAGAGCCGATAGGCTTGTTGAATTAAATGTTATTGAGCAGTGTCATGAATTGGCAAGAACTGCCATTGTACAAAAAGCTTGGAGTAAGCGCAAAAGACCCACTATACATGGCTGGGTTTATGGCTTAAATAATGGACTTCTGCACGAAATCGTTTCGTTAGATACCTATGCCGATTCAATTGAACCTATTTATAAGTTCAGCGGAGAAAGTCTTTGGTCAGGCGCCAGCGAGTAAAATTGCAGAGAAATTAATTTGCTCTAATTAATGTTATTGAGCCAGTACGCCTTTTGGGTTCTTCACCTATTAATTGATATTTTAATAGGTAAAAATAGGTACCCGAAAGGCATTCTTCTTTGGTATTGAATTTTCTTCCGTTCCATAAATAATCGAATTCAGTACTTTCAAAAACAAGCTCGCCCCAACGGTTGTATACCAATAAATTGTATTGTGTATGTCCTTTAATTAGTATTTTAAATCGGTCGTTGAAGCCATCGTTATTTAATGTCATTACATTTGGAATCCAAATGTTAGTTTCTATTTGAAGCCATTTACATAAGGTATCAGCACAGCCCTTTTCATTTTTTGCAATTAAACATATCTGCTTTGTTCCTGGGCTATCAAATTCATGAACCACGTCATCAAGGTCATTTGTTATTACCACCTTATCGTCAAAGGTCCATTCAAAATCAACTCCTGATAGGCTCTGATTCTTAAACCAAAATTTAGGTGTATCAAGCCTTGAAGAGTCCAAATCAAAATCAGCCTTAATTCCAATTACCCCAACGTTTGAATATGCCGTATCAGGACACCTTGCTCCGCTGCCTGTATAAAACAAATTATAGTTAGCCAGAGAATCGTAACCATAATTTACCACTTTATCATTTGTAGCAATTGTATCACTTTTATCACCAAAATAAACTTCAAAATTTTTGTAAGAATTATGGCTTTCAGAAAAATCGAATGCCCCTAATTCATTAATGCAAAGCAACGAATCATGCTTTAGTGAAATTTCATTTTTAGGCAATACCCTTACCTTAATATCACATTCGCGATATGGATAGTCATCTACACAAAACAGCTTTTTGCCGCTAAAGTCAACAATACTATCGCCAGCAAAAAGGCTAATGCAATAAATACCCGGCTTATTATACGTTAGGTCCACAAGTTTTTCACCATAAGAAGGTTTGGTACGACCATCACCCAAATGCCACTCCCATACCGTAGTTTTTTGTGAAGTATCCTTAACAGTTGTTTTAAATGGAACACAACCCACCGAGTCACCTACTAGACTAAATTTTGGCAGCGGCCCTTCAATAAAAACCCTGATTTTGGAGCTATCAACACATCCTTTTCCATCTGTAATAAAATGGGTACTTAAAAAGGTTTTTAATTTAATGGTATATATACCATTGTGTTTATACAAATGGCCAACTGTACCATTATCAAGATTTGATCTAAGTGCCTTTTGACCATTGCCCCAGTCCCACTCCCAGTACTGTATATTGTCATACCCCTCTTTACCTTCTGCCCCATCCAAAATTTTTGACTCGTCTTTAAAAACAAATAACTGTGGTGCACAAAATCGTACCGAATCATTATTCGCAACTTTAAATTTTGCATTTACGCTCACCACTTTGATATAATTTTTCTTTATAGTAGTAAGCCAGTTACAGTTCATTGAGTCGCGCGTTTGAATAAGCACTGTGTATATTCCCGGTTGCTTATACACCCATTTAGGGTTAGAACCGTAGGCATCAAAAATGCCATCATTATCAAAATCCCATCTAATTTGTTCGGCAAAACGTGGTTTTATCCCTCTACGTTTTCCAATAGGATCGTTCCAATACAATATAGAATCAATTCCCTCTGGGTTGCCTGAAGCCAGAAATGACTTATAGTATTGCACTGTATCTATAAACTGCAATGAGTCGCCAATGCAAACGGTTTCATGCTCAGCTGCAAATTTGGCTCTGTGACCAACCGCTACTTCTGTTTCATCAATATACTCGCAACCAAAGCGATGCAATACAGTTGAAGTAACTTTATAAACCCCTGGTTTTGAGAATTTAAAATAACTCTTTTCTGCCAGATTATTATAAGTTGTATCATCTTCAACTCCTGACACTGAATTGTGCATGGTTGATGTTATTTTTCTAATTTGGCCATTATCATTATAGCGTAAATACTCAAGCGTATCAAAGCCCATTTCTTGCCAATCATCACTTATATTGGTTCTAAACTCATACTTAAACCAAGCATATTTTATTCCTTCTTGTAAGGTATCTACAAGTTGAGATATAATGGTATCGTCAACACAAAAATGATAATTAGAAACATTTGAAAAAGCATTTGCAGTGTATACATATTTATAGTTATGATACCAAACCGTATCAAAACAGTTTCCGTTTTTTACTACAATGCCTACGGTTTTCCAACCAGTAGTTGAGTATCTATACACCACCTGATTTCTCGGAACTTTTTGGCTTTCTATCCAATTATGCTTGAGTATGGTATCGCCATTGCAAATTGAAAATGTAGTTTGTTGGGCACTATCAAAAACAATCCAGTATTTTTCTAATTGACACGATGGTAAAAGTTCCGAAATATCTGGGGTTTGCTTGTAATCAGTGCATTCTAACCCCTTAACAATCAAACCACGTCTATATTTACCACCTTCTAACTTTCTTTGTGTTCTATAATTCATGTTTTTAATAGAATCATAGGCAGTATCCCAACCAGCACTAGGCGATTGTGCTGAAATATATACAGAGTCGTCAGATGTGCAGCCCGTAACCGGGTCAGTAGCCCACATTTTCACCTTATAACAACCTGCAATTACATAAGTATGTATGGGTAAACGCTCAGTAGAAAATCTACAAAATTGATTTGGGTTACTTGCAGTTGACGTATCTATACTTCCTTCACCAAAATCCCAGAAATAGTTCATGGAATCAGATGCCCAAGGATAAGATGGATTTACACATGAATCAGGATAGCCAGGTGTAAAATTATCAACCGCTTCGAAATTTCTATATTTTATGCTGTTATTGATAAAATTAACGGTGTGCGGAACAGTACAGGCAAAAAGTTCACTGTCATGTAAATTACCGGGAATATTTTTCCCAATGTAATTGCTGTATAAAGGGCCTTTAGGCAGTGGGTCACCTTTTAGCCATTTTTGTTTTTTTCGGGTAATCTTATTACCCATATAAGTAATAGTTGATGTTGGCTGCAGATCATAGTCAAAACGCGTTAATACACCTTTGCATTTACTGGCTTCTCCTGATTGTGTACTGTCTAATTTGGTAGCATTGCAATAAGAATGTCTGCTTAGTGTAACTTTTTGAGTATCTAAAGTGTAATAAGTAAAGCTATCATTATTGCAAGTGTCAAAATTTTCAGGAAACGTATTTGGAAAAAATGGGTGTCCAATTAGCGTATCATTAAATTCTCTGGGAAACTTGTTTATTCTGGCCTGAGCACCGTAAACCCTTATCATGGCACAATACTTCGTATCACGCACACATCCCTTTTTTTCAATTCTTAATCTCACGGTAAATTTACCAGGCTCGGTGTATTCATGCACCGGATTAAATTGATCAAATGCAGAATTTGATTGACTTTGTGGATCTCCAAAAGTCCATTGAACTTTTCTAAAGCCATCAATTTCGGGATGCGTAAACCTTACAATGGGGCCGGTTTGCCCCCAATCATAACATGTAGAATCTGGGGTTGCCTTTGCATTAAATCTAAAGAATATGTTCTCAATGCTATATCGTTGAAAAGATGCTACACAACCTATTTTGTTTGTTATTGTAATGCTTGGTTTACATCTTTTATTTCCGGTATACACCGCATTTGCTCTTGACCATTTGTTATCCCAATCTGTATCAGTTATTTCGGCCAATTGGCCTTTGCCATTTCCAAAGTCCCACTCAACTTTTTGAATATGAAAGCCAGCAGTATCGGTTCTGTTTCTAAATACCACTTCCGTTTGAGGACACGAATCTTTCTGAAATTTAAAAAAATCAGGCTTTACTTCTTTATACATAAAGTAGTTGATCTTTTTTGAAACGGTGTCTTTACAACCATTTGCATCCATTACTTCTAAAACCAGCCTATAATCTCCATTATTCTCATAGGTGTATTTAAAGCTTTCACGATTACTCGTATCTCCATCACCCAAATCCCATGTATATCTTAAAATTTTAGCTTTATCTGCTCCTTCACTACTCGCGTGTTCAAATTGAATAGATGGATTGTACCA
This sequence comes from Bacteroidia bacterium, assembly GCA_049115495.1. Classification (GTDB taxonomy): domain Bacteria; phylum Bacteroidota; class Bacteroidia; order CAILMK01; family JACPUW01; genus JACPUW01. Next base: position 648,168 of record JAGDZV010000002.1, on the reverse strand, counting down.
ACAGGTTTTATAAGCACTTTGCATATCAAGAACAGCTACAGGATTGTCATAAATTTTAATATCGCTTCTGTAAACTGAATTGCATGTTGAATTATCGTTGTAAGTAATTGATGCACTAACCTTAAATGTGCCTCTAGCATTAAACACATGTGTGGGCTCATTCTCGGTAGAGCTGCTTCCATCACCAAAGTTCCACGCAACTGATTTTACCGTTTTACCCGATTGTTTCTGAATTGAAAAGGTAATGGGAAAGGGAACACAACCCGTATAATCGCTAGCCACTATTGTACACTGCGCATTGGCTTGAACAGAGAAATGAGCCAGAAATAGCATCAAAAGAAGCTTTGAAAAAAAGTAATGGTGTCGTTTTTTCATTAGTCCTTAAATTTTTGGTAGAGCATAATTTGCTTCATTTGGTTGCAGGTTAACCTCTATAATATCTCAAGTATTTTAAATAAGGTAAGCCCTAAAATATTTGCAATTACATAACCAATAACACCAGTAGTCATACCGGAAACAACCAAGGTTGGGTTTTTTAATTTACTAGCCACCATGCCTACAAAAGCTGGCCCAAAAAGTGCAGCAGTACTTGTAATCATTAAATGATGTGTATCTATTTTCAAAAGCTTAGCAAATAAAATATGAAGCAAAATGCTTGCATAAACAACAAATGCGCAAAATGCTAATAGGCTGCCAGAAGTGTTTACCAAAACACTAAAATCTGAAATTAAACCAATGGCTAAACAAAACACCAGAATTAAGTATTCTCCAATTTTGTAGCTAGGTTTTAGATTATTTATTTTTTCACTAAAACTTAAAGCAAAAGCCAATACTGTTAAACTAAGAAGAATAATAACAGTATCAAGCTGTCCTTTTATAATCATTGATATTCCAATGCCTAAAGCCAAACATGTTGCACTTAACAAAACAGCGATAAGTCCTTGAACTTGAATTGATTGACTAGATTTTCTTATATTTTGGTGAGCGACCGTATCAATTCGCACACCTGGTTTTAAGAAGAAATTGAGAGCTTTTTCGGCAATGCTGAGTAAAACCAAAAGATAAATAGCGCATAATACGGTATCTATTACACTAAGTGTAGGTATCATTTCTTTGCTAACATCAAGAGCAGTACCAATGGCCGTAAGGTTTGGCGTGCCGCCGGTATAAACGCCTACCAACATGGCCGAAATCTTACTAATTTCATCGATTTCGCCTTGCCAAATGATGTTAGCTGCTATAATGGCTAGAATTACAGATACCGCTCCAGCAGCAAATGAAAGTAAAGCTACAGGTGCTAATTTTCGCCAAGTTTTAGGGTTAGAGCCAAACATAAGTAATGGAATTGCCAAAGGAACTGCAACCACACTTACATTTTCTTCAATAAAGTGTTTTGGCCATTTAAGCCCAATATTTCCGAGCAATAAGCCCATTCCATAGCACAGCAAAACCGGGCCAATAATTGCTACTATTTTACTCTTTTTTTCTCCCCAAATAAATAGAATTGGAAGAAGCAGCACTACCATTAATGTTATTGCTGTATTCAACTATATATTAATTTATAAACTCCTTTAAAACTGATTATTCTTGCTTTATCTCAATAAGGTAACTGTTCCTGTAAACTTAAATTCTTGACTTTGGGCATTTGCTACCCTTACTAAGTAAAGGTAAACTCCTTCTTGACACGGTTGCCCTTTAAAAGTACCATCCCAACTTTCTTCAGGGTTTTCACTTTGCCACATTACTTCTCCCCATCTATTAAACACCTTAACAAAATAGCTGGTTTGATCACTCACAATAGGTTTAAACTCATTATTCGATTCTGGTCCATCATTATTTGGTGAAAACACATTTGGAATATAGACCAAAACTTCTGGATCAATCACAATGGTTTGAACCATTGAATCTACACAATCAATGGTTATACCTTGATGCTCGTGGCGGTTATATACCTTTAGTACCACATTGTATTTACCTATTGATGAGTATAAATAATGGGTATTAATTTCAACGCTTTCTCCACCACCTGCAGTTAGGGTATCGCCAAAATTCCAATTATAGCTTTTGGTATTAATTACGTATTCACTTTTATTCTCAAAAAGTACGTTAGGGTTAATAATTGTTGTTTTCCCCGGCTTTGGAACAAATGCTGCTTTTGGTCTTAACAATGTTGTTGTTATAAAGCTTGCACTGTCTTTACACCCCTCATTACTTGTAGCCACAAGCTTGCCTATATATCTATCATTTGTACCAATAACACCGTAAGTTGTTTTTAATACTGCATTGGTATCGCGTACATCTTTCTCTTGGCCATTGCCAAAATAAAACCTGGCCGTGGTAATGCTTCCGTTGCTAATGGTCGATAGATTTTTGAACTCCACATTCAACGGCGCGCAGCCCAAAGTATCACTCTGTGTAAAACGCACTTGCGGAATTGGATGAACAACAAGCTCGTTGCTAAACTCTGCTTCAGGACAAATATTATCTGGATTGTTAGTTTTAGCAGTTATTTTAAATGGTGAGACAAGATCGTTTCCTAAAGGCTTATAAACTGCGGCAAGGTCCATTATATTAGAAAATGTCCCTTCTCCATCTGTTATAAATTCAACTCTAGACGCATTAGTAGCCGTTGCATTTAATTCAATATCATCACCTAGACATACCAAACCATTTTCAAATACTACACTCTTGGCATCGTCTACCACCACCGATTCACTGGTATCAGATTCACAACCAAAAATATTAATCACTGCATATTTTATTTCATGTTGTCCTAAACCAGCTTCTTTAGGGTTGAACTCATTTTTTTCTTCATAGTTCACCAGCCATTTCATTATAGTAAAATCACTATTATCATCTTTCGTATTACCCTCAAACACTTTATTGTCTTCTGAAATACAAATTCTATTTTCATCTTCAACACGTTGCCAAATAGTAGTAATTATTGGTTTTGGCAATGGGTTTATGCTTATAGTAGTTGTAGCGCTATCGGCACACTCGCTATTTTTTACTTTGTACAAATAAGTTAAATTATGCTCTCCTACGCCATAGTCTGAAGGATTCAGGCTTTCATTAATTGGTATTCTAACACTGCCATTTGTACCATTATAATACCATGCCCCTTGTTTACCACTTGGTTTAGCATTATTCAACAAAATAGGATCTGAATCTATACAAACAGAATCGTAGGCACCTGCAATCACTTTTGGCACTTCAATAACTTTAGCAATAAGCGTATCGTAGTTTGTGCAATGCGGCTGGCTTCCTGTTGCATTGGTATATTCATAAATTAGCATATAGGTATTTGGACCAGTACCTACTTCTGAAATTCTAAAATATGTTTTTCCGCCTTCAGAAACCAATCCATTGCCAGTCCAACTCCCTCTATTCTTAACTTTAACTACATACTGATCTAGTTCTCTTTCAATTTCAGTATTGCACAAAAAGATGGTATCTACACTCAATTCAACTTCAGGTAGTGGCTTTACCGTAATATGATGAAATTCAGTTTTTTCACAACCAGTTTGCGATTCTTCAAAAGTATAACTCAACAAGTGTCTGGTATTTTGGCCATTTATAGTTCCAGCCATTTCAGTGTTGAATTTATTATTTCTTACATAGTCTCTATTCTTGGCGGTATCTTCCCAAATACCTCCGTACGGGCTTCCTGTTAATGACAAAGAGTATTCACCATAATTCTCGCATAATTCAACTTCAGGCAAAAAAGTAATTACAGGAAGCGGATTTACTTTAACACTAAAACTATCATAGGCAAAGCATGTAAGGTTATGAATTGTCTCTTTCCATTTTATACCATACCATTTGCTAGCTCCTGGATTATCCTTAAACCAATTGCCTGTTTTTATAGAATTTGCTGTGTCTTTTGGCGAATTATACCAAGTGAACTTACTTACTGGGGTGCTATCATTTACTTTAAAAACTGCGGTATCCCCAAAACAAATTGTTTTATCTCTTGGTAGCCAATCTCTTTCAGGGTTAACGAAAACCATTATTGAATCAGTGCTTTTACAATTAAGGGAGTCTGAAGCAATGGCGTAATACATTGAACTATCAGCAACTACTAGAGAATCTGATTCTAATAAATAACTTCTTGCTTTACCTTGAAACCAGTTATACTTAAATACTGTGTCTGTTTCAGTAGTATCCCAAGTTGCATTTGGTCTCACTATATATTTATCAGAAGGACAAATTCTGACCGTATTTCCAAGGTCAAAAACAGGTGGCGTGTTCACTTTAATAAAACATGTATCGCTGTTGTCGCACTGATTGTCTTTAACATAAGCTACAATAAATGTATCTCTATTGCCTACAGTAAGCGAAGTGTAGCGTTTTTTAGTTTCACCGTTGCTCCACCAATGGGTTACAGCACTGGCTGAATCTTGAATTTTACTTGCAAAGTTTAGCGTAGTTCCTGAGCAAACAGTAGTATCACTGTTAATGGTAATATTTATGAACTTAGGTACTGTTACGGTGTCTTCATAAATTTTATTGCATCCATTTTTGCCAATAACAGTAAGTGTAAATGGCTTCCTTCCAGGGTATTTAAACTTTGTGTTTACTGTGTCGAAATCTGCTCCTTTTCTTATTTTTTGATTTCCATTTAGCACCCACATGTACTGGGCTACATTTATTCTACCCGTTTTTTTCACTGAAAACTCGGCGTTACCACAATCATAAATAAGTGTATCATAAACAGCTTTTGGTGGCTCTTTAACTGTAATTTGAAAAGACCGCGCTGTAAATCCATTTACAGGACAAGCGTTATCTTTTGCTGTTACAACAAAGGAATAAGGAAATTTAGATACTTGAGCTTCCGTTGGTGTCCAGCAGAACTGTCCATTTTCCCGTTTACCACCTTTGTTTAGAATTTTAAATGTAGCACCGGGTATTCCTGCATTCCAACTTATGGTTACCGTATCATCTTTATTCTTATCGCTGGTACATACTGTAAAGCAAATGGTTTCATCGGCACATGCTGTAGTTTTAAAATTCTTGGTTAATGGTTTTGTACAGTTCATTCCTGAAATTACCGGCGGTTCGTTATCAGGACATTTTATAACTATGATTTGTACATCCCTTCGCGTTTCGCTAATTTTTTTTCCGTTCCTGTACTGTTCTATCTTTATTGCCAAAACAGTAATTTCTTGTTTCATTGGCCTAAACATGAGATCACCCGTAAAAGTATCTAAATGAATCCCCTTTGGAAACTTGAGGTTTTTCTTAGGAAAACCCAAATAATTTAACGGCTTATCGTAACTATAGGACGAAGACCATGGCGTTGCCTGAGTAGCGCTGCTCATAGGAGAAGCAAATGAATAAACTAGTGAGTCTATTAAACCACCTGTAATGGTATCTACATCATTGTCAACTACCCCTTGGTTATAAATAAAATCTCTACCAAGGCAAAGTATTGCAATAGGGGCGTTTGTAAATTTAGGCGAATTATCACACGGTGTTTGGCAAGCGTTTAGTTGAGCATCTACGTAAAAACTATTGTTGGCGGCACCTGTTGTAATGGCTGTACTTCTACAGCAACTATTGTAACTCATTGTAAACTCACAACAACCATTTTTCCTTTCGGTACCCAAATACACTATAGTTTCAAGAACGTGTTTTCTTATACCGAATTGAAAAGTACAATCGCAATCGGTACATCGAGTACATTGTTCATCGCACACGGGTGTTATATCTTCATGCGATTTTTGAGTAAAATTGGCTGTTTTGCTTCCGCAACTTGAATTTATCGCAAGCAAGGGCAAACCACACAGCTCCCATGTGCAGCCAGTTGGCCTTACTCCTACATGGCAACCATTACAATCTTGATAAAAAGTTAATATAATTTTAAACGTATCATTACCAAGGCATTCCCAAGTAAAGTCAGAACCAATAAAGTGATCGGCTTTAGCTTGCGGAATAAGCAATATTGAGAAGAGCAATGGGAGTATTAAACGCTTCATGGTTGGTTTTGATTTCGGTGGAAAGATAACACTATCATTTACAATATTATCGGTACAATTAATGTATCAGATTGGGTAATAATTAACTGATTAATTTTGGTTGATTTTCGTTGATTAGCTCAAATGTTTCAGCCAAATTGCTAAGCCACAAATGAGTATTGAAACCTACTTTATATTCTATCTGATAATCGCATCATTAGATGCTTAGAGAAGAGATGGCGTAGTTTAAACTATGTAAAGAGACTTGGTATCTTCAAAAGACCCATGTACAATCTCTGACTTCATACCAATAAATTTATTCGGAATAACTCAAATGATTTGATAGCCTTAAAGCCAACCTGACAATGTTATATGTAGGGTTAGCCGCTCCATAGGTTGGAAAAAGGGATGAACTACAAACAAAGGCATTATCAACACCCCATAGTTTGGCATTTGAATCCGTTGCGCCATTACTAGCTTCGGCGCTCATTCTTGTAGTACCTAAATGGTGATTACCTCCGTACAACTGTTTGGTGAGCTTTTCAGAATGGTATTTCTCATTTAAAAACAAACGACCAATGCCATTTTCTCCGAGTTTTTTACCAAATAGCTCCAAGGTTTTTCGCATAGACCTAAAGTCGGCATCTTGACTTTTCCATTTAAAATTAAAGCAACTAATACCGTAATCATTTTTATCATGGAGCAACGAAATGCTACTCTCAGCATTTGGCAATTGCTCACCCATTAATGAAACCGAAGCCCTTCTAATACCATTTTGAGCCAAATCATTTTTACTCAAAAAGTGGGAAAAAGCTTTGCTGTACTCATCATCTTCTTTGTCCCATTCAAGCCTAATTACAAGATTATTAAGTTTCATTTCCCTTCTCAAATCTGGAGCAATTTGAAAGAAAGAAGCGTAGCCAAAATCATTTATTTTAAAGTGCTGGTAACGCTTTGATGTAGCATTTTGCCCAAAAAGTAATGCAGTACCTATATTGAGTAAGTGTGGATGGTCAGCAAAATATCTTCCAACAAAATCAAAAGAATCAGCCATTCTTGGTTGAAGGCTTTGTTTATTGCCCAATAAAAACCTAGCCACCTCTAGCGCACCCTGCGAGAGTACAAATTGAGAAGCTTTTATATCATGTACGCTCTTGTTTTCATCTAATACTTCAATAGATTCAATACGGTTTGAACTTGAGTTTTTAAAGTTGACTTTTCTTGCTAAAGCTCCCATAAAAATATCTATATCCGAAGCTTCTAATTCTGTGCGATATTTTTCACCAAAGCGCACTGGGGTAGAGAACCGCCACATTTTCTCAACAAAGGTGTCTTTAAACTTTATTTCATCATTTTCTAATGCAGGTGGACTTGGATCATTACCTAATTCTAATATCTCATTAGCCTCTTTGTTATATGTGTCCAATTCTTCATATTCAAAAGGCCATTTAATATTATCAAGACCATTTAGCACATAATCTTCCTTATCAAGCTCGGCGCAATAGCCTGCCCAGTGGCCTGATGTGCCGCCCAATTGAATGAGCCTTGAGCCTTCAACATTGTACCATTGCCCTGTTGATTTATTTCCTGACTTTAGTGCTTCAGTGATTTTATTCGGACCAAAAGAACCCGCTTCTAAAAGTGCTACTTTTTTACCCGCTTTATTAAGTTTTAAAGCCAAAGTGATTCCTGCAGGCCCTGCGCCAACTATGCACACGTCATAATTTGATTCAATTGAACCAGATATATTTTTTAGTTCACTGATCATACAATTAAATTAGCCAAAACCACTTCAGTTCTTGAAACCCACCAGCCATTGGCAAAAACTGCATTTCCTTGAGCAAAATCGCGCTCCATTTGCTTCATAACTCTTTGAACCAATTCAGATTTACCTTCTTTGCCCGTGTACTCAATTTCCGACAAAAGAGAATCAACAGTGAATGCCCTTGAATTTGGTAATTTGAGTTTAGGAAAATCAATGGACTTTAAAGCATTAAGATCAGGTTTGCCCTTGCAAGAATTTAAACCTAAGAGCACAATTGGGGCAATAGCCGCCATTTGCTTAATAAAAGCTCGGCGTGTTTCTATATTACCAGGTTTCGGATTCAAGTAGTAAGTTTAAAATTTCTGAATCGTCAACCAACCATAATATAGGACCGGGCCCGCCTTGACCATCGAAACCAAGGTTACCCATTGCGCCATCTTCACCATTACTTCCGTAAACTCTTTTTTCAATAAAACCGGCATTTTGTCTCATGTACGTTTTGCCACCTTTTCCACCAAAACCGGCTAATCCACCTTTTCCGCCATCGTTTTTAACCAAAACAATTTTGGCATACTCTTTACCGGCCTGTGATGTAATTACCTTTAACTCACCACCATTGCCACCATTGCCACCGCTGCCGCCTCTACCACCGTTGCCACCTTGAGCTTGTCTATTACTTGTGGCATTAGGCGTTCCATCAGCCCCATTGCCACCATTGCCGCCACGGCCACCGTTACCGCCATTTAAATCAACTTTAATTTTTGACTTACTAGGATCAAGAAAAAAGTAGTGCTGGTAATTATCACTAAGTAACAATACCTTAAGCAATTCCTTATTTCCCGCTTCAAGGGGAATAAAGACCATGTTTAGGTTGGGAGCATCTTGTCCATCACCGCCATTCCAACCCCAGCCGCCATTGGCATCAGCATATGTTTGTCTTAAAGCATTTTTTCCGTTGTTTCCTCTTTTTCCATTGGCACCTTTAAAATCAAATTCAAGGGTATCGCTGTATGTACACCTAAGCGTAAATCCGTGGCTCACTGTTGTATCATAATTAAAAGTTGCCTTTAAAAAAACAGTACTCGGACTGTCAGCAAAATAGGGTACAAAGAAAAACTCGGGATCAAAGGTGTCGCCTCGGCAAGTAAGTGTAAATAAGTCCCAGCTTAAGCCAGCATCAATGCTGGTTTTAGCCGACCTTCTATTACTGTAAAGTGCACCAAGATCTAAAAGCAGTCTTTCATTCACATTAGGAAAATCATGAAGATAGTTTAATCGAATTACCCTTGGATCTGGAACCGTGATTGTATCACGTGCAAGCGTATCCTTCAAATAGTTTGTTAATGTGAGCACTAGTTTGTTGTCATTTTCATACACTTTCTGTCTATCGAAAATTATTTGGCCACTGCCCGAATGCTGACCATGGTTCACATCAACCTTAAATTTATACCAATTCACATCATAATCAGCTTCAGCTATTGTTCTGCCTGTAGATGTTTCAACTACATTAATCCAAAAAACATTGTAACGCTCTAAACTATCGGCATACAAATACTTAAGGCTGTATTGGCCAAATGCACTTGAGCATATTAAAGTTAAAAAAGCAGTACTAATGAACCGATGCATAGGCCACAATTTCATGTAAATAGTTGTATGCTGATTGAACGGTTTTAACATCATCGAATACCAGTTGTGCTCCATTGGCTTTTTGTTTTAATCTCACCTTACGTGGGTGATCTTGTAAGTAGGCCAAAAACCTGCCAAAACTAGTAGATTGATAAAAAGCTTCATCGCTTTGCGGTGGTAAATAAACAAACATTTTACCTGCCTTAAGCAAGATTTTGGCAATATCCATTTCTTGAGCTTGCCATTTAAGCTTTAATGTAAAAAGAAGGTCTTGAGTTTGCTTTGGCAGCTTCCCAAAACGGTCTTTGAGCTTTGCACCAAAAACTTGAAGCTTTTCTTCAGAATCAACCTGATTTAGCTCACGGTAAAGGTTCATACGCTCATTTATACTGGTTACATATTTATCAGGGATCAATAATTCCATATCAGTGTCAATCTGACAATCGCGTTTAAAAACTGGTGCTGGTTGATCTTTAAACAAGTCTTTAAATTCGCTATCTTTCAATTCTTGAAGCGCTTCATTTAAAATCTTTTGATACATCTCAACACCAATATCTGCTATAAATCCGCTTTGCTCAGCGCCAAGAATATTACCAGCTCCTCTAATATCCAAATCTCGCATGGCAATATGAAAACCACTTCCTAAATCACTATGTTGCTCAATGGCCGAAAGCCTTTTTCGCGCTACATCAGTAAGCATATGTTTTGGTGGTGTAAATAAGTAGCAATATGCCTTTTTGTTTGAACGCCCTACCCTTCCGCGCATTTGGTAAAGATCACTTAAACCAAAGTTGTGCGCACTATTTATAATTATGGTATTTGCGTTTGAAATGTCAATTCCACTCTCAATTATACTCGTAGAAACCAATACATCGTAGAATCCATTTACAAAGGCTACCATTATCTCTTCAAGCTGCTTTCCATCCATTTGGCCATGAGCTGCCGCCACTTTTACACCTGGGCACATGGCTTCAATCTTCTCAGCAAAATGGTAAATGTCTTTGATACGATTATGCACAAAAAACACTTGGCCATCTCTTGCAATCTCGTAATTAATGGCTTCAGCTAAAATTTCATCGTTAAATACGTGCAATCTGGTATCAATAGGTTGCCTATTTGGCGGTGGTGTATTTATGGTTGAAAAATCTCTAGCTCCCATTAAACTAAACTGAAGTGTTCTAGGAATTGGAGTTGCTGTAAGAGTTAATGTATCTACATTTACTTTTAGCGCTTTGAGCTTTTCTTTGGCAGCAACACCAAACTTTTGCTCTTCGTCAATAACTAAGAGGCCTAAATCTTTAAACTTAATATCTTTAGATAGCAATCGATGGGTACCTACCAGTATATCAATTTTTCCTTCAGCAGCTCGTGCTAGTGTTTCTTTTATTTGTTTGGTAGATTTAAAACGGTTTACGTAATCAACCTCAACAGGAAAATCCCCTAACCTTTCTTTAAACGTTTTGTAATGCTGAAGCGCCAAAACAGTTGTGGGCACTAAAACAGCTGTTTGTTTGCCATTTACAGCTGATTTAAATGCTGCACGAATAGCTACTTCAGTTTTACCAAAACCTACATCACCACAAACCAATCGATCCATTGGACTTGGCTTTTCCATATCAGCTTTTACTTCTGCAGTGGCTTTAGCTTGATCAGGTGTATCTTCATAAATAAATGATGCTTCTAGCTCATTTTGTAAATAACCATCAGGTTCAAATTGGTAGCCGGGTTGAGTCTTTCGCGCTGCATAAAGTTTAATCAAGTCGCGAGCAATGTCTTTAACCTTGCTCTTGGTCTTTTCTTTCATCTTGCTCCAAGCCGCGCCACCCAGTTTGTGCACGCTTGGCTGCTTACCTTCTGACCCTGTAAACCTTGAAATTTTATGTAAAGAGTGGATATTTACATAGAGCAAATCACCACCTTTATACTGTATTCTTATGGCTTCTTGTTTTTTGCCTGTTACATCAATCTTTTCGAGACCAGAAAATTTACCCACTCCGTGGTCTATATGAACTATAAAATCACCCGGTTGTAGCTGATAAAGCTCCTTTAGCGAAATTGCCTTTTCTTGATTGTAGGTTTTTCTTGACCTTGGGTTTTTAAATCGATTGAAAATCTCGTGCTCTGTGTAACACGCCACATTTAAATCGTTGTCTACAAATCCTTTATGAAGATTCTTATATATCGCAATAAAATCACTTGGTCGCTCAATATCTTCTAGAATTGAGTAAATTCTTTCTAATTGATTTTTACTATCGGAGAAAATATAGGTTGAAGTTTTAGCATTTCTATTGGCTTCAAGTTTATCGGCCAAAAGTTCAAACCTTTTGTTGAAAACAGGTTGTGGTTGAAAATGAAATTGAACCCGCGCATTTACACTAAAAAATGGTGTTGGGTTCATTTCTACAATCCTTCTATTTTCTAAACTCTGCACTAAAGATTCAGAAGATGAGAGATGGTGTTCTAAAGTATGTTTCAGCTTTTCTGACGCATCTTCTGGAAGCTTCTTTGCTCTTTCATGAAAATCTTCTACCGCTGAATTGAAATCGGTAACACCTTCGCTCCAAATTAAAAAGTTATCTGGCAAGAAACTAAAGAAATCTTCCCTTGAATTGCTCGACTCCTTGTTTTCAAAATTTGGGAGAATATTAATATTTTGAAGCCTGCGTTCTGATAATTGTGTCTCAGGATCAAACTCCTTAATGGTTTCTATTTCATCACCAAAAAGTTCAATTCTATAGGGCTTCTCGTTGCTGTATGAAAAAACATCTACAATTCCACCACGAATTGAAAAAGTGCCCGGCTCGTACACAAAGTCTACACGCTCAAAATTGTATTCAATCAAAAAGTCAAGAATAAAGTCTACATCTAACTCATCGCCTACGTTAACAGTAAAAGTATTTTCTTGAATAAAGTTGGCCGAAACCACTTTTTCTACCATGGCTTCAGGGTAGGTTATTACAAAGTGCGGCGTGTTTAGTGAGTTTTTAAGTCTATCTAATACTTCACTTCGTTGCTGAATATGGTTATTATCAAAAGCTTCAATAAACTTATGCTTTTTGTATGGCGATGGGAAAAGCAAAACCCTGCTCTTAGGTACAAAAATTTCAAGGTCATTGGCCAGGTATTGACAATCTTCAAAACTATTAAGCACCAATAAATGATGAAATGAAGATTGCTTTTGGCTTATCGCTGCCGTGACAAAAGAAAGCGCTGAGCCTGCTAGACCCTTAACCTGCACTTTGGTTTGGGGTTTAGAAATGGCGCTACTTAGATCAGTAAGTTTGGGGTGATTTTGGTATTTGAGTAGTAATTCTTCGAGCTTCACAACAACAGTTCTATCCCGAACCTATAATGATTCGGGTTTTTGGCAAATGTAAACGGAGTGATTTAGTTTTAAGTTTAGATATTGTGCTTTCTCAAAATTGCTTTACACTAAATATGTAATATCTAAATTCGGTAATTATATTTTCAAAATAATTTGGACACATTTATGCTTGAACTAAGACCCAATTGCGAGAACTGCAATAAAGCTTTGACACCAGATAGCACCGAAGCCATGATTTGCACTTTTGAATGTACATTTTGCCAAGATTGCGTTGAACAAGTACTTATTAATGTTTGCCCAAATTGTGGTGGCGGCTTTGAAAAGAGACCCATAAGACCAAAAGAAAGACTCAACAGCCACCCAGCTTCTATAAAGACAGTTTTAAAGCCCGTAAAAAAGAACGCCTTCTTAGAAAAAAACAGGAACATTCCACCACATAAAAGATAAAACCAAATGATAGCTGAAACACCTAAACCACCATATTACGCTGTAATTTTCACCAATACAAGAACCAATGTTGACAATGGCTATTACAAAACCGCAGAGCTCATGGAAGAGTTAGCAAAAGATCAGCCGGGCTATTTGGGTTTAGAAAGTGCAAGAGAAGAAGTAGGCATTACCATCTCCTATTGGAAAGATCTTGAGTCAATCAGAGCTTGGAAAGCCAATGCAAAACACAAAGCAGCTCAAGAAATTGGCAAAAAAGAATGGTACAAGTCTTACAAAACAAGAATTGCATTAGTAGAAAGAGATTATGAGTTTTAATCCAGATATTATTCTTCAAAATATATGAATTACTTTGTTTTTGGTGTGGGAATTTTGTGTGTGGTTCTTGGACTTACTAATTTTAATGATAAGCAAACTGAGACCACGGTTATATATGGTTCATTAAAGTCATTCGAAAAAAAGTATAGTAACTCTACAGGCACAGAGTACATAATTGAGCTTAATGAAGTTTCAAATAAATTTTACATCAGCAGCATTCACACTGGTTCATTTAACAAGAAGCTTTTTAAGCAAAACGTAAAAACTTATGATAAACTCACCATTACTATTGACGCTGACACCGACTTAAGAAAATACAACGCAAGCATTAGAGGTTTAAAGAAGGGAAACCTTGAATTTATTGACCAAAAAGAAAGGCTTAGTGAAAAAACCAATAATGGCTTAATTGCGTTATTACTTGGGTTTACGTTTATTGGTCTTTCAGTTTTACAGTATTTATTGGATAAAAGAAAGATGAGAAAAAGAGTAATTATCAAAAAGTCAAATTGAGCAATTCTCAAGAAGGTGTATCAATAAATATCGGAATATTCTGAATGGAAATTTCTAAATAAGAAACATAAAATTTAACTCATAGACACCGTCAATTTTTCTCTTTACCAAACTAGGTCTTAGACTAAATCTTATCTAACATTTACACTACAAGATTCTCGTATTGATCGTTTTCATAAATTTGGGTAACAACTTGCAAAATGGAATGGGAAAGACTTATATCTGAAGCCAATTGGGGTACTACTGAAGCCCAAGAGCTGGCCGAACTCGTAACAGTCAATAATGATATTGGCTCCCTAGAATACAGGCTGCAACTGTTATTTTCTATCTTTTCGCAAAAGCCTTCTTACTTTACATCATATTGTTTGGTAAAACTTTATGACAAATTCGATGCTGAGCTTAAGTCAAAATTTTGGGATCGTTTTGTAAATGAACTAGAGAGTGCTGAAGGCATAGTAAGCGATGAATTAAAGTACTTATTATGGGTTGAATTTTTTAGAGATAAGCTTACAGTAAACGAAGCCTGGAATCAAATTTTAAAGCGTTCTACCTCAAATGAAGTTATTGGCACTCTGTTAAACGAATCTGGGCCTGTTCCTTTTGACCTGAAGCTGTCTCTCTACAGGGAACTTATTGACAATGAGAAATGGCATAGACCTATTCTTTTAAGTATTCATCACTCATTATTCGATATTACAGGAAATGTAAATATTGATGATGCTAAAATGATTCTAAATCAACTTCAAGTAGATAAATCTGACGACTATTATAAAGAAGTAAATAGAAGATTATCTATTTAACCTTTTAGTATACCACATGAATAGTGTGGTTAAATGAATAGCCATCTACTTCTACAAAAACATAATAAACTCCTGCAAGCACTTTTCCTCCTCCCCTGTAGTTTATTGCATCCCAGCAAGGAATTTCAGAAGATTCAATTTCCTCATAAACTTTGCCTCCCCATCTATTATAAATGGTAATTGAGTAATTATCGCAGGCAACATCTCTTGCTTCTTTTACCAATGGTTTATAGCAATCGTTAAATCCATCGTTATTTGGTGTAATTATATTGGGCTTTTCAAATTCGATGTTGCCTTCTCCATGGGCTTTAACCATATATGTTACTGAATCTTTGCAATTACCTTCAATTAGCTTAAGATCTACCTTTAATAATTCACCTTGAAATACCAGTTTTTTAAACCTTTCTGAAAATGCCCCTGATTTTACCGACCAAACGACACTATCATATTGACTAATTTTATTTAGAGAGAATGAAAAAATTTCACCTAAACAATGGGGTACAGTATCTAGGTTAACACTAAAGGAATCAATCAATACATCAACAAAATAACTATCTACAAAACGGCAACCATTAAAATCGCCTTTATGAATAAATAGCTCATCAGTTTGGCCAGCAAAAGCCTTTAATGTATCAATATTTAATAAACCTGAGCTATCATGCCAAATAGTTTCAACCCCATAAAAACTCCTTTGCGGCAAAATGAGTGTATCTGTTTTGCATTTGCTCAACGATATATTACTTGTTTCAAAATTGGGTAAAACCGTAAAACGCTGCACAAAAGTGTCGGTACAATTTCCATTATTTGCCACCAAACTTGCTTTGTATTTACCAGGGAGCAGGCTATCTATTACATAATTACGATTATCGGATACTTCGTAAAAACCAGGGCCTTCTACTTTCCATTTAACTTCAGTAGCACCTTTAGATTCATCTTTAAACTCTAATGATTTACCACAAATAATAGAATTTACGCTGAAATTCGATTTTACATTGAATTTGCAAGGCATTACGTTAAACTGATAATCTCGCCAAGTTGAACTTAAAAACTCGCCTTCTCTATATTCATCTACGCAAACTGCAAAAACATATTGCCCTAGCTGTGTAGGCCAAAACTGCAGTTTACCATCTGACTTAACACTAAATTTATTTTTAACTGGTAGCGGATTATTCTGATCATAAGGTGCCTTCCAAATTACATCAAAATATGGCGGTGCTTCTGGTATTAAAGGCTTAGGAGGGGTTGTGCTTCGCATATTTTTAGGAGCGCAAATCCTGTAAACCAATGAATCTCCATCTAGATCTGTAGCTGAATGATCAAACTCAAAACGTTCGTTTACGCATAAGTAATTTGGTGGCCGTTCTTTAAATCTAGGGTTGCTGTTAATTCCAAATTGGTCAATTGGTGGTATAAAAGCTGAATAAGTAGCACCTGTACCTAGCGGATCTTCAATATTTAATAATGAACCATTTCTACAACAACGCTGAAAAGCAATGTAATAACCAAAGGTGTTAGGGTTGAGTACAAAAACGGTATCAAACTCGTACATATCCACACAAACTCCTGTAGGAGGCTCAATGCAATTGTATTGCGTTTTGTTAAGCCTTAAAGGTCCAGTGCGCCAAACTTCTCTTTGTTTTTTAAGGTTATAAGTAAGGTTTTCATAAATGGCTATGGTACCCGTTGAATCTGCCGATATCGCCCTTGGCCTTCCATTTTCACAGTCAACATACACTTGTAAATGCACATAGTAGCTATCGTTACCCACGTAGTTGTAATACACTTCTCCGCCCACTACATGGGTGCCTTTGGCCCAAAAGCCAGCGGCTACAAAAACCATAATTATTAAAACCTTATTTCTCAAAACGTATTGTGACAAAACAAATAAACATGAAAATTGTATTAACTAAAAGCTCAAAAATGGCAACGTTAATTAAACAACCTACTCAAATCAAATCGGCTGGCAACAAACCTAAAATTATAAAGGAATATATTGGACGAGTAAACAGCCAAACAACTACTACCAGTATTGCGCATATGAAAAGCCCTGGTGGATGGCACGAACCTGCTCAAACACCAGAATTTGATGAATATACGCTCGTACTAAAAGGTGCCTTAAAAGTAGAAACTAAAGCCGAAACATTTAATGTACAAGCTGGCGAAGCCATTATTTGCAATGCAAACGAATGGGTTAAATACAGTACTCCGCAAAATGAAGGGGCTGAATACATTGCGGTTTGTTTACCTGCATTTTCAATTGATACTGTTCACAGAGAAGAATAAGCTAGCAACACCACTCGGCTACGGTTAAGTACCAAGGAAGCCCAAGTGTAATGTTTACAGGGAATGTTACAGCCAATGCCATTGGCAAATAAATTCCAGGGTTGGCCTTTGGCACGGCAATTTTCATGGCAGCGGGTACTGCAATATAAGATGCACTTGCTGCCAATACGGCTAGCATAAAAATTGAACCAACCTCTTGAATATAAAGTGATGAGATAAAAGCGACTAGACTACCATTAATTAATGGCATTACAATGGCAAAAACTAATGTAAACCAACCATTTTTAATAAACCCGTCGAGCTTTTTACCGCTAGTAATTCCCATATCTAGTAAGAATATGGCCAAGAAACCCTTAAATATATCAGTTGTAAATGGTTTAATACCTTGTGCTTGTTGCTCGCTTGCTAAATAACCAATAAGCAAACTACCCAAAATTAGAATAACACTGCCATTGGTGAGCGCATGTGCAATTACCGACCACAGCCCTTTCTTTTCTGTATGCACCTCATTCTTTCCAAAAATCTTAACCATGGCTAGACCTATTAAAATAGCTGGAGCTTCCATTAATGCCATTACCGCTACCATATGGCCTCCCATGTGAATTTGCTCAATTTCTAAAAAACTTACGGCTGTTACAAATGTTACAGCACTTACCGAACCATAAGCGGCAGCTACTGCTCCTGCATCGCTAATTGAAAGCTTTCTTTTAAGAATAAAAAAGCTGTACAAGGGGATTATAACTGCTGCAAGCATTCCAGTAATTACAGACCATAAAATCTCGTAACTAAACTCACTGTGAGAAAGCTCTTGCCCACCTTTAAACCCAATGGAAAACAAAAGGTATAAGGAAATAAACTTTGAAGAATTTGGTGGAATTTCTAGGTCGCTCTTTAGTCTTACTGCTAAAACACCTAGAACAAAAAATAATAGTGCGGGATTGGTAAGATTGTCCGCTAGTAAATGTAAATCCAATACTTAGAATTTAATTTAAAAAAATCCGCCGAGCTTTGAATTTGGAAGAATGTAGGTGTGCAAATCTTTAACGGTAATTAGTGATTTAACACATTGCATTTGGTATTGAGAGTAATTGGTAATAACTCGACGGATTACTAAAGAGAGCGTTATTTGTTGATATATTCTATTTCTATTGTGCTCTTAACCCTAAGGTTTTTGCCTTTATCATCGGCTATCTCAAGTACCTTGGTTAGAGTTTCCATTACAGCTTTTAATTCTGCAATTCTTTTTTCAGAGTGCGGACTGTTTTCTCCGTATTTCTCTTGATTTTTAAAAATCTCAGTGTTATGAAAATTAATCTTACTATTGATTAGGTCAAACAAAATATTGTTGGTTTGGCCAATCGAATAGTCACCGTCAACAAGTTTAAAAACGTACTTGCGTTTTCTACTGTTTACTTCAGGATTTACTAGGTCTTTTTCTTGATTTGTTTTCATCTT
Organism: Bacteroidia bacterium; assembly: GCA_049115495.1. GTDB lineage: Bacteria > Bacteroidota > Bacteroidia > CAILMK01 > JACPUW01 > JACPUW01. Next base: position 629,682 of record JAGDZV010000002.1, on the reverse strand, counting down.
TTTCTCTCTTTATTCTACAAACTTGAAACATTTACTTCATTAATATTGTTTTATATTAGTTATAACCAACATAAGCTCGCTTAATGAACTATACACTACACCAATTACAGGTGTTTTTAAAAATTGCTAATACACGCAGTATTACAAAAGCTGCTGAGGAATTGCACCTTACCCAACCAGCAGTATCTATTCAATTTAAAAACTTTCAAGAGCAATTTGAGATTCCCCTTGTTGAAATAATAGGGAGACAATTGCACGTTACAGATTTTGGCCTTGAAATAGCTGAAGCAGCTGAAAACATTATTAATGAAGTGCAGGCTATTAATTATAAGTCTTCAGCTTTTAAAGGGCACTTAACTGGTAAGCTAAGAATTTCGGTGGTTTCTACTGGCAAGTACATTATGCCTTATTTCTTAACCGATTTCTTAAAAGAGCATGAAGACGTTGAACTTGACATGGATGTGACCAACCGCTCTTTGGTAATTGAATCGCTTGAAAAGAATCAAGTTGATTTTTCATTGGTTTCGCTTGAACCTGAAAGGCTAAAGGTAAATGCGCTGCCCTTGCTAGAGAATAAGCTCTATTTGGTGGCAAGCCCAGCCTTAAACCATGAAGACAAAGTACTTACCAAATCGGTGTTTAATGAACTACCTTTAATACACCGAGAAAAGGGTTCTGGTACAAGACTGGTAATGGAACGCTTTATGCAACAAAACAACCTACCCTTTAAAACCAAACTAGCTCTTAAATCTAACGAAGCCGTAAAACAAGCTGTTATTGCGGGTCTTGGTTATTCTATTATGCCGCTTATTGGTATTAAAAACGAATTACAAAATGGGCAATTAGAAGTAGTTAAAGTTAAAGGTTTCCCGCTTACGTCTACCTGGAATCTTGTTTGGCTTAGTCAAAAGAAGTTTTCTCCCGTGGCCAATAAATTTTTAGAATATATTCAGGAACACAAAGACAATATAATTCACAAAAAATTTCAGTGGTACGAAGATTTTAGACCATAGACATCTTCTAAATCATATGATTGGGCTTATAAACTCATTAGCTCAATCATATGTGCTTTCATAAATATTTTAGTTCCTACGTAATGATCTTCATTCATAAGGGCAATGGCTAAAAAGTCGGCATTAGCTTCTAAGGCTTGGTTTCTTGAGTTACTGCTGCAATAGCAAATAATTCGCTCTCCTCCTTTTTTCACAAAATTGCGACCTGAGCTAATTCTTGAGTTTTTTAACACCAATAGGCTCGAAATGCTATCGAATTTACCTCTGTACACCCTAAGGTCTCTATAATTTCTTGCGTAGTTGTAATTGATAGATTCTATTGCCGTTGCCGTATTTGTTTTTAGTTCAATAATGCTATCAATGCCAGGAAATTTATCAGGCACTACCAATTCAGCTCTATTTTGACGCGCAAAAAGCAACACATCTAAAAAATCGCGCCATTGCCTTACATTGTCTTGGGTTATAACTGTACTTAATTGCCTGCTCATTTCTAAATTATTTAATGCGCTACGAAAGTTGTTTAGTGCAATGCAATTATTCTGCGCAGCTATCCACCATGTGTGACTAAATCATCTAAATCATTGAACTTCATGCAGAATAAGTTTTGGAAAAGATACCCACCTATTTGTTGAGAAACATTTTTCAAATTCATTAAAAACTAACCATCTTTCTAAAAATGCAGTTTTACAGTTACTTCATATAAAACTGCCATTTTTGTTGGTATGAAAAAGGTAATTCTTCACTTCGTTTTCGTTCTTTTTTCAATTGCGGCCATTGCCCAGGGTGGCGGCCCTGCAAATGATCCATCGCAATTTTTACAGGCTGGCCCCATGTTGGGCTATTCTCAAATGAGAGAAGTTATGCTTTGGGCACAAACAAATTCAAAGGCAAGCGTAAAAGTTGTGTATTGGGAAAAAGGAATGCTAAGCCCATTATTTGAAACCAATACGGTTGAAACGAGCAAAAGCAATGGCTATACGGCACATTTATTGGCTGATGAAGTAATGCCTGGAAAAATCTACGAATACAAGCTCTACATTAATAATGACTTTGTAGAATTCGATTATCCGTTTGAATTTAAAAGCGCTCCAGATTGGGCCTACAAATCAGATCCACCAAATTTTTCAGTAGCGGTTGGTAGTTGTTTTTATATAAATGACCAGCCATTTGATAGAAAAGGAAAGGCTTATGGTGGGGAATATGAAATTGTAGAGCAAATTCATGAAAAACGCCCAGACATAATGATTTGGTTGGGCGATAATACCTACTACCGAGAAGCAGATTGGGGCACAAAAACAGGAATGATCTACCGTAACACACACAGTAGAAGCATTTCCGAGCTACAACCATTATTGGCCAGCACCCACCACTATGCCACTTGGGACGATCACGATTATGGTCCAAACGATCATAACAGAACATTTGAGAATAAAGCCATGAGCCTTGATGTATTCAAAATGTTTTGGGGTAATCAGATCTATGGTTTTCTAGATGAAGAATGCGTGGTAACCAAATGGACTTGGGGGGATGTAGATTTTTACCTTTTAGACGATCGCTGGTTTAAATCAGCTAATAATTTAGAAGCTGGCGAAAAGCCATATTTTGGCAAAAAACAAATTGACTGGCTAATTGAAAACCTTAAGGCAAGTAGAGCTAATTTTAAAATAATTGGCAACGGGGGTCAAATACTTAATCCTGCTAAGAAATATGAGAATTATGCCAACTACGAAGAAGAGCGAGCTTATTTCTTAAAACGACTTGAAGAAGAAAATATTTACGGCGTAATGTTTTTAAGTGGAGATAGACACCACACTGAACTTACCGAAATGCCACGTGCTAACAATTATCCTTTGCGCGATCTTACAGTTAGTCCATTAACATCAGGAACACATGCTGCTAAAGATGAAGGAAACTTTTTTCAAGTAGAAAAAACCCTTGTAAACGAAAGGAATTTTGCCATTTTAGATTTTAGCGGTAAATGGGGAGAACGCCAAATGACGATGACCATCTACAACCAAAAAGGCAAAAAAGAATGGAAAAAAACCTATGACTTAGAAGACTTTAGGCCTGTAAAAGAATAATTAATAGGGGTATTGGGAATATTGCCACAATTCATTTAGATGGAATGAATTCCATCGTTTCTGATCAGTAACGGGCGATTTCAATCGCTCGCATTAAGGATGAAATAGCGAATAATTCATTTATTGATTTTATGGTACAACTTCCGACACCCTAAATAATTACACAATACTATTCTTCAGGTAAATCTTCATCAAGTTGGTCTATTAAAGCCAAAACCCATTTCATTAGTTTGGGGCTCATGTACTTAGACATTCCTGCCCTTTTGGCTGAGCTTTTAAGCACATTTACGGCTTTATAGTTCATGTTTCTTCGCTCGGCTTCTTCGGCATATTCTTCCCAATCATCAGCTGAATACATATCGAAAAGATTACTCATTATTTCAAGATGAGTATGGTTATTAATATCGTATTCCATGCTTTTTTGCTTTTAGAGGGCTTGAAATTAGGCTATAATATTGGGTAAATTGAATCTATGTCAATACATAAACCTAAGACCTTGTAAATAAGAGCTAATCGGCCTTTGTTTCTTGATTTGACCTTTCATTAAGTGCCAAGCCTGATAAAAAATTACGAAGTATTTGATCTTGACAAATTCGGTAATGCTTATGCTCAGGTTTTCTAAAAAAAGCAGTTAGCTCAGATTTACCAAGCTTTTTACCTCCCAAACCAACTATCTCAATTATATCTTCATTTCTGAAGTTAAATGCAATTTTTAGTTTTCGTAAAATCAAGTTATTATCAAGGTGCTTTGTTGGCTCACATTCATAACCTTCTTTTTTTCCGCGATTTTTATTTATCAGCCCATCTAAAAAAGCGCCCAATTCAGGGTCGCTCATTTCTTTAAAGCCCTCAGCAAAGTCTTTTTTGGTCCATGCCAATACATCTGCTCTACCTACAGAAAAGCCTGCTTCTTTAAATATGGCAACAAGGGTTTCATCATTAAAGTCAAAAGCATATCTAAGCCTTCTTATCACATCGTTATTGCTGAGCATACCTGATTTTAAAATCGCAAAGAACCTAAAGTACAAAGACAATCTCTTAAAACTGTGTGAATATTATTTATTGTTAGAGCCATGTATTGCTTAAACGCTGCATTAAACAAGAACGCTAGAATTAAATGTAAAAAGATATTTCAATAAAAAATAAGGTTGAAACCACCCGCCGGTGCTCTTTTTAATTTGAAACCATGACTTTTTCAATTATCGTTTTATCATTTTCAAAACGAATCATGAAAATGTAAATGCCAGGGGCAAGATTAGCTTCTACAAAGTGAGTAGTTCTTAATTCACCATTGGCATACACACTTACACCATTAATATCAAAAACTTCAATTTTGAATGGTGATATAGAGTTGGCACTCGCTTCATAAACATCCCATTTTCTAATCACTACTTTATTTGAATCCAGAGCTCTAATAGATCTCAAGCTTTTGTCGATAATATTAACATTGAATTCAAATGTATCAGTACAGCCAAATTGGTTTGTTGCGTATGCTTTTAGTTCAAAACTGTTTTCTCTTGCTACATACTTCCAAATGGGTAATTGAGTGGGCTTGTCATTTAAAAACGATTCTTCAACGGTGCTATAATTATCAACCCAAACATTAAAAAAGATTGAAGCAGGAAGGTAATTTTTTAACAACGTAATTGAATTTTTTGAAGAGTCAATCAATGCCCCCCCCGCTTCTTTAGTGTTAGAAAACTGTTCAACTTGAAAATAAAAATTTGGCCTTTGATAGACGTTTATTAGCATTGATCCAGTAATGCTGGTATCCTGATAATAAGCGTTTGCCTTAACTGTTATGCTTTTTAGAATTTCACCCCATTGATCCATTTTTGATTTGAATATTACAATTGAATCGCTCAATGTTATGAAGGTGCCTTTAACATTGGTTTCCCAGTTAATTGAATCAATTCCTTCTTGATATACCCTTAATCTAATTTGTTCTCCGGAACATGCATCATTACCAAAGAAACTAAAACTTTGACTAAAAGCTAAAAATGGAATAATTAGAAAGAATAGACCAAGAGTAATTTTCACGATTCGTAAACGGTTCAATTACACAATTATTACAAAGCCCTATCTATTTTCAAAACAACGATGAAAACCGTAACATAGCTCGAAATAATCTTCGTGATAATCTTTGAATTCATCTTCAAATTTTAAGTAATATGGGTTTTGCTTATACCTTTCTTCAAAATTTAGGTATCTAATATGTTTTCTATCTCCGAATATTATTCCATTATCGAAACAAGAACCCGCCATTTTATAACTCAGTGCTTCAAAGTCTTTGGTTTTAGCAAATTGTGCTGCTTTTAGATACAAGGCCTCAGCAAGATTTGACTCAAAATATTCATCATCATCTGGCAAACCAGTATTACTAATATTGCTCGTTTTAAAATATCGCCTTAGCATCCACGCATTGCCGTGATAAGACGTATTTAAATAACAGTTTGCCGCCATAAAGTAATGATAAGCCCGCTCTTTATTTTTTGTATCCTTAGCCTTATTGAGATGTTCTAATAATTCGGCAACAATTTCAGTTTTGCTGTATGTTTTTTTACTTGGCTCTTCACCAACAGCATCATTAATTCCAGCTATTACAAATGGATCATCATCTAAATATGTATTGTATTGCCATTTGGAAGTCCAATAACTCGGAATGATTTTTGAAAATACTTTTTGCGATTTTTCAAGTTCATTTATCCTAAAGTACTTGGTACCGAGTAAATCTTTAATTCTTGAAACCTCGGCTTCATCAAAAGTTTTATAATAGCTTCTGTTCAAATCATCAGACTCCTTGTTTTCACCAATACTTTTTAATAAAGACTCCACTTGCTCTGGCGTGTACTGTGCATCCATATAAAAGAAATAGTCATCGTAAAAATCTCCGTAAAGGGTGTGGTGTCCTTCATCAGTACGCCAAAACACGGGCGTACCACGTCGCCAATTATTACTTAAACGCGAAAGAATAATGGCCGCATCGGTGGTATTACCATTAAACTCTAGTTCTCTTGCTAAGGCAAACAAAAATCTGTTTTCATTTGATTTTGCTTTGTCTAAAACCAGTTGTTTCAAGGCATTATCAATTGGTTTACTTGAGCTCTCAATAGCCACTTTACTCAATTGATTAATCATTTCAAATTGATGCCAACATGGGCTTTCTATACTCTTAAAAGCACTTATAAATTCATTTGACACAGCAAAAGAATTTTCATAGTCGGCCAACATATAATGCAAATAGGCCTTTGCCAAAAGCCAAATTGATTGGTCGTAAACCTTGTTAAGTTCAACTTTTTGTACAAATGCCAATAAATTCTTAGCATATACCAAGTCTTTCTCAATTCTATTTTTTTCTAGAGTAGATGTGTAATTGTAGGTATTATTACTTGCAATTGCAGGGTCAAAATTGGTGTACTTCGGCGTTAAAATCCAGTCTTCAAGCTTAGAAAGTTCTCTAATTAATAAAAAGTCGGTGCCTTTAAACCCAGGGCTCAACTCATGCATTTGTTTAATCACATCAGTTGAATGATCAAGTTTTCTGACAGCATATACAAGCAATACATTAGCTTTTTCTAGATTAGTTTTTGCAAACATTAGTGTGCTATCAATTGGCATTTTTCGGTAAAACTCTCTTGATATTGCAACACGTTTATCAATTGCTTTTAAAAACGAATTGGCTAATAAAAAGTTTTGCCTAGGCCCTGTTTTGTGCAATTTAGCCCAATAGTACAAGGCCCAAGAATCAATTATGTCTTTTGCATTGTGCTCGTCAAAATAGGTTTTATAAATAGCTTCAACCCTCTCCTTTTTTGTACTCCAATAATCTTCTTTTAGCTCAGCATAAAAAGCTAGTCTTATGGCAATAAAAGCATATCGCCTTTCCAGCTCTTTGTCTTTTGATTGCTCGGCCTTTTCAAGCGCTTGGTCTATGAATTTATTTCTTGATTGATTTACATCTCTGCCACGCTCCCAAGGATCTGCAACTCTCATGTCGTTTAATTGCTCGCATGATTTTGCAAAATCTAAATACTCAATTGCAGCTTTATCTGCCTTTTGATGCATTAGTTTTACAAATTCATTGTCAGGATAATTTGCCAAACTTGTTTCTTGGTAAGAGTACACCGCTCCTAAAACTTCATCCAATTCACCTTTATAGTTGTAGCGTTTGGCCCAAAGCTTCAAGTTCATATTACGACCAATGGTTTCAATATCTTCTATGCCTTCTCTATTGCGCCAAAACCAATTCTCCCAGGTGTAATTAAATGGACCATAGTCGCTTAACCCTACATTTTCTAATTGCAACATGCCAAATCTCACTTCATCGCCAAATGGATAAAATGGGCCGCAAGCCAATGCAGAGAAAATACTACTCAGCGAAATGCTTATAAATACTAATAATTTCTTCATGATTTAATTCATTTGTTCGCTCAGCATCAAGATGAAAAAGTGTTATTCTCGTTTTACCATCAAACTGAATGTAATTCTTAAGTAGATCTATGCTTTCAAGTACTTGTTGGGTATTGCTCAATTCAATTTTTAATTGATCACCTACACGTAAATAGCTATTATCAATCACGGTATCTTTTGTAACTGCGTATAGCAAATCGCTGCCTTCCATTGGTTTACAAAAACTGTCAATTTCGCCTTCAACCCCTCTTAAAACACCAGCAAATTGCTTGTTATGAAAAAGGAAGGCATAGTTAAAAACTGGCAACGCTATGTCTAAGTGCAAGGGATAATTATCAGCTCCTTTTAAATAAAGTTTTAATTCTTCATTGTTTTGTATTGAATTCTCCTCAAGCCTTTGCAATGGATTAAAGTAGTTATAGCACATGAGGGTGGCCTTGCTTACAGGCGGAATGCCCATTTTTTCTCGGTATTTAAAAGGATAAAGCCTAAGCGTAACTGAGATTTCTGCTTTAGTTTGATTTTGAATTGATTTAAGAAGCGAAAAGTAGTTTTCTTTTGTGCTTGGGGTCCAATCGCAATCAATTTGAATTTCTTTCAATGATGAAATCGATTCAAAGTCCTTTTGCTTGAAATACTTATTTACCAAAAAGATAATGTTACTGGCGAGGGTATCAATTTCTTGTGAGTTTACAACTTTAAAAACGTCATTTTTAACAAAAACGGTTGGAATTACATTTACCGACTTAAATGAATCGCAAAATGTACTATCAAAGCAAAAGCCATAATCACCCTCGTAATTGCAGCTTTTTACTGAAAACCTAGTTTTGGAAACAGGTGCTGCACCAAAAACCCCATCTTTTTCAACTTCAAAAAACTTGACGTAAATTGTCTTTGGCTCAACTTTGGAAATAAGACTTCGTTCTTGTTTCTCAAAACGATATTCATTGGTTTTCCAATAGTAAAAAGCACGTTCAACTTCTACTTTTTGAGAGCACGAAACACTAAAAAGTATGGCTATAAAAATGAAAAGTAAATTTCTAGTCTGGCTATTTAACAAAAGATTTTTCTAAGGAATTAAACAACCGCCTAAAATTAGCATAAGGTATTAAAATGAATGCAAATTAATAGGTGAATATCTTTTGTGAGTAAACATTTTCATCTGCAAACACTTTCAAAACAAACACCTGATTTTTAGAAATATGAAAAGGAACTGCTCCTTGACTATTTGAGCTGGCTAAAAGCCTTCCATCCAAGTTATATAATTCTATTTTCTCGGCTTCATCTGGTATAAACTGCATTATTCCGTCAGTATATTTATAGCATTCAATCTTTTTATGTTCTAAATCATTAATGGAATTAGGTGCAGGCATAATCGCTAATTCTTCATTAATGCAACTAATACAGCCATGGCTTGACATAACACAGAAACGAAGGGAGTACCTGCCTGTTTTATTGTAAAAATGTGAGACTACAAGTTGCCCATTATCTACAATTTTAAATGAGCCATCCCCAAAATCATTTCTATATTTAGCGATACCACCACTACTAATTGTCGAGAGATTTCTGAAAATAATTTCTATGCTGTCTTCATAAAGAAAGACAGAATCAACATATTCCACTTCAACTTTGGGAATGGGCATTACTCTTGGAGTGAACTCATATTCCACCCGTTGCCCATTTCCAAAACCGGTTATCAACAATTCTAAAACATTATCTGGTTCCTTGTCTTCTAATCCAAGAACGTAATAGTTTACTGAATCTTTAGCTGCAGTAGATTTTTTTACGAAACAACCAGTTCCCGAGGTTGATCAAACAACACTATCGCAATTATTAGAAATGGCTACGATCGTCATGGTATCCTTAATGTAACAACTCTTTACATTGTAGCCGTAGATTCCTATAACTTATGCCGCATTTGTAAATGGTATTAACCAAATACAAAGTAAAAATAACTTTGACTTCATAGCTGCTTTATGTAATTACGCCTTAACTAAGTACATATTTGTATTAAATGGTTTAAAAAAGCAAGTCAAAACCTTAATTCACTGAAATTTTCTTTGAGTAAATCTCACTTCCGATTATACACTTGATAATAAAAATTCCTGTTGTATGTAATTCAATTGAAGTAGTACCGGGTAAAATCTTTTGCTTTGCCACGATCGCCCCGTTCAAATTGGATACAGTTATATCAAATGACACACTGGATTCTACAATAACTTTTTTGTTTAAATTATAAATAGACGGTAGAATATCATTGCTCTTTTCAATGCTTAAAGGCCAATCCACTTCAACTTCCCTTTCAAAGCAAATTGGACAGCCTTGGTGTTTAATGATCTTAGGACACAGTTTTACATTGTAAACTCCAGGCTTTTTATATACATAGGAAATTTCTGGAGAATCAGGTCGAGAAGTTAAAAAACTGCCATCTCCTAAGTCCCAAATATATTTGAGAACGAGGCTTCGGTGGACTTCATTTACGAAGGTTGTTAATGTAAAAACAGTGTCTACTGTACACTCATCTTTACCATAAATACCAGGAATGATAAATGGTGGCATTTCTACATAAACTGTATCGTTAATTAACACTCCATTTGTCCATTTTTTGATGATTAAATCACGAGTGAAAAACAAATATTCATGCGCAACGAATAAGGTGTCAGCCCTTTTTATTGAACTTATCTTGATGGAGTCAAAAATATCTTCAGTTGAATTTCCTAGCCTAATTTTAAAGTGTATTGAATCTATTGAAGAATCTTGATACGAAATAAAACTGAATCTCTTTCACAACTATACCAACTTTTAAATGATTGAGCTTGAACAAGCTGAAAAAAGAATACTAGAAATATAGTAATTGTAAAACCTTTCATAAATGACCTAAATTTTAACTGGAAATATAGAAAATTTAAACCAAAATCCCCTCGGCAGTTTCTAATTTGGCTACATGGTTAAGTAGAATATTCTCAATGTCTTGCGTGGGCTTTCTTGGCTCTATTTCTTCGAGAAGATTTGCAAAATTATCTATGCTAACATCTGATTTCGTGTAACCAAAACCCATGTAGCGCCCTTCTTTTACCAAAACAATGCTCTTCTCATTTTCATCAAAGCCTTCACCCACTAAAATGTAGGTTTCCTTACTTTTCATAATTTGATCGAGCGATAGCTTGGTTTTTTCCTTGTATGCGAAGTCATTATCAATTTGTCGGCAAGCACCATCGCAGCTTCCATCCTCACCAAACATGCATTCATGATTTGGCTTCTGTAGTCCTGTTAGCTTTGGGCAAAGCTCAAAATCAACTGTTAAATCCTTTACGTATTGATACGCTGTTGAATAATCTCCAAATACTAAAAGCGGCTTACTTTTTAGCAAAACCTTATTTACATGATAACGCACAAAGCCTCTGCCATCTGTATATTGATAAACACCATAGATCTGAGAACGCTTCTTGTATTCTCTGTTGTAGCGCGGCCAGTGCTTTTTAATTTCATGACACTCTGTTAAATCAGTTACTATATCGTTGCTGCACAAGAGCGTATCTATTGCATAAATTTCATCTATAAATCGGAGCTTTTCTCTTGTTGTAGAACCAGTGCTAAAATGACCAATTATTCTACTTTTAATATTCTTGCTTTTACCAATGTAAATGGGCTTTCCCTTCTTGTTTAAAAAATAATAGATACCTTGTTTTTCAGGCAATGCATCAAAAATGTCCTTGTCAAGGTTTGGCGGCATCAATGATTCACGAGAATTTCTTTTAGCCGACTTTTCAATTACCCCATTCTTATCTTGATTTTGGAGTATGGTAAAAAGCTTGGCTGTTGCTTCTGCATCTCCTAAAGCGGTATGCCGTCCTTTAATTGTAATTTTTAATGACTTACAAAGATTTCCTAAACTATAAGATGGCTGCCCTGGTAATATTTTTCTACTAAGCCTTACCGTGCAAAGCCTATTTGAATTGTATTGAATGTCGGCTGCTGCAAAATGATTTTTAATAAAATGATAATCAAAACTCACATTATGCGCCACGAATATGTGACCATCTAAAAAATTATAAAGCTCTTCGGCAACTTCTTCAAAAGTTGGAGCACTCTCTACCATGTCATCAGTGATTCCGGTAAGTCTGGTAATAAATGGTGGAATACTACGCCCTGGATTTACATGCGAATGAAAGCGATCAATAACTTCTTCTCCATTGTGTAGGCAAGCACCAATCTCTATGATCTGATGCTTTTTTGAGTTACCTCCAGTGGTTTCTATGTCAACTATGCAAAACATTTATATGATTCGAACCAATCAATCAAAAAATTCTATGGTCATTCCAACATCAATGTGGAATCTGTTGAATATTCTAAAAAAGATCCTGAATCAAGTTCAGGATGACGTACAATTTCTTTTTTGATCGTTTTCACTCTTATAAAAGGGCGTCACTCACCCCAAATTCAATCACAAATTAAGTTACTTAACATTTCATTAAAAGTTGGTCATCAACACTGCTTTCTATTTTCACGTCATTAAAAGCAAACTATCTTGTTGCAATAGTCGTTTGTGAATTATTGAAGTGTTTAAAACCTTCTTCACAACTATTGACAGGAAATTTTGACAATCTAAATTTGTGAAACCTAATATCGCACCATGAAAAGGATTTTACTCGCGTTTTTAGCAGCATTACCATTTTATACCATTGCACAAGACAATACGACCAAACTTGATATTTGGCCAGATTTTGAAAGACCACCATATGCCGAACAACGAGTAAAAGGGCATGATTTTAAGGTGGTTTTGTCTGACTTACCTAATAAAGATGTAATTATTGGCTACCATCACTCTGGCAAAACCTTTGTGAAAGACACCGTTGCAACTGATGATAAAGGTGTGGCACAAGTAAAAGGTGATGAAATGTGGGATGGCGGTATTTATTTAATAGCTGTGGATGGTGCAAGCTTGTTTGAGTTTGTTTATTCAGCAACTGAGAGCAACTTTACTTTAGAAACAACCTATGACAAATCGCTTGAAAATCTAAAAATTAAGAACTCTCCAGAAAATCAGCTTTTTCAAGATTATCAACTTGAAAGAATTAAAAGGCAAAGGCTCAGCAGCAGGCTTGGTAAAAGGTATCAAGAACATTCAAAAGCTGAGAATAAGGATTCTATGAAAGTTATTGAAAAGATTGCTCGAAAGAATCAAAAAGATCTAAAACAGTATCAAATTGACTTGGCCAATAACAACCCAGGAACCATGGTGGCCATGGTTATAAATTTAATGAGAGAGCCAGAAGTACCCGAGCCACCAGCTTTGGTAAACGGAGAACCTGTAAAAGACACAGCATTTTGGCAGTATTTATACTTTAAAAAACACTATTGGGACTATGTTGACTTTACAGACGATAGAATAATTCGCACGCCCATTTTTAAGGATAAAGTTAACAAATACATTGGGCAGAATTTGACAGTGCAAATGCCTGATAGCATTTGTGCAACTGCATTAGATCTTATTGACGATACAAGAATGGCCAATAAGGAAGTATACAAAAATGTGCTTACTTGGGTAATGAGTAAGTATGAGAATTCAAACATTATGGGTATGAACGCGGTAGTATGTTGCCTTGGCAATAAGTACTATAGAAATGATCCTGAATGCGACTGGTTAAAAGCCAAACAAAAGAAAAAACTTCTTGACCACCTTGATGGAGAATGCAATGTTTTGGTAGGTAATATGGCCAAGGATATGGTAATGCTCGACATTACCGGAGTACCACGCTCGCTGCACGGTATAGATGCTGATTACACAATAGTTTATTTCTACTCAGCTACCTGTGGTCATTGTAAAAAAGTGACTCCTAAGGTAAAAAAGATATACGATGAATATAAAGACAAAGGGGTTAAAGTATTTGCAGTTAATACCGACTATAAAGAAGTTAAAAACGACGATGGCAAAGTAATTGACCTAGTTGAGAGCAAGGAATACAAAGACTATGTAAAAGAAAATGAACTTGACTGGATAAATGTTGCCGACCCAAGACACGAAACCAAGTTCAGAGATCATTATAACATTTATAGCACTCCGGTAATTTATCTCGTTGACAAAAACAAAACCTTTGTTGGTGTAAGGCTTGATTGGATTACACTTAGAAAAATGCTCTTAAATAAAGTTGATAAAATGCCGCATGAAGACATTGATGCTTGGATGGAAGAGCGAGGCTACGTGCCTGAAGAAGAAGACAAAGAAGAATCTGATAAAGAAGGTGAAGAATAACCAGCATTGATCACAGACATAAAGCAACTGTTAAGATCAGTTAGCCCTAAAAAAGCGGCAAATGCGGCTAAGGTTTTAGAAAGCTATTATAGATCAAGATATACAGGCATTCCTAAAATGAACGGAATGCCTTTTTCTATTTCTGTAGAACCAACTACGAGCTGTAACTTACGTTGCCCGGAGTGCCCAAGTGGCTTACGAAGCTTTAGTAGGCCAACGGGAATGCTAACCCTGGACACCTATAAAAAGATTGTAGATGAGCTTGCTGATTATCTAATCTATTTGATTCTTTATTTTCAAGGTGAGCCCTATTTGAATAGGCAACTATTCGATTTTATAAAGTATGCGTCAGAGCGAAGGGTTTATACGGCAATTTCTACCAACGCACACTACCTAAACCCTACCAATGCTCGTAAAACGGTAGAATCGGGCTTATCAAGGTTAATTATCTCGATTGACGGAACTACACAAGAAACATATCAGAATTACCGAATTGGTGGAAAGCTAGAAAAAGTGCTTGAAGGAACGCGAAACTTGATTGAAGCGAAAAAGGAGCTAAAAAGCCAAACTCCATATACCATTTTTCAGTTTTTGGTGGTAAAGCCAAACGAGCATCAAATTAATGAAGTGAATGCCCTTGCCAAAGAATATGGCGTTGATTATGTGGCTTTTAAAAGTGCTCAGGTTTATGACTATGAAAATGGTAATCCGCTAATTCCGCTTAACGAAAGGTATAGCCGCTACAAAAAACAAAGCGACGGCACTTACGCTATTAAAAACAAACTGCTAAACCATTGTTGGAAAATGTGGCACAGCTGTGTTTTTACGTGGGATGGCAAAGTAGTACCTTGTTGTTTTGACAAAGATGCTGAACATCAAATGGGTTCAATTCAAGATATGGCATTCAAAGAGATATGGCATTCTGATGAATACAATCACTTCAGAAGCTCTATTCTTAAAGGTCGCAACCAAATTGACATTTGCACCAACTGCACTGAAGGGACTAAGGTTTGGGTTTAAACTGTAGTTGAGAGTTTAAAGCTTAAAGTTTAAAGAACGAAAAGAAAATAGGGCAGTAAAGGACCGATTCCATCTAATAAATAGGCAATACTTTTTCGGAAAATTGAACCACATCGCCATTACTTTTTGTAGCGACTATTGAAACAATCAAAAGTTGATTACTCATTTTATTTGCGCTAGTCAAATTGTTCGAAAAGACATTACCATCTTGTTTTACCAAGTCTAGAGTTTCTAGTTTTCTACCATCTATTGTAAACACCATTGCTGTTATTGACGCAAATGATTCTTGACTGATGGTTGATACTTTTAGTGTATTACCTTGAGAGAAACTTACTCGCCAATCTTTATGGATTTCTGAAACTGGCTTAACAATACTATTGTTTTTATCGATGCCAAATCGTTTACCACCAACAGATCCATTAACCATGCCCCATTGTGAATGCTCAGGTTGACCACCGAATGATGTCTCAACTCCAATAAATAAAAATCCGAATGCTTTAGAAATAATTTTGGTCATAGGTCCATATTCACCTATAGATGTGATGACCAAATATTCATCAAACTCATTATCAAACCCTTTATGAATTTGTTCTGCGTCGTAATATGCATTTCCCCATTGAGATAAGTCATTACTTTGATTATTTCTAAAAAATAGTGGCTTAAAATCCTCAAACATTAAAATTACACGCTCATTTTCTACTTGATATCTTTCATTCTTCACATAGTCAGGAAAATAACTTAGACCTTGTTTGTAGTGGTGTTTTAAGTCTACTACAATTGAATCATCATTTAGCTTAACACGCTCAACTACAAAACTTTCCTTTTGATCATAACTTTCAATTCTATTCCAAAATGCACCATTAAACTCTAGTGAATCATCTTCTTTAAAATTGAAATATTCATGAAATTCCTTAATCAAATGCTTCTTATGAATTAAGCTATCGAATTCAATTTCGTAATCCAAACTATCATTCGACAGACTAATTAATCCAAATTGTTTTGACATACTTATTATGCCATTTTCATATTCATAGATTATTAAACTATCATCTTGCCCTTGGCTAACAACCTTCTTTTTATCTAAACATGAAACTGAGCCTGAGAAAGAATTAGCTTTCCATGATTCGCCAATAGCAGGGTTATTCTTTAAAAAAATTGGTGTTTCCCTAAAGACCCAAAGGCCGCTATCTGTAGATATTAAAGAGTCAAGAATATTATTACTTGAAAAGGTAAATGGATAACTCTCACCATGTCTCATTATCGTATTAGCCAAATTCCCCTTCACAATTCTTGGTACTTCATATACCCAACTAAAATAGCTGTAAAACTTGTTTAAAATGAAAACCGAATCACCATTTACTTGATTCTTTTCAGGAAATGAGAGCGTAACAGTTTGGGTATCACCTTTGTGAATTATTGAGTAATGAGCAAGTTCAGCATGAAAAACTGGTGACCAATTTTGAGCATACGTACCAAAAACTCCAAAGACTAAAAAAGTCAAGACTAATTTTAACCTAATCATTTCATCCAAATTACTTAAGCCTTAATTCAACGCTATCGAAGATAGCTATATTATAGACTAAACGAAAATTGAAACACTTATAATTAACTGTAATGAACCTCTGACTTGATGAATTTAAATCAGTCCAAATCAATCTTATACCTAAACCTAGCCACAAAAATGTTTGACAAAGTAGGTTCCCAAATCTCATTGGTCAGCTCTGAATAGTAAATAAGATCAAAGCGGCTTCTTTTATTGATCTTGTGATTAAGGCCAAAACCTAATCTATTTTCACTTATACCATCAAGGGTGCCAAGTTGTGTTCTTCTAAATATCTCATAAGATGTATTTAGCTTAAAATCATCAAACTTTATGGACATTGAAAGTTTAAGTCTATCGTGCGATCTAGGGTAATCTCCTTCAAGTTTGGAAACACCTAATTCGTTTCTTCTTTGTTTTCTATACCTAATCTTGAATTCAAATTGCTCGTGACCATATTCATAGGCAGCTTGATAATGCCATCTAAAAAAGGGATCAACCTGAGTTAAACCATCTTCAATATCTAATAGAGCTATTAACCTACATCCAACGCCTACACTAATTTCTTTTGTAAGGGCTTTTTCAATTTCAAGCTCAGTGAAGGTATTATCAAAACCCAAGTTTCTAGTTCTTAACTGGTGATTTAAAGAAGCGCTCCATTTTTTTGGAAGGTCAAAATCTATTTGACTAATGCTCCAAGTTGATTGAACTAGCTGCACTTGATCTTGGGCCAAACTGTAAATGGAATTCAGCATTAGCAGAAGAAGTAAGGCTATATGTTTACTTCTTCTTAAAAAAAGCATGTTCTTGGAGGGTTTCTATTTCCTTCAGGTAACCCTTGTTCTATTAGCAACTCAACTTGTGCTCTCCTACCCCATACCCAATTTTTCAATTCATCAATATGATTTTCATAATCAGTATCTATTTGAGCACTTTGTACTTGAGCCGCCATTTGATTGATCATAGAAATTAAATTGTCTTCGTCCCAAACTTCGTCGATAAGTCTTTGCAATTCAATAATAAATTGCTCGTTGTATTTAGGCACTCGTGAAAGCCTTTTTCCAAGCTCTGACCTTAAATATCCATTCAATGGATTGGTTTCTTCGGTTAAAGTATCGAGTTGTACCACAGGCTGAGCATAGTTCATTCCCCACGGAATTACATGGGCTCTATTATTATCATTTGGATTAAAATAGACATAGAAATTATTGCAATTCGCATTATAACCATCCGTATGTTCCAGCAAAACTTCCAATGCCCAAAACGTGATAAATCGGTCTATATTCAAAACTTTAGAAAGCTCCTGTTCTAAATCTTCATCTTCTACTTGTAATGCATCGGTTACTTGTAAAATAGGCATTCTATCTATGTCAGCTTCATCAGACTTAGCGTCCCAACGCAGATGTCTTCCATCAATAAAATCAACTATAGTTCCTTCATATAAATAACCGTCTGAAGTTCCAAAGTGATAATTTAAAAAATCATCATCAACAGCTTGTAAGTGCGAATAAGCGCCAAGAAGCTCCTCATTAACCATAACATTAGCCAAATTGCATTTAGGTGCTGGATATCCGGCCAACTCTAGCACTTTATAATTTATGCTGCTTTTTAAACGTGAAGGATCTTCAGTATTATTGTTTAGAATGATTCTATTGGTTTCGCCATAAGCGTTGTTTGTAACATTTTTTTCGGTTCTAATATTTAATGAAGGTGCAATTGAAAAGGTAGAACCTAAAAAGCCGCGCTTTCTTATTCCAATATTATCTCTTTCAATACCATCAATTGTGAGTTTAGCCTTGTACCAATTGTATCGTTGTGGCCATGGTACATCGCAATTTCTGAGATAATCAAAAAACATTGCCATTTGAGTTACACCGGCATCCTTGGTTAAACTTGGACCAAAACGAGTTTCATTTCTGAGCGTGTAATAATCGTTAGTTTCCATTTCAACCTTAACACAAAGCATGTGCTTCGTACTAAAGGTTAGTCTATTATTTTCTAAGGAAAGATCTGATGGTTGAGAGTCACAAAAAAGTCCTTCAGCTCTTGGGTTGTCATTTTCTGCATCAGGAATTAAAATACCCACTGTATCTACCATCGTTTTTTTACATGCGCTACAGAAGCAGATTGAAAATGCTAAAAGTGCAAAGGCTATTTTTCTATAAACTCTCAGTTTAATTTTTTTTATCTGTTTTTACGCATCTCCCTACTCAAAGCACGCTGATAGCGTAGAGCGTTGATATTATGCTGAGTTAGCGTTTTAGCAAAGTTGTGATACCCAGAAAAATCCTCCTTTGCGCACATGTAGTAATAGGTGTGCGACTCATAATTTAAAACAGCGTCAATCGCGCTAATCTCAGGAATTACTATGGGCGTTGGTGGTAAGCCTGCGTATTTATAAGTATTGTAAGGGCTCTCTAATGCTTTATGGTAATTTAATAACCGCTTAATAGTAAAATCTCCTGCAGCGTACTTTAAAGTTGGGTCAGCTTGCAATAACATTCTTTTGCGCAACCTGTTATAATAAAGCCCAGCTATACGCGGCTGCTCATCTAAAATTGCACCTTGCTCCTCTTGCACAATGGCCGCTAGGTTAATTACTTCACAAGGGCTCAAGCCCATTTCTTCGGCCTTTTTCAATCGCTCTTCGCTCCAAAATTTATCTGCTTCTTTTGCCATTCGCTCGGCAAACTGCTTACCTGAAGTATTCCAGAAAAACTCATAAGTATTAGGAATTATGTTGCAAAAAGTTGCATCAAAAACTGCATTATCCTTCCAAACCTCTGCGTTTTGTAAAGCCGCTAAGATTTCGGCACTATCAGCTTCAATGTTTAAAGAAGCCTTACCTGCCACGGCCTCAAGGGTTCTTACATTATGAAAAGTGACTTTAACAGGCTCAGCATCACCTGCTCTAAACTTTCGAAGCAGCTTTAAGATGTTCCAGCCTTTTTCAACGTAATATTTACCTGGCTTTGGTTCTTTATCCATTCGCAACACCTTTACCCCAAGGTCAAAAGCATCAGCATCAGAAATTAGCTCTGAATCTAATAATC
Organism: Bacteroidia bacterium; assembly: GCA_049115495.1. Classification (GTDB taxonomy): domain Bacteria; phylum Bacteroidota; class Bacteroidia; order CAILMK01; family JACPUW01; genus JACPUW01. Next base: position 610,312 of record JAGDZV010000002.1, on the reverse strand, counting down.
TCGTTCTGAAATCTTCCATGCTTGAGCCCGTTGGAACATAAAAATCCATTTCAGCTTGCGTTGCCGGACTCCAAAGTTTAAGATAACCAAAAGCACCTAATCCACCTGTAACTAATAAGAATACCAAGAAAATTATAATCAGCCACTTTTTCATTTGCTTGCTTCAATTTTTGATTTAAGGAGTTTTGCTTCGTAAAAATCGGGATTTATCCTCAATGCTTTTTTCAAGTACTCAATTGCCTCGACATTTTTACTCTTTGCCAAATTTATTTTAGCAAGGTTGAGCATGGCATTTGTATGATCCGGATTTAATTTTAGCACTTTATTGAAATCCCTTTCGGCACTGGTTAAGTCACCTTTTATTAAGAAGTAAAAACCACGGTTATTTAAGGCTTCTTCATTTTTTGAAAACTCAGAGATAACAAAATCAATTTGTGCCTTCGCCCTTAACAGGTCATTTTGTCTAAGATAGTTTACTGAAAGCTTATTCCGCAAATCAAGCCTTAAACTGGCTTTCGCCACCGCTTTTTCTAGCAACTGCGTATTAAATTTCAACTCATTAGGAGCATTAAACGCCGTAGATAATCTGTAAAGTGTTTGCGCACTAAAAGCATCAATATTTTGTAATGACGAATAGATTTCCCTAAGCGCTTTTTCATTTTTTGTCAAGAAATAATACTGAATCCAAGCACTTTCACTCTCGCGTTTTGGAACCTGTTTTAAGTAGCTTAATGCCGTATCAAGAAATAAAGGGTTGGGATCAAACTTCTCATAAAAGTTCAAATAAGCTTGAGCCTGAAGTGCCTTTGATGGCTTGTTATTGGTTAAACATACCAAGCCAATAAAATCTTGTGGGTCAGTTTCACCTGCACTTTCCAGATTATCTTTTCCCTTATAAACTCTGATATAATGATCGGTAACAGAAACGTGAGGAATATCAACCGTCCCGCTCTTTTTCATATGGCAACTTATGCATTGGTCAGAGTTGGGCTCAACCGTACATTTCTGAGTGTTGGTACCTCTATGGCAGTCTTGGCATTTTGAGTTGAAATAAGCCATTTTGGTTTCAAGTACACTTTGGTGCGGATTATGACAAGTAATACATGTCATCGACTTCATGTTCTCATCCTTAGCCGATTCAATAAAACAGGCACTCTGCCTTAATCTATCTGGATGAGCCGCCATAATAAAATCCCCTTCTTGATCTTTTAGCATTGGCATAAAAACATCGTAAACATCGGTAAGACGCATGCCCGGTTTAAAGTCTTCCCAACTTTTGTCTTCTTTCAAAATAGCGTTGCCTTGTAAATGACAGCGTTGACATAAGTCTTTTTGCTCGGCATACTCAAGCTTAGCTGGATTAACTATGGAGTAATCAATTTCTCTAAGCACATCAACCATAACCCCCTGCTTTTTCAAATTAACATGTGCTTCACCCGGACCATGACAGCGTTCGCAGTCAATTCCAAAGGGCACTTTTTCATACTTGTTCATTGAGCCACTCACATGATCAGGCAAACCGTTATGGCAACTTAGGCATTCCATACCCAGCGCTCGATTATAGCGGCTGTTGTTTCCACTCTCAAATCCTGGCGGAAGCGAAAGTGTATCGTTTTGCGTGTAATAGGTAAATGGCAATTGATGCAAATAGCCATTGGTATTTTGAATATGAGAATTGGTATGATGTCCTGAACCTACAATGTAATCAGCTCTTTCGATTCTCTTATAGATTGTATCGCCATTTTCAATTCTGAACTCCTTTAAATACAGGCTATCCCCTTTCCAAAAAGGTTGATAATGAAAGTTTGAAAAGCTATCATACAGCACATTATGCTCAAATTTTCCACTGCTTTTTTGTTTATTGGCCGGTCCAAAAGACTGCCCCATTCCAGTTTTGGCATAGCTTTCGTAGATTACATAATGGCAAGTTTTACACGCATCGCTCCCTACATACTTTACTGTATCATTGTGATTTAAATAGGCTTTTGTTTCTTGAATCTCTGGTGGTGATGAACATCTGCTGAAAACGGCTACCAAAGCCAATGCAAGCACAAATCCTAAAATTACAAAGCGGCGCGTGTTCATGTACTACAAATAACGGAAATACAGATTACAGGAAACCTGATTTAATATAACAAAGAGTACTAATGAAGTATTAAATGGCAACCATAGCGTTTCTCAGTACAGTCTTATGAACTTTGCAATACCATCAAACTATTTGTACTTTGCTTATTCAATCAGAGCATGAAGTATTTATTTATAGTTACCGCGTTGTTAGTTGTGACAGCAAGCACCTTTTCTTGTTCAAAGGCTGATAACGGTGAAAGCACATCGCTCAACTTAGGAGCCGACACTACCATACTAGATAATGAAGTACTCATATTAAAATCAAACATTGATGCAGCAGCTTATGAGTGGTCAACAGGAGAAAAAACAAAAGAAATAACCATTAATAAAGAAGGGGAATTTTGGCTGAAAGTTACTTTAGAAAATAACGAGACACTTGCCGATACCATAAACGTTAGTGTGGCTTGGCGAATGGTAAGTATTAGCACGGCGCATGGAGATATTTTGTTGTGGCTGCATGAAGAAACTCCGAAACACAAAGCCAAATTCTTGGAGTTGGTTAACGATGGATACTTCAATGACCAAAGCTTTAACAGAGTGATCAACCACTTTGTTATTCAAGGTGGCTGTCCTGATATTGAAGGCGGTTTTAATGATACCAGTCTTTTTATTGAGCCAGAGTTTCACGATCACCTAAGCCATATCGGTGGTGCTTTAGGTGGCGGTAGAGATGATAACCCAGGAAAGAAAACCAACGCCTGCCAATTTTATATAGTAGACTATTCTAATAACGAGCCAAAATATTTGGATGGCGATTATACCATTTTTGGGCAGGTGGTAAATGGCAAAGAAACCGTTGATGCCATTTCAGTAGCAAAAACTAATAGAAAGGACAAACCTATTGAAACCATTAATATAAAGGCTAAAATGGTAAGTTTTACCCGTGCGGAGCTACTTGAACTTTTCGACTTTGAAGTTCCATCTTAGCCTGGCAGTTCTGGCTTTACCAATACAACGTCTTCCCTATCTACCAAAACCGCACCAGCGGCCGCGCCTTTTGGTTTTCTAATGTATTTTTTTAACGTATAGAGCACAGGGCAAAATTCTTGGTTTCTACCTTTTGAATAATGGGCAGCTATACTTGCCACTTGCTCAATTACGTGCTTTGGATAGGTGGTTTGGCTCCCTTGATTTCTAATAACAACATGCGAACCTGCCAAATCTTTAGCATGAAGCCACAAATCGTTTTTTCCAGCAAATCCTAAAGTCAGTTCATCATTATTCTTTGAGTTTCTACCCACATAAACCTTGTAGCCACCAATTTCAAACTCTATGAACTGCTTTTGTTTCTCGCCTTGCTTTTCTTGGTTGAATATCTCTTTTTCAAACGATGTTAAAGACTTAATGTCATTAGTAGTTTCGAGACGTAACAAATGTGCCTCTGTTATTTCTAAATTCTCAAAATGTCGCTCAAGGCGTTTTTCAAGAATCTCCAGCTCCTTACCCTGGTTTTTAGCTTTTCGGTAATACTGTGCTGCATTTTCTTGAATATTTAGGTTTTTCTTGAGCGGAATTTCAATTTCATTTTCACCCGTAAAATCCAATACATTCACTTTTTTACCGCCTGCTTTTAAACTGTGTAAATTGGCCATAAGCAGGTCAGCCCAGAGTCGGTAGTTTAAATCCTTATTTACCCTTTCCATCTGCTTTTCTGCAGCAGTCATAGACTTTTCTATTTTCTTTTTCTCAGCTGAGAAATGTTTGAAAAGCTTTTGATAAGTATGGTCAAAATGAAAAGTCTTGAACCAAGTTTTAGAATAAAACTTTAGTGCTTCGTAAATATCACGAGTTTGTATAATTGCATTGGGCTCGTTGAAGCCAAAAATCAATTTGTCTTTATCATTTTTTGATATGGTAAAATCCCCTTTTTGAATCGCTGATTGTTTTGTTTCAATAAGATCTTCTGTTGCAGCTTTACCATAAACCATTTTGATAAAATCTTTATCTAAACAAGGTTCTGTGGACTCTTTAAACTCCTTTGCTCCCAAGTTGGGCAAGTCAATTTTCCAAACATCAGAACTTGGTAAATCTACTTTTTGAATAAAATTTGAACGACCAAACAAGCCGAAGAAAATGGCATGTTCATCAAAAATTAAAGCAAAGCTTCTCTCCTTTTCAAAAAAGACAATATCGCTTACTTGCTCGCCAAAAAATGATTTGTATTTGGTATTATATTTACTCCTTGGCTTGCCGTATTCTTCTTGCCACCAAAAAAAGGCATTATAGCCTGAAAAGTAAAATATCAAATGGGCAATTTTACCCTTGTTCTCAAGCACAAATACCGTTTGTTCTTTAGAAACCGCATAGGCATCAATAAGCTCACTTCCAACTAAAAAAGGCTTGGCTTTCTGTACAAAATGCCATGTAGTAAAATGGCTTAGAATTAGATCTTTCATTAAGCGCCAAACTTTATCTTCAAGCCATCGTAGCTCAAATGCATATCACTTGGCAGTTCATCTTCCACTTCATTGTGAAAGCCCATGTCATGACTCATATGAATAAAATAAGTACTCTTGGCACCAATTCTTTGTGCAGCTTCTTTAGCTTCTTCTAAGCTAAAATGAGAAATGTGCGGTTTTCTTCTCAAGGCACCTAGCACAACGGCGTCGAGCCCATTTAGCTTTTCAAATGTTTCTTCAGGTATATGACTCACATCGGTTATGTAAGCAAAATCTCCAATTCTAAAACCTTTTACGGGCAACTTATAATGCAGCACATCAAGCGGCTCAAAATTTAGATCACCAATGGTAAAAGGCGCTTGGTTTATTCTTTTGAATTCAATACTTGGAATGCCCGGGTAAGGATTAGGCGTAAATATGTAAGGCCAACTGTGTCTAATGTCGTCTTCAACCCTTTTAACGCAATAAAGGTCAAAAGGTCCTTTCTTTTTGTAATTGAATATTCTAATGTCGTCAAGGCCTGCAATATGATCACGATGCTCATGTGTTATTAGAATCGCATCAAGATGTTTAACATTTGACCTTAGCATTTGCATTCTAAAATCAGGACCTACATCAATTGCAATGGATGTTGATTCACTCTCAATTAAAATTGAGCTCCTAAATCGTTTGTCTTTTGGGTTTGAGCTTTTGCACACCAAACAATCACAAGTTATTACTGGAATACCATGAGAAGTACCTGTACCTAAAAAGGTAACGGTGAATGGTGATTGTTGCTTATGGCTTTGTGACAAGTGCTTATTTTTGGCTCAATTGTTACAAAAATAAAGGAAAAGGCATGTCGCAACCGGTAAAACCACAAATAGATGAAACGTGGTATAATGCACTTAAAAATGAGTTTGAAAGCGACTATTTCATCCAGCTAAAAACCTTTTTGCTTGAAGAAAAGAATAAGGGAAAAACCATTTACCCTCCCGGTGCTGAAATCTTTAATGCTTTTAATCTAACACCCTTGCCAAAGGTTAAATGTGTAGTTCTTGGCCAAGATCCTTATCACGGCCCCAAACAAGCGCACGGGCTTTGTTTCTCAGTGAGAAAAGGAGTAAAACCACCACCTAGTTTAGGCAATATTTATAAAGAGATAAAAGCAAGCCTTGGCCATGAGCCACCTAACCACGGCGAATTAACCCAATGGGCGCAGCAAGGTGTGCTTTTGCTCAACGCCGTACTTACTGTTGAAGCGCGGCAAGCAGCTAGCCACCAAAGGCGCGGATGGGAAAACTTTACCGATGCTGCCATTAGAGTGGTTTCTGAGCAACAAGAAAATGTGGTTTTTATGCTCTGGGGAAGATTTGCTCAAGGCAAAAAACCTTTAATAGATAGCAGCAAACATTTGGTTTTAGAAACTACGCATCCATCACCTTTCTCAGCGCACAATGGCTTTTTAGGTTCGGGTCATTTCAAAAAGTGTAATGAATATTTGATTTCAAAAGATAATACTCCTATTAATTGGAAAGTTCAAGATTGAAAAATGTTCATAAACTATATTCGTTAGCGTAAGTATAGTGATGAGTTGCATCAGTATAAATTGAGACAGGCATTTAAACCATTATGAAATAACTTGATTGACCTCAACAAAAAATCTAAATGAAAAAAGTATCGACGATTGTAACCATAATAGCTTTCCATTTTTGTCTTCTTCAAAGTTGTGAAAAAGAGGAAATTGAGATTAATAATACAATTGAATTTGAGGAATACATCAAAGAAGAAATGGAGTTTCAAAATATTCCAGCAATGTCTATTCTAATTTTTGAAGAGAGCAATGTATTATATGAAGGCTACTTTGGTAAATCCAATATAGATCAAAACACATCTTTACAAAAAGATGATATCTTTTTACTTGCTTCAATATCAAAAGTAGTAACAGCTACGGCGCTCCTTCAACTCTTTGATGATGGTCTATTTGAACTTGATGATAAAATCAACGATTATTTGCCTTTTAATGTCTTTGTTCCAAATCAAAGTACACCAATAACTTTTAGAATGTTGTTGACACATACTTCTGGCATAGCTGATGGTAGTGCCTTAGATAGTCAATACTATTATGGGCGAGATAGCCCAATTGCGCTGGAATCCTTCCTTAAAGATTATTTAGATCAAGGAGGCCAATATTATAATACCTCAGAAAACTTTCACAAGTTCGAACCCGGAACTCAATATGAATATTCAAATATTGGAAGTGCTTTGATAGGAGTATTGGTTGAGCAAATTTCAAATAAAGCCTTCAACTCTTATTGCAAGGAAAACATTTTCTACCCCCTTGAAATGACTCATACCTTTTGGAGTCTTGAAGAAGCTATTCAATCAAATAATTCAATTGTGCAACCCTACAATTATGTTAAGAACCAATTTGAAGCTATTCAGCACTATACATTTACAGATTATCCAAATGGCGGGCTTAGGTCTTCTGTTCAGGATATGCACAAGCTCTTAATGGCATTTGTACAAGAAGGAAATTCAAACAACTATCAACTTCTGAACTCAAGTACTATCAACTCTATGATCAAACCTCAAATTCCGAGCATTGACGATGAAGTTGGACTGCATATGTTTATTATGGATCCGGATAACGGACTTTGGGGGCATGACGGCGGAGAAGCTGGAGTTGCAACTATAATGGCATTTAGCCCTATTTCAAAAGTTGGTGCTCTAATATTCGTAAATCAAGGAGATGCTGAACTTGAAGAAATACTATCAGAAGCCTATAAATTAGGATTGAAAATATAAAAAGCAATTAATGTTTTAGATCAACCTCTTTTATTTCAAAAAGCTACCTTGAATCGTAACCGAAATTAAAAGCACCTGTTTCAACGCACACCTTAAACCTGCCAAAATCAACATCATAAACATTACATTATGGTAGGGAAGAATTATTTTGGGGATTCCCTTATTTACAATATATGTTGGCTCATTCTGTCCTTTCTTGACTTTAATAAATAAAAACAATCTATCCGCGTGATAGTCTCAAACATTCCTAATGAAGACATTGCCATAGGAATTCGATTTAACACATTAGAAGCCATTAGCAGATAACTGGGTTGCCAATCCTTGCGATGTATTAGTACGTAATAAGTATCAGGTTTAGAAAAATTGAAGCAAAAAACTCTTCATTACTCTACTCTATAAAAACTATGTACTTTTTAATTTGAAACAAGCAAAGAAAATTATGATTTTACAGAAAGTTGATTGTATTGAAATGTTAGGTTGCGGAATTTTTATAGTATAAAGACCAAAGCATAAGGTGATTTTTGTTTTACAAAACTTGTATGGCAAACTACATGAAGCATGAAACACTTAACAGAACCAGTTAATAGCATAAAAGGGCTTTTAAAAATCAAAAAATTAAGAGCAAGTTTGAGTTTAATTACTTTCGTTATAAAATCAGCCTGACTTTATAACTTTTGAATAAAATTGGTCGTGATTAACATTTAACATGAGTTTCTTCTTGTTCACAGTTGTGCCTTTTCAACCCTATATTTCATGTAAATACGTGATATATCAGAATAAGTCAATATTTTCAGTTTTGCCATTTCAAATGAAAGCCCCCCACTTTTATGTAGGATGAACGTATTGGGAGTGGGTCAATAGCAAAATAAATTAGAACTTGTAAATAGATGTATACTTAAAAAGCGTAGAGTCCTAAAAAATTGATTTGCAATTAGAACCAAATACCAAACCGCTAATTGAATATTTCGAAGCGTATCTTCCTTTAGATAATTCAGAAAGATCTTTTTTGGAACAGATTTTCAAAAAGCGAAGGGTAAAACGCAGACAATTTATTTTACAAGAAGGTGAAATCAGTTCATTTAACTCATTTGTGGTTGAAGGGTGTTTTAGAATGTTTTTGGTTGACGAAAAAGGAAAAGAGCACAACCTTCAGTTTGCTATAGAGAACTGGTGGATTGGAGACATTAGCAGTTTTCATTCTGAAAAACCGAGTAAGTTGTACATAGAAGCTTTAGAAAACTCTATTATACTTCAAGTAAAAAAAGAAGACCAACTCAAACTATTTGCTGATTACCCAAAATTCAATCGCATTTTTAGAGTGTTTACTGAAAATGCCTTGGTAAACGCTCAGCATAGAACGCTTCAAAACATTAGCTCAACTGCTGAAGAACGCTATCTAGACTTTTTGGAAAAATATCCGTATCTGTTTAATCGGATTTCTAACGTTCAAATTGCATCATATTTAGGCTTAACTCCAGAGTTCCTTAGTACTATTCGCAAGAAAATCGCAAAATCTTAATCTACATTAAGCCCTTTTCTTAAACTAGCTTATTGGTAGGTGTTGAGCTTGCCCCAGATTTTTGTGGCATAATAATCAATCGAAAATGAAGCATTTAAATCTTGCACTAATAATAACTGTATTATTAACGGCATGCGGTACTAACAAATCAAAAGAATTTAACAAAACAGAAATAATGGTAAAACAAGAAAAGCAAAAAATTGAAGACCTTTTAATGACTTACAAAATGTCTTTAAACACATCTGATGCAAAGTTGGCACAGTCACTCTACACAAAAGATGGTGTTTTTATGCCCACCGAAGCTCCTTCAGGAATCGGAGCCGAAGGCGTATTAAAATCATATGAATTTGTTTTTTCTCAGATTCAATTAAACATTGAATTCTATATTGAAGAAATTGTGGTAGAAGGAAACATGGCTTATGCAGTAACAAGTTCAAAAGGAAGTACACTCATTCATGCCACAGGAGATACTATTCCTGAAGCAAATCGCGAGCTTTTTGTATTTGAAAAAGTGAATGATGATTGGAAAATTGCGCGCTATATGTTTAACAAAACCGTACGAAAAGCCTAGTATTGACCCATTGTGGAGAAGAATATTTTAAAAGTGGGCCTAGTTGGCGCAAGTGCAAAAGGTGGCTGGGGGGCTATAGCCCATGTACCAGCTATAAAATCTTTAAAGAATCTTGAACTCGCAGCAGTTTGCACAAGTGGACCTGAATCTGCAAAGGCTGCATCAAAAGCATTTAATGTTGATAGGTCCTTTTATGATATTAACGAGCTTGTAACTCAAAATGATCTTGATATAATTTCTGCGGTTGTAAAGATTCCAGATCACTTTTCGGTTGTAAAAACAGCTCTTGAAGCCGGTAAACATGTATACTGCGAATGGCCTTTGGGAATTGACCTTACAGAAACTGAACAACTGGCTAACTTGGCCAAAGAAAAAAATCTCACTTGTGCAATTGGTCTTCAGGGGTATTGGGCTCCTGAGCTACTTTTCTTAAAACAATTATTTGAAGAAGGATGGTTTGGGAAGGTGCTTAGTGTAAAAATGTCCATGCAAACTAAAACATCGTTAGAAAGAACTACCGAAGAAGCTTGGAGGGAAGAGAAATTCAGAAAAGCTACATTGTTCTCAATAGTTGGCGGACATACCTTATTCTATCTTTCACACATTTTTGGAGGAATTTCTGAAGTTTCAGGTCTATTGACTACCCAGCTTAACGAACTGACCATGAGTAATAGCGGCAAAAAAGTCAAAAACGAAGTTTATGATCAAATTCTTATTCAGGGTTTGCTTTCTAAGAAAACGCCTTTCACAAACCAAATAATCGCAGTTCCGTATCATTCAAATGGTTGGAGTTTAGAAATTTACGGAACTAAAGGAGTTATTAAAGCAACTTCTAAAATGCTTCCGCAAATCACCCCAATAAAGCTACTTGGTTCAAAAAACGGAGAAGAATTCAAAATAATGGAAACTCCGGCTGACCTAGAGAAATTTAGCAATTTACCAAAGGGGCCATCAGGCAATGTTGGCAGAAACTATGGGAGCTTGGCAAGGTCCATAATAAACAAAAGTGAGTTTCATCCAAATTTTGATGATGCCTTAAAGGTGCAGAAGCTCCTTGATACCATTGAAAAATCAGCGAAAGAGAAAAGAACTTAAAAAGTTTAAAAGCCATAAAATCACTTGCTCACAAGCACCAAAATAATCAGAATACGATTCGCATAACTTGCCCTTTCTTAACAAGTAAAAAGGCTCTTGTTTAGGTGTGCGTTATTCACTCAGGTCTTTTTGAGAATTGTAATAAGCGCCTGTTTCAATAATTTTACTAGAAATTAGATTTATAGAATTTATCTATTTTTCAAGCCTGTACAACCGCCTCTGCCACCCTTTCACCATCCATGGCAGCTGAAACAATGCCACCAGCGTAGCCTGCACCTTCGCCGCATGGAAAAAGCCCTTTGATTTGGGTATGCTCCAAACGCTCTGAATCTCTTGGAATTCGAATGGGTGCCGATGATCTACTTTCTACTCCAACAATATTGGCTTCGTTTGTGTAATAAGGTTTCATTTTCTTACCAAATCCTTTAAAGGCCTCTCTCAATCTAATGCCAAGGTTTTTACCCAACACTTCGCGCATATCAACCGAAGCCAATCCCGGAATATAAGAGCAGTCATTTAGTGAATCAGAAACTTTTCCTTCTACAAAATCTACCATACGTTGTGCGGGAGCCGTTTGTGTTTGTCCAGCCGCTTGCCAAGCCCTTTGCTCCAATTGCTTTTGCATTTCAAGTCCCGCCAGTTCGTCATGCTTTTCAAACTCTTTTAGGTCTTCAAGCTCAATGGCCACCACAATGCCTGAGTTGGCGTATTTAGAATTTCGTTTACTTGGCGACATGCCATTTACCACTACTTCTCCCGGACCAGTTGCGGCAGGAACAATAAAACCGCCAGGGCACATACAAAATGAAAAAACGCCCCTTTTCTTTTTCTGCCACATGGTTTGGTTTACTATGGCATAAGATGCAGCAGGCAAATAGGGTCCGCGCTCATCGCAATGGTATTGCATGCTATCAATTACGTGCTGCGGATGCTCTATTCGTACGCCCATGGCAAAAGGTTTTGCTTCAATTGCCACATTATGCTTACGTAAATTGTAATAAATATCTCTCGCTGAATGGCCTGTTGCCAATATCACTTTATTGGTATCAAGGGTTTCGCCAGTGCTCAGTTTTAATCCTTTTATGGTGTTGTTTACAATTAAAAAATCATCAACTCTGGTCTCAAATCTAATTTCGGCACCACAACTTAAAATGGTTTCTCTAATAGCGGCCACAACTTTAGGAAGCTTGTTCGTACCAATATGCGGATGCGCATCAACCAAAATATCTTCTGGCGAACCATGTTTTTCTAAAATCTCTAAAACACGACGTATTGTACCGCGTTTTTTTGATCTTGTGTAAAGCTTACCATCTGAATAAGTTCCGGCGCCACCTTCTCCAAAACAGTAATTTGAATCTGAATTTACAATGTGTTCCTTGTTTATTGCGGCAATATCTCTTCTGCGATCCCTTACATCTTTGCCTCTTTCAATTATTACCGGTTTAATCCCTAACTCTATCAATCGCAAAGCGGCAAACATGCCTGCAGGTCCAAAACCAATTATATGCGCTTCAGGTTGATCACTCACATCTTTCCAGTCAAAATCGAATTCGTAAACGGTTTTGGGCTTTTCGTTTACAAAAGCATATGTTTCATAATGAACCTTTATATTTTTATTTCTGGCATCAATACTCCTTTTAACGGGCTTTTCAATAAGCTCATCATTGGCACCCAAACCCAATTTTTGTTTTAAAACCTTTTGTCTTTCATCAGAATCAAAGGCCTGTTTTGCATTTAGCGTTAGCTTTAAGTGCTTTTGCATGCCACAAAAGTAGTATGGGCCCAATGGCTTTACTAAGCAATAGTTTAATTTGCATGTAAATGAAAAGAAGTATGAGGTACAGTTGGCTTTTACTATTGTCAGTATCATTATTAACTAGTTGCGGTGGCGGAGATGGTCCTTTAAGTTTAGATGAACTTGAAACAATTGAAGACAAGCTGATAATGGCCATGCAAAAAGGAAAACTTCCAATATATTCTGACAATGCCTTACAAAATAAATTAGCATTTAAAGAAGTTGAAGCACTAATACCCTTAGATTCAGCTGATAAAATGGATTTGGCCGGTTTTGGTGTTTTAACCCAAGAAGAAATGGCCTTATATAATGGAGATTTTGATACTGAATCAAGAGAGTTAGCCGCCATTGGTATTTACATTTTGTACAGCGATGAAAACTACGAGCAAATTCTTCCTATTTGTTTGGCAAGTTTAAAGGATATAAACAAAGTGCTTAAAGGAAGCGACCAAAAGCGATTTACTGAGTATATGACAGCACATTTCAACAACAAAATTGTTGAATACGAAAGTGAAATAAAGAAACTAAGGCTTGAAGTGATAAATGAAACCTTATTTTTTCATTTAAATAATGGTGAACTTACGGCTTATGAAAACGATAACCTTTCAAGTGTAAAAAGTCCAAGCGAGCTCGAAACATTTATGGCACACAAAATGGAACAACTTGAAGTAGATCCCAACGACTCTAATGAAACGGTAATGAATTTTGTAGATGTACCAATTTCTGCCCAAGATATCACGCATTATTTACCTGCCTACGATGAAGATGAGAACATTGTAGCAGTTACTATGATGATCAACGAGAATATTCAAGGTTTTGAAATAAACTTACCTTGGGTTGCACTTGATTTTGAAGAAGTAAAAAGCTTGTTGAAACCTTCTATGTTAGATTATTTGATTAATCACATGAACAATGCTGAAGAACCAATTGATAAGCCGGCTCTTGATTCTTTAGCTGACTCAACACAGGCCAGCTAATGCCTATGCTCAAATTAGTAACTCTTGTGATCTTTGGGCTGTGCTATAATAATGTAAAGGCCCAAAAAGATGCGGTTAAGATTCTTGACGAAGCTGTAACCCTGCTAAACAAAAGACAATACAACGAAGCCTATTTACGCTTTGATGATGGAATTACAGCAGCCCCTAATAATGCTGAAATGCACTTTGGAAAGGCCAACGCTGCATATAACCTAAATCTACTTGATACTTCAATTGCCCGTTTAACCAAAGCCATTGAAATTAAAGGAGATGAAAGCGAGTATCATAATTTACTGGGTACCATATATATGCGCAAAAAAGACCTGAAAAATGCAATAAAACATTTTGATAAAACCATTAAAAATAATGCGGTAAGCGTTAGAAAAATTCATCTACTAAATACCTACTACAATCGAGGCAACTGCTACCTAATGCAAAAGAATTACGATAAAGCCTTAGATGATTTTAGCGAAGCCATAAAACTTAACCCAAGATTTGCTGAAGCTTATCATAACCGTGGAATTTGCTATATACGCACCGATAAATTGGTTGAAGGATGTACCGATATGGAAAAAGCCGTGGGTTTAGGAAGTTCTCGATCACAGAAATATATAGATGAAAACTGCTACATTAAAAAGAAATAACCTATCACTTTTTACTTTTCTAATTCTTTGTTTTTGCTTTTCATCATGTCAAAAAAAGATGGTCCAAGTTCCTGTGTACAGATACGAGCAAAAAGTAAATTATAGTACTGTTTTAGGCTGCCTTGATCAACCTGCCAATTATCCCGAACCTGACCAATGGGCCATGTATCATTATGGTTTACAAGGTTTTAACCAAGATTTGAGCTTAGTATTAAAACATCCTGAAAAAGCCATAGAAAAAGGTATTGATGGTATGGTAATTTTAAGGTTTGTGGTAGAAACCGATGGTTATATCTATAGGTCTGAAGTGGTAAACAGCACAAATCAAATGTTTGAAAAACCGGCTCAAGATGCACTCTTAAAACTAAAACAATGGATTCCTGCTTTAATTGATAATAAGCCTGTAGCCAGTTTGTATAAACTCCCAGTTTATTTTAAATCTAATACTGAATAGTTTATTGCATTAAAGCTTACTACCAATAAGAAATGACCTTGCTAGTGCATTTACCACATTTTATTTAGATATTAGCTGTAAACGTAGGTTTTACCTAATGAGCCAAGAACAAGCGAACACATTTTGGGAATGGTTTGAAAACAACCAGAGCAAGTTTCTATTTCTAAATCAAGTAGATATAGATGAAAGAAACCGTTTATTGAATTTGCTAATGGATAAGCTGCGAGAATATGATGAAAATCTTTCTTTTGAAATTGGCGGCCATCCTGAAAGCGAAAAAGTTGACTTCATAATTTCGGCAGATGGCATTGTAGATTATTTTGATTCAGTTGAAAGCCTGGTGGCCAAAGCACCTACTTTAAATAACTGGAACATTGTGGCGTTTAAACCACCTATGCCCGAAGACCATACTATTGAAATAAACGAGCAAAAATTCGATGCAAAAAAGATCATTTTTATTCCGTTAACCAATCCTGACGAACCATCGGCGGTAGCCATAAGGGTCTGTTTTGCTGATCTTGACGAAGAGAATAAGAATCTATACATAAATGCATCTTTCCTTTTGCTTGATGCATTAATTGGAGAAAAAGCCACCGCGCTAGATATTGATTATATTGAAATTGAAAAAACACCTGCTGACATTGCTGAATATCCATTTCTACATTTAACTGATATCGCCGACTATATTAAAGAAGTAAAGGGTGCGGTAAATAATTAGTGCGCATTGGAATTAACATAAGAATATACTTTAATTAAGGATGAGCGGCCACCCAAACTTCGCCATCTTCAAAGAACTCTTTTTTCCAAATAGGAACCGTTTCTTTCAAGGTGTTGATACAATATTCGCAAGCTTCAAAGGCCGCTTTTCTATGCGGTGTACTTACAGCAATTACTACAGGAACCTCACCCACATTGAGCTCCCCCACCCTGTGATGAATTGCTATTTTTAAAGCTTTCCACCTATTATGAGCCTTCTCTGCAATTTTTCTCATTTCTTTTATGGCCATAGGCTCAAAGCTCTCAAAAGCCAGCTTAATTACCTTTTTGCCTTGCGTTTGGTTTCTAACCGTACCTATAAAAACCACCGTACCACCTGCTGAATTTTCAGCAATATAATCTTCGGCCCATCTCGGGTCAAGTGTTTTGTCTGTTACCTTAATATCTATCATCCCCCACTTACCGGCGGAATAATAACCACCTCACAATTTTCAGTTAAACCAAATTCATCATTTTGATATTCTTCGTTCACGGCCAATTTTAAACTTTTAAGTTTATCAAAAGCAGGATACTTCAAGATCAAGGTATTTTTTAGATCAATTACTGTGTGGCCATTAACAAAATCAAAATCAAGCTCTGAAACGCCTAAAATATCTTTTGCAATGCCGTATGCAACAAGTTTTATCTTCATTATTCTACAAAGTTGTAAAAACCATTGGCATTGTAATTAAAGTAACATGGCAAAACACTGTAATTTATTCATCTTCGTAACATGCTCATCGACTCACATGGCCGAAAAGTGAATTACCTGCGTTTGGCGGTTACAGACCGTTGCAACTTAAGGTGCTTTTATTGCATGCCTGAAAACGGGATAAAATACGTCTTACGAAAAGACCTTCTAAGCTTTGAAGAAATGTATAGGCTAGTAAAAATGCTCAGCCATGAAGGCGTTGATAAGCTTAGAATTACAGGCGGCGAACCTTTTGTTCGTAAGGGTATAATGGAGTTTCTTCAAGAAACATCAAAAATTAGCGGCATTAATGAGATAAATGTTACTACCAATGGCACATTCACCAAGAGTAAAATTCAAGAATTAGCAAAATTGGGAATCAATTCTATCAACCTAAGCCTTGATAGCCTTAACCCCAAAAGGTTTAAGGAGATTACTAGACGAGACTATTTTACCGAAGTAATGGAAACATACCACGAGCTACTAAATACTGAAATTAAGGTTAAGATTAACATGGTGGTAATGAAAAACAAGAATATTGATGATATATATCCAATGATAGAATTGGGTAAAAATGACAATGTAGGAATTAGATTTATTGAAGAAATGCCTTTTAATGGAACTTTAGGACAAGGAAATCAGGAGCTATGGCCCATGAAAAGCATATTAAAGCACATAAGCAAAAGGTATGAATTTGAAAAAATACCAGATGCCCCATCATCAACTTCAGTGAATTATAGAGTAAAGGGTTATAAAGGCACCTTTGGAATTATTGCAGCATTTAGCCGCACCTTTTGTGGTACTTGCAATAGAATTAGAGTAACTCCTCAAGGTGAATTAAAAACTTGCCTTTATGATGGAGGCGCTATGAGTATTAGAGACATAATGCGTTCTGGTGCTGATGATGCTGAACTGCTTGAATCAATAAAAAAGGCATTAAAACTAAAAGCTAAAGATGGCTTTTTGGCCGAAAAAAGGCACCGAAGCGTTAATCCAATTTCGGAATCAATGGCAACAATAGGTGGATAAAACATAAATTACACAAATGAAAACTCTAAGCTTAATTTTTTTGACCATTCTATTTTCCATTTCAACTGTTTTTGCTCAAGAAATTGAAAAAAAGCTAATAGAAGGAAAATGGCACATTAAAAAATTTGATGTAGGTAGCGATAAAAATTCCTTTAAGGAAAATACCAAAGACTATTATTGGTTCAATTTTAGTGATGATAATACGTACACTTCAAAATTCTTATTAGAAGAAAGTAGCGGCAATTACACTTTTAATGAAGATACCAAAGCACTAACTTTTGACTTTAAGAATTTGCAAGACGTTCCGCTTGTTATTTCGCAAACTGAAGATGGTCTTTTTGAACTAAACGGAAAAGTGGGAAGAAAAAAGATTCTGATTTTACTTTATCAATAGCCAGCATCATGATTTCAACAATTGAAGCCAAAGCCATAATTTTTTCAACAATAAAAGATTTTGGGGTTGAAGAAGTATTACTTGAAAACGCCTTGGGGCGTGTATTGAGAGAAGAAATTGTAGGCGATAGAGACTTTCCGCCTTATAATAGGGTAACAATGGACGGCATAGCCATTAGATTTTCTGAATACGAAAATGGTTTAAGATCTTTTGACATAGAAGGAATTGCTGCAGCCGGTAGCCCACAACAACATTTAGAAAAATCACAGGCTTGCTTAGAAGTAATGACCGGTTCAATAATGCCAACTGGTTTAGATACAGTGATACCCTATGAGCAAATTGAAATTACCAAAGGCAAAGCTAAAATTGGAGAACTTAATACAAAACTTGGCAAAAACATACACATAAAAGGCTTTGACAAAATCAAAGGCGACACGCTTATAAAGGCGGGCAAACAAATTGAAGCTCCTGAAATAGGCATTTGTTCAACTGTTGGTAAAAGCAAAGTTTTGGTTAGCCGCCTTCCTAGGGTAATCGTAATTTCAACTGGAGATGAACTTGTTAATATTGAAGAAGTTCCACTACCACATCAAATTAGAAAAAGTAATATTTTTAGGTTAAAAAGCGAACTACAAAAACAAGGTATCAAAGCTGATACCATACACCTAAATGATGATTTTGAAGAGATTAAAAACGTATTTTCTAAAATATTTGATCGCTTTGATGTAGTAATGCTTTCAGGTGGCGTTTCAAAGGGCAAATTCGACTTCTTACCTCAAGCTCTTGAAGCTAAGGGCGTTGAAAAAAGATTTCATAGAATTGCTCAAAGACCCGGAAAACCTTTTTGGTTTGGCACTTATGAAAATAAATGTCATGTATTTGCTTTTCCTGGCAACCCAATATCTAGCTTTATGTGCATGCAGGCCTATTTTAATCCTTGGTTAAATGCTTCGCTTCAATTGGTAGAAAAACCATCACCAAAAGCGGTATTGGCCAATGATGTTGAGTTTAAACCCAACCTAACTTTCTTTTGCGAAGTGGCCATTGATTATTCTGAAAAGGGAGAATTATTAGCCATTCCGGTTCGGGGTCATGGCTCAGGGGATTTGGCAAATTTGGTTCGCGTTGATGGTTATTTGGTACTAGAGCAAGGTAAAGATCTATATAAGGCAGGAGAAGTTTATGAGCTGATTCCTTTTAGAGGTTTTTAATTGTCACAATAGGCTCTCAGACAAAATAAACCAACAGCTAGTAAGGCATTGGGGCGCAATGATTTTTTGTAATGGACATGAGACTTTTGAAACTCTCATGTCTACATTAGTTTGGCTAGGTGTGGTCCTTTCTTCGGGCTAGAAACAATAATTTTTTAATCTTTTAATATTCAACTATTTAACACTCAAGTTTTAAAATCACTCTTTCCTCCTGTTTTAGAAATCAGTCTCGTCTCTTTGATAATAATGTTTTGTGAAAACCCCTTGCACATATCATATATGGTAAGGGCGGCGATGCTTGCACCTGTTAGGGCTTCCATTTCTACCCCAGTTTTAGCACTTAGCTTCGCTATACAATCTATTTCAACTTCTTTTTGATCATTCACTTTAATTTCAATACCAATTTTATCTAAGCCCAATGGATGACATAGCGGAATGAGTTCAGATGTTTTTTTGGCTCCCATTACACCAGCTATTATCGCCGTTTGAAAAACAGGACCTTTTTTGGTATGAATTTCATCATTTTCAAGCATTTTTATAATTTCATCGTCAAGCTTTACAATGGCTCTTGCGGTTGCTTGCCTTTCTGTAACTGCCTTATTTCCAACATCAACCATGCTTGGGTTGCCTTCTTTATCTAAATGAGTAAAGTTTTTACTGCTCATATGCTGAAATTATGCCTGCTATATTTGGTGCAAAATTCAATAAATCGGCAATTTAAGTCATGTCATTGAGCCCACAAGAAAATGAACGCTATGCACGGCATTTAATATTACCCAAGTTTGGAGAAACTGCGCAATTGATGCTTAAAAATGCTAAGGCCATTGTGGTGGGCTCAGGAGGATTAGGCACACCGGCTTTGCAATATCTAACAGCCGCGGGGGTTGGCACTATTGGCTTAATTGAATTTGACTCAATTGAAATTTCAAACCTGCAAAGGCAAGTTTTATTTAGAGAATTAGACAAGGGTAAAAAGAAGGGAGAAGTGGCAATTGAATTTCTACAAGCTCAAAACCCCAATGTGGCATTTAAATGGCATGATAATAAGCTAACATCAGAAAACGCCCTTGATATTATTGCAAAATATGATGTTATAATTGATGGATCAGACAATTTCCCAACCCGCTACTTAGTAAATGATGCCTGTGTATTACTCAATAAACCATTTATATACGGTTCAATTCATCAATTTGAAGGGCAAGTAAGTGTGTTTAACTATAACGATGGTGCAAATTACAGAGATGTTTTCCCTACGCCACCTGCTCCAGAACTTGCACCAAATTGTGCCCAAGGTGGGGTAATTGGTGCACTGCCGGGCATAATTGGAAGCATGCAGGCTTTGGAAGCCATTAAGGTAATTACAGGAATTGGCAGCACATTGAAAAACAAAATCTTTGCATTCAATGCGCTTGATTTTAAGTCTCATACCATCAAAATTCACAAAGATCCAGAAAACCCAATTAGCGGAAAAAAACCCACAATCAAGAACCTTATTGACTATGAGCTGTTTTGTAACTCCGATAACCAAAACCAAAACACTATGATCAATGAAATCAACGTTGCCGAACTAAAACAATGGATGGATTCTGGCAAAGAATTCACATTAATTGATGTGAGAGAAAACTATGAGTATGAGGCGGCCAATATCAAAGGCGAACTTATTCCTTTGGGAGAAATAGAAGCAAAAAAGGCAGTTATACCAAATGATAAAGACGTTGTAATAATGTGTAGAAGTGGTGTTAGAAGTGCCAATGCCATACAGCTACTTCAAATAAAATACAGTTACAATAACTTATTTAATCTAAAAGGTGGCATTAAGGCTTGGGCCAATGAAATTGATACTAAGATGCATGTAATTTAAGATTCACTACTTTTTATAATGCTGCTCCTTTTAAGCTATATTTAACGGCTCAAATCAGTTTTATGAAAAGTTTTCTTTTTGCTTTAATGGGAGTTTTTGGTACTTTATTTTTATTTGGTGCCGAAGCCAATAATGATTCTAAGCTTATTGAACTAGGCAAAGCCTACAAAGATTTTATGTTTAGAAACGACCCACCAAAGTCGTATCTAAAATCACTTAAAAAAGATGCAAGTGATGATTTAAAGCAAACGGCAAAATTCATTGCTGAGACTATTAACCCTAGAAGTAAAGTATTAAGTGACGGTTATCTAAAATTACCCAATGAAGTCACGCTAAAAGCCATTTATATAGTAAGACAAATTAGTTTAAATCTAAAGGTAGAAGAGCCAAAAGATAATATCAACTTAGTATCTGAACTAAAAAATGCATCAATAAATCACTATGAATTAGTAGATAATTATTACAGTATGTTGTTTACTACAGTGGGAAATAAATTGGGTTTAAAACAGCTGGGTAAAATGGATTTTCAACTAAAAAGACTCAACTTGAATGACGAGACAGAAAAAGGTGTTTTCTTTTTACGCTGTATGAGTTTGTGTGGAAGATCTATTTGGGGTTATATGAATGTTTCAAAGCCTAGAAATACAAAGCTAGCCCTAGTAAATATTGACAACTTCCCTATGTTTAATGGGCTTAAATACTATCAATACACCGATTTTTATTTTAGCGATTTTAGTATGGAACTAAATGGAGAACCTGGGTCAGAAAGTTATAAATATCATTTTGTTAATCAGCTTTATGAAACATTGATTTATCATATGATTTGCCTTAGAGAAGAAGGCGCCGAAAATGCTGAAATAAATGATTTACTACTTGGCTCAATTATGCCAACTGAGAACTTGTATAAATACACTGAGCACACTGATGTGTTAAAGAAAATATTTAAGAAAAAAGAATAGGCTTATGAATCTATTTCAATTCTGCTTTCTGGGATTTGTTCTTTGCTCTTGCGATTCAACAGGGCCAAGTATAAGACCAAATATTGCTGGTGGTGGCTGTTCTTATGAAAAAAGCATTGACACCTTTATAATCGATTCATTCGCGAATGATTCAACGCCTTTTTATGTTCTTAAAAAAAATGCCGGACATGATATTTTGTCGAGGAATATGGACCTAATTGATATCTACCACCACAAGGAAAAAGACACTATTTTGTTTCAACATTCTGATTTTTATGTGGGTAAAACGCTCATAATTCATGAGCAGCGTATCATTACTGGTGCTTGTAATCCATATGGCATTAACTCAATCGAAATAATTGACTGATGAATTTAAATCAGGTTACAATTCCCTGTACTGACATTCACAAATCAATTGAGTTTTATAAAAAGTTAGGCCTTAAACTTATAGTTCATTCTCACAACGAATACGCACGATTTTTATGTCCAAATGGCAACTCAACGTTTTCTCTACATAAGGTAGCTAGCAAAACATCAAATAACACTTGGGTGTATTTTGAAGTTGACGATTTGGCCGAGAAAATAGCCAACTTAAAGGCCAACAAAATCAGTATTGAAGAAGACATTAAACAACAACCTTGGCTATGGACCGAAGCACGATTGAAAGATCCCTACGGAAATCAAATTATAATTTACCATGCTGGAGAAAACAGGATCAACCCACCATGGCGCTTAAAAGAGTAGAAACTTAGGCGTTTCTACCCATCTCATTTAAAAATCTTATATGACTTTTTACAGCGCCAACAAAGGTTCTATTGGCATGGTAAGGTAAGTTATATTCTTTAGCTGTTTCTTCTACAATTTGACTAATTGCTGGGTAATGCACATGGCAAACATCAGGAAACAAGTGATGTTCTACCTGAAAGTTTAACCCGCCTGTTAAAAATCCTATGATCTTATTTTTAACCGCAAAGTTGGCAGTAGTTTTTAGCTGATGAACTGCCCAATTGTCTTCAAGTTTACCTTCTTGATCTGGCATCGGAAAATCTACATGCTCAACCAAATGGGCCAGCATAAATATTACGCCAATAGTAAATCCTTCAACCAAATGGCTAATTATAAAGCCAGCCAATACAAAGCTCCAAGAGAAAGGAACAAATATTAATGGCAACACAAGAAAGATGCTGTAGTAAACTAATTTGTAAGTCACCATTCTTACAACATCGCTTCTCTTAACGTTCATTGGACTTTCACCAATTTTTCCTTGAGCCATCTTTACATAATCCTTTGCGAATACCCAAGAAATGGTAGCTAATGAATAGAAAAATGGCGCATATAGTGTTTGAAAACGATGATACTTTTTATGCTCTTGGTGTGGTGAAGTTCTTACAAAAGGTATAGCATCAACATCTTCATCATGACCCTGTACATTGGTAAATGAATGATGTACCTTATTATGGCTTTGATCCCAAACAAAATCGTTGGCTCCAATTACGTTAAATAAAGAACCTAAAATCTTATTAATTTTTTGATTTTTAGAAACTGAACCATGAATAGCATCGTGGCATATGTTCAATGCAGTAAAAGCTGTAAATAAGCCAACTAGAACCCAAGACAACATTGAAAGCCAAGCATTTGTACTTAGCATTAGAGCTGCATATGATGACACTAGACCCGTAATATAGAATATAATTTTGAAGTACATTAAGCCTGTGCCCTTGTTGGTACCAGTTTGCTTAAAGTACTGTTGTACTCTTTTTCTTAATGCAATATTGAACTCCCTATTACCCTGATGATTGAATTTTAAAGCTTGTGACAAATTTCTTTTTTTACTTATAGACAGGCTAAAACAAAGCTTAAAACCGCTAAATCGAAACCAAAATGCCTATAAAACTGAGGCGCAAGATGTTAAATGTTTATTAATCTTTAATTGGTTTTTATCAAAAGGCCTTGTGACCTAAAGCAAAAAAATCACACAAAACCCTATTAAACAACAACTTAACACCAAATAATTAAGTTTACTTTTTTATTTAATTTCAAGCAACCGCAACCTAAAACCATTGGAATTCATTAAAATCACAAACACCAACACCATGAAGTATATCATTACAATCATTTTATTAGGGCCTTTATTGGCTGTGGGTCAAACCAAAGAAGAACCTGTTTTTGGGCTAAAGTTTTATGCTAGTCCATCCCTAAGCATTTCGCGTTTTCAATACGATATAAGTCCCTTTAGTTTTACTCCTTCTTTTACAATTTCAAAACATGAGAATCGCTTTTTTGAATTTGGTTTTTCACAGCTAAATTTTACTAGCAGATTTTTTGATAATTCAAATCAGCTAATTAGACTCTACCCTGAAGGTCAATATAACATAAGGTCAGGTAACATTGGGATTTATGCAGAACAGAACTACCTTTTAGCTAAATCTAAAAATGAAAAGTGGGCATTCTATTTAGGTCCTAGAGTTGGGTTAAACTTTTGGCGATCAAACTTTAATGCGCTTAACGGAGATACGGGACCTAATTATAATGACCTAAGCCTAGGTATTGGTATGGCTCCAAGAATTTGCTACAACCTCACAGATAGGATTGGGATTGATTTCTCAGTTCCCATTACCTATGAGACATCCTATAGATTCGGCAATGACTATGATCCTAATGGTTTTGCATATAACACTTTGCCAAGGTTTGATGGTATTTATTCGCGTTTTGCTGCCAATGCACGATTTGGTCTTACCATAAAACTTGGTAAATAATTTTGAATAGAATTGCCGCACGGCTTAATAGCTATTAATAATTGAATAAAAGTATTTAATTCCTAGCGGTTATCTTTGTGTTCAGTAATTATTTGGAAAACGACCATGAAGAAAGAATTTCCCGAGTATTTGTCAAAAGCGGCTCAAACGGCAATGAAGAAACACAATATTGAATCGTTACACGATCTTATAGAAATGAGCTATGTTAAACTCTCTTCTTGGAAAGGTGTAGGTCCTGGTGCCATTAAAAAGATTCAGGAAGATATGGAATCAAAAGGCATGCGCTCTACCTTACTAGGAGATTAGTAGTTTATTTAGTTAACAGCATAAAAAAGCCGTTCCGAGTAGTCGAAACGGCTTTTTCAGGTTATAAATTAAGATTTACTAGCTTTTGCTTTTGTAATCTTCCATTAATTTATTGAGTCTTTCTCCGTAACCCCAACCTTCTATCTCTTCGCCTAAAGCAATTGACTTTTTAAGAGACTTTTGAGCTGACTTATAATCTTTTTTGGCTGCATAAACTTCTGCCTGAACCCAGTAGGTCCACCAGTAATCGTTCATCGCCAAAGACTTTTCTGTCCACTCAATGGCTTTATCAAGGTTTTTTCCTGATCTTGCTGCATAATCAGCTGCTCTTGTGTATACTCTCCAAGAACCTTCAGCCTCCACAATTGCACTTTCTACATTTGCCCATGCGGCAGCTTCAGTATCTACACCTATCTTAACGGAAACTTTTGTGTTTTCCCACACAATATTCATGTTTGCCGACTCATCAGTCAAGTTATCAAATGAAATGGTAAAGGTTTCGTAATAATCACCCGTTTTAGCTGATTTTACTTTTACACTGGCAACTTCGTTTTCTTCGTTGTAGTTACCTGCACCCCAAAGCTCGGTTTCGGTATTGAGCATTACGGTCCACTCCTTCTCACCCGGAACTGTAAATAAACTATAAGTTCCAGCTTTTACTTCTTTTCCGCCAAAAGTTATGTCTTGGCTAAATGTTACAGCAGTTGCCTTGTTGGCAGCAGTTCTCCAAATCTCATTGTAAGGCACTAAATCACCAAATATGGTTCTTCCTTTTGCTCCTGGTCTTGAGTAAACAATGTCAATTTGGGTTAGACCAACGGTTTGTTCAACCTTTGCAGCTGGGCTGGGCTGTGGAAGTTCTTGTGCCAATACTGTACCGGCTAAGAACATCATTAATAGTGGTAGTAAATTTTTCATGATATTTAATTTTAGGTTGTAAAATTCTAATTGAGTCGTCTTGAAATGATATGCTCTACTCTGTTAAACAATTGATAGGGTGTTAATCCGCGCCAGTTTAATGTATCAAGCTCTCCCCCGTAAATCATATAATAATCTATTCTATACTCGGCCAATTGCTCTTGAATATGGGGTCTAAAATTCAAAGCTACAATCCAGCCATCTTCTACATCTTCATACCATTCTTCATAATAGTCTTCGCCTTCGCCATGAAACTGCAAAAGGTTCTCTCCAATGAGCATAAACTTATTAATTCCATCATCTAATAAAAGATCTATAATATCTCTTTTAAGAGTCATTACATCATTATTTATGGCATCGTTCCATTCGCCAATAAGTTCAATTACAGCAAATCCTTTTTCGTAATCAGCAAAAAGTATTTTTAAATAAAGTGTTTCAGAACCAATTGAATCCCATTGCGGGTGTATAACGTAATTGTATACGGCGTGGGTAAAGTAGATCTCACTGTACTCTCTTTCAAAAAAAGGAGAACGCTCATCTTCTTCAGCCTTGTAAAGCTCGCGCCAATGGTAAAATGGTTCTAATTCGTGCATTAACTATTCTCGAGGTGATGAATAACGTTTCTCACGCTTCCTAGTTCAAGTAATTTCTCTTTTGCATTTTCATAGCTAATTTCACTATAAAGCTGCACAATCATTTTGGTACCGCGGTCAATGAGCTTTTTATTGCTCAACTGCATGTCAACCATCTTGTTGTCTTTTACCCTACCCAACTTTATCATCAAACTTGTTGAAATCATATTGAGCACTAATTTTTGTGCGGTTCCTGATTTCATTCTCGTGCTTCCTGTTACAAACTCAGGCCCTACCACAACTTCAATTGGATAATTGGCAAATTCTGCAATAGGAGATTTTGCATTGCAACAAATGCAGCCGGTTGGTATGCCTTTTTCAACGCAAGTTTTTAAGGCGCCTAAAACATAAGGTGTTGTACCTGATGCAGATATTCCTATCACGAAGTCATTACTTGAAATATTTTCAGCTTCAAGATCCTTAAAGCCTTGCTGCATATCATCTTCGGCAAACTCTTGGGCTTTTCTTATGGCTGCATCGCCGCCGGCAATTAAGCCCACTACAATTCCATGATCTACCCCAAAAGTTGGTGGACACTCGCTAGCATCTACTATACCCAACCTTCCGCTAGTACCTGATCCTAAATAGAATAGCCTTCCACCATCCTTCATTTTTTCATAGGCGGAATCTACCAAAGCTTCAATTTGCGGCATAACTGCAGCCACTGAATCAGCCACGGTTTGGTCTTCGCCATTAATGCCTTCTAAAAGTTGAGCGGTGCTCATTCTTTCTAAATGTCGGTGCTTCGATGCGCTTTCGGTTACCTTTTCCATAAGTCTGCAAAGGAAATAGGGATAGTTGAATTGTATGTAATGAAAGGTATTTTTGAGAAAACTATGACTCCATGAAATCTTTAAAAGGCAATATCGTCATTCTAAGCCTGTTGTTTATGGTCCAAAATACCTTCGCTCAAACAGTAGCAGGCAATTGGAATGGCGCTCTAGAAATTGGCAAGATCAAGCTTAGAATCGTTTTTCATATCACTGAAAATAAAGGCGAATACAACAGCACCATGGATAGCCCTGATCAGGGTGCAAAAGACCTTCCAGTAGGCTCAACCACTTTTAAAGATGGAGTGCTCACGCTAAAAATGCCGAACCTAAAGGCCGAATTTGTGGGCAATTGGAGCGAAGAAATGCCTGATTTTATTAACGGCACTTTTACTCAAAGGGGAAAAACTTTTGAGCTAAACTTGGCTAGGGGCGATTTTAAGCTCAACCGACCGCAAGAGCCAAAGCCTCCTTATAAGTATTTTAGTGAAGACGTTGCTTTTGAAAATACCGAAGACAATGTGACCTTAGCAGGAACGCTCACCAAACCAAAAAGACGCGGCAAGTACAAAGCTGTGGTTATGGTGAGTGGAAGCGGTCCACAAAACAGAGATGAAGAAATGCTGGGTCACAAACCCTTTTTAGTAATTGCAGATTATTTAACTAAGGCGGGTTATGCTGTATTGCGGTATGATGACCGTGGAGTTGGCGGCTCAACGGGTGATTTCTCAAAAGCTACAACTTTTGATTTGGCAAGAGATGCCAATGCTGCAGTTGAATTTTTATCAAATCGAAAAGACATAACTGAAATTGGCATTATAGGCCATAGCGAAGGCGGTTTAATTGCACCAATGGTAGCTTCAAACAACAAAAAAGTAAAAACCATTGTAATGCTTGCTGGCCCTGGAATACAAGGCGGTGAATTGCTAAAACTACAGCAAGAACTAATTGCCACAGCCAATGGAGAAAGCGAAAATGACATTGAAACCATGAAAAAAATCAATGTCGGTGCAATAGACATAATTACCAATTCCAAAGATTACGGAAGTGCTTATGGTGCACTTACCAAATACTTTGGAGAAACACTTGAAGAATTGCCTGACAGTTTAAATCCTGACGGAAGTTCGGATACTGAATTGCGACAGACTTACATGGCTTCTTACGGAACCAAGTGGATGTTTGAGTTTATTCGAATTAACCCCGCTGATTACATTTCAAAACTAGATTGTTCGGTTTTAGCTCTTTTTGGGGGATTAGACCTACAAGTTCCATCGAAAGAAAATTCAGTCGGTGTGCAAAAGGCAAAATCAAAAGCACCAAATTCGGAACTAAAGTTGACCACCCTTTCACATTTAAATCACTTATTTCAAGAGTGCGAAACAGGCTCGCCAAGCGAGTATAGTGAAATTGAAGAAACCTTTTCGTCCAAAGCCTTAAAACAAATCGAATTATGGCTCAATCAAAAATTATAGCCGTTATTTGAATTTTAAAACTCTTCCTAATGAGAATGCTTTTTGCCCTTACAGTCGCCTTTATTTCCTTGTCATTCTATTCACCCCAATCTTACAGTATTCGAGATGCATATCATGACATATCTCTTGATTATTTACCTGTAACTGAGGATTACATTACTGGTAAAATTGATAATAATGAAAACAGGGATAAAATTCTCATATACCACAATGAAGAAAGGCAGCTCATTAAATTAAATCATAGTGGAAGTAAGCTTACGGGCAAGCTAAAGATGTACACTTCAGGCACTAACATTTTCGTGGCCATTGAGCACACCTATTGCCGATCAGGTAAATGTCAAAATCAATTTGTTGTGCTTAAAAAACAAGGCAATGGTTTTGTGAAAGCATCAACTGATGTAATAGCTGATTACGAATTGAATTACGGAAAACTGAGCAAAGAAGTTAAAAAGGCTATGAAAGATTCGTATGGGAATAACGACTTTTTTGAAAGCGAAGGCCTAGATGATGAAAACAACCTAAGAGAGCATATTTATTGGGAAATTGACGAGCAAAACGAAAACATTTACTTGAAAGAAAGCAGCCTGCCATTCACCCTTGCCATCTACACTTGGGATGAGAAAAAAGGCGAATTCAAGAAAAACTAAAATCTACTATTCAAACGCATCAACTTAATTTTGACTCACTTTAAACTCTAAACTCCTAATATGTACACTGCTATAAAATACGAAGTAAAAGACAACACGGGTTACATCACTTTAAACCGCCCAGATAGATTCAATGCTTTTAATAATGAGCAAAGTTTTGAGTTACAAGATGCTTTGAAAAAAGTAAAGCGCGATAATGAGGTAAGAGTTGTGGTATTAACGGGTGAAGGCAAAGCATTTTGTTCAGGTCAAGACCTTAAAGATATAGCAGGTAAAAAGAGAAAACTTAGCGAATCGCTTTATAAAAGATACAATCCAATTATTAGAGCCATGCGTAATCTTCCAAAACCCATTATTGGTAGAATTAATGGCGTTGCGGCCGGTGCAGGCTGCTCTTTAGCCTTGGCTTGTGATTTTACTGTAGCAAGCGAAAAAGCCGCATTAATTGAAGTATTCATTAATGTAGGTTTGGTATTAGATAGCGGCTCATCTTACTTCTTACCAAGAATTGTAGGAAGCAACCGTGCTTTTGAATTGGCTACCATGGGTAACAAAGTAAGTGCTCAGCAGGCCCTTGAATGGGGAATGGTAAACCGAGTTGTTGCCCCTGAAGAGCTTGAAACGGAAGTAGCCAAAGTAGTTGATTATTACAAGAGCGCACCTACAAAGGCCATTGGTTTAATGAAGAAGATGCTCAATAAGTCTTTTAACTCTGATTTAGAAGAAATGCTACAATACGAAGCTTATTGCCAAGAAATTGCTGGCGATAGTGCTGATTACAAAGAAGGTGTTGCCGCTTTTGTTGAGAAGCGAAAGCCGGAGTTTAAAGGCGAGTAAGCAAAACCTAACAGTGTAAATTTGGTGAACACAATCACCAAAACTACACCGTCCACAAGCTACTTGTCCCTCTCCTTCATTATCTCAAATTCAAATTCCAAATCCCCAACCATTGCTGCGTTGAATGACTTAGGAGTTATAATTCTTTTTGTTGTTTTCTTTCCATTTACCCACTTTGTGTAAGTAGCCATACCGCCACCTGGGCTTGAAGCTAAAACAATCCTCTTTGTTGTATCATGCTTATAAACTTCGTCTATCTCAACATCAGACCAAGGATAAAACGAACTATTGTAGGCCGAAACCATTGTGCTACCATTAAAAAAGCTCTCTAAAAACTTCTCAACTCCATTGCTATAGTTCACTGCCACATACGCTGCTGCGCCTATTTCTAAAAATGGTTTTGAATAACTGGTTACCCTCGCTTTGGCTAATGAATCACTAATATCATCAAAATCACCCGCGGTAGAACCAGTTCCCATACATACCGACTGAAAACAAACCACCGCACTTTCTTTAAGCTTAAATTCATTCATCATTTCCTCAGAAGTGACTAAAGATTCAATACATAAACCACCCGCTCCGCCATTTTCTCCAAGCGTACTTCCATGTCCAGAGTACACTAAAAAACTACATTTCCCTGATAATTTTTTAATCTCATCCCATTCTGCCTTTTCATTATAAAATTTATGAACTTTAACACCATTCTCCCTAAAAATTAGAGCAACATCATTCATTTCATCCTTAGCATTTTCGGTAAGATCCTCTTGGTGTCCAACAATCAAAATAGCTTCTAATGAATCCGCTGAAGCATGTAATTCATGTGAGTCAATAATTAAACATGCAAGTAAGAAAAGAAACGAAGATTTTGTGAAGCGCATAAACTGAGTGTTTTGATTTTAACCTTAGAGTTTCACGAAACTAAAATTCCATAAAAACTTTTCATTTTATAAAAATCACTTACGGTAATCAACGTAATAACAAAAAAGTTTGACACCAAAATAGCAATCTATAGTGTCAAAAATCTATATTTGGAATTGAGCAGGTTTTAGTAAAACAAGTAGTAAAGGTTTCGTTACTCTAACAGTTCATACTAATTTGAAGTAACAAAGTTTGTAAAAGAGAGTATTATGGATGGTAGATTAAATCGACTACTCATTGCATTTGGAATTGCTATTGGTTTACAGGTGTTATTCTCTGTAGCCTACGCATTTACATCTCCCGAATCAATGGGCATGGTCAACAGAATGGCAATATTACTTGGCGGTAATTTTACCAATGGCGGATATATACAGCTTATCACCTTTGCCATTTTCTTTTGGGGGATTTTTGAAATCAGAGAATTTAATAAATGGCTCAACTACGAACGCAAATATTTTGGCACCGATTTATTACCAACTGAAGAGCATTCTATTCTAGGACCAAAAGAAATTAACTCTATAAGGGTTAAAATTCTTGAGTATTTAAACTCAAAAAAAATGGACGGCGTTTTAGCCCATCATTTTTTACTTAACCTGATAAAAAAGGCCGCTACAAAATTTAGAGCAAACCATAGTGCCGATGCCGCTTTTACCATAGTTGAAGCCCAGAGCCGAATAAATAAAGACAAATCAGATAGTAGCCAATCACATATACGTTACATTTTATGGGCTATACCTTCAGTGGGATTTGTGGGAACAGTTTTAGGTATTTCGCAAGCTCTTGGAATTGCAAACACAGGCGATATAGATCTTATAACGGCTACATTAGGCGTAGCATTTGACACCACTTTACTGGCGCTTGTACTAAGTGTATTCCTAATGTATAGCTTTCACAACCTTCAAGAAAAAACAGAAAACTTACACTCTGAAATTGAAGAATACGTAGTAGACAATCTCATCAATAAAATAGATGTTTCTTAATGGCCAGAAAAGAAATAAATCTATTTAGTGCTTCGTTTCTTGACCTGCTCTCGGGTGCCCTAGGTGCTGTAATTATTCTTTACATTTTGGTACCAAAACTTACCATACCAGTAGAAGAATTTGAAGAGCAAAAGAAACTCAGTGAAGAAGTAGGTAAACTTGGTGTAGCAATAGAAGATATTGCCGACCTAATTCCACAAGAACAGCTTGACGCGATTAAATCGCAAATGGAAGAAGTGATTTCAGCCAAAAATGCCTTGGAGAAAAAGATTGCTGGATTACAACAAGGGCTTGAAGAATGCTTAAAAAGCAACGAAGAGAATGTTAAGAAAATATTGGCTCTTGAAAGTGAGTTAGAAAAAACCAAAAAGGCGCTAGATGCAGCCAATTCAGAAATAGAAAACCTTCGTCCATACAAAGAATGGATGGACAAATGCAACTTTACACCTGAAGATGAATGTCCGGAGGTAGCTTCTCTTAATGTTGATGTTGGTTTTAAGTTTAAAGGAAAAAACCTTCTTTTTATTATTGATGCATCAGGCAGTATGGATAGCGAAGGCAGAATGGGACAGGTGCAGGCTGGTATAAAAATGCTCATAACCACCATGGGTTCAGATTTCAATTGTGATGTAATGTGGTTTGGCGAACCTGAACCTGCAAACTATTTCGGTGCCCAGTTTAGCAGCTTGCAAGCAATGAACGATGTAAATAAAAAAGAAACTTTTAAATTTATAAACAACCTTAAACCAGGCGGTGGCACACCTACAGGCATTGTACTAGAACATGCACTAACACACGGTGGGTATAGCAATTTAACTGATATCATTCTGCTAAGTGATGGTATTCCAAGTGTTCCGGAAAACGTTACAACAAACGAAATTCTTTCTATGGTGAGTCGATTAAACCAAAATGTGGCTATAAGCACAATTGGAGTAGGTAAACATATGATAGATCCTGACCCCTCGGATTTGGAACAATTAGAAGCAAGAAATTTTTTAGAACAATTAGCACAACAGAACAACGGATTTTTCTACGGATTTTAAAAGCATAAAATATGGCAAATAGAGCAACGCAATCTTTAACAACGGGTATGAAAATTTTGGGTGGCGCCAATATTCCAACTTATACCTTAGAGTATTTAACCTCTACCGATAAGCACAAGCAAGGAAGCTATGAAACTATCGTGGTGCCATATATTGAGTTAGGAAGAGATAAAAAATGTGGCGTATCATTTGGAGACGATACCCCTACAGTAAGTAGAAGACATTGCGCCATTGAAAGAAAAGGCAACGAAACATTTATTGTCAATCTTTCAACTTCTAATCCTACTTTGGTAAACAGCCGCCCTGTAAATGAACGTTTCTTTCTTAATAATGGAGATGAGATTCAATTAAGCATGGAAGGGCCAAAGTTGCGCTTTAACACCACTAAAACAGGAACTGCCAAAATGGGCTTTACCAACAAAATGAATTTGGTAATGCAGCAGGCTATAAAACCATACAAAACCGCAGCCATAGCTTTTTTAATTACAATATTGGTGCTTGCCAGTGGTGGAACCTTTGCTTTTATCAAACTAAATGAGCAAAATGTACTTCTTCAAGCCGATTTGGAAGAACTTGAAGAAGAAAGGGAAAAAGCCGATGAAGAGTATGCTCTTTATAAGGAGCAGCAATCAAAACTGCGCGACTCCCTACAAAATGTAAGTGCAAAAGCAATTGCTTCGGTTAAAAATGAGAACCGTAAACTTCGAAAACAAGTGTCAGACATAAGCTCTTCGGTACAACAACAACTTGAAGAGGCTGTTGAAAAAGCTGTTGAAGCATCAGGAAGCGAAGATCTAGCGGAAATTTATCAAGCAGTTAAAAACCATGTCTACTTCATGCGAGTAACTCAGTTTGATATTGTTTGGCCAGATGGCAGAACAGAAAATCTCGACTATGGATGGACTTGCACTGGTTTTATGGTTGAAGGAGGTAAATTTATTACTGCACGGCATTGTATTCAAAGTTGGAGGTTCATAAACAACAGCAGCTCTGAAGACGAAATTTTCCTAAACTCTCTTGAAAATGACGGTGCTGAATTCAAATTACAAATTGAATGCTCGTCGCCAACAAATAAGTTTACAATTAACTATAGTTCTCAATCTGGTGGAGCTACTTTAGATGACACAAATGATCAGGTATATGATTTACCGGCTAACTGGGGGGATAATAAGAGTATTAACGTAGCATCATTAGATAAAAATGACTGGGCAACTTTCAGCGTTGGAGGATCATCTGATCTAATTGCCAATGGAGCACAGTCTTATGATATGAGTGCCGGTGACAAGGTAATTGTTCTCGGATATTCATATGGACTAGGTGGTAATGATACTAAACCTCTATTAAGCGAATCACTGGTTGCTCAAGATGGTGTGTCAAGTTCAGGCAGTATAGCCCTTACAAATCGAAACTTTGGCCAAGGTAACTCTGGCGGTCCCGTTTTATTTAAGGATGGAGATAATATTATGGCCATCGGTATTGTGTCTGCTGGTATTGGAGCTGAAATTGGATTTATTGTGCCCGTTGGTGAATGTAAATAGTTATTGTTTTGAAAAAAATTATTATAAAATTTTCCATTTTTTTTCTAGTTCTTATTTGTTCAGTGGTAATTGCTCAGAAACTAAACAGTGATATAGATTTAAAGCTAGACTTTTTAAGAGATAGCAACAAGAACATTAAAGAAGCCCTTTTCCCTGGTGTAAGCCTAATTAAACAAGAATATGTAATTGTTGACAAAAAAGGAAAGGAATTTGGTTTAAATGGTCTTGATCATTTTGGTATTCAATTTTACTTGGGCATTCAACTTGAAGAATCAATTAGACTTCCTGAAAGCTTCTTTTCACCTGGTAATCAGGATACCAATTATGTCAAAATAAAAAATGACTATGACATAGAATTGAGTAATGTATCATTAAAAAAGATCAATTTAAATGAGAATTTTAACGATATCAAATTAAAAAAGGCTTTCGACCAAAAGAATTACTCATTAAAAACTAACGAAGAAGAAAAACATTTTAAAATCGTTTCACCTGAAAATGTAAAGGAAGGCAAGCTTTTGTTGTTCACTGCAAATGAAAAGAATCTTGACTCATTAAATCTTACACCTAAGGCATATATCATTGATCTGCAAGATATCGAATGGAAAAACAACATTGCTGATATCAAAGATTACAAGTACAAAGATGCAGTGGTAATTGGTGGTGTCCTATTTTTTGAAAAAGTAGGTTTTGCAAATATTACCTACCAACCTGTTGCATTTTATGAGCAAAAAGAAAATAATTGGATTTTAGTTTCTCTTGTTGATTATGGTAACGATAGCTTTATAAACCCAGTGAAAATAAATAAGGGCAAGAAAAAGCCCTAACTTAAACTATAGCCCATGATCAAGAAAATTGAACTATTCGGAACTACTGATGTAGGACAGGTTAGAGACCATAATGAAGACAACTTTGCCATTTGCAAAGATTTAGAAAGGAAAGAATGGGCTTTTAAACGCGATGAAGTCTTAGACCTTTCAAAACGTGGATCGTTATTGGTAGTGGCCGATGGAATGGGTGGTACTAATGCCGGCGAAGTAGCCAGCCACATTGCACAAGAAACCATTCAAAAACTCTTCGATAATCTTGAATCGATTCCTAAATCGGCCAGTGAAAGGGAAAAAGCCCTTAAGAGGTTTATAGTTGACGCTCATAATGCCATTGTTGAACATCAACACAAAAACTTAGATACTGCTGGTATGGGCACCACATTAGTACTCGCATGGGTTTTCGAAGACTCGGTGCATGTAGCATGGAGTGGCGATAGCAGAGTATACTTATACCAAGGCCAGCAAGAAATGTATCCGTTTACCGATGACCATTCATTGGTATGGCAAATGGTGCAAGAAGGACAAATGACTCCTGAAGAAGCACGAGTACATCCTGAAAGTAATATTATTACGCAAAGTCTTGGAGACGAAAGACAAACTCCCAAACCATCGGCAAAATCAAAAAAGCTATATAGTGGTGATAGGGTGATGGTTTGCAGCGATGGCCTTTGTGGCATGCTTAGCGATCAAGAGATAATGAACTTTATGCGTATTGAAAGCAGCACTGCTGAGATATGTAAAGAATTGGTAAATGCTGCCAACAGAGCCGGTGGCACTGATAACATAACCGTTTTAATGCTAGAAGTAAAAGAAGGTGATAAAAGGCCTGCTTCTGTTATTAATGCGCCTATTCCAAAACCTAAAGCGCCTAAATCTCAACCAACTACAACTCAAGTTTTAAGAAAGAAAAACTCAAATAAGAACATAATAATTTTTGCTTTGGTGGCAGTAATTGCTGCTTTTGCCATTTGGGCCTTAATACCAGGTGAAGAGCCTATGGCTGAAACAAAAATTAAGCCCGTAGATTTTGAATTTATCAAAGGCGAAAAAGCCAAAATTAATCTTGCACAACTGCTGCTTGACCAGTCAGAATTAACCTTTGATAGCGTTTTTGTACAATATGGCAAAGAGAAGTTAAAATCTAAAAATGGAAAAGTAACTTTTTCACCTGACACCTTAAACCCTGGTAAACTTACAGTAAGACTATATCCAAAAGGTGGCACATCCTTTTATTCATCTGAAATTAAACTTCACGAAAAAGCGCAAGAAGAAAAAGAAATGGAAGAAACGCCAGCGGCTACGCCCTCAGCCCCTAATAATTCTGAAGTTATAAACGAGGCTGGTGAAAACGAAGAGCCAGCTGAAGCCAGCGAAAGTCCAGTTGGCGAAACTGAAGAGCCAGGTACTCCTAATGAAAATGGCCCTCCTTTGAATGAAGAAGAATTGGAGCCCAATGAAGAAATACCTGTTCCTTTAACGCCAATAAGAAGAAATGAAGAAGAAACCGAAACAGGCGAAAAAGAAGTAAAGCCAAGCGAAACCGAATCACCCAAAGAAGGTGAGAAAGAAAATGAAGAAAACAATACCGAAGAAGGCGGCGGTAAAAGCAAAAGTTAATAGTAGAAAATTTAACAAAACAAGCAATTATGAGATGTTACGAATGTGGTTATCAAAATGAATCCGATGTTAAAGTCTGTATAAAATGCGGAACAAAACTTGAAGAAGGATCTGTTTCTTCTCCCCCACCACCCCCCAAACCTGCTCAAGATGCTCCTTCTGGTGGTGCTAAAACAATGCGTGGACAAGCGGCTTCGGCTCCAAGTTGGGACTCGCCCAAAACGCCATCAACTTCAAACGATTCAACACCAAAATCTTCAAGCATAATTAAATGTCCGAGTTGTAGCTTTTACCCATTGCCGGCCGTTCCAAGTAAATCATCTCCGTGCCCTAATTGCGGTTTTGGCGCTGCAAGCGGAGAATCAAATACTGGTTCTAAAACGGTTCGAGTAGCATCAATAAGTCTGGGCGATGAAGATGAAAGCAAAAAATCATTCAAGCTTATTGATGAAAGAAGCGGCAAAGAAATAAGTTTTGAAGGCAGTACAGTAGACGTAAATCGCGATTCAGTAGACCCTGATAACAACACCATTTCATCTTCGGTACACGCATCGTTTAGTTTTGAAAATGGACAGTTAAACATTGAAGATAAAAGCAGCAATGGATCTACATTTATAAAAG
Source organism: Bacteroidia bacterium (assembly GCA_049115495.1). Classification (GTDB taxonomy): domain Bacteria; phylum Bacteroidota; class Bacteroidia; order CAILMK01; family JACPUW01; genus JACPUW01. The sequence goes on along the minus strand of JAGDZV010000002.1, from coordinate 573,161 downwards.
TAGACGGCAAAATGCCTGTTGAAGACGGAAGCAAGATAGTAATTGGTAATAAGGTTTTCACGCTAAAAATTAATTAAGGCAAATGAGTTCACCTACCGTTGTAAATGTTAGTCCAGGAACTTCAATTTCTTCTAAAAGCAATCATTATATTGTTAAAAAAGAGTTAGGCGAAGGTGGGTTTGGCAATGTTTACAAGGTAAAGGCCAATAAAGGCGAGTTTGCATTGAAGCTTACCAAAATGTGGACCTTCATGCCAAATGAGCGCCTTGAATATGCAAAAAGGTTTAAGCAGGAGTTTGACTACGGCAGCAGACTAAATAGCAACTATTTGGTTAAAAGCTATGATTACGATTTGCTTGAAGGCAACCCCTATATAGTAATGGACCTTTGTAGCGGTGGAAGTTTAAGAGATTGGATAGGGCAACAAAAAAGTGAAAAAGAGATAGATACAGTTGCATATGGCATATTAATAGGTTTAAGAGATCTTCACAACGAAGGCATAGTACATAGAGATATTAAGCCAGAAAATGTGCTTTTTGATGATCAAACCACGCCAAAACTTGCCGATTTTGGTATATCAGCTTCCATTAAAAAAAGACATACCATGGCCAATTTTATGGGCCATGCCAAAGAAGTATTTGCCACAGGCACTTACTCTCCGCCTGAACAAATTGACCCCAAAAAGGCAATGAAGGTAATGGGACCTACAAATGATATATATGCATTTGGAGCTATGATGTATGAATTGCTAACTCAAGGGCACTTACCCTTTGGCAGTTTTGATGACTTTATGCAAAATATGGCGGCTTATGAAAAAAAGAAAAAAGAAGAAAACTGGAATAGAAACACCTTAAGAATTAGCGCCAATAACAAATGGGAAAATGTTATTGAAAAATGCATTAAATCAGAACCTGAAGATAGATATCAGTCTATTGATGATGTTTTAAAAGACCTAGGTTTTAATGCACCAAGGTCAGTTAAATTTAAGGTTACGCCCAATTCTAAATGGACTATGAGAGTGCAAAATGGTGAAGAAATTGGGAGAACGTACTTTCTTTCAAATCTATCTAAGTTTAAAAACAAAAATGTATTAACCCTTGGCTGGTTTAATGAAGAAGACCCTTTTACTAATGACCTTGGCATTACAGAAGAGTTTACCCAATATATATCAAACTACCATGCTACTTTAGAATTTGATGTTGATATACACCGTTGGGCCATTAAAGATGGTCAATACAGGGAGAAAGAAGGCCACTGGGCTTGGTACCCTTCTACCAATGGTGTATTGGTAAACGGAAGGCGAATTGATAAAAAAGGCATTGAATTAGATGCTGATGACATTATCTCAATTGGAGATACTACCTTAAAAGTGATTATAGAATAAAGCAAAAACACGCGCATGCCGTATCAAGAAAACGAAATATTTGCCAACCGATATAAGCTCGTAAAAAAGCTTGGCGTAGGTGGTTTTTCTGAAGTCTGGTTAGCAGACGATGAACTCACCGATGGTAACCAAATTGCATTAAAAATTTACGCACCAAATGGCGGATTAGACAATCAGGGCCTTAAGGTATTTAGTAAAGAATATGCGCTACTGCAAGACATAAACAATCAATATTTGCTAAAGGCAATGCATTTTGATATAAATAATGACATGCCTTATTTGATCTTGCCATATTGCCCACACGGTTCGTTACTTGGCCAGTTACATGATAAAGGAAATTTTACTGAAGAAGAGCTTGCTAAAGTGATTTTTGAAGTATGCACAGGTTTATCCTATCTGCATGACAATGGAATTATTCACCAAGATATTAAACCTGCAAATATTCTAATAAATAGAAGGCAAGAATATGTAATTAGTGATTTTGGTATAAGCAATAATGTTAGGCGTACTTTAAGAAAAAGTATGGGCGTAGCTTCTACATCCATGTCGCCAGAATACGCCCCACCCGAAAGGTTTTCATCAAACCCAAAAACTGTTCCGGCTGGTGATGTATTCTCTTTTGGTGTTTTGCTTTACGAAATGGCAACAGGTGATGTGCCTTGGATGGGAATGGGCGGCATGAGCCTAAGCCGAGGTGCCGAGATACCGAGCATGCCAGAAGGTTTTAGCAATAACTTTAAAAAATGGTGTACTGCATGTTTGGCAGTAAACCCTGATGATAGACCTGATGCGGGTGATCTTGCAAAGGCGGCTCACACATTTATGACTGAAAACTATTGGCCGCCATATAAAGGGAAGGCTTCAGCTGCCAAACCCAAGCCAAAGGCTTCAGCAAGAAAAACAGTGGCCAAAGTTGATCTTGACGAAATGGCCCAGCAAATTGACGAAAATTTAAAAGCTGAATCTGCCACTGCCAATAAAAAGGCAAAAGGCGGCGCTGCCACCATGAAAGATGGCACGCCACAAAAAAGCCAAACCAACAAAAAGAAAAAAAGCCCTGTATTGGCTATAATATTAGCTGTAATTGTTCTAGCTGGTGGCGGTTATGGCGTTTTCTGGTTTATGGAAAAGCAAAAACAAGACAAGTTTGATGCACTTATGGCAGAGGCTTCAACCCTGGCACTTGATTCAAATTGGATTGAAGCATCGGTAGCTTACCAAGAAGCGCAAGAGTTAATGCCAGAAGATACATCGGCAACAAATGGTCTTAAGAGAATGACCGTTGAAATGGAAAATATTGTATCTGGAGTAATTGCAGAAGCAGAAAAACTTGCTGAGAGCGAACATTACAACGATGCCTTAAAAGTGCTTGACAAGGCAAATGAATATGAATCTCAATTTGCCGAAATTGATGAAGCAAGAAATAAATACAACGATTTAATTGCCAAACAGAAGGAAGAACAGTTTGAAAAATATATGGCCTTAGGCGATAAATATCTAAAAGCACTTACATATGCAAAAGCCGCTGAATATTTTGGAAGAGCTGACGAAGTAAAACCAGGAGATCCGAGGGTTCAAGAAAAACTAAACTCTATTGGTAGCAAGCTTAAAGCTTTGTATGCGGGCGAAATATCTAAAGGAGATGCCTTTATGAGTAATAAGCAACACTCTGACGCTGTTTCAGCCTACGGGCGTGCAATACTTTATGATAAGTCAAACGCCGAAGGTAAAACCAAGCTCGCTAAGGCTAAGGCCGCCGTTGAGAACGACCTTAAACTTTGGCAAGCGTCAAGAGATGGTAATTCAAGTTCAGTAAGCAGCCTTATTGCCGCTGGTGCTAATGTGAATTATGTATATGACTATAAATCTTGCTTTAATCAGGCGGTTTATGGCGGTAACGAAACTGTGGCAAAGGCATTAAAAAATGCTGGGGCTTCTTGCGACCTTACCAGTGAACTCTACTATTTTGGCAGTTACTACAATTTACCTGAATATGCCGCAAAATCAGGTGATCTTGAAATGCTTAAGTTCTTAAAATCTGATTGCTATGCAAGCCTTGATGGGTTGTATGAAATTACCAGTTATACCAATATTAAAGATTATTTAAAAAGTCTTGGATACGGCAAAACAGAATATCTTGAATACTTTTCTTCATCAAGTAGCAGCTCATTTTCTGATAAAAGAGATGTAAATCGTGAATGGAGTTTTAGAGATGGTAAAATGTTTGTGAGATGTTTAACTGAGCTTTATTCAGGTTGGAATACTGCCGATTTTGATGAAATTGATATTAATGCAGATTGGGAGCTTAGTTTAGATATTACCCATGTAAGCGGTAATACTGGCGAAGGTGGATATGGAATTGTATTTGCAGCTGATGATGATCACTTAAATATTTTTGGAGTTACGCAAGAAGGTAGTTACCATTTAGGATATTACTCTTCTGCTTGGGAAACCGATTATGTAAAGAGTAGCTCAATTAATACCGGTAGCACAACTAATACCTTGAAAATAAAAAAGACCGGAAATACGCTATATTACTACATAAACGACAAATACATTACATCTAAATATGGTGTTACCATGGCCGGAACCGAGTTTGGAATGTATTATGGAGCTTCTGAAGGATATACCACTTTGTGGTTCGATAATTTCAAGCTATCTCAGCTTTAAAACTCACTTTATAAATTTGAAGTAGTAAAAGAGAAAAGAACATTTTCAAAACCTATCTTATCTATCTGTTTTTTTTAAGCAATTGAATCTATACTAGATAAGAATTTTGTGATTAAACTTATGTTTCTTTTTTGAATGCACTTTTTATTTGTATTTGATTTGAAAAGAATTTACAAACGCGAGCGCAGCGAAAACAGAGTAAATAAAGTTAGAAATGTTTTAGCCCAAAAACAGCCTGGGCTAACTGTTGTGCTTGAAAATGTTCACGACCCGCATAACATTATGGCGGTAATAAGAACATGCGATGCCGTTGGGGTGGTTGAAGTTCATATCATAGAAACTAGGGAAAGAACCTGGGATCCAAAGCTTGGTAAGAATAGTTCTTCAGGCGCAAAAAAGTGGATCACAGCCCATACTTATCAAAGTGTTGATTCTTGTTTTGAATACCTTAGAAAAGAAGGAAAACAGATTTACACTACACATATGGGTAAAAGCAGCAAGAGCTTATACGAGCTTGATCTTGTTCAAGATGTTGCACTTGTTTTTGGTAATGAGCATTACGGAGTTAGCGAAGAAGCTGTTTCAAAATCAGATGGTAATTTCTTAATTCCTCAATTTGGCATGATTCAAAGCTTGAATATATCAGTGGCATGCGCTGTGAGCTTGTTTGAAGCATCAAGACAAAGACAAGAACGAGGCCTTTATGAAAATATTAATTTTTCAGAAGACCAATACAACTCTTTGGTTGAAGAATGGTTAATGAAGTAAAATGATCAAAATCGTAATTAGGAGTTAAATTATTGCTATTTAGTATGTGGTTTGAAGAAAGCTTGCAAAATCTGTTGGCTCAATTAGGCTTAGAACAACAGCAGTTTCCAGATATAATTTTATGGGCAGTACCAGTTATGCTAAGCCTTGTGCTCATTGAATTTATTCTAACCCGTAAAAAGGGAATTTTCAATTATCAAAGAAAAGACTTTTGGGCCTCGGTAGGAATAGGAATTGGCAACCTAATTGTAAGTGCTATTATAAAAACTTCAGTATTATTCTTAATAGTATTTCTATACAAAATCACTCCTTGGAAAATAGCAAATGAGTACTTCTGGTGGTCATTAATTCCATGTATTATAGCAAGTGATTTTGCACGGTACTGGGCGCACAGAATCGCACATGAGAGCCGATTTCTTTGGGCAACACACGTTACCCACCACTCATCGGTCAATTACACTTTTGCAGTTTCTTTCAGGCTATCTTGGGTGCAACATATCAAGCTTGTGTTTTTTGTACCTATCATGCTAATGGGCTTCCACCCTATCATATTTATCATTACCAATCAAATTGAGGTATTATATCAATTTTGGATTCATACCGAGCTTATTAGAAAATTGCCTAAACCAATAGAATACATCTTTACTACGCCAAGCCATCATCGCGTTCACCATGCCAAAAACGATAAGTATATTGACAAAAATTACGGCTCTACATTTATTTTTTGGGACAGAATGTTTGGAACATTTCAATCTGAAGAAGAACGACCAGACTATGGCATTAAAAAACCTGTAGAGGGCTACAACCCGGTTTGGCTAGTTTTTCATGAATGGGTGGATATTACCAAAGACACCTTTAAAACCAAAGGCTTCAAAAACAAGATGAAGGTGATGTTTGGAAGGCCTTAGCTTTAAGAACCTTCAAAGAAATCATCATCAATTTCCTTTACCACATAGGTTTCTTTAACTTGCACACCAACTCCATAATGATGCATTAAATCCACTAATTTATTGCCATCAACTAGAATAATTGTGTGATGTGCTTCCCGCGCTTTCTTTTCGGCATTCTTATCAAAAAAAGAAGTTGTTACAAATATTCCTTTATTGGTATCTCCACTCATGGCACCTATAAAATTCCTTATCTCAAGCTCCCTTACCTTCTTATCCGTGTATCTTTTTGATTGAATAAAAATCTTATCTAGCCCTAATTGATCTTGATTAATTACTCCATCAATTCCGCCGTCTCCAGATTTTGATGTTTCCTGAAAATCTCCATACCCCATTTTCTTCAATAGCCTTAGAACCACTTTTTCAAAATAATAAGGGTCGGTTTCTTTCAATCTGTCAAGTAACTCTTTTTTAACCTCAGCGTCAATCTGCTTGAACCCTGAATCAATCAAATCTTGAGGCGTAGCTTCAGTTATTGGTTCACCTTTAAGATTCTCCTTTTTTTCATGACTGTAGAAGTCAAACATATTTGTTTCACTTTCTAAATCTTTAAGCTTAAGAGCACTTTTCTGTTTCAGACCTTTTGGTGTTATTTCTACATGTCCCCTCTTTGGATAATGAATGTATCCTCCTTTCTTCAAATAAGATTTTCCCCAATTGATTCTATTGAAAATTAATATCTCACCACTTTTTGTTTGTTCTTCTAATAAGTCTTTAGGTAGATGACCATAAAACTTTTCAATAACCCTATTTGCCATTTCACGGCTTTTCAAAATTTCACCTGAACTTAATACTTCAAGTATTGGATTGAATGTTTCATGAAATTTTGGAATCTCTTGCTTTTTCATATTACTCAATAATTATTTTTTTGGTAACGACACCATGCTCCATGTCAACCTTTAAAAGATAGGTTCCCCTTGCTACATCAGCCATGTTTACATTTAATTTATGAATACCCACATCAAGGTAATCTTGGCTTATTACTTTTACTTTTTTTCCAAGTAAATTATAAACACTTATATCAATAACTCCTGCTTTTTCAATTTGAATTTCAATATTTAATAGGTCATGAGCCGGGCTTGGATAAAGCTCAATTGGACTAATAACTTGATTTTCATTGATCGATGCCTTATAAACAACTATGCAATCAGAAGTATCAATACAGGCATTTCTCGTAATTTCAACCGCATACCTTCCAATTCTTTTTGGAGTAAATGATCTTTTTGTTTCCCTTTCTATGGCTTCAAGATTATTACTACAATTTAACCATTGATAGTCTGTAGCAAGTTTTAATTCAGCTATTAATGTAGGATCGTAATTAAGAACTTTAGTGTTTAAACCTGGCCATTTAACAAGTTGAATTTGTGTTACTTCATTACCAACTACATCCGTATAAGTCCAAACTATGGTGTCAATGTAGCCATTTGATAAAGGTAAATCTACATTGGCTATTCCCTTAATTTCTCCATCACAAAAATCCATAGCTGTAGGTATAGTTAAATTATTTGAATCTGGATTACAGCTGGCGTTAAAAACCGGTAAAGAAGCGGCATTTGGAACAGGTGCTATTTTATCTTGCCTTATCAACTGTTGATATGAAATACTGACGTTACCATTGCCATCATCAAAAAACCAAGAAATCAAGGTATCATTACTAAACTCAACATTCTCAGCAGTTTCACCAATAATTAAACCACTACAATTATCATTAAACGAAGGCTTATTTAAAGCGCTTGAATTAATGCTACATTCAAAATAGATTGGCTCTAAAGTCTCATAAACCTTGGGGGCAATAGTATCTTGAATTAAGACATATTGAAAAAATGTTAGTGTATCTGATTTAGCAGGAATAATCCATTTTAAAGTGGTATCACCAAATGTTATAATAGGTGTTTTGTAAATATTAGTAGGTTCAAATACATTGCCACATAAATCGTAAATTTTTGGTATAGAGTCTTTAGTGTAACCACACTGAAGATGCATTGCTCTACCGTAAACCTTTTTCCTGAAGTAAGAACTACAACTGTATTCTACAACAAAACCTACGCCATCTTTTGCGCTATTGGTTATTGGTTTTGATGAATATCTATAATCAAAATCAAGCTCGTTTTCAAAATTTCCTGAAATATGGATACTTCCATTCTGCCAAACAATTTTATTTCCAAAATCATCATTAAAACCATTAAGAGTTTCAATATCATTTAAATCCCCATCACTTGTGATATACTGTAAATAAATGTCCTTTCCACCTTCTGAACCATATTTTTCAAGATCTCCCCTAATCATTAATGAAATTGTATCAACATATTCGCCAATAAGAAAAACATTACTTTGATCATCAACTGTAAAATCGGTAATTATTGAACTTTGATATTGAGATTGATGAATTTCTTTAAACCACTCTAATTCTACATCTGTATTTAATTTAAGTAAATAGCATTGAGACCATAAACCAGCAATAATATTCACTCTTTTGGGTCCTAAATCGCTATCCATTGTATCTCTAAAATGTGCTGCAATAAATATTGAACCATCTTTTGAAATCTCAAAATCTCTAAAGTCATCGTTTTGATAACCTCCTAAACTACCGCCGTTTATAAAACTGCCGTTGTTATCCATTTTTATGATAAATACATCATTATTTCCATAAGTTTTCACCATGTGTTTTGCAGTACCTAGGTCAAGGTCAAGGCTATCTGAAGAGAATTCGCCTACGATCACTAGGTTGTCTTGCTCGTCTAATTTTCCAAACGGAACTATATGCGTTCCTTCTATTTGCTTAAACCAAACTACTTTTCCTATTGAGTCTAGTTTCATAATAAAACCATCAAAACTAGCTCCTGTACTTTGGGCGTAAATTATTTTGCCATTAATGTCAAAAGCCACTGTTCCCATAAACTGACCAATCCAATAAGTAAATCCGTTAGAATCAACAGCTACACTATTTGAGTAACATCTAGAGAAACCACTTAGGCGTTTTGTCTCTTGCTGCCATAAGATGCTTGAATCTGTTACACATTGTATAAATGCCTCTTCATAAGTAGCGTTTATGCTATCATTTGAGTCAAATGGGTTAATTTTTGAATCTCCTCTATAACTACCATGCAGGTAAGTCTTTGACTTGTAACTCTCATATCTAATATTTTTTAAACCATTGGTCCCAAACGGATTTGAGTAATTATGATACCATTCAAGCTCCCAATTTGAGTTATATCTTGAAACAAAGAAATCGCTGCTTCTTGTTCTCCCCGAACCGAATAAGTTGGTTGTATCAGCACCAATATTTACATCAACTTTTTTACTAAACTCACCGCTGATGTAGAAATCTTGATCACTACCCAAACTCACATTCACATTAGAAAAATACTCAGTTTCGAAAAACTTGGGAGTAGAAAGTTTATAACGCCAAAATTGAGCACTTGAAAGTATTGGAATAATCACTGCCATAAAACAAATACTTACCCTTAACATACTAAACTTATTCAATAATTAATTTCTCACTAAATGCACCACTCTCACTCGCAACTCTTAACAAGTAGTTTCCTTTCGCTAATTCTGAAATGTTAATCGTTAAAGCGTAGGTACCAACTTCAAAATGCTCTTGGGTTAACGTTTTAATTCTCTTGCCCTGTAAATCGAAAATAGCAACATCTGTATTTCCTGTTTCTTCTATTTCAATTTCAACATTTATGATCTCAAAGGCGGGATTTGGATAAATGCTTGTTTTGAAACCCGATACCAAAGGAACGCTAAGCTGGGGATCAGTATTTTCAACTTTGGCCAACCATGAGTCTTGCCCGCCATTAAAATTACCAAAAGAGCCCATAAACCATGTAACACCACTCTCGTTGTATTTGCGCTGTGCCCCAGTATAATCCCCCCAACGTTCTTGGTCACTTCTCATTACGTTTATTGGTCCATTTCCTGCTTTCACTACAACAAGCTCAGAAAACTCTCCATTTCTATCTATAAAAAACACGCTAGAGCCTGGATTTGTAGTAGCTGAGCTATGCAAGCAATTAACTACAAAAGAGCGGTCAATACCACCACCGCCCGCATAGGCAATGTTAGGATAGTTAAGATCAAGCGTGTCATTTGTAAAAATCTTGGCACTTACCGTTGGATTTTCGTTGTTTAAGTTATCAATAACACCATAATAAATACCCGGCTTTAATTTATCAGGATCATTGCTATTTGATACAAAATGAATTGTACCATGATGTAATAATGCACCATGCACATCGGCATAATTGGTTCTTAAGGAATCTCCAGCAAGGGGTTGTTTAGCACTTGCCGGAATACCATAATCAACATCAGCCTTGGCCACCTTCATTTTGAGCTCTGCTTTACCTGAAGCTAGTGTATTAGTGATTTCAAACAAGAAAAAACTATCATTTGCCACATCAATTCCGCGGTTGGCCAAAAGGTAAATATTTGGTCCATAAGACTTTTCGCTACCCCAAACAGGGCGCGTATTCCACACCAAGCGGTTACCCACTTTAATCTTATCGTAATATTTGTATTCAAGCTCCTCGCCTGCATAGCCTTTGTTTTTATCAATCTGCCAAATTATTTCTTGGGCTTCGCTATCCCAACCGCTTTCACCATTATACCATAAGAGTACAGGTATAAATAGCTCATCATGGGTAATACCAGCAAATGGGTAATCGCTCCAAGTGTTATCTCCGTGCACGTTTCCGGGCAGTTTGTAAAAGTTCCAATCTTCAGTAGGGTCATTACTTTGGCTAAAACCTACTACCATGTTGGTGTTGTTGCTTGAGTAGCCACTTAAAAAAACAAGAATAAATCGGTCTTGTTCGGGATCGTAAATGGTGTGTGGATCATAAGCGCTTGCCGAAAAATTGCCGGCATCTCGGGCAATTGATGCCAACGTTCTAAAAGCCAAAAGCTCGCCTTCTTCATTGTAGAATCTTACGTTTGAGTTTACGGCACTCATTATAATGCCATTGTTTGAAATGCACATGTTATTATCAGCCGGAGTGCCATTTGTAAAATTCGCACTAAATCCAGTTTCTACTTTAGGAGTAAATGTTGAGTTTCTTTTTTTATTTACTGGCTTTGATAATTCGGATTTATCTCTTTCTAGATCAACTTCTTTTTTCACGTTATCAATTTGCCCACCATGTTTTGAGTGTTGAAATTTCATGTGCAGCAACCAATTGGTATCTGGCTTTAAAAAAGACACTGTTGTGGGCTCTGAAGAAAATACTTCGCTCTCACCATAACTAAAGTGCTGAGCAGAGACAGCAATTGATAAAGCCAAAAATGGAATTGAAAGAAAAAAACGCATCTGATCTTATTTTGTAGGGAAATCAAAATTATGCGCAATGAATTAACGAAATCACAATTAAGTAAAAAACGTTTTCGTTTAGGTTTTCAATTTTAGATTTGACTTACTAATTGCTTTCATGAAACAGATACTCCTTATAGCTACGGTCTTATATCCCTTTTTTACGTTTGGCCAACCACCTGTTATTAGCACCAAGCTAAATATTAATAGTAGCCAATGGCAAGATACCACCGCCTACTTGGCCTTATATATGGGTAATCAGCTAAAGGTAACTGACACCTTAAAGTTTAATGATGAAGGCAAAGCCAGTTTAAACAAAACCTTCATTATTGGCCAATATGAGTTGGTTTTTCCTGATAGAAGCCAGCATCATTTAATTATAAATGAAAAAAAGATAAAGCTTTTACACGACGACAATAAAATCGATTACAGCCGCTCTAATGAGAATTCAATTTTTGATGCATTTTTAATAATTCAGAATGAAATTGATAAGAAACGAATGAGCTTAGCCAATGATGAAACAAAAACAATTATGCTTGATCAGCAATTGGCAAAACTTGAATCAAAAAGGCTATTATTCATTACCAGCTTAGAGAAGAAACTTGAAAATACAATGGTAAAAAAGATTATAAATGCCACTTGCATGCCAAACGATCTCGGTTTTTACAATGCTAACATTGAATTGGCCAAATTCAGGAAACGCTCCTTTTTAGAATATTCTTCTCCAAATGACCCAAGCTTATATTACACCAAGATTTTTCACGAAAACATCAAGTTTTATCTAACAAGGCTCAATAATTCAAGTCCTGAACAGTTTCTTGAAGAGCTTACTTGGAGTCTTGAAAAAAGCAAGGCGGTAGCACACAATTACAGATATATGGTTGATTTTTGGCTAGGATACTTTCAAAGAAGCAAAAAGCCACTGTTTGAACTTGGTTTTGAACTTATAGTAAGAGATTATGTACTCACTGGCCAAGCGCCTTGGATTGAAGAATGGCAGCAACAAAAGCTAGAGAGTCAAATACAGTTTCTTAAGAACCAAAAGCTAGGTGATACGCCACCAACAATTACCATTTACTCACCTACCGATGAAATTCTTAATTACGCAGAAGAAAGAGAGAAGTATCAATTACTACTTTTTTGGGACCCACATTGCGGGCACTGTTTAAAAGATGTACCAGAATTTGCTCGTGTGTATTACAAGCACCGATTAAGCGGGTTTAGCGTAGTAGCCATTTATGATCAAACTGATAAAAAAGCATGGATAGAATATATTAAGGAACAAGACCTTACATGGTTAAACGGAGCTGATATAGAAAGAAAAGGCACTCTTCAACAAGATATTTTTGTAGCAGAAACCCCAACAACTTTACTACTAGACCACCAAGGGAAAATTATTAAAAAAAGACTTAGCCCAACCGAGCTAGATAGGTTTTTAAAAGAAGAACTATATTAGCTCGCAGGCTCTAACTGTTGAATAATACCTTGCACCAAATTAGGGTTTAAAGGTTTGGTAATAAAACCTTCTACTTGTGCAAACTCATTGGCTTTAGAAATATCTTCTTTATCAATTGATGAAGAAAGAATCTTAACTTTTATTTCAGAAAACGGAGAACCAAGTTTTTGCAATTCATGTAAGCATTCAAACCCACTAATATTTGGCATATTAATATCAAGAAGTATAAGTTGCGGTAAGAGTTCGGGCTTACTTTTATTCTCAATAAGAAAATCAATCAACTCGGTTGCACTTTCAAATTCAACTAATTCTCCGTCAAATCCTGAAAAGCCAAACAGTTTAACAACCGTAAACCTGAATATTTTGCTGTCGTCAACTATAAATATTCTGCTCATACCTTCAAACATTGCTTTTATCGATTGGTTAACAACTCAAAAGTAAATCAACTCATCGATTATAAATTATAATTCATCGAAACCTAGTTGTATTTCAACATACATATTGAATAAACTTAGATTCGCTTAAGCATTAGCTCTACCTGTTTTATCTGATCTTTTAATGAAGACGATTCTTTAATCTTTTTCACTTCGTATAAATAATTCTTCGCCTCACGTTTTCTTCTATTCATTATAGCCAATTGGGCCAAAGATAATTTAGCTACGGCTTCGTCTTGTTTCATTCTTAAACCAATACCAATTGCTTTTCTAAACATTGGGCCCGCCTTGGTTACTTCTTTTTGCTGCGCCATAATGCAAAAACCTGATAGATAATAAAAATAGGCTTCTTGGGTCTTTATAAGGTGCTCAGGTTGTTTTATTCTATTTAAAAAGTTTTGTGCTTTTTCAAAATTCTGCTTTCGCAAATGCCAAAGCGCCATTAGTACAAATTCATGTCTAAAAAGCAAAATAATGGGAAAAGCCACCATCAGGGTAAAGAATATGCCATTGCCTATCTCTCCATCAATAAAAGAGTAAACACCAAGACCTAAAAGGATAACGGCTACGGCAATTTTCAAAATTTTATTTAACATAAAAATTCAAAGTCAATTTTAGTGGTGCAAAAGTTCAACTTTTAAGTCAGCTAACCATATTTTTTAATGGTTAAAAAGCAGTAAAGTGGCATTTTAAGCACTTGGGTTTTAAATTGCAACAAAAAACAATACATGAGATTATTTGCTATACTTTCTACAATCATCTTAATGGGATCTCAGGCCATAGCCCAAGAGAAATTTGGTGTTTACGACCTTATGGATCTCAAGTTTGTTTCAGAAACTGCCGTTTCGCCAAATGGTAAAAAGGTTGCCTATACGGTAATGAAAAGGCGCGCATTAAAAGATGGGGCAGGTTCAAACTATACTGAACTTTATGTAATGGATGTAAAATCGGGTGAGAGCAAAGCGCTAATCACTGGAAATATTTCGGTTTCTTCATTGAGCTGGAAACCAAATACCAACATAATAACTTTTGTAGGAACTTTTGATGCTGGTAGACAAATCTATGGTATTGACCTTGACAGTGAAAAAACGGATAAAGTTGTACTTACATCAATTGAGCAAAGTTTTGGATCATACCATTGGCACCCTAGTGGAAACAAGGTTGCCTACATTGCATTTGAAAGAACAGGTAGCAAAAATGAATATTTCGATCTTGGTTTCAATGCTGAAGTTTTTGAAGAAAATCTTACCGCTAAAAACCTATATGTATATGAGCTAGAAACAAATGAAGCAACACTATTGGTTAACGATATGGCAGTTCATACGGTGCAATGGAACCCTGCCGGAGACCAATTGGCGTGTATGATCTCTCCAGAAAACCTTGTTGACCAATACTATATGAACAAAAGGGTTTATCTAGTTAATCCTTTAAACGGCGATAAGAAAATGATTATTGAAAACCCAGGAAAAATGACCGATTTATCTTGGAGCCCAGATGGTAATCATATTGCAATAGTTTGCGCGGCAGATGTTCACGACCCCGTTTCAGGTAGCATTTTTGTTCAAAATGTAAATTCACCAAAAGCTTTTAATCAACTTAAAAACTATGTGGGTGGCCTTGAGCTAAGTGCTACACATGTTAAGTGGTACGATAGTAAAACCATAATATTCTCGGCCGATGAATCTGTTGAAACGACAATCTCTTTGCAAAAAATTGGCACAAACTCAAGAAGCGTTGTACTTGCCCAAGGCAATGCAGTTTTTAGCAACTTTAGTGTAGAAGGCAGAACGGTTTCTTTTGCAGGAAGCACCCCGGCACACCCAAACGAGCTGTACACTTTTGATGTAAAGAAAAAACAATTGGCAAAGCGTAGCAACGTAAATTCTCATTTAAGCAATTTCAAATTAGCCAAACAAGAACGAATTACTTATGAAGCAAGAGACGGTTTAAGAATTGAAGGAGTTTTGGTATACCCCCTTGATTATAATAAAAATAACACTTACCCTCTCATAAGCTATATACATGGCGGCCCTGAGAGTTGTGTAAAAAATGGATGGTCTACTTTTTACAGCATGTGGGGCCAGGTTGCTGCAGCAAAAGGTTATTTTGTTTTTATGCCTAATTACAGAGCAAGCTCAGGGCGTGGTATTGAATACTCTAAAGCTGACTTTGGAGACCTTGCTGACGAAGAGTTTAACGATGTGCTTGATGGCATAGATTATTTGGTAAAAAATAAAGGCGTTGATAGAAATAGAGTTGGTATTGGTGGAGGCTCTTATGGTGGCTACTTTAGTGCATGGGCTGCCACAAAGCATTCTGAGCATTTTAAAGCCAGCTGTGTATTTGTAGGTGTTTCAAATCAAATTTCTAAGCGTAACACAACTGATATTCCAATGGAAGATTATCTCGTACATTGGGGAATTTGGACCAATGAAGATATAGAGCTGATTTATGATCGAAGTCCTGTAAAATATGCTTCAAACAACACCACTCCAACCTTAATTCTGCATGGAAAAGAAGATCCACGGGTTCATCCTTCACAGTCTTTAGAGCTTTATCGACAATTAAAATTGCATGGTGATGCCGCCGTTAGATTGGTTTGGTATCCGGGAGAAGGTCATGGAAATAGAAAAAATCCAGCTAGAATTGATTACGCTTTGCGTACTATGCAGTGGTTTGACTTTTATTTATTGGAAGGAAATGATAAAGATTCAATTCCTGATAAAGACTTGAAAATAGAAATTGAATAGCTTATTAAGCTTAAAAGATAGTAAAAGGCCCTAAAAGGGCCTTTTATTTTTTACCGCTTTTACCTTGTTAACCTTTGGTCTAACTTTGTGCAAATTATTGATTATGGCTCGTATTGAGAGAAAGCTTGAACAAATTAGACTTCAGCATAGAATAAGTGAGATTCTTTGGAAAGATAACGAAGTAAGCTCTCACTTTGATTATCATGTTAACCCGGTAAGTGAAGATGAAACCATAAAGCTAAACCTACTAACCTACAACCCTAGGCATGATGAGTATATGCTTTTACATTCTGTAACTGGCTCTAGCTCGGTAAAGTGTTTAGAAAACATGATGGAATACTTAAAAACCAAACGCAAGGTGGTTGAGAAGTATAGTTTTACCATAAAGTGGCACAAGAAAGGCGATAAAGAAGAATACAAGTCATACTTTAGGGCAGCCAGCGAAGAAGAAGCCGCACAGAAATTCTTACATGAGAAAAACTCATTAGATTATGAGTTTAGCATAGAGATGAACGCGGTTAGCTAGTTTCTTACAATTTGGTTTTGTGTAGCGATTATCTTGGAACCATTTCAACCTTATATACCTTATGTGATAAGAATAACAAAGGGCTCAAAAAGGAGTCTTGAAATTTGTATCACCAAAAAATATAAACATGGCAGTTGAACACTTAACCAAAGAAACTTTCAAAGAGAAAATATTTGATTTCGAAAACTCAAAAGAGTGGAGCTTTAAAGGAGAAAATCCGGCAATTATTGATTTTTACGCAGATTGGTGCGCACCATGTAAAGCGGTAGCTCCAATTCTTGAAGAATTAGCTGATGATTACACTGGAGAAGTTGATATATACAAAATCAACACAGAGCAAGAAGCAGAATTGAGCGGCATGTTTGGCATAAGAAGCATACCTTCAATACTATTTGTACCTAAAGGCGAGCAACCACAAATGGCGGCCGGAGCATTGCCAAAGGCATCTTTTCAGCAAGCTATTAAAGATATTTTCAAAATAGAAAAGAACAACTAGGAGATTTACAAACGCCTTGATTGTAACCTTAGTCCAGAATCAGAAACGCCCAATTAGTGGGCGTTTTTTTTGTGTCTTAACACAAGATTCTTGAATCCACGTTACCAAAGTTAATTGGCTTAGTATTTTAAAATTGAACTATTAACTCATTGAACTGCTGAACCTTGATGAAGTAGGTTATAGCTCAAAACATAAGAAACTTTAGACCTTCGACAAAAGGACTTAACTATTTGAAGCTTTATAAAAGAAACTAGGCTTATCCCCAAGCGGTTAAATGAGTACGCAATTGATCCATTAGGTTCTCAGACCCAACCGCAAATGGAACTCTTTCATGTAGTTCAGACGGTTTTATATCAAGAATCCTAACTGTTCCATTGGTTGCCCTTCCTCCTGCTTGCTCAGCAATAAAGGCAATTGGGTTACACTCGTAAACCAGTCTTAATTTACCTTTTGGAGCACTCGCGGTGCTTGGGTACATGAATATTCCACCTTTCAATAAATTTCTGTGAAAGTCTGCCACCAATGAACCTATATATCTAGCACTGTATGGGCGCGATTCTTCTTTATTTGGCTCTTTACAGTAGTCAATAAACTTTTGCACTCCTTTATTAAATGTGTGATAATTCTGCTCATTTACTGAAAATATTTTGCCTTCAGCATTCATCTTAATATTAGGATGAGACAAGCACCACTCACCTATTCCGGGGTCAAGAGTAAATCCATTAACACCATTACCCGTAGTAAAAACCAACATGGTTGAAGAACCATATATTACATAACCTGCAGCTACCTGCTCAGATCCTTTTTGCAGGGCATCATTCTTATCTGCTTTTCCTTGGCGCGATAAACGTGTATAAACGCTAAAAATAGTTCCAATTGAAGCGTTTACATCAATATTGCTTGAGCCATCTAATGGATCCATAGTAACTACATACTTAGGGCTTGTATAGTCATAAGCATTCTCAGTAACCACAACATCATCATCTTCTTCGCTGGCAATTACCGCACATTCACCACCATTTTTCAAAAATCTAATCATTGTATTATTGGCATACATATCAAGTTTTTGAACTTCTTCACCCTGTATGTTGGTAGAACCAGCTGCTCCCAAAATATCTACAAGACCAGCCTTACGAACTTCTCGAGTAATTACTTTAGCGGCAGCTCCAATATCGCTTAGCAAACGTGTAAGTCTACCTTCACTACAAGGAAATTCTTTTTGTTGCTCAACAACGAACTGGTTTAAGGTAACGAGTCTCTTACTCATAATCGCTTAATTTGCGGCCCAAAAATAAAGCCTGCATTGAAGGAAATGATGAAATATTCATCTGTATTTAAATGAGTGTCAAAATTACCATAAGTAGAGCTACCAAACGTGATTTGAGTGGTTGTTTGGCCCTAATTAATGAATTAGCCGAGTATGAAAACGCTCCGCATGAAGTTGATTTAGACCTACAACAATTTGAATATGACTTTGACAATAAAACATTTAGCGCCTTTGTGGCTTTAGATCAAAATAATAATGTGCTCGGAATGGCATTGTACTACCAAATATATTCTACTTGGAAAGGAACATCTATACACCTTGAAGATCTTGTGGTTAAGGCCTCAGAAAGAAGAAAAGGAATTGGAAAAATGCTTTTTGATAAAGTGCTTAAAGAAGCACAAAATATAAAGGCCGGCCGACTTCAATGGCAAGTTTTAGATTGGAACAAACCAGCAATTGAGTTTTATAAAACATATCCGGCTGAATTTGACAGGGAATGGATAAACGTAAAGATTTCTAAAAACCAATTACAAGAAAAATAAAAATGCGAGTTTTTAAATTCGGAGGAGCCTCTGTAAAAGATGCCGAAGCCATTAGAAATGTAGCCCGAATCATAAAAAAATATGAGAGTGAACCACTGTTGGTTGTAATCTCAGCCATGGGAAAAACTACAAATGCCCTTGAGAAGATTTTATCTGAATTTATAAATAAGGATAAAGCTTATGAGCAGAGTATAGCCGACCTTAAAAAGTGGCATTTTGATATTCTTGATGAACTCTATGAAGGCAACGACCCAAGCGCTCAACATCAATTAGAAGACCTTTTCTTACAATTTGAGTGGTTTTTTGAATTGGGCGAAACCGAGAACTACGATTTTCTCTATGATCAAATAGTAGGGTTTGGCGAAATATTTTCAACCAAGATTATTGCAACATACTTGCAGTCTGTGAGTATAAAAGCCAAATGGCTAGATTCAAGAAACTTTATAATAACCAACGATAATTACAGAGAAGCGGCAGTTGATTTTAAACTCACAGAATCAATGGTGCAGCGTAAGCTACCAGAGATATTAAAAGATGAGATTATTATTACCCAGGGTTTTATTGGTAAAAACCGAATGGGGCATGCTACTACACTTGGAAGAGAAGGTTCAGATTTTACGGCAGCCATTTTTGCTTGGGCACTAAATGCAAAAGAAGCCACTATTTGGAAAGACGTGCCCGGCGTAATGAATGCGGACCCTAGAAAATTTAAAGATACTATCCTTTTCAAACAGCTTTCATACAGAGATGCCGTTGAAATGAGTTATTATGGTGCAAGTGTGCTTCACCCTAAAACCATGCAGCCGTTGCAAAACCGTGGCATCCCATTAAATGTAAGATCGTTTGTAAATTCTGATGAAACAGGCACAACGGTTTCGGCAGATATTCCTCAACAAACAGAAATTCCCGTTTTTATTTCAAAAGAGAATCAATGTTTGGTAAGCATTGCTTCAAACAACTTCTCTTTTATTGCAGAGCATAACCTAAGCACCATTTTTAATGCAATTGCCCAAAGCAGGGTTAAGATCAACCTAATGCGAAATAGCGCCATGCGTTTTACATTTTGCACCGATAATGACGATCGTAAGCTCAATGTTTTGAAGACGGCACTTGAACCAGAATTCAACCTTGAAATAAAGCCGGACCTTAGGTTACTTACAGCAAGAAATGCAAATTCAGATACACGAAATAAGCTTATAGCCGAATATGATGTTTTATTAGAGCAAAGAATTGAGCGGGTAAGGCAGTATGTGGTAAAGTCTTAAAACAAGAGCAGAGATCGTAATGATAACTTCTTAATAAAAGACAAGTTACCAGTTTTTGCTGTTTGGCTGAGGGTTGAATTATCTAAATTTTTCAACATCAAGCCACCTTCTTTCCTTCCAGCTCTGCATGGCTAGTTCGGCTAGTTGTACTCCTTTGGCACCTTCTTCTAGCGTATAAATGTATTCACCTTCGTTGTAAAGGCTTTTAATAAACATTTCCCATTGTTCTTTAAACCCATTATTAAATCTGGCTTCGGCCATAAATGGCTTCCATTGTTCTTGAAATTTAATGGTATTGGGAGCATCAGGATTCCAAACAGGCCTTGGCGTATTTTCTAATGACTGAGTTTTACATTCTGTCAACCCGGCTACTGCCGAACCTTTTGTACCATCAATCTGAAAAGTCACCAAATCGTCTCTATTTACCCTTGTACACCAAGAGCTATTTACTTGAGCAACTACCCCATTTTCTAGCATCAAATTGGCATAGAAAGCATCATCGGCATCGGCATTATAAGCTTGGTCGTTTTCATCCCATCTTTTAGGGATATGAGTTACGCCTAAACAATCAACGCTTTGCACTTTGCCCACAATGTGGTCAATAACATAGCGCCAATGGCACATCATATCGAATATTATACTTCCGCCATCTGCTTTTCTATAGTTCCAACTAGGGCGCTGTGCTTTTTGTTCTGGTAAATCTTCACCCGTAAAAACCCAATAGCCAAAATCTATCTTGATATTTAAAATTCTACCAAAAAATCCTTCGTCAACTAGCTTTCTTAATTTGATTAAACCAGGTAAAAAGAGCTTGTCCATTACAATTCCAGCCTTAACTCCAGTTAGTTGAGCCACCTCGCACACTGCTTTTGCTTCTGCCAACGACATGCCTATTGGTTTTTCGCAATAAACATGTTTACCAGATTTCATGGCTTTTGTGAGCAAATCAGGTCGCATTTGTGTAGTACCCGCATCAAAAAATACTTGGTAATCAGGCGACTCAATTATGCTGTAATCATCAGTATAATTTGCTATGCCTTTGTCATCAGCTATTGATTTTATCTTTTCCAGGTTTCTGCCCAAGAGTGTTGGAACAGGTGATACCATATCTCCATTTGAGAGCATTACCCCGCCGTTATCTATGATTGACAAAATACTGTTATTCAAATGCTGATTGTATCCCATTCGGCCTGTAATGCCATGTAGTATAATTGGGAGTTCGATTTTAGCCATAAGGCAAATATAACCTAGTGAAAAGCTCAAAGGTTTAGACTTATTATTGCAAGCTTAAAACGGTTAAGATGTCAGACAAGAAGCTTGTTTATAGAATGCCAAAGGCAGGCAGTATTGATCATTTAAAGGTGATTGAAGAAGACTTACCAAATCCAAAAAATGGTGAAGTACAAATCGCTGTTAAGGCTATTGGGCTCAATTTTGCCGACATATTTGCCATGCAAGGTTTGTATGAAGCAACCCCTAAAGGAAGCTTTATACCAGGCCTAGAATTTAGTGGAGAGATTATTTCCATTGCCGATGATGTTACAGAATACCAAATAGGTGATCGTGTAATGGGTGCCACTAAGTTTGGGGGCTACGTAAGTCATTTAAATCATCATTATAAGTATGTTACCAAACTGCCCGATAGTTGGAGTTTTGAGCAAGGTGCTGGTTTTATAGTACAAGGTCTAACGGCTTATTATGCCTTAAGAGAATTGGGCAATCTTAAAGAGAATATGACTGTGTTAATTCAAGCTGGTGCTGGTGGTGTTGGAATTTTAGCCAATAGAATTGCGAAAAAATTCAATGCCTTTACAATAGGAACCGTGAGCACTCAGAAAAAAGCAGACTTTTTACTTAATGAGCAGGGCTATGATTCAGCAATTATTAGAGACGAAAAGAATTTTTACAGTCAAGTGAAAGATGCACTGGGCGAAAGGGAATTAAATATTGTACTCGAAACTATAGGCGGGCCAATATTTATGCAAAGCTATAAAGCTATGGCCCCCATGGGCAGATTGATCACTTTTGGATCGGCTTCATTTACATCGAATTCGAGTCGTCCGAATATGATTAAGACCGCCATAAGATATTTGAAAAGACCCAAGCTTGATATAATGAGGATGCCAAAATCAAACAAATCGGTGATGGGCTTTAATTTAATTTGGCTTTATGATCGGGTTGATGAACTTCAACATGTTTTAGATGGACTAATTGCCCTTGATATTGAACCGCCACATGTAGGCCATGTATTTGAGTTTGAGCAAATGCATGAGGCCATTGCTCTTTTTAGAGCTGGCAAATCTGTTGGAAAGGTTGTAGTGAAGACGAATAACTAGTTACTCAAAGATTTTCCACACTGAATATCAACATGTTAGAAAACATTTTGAATAGAATATCGCTTGTTAACGTATAAAAATTATATTCGCGCAAAATTTGAGGATAATGTATTGGACACTTGAATTAGCCAATTACCTAGTAGATGCGCCTTGGCCAGCATCAAAAGACGAGTTGATAGACTACGCCATTAGATCTGGTGCGCCCCTTGAGTTAATAGAAAACTTGCAAGAGTTGGAAGACGATGGCGATGCCTTTGAATCGATCGAAGAAATTTGGCCCGATTTTCCATCTCAAGACGAGTATTACTTCGATGAAGACGAAATGTGACCTTGAGTAAGGTTTTAACTAAAAGATTAAATCCCGTTCTGATTTTATTCCGAACGGGATTTTTGTTTTGTGACATTAGGCATAAAACTCATTTGATAATGAGAAGACCTTTGCCAAACCAATTAAACTATCGCAATGAACAAGGTTTTATATTTTAGAAGTCCAGGTTGTGGCGTTTGTGTTGATCTAAAACCAAAAGTCAAGCAATTAATAAACACGAGATTTTCAAAACTTGAATTTGAACTTGTCGATATTTCTACGACGCCCGAAATCGCATCTAAGCATACCGTTTTTACTGCTCCAACAGTTCTTGTATTTTTTGATGGAAAAGAAACATTACGGTTTGCCAGGCATATGAGTATTGGCGAAATAGAAGAGAAAGTAGGAAGATTGTACGAGCTTTATTTTGGCTGAATTAAAGCAACTCTTCAAGAACCTTCATCGCTTCTTTAAAATCTTTACCAAACGTGATGATTCCTTCATCGTGCCCAGCCATTATCATTACGGGGTTTTCTTTCATTGGTCCTTCATCATAAAGCCGTTTCACTTCATAGGCCATATCAGGCGTTCCGTAGCTTACCTCAGCTTTTGTAGTGGGCATCACGTTTAGGTATTTATCCCAATGCACTTTACTATGTATGTGAATTACAGCTGCAATTTCTGATGAAAGCTCATAAATGGCGGCATGAGTTAGTGCTTCCGAGCTTGCTTTGATGGGGCCTCGGCAAGTTAAGGTGTTGGCATCAATGTCATAATTCTCTATAATGGTGTAGTGCTTGGAACCTAAAGTCTCAGTTTGGCCAGTTTGTGTACCGCTTATTAAGATTTTCCCATTTGCCATTTTGTATGAAATATTACCATATCCAATTATTTCATCATAGGCTCCAATAAGTTTCATTTTATAGAGTCTAGTTCGATAATCGTTAATCTCCTGTATCATTTCTTCAGTTACCGCACTATTGTCATTGATGAACTCTTGATGGTATTTTATATATCCTTCGTCTATCATTTTACTTGCTTGCTGATTACGTGATTCTTACAGCTTTTAAGATTTCAAAAAAACAAAAGTGTTACTTAAATAATTGGTTCAGCCCTTCTTCAGATGCTTCGCAAATACCGCGTTCTGTTATTAAGCCTGTAACCAATCGTGCTGGGGTTACATCAAAGCCAATATTGTATCCTGACGTAGTTTCAGGACAGATGAGGACTTGCTTTACCCCTCCATCTTCTTTACCTTGAATATACCTGACTTCATCATCAGATCTTTCTTCTATTTCAATTTCTGAAATGCCATCTTTTATTTCCCAATCAATGGTTGACGAAGGTAAACACACATAAAAAGGTACATCATTGTCAATTGCAGCTAAGGCTTTAAGATAAGTTCCAATTTTATTTGCTACATCTCCAGTGCTTGTAACCCTATCGCAACCCACAAAACAAATATCAACCTGACCATGCTGCATTAAGTGTCCACCTGCGTTGTCTACAATTAATGTGTGCGGCACATTGGCACCCCCGAGTTCGTACGCAGTTAAGTTGGCTCCTTGATTTCTTGGACGTGTCTCGTCAACCCAAACATGTACATTTAGACCTTGTAAATGGGCTTGATAAATTGGAGCCGTTGCCGTGCCCCATTCAATTACAGCCAAGCTGCCCGCGTTACAATGGGTTAGAATATTTACAGGCTCACCGTTTTTCTTAGCGGCAATTTCTTTGATTAAATCAAGACCGTACTCTCCTATTTTCTTGCATACATCAGCATCCGCTTCCATTAACACAACAGCATTGTTCCACAGTGCTTTAGGAAGTTTTTCATTAAAACCATGTGCATTGGCCAAGTCCATTTGTTTATTTACCGCCCACATAAGATTTACCGCCGTAGGTCTAGTTTGCTTTAAAAAACCAGCTTTCTTTTTTAAACACGTTTGCCCATCATCATGCTTTAGGGATTCTTTTGCGGCAAAGTACATTCCAAAGGCCGCAGTAATTCCAATCAAAGGCGCACCACGAACTTCCATGTCTTTAATAGCCCTTTCACAATCCCGAGTCGATTTTAAATCATTAACTCTAAATTCATGTGGTAAAAAACGTTGATCTATAATTTGAACAAATGGTTCTTCACCTTCTTTTGTCCAAATACTTCGTGAGATTGGATTTTTCATTTGCTTAAATCGAAATTCAAATTTCAATTAAAACTTTGTTTATCCGTATTGGTTAACCAAATAGTTAATGAAGAAATCAATTTACATAGGTTGGGATGTTGGTGGTATGCATGGGGCAAACAATGCTTTAGCTGTACTCGAACCCAATGATTCAAGAATTGAAATTCTTGACATTAAGTCTTACAAGAAACCAAAAACTGCAGAAGAATTGGCTCAATCAATTGCCCTTGATATCATTAAATATTCAAGGCAGACCGCACATTCATTTCTGGCCATAGATGCCCCGCTCAGGTTTCCAAATGCCTTTGTTGAGCAAATGAAACAACTCAATGAAATTAAACCACTAAACTTTTATAATCAAATAGCTAATCCTTTAGCGTACAGAGAAAGTGAAACTTACCTATTTGAAAAAACCCAAAAACGACCGCTTTCTTCAACCTTTGATCAACTTACAAGCCTAACTTTTCTCGTACTCAGGGTGTTTCAAATCCTGAAAGATGAAAATGTAATGCTTAATCAAATGCCTTTTGACGGTACGGAAGTTTCTAATGGTTTAAATGCTTTTGAATGTTATCCGGGAAATCTTAAACCCGGAAAGACAGAAAGGGATGAACAAAAGGAATTTTGGAACTGGGCAACTCCTTACCTTGAAAATGCCAAATCTGAACACCAAAAAGATGCATTGCTTTGCGCATTGTTTGCAGCACACGAAGCCAATAAAAATAAAGGATCAAGGCTTAAAATTGAGGAAGGCTTCATTTCAAAAGCGTCAACTGAAGGCTGGATTTACGGTTTTTATTAGTACGTAATAAATCTTAATAATACACGTATAACTTTTGTATATTTGAATAAAATTTACGCCATGGATGCCAAGGTAACTTTAAGTTTTAATCAAGATGTAATTGAGCAAGCCAAGGATTTTGCCCAAAAGCATAATATTAGTCTATCAAGGCTTTGCGAGTTTTTGCTTAGAAAAACCA
The DNA here is from genome assembly GCA_049115495.1 of Bacteroidia bacterium. GTDB lineage: Bacteria > Bacteroidota > Bacteroidia > CAILMK01 > JACPUW01 > JACPUW01. Next base: position 547,539 of record JAGDZV010000002.1, on the reverse strand, counting down.
CCGAAACCAACACTTACAGCTTAGACGATCTTCCAATCTCAGATTGGGTAAATATGGTTGCCGAAGGAGAAATAGAGTACAAAACCCGTAGCAGGTCAAAAACCAAAAAAGAATTTAGAGAAAGGTAATTAAAGCGGCTATGAAATTATTTATTGATGCCAATGTATTAGTTGCCGTATTAAACAAGGAATATCCACTCTTTAGTTATGGGGCAAAAATTCTTAGTTTGGCTGATAGACCAAATTTTGCGCTTTATACTTCACCAACCGTAATTGCAATTGCTTTTTATTTCGCCACAAAAAAACATGGAGAAGCTTTAGCCAAGAAAAAGATATCGATTCTTCTAGAGCACCTAAAAATCACCACAATTGATGAAAATTGCACAAAATTGGCCGTTAAAAATCCGAAAATCAATGATTTAGAAGATGGCATTCAGTACTATTCTGCCCTTAATTGCAATGCCAATTACATTATTACAGATGATGTAAACGGCTTTTACTACAGTAAAATAAATGTGATGGAGCCCTCAGATTTTCTAAAACAGATTATTGGCGGTCACTAAATCGCTGAATACTCATTTCACTATTTAATTCAGCACCTTCTTCTAGTACCTTAACAAAATGATTGGCACTCCACGGCATTTGATGTACGCCTTTAGAACCAAAACCATTGAAAACAAATAGGCTTTTAAATTCAGGGTGCTGACCAACAAAAGGTCTTCTATCTACACTTGCCGGCCTAATCCCCGCCTTCTGGCTCAGAATTTTGTAAGGAACTTTTATGATGTTATCTAATCTTTCAAGTAGCCACCACTTTGCTTTTTCCGTTGGTAAATAATCATGATTTTCACGGTCATAAGTAGCACCAACTTTGTACTTATCCTCTCCTATTGGAAGTACAAATATTCGTTTCTGAACCATGTCATTAACGTCAAGCCCTTTAGCTTCAATAGTTAATAGCTCCCCCTTATTTGGCTTTATTGGTAAAAAATCAAACCATGGGTTTTTGCCAATATTCCAGCCTTCACAAAATATAACTCGTTTTGCTTCAATGTCATTTACTCTAACTTGTTCTCCGTTGACTTTGATATCGCCATAATCAATGGATTCCCTTATTAGTTGCCCACTCTTTAGCCAATTACCATGCCAAGCATCCAAATACTTTACTGTATTCAATCGCCACGAAGTTGCCGTGGTTACGCCACCGTGCTCTTTGAACCAAATCCGGTTTTCAGAATCGGGTTCAATTTGTGCTCGAATAATTTCTTGTAACTGATCAAAGTCTACTCTTTCAAGCCACTCATTTCTTTGCTGAACATTATGAAAAAGCCGCTGAATATCAATTACATCAATTAGTTTTTGGTTGATTTCTTTTTCTTTTTGTCTATAATAATCTAATGCAAAAGGAGCAAAAGTGTCTACCATCCAAGACTTCACCATTCTTCGGCCCGTAACTGGATTATATATTCCAGCTGCTACCTTGCTTCCATACTCACCAGCTTCTTTATCAAAAACCACCACCGAAGCCTTTTTCGAAAGAAAATCAGCAAGTATTGTACCTGCCAGGCCTGCTCCGATTATAATGTAATCACATTTTTTCATTTTAACTTAATACTGAATATAATTCCAATAAGTGATGAAATGGCCGTGATCACGAAAAACAATATCGAAAATGTCAGCGCTGTAGCTTGCGCGTTATAAGCACCTAGTGAAGAAAACAGAACTACACCTTCAAGCATTACAAGTTCTCTTGCTCCAACTCCACCAATTGTAAATGGCAAAACGGCAACCACTGATGATACTAGAAATAAAGTCATATAGTCAAAGAATTGACCCTGAGCATCAATAGCCCACAGAATAAATGCCGCACAAACTAACTGAGATATTTGAACACCAAACCCCATGATCAATGCCCTAATAAACTCAGGATTAAATTCATTAAAAAACCTATTGTGTATAAACCAAAATAAGGGAAATGCCAAAATTGAAAGAACTATCAAAATAATACTTTGGCCAGCTACAATTTGATCTAAACTTGAAAGTAAAGCAAGTAGTAATGCTAAAAAACCCAGTACTACAACACCTGAGAGTCTATCGAGTAAGGTTGCTGCAATGAGTTTTTTAGTGGAGCCGCCATGGTTCTTTTGTAAATAGTAAACCTTGTATCCGTCTCCGCCAATGCCGCCAGGCAGAAACAAATTATAGAACATGCCCAAATAATATAGCTTAAGATTAAAAATTTCTTCAAGCTTAACATTGATACACTCAAAATACCCATTGAGCCGAATAGAGCTAATAATTTTTGAGACATTGAATAAAAGTAATGCCAATATTAAATGAAGTGGATTGGCCGTTTTTAAAGCCGATAGAATTTCACTTTTTGTTTCTTCATCAATTTTGTAAAACACATAGGTAACGGCAGCAAGGCTTATTACAATCTTTAAAATTGTTGTACCTACTTTTTTAAGCTTGCTTTTGGCCAACGGCTACTTCTTTAATTCTAAATACTTGTTTGCCTTGGCTTTCATAATAAGTTCTCATGATTAGTTCAGCAATAAATCCAAAACTTATCAACTGAATTCCTCCTAATACCAGTCCAACTGCAAAAATTAGCAAGGGTCTATCACCAATATCTGCACTTGCCACGAACTTGTAAACTGTTAAACCTAAACCTAATAAAATACCCACTATGAATGAAAATATTCCAAGTGTTCCAAAAAGGTGCATTGGCTTTTGAATGTACTTCTGGAAAAACAACATGAGTAACAAATCACTCATTACCTTAAAGGTTCTATTTATCCCATACTTTGAAGTTCCAAACTGCCTCGCATGGTGTTTAACATCAACTTCAGTAATACTAGCACCTTGCATTTTTGCCAATACAGGAATAAATCTATGAAGTTCGCCATATAAGCCCAGGTTCTTTGCAATATCTGCTTTAAACACCTTTAAGGTACAGCCATAATCACTTATATGTACATCAGTTGAGTTTCTAATAATTGAGTTGGCAATTTTAGAAGGAACCTTTCGTAAAAACATGCCATCTTGCCTGTTGGCTCTTTTGCCATGGACAAGGTCCCAACCTTCCTCTTGCATCATCTTCAGCATCATTGGAATATCAGAAGGGTCATTCTGAAGGTCACCGTCCATGGTGGCGATGTAATCACCGCTAGCTTCTGCTATTCCGGCTGCCATTGCCGTGCTTTGGCCATAATTTTTCTTTAGAACCACAATTCTAAATTGGTCATTTGCCTCAGCTTTCATTAACTCAACGGTTCTGTCAGTACTACCGTCGTCAACAATTACAGCTTCGTATTCAAAATCTTTAAGTGCATTCTTAATGTTATCGAAAAGAGGCTTAACATTCTCTTCTTCATTCATTACTGGCACTACAACTGAAATCTTCATTTTATGATTTTGCGATTGCAAAGATGAGATGAATAATTGGTTACTCATAACCCCGCTCTATTTTATGGTAACCGGTATTTAATCTCCAAATTGCCGCCCACCTTTCTTTTGTAAACAATTCTTCAGATCTTGTTACAAGCAATATATCATCATAGAGCACCCTGATTTTTTCGTCTTCAATTAAATTTTCAGTATTTAAAATTGTTTCAAGGTATCCCTTTGGGTATTTTTTAGTTGCATGTCCTGGTCGCCATTCGTTTGGCTCATTACAAGGAAGTCTAGATAGCAATGGATCAGTCAATCCAATCTTGTCAGTTATATATTTGTTGGATCCAGCACAATAACTTTTAAAACCAGCCATTAGCCAAACTATCACAGAATCCATATCTCTTTCGCCCAGATCAATTTCTCCTAATTTCAACCACGTGTGACTTATACTTTCCCTTTTCAGGGTTTTCCTCATTAATGAAGTATTGTAAAAGTAGAACATCTTTTCATCAGCTACTTTGCTAAAAACATTATTCTTTTTTCCTTTGGTGGCCGTTTTTTCAAATTGCCCTATGAGAGAGTTCGGATGCACAAAAAAAACAACTAAAAGTAGAGCAAGAACTTTTCTAAAATCCATTTTAAAACCATTAACCCCGCTTAGAACGATTAATGCCAAGGTGGGTACTGTTTGAAATCTACCTGCCATAAAGTCTCCCCCGCCTAAAAAAGGAAAGAGCAGATATGCGCATGCTCCAATTAGAAAAAAGCCTTGGGAATTCTTTTTAAAATCCAAATTAAGAAACAATACAATCGGCATTAAAAATGCAATTGGATACCAATAATAAGTACCGAAAAGATAATTCAAATCATTGTACACTACGCTCTTGAAAGATGGATCGAAACCAACTTTCGCTATAACAGAATTCGGTATTGGTGTACCATAGTAAACTAGAGAAAAAACTTCCCATGCGGCCCATGGAAAAACAAAAAGCCCTAAAAAAGAGAATAAACTAATGTTTCGTTTCTCATAAATTGCATAATATGCTATGCATGGAAGAACAAATATCAACAGATCAAGTCTACTTAAAACCATTACTCCTGAAAAAAAGGCAATTGAATTAGGCTTGTTCTTAACTATCGCTAATAAAACAATTACGGTCAATACATAATTAATTGAGTTCTCTAAACCAGATGTGAAAAAATCAATAATAGGAACGTTAATACAGAGTAAGAAAAGTACAATTGATCTATTTAATAGACTCTTTATAAGCAAGTTAAGTAAGTACAAGAATAAACCCAGTAACAAAAATGACAATCCTAAACTTTCATAGTAAATAGCATCTTGACTAATACCTTTAAATATTGCATGAATAGGCAATAGGATAATTACTAAAAGTGGATTTGTAAAGGTTTGAACCCTTTCAACCACATTATATCTTAAACCAAAACCATTAACAAAATTATCTACGGTTCTGAAAGAAATAAAAGCATCATCACAAACCCAGGCATTTAATACAACCAATAATGCAAACACCCATGATAATATCATGGGTGTTTTTTTATGATTTAGAAATAATTCAAAGTTCCTTATAAAATTATCCCAAACTTTCAATGGCTTTATTTATTCTAGAAACTACCTCATCCTTTCCAATTAGAGCCAGAGTTTCGTAAATAGCAGGACCAGCTCCTACACCTGTAACCATAACTCGCAATAGCTGCATATACTTACCTGATTCAATCCCTTGTTCGGCTCCAGTTGCTTGAAATGCCATTTCGGCATTTTCTGATGAGAAATTGTTTATTGAATCATACTTGTCAGCCAAAGCTTTAAAAAGTACCTGAGCATCAGAATCCCACTTCTTATCAATTACATGTTGCGCGTATTCGTGTGGAGCACAAAAGAAATATGAGCTTAATTCCCAAAAATCAGAACTAAAAGTTGCTTTCTCTTTTATGATTTCAATTACTTTCTCTATATAATTATCATCTGCTTTTATCCCATTTTCTTCAACTTCTTCCTTTAGCATCTTTACAAACGCTTTGCTATCAGTTCTTCTTAAAAATTGTTGGTTATACCACTTTGCCTTATCGGGATCGAACTTAGCTCCTGATTTGCCTACTCTTGGTAAGGAAAACGCTTCTATCAACTCATTTTTTGAAAATACTTCTTGGTTAGTTCCTGGATTCCAACCAAGCATTACCAAAATATTTAAAAATGCATCTGACATATAGCCTGACTCACGATAACCTGTTATGCTATGCTCAGCCCAGCTTAGCGGAAATACGGGAAAGCCCAATCTATCGCCGTCTCTTTTGCTTAGTTTTCCATACATGGCTTTTTTCAAAAAGTCTTTAATTGACTTTTTAGAATTGCTATCCTTGTCGTTTGATCGTAGTTGATTATTGAGATCTTTTGGGTTTGAAAAAATTTGCCCCACTACTTTATGCACATCTTCAAATGCAACTCCTTCTTTTTCAGCATATTCAAGAGCAAATTGCTCTGCAAACTGCTGTTTAGTTCGTTTTGTTATATATGTAACTGGATCTGGTTTTAGAATCAATGGCAAATGCGCAAATTTTGGAGCATCCCAACCAAAGGCTTCATAAAGAAGTACATGTAATGGAGCGCTAGGCAACCATTCTTCACCCCTAATTACATGGGTAATTTTCATTAAATGATCGTCAACAATGTTTGCAAGATGATAAGTAGGCATGCCATCTGCCTTAAAGAGAACCTTATCGTCTACTTCTTCACTTTTCACGCTCACCCAGCCCCTAATCTCATCTTCAAACCTAACCTCTTCGTTTCTAGGCACTTTTAATCTAATAACATATGGCTGCCCTTCAGAAATTCTATTCTTAACTTCATCTGCAGAAAGTGTTAATGAATTTTGCATGTATTCCCTTACGAACATATCGTATTTGGGCGCAGCCTTACCCGCCTTTTTTAGCCTTTCGCGCATGGCAACAAGCTCTTCTTCTGAATCAAAAGCATAGTAGGCTTTGCCATTCTCAATTAGCTGGTCAGCAAATCCTTTGTAAAGGTGTTTTCTTTCAGACTGTCTATACGGTCCGTATTCGCCTTCCCTTCCAGGACCTTCATCATAATCAATTCCTGCCCATGCCAAAGCTTCTTTAATATAATCTTCGGCTCCTTCAACATAGCGCTTTTGATCGGTATCCTCAATTCTTAATACAAAAGTTCCGCCATGTTTTTTAGCTAATAAATAGTTGTAAAGGGCTGTTCTTACACCACCAACATGAAGTGGTCCGGTAGGACTTGGAGCAAATCTTACTCTTACGTTTTCTAAGGCCATTTTTCTAATTAAAATCGGCCTGCAAAAGTAGGTTTTATTTCATGTTAATTACACCTAATTGGTTCTTTCAAGCGAAAGCTCACACTTGATTTCAAAAGTTGGGTATTTTGAAAATAACTGCATATCTACGCCGCTACTTGTAATATTACCTGTGCCTGAGAATATAAAATCAACACCATCGGTATTGGCTTCTTGTTCCGGAAAAATCAGATTATCTCCATCCTTAACAATTGCATGAAATTGATTGTCGAAAATGATGCTATCAGGACGGTTGGTTTGATTAATAGTATATCTCACAACACCTGAGTCGTAGCAGTCTTTGCCCTCGTATGAACCGATAAATTTCTCAGACCAACTCGTATTACAGGTTGTGCCTTCCCATCCTTCATCACACACACAAACTCCTTGTTCGCATTCGCCGTTGCCACAGTTCCCTGCACAGGCACCGCCGCAACTCTGAATAATTAGGAAAAATGAAAAAGAAAATAGAACTACAAAAAATCTAAAAATACTTGTTCTTAATATCATTTAATACATCTGCATTTAAAGGCTTGGTTACAAAATCAACTACGTCATCATATTGCTTGGATTTTTCAACATCGGCCTGATAGATTGAAGAAGAAAGCATGAATAAAGATACTTTCTTTTCAATTTGCGACTTTAACCCCTTGAATTCTTCCAAAAAATCCCAACCATTCATAATAGGCATATTTATATCGAGAAAAATAACATCAGGAATATCGTTTTGCCCATTGTTTATGGCATCTTTTAGTGCGTCTATAGCTTCGGTTCCACTTTCATAAGCTACTACATCATCGCAGAAGCTAATTTTTCTCAAAATATTTGTACAAATGAAATTGTTTATTTCATCATCGTCAACCAAGTATACCTTATTAATAGCAGCCATTTGTAGTTTTCTTTTTTTGTTTTAAAAACACTTCAATATTAGGCACATGATACATTTGCCGCAACAATTTCGTCTAATTTTAAAAAATCAAATCGCCCTATTTTCTATCTCACAATTATATCTATTGCATTTTTATTTTTTAGACATGTAGTAAGAGACCAAGACACTGCGGCCACTTTTGGCCTGAAAACAAAAAGATTTCATTTAACCCAATCGGAAATTGAAGCTTTAGAGTTGCATTTCCCTTATTATGCTAATTTAAATAGTGAAGCACAACAAGAGTTTAGAAATAGGTTGGCCTATTTTATGGCGAACAAAAGATTTATTGCCTATGATGGGCTAGAACTTTTTGGAGCCATGAAAGCTCTTTTATGTGCTGAGGCTATAAAAATTACATTTGGGTTGAAAAAATTTGTTCTCCCGCATTTTAGGTTTATCAGAATATTCCCAAAGGACTACTACTCGAAAATCACGAAAAATTATCACAAAGGCGAAGTTGACTTAAGAGGTTCAATTACAATTGCATGGAGCAGTTTTACCGAAGGAATTATTGACAGATATGATGGAGTAAACGTTGCAATTCATGAATTTGCTCATGCGGTATATTTTGAAAATTTCATCAAAAACAAACATTACCTTTTTATAGACCCAAGGCTCTTACAGGAATGGAATAGGCTGGCAGAGCTTGAAATACCTCAAATGAAATTGAACCCAGATCATTTCATAAGGGCCTATGGAAGTACAAACGAAAATGAATTTTTCGCAGTTTCAACAGAACACTTTTTTGAGCAACCTGTTGATTTTAAGGCTAAACATAAGGAGCTTTATGAATTAATGACAAAAATTTACAACCAAGACCCTGCTCAATTTTTCGTTTAAAATTCGCTTGTAAAATGAAAATTGATTTCTGGGAAATTTTGCCTTTCCATATTTAATCTAAACTGCGAGTTTGCCATATAAACATCTCTTTGGTGTTTATCTTTTGCCATAAACTGGCCATTTACTTTTTTGAACTCTTCAAGTTTAGATTTATCATCACTTGTTATCCAGCATGCCTTATACATTGATAAGGGTTCCCAAATACAGGTGGCGCCATATTCATGTTTTAATCGGTATTCAATCACTTCAAATTGAAGCTGACCTACTGTTCCAATAATTTTCCTCCCAGTGGCCGTAATAAATAATTGCGCAACCCCTTCATCCATCAACTGGTCAATACCTTTTGCCAATTGTTTGGATTTCATTGGATCTCCGTTCTCTACATATTTAAACATTTCAGGCGAAAAGCTTGGAATCCCCCTAAATGTTAGTGTTTCGCCTTCTGTAAGTGTATCACCAATAACAAAAGTTCCCGTATCATGTAATCCAATAATATCACCAGGAAAAGCCTCTTCAACCACATCCTTTTTGTCGGCCATAAACGCGGTTGGGCTACTAAACTTCAACTTTTTCTTTGATCTTACATGCAGATAGTTGGTATTTCTCTGAAAAACCCCGCTATTAATTCGTAAAAATGCCAACCTATCCCTGTGCTTTGGGTCCATATTGGCATGAATCTTAAAAACAAAACCCGTGAACTTGTTTTCAATAGGATTCACCTGTCTTTCTTCTGTGTTTGTTGGGCGCGGCGTAGGGGCTATATTTATGAAGCAATTTAGCAGCTCTTTTACACCAAAATTGTTTACCGCACTACCAAAGAATATTGGCGAAATTTTGCCGTTTAAATATTCTTCTTGATCAAACTCATCGTAAACACCATTAATTAAATCTACTTCTTCCCTTAGTTCATCCGCCTGATTGCCTAAAAGTGCATCTACATTTTCATCGTTAAGATCGGTTATTTCTACCTTATTCGATTCTTTACTATTGGGTTCGTAGAGTACTAGATTATTTTCAAAGAGATTGTAAACCCCAAGAAAATCTGGCCCCATGCCTATAGGCCAACTAAGTGGCCTAACAGTTAAACCTAGCTTCTCTTCAACTTCATCTAAAAGGTCAAATGCATCTTTTCCTACCCTATCTAGCTTGTTTATAAAAACAATAATGGGTGTATCTCGCATTCTGCAAACCTTCACAAGCTTTTCGGTTTGCGGCTCAACTCCCTTTGCTACGTCAATAACAACAATAACACTATCTACCGCTGTAAGCGTTCTGTATGTATCTTCAGCAAAATCTTGGTGACCTGGAGTATCGAGTATGTTAATTTTTAGCCCTTCATATTCAAACCCCATAACTGAGGTTGCCACTGAGATTCCCCTTTGTTTCTCAATTTCCATGAAATCTGAGGTGGCTGTTTTTTTTATCTTGTTACTTTTAACAGCTCCTGCTACTTGAATTGCACCTCCAAAAAGCAATAACTTTTCTGTTAAAGTAGTTTTACCAGCATCAGGATGGGCTATAACTGCAAAAGTTCTTCGCCTATTAATTTCAGATTGTAATGACATAATGGAAATTGGGGCGCAAATTTAATTGAATGGCATTTTTAAGTGAGCTAATACATTAATTTACCTCTAATTTTGGGTCATGAATAAACTAATCCTAGTTGCATCAATCTCAATATTGATACTTAGCGCCTGTAAAGAAACCAATCAGACAACTGAAACCAACGTGATTTCAGAATCAGAAACACACCCTTTTTTAGTTAATTCTACAAATAAAGCATGGGCAAATGCCGAAGAACTGAACAAAAGAGTAAGCCCGCCAAAGTCAGTAATTGCTGAAAGTGAAAATGGTATACAAATGGCAATACATTATAGCTCACCATTTGCCAAAAAAAGGATGATTTGGGATAGCCTAGTTCCCTATAATACCGTGTGGAGAACAGGTGCTAATGAAGCTACAATTATTGAATTTAGTGATAAAGTAAAAATAGACAATATAGAAGTAGGTGCAGGATCATACAGTTTATTTTCAATACCAAATGAAAATGGATTTACCATTATTCTAAATGCCGTGGTTGACCAATGGGGCGCCTATGAATATGATGAAAATCAAGACGTAGTGAGGTTTGATGTTAAGGCCGTTGATAAGCCATATAGTGAAAGTATGAATTTTGATCTTGAAGGCAAGGCCAATCAAGTTGATGTTTCTTTTGTTTGGGCAAAACGAGGCTTTGAATTTACTGTTAGGTCAAACTAATAAAGCTCTGACTCTAAAAAATTACTGACCAATTCAAAAAACTCATTAGGCTTCTCAGCATGTACCCAATGACCTGTGCCTTCTACTTGTTCAAACTTTACATTATCATAAACTAAGTCTAACTCTTCAATGTCATCTTCGTTTAAGTAATCTGAACTACCGCCATATACCATTAAAATGGGCCGTTCGAATCCGTTATCAATGTTTATACTCCCAATTATTTCTTGATAGAATTTAATTATAACGGGTAAGTTCATTTTCCATTGAAATCCATTTTTAGTTCTTAATAGATTTTTTAGCAAAAAGAGCCTTACACTGGCTTGTTCAATTCTTTGAGACAACCAATATTCTGCTTCATCTCTTGTGCTCATTTTATTTAATGGTAACTTAGTAAGCGCTTCAATTATTTCATTATGCTTGGGCTCGTAAGCCTTTGGTGCAATATCAACCACTATCATTCTTTCTATATGTTCTGGATACATATTACCAAAGGTCATTAGTGCTTTTCCGCCCATCGAATGCCCGATAATATTGGCGGTATAAATACCTTCAGCTTCCATAAACTCCTTTAAATCTTCTGACATACTTTCATAGCTCATAACATCGCTATGCGGCGACTTTCCATGATTTCTTAAATCAATAGCATAGACTTTATACTTCTTGGCGAATTTTTTGGCCAATGTTGTCCAATTATCCAACATACCAAACAAGCCATGCAAAATCATTAAAACATCGGTATTTTCATCACCGAAAACTTTGTAATTAAGTATCATAAGACAAAGTTGATTTATTACTTATGAATGAAACAGTATTTAGTACATGAAGTTTTATACAACGATTAAAACATGCACTTACTTGAATAAAGTGACGCTTTAATCTAAAAAATTTGTCTGTTACAACACCTTAAATGACCTTGCAAGTGATTCTAGAAATAGAGTCATACATAAGTCCCTAAACTAAACCCAAGCACGAAGCCCGACATCCCCTGTCGGGCTTTCTTATTTTTGACTATGACCATAGACCAAATAATAGAACAAAATTGTTCTTTAGAGCTTATCCAACATAGTAGAATCCATCAAATAAGCACTTATTTTAATCACAATTCGGTTTACATGAAACGTGATGATGAATTGGGAATTGGCATTGGAGGAAGTAAAGCGAGAAAATTTGCGTCGTTGTACTTTGAGATTAAGAAAAAAAAACCAAGCATTATTGTAGTAGAAGGTAGTTTAAATTCCAATAACGTTCTTGGAATAACAGCCTTATTGAACTCAAGTGGTCAAAAAACAATATTAGCCTTACCAGATTCAAAGTCTGAAAACTTAGGAAATGCACCTTGGATTAAGCAGATTTTAAATACAGACATTCTTAAAGTTGATTCTACAAATGGTGAAAATGAAACATACTATAAAGAACAGCTAAACTGTGAAGCTATTTTTGTGATTAAGGAAGGTGCATGCCAAATAGAATCTATTCCAGGTTTGCTAAGTCTCGGTAAAGAAATCATCCACCACCAAGAAAATAATAATGTAAAATTTGACAACATCTTCGTTGATTCAGGAACAGGAATTACAGCAATTTCTACCTACATCGCATTGAGTTTAGATGGTCAGTTTCCAAAATATTTTATCACATTGATAGCTGGTAACGAAGAGGAGTTCTTTTCCACAGCTTTAGACCTGATTACAAAATTCAATAAGAGATTTGGTAAAAGAGTAAGCATAAATAAAAAGCAGTTTAAATTTATACGACCAACCACATCTAAATCATTTGGCAGCATTAATTCTACTATTAGAGCAGAGTGGCTAAAAATGATGAATGAACTAGGATTTCCGATAGACATCACCTATACTGCCAAACATTTTTTCACTGTGAAAAATCAGCTTAAAAGTATAGATAATTCTTCCATCAATTTGGTTTTGAATTGCGGTAGTTGGATTTCTGCTAGAAACCATGAGCACCTGCTTATAAATAATCACCAATAAAAAAGCTTAACAACCACAAATACAACTTTATCTAAATTCAAACCGTCATACATTTGAATATTGTACTAACGTGTTGATTTGTTTAACTTTCCTATGAATAGAATTACTCGCCTCCTACTTTTAATTCCCTTCTTATTTTTAGGCAAAATGAGCCAAGGAACCCACCTAATGGGCGGTGACCTAACTTATCGCCACCTTAAAGATAGCACCTACGAACTTACCTTTTTGGTGTATCGTGATTGCAATAACGGACAAGCAGCTATTGACCCAAGCATTACCTATTGGGTTTATTACAAAAAAACCAAAAACATATTCATAAACAACAGAACGATTAACCTGTATAATAATACTGCTGACACGGTAAAACCCGAAGCACCAAACTGTGTAACACCTAGCGGAGTTTGTATACAAAGTGGACGCTACATAGATACAGTAGTGCTGGGAAGTGCACCTGATGGTTATATCGTAAACTGGTTTCGACTCGCTAGAAATTACAACATAACCAACTTAAAAAACTGTGTTTCTAGCACCAACAATAATTCTTGTAACACGGGTAGTTGTAATAACAGAAACCCCTTTGGCATGGTGTGGACCGCCGAAGTACCACCACACAAATTCGAAAACTCATCGCCGCAGTTTTTGACGGTTCCAGTACCTTATTTCTGTACAGGAATTACCAACAGCTTTAATCACGTGGTTTTTGACCCCGATGGCGACTCACTGGTTTTTAAACTGGTTACCCCTTTATCGCCAGACAATTGCGCTCCCATAATACCAAGACCGAGCAGCACTAGAACAGCACCAGCGTACAATACAACTTATGACGAGGTTATTTATCAAAGTGGTTATTCTGTTTCACGGCCATTTGGAAGTTCAAGCTCGGCCATAAGTATTAACTCCACAACGGGCGAAATGAAAGCCAACCCTAGATCAGCAGGTAATTATGTTATTGCTGTTAAAATAGAAGAATACAGGGTTGACCCCGTTACGAGAAAAGCCACATACCTGGGATCTGTAAGACGAGATTTACAATTTGTAGCCGGCAATTGCCCTAACGTTACAAATACGCCTCCTTATTTTACACAATCAGGAAACTCAGTTATTGAAGTAGATCCGTTTGACACGGTAAAATTCACCATTAAAACGGCTGATAATTCAGATACGGTTTACATGTCGGCCAACGGAAGCATATTTGGAGGTGCTGGTTCTACTTTAAATCCACCTTTTGCAAAATTTAATGACACTTCTGGTTTTAAAGCCGCTGAGCAGGAATTCTTTTGGGTTCCAACTTGTGATCATATTACATATACATCACCGCACGTTTTTACCATTAATTTAGCTGATGAAGGCTGTAATACTGTTCAAAGAACTTATTCGGTTTACGTAAGAGGTAGAAAGATTTATACACCACCAGATATTACTTGCTTAAATCGTATTTCGAAAAATATTATTGAAGTGAAATGGGATACCTTAAAGAATGTACAATTCTTTAAAGGCCTTTATGTTTATAGGGTCGATCCCGATGGTAGTCGAAATAAAATTAGAAAGTTTACCGATTCAACGGCGCTTGGGTTCTTCGACTCCACTGTTGTTGACGCCTATGCCGCAAACGTTAAATATTATTTAAGAATTGAAAACTCATGTGGATTAGAAGGTTTTAGGTCTGATAGTTTGACCACCGTTGGACTTAGTTACTCAGAAATTAACGATAACAGTTTACGTTTTAATTGGAATAGCTACGGCGACGGACCATTCAGATACGTGCTTGAAAAGAAAACGGGGAATAGTTTTATACCTACTGATAGCACAACCAACACTACCTTAGATTACTCATCGTGCATTTTGAATACTGACTTTAGAATTAAGGTTGTTGATACCACAAAATATAAATCCTGCATTCACTATTCTGATACTGTTTCATCAACCACAATTGATACATCTCCGCCACAAGGAGCACCAACAATACTTAATGCAAGTGTAATGGATCACAATAAGGTTGAATTAACTTTTAGAAAAAGTAGCTCAAATGAAGTTAATCAATATGGCATTATAAGATCTACCAATGGCGCAAGCTTTTCACAGATAGCTACAACTCCACTTAATACCAATACAATTGTTTTTAGCGACGTAAATTCTGTAACCACTAGCAACAATAATTACTGCTATAGAGTAATTGCACAAGATAGTTGTGGCAATGCAGGCGATACTTCATTAAAGCATTGCACTGTAAACTTAAAAGGATATGATGGCCAACGCGCATCAAAACTAAGGTGGAACAAGTATCGTGGCTTTAGCATTGACAGCCAATTTGTTCAACGCTTTGACACCATAAATCAAAATTGGGTAAATATTGCCGCTCTTGGTGCTTCTGATTCAACTTATCTAGACCAAAAGAACACATTATGCGGTTTTACATATTTCTATAGAATTGCTACTAAAGAAAAAACAACAGGAACACCATACATAGCCCTAAGCGATAGTGTTTTTACGTTACCAAAAGACTCAATAGCACCTTCAGCAATTGATGTAGTTTCAGCATCGAATTATAGTGAGGATTCTACATATGTAACTTTCAAAAAGTCAGCAGATAGTGATGTTAAAGATTACTTGGTAGTTTCGCTTGCTTACAACACAGGCGTATTACAAAATACTGATATTAGTAACCATGCTCTTTCAGGAGCCGATACGTTTACTGTTTTGGTTAAAACTCCAAAAACTGACTCATTAAACTATTGTTTTGGTGTACTAGCTGTTGATAGTTGCGGCCAAAATTTCTCACCTAACAATGAGATTCATTGCCTTTCGTTTTTAACCGGCCAAGCCAGAAATCGGTCAAATAGAATTGAATGGACTAATTACACTGGTTTTCTCGTTGATAGCTTTATTGTAGAAACGAAAGAAAACGGTGTTTGGAAAACGCAATCTTCTTTTGACAGAATTCGTAGAAATATTACCTACAACAATCTCGGCTGTAATGTGCCGGTTGAATATAGATTAAAGGTAAAAGAAAGAAATTCTAGCAGAGTTGTTTACACCAATGATATTATTCTTACCCCTTTTGACACCATAAAGCCGTCATCTCCAATAGTTGATTATACCACCGTTGAAAATGATACTACTATTAAATTTAAATGGAATAAAAGCTCAGATGACGATGTTTATAAATATGAAATCCTAGTAGATACCAATGGCAATGGCTTTGGCCTGCTAGATTCATTTGTAAATGACAACTCAAATACTTTTGAGTTTTTTCATAGGCCAATTAATGCTAAAAACGATACGTTTTCTTATCGCATTGTAGCAGTAGACTCTTGTTCTGTACTAAATCGTTCAGTAAACAATAAGCTTCAAACCGCAATACAACTTAGCGGAGAAGGCGCAAACCAGGAGAACAATCTAAGATGGAATGCATACAAAGGTTTCAGCGTTAAAGAGTATGAAATTGAAACTTTTGACGACGATAACAGTCAATGGTCAACATTACAAACTTTGTCTGCAACGTCTACAAGTTTTATCCATGAGAATCTCTATTGTTTTGATACCATTATTTACCGTATAAAAGCATTAGATAACAACTCGAGTGAATTTTCTTACTCAGATACAATTAGATTAAAACCATTTGATACTATTAGTCCAATACCGCCAGTAATAAACTACGTGAGCGTAATAGCACAAAACGAAATTGATATCTCTTGGGCAAGAAGTCAGAGTGACGATGCCAATAAATATGTTCTATTTAGAAGGTCAGAAAATACAAATTATGTAGTTGTAGACACATTTTTAAATACGCTTAGTTATACAGATCAAGTTTCTACTGACTCAATTTGGACTTATGCTTTAATTGCAATAGATAGCTGTACCGAGAATTCTAGTTATTATAAAAGTGCATCTGAAAGCACCATGCTATTAACTGATGCTCAAATAGGTTGTGAAGACAAACTTTTGTTGACTTGGTCGCCGTATAATGACTTTGAAAACGGTCTTAGCGGATATGAAGTTTATCGCTCAATTAACGGTAATAATGAAGTAAGAATAGCACAACTAAATAATACAACAACTAATTATACTGATAATGTTAGCCAGCATTTAGATTACACATACCGTATAAAAGCAATTGAAGTGGGTGGCGCAAACGAGAGCTATTCACAAATTATTGAAGCAAATACATATAAAACTGCCGTACCAAGAGTTTTAACGGCTTCTGTTCAAGAATCTAGAACTGTAAATGGTGAAGTAGAAATTTATTGGAAGAAACAAGAAGGTACTGCACAAATAGAATATTCAAGATTGTATTATAAAAATACTTCTTCAATCAACTACACGCTTCTTCAAGACAACCTATCGCTTTCAGATAGTACATACACTCATTCAGGCATAAATACGAAAACAGAAACGCACCAATATTTCCTCGTAAATGTGGATTCTTGCGGTACATCTTCTGATACGCTTAGCATTCACAAAACCATAGATATGCAGTTTGGTTATGGTCAGCTTGAGCACAATTTGTCTTGGAATCAATACGAAGGGTTTAATGTGGAGCAGTACAATTTGCAGCAATTCTTAGGAGGAAGTTTTGTGAATATTGATACCGTAGATGCAAATAATCCAACTTTTAGAAGGTTTCCTGCTCCATGTAATACACCAATAATTTACAGAATTGCTGCTGAAGATATTGATGGCTACCAAGCTTATTCTGATACAACAATGGGGACTGCCATTGATTTAACGGTACCTGATGCACCAGAAATTAGAAACATTACCATAAGCGAGAATAAAAGCATTGAAATTGATTTTGTTGGCGTTGACTCACTAGACACCTATGGGTTTGCCATTGAAAAATCCAAAAATGGTTCGGCATACCTTACACAAGGCATTATACTTTTTACCGGGCAAAAGCAAGTTTCTAATTACTCTGATACTGCAAAACTTGATAGCAATAGGTTTGCCTACAAAGTAGTTGCTCTTGATTCGTGCTTAAACGCAAATGCTTCTACTATTTTTAAACCTATAGCGTTAAAAGGAAATGCCGGTAATTTTGAAAATCATTTGGCTTGGCATCCTTTTGTGGGTTATGCGGTAGACAGTTATATTGTTGAGTACCAAATTGCACCTTATGATGAAGATGATGATTGGTTACTTGCAGGAAGCTCAAACCCTGGAGACACCCAATTGACTCATACTAATATTGGATGTAATCAAGAGCTTGTTTACAGAATTAGGGCCGAGCAAACTGGTAATAACACAATTGCTACCATCT
Organism: Bacteroidia bacterium; assembly: GCA_049115495.1. GTDB lineage: Bacteria > Bacteroidota > Bacteroidia > CAILMK01 > JACPUW01 > JACPUW01. The sequence continues at coordinate 529,540 of JAGDZV010000002.1, read as the reverse complement.
CAAATCATCTTAATCTTACACCGTTTGATACCATTTCGCCAAGTAAACCACTCTTTTATTCTGCATCGGCTATTGATGATAAACAGCTTGAATTAAACTGGGCTTTTGATGTTGATTCTGATATAAAGTACTTTACTATAGAAAAGCTCATTAATGGCAGTTGGAATAGTATTGATACCGTAATTAGAGCTAATTCGATAATAGATAGCGTCTTAAATGCAACCGATAGTATTTATACCTATAGAATTAATGCAATTGATAGCTGTAATAACCAACACATATCACCTTACAGTGATACGATTACGAATTTCATATTTAACATAGGTTTGGATACTTGCGATGCCACAACTTATATTGACTGGAACAAGCCAGAAGGTTTACTAGATGGCATAAGCTCTTATTACATAAGCCGTAGCGTAGACGGAAGACCTTTTAGAATTATTGACACAGTATTGGCACCGGGTCTCACTTTTGCAGACACCAATGTAGTAAGTGGTTCTTCATATTCATACAGAATCATTGCGAGCAATGATGCCATAATGCAATCGTCTCAAACAGATAGTATTAGCTTTATACAAAAGGTAAGACCTAAGCCTTTGGCGCCTAGCCTAGTTTCAACTAGTGTTACTGCTACAGGAGATATTGGCGGAACTGTTGAACTGACTTGGAATAAAGTTAGAATAAAACAAGACCCATATGTAACTGGCTACCGAGTTTACGGAGCAGACACCATACTACCCAATTATAACTTAATTGCCAGTTTAAACAGTAGAAATGATACATCCTATACCCACACTACTGCTAATTTAACTAAGTACAATTACTACAGAATTGTAGCTGTAAATACTTGCGATGCCAATGGTGACTCAAGTTTGTTAACCTCTCCTATTCAACTTGATGTAGAAAATCTTAATTTATCATCGAACCTTACTTGGAGTGAGTATTTTGGATTTGATGTTTCAGAATACAAAATATTTAGCAGTATTGATGGAGCCACTTTTAATCAAATTGGTACAGTTTCTGGCAATTCTTTTGCCTTTAGAGATTCAACTGTAGGGTGCGGAGAATCAATTAACTTTAGAGTAGAAGCCGTGTCAACAAAAGGATTCTTAGCATCATCAGATATAGAAAATGTAATTGGTTTTGATACCACTTTACCACAAACCACAACAATGCAATTGGTTACAGTAAAAAGCAATGATATTGAGATTAGCTGGAACCCTTCAAGATCAAAAGATGCTAAATTCTACACCATTGAATACAAACGTTTCAATGACAATGTGTGGGATACTTTGCTCGACCAAACTACAGCATTAACATACAGTACTAACGCCCTTCCAATTCCCGTAAACAACCCTTGGCAGTTTAGAATTGGGGTTACTGATTCTTGCGGTAACTCTCAACCTGTACCTTCAAAAGATCATCATTTGGTGGCAATTGAAGCAAGTAAAGAAGGTTCGGCTACTCAGGTAAAATGGATGAATTACAAAGGATGGCAAGTTGACTCATTTGAAATTGTAAGAGATGGAAATAAAATAGCAGCTGTGAGCACCAATGGCGCTCGATTTGACAGCGTATTCGTTTATATGGATAGTGCAATGAATTGTGATTCCACAATTTATGATTACCAAGTAAAGGCTATTAGTAATGCAGTGGGGCTCATTTCAGAATCAAATAATGATACGACAATTGGCATTGATAGAAGTATTGAAGCCACTGTGCAACTGCAGAGTGCTTCTGTTTTATTAGACAATTCAGGTGTAAGACTAAGTTGGACTAAAAATGGTCTTTCTGACTTAAAGTATTATCAGATTTTACGCAAAGCGGCCAGCCAGGATAACTATTCGATTGTAAAAAGAGTTGATGCCAGTAACCAAAGTACAATTGATACCATTTCAATGAATGACAGCAAGTATTACTGCTATAAGATTGCTGCCGAAGATAACTGTAAAAATGAAGGTGTTTTAAGTAATGAAGCTTGCCCTATGGTAATTACTGGTGGAAACCTATTGAGGGCAAACTCAGTAAAATGGAATGCATATTCAATCTGGAAAGACAGTGTAGATAGATACGAAGTGTATAGAGGTACAGACTCAATAAATCTATTTTACTTAGATGAGTTTGACTCTCGTATAAGAGCTTTTGTTGATACCAACCTTAACGACACTTTTATGACAAATTGTTATAGAGTTCGAGCCGTAGAGAAACAAGGTGAAACCAACAATACTGCTTGGAGTACTACTTTTTGCATTACGCAAGAGCCATTAATATACATTCCAACAGCATTTACCCCAGAGCTTAGTGAAGGTACAAATGATTTCTTTGGCCCTAAAGGTGCCTTTGTTCCCAACAGTTACAGCATGAAAATATACAATCGCTGGGGACAAAGAATTTACGAAACCAACCAAGGCATACCTTGGAATGGTAAATTCATTGACAATAGTTTTGTACCGGTTGGAGTATATCTATATCAGATTGAAATCATAACTTCAAATGGTGAATCTTATACCAGAACAGGTAATGTTAAAATAATCAGGTAGTAGCTTTGCAACATGAAAAAGTTGCTACCTTTTTTCTTACTTCTGTGTACTCTAACTGCTTTAAATGCGCAAGACAAAGCTTACGAAGTAAAACAGGCGAAAACAGAAGACGTTGAATCTATTAACGGAATTATTTCCACTTTATATGAAGTAATTTCTGGAGAAGCTGGTTCAAAAAAAGATTGGAAAAGGTTTAAAAGCTTGTGGTATCCAGGGGCCAACCTTAGTATGGTTACTGCCACATCAAATAATGCATCAAAGCAGATAACTATGGATCTTGATGAGTTTATTAAGCTCTCAAGTAATCACAGCAATAGAAACTCGTTTTATGAAATTGAAATAAATAGAACTACTGCTCAAGTAGGACATATATCTAGTGTTGTAAGTACTTATGTTATTAAAAATGAACCAAACGCAAGCGAAGTTCAAATAAGAGGGGTAAATATGTTTCAACTTTACTTTGACGGAAAAAGATGGTAGATTTTAAACTGCACATGGGAAAATGAAGTTCAAGGAATGAAAATTCCGGATGAATATTTACCTAAGCATTAGTTGTATTCCTTAAAAGTTCCTTTGAAAGGTCGTGTCCAAAAGCCACCATTTTGCCCAAGTTTTCAAAACTTGCAAGTCTAAAAAACTTAAATAACATTATTGAGCTTCCGTTACTCTCAACATGATACACTTCATGTTGAACAAAAAACTGTCGCAGAGATTTTGAAAAAAACTTCGAAACCGCATGTTTATCTTCTCCATGAAGAAGAAAGTTTTTTGAGAACTTATCGTGCTTTTCAAAATCTATATCATGAAAACCAGCAAGCTCAAGCACTCTATCGGCAAACTGTTCTTTTTCTAAACTAAAAACCGGAATTGAGAATGGCAAATCTATTATTTGAACGGTAGTATGATAAACCTCTGTAGCTAAAAGGGCTCCTTCGTCAAAGGTTATATCACTTATATGAAAAGACACATCTAAATCTTCGTATCTACCATTTATAATGTTCTTTTCAAATTCTACAGGCCTACCAGAAAAGAATCTGTACTTCTCAACAAAAGCTGTTTGCCAATTCCTTCTTGGCGCAAATGTCCACCCATTTTTATAAGCATAAAGCTGTAAATCCTTTTGTCTTTTATTAAGCCTTAGCTTTCTTTTAGGTCTATTTATGTGTAAAGACCAAGGGTGGTGACTTGAACTTTGGTGTACATCTAATCCAAGAAGCTCCATGTTTCCTCCTTGCTCATTGTACTCAAAACTTCTTTTATAAACGAATTCCAAAACTGTATAATCTACCAAGCGGGCAGTGCTAAACTCCAACATCACGTGTTTTTTTTGTGGGAGTTCATCAATTATTTTCTTGATAATTAGAATGTTAAAGAAATTGGCAATCCCTTTTATTTTAACAATGAAGTCGTCACCTTCATTTATCACTTTAATGCCTGGCCTAGTCAAGTATTTCAGAAATAGCCTGGTACTAATTCCTGAACGGAGTAAATGAATTATTAAGGTAAGGGCAATGCCAATAAAGATTCCCCAAATAAGACCCGCTTCAAGAATTGAGATGAGTGTACCAGCAATTATAACAAACTGCTCCCCTCCCCTCAAGTAAGCATCTTTAAACACTTTTGGCGAAGTAAGTTTATAGCCTGTAAATATTAGTATTGATGCTAATGCTGCCAAGGGAACAAACTCTACATACTTACCAAAAAAGAAAATGAATAAGAAGACCAATAAACCATGATAAAAATTGGCCCAACGGGTTTGGGCGCCTTGCGTAACATTAACAGAACTGCGCGCAATTACAGTAATACTGGGTAAGCCGCCAATAAAACCTGAAATTATAGTTGCAATACCAGAGCTTATCATATCTCGGTTCATTAAAGTTTTTCTCTTATGAACATCTAAATTCTCAATAGCTTTTGCCGAAGCCAAATTCTCAATAGTTGATACCAAAGTTACCGACAAAACAAAAAGCCAAAAGTTAGCAGTTGCTATGAATTTGAAGTTTGGAAATAAGAGTCCTTCTTTCAAGTTTTCTGGAATATTTACCAATAGGGCTTCACTTATCAAATGGCTTTCTCCTATTAACTGTACTTCTCTTTCGTGATTAAAATCAAAGAAAAATACAAACGGAATTGAAACCACCATAACCCACATAGGTGGTGGTAAAATGTTTATAATCTTATTTTTAACCTTAGGTAAAAAAATTAAAAGTAACAGACAATTTACCGTGATAATTGCCACAATTGGATTTAGATTTAAAACATAATATTCTAGGTTTTGCAATATATCCATTGAATCGCTAAAGGGTCCTTTTTCACCAAGAAAGGCAACACCTAGCTGCTTTGTTAAAATGATTAAGCCAATAGCAGCCAACATACCCTTAACCACTGCCGCAGGAAAAAAATCAGCGATCTTTCCGAGCCTAAATACACCTATTAGGGTCATTAAAACCCCTGAAATAATAAATATTGGTAAAACATACTTATAAGTGTCAAGCATATTATCACTAAACTGAGAATAGTACTCCATAGCTCCAATTGTTACTACTATGAGCCCAGCGGCGGGCCCTTTAACACCTACTGCTGTTCCTGATATAAAAGACACAAGCAAACCACCAACAATTGCAGCAATTAAACCTGACAACGGTGGTGTACCTGAAGCAAATGAAATTCCTAAACTAAGTGGTAAAGCAACCAAGGCCACCCCAAATCCTGAAGCCAAATCAAGCCTTATTGATTTTAATGCGGACCTATTGTTCCACTTTGGAATACCTTGTGTATTTGGCATAATTGGTAAACTCCTATTGTTAATGCGTAAATAATGCCCAACTAGTTGCGGTCCCTATTGAACAAATAATCTAGAGGTAATATTAAAGCTTATCAACAAAACAATCAAAATATCTAGTGCTTCATTTCAATTAAAAACCAATTATCAGGTTAACAATGTTATAGCACCCAAGTTTTAACTCACAACACAAAGTTGTGCATCCAGTCTCAAATTAGCCCCTGTTTTACAACAACTTAATTGCGAAATTTCTTGCTCATTCAATTATTAAAAATATATTTGTCACACATCAGATAGGTTAAAGGTGAAGTCGATTATTTTTTTTGTATCAGTGGTGGCTGTTCTTGCTGCCTCATTTATTCTAGTAGGTTTTGTTTCTCCTGTAGAACAGAAAAATGAAATTAGTAAAGAATTTAACTGTAGTAAAGAAACACTATGGAGCAAAATTTCTGACTTGGAATTTTACAAACAGCTAAAAGAAGATATTGCTCAAGTAGTTGAGCTTGATGAATCTGGCAATAATTGGCACATGTTCTCTAACTCTGGGAGCTGTACAAAATTTGAAATTATTGAATCTACGCCTGGAGAAAAACTTGTTTTGAAAGTAACAGATCAGGATCTCGGCATTGAAAGCCTAAGGACTTATCAACTCTACGGCAACGAAAACTCAAGCGTACTTACCGTAAAAGAGCACAAAAAAATTGAACCGATTCTTTTGAGAAGTACCATGGCAATTTCTGGCGGAAATCAATTTATTAAAAAAGAAATTGACAATCTCTATTCAATAATAAGTATAAACTAAAATCATTGAAACATTCTTTTTTCACTTTAGCCTTGCTATCGGTTGGGTTTATTTTTTCGTGTAAGAATAATTCTGCCACCATTCATTCTTCTGAAAACTCAGAATTAAGTGAAGAGAATGATTTAGAGCAACCTTTACATCAAACGGATAAGCATGGAAAAATCATTGACAATGAAGAAGATGTAATTACCCACAACATAGAAGGCAATGAAAAATGGGTAACCAAGAGAAACCTCAGATATGGATTTGAGATTGACATTCCTACAAATTGGAAAACGATTGACAGCAGTGGTAATGGTGATGGCTTCAATGTAATTGTGCCAAATAGCGGTGCAAGCATTAAGGTTTATGGTGAAAACAGCACTAACGATATATTAACCATGTACCTTAACCTTTGTGAATCTACACAGGATTACACCTTTGACTCTGGAAATACCGGTAGCGTTTGTTTAAATAAAAAAGACCTAACCTTCTTTTTTGCAGGTTCAAATGTTTTAATAAGCGTGTTTATTTCAAAAATTGAAATGCTTGATGATTCTGAAAAGAAGCACTTTGAGTCAATGTGCAAGAGCTTGAGGTTTATCCAAAAAAATGTAGAACTTACAAATTAGTCTACAAGTTCTATCATTTCGGCAATACACTTCTCAATTCCCTCATTAATCATTGCAATTGATGCTTCCATCATGTAGCAAGGGCTAGTAACAATTCTGTTTTCTTTATCAACTACCACATCAAAAACTTCAGCCATTTGAGCCTTGGCTCCTGTTGCATTCATTCCATTGCTTATTGCCTCAATATCATATGGGCTAGGCGAGCTTGTAGTGCCTACAGTTAGTTTTTGCCCCAATTGCCTATGAGCAAGCGCTTTTGCTACAACTGTAGGTCCCATGCACATTGCACCTATGGGTTTTTTAGCTTCGTAAACCGAATTAATAGCTTGTTTGGTTTCTTCATTTATCTCTCCATTAGGTCCTTCAAATGCCCATTTACTCAGGTTTTTAGCAGCACCAAAACCACCAGGTATTACCAGTGCATCAATTTCATTTGCATCAAAATTGTCTAATGGTTCAATTGCTCCACGAGCTATTCGAGCAGCTTCAATTAATACATTGCGCTTTTCTTTCATTTCAGAACCATCAATATGGTTAATAACATGATGTTGATCTATGTTTGGGGCAAAGCAAACCGCTTGGGCTCCATGTTTATCAATGGCCAAAAGTGTTAGAACAGACTCATGTATTTCAGAACCATCATAAACGCCACAGCCCGATAAAATGACTCCAATTTTTAGCTTATTTGGCATACCTTTACATTTTAAATTATTAATTGAAACCTGCCCAAATTTAAGCAATGGAATCAATCAAGGCTAAACTCTACCACTTTCCTTTACTAATTATTGTAGCTGCTTTTTTCAATATAAACAATGCCAATGCTCAGTATTTTGATTTTGAGGTATTTGATGGCTCTATTGAAAGCAACACTATGCCAAGTAGTATTTATGGCAACGAGAACGTAACTATTAAATCTCTTGATTACAGCGGTGATACCCTTTGGGCTGGTACCTACCTTGATGGTTTTATAAAATGGTGGAGACGGGGCGAAAAAGCTTCGGCCTGGTTTAGCTTTAATTCTTTTGAAGGGAACGAAATTTATAATATAAAAGCGCAGGCAAGCACAAGAATATTTTTTACCGATTACAACAGCTTTACTGACACCTATTATGGACTTCATGTTCTAAGAAACCAAGAACGTCCTGTAGCCCCTATTCTTAGAGAAATAGAATATATGGGGGTTGATTCTTCAGAAAACAACCGCTTGCCTAGGGTTAATGATATTGACATAATTGGTGATAGCCTTGTGCTTTTGGCTACTGATAGCGGTTTGGTAATGTTTGATGGAGTGAAACGCTTTCGACGAAGAAACCCGGCTAACATTGCAACCATTGAAGACTGGAAAATTGACAAGATTGGTGCCAATTCCAACGGAAATATGTTTTTAGTTTCTGAAAACAGAATCTACACTGAAAACAACGGTAAATGGAATAAAATTGACCTTGCCGAGAAACCATATAGATTAAGAAATGCACAAGTTAAGTCAGTTAAAAAAGGACCTGGTGATACCATGTGGATCGTTATGAATACAGCCATTGTGAAACTGCATAGCGATACACTTATAGTTTGGCCAAATGAAGAAATAAAAGATAGGCAAAACGAGGTTAAAGACGTTGCCTTTGACAGTTTGGGTAACCCTTGGCTCATATTTGAATTGAATGGTGGAATTATGTTTTTAGATGAGTCTACAGGCAATAAAAAGTGGCTTAAAATAAATTCTACCATCTCTAACCTGCCCGACGAAGTATCATGCATTACTGTAAACGAAAGTGGCAAAGTGTATTTAGGAACCGATAATAATGGATTATTTAAATATTTAAGTTACACACCTGGTTCAATATCTTATGCCTGGCCAAATGATGTAAACCTTTTCCCGAGTTATTCAAGAAATGGAAAATTCAATTTTGAGAATAATGAATCTGAAAACTTTTTAATAGAAATTCATGATTTACAAGGAAGGCTCATAAAGCAATTACCACTTAATGCTCATGCATCAATTGCCATAAGTCTTCAAAAAGGCACCTATTTAGCTACACTAAAAAATGAGAATATAAGCGTTAGCAAGAAAATTATTTCAATAGCTAATTAATTAGTAGCAAGCAAGTTCTGCTCATTAATTGCAAGGGGAATCAACTTTATATACTGCTCGTACCTATTAGTAATTTCACTAACATATTTTACTGGTTCAGCCCCTCTGCAATAGCCGTGTTTTACTACATGATCTGTATAAAATCTTCTTTGCGTTTTATTTAATAAAAAGTACGAAACGGCATCCCACTCATATTTTGAATTGCCAAACTTCTCAGACAACCTACAAGCATCTAAAACGTGCCCTATACCAGCATTATATGACGCAAGCACAAATGGAATTCTTTGTGCTGAATCGGAAATTTCTTTTTCCCAAAATTTATTTAAGTAGTTCAAATAATTAATTCCCACTTTAATGTTTTGGTCTGCATTCATTGATGAATCACCTCCAAACCTTTTGGCCGTTTCTGGCATCATTTGCATTAGCCCTCTTGCGCCTGCCCAAGATTCTAGCTCATGATTAAACTTAGATTCTTGATAAGCCAATGATGCAATTAACCTCCAATCCCAACCTGCTGGTGTAGCATAGGTTTTAAAGGCCTCATCATAAATCGAAATTCTACCTCCATATTGAGAGTGAAAACCACTATTTGAACGAAGCATATAGCCTTTACGGTTTTTGTAATACTTCATTACCAAATGGTTAAAATCCGAAGATTTTCTATTGGCTTTAATCCAATCGTTTAATGCTTTTTGAAGTTGGGGAGAATTCAATCTAATAGCCCATGCCAATTGTTGTGGAAAACTGATGGGTGTAACCACATCTAAATTGGAATAGTAAGTAGCATTTAATAGTGCTATGTGCTCATCAGAAATAGTGTAATCAATATCTCCATGGGCCACCATCTTCACCAACTCTTCCGTTTCAACATCGCCTTTAACAGTATTTATTTTTATATCCCCACCAATCTCATCGCTAAGACTTACAAGCCTACTGTAGTATGAAGATTGGCGCCTTACGTGCACTTCTTTACCTATAAGATCAAGCTGGTTTCTGATAAGTTGTTTTCGTACATCATTCCATTTCATTTTTTGCCAGTTTTCTGGTTTTCGTTGTACCAAAACTTGGCGCGTAGTAATTAAATGATCCGTAAAGGCTACTTGGTTGGTTCTTTCTTTAGTTACTGTAAGGCTGGCAGCAACAATATCTCCTGTTCCATCATTTAAAAGATCAAAAACATCATTTAAATCATCAACCACTATGGCTTCTAGTTCAAGACCTTGGTCTTTTGCAAACAGCTCAAGCAACTCAAATTCAAATCCCATTGGGCGGCCTCGGTATATAAAATAGCTTGACGAACTATTTCCCATTAATACCACCAGTTTTCCATCTTCAGAAATTTGTTCAAAATCCCTTTCTATTGGTTGAGCAAATCGCTCCTCTCCTTTGCTAAGTTCAACCTGCCTTTGTTTACAGGCAGTGGCCAAAAAAACCAAAATAGCACACAGCGTTATTGCTTTAAAAAAGGGGATTTTATATTTAAGCAGCTTCATTTTTTGAAGAAAACAGAATACAAGATGTTTAGTTTTATTGAAAAACCAAAATAAATGTTTCCACTTTCAAGCTCAATTACAGTCTTAATGTTCAAATAACCTGCCAAATACACCGCTGATTTAACTGCTTTTCCGCTCTTAAAAATCCATGCCACATTTGGGTACTAGTGTTGGTATATTCGCAAAAGAATGAATCCAACAAAATCATGAGTCAATACGACAGTTTAAATATCAGGGTTACCGACCTTGCTTTGGGGTATTTATTCGATTACGACCTTAAAACATGGGAAGTAAAAGAAGAATTTGAATACGACTGGGGCAACGAGAATTACACTAAAGAATATAAGGTTACAAGCGGATACGAAGAAAAATATCTCTCAGTTGAAGTGGATGATGAAATTGAATTGGCAATGTGGGATAACATAAGCCCATTGGCCATTGATAGAAACCTGCCTCAATACATTATTAAAAATGATGAGCCACCAAGTGAGGTAAGCCTTGGCGGAATTACCTACATAAGAACAGAAAAATCAAACGGCTACTGGCGAAATACGAAAAAATCGGATTGGGATGCCTTCATAAATTGGGATTATGAAAATATTGATGGTAACCGAATGCTTTCAATTGAGCGCTGGGGCGATGAAGAGTTTGAAGCCTCGGCCGGTAAGGTGATAAAGGAATACGAAATCTCTAATATTTTACCCAGGGCCGATCAGCCAAAACGAGCACCAAGAGACTATGAAGAAAAAAAGAAAAAAAGCAACACTTTTTTATTCGTAATTATAATTGGTTTAATCTTCATTTTTATGGGGATGTCTCGTTGCAGTGTAAATACGGGAAGTAGCGGTTCCAGTACCTCATCAGAATATAAATTAAGTCCAATTGATGAGCTCACTAAGAAATATATGGATTACGAGAGTTTTTCGATAATACTCTCAGATATGGATGTGCAGAGCAGTGGTTGGTCTAAAGACTACATGCATAAATATCAAGTAATAAGTTCAATAGATTCTTTGAGTGATCCTATTCAAAGCGAAACCAATTGGCTTGAAGTTAAGGAGAGCTATTTTAAAGAAAATGAGAATAATTTAGGAATGGAGCTTGTTGGGAAAAAAGATGGTGAAATAAACAAAACACCAGCTCCTGCAGGTTACAGTTCTTATGTAGGCAACCCACGTTATGGTGAATGGAAAACCAACAGCAGCGGACAAAGCTTTTGGTCTTTTTATGGCAAGTACATGTTTATGAGCAGCATGTTCGATCTTATTGCAAGGCCCGCATATCGTGGTTATTACAATGATTATTATGGTAGCTACTATGGCAGAAGAGCATATTATGGCCCAAGCACTGGCGGAACTAATTACTATGGAACCAATAGTGATTATACTAAAAAATCCAAGCCACATTATTACACAAGAAGAAATGAACGAAACTCAAGGTCAAGCTCAAGATATAGAAGTGGTGGTAGCAGTTACAGATCAAGAAGCGGTGGTTTTGGTAAATAATAAATGATAGAGAAAATGGAATTATTTGAAGTTTTAAATACCCTTACATACTTAGCGAGTGCCTTTTTTCTGTTCTTTATTGGCAAAATGGCTTATGGAATATTTAATAAGAACATAAATGTAAACCGAGAATTGGTTGACAACGATAATGTGGCATTTAGCACATCTATGGTTGGCTATTACGCTGGTTTGGTAACGGCATTGGGAGGGGCCATTATTGGCCCATCAAACGGAATGGTAGATGATTTGATTAACATAGGTATCTATGGTTTATTGGCTATTATCCTGTTGAATATTTCAGCTAAGATTAATGACAAATTCGTATTCTCAGGCTTTTTTATGAGCAAAGAGATACTAACCGACAGAAACCTTGGAACTGGTATTATTGAAGCAGCCAATTACTTTTCTACTGGTTTAATAATACACGGCGCAGTAACTGGTCAAGGTGGCGGAATTATAACTGCAGTTGTTTTTTGGGCTGCGGCTCAAGTATTATTCTTTTTAGCTGCTAAAGTTTACAACTTAATAACACCTTATAATATTCATGAAGAAATCGAAAAAGATAATGTTGCTGTTGGTGTAGGCTATGCTGGTGCTTTAATTGCCATTGCTTTTTTGATTAAAACAGGAATAAAAGGCGACTTTGAGAGTTGGTATGACCATTTTCTCACCCTTGGAATAGATGTTTCAATAGGCTTTGTGTTTTTACCAATTGCTAGGTTTCTTACAGATAAGATATTGTTACCAACCCGAAACCTAACTGACGAAATAGTAAATCAAGAGCACCCTAATGTTGGCGCTGCCTTGGTTGAGGCTTTTGCCTATATTGGAGGAGCCGTTCTAATTAGTTGGACCCTATAAAAAATGAAGCTAAAACTTAGCAATAGCGGCGTTTTAAAGCTCGCCATATTTGCTACCGGAATTTCAGGAATTGTTGCAGAATATGTATTGGCAACGCTGGCTACCTATTTTTTAGGCAACCAATTGGTACAGTGGACCCTGATTATTTCTATTATGCTATTTGCCATGGGCGTGGGCAGCAGAATAAGCCGTCGCTTTAGTAAAAATCTGCTTGAAACGTTCATTATACTCGAGAGTATTTTGAGTTTGCTTGTTGGCTTCTCGGCTATTGTAGTTTATTCTGTAGCTGCCTTTAGTTATTACGAAGGATTTTTGATTTACGCCATGAGCATTTCAATTGGGCTCTTAATAGGACTTGAGATTCCATTGGTAACCCGAATAAACGAGCAGTATGAAGTACTGAGAACCAATGTTTCTTCTATTCTTGAGAAGGATTATTATGGTTCTCTCATAGGTGGCGTTTTATTCGCCTTTGTGGCCCTACCCTATTTAGGCTTTTCTTATACCCCAATTGCATTAGGCTCGCTTAATCTTTTGGTCGCTTTTCTCATGTTTTTTAAGCTAAAAAAGCTTGTAAGTCCAACTTTAAAAAAGAGACTTTGGACCACGAACTTGATCGTACTTGCTACCTTGGTTTTGGCTTTCATTTTCTCAGATAGAATCATTCTTTGGGGAGATCAAATAAGATATAAAGACAAAGTGATTTACAGCGAACAAACGGCTTATCAAAAAATCACCCTTACACAATGGAAAGAAGATTTCTGGCTTTACATAAATCATAATCAACAGCTGAGTACACTTGATGAGTTTATGTACCACGAACCCCTTGTTCATCCAGTAATGTCGCTAACGAAAGCCAAAAATGTATTGATAATTGGTGGTGGCGATGGATGTGCAGCAAGAGAACTTTTGCAATACAATTATATCGAGAAAATAACCATGGTTGATCTTGATCCTGAAATGACGAGAATTGCTAAAGAGAACCCACTTTTCACAAAGCTTAATGATAGCTCGCTTTGGAATCCAAAAGTGAACGTGTTTAATGGTGATGGAAAAAAGTTTCTGGAATCTGATTCAAGTTTATATGATGCCATAATTGTGGATTTACCCGATCCAAAAACGGTTGATCTTGGAATGCTCTATGCCCAAGACTTTTACTTTTTGGCAAATTCAAGATTACGGCCTAATGGGGTAATAATTACTCAGGCTGGTAGCCCCTACTATGCAACGCGAGCATTTTATTGCATTGAAAAAACTATCAAATCAGCCGGATTTGAAACCATTCCAATACAAAACCAAGTGCTTACCCTTGGCCAATGGGGCTGGGTTATGGGAATTAAATCTCAATATCAGTTTGAAATTCAATCTAAAAAGGCTGAATGGAAAAATGCATTGAAAACAAAAATCAAAACTGAACTTGCTGCTAGCCATATCAAAACTAAATGGATGACCCCTGAATCAATAGACCATATTTTTTCTTTTGGAAAACCCTTAACCGACACTACTGGAATTGAAATAAACACCCTAACTAACCCAGTTTTGTACCAATATTACAATAAGGGCAATTGGGATCTTTACTGACAAAAGAAGAAATAATACCGAGTCTGAAGTTCTAAATGAAGTCAAGACAAAAGGTAGCACTTAGACTAAATTTGATTGAAAATCAGATTTATGAAAAAGGCAGTATCTCTCTTGGTTTCAACTATTGCAATACTGAGCCTGTTTTCTTCAGGGGCGAAAGCTCAAGACAGTCTTCTTAAATGGGAGACTTACAGCGAAAACTGTTTGATTACCAACAAAATTAGAATTTGGCTTGATTCAAGTATTGTGGACTCTGCGGTTGGTCGTTTTGAGGTGCAATACAAAAACTACGCACAAACCGATACTATTGAGCTTGATATGCCTTATACAGGTGGTTCATATCCTGTGGGCGTTTATTTTAAATCTGACTCATTATATAAGTCTTTCTTCACTTTCATCAATGAAAAAAACAATAACAATTATTTAAGATTTGAAAAGGGGTTAATTGACAGCGCATCTCAAAAGGCAAAATTCACTGCAAGCTTTGTTGATTCAAATGCCATTCTGGATTCAATTCACGTTTCAGTTTCCAGCTTTTCTACATTAAACAGTACTCAAATAAATAGGTTTATCGTTTCCGATAAAGACTCTGAAATAAATGGAAAAATCGACTTTAGAAATTCATATAAAGCTCCTCCTGGAAAGCATAGAATTAATTTCAAGGTAATTTTGAAAGATGGGTGTGTTTTTGAAAATAATCTACAATTAAATATTGGTAATTTCTTAGATCTTAGAATTAATTCAAAAGGCGAAGTAATTGATTCTGTTTACTATTGGCATCGAGGCCAGGATTATTTCTGTGAATTAGCACATTGGTGGGATAATACAGGTTGTATTGATACTAATGGCTTTTTTTACAATCCAGACAGTAATGTTTCAAGAAAAAATTGGGATGATAATGGCAGAGGTACTTGGTATTCTCCGCCTAAAATTCGAGAAGCCATCTATTATGACTTCAATTCAGATGGTAAAATTGACTCAATGCGCCCTGTTATTAAGTCAGTCAATTGGGGTTCAAATTCCGTTGACAGTTCGGTTCGAATTCCGGCAAAATACCAACAAGACACTCTTACAGTTTGGAGCCGAGATAGTCTGGGCCAATGGCAAAGCTCTAACCCAATTCCCTATAAGAACTGTTCATACTTTAAAAGACATGACTATTTTGATTTCGAACCTTATTACGGTGAGTGCCAATTCTCTTCAAATGGTAATTACAAAAGGAAAGACACATTACATGTAAGAATTAGAAAGCTTTCAACTAATGGTAGCGATACAAGTTTTACCGATTATGATGCTTTTTCTTTCCAAGCCAACACTGAAATTTTTAAACCATTAGATTATGGTCACTACATAATTGAACGAGTAACAAACAATAGTGTTTGTGATGCTCCAGTTTATGACACGGTGGTAAGCTGCGCTGGTTTTGCTGAAATAATTGAAGATAGTGTTTTCCAAGACTCTTTATCTATTTTTAATGGCTTTTCATCAAAATCAGATAGCATTCTAATTATAGTTATTGACACCCTAAATAATTGGAAAGTGGTTGATTCTACTTGGCTAAGTAGTGGAGAAGAATACCTTAAGGTTTTCCCAAATGGCAATTACTGGGTGGGTTTTTACTCAAACACTCTTGACTGCGGTTATGAAAGAATGTGGAATCTTCATAATACTTCCGTATATGCATTGAATCCAAATTCAATGAAGATCTACCCTAACCCTATTTCTAATGCGATTAATATTGAAAGTGAATTCAATTTTAACTCATACCACGTTTTAAGTGTAAATGGTAAACTTTTATCTCAAGGAGTAATAAGGGGTAGTCATACCGTTATTGATTCTTCGCAATTACCAAAAGGACTTTACATAATCAAACTAGAAATAGAAAATGGAGAATTCATCACCAAACAATTTGTGAAAATTTAATACCTAATTAAGGCACTAATTTCTGTTCGAGCCATTGCTCATTTTTCAACGTGTATTTAGCTCTTTGATGCTGTTCTTTTTTCAATTGAAGCACTTCAATTTCTTGTGGAATTAACTTTAACAGGCAAAAGTTTAGCTTTTCATTATAAATCACAGACTCTTCAATTGGGCTTCCTGGAGGTGAATTTGTCCTGTAATCCATTGTATTGGCACTGCTTTTTACTTTGTGAAAATGCTCTAAATAAAGCGAATCATTTTCATCCACTATTTGGCAATTTGCTTTTATTCTTACTTGAAGCTTCTTTTTTGGATGATAAAAGAGCGCCGTAACCTTAGTATTTTTTTGAACCTGAGATACTTTTGGAGTTCTCCTATCGCTGTAAACTAAAAGATTAAAATTTTCGTCACAGCTTCGTTTCACAACGGTTCTCACCTCAGGAAAAGTTTTACCAAAAGATGCTAAAGAGAAAAGTTTAAAAGGATGTTTTCTATCAACATTGCTTCTAAGCAATTCTTCTTTAGCCAGCTTTATTAAACGCATTGCCTTAAAACAACATAAAGCGCTGTAAGTTCATATCAACCTGTGCGTTTTAACCCACCTGACAAGGCATTTACTAGTAGAAGCAATTGCAGTAGATAATGTTCCTTTTCATTTTCATTCTCTAAAGTTATGCCTCTCCATTTTTTTAAGTATGAAATCTGAATTTCGTGCAAAACGGCCAAGGCATTATTTCTAATATCATTATCAGCTAAACGCGTTATTCGTCGCGCATCAGCCGGTTTACCCATTGATTCGGCAATAAGTTTAAGTCCATTATCAAAATCTGTTAGTATAAGACTCATAAGCTCATCTCTTGTTTCAGCATCATCTACCATGCTTGCAAAACGTTTCATAATTTCAGCATTGGCGTTTAGCATGTTAGATTCCATTTGAATAAAACTATACTTTAAAAAAGGCCAATCTCTTCCTAAATCTTTGAGTTTTTCAAAGTCTTGCGGAAACTCATCTTTAAACTGTTTAAAGGCCATTCCGGCGCCAAACCACCCTGTAATATTAAAACGAGCTTGACTCCAACTAAACACCCATGGAATTGCTCTAAGATCATCTATGGTTCGTTGTCCGGTTCTTCTTGCCGGTCTTGATCCAATTCTACTTTGCTCAAGAACATCAATTGGGGTTGCCTGGGCATAAAAATTCATGAATTTTGGATGATCAAGCAGCTTTCGGTAATTATTTCGGGCAAGCTTTACAAGCTGCTCCATAATTTCATACCTGTTATCTTCTTTTTTGGTACTTTTTACAATCATTGATTGGCGCGCCGTACCTGCCACAAACATTTCTAAATTGTAAGCAGCCGTTAATCTATTGGCAAATTGGTTGGCAATGGTTTCACCCTGTACGGTCATTTTAATGTGTCCGCTCATTGAACCCGCCGGCATGCTATTTAAAAACCTATGAATTTTACCTCCACCGCGGCTAATGGTTCCTCCTCTGCCATGAAAAAATTTCATCTTTACACCAAATCGGTCACCAACTTCTGTTAGGTTTTGTTCGGCTTTATAAATATTCCATCTGCTTGTAAGAATTCCTCCATCTTTATTACTATCGCTATAGCCAAGCATCACTTCTTGCACAAAATCGTCTGTCCTTTTTATTTGATCGGCAACCACCTCATGATTTAGATAATCGGAAAGTATTTGAGGACCTGCCAATAAATCGTCAACGGTTTCAAGCAACGGAACCACAGGCAAATTCGCATTTCTAAGTCCTACCTCTCTCAATAATAAATATACAAGCAACAAATCGCTAAGGCTACGGGTCATACTGACAATTACAGAGCCTATTCCATCTGAGCCATAGTTATCAATATAATTTTTCACTTCGCCTAAGTAGCCCAAAACATTATCAGCTTCTTTGCCGCATTTGGTACCAGCTACTAAAAATGGTCTGTTACTTTTAAGCTCGCTGCTTATAAAATCAAGCCTTTTTTCTTCGCTCCAGCTGGCATAATCAGCATCATGGGCTCCAGCAGCTGTTAAAATTTGAGTAATTGCTTTTTCGTGGTAGGTGCTATTATTTCTAATATCAAGCTTAGCCAAATGAAAACCAAAGCTCATAATCAATCGCTCTACCGGAAACAACCATTGTTTGGCCACCCTTTGGGCACCAATGGCATTGAGTTCTTTTCTTAAAAACCTTAACTCGCCAGAGAGTTCTGCCGCTGTTTTAAATCCCCCTTTAGCCACTTCCGTTTTTAACTGTAAAAGAAGCAGGTTAATAAATTGCCTTAAAGGTTCAGAGTAATTTCTTTTTAAAGCTTTAGCCCCTTCTTCACCAAAAGTTTTGGCTTTCTCTTCTACCCTATCTATAAACGCTTTTGATATATGATTTCTATAACTTGAAAAACTTAGATCGCCGGCAAGGTCAAAAAGGGCCTTTTCAACCATACCTATAGCCAATTTTCTGTGCAATTGCAATGTTTCGGCGGTAAAATCAGCGGTAACAAAAGGATGTCCATCTCTATCTCCGCCAACCCAGCTTCCAAATTGAATTAGTGGAAACTGTTCGGGCCATTGAAGCTTGTCTTTGTCAAAACCTTGCGTATGCCAAGCTTGAATTAATCGCTTATCAGTTAAATGCACCACCTCTGGAAAAACATTGGTAAAATAATGCATTAGGTTGCTGCGTTCGTCAGAAAGGCTTGGTTTTTCAAGGTAAATCTCACCTGTGCGCCAAAGCCTTTCAAGCATGGTTATTAATTCATCTTTAAGCTCCTTTTGTTCTGATTGAGACCAAACTTGATTTTCTTTTTTAACCAACAACAAATAAATATCACGGTGAATATCAAGTACCGTTAGCCTTTTGGCCTCTGTTGGGTGCGCGGTAAGTACAGGTGTAACTACTACGCTTTTTAGTTTTTCGAGAATTTCGTTTTGAGAAATTCCTTCATTTTTCCAATCACTCAACGTCTCACCCCACGAACCTCTGGTAGATTTAAGACCGAGATTCGTTTCTGCTTTTCTTCTATATTGTGTGGCTGCATTTTCTTCAGCTGAATTCAGTAGCTGAAAACATACGCCAATGGCCTGCACCAATTTTTCATTACCTGTTTCATCAACGCCTACGGGGTTTTCATTACCAAAAGGAATGGCATTTGCCAATTCTGTTTCTCCAATAGAAACAAGCATTTCTTTAAATACTGACACCAAGTATTCAAAGTCTTTTTCAATCTTATTAAGCCCTTCTAGTTCTAGTTTTTCTTTGGTCATGCTTATTGTTCAATAATTGAATGATAAAGGTTCAAAAATTCAACCTGTAATTCAATAATTAATTCAATAAATACAGTAAATTTCTTTTATGGGTTACATTAATCAGCTAAAAAATAGAATCACCTTGGCTTACTCTATTGGACCAAAGTCTTTGTTTTCTATTACATCGTAATCTGTTAAGGTTTTTAAAAATGCTACTAGCGCCAGTATATCATCTGGTTCAAGTGCTATTCCCCCTTTGTAGGCCTGCTTCATAAGCGGATCAATATTGGCCACGTTGTTTACACCATAACTGTAGTATACAATTACTTCTTCAAGGGTTTCAAACCTACCATCGTGCATGTACGGAGCCGTAAGTTCAATATTTCTAAGTGTAGGAGTCTTAAACTTACCTTTATCGGCAGCTATTCCCGATATTCGATAATGGCCATAGTCTTCATCAGTTTTATAATCTGAATCAAGTCCATTATTATGAAGTAGGTTGTCTTTAAACAGTGGCGCTGAGTGGCAGTGAAAACAATCACCTATTTCTGAAAAAAATATAAGCTCGCCCCTTTTTTCAGCATCGGTAAGATCTATTTCATTTCTCAAATATTGATCATACTTTGAATTATAAGAGTTCAACGTTTTTAGAAATTGCGCAAGTGCATATGCCGCATATTGGCTTTCTATTTTTTCAATTCCAAAGGCCTGCTTAAACATACGACGGTAATCTTCATCAACAGACAGTTTACTCATATCAGCATTAAAGAACTCATCAACCTCAAAAAGCATAATATCTTCTAGAGTGCCTTGCTTATCTCCTTTCCAAAGAAAAACATTGTCAAAGCCAAGGTTTATGTGGGTTAAAACAGACTTATCGCTTGTAAAGGCATTTTGCTGTTGATGACATGTTGCGCAAGAATGCTCGCTATTTTCATGCAATCTACTATCATAGTACAACTTTCTTCCTAAGGCTATTCCTTCTTCCGTAACAGGGTTATCGGCGTGTTTAGGAATGTTAGGAAAGCCGGGGTGATCAATCTGAATTGATACTAAGGTTGGATCATAAACCACATCTTTTAAAGGGTCGTTTTGAAATACATCACAACCATAAAAGCCCATAATTACTGTAGAGAGTAAAACCCCTAAAACTGATCGTGCCATGTCTCTGCAATTTTAAATACGTTATCAATCCCATTCTCTTCTAACAACCTTTGTGCTTTATGGCTGCCCATTATTCCTTCTCCAAAGTTCTCCATATTATAATTTTCTTCGCCATCAAACCATCCATTTAAATTCATAATCACCTTAATTTTAAGTACATCACTATTTAGTTCTACATTATTTAAGGCAAAAGACTTTCTAAAATAAGGATCTGATTTACCCTTGGCATCAACCAACCTACCCAGGTGCACGTTGTAATTGTGCATTTGCCCATCTGAGTGTGCAAATTTCCCTTCAAATTTCATGTAATGATAACCGCCACCCATAGGTGTGGGCCATTGCATATTTATGTTTTCTATATCATTGGGCAGGGCATAATTGGTGTTTAACTCATTTCTTAAACCAAAAATGAACGAAATAGAATCAGCCATATTATGCTCAACATCAGTTAGTTTAACCTTATACGAGCTTGAATCCAATAAATCGAAATAGTGAAAATCCGCAATCATCAATTTAGAATTATCAGCTAAATGCAACTCAATTTCTGACAAATACATTTGCAAGCGGCTAACAAAAAAGGCATTACCCGCCGCATTGGTATATGTTTCTTGATCTACAACCAGTGGCGATTCATCAATATAAAAATCAAGTTGAAACTCAACACCATTTGTAAACTCGCACGAACCATCATCAACCCCAGCATCGCTATCGTAATTAATGGCATGTTCATTTGTACAACCTTCTGTTTGGCAAGATTGCGCCGTAAAAAGTAATGGGAATAAAAAGAAAATAGAAGCACTAATTTGTAATGTAAATTTCATGGAATCAAAATTTTACCGAAGCTCTCAATAAATTGGTAAAAAGTCTGTGACCCAGGTCATTGTAAAAAGAGTATAAAATCAATAACATATTAAAAACAACCCTTTACAAAACCAATTTCCCGTTTAACGAGTTTTATTTGACTTATTAGTAACTATCATACATTTTTGAACCAATCATACCCAAATGAGAAAAATATTTATTGCAATAAGCTTTGTACTTATTTCATTAGCCATTAACGCACAACATTCAAATCATAGCTCTGTTGACTCTTTTCCTGCTTCCAAAATCAATTGGTACAACCAATCACCAGACAATACTAAAATAACTGGGGTAGCCGCTAATAAGGCCTACGAAGAACTGCTTAATAATAAAACTCCTAAAAAGAAGATTGTAGTAGCGGTAATTGATAGTGGCGTAGATACCGACCATGAAGACTTAAAAGGAAATATTTGGACTAATGAAAATGAAATACCGGGCAATGGTATTGACGATGATAATAATGGGTATATTGATGATGTTAACGGTTGGAATTTTTTAGGCAGTACAACTGGCGAAATGATTGTTTATGAAAGCCTTGAAATGACCAGGATTGTAAGAGATTTTGGCAAGAAGTTCGAAGGCAAATCACTAGGGAGCATTCCTAGCAGTGAGATTGAAAACTTTAACCTTTACACTAAAGCAAAAAAAGAACTTGACGCCGAGCTAGAGTATATGAAAAAGCTTGACCGCATATACGGAAGAATGGCAGATCAATATCTATTTTCATTGAAACTGTTGAAAATTGCCTTGCAAAAAGAAGACTTTTCGAACGCTGAATTAGAAGCATTTGAAACGGAAAGCACTGAATTGCAAAAGGCAAAAAACATGGTGCTTGAAGCCAGAAAAAGAGGCTTTGCCAACGACTTGATTGGTAGAAAAGAATACATTGACGAAATGCTAAATTATAATTTGAATGTAGATTATAATGCACGTGAGATTTCTGGTGATGACCATTACAAAATAGAAGATGTAAAATACGGAAATAATAATGTAGAAGGCCCTGAAGCAGACCACGGCACTTTTGTAGCAAGTATGATTGCAGCAACTCGCGGCAATGGAGTTGGTATAGATGGTATTGCCAACCACGCCGAAATAATGGCTTTGCGGGCAGTACCAAAAGGCGACGAATACGATAAAGATATTGCGTTAGCCATTAGATATGCGGTTGACAACGGCGCCAACATAATTAATATGAGTTTTGGAAAAGGTTATAGCCCTAACAAAGAGTGGGTTGATGAAGCCATGCAATATGCCGCTGATAACAATGTACTTTTAGTACACGCCGCTGGTAATGATTCAAAGAACAATGATCTTAGCCCAAGTTTTCCGAATGATAAAACCTTAACTGATCAAAAAATATCGACTTGGCTTGAAATTGGTGCCAACTCTAGCAACCATAAAAAAGAACTTTGCGGTAGTTTTTCAAATTATGGAGCTATGGATGTTGATCTTTTTGCACCTGGCGTAGAAGTTGTTGGTTGTGTACCAAATGATGAATACGCCATGCTTGATGGAACCAGTTTTGCATGTCCCATTACAAGTGGTGTTGCAGCTTTGGTATGGAGTTATTATCCAGAACTTACGGCAGCACAGTTAAAAGATATTTTAATGGCTTCGGCGCATAACAAATCAAAAACAAAAGTGATTATACCGGGTGAGCGTCGCAAGAAAACTAAGTTTAGAGAATTAAGTGTTACCGGTGGAATTGTGAATGCTTACAACGCCTTGCAAATGGCTGAGCAAAAGAGTTGAATTACGGTTAGCTGAACTATTTGTGATTCTTCATTTTCCCTCGCAATTACTTCAATTTGAAGTTTCATTTCAAAGTAGCATTCAAGTAACACCTTTGACGCGCCAATCAATTGTTCTAAATTTTGATTTAAATAGATGCGGCTTAGCAAAGCGTTTTGAAAATATATCTAATACACCTATTATAAATTGTAATTTGAATACGCTCTTACACTGAAAACAAGCCTGTAGAATACCACCGAGATTGTTTCATGATTTTTTAAGAACAAAAAGAGCGGCATTTAAAAAAATGCATCATTACAGCCTTAGATTGACTTACATAAAGTTAATTCATCTATTACCTGTAAATCAAATTATTGAAACCACAGCCATTGACAAATTAGATAAAGAAACTGCAAAATGGTCTAAACTGAAATTTTAGGGTTTACTTTCGTTTATTAACTACAAAAAGACGGGTAGTGCCATTAACTACAATCAATAATGTATAGGGCTGTTATAGTTGAAGATGACGAACTCTCTCAAGAAGCTCTAATTGACCTTTTAGGATCACATTTTCAAGAAATAAAGATTGTAGGAGTCTTTGATACAATATCAAGTTCTTATAAAGCCATTGAATCCAATGAAGTTGATATTGTCTTTTTAGATATGGAATTAAAAGACGGAAAAGGCTTTGATCTTTTGGAGCGTCTAAGTGAAATCAATTTTGAAATAATCATTACCACAATGCATGATAATTTCATGCTTGAAGCCATTAAGCACTCTGCTATAGATTATATTATGAAGCCTGTAACTAGAGGTGCATTAGCAGAATCGTTGAAAAGGCTTGACAAGAGACTTGAAAAAAACGGTAAAGGGCTACAACCAATTTCTAAAAGTGCAGATCTTCCTGGCCGAATGGTTATTCCTAATCAAACAGGCCTAATTCTCATTGAAATTGAAAGCATAATCCGCATTCAATCAGATGGTCCCTATTCCAAAATTTATCTTGATGGCGGAGAATCTCATCTAACCAGTAAAAACCTAGGGTACTACGAATCTCAATTAGGTGAAAGGGGATTCTTCCGTGTTCATCATAGCCATTTTGTCAATTTATCAAAGGTTAAAAACTACATACGCGGTACTGGTGGCAAAGTGGTAATGACAGATGGCACCAGCGTTGACGTTTCAAAAAGAAAGAAAGACGCCTTTTTACAAAGCCTAGGTTTTGTTTAAAAAAGGACATCTACTACTTAAATAATTACTTCTTTTCGTTTTACTAAATAAATGAACACTTGAGTTTGTCCATTTATTAAACTGCCTTTGCCACTTATTAAGCAGCAAGCGGCTAACTTACCCTACCCACACATAGTTGCATACTTTTACATCAACCAAAAAGGCAACATCGGCATTAATTAATGATTTCTGGTTCTTCAATATCTCAACACGGCGCAAACCCATTTCCGGGGCTAAGAGCTTTTAAAGATTCAGAAAGTCACTTATTTTTTGGACGAGAAGAACATATAATTGATGTGCTTGAAAAATTAGAACAGGTACATTTTGTGGCTGTAGTAGGTACATCGGGCACCGGAAAGTCATCCTTAATAAAGGCTGGTGTGCTCCCATCAATTTCAAAAGGCCTAGGTAAAACCATTAAAAGCAAATGGTCAGTTGTATCAACCAATCCAGGTAGTTCTCCATTTCAAAATTTAGTAAATGCACTTTCAAAGGCACCAACTATAAATAAAGGTGGCGATAAAGATTTTGCTCAAAATCTTCTTGAAACTCTTAAAAACAACTCTTTAGGTCTTGTGCAAGCCATGAGGCCTGTAATAGGCGAAGGAGAGCGATTACTCATTTTAGTTGATCAATTTGAAGAAGTTTTTCGATTTGCAGATGAGCAAAGTGAAAAGCGCAAAGCATATGATGAGTTTGTAAGGCTTTTGGTTGATACGGTTCGTCAAAAAGACGTGCCTATCTATGTAATATTAACACTTAGATCAGATTTTCTTGGCGACTGTGTTGCATTTGATGGATTGCCAGAAGCGATCAATGATGGGCATTATTTGGTACCAAGAATGAACCAAGCTCAATTAAAGCGAGCCATTACTGGGCCTATTGAAATTGGGGCCGGTAAAATATCTCCTAGACTAATACAAAACATAACTCAAAATATAGGCCAAGGCTCAGACCAACTACCCATACTTCAACATGCCATGATGCGCTCTTGGGATTTTTGGTTAAAAAATGAAAGAAGCGGAAACCCAATTGATTTGTTTCATTTTGAAAGCATAGGTGGTCTAAATCAGGCATTGTCAAATCATGCAAATGAAGCATTCAACGAATTGACAGCTGAGCAACAAATACTTATTGAAAAAATATTTAAGGCCCTAACCCTAAAAAAAGACGAATCAAGGGGTGTTAGAAGACCATTGTCATTAAGCCAACTTTCGGCCATTACTGGGGCAACCGAATCTGATGTTCTTGATTGTTTACACCCATTTAGGGTTCACAGTCGCAGCTTTATTTTACCTGAAGCTGATATAATGGCCAATAGCGACACCATCTTCGATATTTCTCATGAAAGCCTTATGAGAGGCTGGGATAGACTCAGTATTTGGGTTGATGAAGAAATGGAGTCGGCAGAGTTGTATCAGCGAATATGTTATGCTGCAATTCTGCACCAACAAGGAGCAGTAGCGCTTTGGAGAGACCCTGAGCTGCAATTGGCCATTGAGTGGTCCGAAAAGGAAAAGCCAAGTGAAGCTTGGGCAAAATTGTATAATAACAATTTTAATATAGCCATACAGTTTCTTAACGATAGCGTTTCTTCTAATTATGCTAGTAAAAAAAGAGCCAAAAAACGTCGTAACCTAATAAGGCTATCAGTTCTATTATTCATTATTATTATTTCATTCTTGGCCATTTGGGGACTAATTCAAACGAATTTGGCCAATGACAAAACAATAGAAGCCGAGTTAAGAACTGAAGAATCATTAAAGCAAAAGGCCTTGGCCGAAGAGGCCAGAGAAGCCGCCATTCTTTCTTCAAATAATGCAGTTATAGCAAAAGAGAAAGCCGAAGAAAATGCCACAATTGCTGAAAATCAAAGACTAATAGCTGAAAAACAAAAAGGCATTGCCGAGAATCAAAAGCAATTGGCGAAACAATCGAGAGATGAGGCGGTAAAAGAACGTGAAATTGCAAAAGATGAAAGAAATAAGGCTGACATTAAAAGCCTTGAAGCGCTTATAGCGAAGAAAAAGGCTGATTCTTTAAGGATTTCTGCTACCCGGCTTAGATTATTAGCCTTAAGTGAAAAATTAGCATATGAATCAGAGTTAGCAGAACCTGAATTAGCTGGAATTTTAGCAATTCAGTCATATTTCTTATCAAACCTAAACGGTGGCGAAACAAATGATGCGGCTCACTATCAGGCTGCAAGCAAAGCGCTAAAATCAATTGACCCAGAGTATACTTCAAAGGTATTAACAAGTGCATCTCAAGGCCTAGCTATGAGAATTAATAAAAACAAGATTAGCATGTTTGATGCGGATGGCTATTATAATATTATGAGCACCAATAGCTGGAAGTTTACAAGAACAGTCATTCCTAAAGTAGCTTCTCAAAAAATAGATGCGGCTTTCTTATCACCCAACTTAGATAGGCTTGCAATGGGCTTAGAAACTAATGTGGCAATAACAACAGCTCTAAACGACACCTTTAAAAATGACAAACACAGAGGCCATAATGGATTAGTGAGAGCCATTTTGTTTAGACCTAAAAAAGACGAGCTTATTACTGGAGGGCGTGATGGTAGTTTGATTTATTGGGAGGGCGAAAAAAAGAGATTCAACATTCTATTGCCGGCAAGAATAAAAAGTATATCGGGCAACGATTCTTCGAGTTTTTGTTTTGTTGCTTGCGACAACGGTTATACATACAAGGTAAACTATTCTTCAGGTTCTTTTAAAGAATTTGCTAAAGCTGAAAATGTAAGGGCTGAAGTAATAAATCAGACTAAAGATGGCAAAACCGTTTTCATTGGCTACTCTAATGGCAATGTGGGTGTTTATAACAAATTCGGAAATAAATACAGAGAGCTCTCAGCAATTGGTATTATTTCATATCTCGAAATTGATGCCGCTAACGATATACTTGTAATTGGCACTACCAGTAGACAAATTGCAATTTATTCATTGCAATCCATTACCGGCGATGCCAATACTTTAGAACAACTCGAAGACTCTGAAGTGTTCCTCGAAATGGTTACAGCAATAGAACGGCCTATAACACTTAAACTTACAAAACCGATTAGAGCCCTGGGCATTGATTCGGAGCTAGGAAATGTTTACGCCTATTGCAGCGATAAAACCTTACATAGGTTCCCTTCAAAAACGGTTGATATTATTAATGAATTGGAAGAACTAGTTTCAAGAGACTTAACCCAAAAAGAATGGTCTAGCTATATGGGAAAAGATATTCCCTACGGCCAACTTACCCCAACTAAAATTAGCACACAAGAATGATACGCTATAAAACCATATTGCTATTGGTGCTAACAACGGCTGGTATTTATGCAAATGTGCATGCCCAATCAGATCCTTGCATTGTTAAAATGAAAGATGCCGCACAGCAATATGAAGAAGGTTGGTATGACGAATCAATTGGTACTATAAAACAAGTTTTGAGAACATGTGAGCTTGAAAAAGGAGATAAACTCAATGCTTATAAAATCTTAATAATTAACTACCTGGCCATAGATAATTTAGAAGGAGCAAATAGTGGTGCGGCTAGTATAATGAAACTAAGCCCAAATTATGAACCTGATAAGCTTAGAGATCCTTTTGAGTATGTTAAACTTTTTGATAACTATCGTCCTACCCCAATTTTAAATTTACGCGTTTCGGGCGGAACAAATTTCAACAGGTTTTCTGTAGTAAATACCTATTCAATAGTAGGAAATCCAGCACAGCTCGATCTAGAAAACTATGAAAGCAACTATGGTTTTCAAACGGCCATAGAGTTGGAGTTGCGCCTTTTAAGAGGCCTTTGGGTTAGTGGTGGCATTCAATTAAGGCAATCTAGCTATACCCATTATATAGAAAATGTTGAAGAACGAACCATAAATTATGAAGAGCGCCTGAGCTACTTTGAAATTCCTTTAGGTGTTCGTTACTATTTCATTCAAAGGCATTTACAACCTTTTGCCGAAGTTGGATTAGCAAATAGCTTCGTTAGATCTTCTTTGGCTCAGCTATCTAGAGATAATATAATTGACCTTATTGATAGAATGCCCGAACGCAACAAGCATCAGTTTGCACCAATTTTTAAGGCTGGATTTTCATACAGAAAAAAGGCTGTTAAAATGCAGGTTTATGCAAGCTATATGGTTTTACCTCAGCTTATAAATATTCCAGAAAACAGATATAATAACCTTACAGCAGTATTTCGATATTACTACTTAGACAACGATGTAAAACTTGATAATTTTCAAATAGGCGCTGCGATAAGCTATTCATTATTCTATAAAAATTTACTATTTAGATGATGAATTCGCAATATACAATTCCCTTTAGGGCGCTAATAATGGCTATTATGCTTGTAGCATGTGTTAAGGAACCGCTCAAACCTGAAATAGAGCTAACCGGCATACACCTAATTGAAGTAGAAAATATTGAATACGTAATAGATGCAATTAGCATTGACAACCAGCTTCTTGTCACCATAATTGACAAAGCAAAACAATACCATTTTATTCTCTTGGATGAAAACCTTAATCAAGTATGGATTAAAACATTTGAACAGATAAACGAACCCGTTCAAAGAAGAGCGCTTCAATCAGTTTTATATGATGGAAACAATACAATAAGCGTATTTTGGGCTGATGGCCTTCTTAGGTTTGATACCCAAGGTAACATTATTGATTTTCACTTTACTTTTTTTGAAGGTCACCCTGTTTATGGCCTAAACATGAAACGGGCTATGATAATTGAAAATGGAAATTATCTCATTATTGGCTCAATATTAAGTGGAAGTGGAAATAGGGGTTATTCTGCTGTGTTTGATCAAAACGGATCTAATGTTTATTCAAACTTTTCGGCCTTTTCGTCTAAGGGAGATAATATATTATCTGATGTAGTAAAAAAGCCTAATGGAGAGTATTTGGTAACAGGTCTATTCGATTCTGACAGCCCTACTGAAAAGCCAACGAGTTTAATAGCACAAAGACTTGATGCTGAAGGTAAAATTATTGAAACCACGTATACCGCCATTTCCTCAAATTCAGGACCATTACCAGTTGCAACCATTAATGGCCGCGGACAAGGTCTGGTAAATAATAATAACGGTACATACTCATACTTCGTAAACCCAAAACTCAACGGATCAGAAAATTCAACTCTTAAATGTTTCAGAATCAACGGCAAAGGTGATATTCTCAATACAATTGCAATTCCGCTGCCCGCACTTCATGTTTCGGGAGGTACGGTACCATATATTAATAAAGGTGTAACTACAGATTCAAGGAGTAATATAATTGGAGTAACAAGAGAAGCTGAAGGTATTCCATTTAATAATGTAGTTGCAAATAACGAGAATGGTTCTAACCTTACATCACCTCATAATTCTCGTTATTTTATTATTAGCCAAGAAGGTGAAGTTCTAAAAACGGGCGACATAAATCAAGAGTTGTCAAACTACTTTAATGTAGCCGTAACACGGCCTGACGATAAAACCTTTTTAGTGGGTAAGCAACTGAGTTTTGACAATAACTTCAAGCTAGCACTCTTTGAGCTCAAAACACCATGATTATCAAATTTAAAAACATATTGTTTTTGGCTCTAGTCTTGGGCTTTGTTGGCTGTGATGAAATTGACATTACACCAGAGAGTAATGGATTGCTAAAGGTTTTGCAATTGGAGAATGAGTATTTGGCGAGAAATATTTTCACCAAAGACGATACCCTTGTGGCCTTTTGTGTTGGGAATGAAGATAAATTAAAGCAATCGGATTATGGTTCCATTCCTTCTATAATGCTAAAATTAAGTAGCACTGGGGAAGTAAAATGGCAAAAAGAACTTCCGAAATCACTTTTGGCAATTTGGAAAGTTATTGAATTAAGCAATGGAAATTTTTTTGTTGTTGCTTCAGATACTTCTTTAAATAGTGAAGAACTCCATTTTGCTATTATTGATCCGCTTGGTAGAGTAAAGAGTGAAACTAAAAAGAGTTTTAAGACACACGCTTTAACTGATCTAACATCATCGCTATCGGTTGATTGTATTCAATTAAGCAATGGAAATATTGCTACCGTTGTTACTGATCTACCTTCTTTTACTGAATTAACATCGCCACACCTATTCATATTCAATGGTAGTTTACAACAAGTAAACAGCAGAATTTACAGACCTGACGGTCAAATACTTGGCAACAGAAAATTGAAATACTCGGTTGTTGAAAATCGAAATGGAGAACTGTTTATTTTGGGTAGAATGTACCCCAGAACAGGTGAGCCAAATTATTTTGGTTTTTGCCTATCAATTAATCTATCTACCCTTGAACCCATTCGATTTTCTCCTTTTTTAAATGGAAGGCAGAATGCTTCGTTTTCAGAAGCCGTTTGTTCTGAAAATAACGACATAGTATTTGTAACAAGTCAAAAAAGTGAAACGGATCAATTAAATAATAGTCCCTTTACTTTGAGATACTTAGATCAATATTTTATAGGTCCTGAATTAACGCTTTGGAGCCTGAAACAAGATATTACTGATGCTAAAACCATAAAAATCGCTGGGTTCCCAAAAAATGGGTTTATAAGTAAAGTAAAACGCACCCAAGATGGAGGTTACTTGCTTTTAGGCACTTGCAACATCAACTCTGACCAAACCATTCCATCAAAATACCAATTGCTTTTGGTAAAACTCAACGCTCAACTTCAAACAGATTGGATAATTCATCCAAACACTTCAAGTTCTTTTCTTGGAGCCGATGTAATAGAACAAAATGGAATGTTCTTAATTTTTGGCTCATATCTCTCATTCTCAGAATCTTTTAAACCGATTGTAATAAACATTAATCAATTTGGAGAAATCCAATAATCCTAAAAACATGCATTTAAAAATTGTAGTAGTCGTAATTTCATTATTATTTAGCAACTTGCTTGCATCTGGTCAAGCATTCAAGGATTTAAATTGGCACGTTCGAAGTGAAGGTTCAAGCCATGAAGGGTTCAAAACGCTTACCCTAGGACCAGATGGCCAGACCTTAGTTTCTGGAGTATTTAATGGTTCTGACGTAAATATTGGTGGTATTGAAGCTAAATTGAGAGGCAGTGTAGGAAATGAGAGCTTTCTTGCTTTAATAGATAGCTCTGGGAATGTCTCATTTGTTGAGTCATTCGGAAGCACAGCACTTTTGTTTACAGATATGTCAGTTGCCATGGACAAGGCTGGCGACATTTTCATATCGGGTACTTTTACCTCTGCTCCTGGGCCGGTAATGCCCTACCAAATAGAGTTTTTCGATACTACACTTTCTGTAGTTCCAAACAACTATGGCGGTGCATATCCATTTTACGCCAAAGTGAGCAATAAAGGCTCTGTTATTTGGATACACAAAATAAATTCCCCTAAAGTTCTATTCGCCAAGTCACTTGATTTAGATGATGATGGTAATGTTTACATAGGAGGCCCATTTAGCTCTAGCATAAAATCAAATGATTCTACTTATTATGCATTAGACTCGTCAAGCACAAGTTTTGCTAATGATTACTTTTTATTAAAAGTTGACTCTGACGGTAATGACCAATGGCTAAAGACTTTTGGTAGTCGCGAAAGAAACAATGATTTGGCCATTAGTGTATCAAAAACAGGCGATATATACGCAACGGGGACATGGACAGGCGACACTCTTTTTGTTGGCTCTAAATTTTTGGTTAACCCAAAGCCTGAAATTGGTGCAAATCCAAATGGTTGGCATGCAAAATTCAATACAGATGGTGACGTTCAGTGGTTAGTTAGACACTCTGATGAAGATGCAACTGCAAACGATATAAAAGTTAATCCTGCAGGTGGATTTATTACATCAGTATATAGTAATGCCCCCTTGGTTTTAAATGATGTAACATACGAAACTGGATACACGATAATGCGCTATAATGAAGAAGGAGTATATCAAAGTGCATTTCATATTAATGGTCCTGAAGCAATGGAAATTTTTCCCGAAGTATATGCATTTCCGAATAGGTTTTTCATGGTTCAAGAAGATGGATCGGTAACAATAGCCATAGATTTCTCAGAAGAAACAATTACTGTTGGTGAAACAGTAATTGAAAATAATGCAGGAGATTTTGGTAGCAGCGATATTGTTTTTACGAAAATAAACACAGATAATGACGTTGATTGGGTTCACCATATTGGTGCATCTGAAAGTGAAGTAGTTGGGTCAGTTGCCTATTATAAAAACAACATAATATTGGTTGGCAGCACAACAAGTCCTTTACTTAAAATTACTGATGATACAGAAATTTTAAACTCAGGAACATTGACGGCAGATTTCTTTATCTTGTCATTTCAAAACAAAGTTTCTTCTTCTATCAAGTTAGCTGAAAATGTTGATCTCGATATCTACCCTAACCCTATTGAAGACATGGTAAATATTAATCTTCAAAATTTCAACCATAAAGTAACTTGTGAACTCATTGATATTAATGGAAGCACACTTCATTCTGAACAAATTACCGGTGGCATATCACAAATAGATTTATCGAGTTATCCTAAAGGAGTTTATTTTATTTCGGTGAGCAATGAAACCTTTATGCATACCGAAAAGCTAATAGTAAAATAATTCCTTGTTCAATTTTTGGTATTCCTTTTTGCTAATTGAACCAATTCTCAAGTTAGCCGTGAATCTTCAATTGCAATTGAATTAGGAATTATGATTAGGTGAAAAAGTCTTCAATTTAGTCTTATGCAACAAACCACTTAACCGCATTTCATCATGGTAATCTCAATCATTATTGTAGTCGCTGTAGTATGCACTGGCTCAGGATATTTTCTTGCCAATCTTCAATCTAAAAAACAAGATGTTTTGTTTTTAGGCCTTCTTGAAGATTGGAAAAATACCGGTAAGCGACCAGAAAAGTTACTTAATCAAGACCAGAATGAAGTTATTGGTAAAATTGAAGAACTGATCACGTTATTTGATCATAATATCAAGAACACCCCTGAAACTGACAATGAAAAAGAAAAGTTAGAAGAGTTACAACTACAGCTTAATAATATGTTGGTTGTAAATGAACTTGGAGAAAGGCTAACATCTTCTTTACAATTAAGCGCAACTTTCGACCACCTTTACAAAACACTTAACTCTATTATGGATGCCTCAGTAGTAGAGTTGAGTGTTTTCAATTCTGATGATGAAAGCTGGAATATTTACTCTAACATAAAATCTGAGATTGACGAGAATTATCAAAATCATATTGCGGAATGGGCTTGCGTGAATAAACGAGCTGTATTCTTAGACAATGTAGAAAAGAACTTTGGGAGGTATGTAAACAAACCTTTGATTCTTAGCGACGGAAGAACCGTTAACTCGATTGTAACCTACCCTATTGAGCATAATGAAATGGTAATAGGAAGTATTTCAGTAATGAGTTTTAGAACTGAAGCTTATACCAGCTACCATACTGACAGTATTCAACATTTGCTCAGTTTCATAGCCGTTTCTATTCAAAATGCCGATACACACAACAAGCTTGATAAGCTAAGGATTAGAGCAGAAGAAAGCGAAAAGCATGAGCAGCAGTTCTTGGCTAATATGAGTCATGAAATTCGCACCCCTATGAATGCCGTATTGGGCATGACTAATCTATTATTAGATTCAAATCCAAATGAGCGCCAATTAAAGTACTTATCTGCAATCAATACTTCTTCTAAAAACCTTCTAGTAATAATCAACGACATTCTAGATTTAAGCAAATTAGAAGCAGGTAAAATGGAAATTGAGACCATTCCATTTAAAATGCATGAGGTTATTGATAACATTTACGAAACCAACAGATTTAAAGCTGAAGAAAAAGGCTTAAAATTCTCTGTAAATATTGAAGATGCACTGCCAAATGTTGTAAAAGGCGATCCTACTAGGCTTAATCAAATTCTAACCAATCTCTGTTCAAATGCCATAAAGTTTACAGAAAAGGGATTTATAAGTATTGATGTAACAAAACCTAAGGATAGCAATTTCATTAGGTTTTCGGTAAAAGATTCTGGTATAGGAATTCCAGAAGACAAGTTGCATCTCTTGTTTAGCAATTTCAAACAAGTAGACTCAAGCACCTATAGAAAATATGGTGGCACCGGTTTAGGTTTGAGTATTTCAAAAACGTTAATTGAGTTACAAGGAGGTACTGTTGAAGTTAAAAGTAAACATGGCTCTGGTTCAGAGTTTACTGTCTCTATTCCATTTATGCAGGCGAGTAGTGAAGAGATCAATCATATTACAGAATCCAAAAAACATGATTATTCAGGCCTGGATAGCATAAAAATCTTAGTTGCAGAAGACAATGTATACAATCAAATTGTAGTTAACGACACACTTGAAGTTCTTATTAACAATGTAACTATTGACATAGCCGAAAATGGCCTAATCGCCTTGGACAAGCTTAATACCGGCGATTACGACATAATTTTAATGGATGCTCAAATGCCTGAAATGGACGGTCTTGAAGCCACAAAGAGAATTAGGAATTTAGATGACGCTAAAAAGAAAAACATCCCCGTAATCGCACTTACGGCCAGTGTTCACAAGTCAGATATAGATAAGTGCTTTTTAGCAGGCATGAATGGATTTGTTCCAAAACCCTTTACTAGAGATGAGCTTCTAGGTACCTTAACTGAGTTTTATCATAACCCCAATGGAAATAGTTTTGAAGTCAATAAAAAGGAGCAACCACAAAAAGAAGCAAATGCAGAACAACCAATAACTGCAAGCAATGAGAATGTTACAGATATGACATTTTTGAGAGAGTTTTCTGAAGGCGATGAGAAAAGAATGACTAAATACATTGGTCTTTACCTAAAACTGCTCCCTGCTAATCTTGAAAAAATTCAGGCGGCCATTAGTATTAGAAGTAATGAAGACTTGGTTAAAGTTATTCATGGCATGAGACCTCACCTAAACTATATGGGTATGAAAAACTCAGGTGAATTGGCAGCAGAAATTGAAGTCCTTGTACACAATGGAAAAGACCTTGACAAAACCTATAACATGGCAGAGAGAATAATAAATGAGTGTAAAAAGTCTCAAAAAGAATTAGATATTACACTCAAGTCACTTAACAAATGACTTTAACCACCAAAAGGCTTCTAATGTTAGTGGTTGAAGATGATGAGTGCTCAGTATGATGTTTTCTAATTATCTACTTACAAATCAAAAATTTAAAAAAACGGAGTTTTCTTACGATGCAGAGTACTATAGCAACCAGCATTTAAACCTAGACAACAATTCAGATTCAACTATTTCATTAGCGCAAAATGGATTTGAAATATCAAAAGAAATACAGACCATTTTACAAAATGAGAATCCCATTCTTCAAATATCTGAAGACACTTACAAAAAGGCCAAAGTAGCTCTAAAACTTAGTGAAATTGCCTGTTTTAGTAAAAGTGTCGGCTCTTTTTCAAGAATTGAATCAATTATTAACAACTGCATTGAAACCAATGAATATGAAGCAATTGAATAGCCAAATTAGAAATATCAATGTACTCGTAATTGAAGACGATGAATTTATTGCAATGGCATATGAAGACCAGCTCAGCGAAGTAGAAGGCATTGAATTCAACCTTGATGTATATTCCAATATTGCTGAAGGTATTAAGGCATTTGATAACTCAACTTATGATGTGCTCTTGCTCGACCTTAACTTACCTGACTCAAATCAATCAGAAACAGTTCAGCAAATTCCACGGTTCTCGGCCAAACTTCCAGTTATAATAATGACAAGTACAAGTAGCGAGCTGGTGGCCCTACAAACCATGAACCTAGGAAGCCAAGATTTTCTTCAAAAAGGCAGCCTTAACAAAACGCTTTTTGTTCGCTCTATACTCTATGGAATTGAACGCCATCAATTAAAATCACAACTCACCGAAGCCATTGAAAAGGCAGAATCGCAACGAGACGTTTCAGATAAATTGCTCTTAAACATCTTACCTGAAGAAATAGCGAAAGAGCTGAAAGAAAACGGCCAGGCCAAAGCCAGAGACTTTGAAAATGTCTCAATTTTATTTACCGATTTTAAAGATTTTACACAGCAAAGTGCTCAATTAAGCGCTATAGAATTAGTAAATGAAATAAACCTTTGTTTTAAAGAATTTGATTCTATTGTTGAAAAATATAGAATTGAGAAAATAAAGACTATTGGTGATGCCTATATGGCCGTAGGAGGATTACCAATTCAAAGCCCAGATTCTGCATACAAAACGGTTAAAGCAGCCATTGAAATGCAGACTTTTATGATTAAACGCAAAAATGAAAAAGATGCTTTGGGTAAACCTTCATTTGAAATGAGAGCTGGAATACATACTGGCCCTATTGTAGCCGGAATAGTGGGCACCAAAAAGTTTCAATATGATATATGGGGCGATAGCGTTAATACAGCTAGCCGAATGGAAAACAATTGTGAAGTAGGCCTGGTAAATATCAGTGAGTCTACCTACAATATTGTAAAAGACTCTGTAGGATTAAATTTCAGGTCAAGAGGAGAAATTGAAGTAAAAGGAAAAGGACATATGCAAATGCACTATGCCAGCTTTGCTTCTTAATTCAAATTGTTTTTACAAAGCCTAAACTTCAGTATTTCTAGCTCAAGCCTTTATAGAATAATGAATAAAGCGTCTATGGAATAGTATTAATAAAGATTCCTTAGACGCTTTTGTACTTCTATAACTTATTGGTTCTTACACATTGAATTTAAAGTGCATTACATCGCCGTCTTTTACGATGTACTCCTTCCCTTCCATGCGCATTTTTCCGTTTTCTTTTGCGGCTTGCTCACTTCCTAGAGTTACATAATCATCATAACTAATTACTTCTGCTTTAATAAACCCACGCTGAAAATCAGTGTGAATTACACCCGCAGCTTCAGGAGCTTTCATTCCTATTTTAATAGGCCATGCTCTTACTTCTTTAACACCTGCAGTAAAATAGGTTTGTAATTTGAGCAAATCATACGCACCACGTATAATGGTATTTACTCCTGGTTCTACCAAACCATACATGCCTAAGTATTCAACCCGCTCATCAGGGTCTTCAATTTCTATTATCTCACTTTCAATCTTGGCGCAAACGGTCAAAATACCAGCATTTTCATCTTTAATAGCTTCACGCAATTGCTCAACAAAGTCATTTCCTTCAGCAATACTTTCTTCATCTACATTCGCTATGTAAAGCACCGGTTTTGATGTAAGTAATTGATATTCTTGCATCAAAACTTCTTCATCATCATTTTTAAGCTCTACAGTTCTAGCTGATTTGCCTTGCTCAAGTATTCCTTTAATTCGTTCAAGAAGATCGTTTTCTTTTGCTGCTTCTTTATCTCCACTTTTTGCCTTTTTAAAAACCTTGGCAATTCGTGCTTCTACCGAATCAAGATCTTTAAGCTGCAATTCAAAGTCAATTACTTCTTTATCTCTCACAGGGTTTACACTACCATCTACATGCGTAATGTTTTCATCTTCAAAACATCTTACCACATGCAATATGGCATTGGTATCTCTAATATTGGCTAAGAATTGATTCCCCAACCCTTCACCTTTACTGGCTCCTTTTACTAAACCAGCAATATCAACTATTTCTATGGTGTTAGGTACCACATTCTCAGGAGTTACCAAATCAGCTAGTTTATTTAGCCTTGGATCAGGTACCGTAATTACACCCAAGTTTGGTTCTATGGTACAAAATGGATAATTGGCGCTTTGTGCCTTGGCACTACTTAGCGAATTAAAAAGGGTACTTTTCCCTACGTTTGGAAGGCCTACAATTCCGGCTTTTAATCCCATTTTATTCTAAATGTTTTTAGTTAGGTTCTTTACTATTTTAAATTGAGTGAGAAACTCCTTGGCTATAATACGAATCAAAGTATAAGCAGGTATGGCGCAAATCATACCAACAGGTCCACCAAGTTTTCCTGCTATAAAAATGATCAAGAATATCTCAAGCGGATGAGCATTTACGCTATTGCTAAATATTAACGGTTGAAATACTATATTATCTAGTGTTTGTACAATTACAAAAACACTCAATGTTTTTAACATAATTATGCCCAGCTCAGAATCAATTCCCAATTGAAAATTACTTGTAAATACCACAAACAAACCAAAAAAGGTACCTATTAAAGGTCCTAAATAAGGTATTACGTTAATAAAACCCGCAAACAATCCAATAAGCAATGCATTTTCTACACCAAAAATGGTAAGCCCTAGCGAAACCAATATGGTAATGCTCAAAACTTGAATTAACAAGCCTATAAAGTATCTAGACAAAAGCCTTTTGGCATTACTCATTACCCTGGTTACCTTATTTGTATGTTTATCAGGCGTGGCACCTTCAATTATTCGTTTCACCAAGCTTTCATCTTTTAAAAAGAAAAAAGTGATAAACAAAACGGCGAAAAGACCAACAATTACGTTGCCTGTAATGCCGAAGATGAATCCAAATATGTCGCCTACCTGACCAAAAAATGAAAGTACTTTATCTTTTAAATAACTCTCAATTGCGGCTTCAGGGTTTTCGCTGAGCCCGTACTTGGTTAACGTTTCTTCAAGACTTGCCACTTCGTTCTCAAAACTTGCTATTACTTCCCCTACATCAAGTTCTGTTAAAACTGAAGCTTGGTCAACCGCCTTTGGAATAAAAAACATGCCCAATCCAGTAATTAAACCTAAGAATATTACCATGCATAAAACGGTTGCCAACCAGCGCGGTAAACTTTTGCCAAAAATCTCGGTGTAATCTAAGAAGTTAACAACCGGTGTTAGTATAAACCAAAATACAGCCGAAATAAGCAAATAGGCCACTATATCGCTAAAAAACCCAACTAAAAAGAAGCCAAGAATTACTAGCGCAACAATTAATATTCTATTTGCTAAGGCGTTCATTAGTCAATTACAAGTACGAAAATACTTTGGTAGAAATTAAGATAGATTCGCCAAAGGCACTTGTATTCACATTGGTGCTTACATCTTCATTAGATAAATAGGTCAATAAGTTCTCAGTTGCTATATTTCCAACAAGCTCATCTTTAGCAAAAGGGCAACCTCCTATTCCTTTAATAGTAGAATCAAACCTTCTGCAACCACTTTGGTAGGCCGCATCAATTTTTTCTCTCCATTTTTCTGGTCTTGAATGAAAATGAGCGCCAAACTCTATATCGGTATGCCTTTGGGCAAGGGTCTTGAATAAATAAGTAATATCATTAGGGTTTGCAGCACCTACAGTATCAGCCAACGAAACTATTTTTATGCCAGTTTTGCTAATTTTATCTGCCCACTCTTCAACAATTTCAACATTCCACTCATCACCATAGGGATTTCCAAAACCCATTGAAAAATAAACCACGAGTTCCTTTCCTTTCTTCTCGCAAGTGTCTTGAATATCTTGTAGGTTTTCCCAAGCCACATCAATACCCCTGTTTGTATTTCGCCTTTGAAATGTTTCGCTTAAAGAAAAAGGATATCCCAAATATTTTATTTCTTGAAAAGAAGCTGCTTGCTCGCTACCTCTTTTATTGGCTACAATAGCTAAAAGTTTTGTACATCCATCAAGGTTTAAGCCATCCAAAACTTTAGCAGTATCAGCCATTTGTGGTATAGCTTTTGGCGAAACAAAACTGCCAAAATCAATTGTATCAAACCCAACCTGTAGCAGACTGTTTATGTATCGAATCTTTAAATCAGTAGGAATATGCTCATGAATACCCTGCATAGCATCTCTAGGACATTCTATAATTTTCATTATTAG
This sequence comes from Bacteroidia bacterium, assembly GCA_049115495.1. Taxonomy (GTDB): domain Bacteria; phylum Bacteroidota; class Bacteroidia; order CAILMK01; family JACPUW01; genus JACPUW01. The sequence continues at coordinate 489,335 of JAGDZV010000002.1, read as the reverse complement.
ATTAAGTTTTGTTGGTGCAAAGGTCTGTAAACTAATTGAAAAACCCTTTAAGGCAAACCTTTTGGTCTGCAACTTTCAATTATAAAAAAGCGTCTTTGCAAAAGGCAATGAGTACAAATCTTTGTTAATTTCGCCGCTTCTTGAAATACAATCGCAGCAATGGCTGATATGAACCACAACACAACGGATAATCCGGACAATTTAGAGGAGTCTTTAAACTCTGGTAATGATGCAACTGTAACTAATAATGATACAGAAAACATCGCTGAAGAAACTACTATACACAATACTGAAAACGCTTCTGAAACTGCATTAAATGAAGATGCCGTTGTTGAAGAAAATGATGCTGTAGTAGAAGAACCTGTTTCTAAAGATAAAGAGATCATTAAACTAGGCGAATCGGTTCATGACGACCTTGACGACGACGCTGATGATGAAGATATTGAAGACGAAGAAGCTTCTGAAGAAGAAGCAGAAGAATTTGATGCTTCAAGCCTAAATAAGCAGGAGCTTGTAGCCTATGTTGACAAAGTGCTCAAAGAAGATAAAATTCTTCAAAGAGTAAAAAATGTTTCAGCGGCTAGGGATCGATTCCAAGAAATATTTGAAGGTGAGAGAAAAAAGGCTTTAGAAGAATTCTTAGCCATTGAAGGTAATGTTGAAATGGATTTTCAATATACCCTACAATATATAGATAGGCAATGGCGAGAAGTTTTGCGCAACTTCAACAATAGAAAGCGCGCTTTAAGAGAAGCCATTGTTGTAGAACGTGAAACTAACCTTAAGAAGAAGAATGCTTTACTTGAAGAGTTAAGAGAGCTTACCGAAAAAGCAACAGAAAACGATGCTTTCGAAAGGGTTATTGCGCTACAAAAGCAATGGAGAGAAATTGGCCAAGTACCTGCGGCTGATTTAAAAACATTAAACGACAACTATAGATTCTTAAATGACAAGTTCTTTCAAGAGCGTTCGTTAATCAAAGAATTTTTAGACTACGATAGAAAGAAAAACCTTGACGCTAAAAACGACATCATTGCTCAAATTAATCAGCTTGTTGAAGGTGATGATGATTTAAGAGAAATGATGCGCCATTACCGTCAGTTAATGGACGCTTGGAGAGACGCGGGCCCTGTACCTAAAGAAAATCTTGATGAAGTAATGACTTCATTTAGAGCTGCCAACGATAAGATTACTGAGAAAAAGAATGCGCTTATTGAAGTAGTTGATGCAGAGCGCAAAGAAAATATTGTAAAGAAAGAAGCCATAATTGCCAAGGTTCTTGAACTTACAGATGATGACAACGACTCGTCTTGGAGTAAAAGAAACAAGGCATTGGGCACATTAATTGAAGAATGGAAAAAAGTTGGTGGAGTACCACGTAGTGAAAACCAACGTATAAGAAAAGAGTTTACAGATGCCGTTAAAGTCTTTAACAAACTAAAAAACACATTCTTTAAAGAGCAGAAAAGAGAAAAAATGGCCAACCTTGAGCTAAGGTTAGAAGCCATTAAAAAGGTAGAAGAGATCTTGGCTAGAGAAGGCGATTTGCGTCAGTACAGAAATGATGTAATTCAAATTCAGAAATACTGGAAAACCTTGGGTCACGTTCCAAGAAAGCAAAGTGAAGAGCTTTGGCATAAATTCAGATCTACCTGCAACTCATTTTTTGACAAACTAAAAGAAGGCGATAAAGCCAAAATTGAAGAACAAGAAACTAACTTCAAGCTTAAAGAAGAAATCTGCGCAGAAATAGAAGTAGTTGCCGAGAAAGAAGGTGTAACCGCCGATGATTTGGCCCCGTTTGAAGAGAAATGGAGAGCAATTGGCTTTGTACCTTATTCTAAGAAAACGGCCATTGAGACCAGATATAGAGAAGCCAAGAAGAAAGTGTTGGTTCAAACCGTTAAAATGGGCGATGTTGCTCCACATTTGACTGATTACAAGCTTAAAATTGAAGAAATGATGCGCGATAGCAACGCCAATAGAACGCTTGACCAAGAGCAAATGGCATTGCGCAAAAAAATTCAAAAGCAAAACGACGAGCTCAATACGCTTGAAACCAACATCCAATTTTTCTCGAACTCAAAAGGCGCCGACAAATTGGTAGCACCAATTAAAAAACAAATTGAATCTATAAGGGTAACGCTTAAGGATTTAAAAGAGAAGCAAGCTTTGCTTAAAAAGAGTGTAGATTTATTGAATAAGTAATGCCTCAATGGCTCTTTAGGGCAAAAGCTTTTGCCAAGTATTTTGTAAAATCAAGAAAAGGCACTTTAGCACACAGCCCTTTTGTGTTTGACCTGGCGCGTTTTTGTATTTACGAGAATTCTAAAGGCAAATTAGGCAACATAAATGCTTACCGAAAATCGTTACTTAACGACCATAGCTTGTTTCAAAAAGAAGATTTTGGTACCGGCAAATCAAGACAAGAAAAAGTAAGTGCACTTGCGCGCTCCTCATCAATCAGAAAAAAGTATGGAGCGCTTTTAAATAGGTTAGTAGCTTACCTAAAACCTAAAAACATTTTGGAGCTTGGAACATGTTTGGGGGTTTCTACTGCTTATTTGGCCCAAAATGCCAATAAACTTACTACTGTTGAAGGCTGTCCAAACACACAAAAATCAGCTACTAAGCACTTTAAAACTGCATTTAACCATCATGTCAATTTTATAAATATCGATTTTGACCGTTTCATTAAAAACGATAATGGAACATATGACTTTATTTTCATAGATGGTAATCATGCATACGCCCCTACCCTAGCTTATTTCAACCATTTATGGCAACAATTGCCTGAAAACGGGCTCATTATACTTGACGACATACATTGGAGCGAAGCGATGGAAAAGGCTTGGAATGAAATTACTCAAAACACTCCAAATCTTATCTCAATTGATTTATTTCAAATAGGCCTGTGTTTTAAGAAACCAAATCAGGCCAAAGAGCATTTTATAATTAGAGTTTAGCACTTTGCAATATTTGAATTTGACACAATACCTCTTTATTTTACATTTGGCACCTAATCAAATTGGTTAATTACTATCAAATATTAGAAATTGAAGCTTCTGCCACAGAGCAGGAAATAAAGCGCGCCTTTAGAAAATTAGCCAAAAAATACCACCCCGATGTAAACCACAATTCTGAAGCCCCCGAACACTTCAAAAATGTTTACATGGCTTATGAAGTATTGTCAGATCCTTATAAAAAAAGACTCTATGATGAGCTAAAAGAAGAGAGTAAAACGCAGGGTAGGCAATATGACCAAGAAAATCAAAGTAGTGATGCTGGTTTTAATTATGATGCTGGTTTTGACCAATGGGAATATAGAGCCCAACAGAGAGCCAACCATTATGCCAATATGGGCTATGAGCAATTTAAAAAGCAAGAGCTTAGGGGCTTAGACTTTTTCTATCATCAACTCTCTTTATTTATTGGAATGTTTGGGCTGTTCTTTGTAGGTGGCCTAGCTTTATTCTTCGCAAAGAGAATTATTTTGGCTGTAATTAATGAAAAGGCAGCACCCATTTCATTATTTGGTGCTATTATAGTGGGAGCATTTGGCCTAACAATCTTATGGTATGTAATAAAAATGAGCGGGGCTTTCAGAAAAACCTTTGCTTCAAGGTTTAGAAGAAAAAGTAAGTAAATACTAAGTATTCATACCTTCATTAAAACAAGCTCTACAGCGCGCTTCATAAGTATCTAGCTCGCCAAGCATTACTTTTTCTTTGTTGGCAATTGTTCTAAAAGAGTGCGTAGCCGGATAACCACATTGCACACAAATGGCGTGTATCTTGGTAATATAGTTGGCAATTGCAAAAATTTGAGGCATTGGCCCAAAAGGTTTGCCTAAATAATCCATGTCTAATCCTGTACAAATTACCCTTACGCCGTTTAGAGCCAATTCTTCGCAAACTTTTACAACTTCAGCATCAAAAAACTGAGTCTCATCAATGGCCACCAATTCGGCATTCTTTGCATGTCTTAAAATATCTGATGCCTTTTCAACCGGAAGACTTGGAAAATAATTGGCGTCATGAGAGACAATTTTATCTTGACCGTATCTAACATCAAGCTTTGGCTTGAAAATAGCCATTTTAACATTGGCGATTTTGGCTCTTCTTAGTCTTCTAAGGAGCTCTTCTGTTTTACCAGAAAACATCGGACCGGCAATTACTTCAATCCACCCACGGGATTCATCTCCTACTCTTGGCTCTAAAAACATGCTTAATTTTGGGCCGCTAAAAATACTACTCAAAGCATGTTTCAATGCTATTGATAGTGAATAACTATCACCTTTTACAAACCTTGTATATATACTTTTGAATTAAAGCAGTACTTACTTATGAAAAGGGATCACGTTATAGCTACGCTTCAACAACAGGTTACCGCACTTCAAGAGCTCATTTCTCAACTTAAAAACTCAGAAAATTTAGAGTTTACTTCAATTGAGCTGGCTTTATTTGAGAGCAAACTAATTTCTTTTTATGATGATATTTTAAAACTTAAGGCTGGTAAATCAAAGCCATCATTTACTGATGTTAAGTTGGATTCTGCTTCTGCTGGCATAAATCAAGAAAATGAAACCTATTCGAATGATGTTGATTCAATTAAAACAGAATTTGAAAACCTTAAAGGACAATTTGCAAGTGAGCAAAAAGTAGAGAAAAAGCCAATTATCACTTTTGAACCAGAAGAAGAAAAAAGCGAAGAAAATATTGACGCTGAACTTGAAGACTTAATGAATATTGCTGCTCAGGAACTAAATAGCCCGAAAGAGCCAAGTACTTCTTCTCAAAAGTCAATTGTAACCGAGGCTGCAAAGGAAAATACAAATGCAACTGAATCTAGTAAAGAAGAACCTACAACTCAAATAAATAAAACGCAAAGCACTAGGCCGCAAGCAGAACCAAAACCTCAAATATCACAGCCAAAAGCTGAAGATAAACCAAAACCTGTTGCTACAGATTCTCTTGAAGAAAAGACTAAACCTGCTTCATTAAACGAAAGGCATAAGCAAGTGCAAGACAAGCCCTCACTACTTGATAAACTTGCATCAAACCGCAAGCCTGACTTAAGCCGACAAATGGCAGGTAAACCTATTAAAGACCTTAAAAAGGCCATTAGTTTAAATCAGCAGATAAAATTTCAGCGTGAACTTTTTGAAAATGACAAAAGAGCTTACCGAAAAGCCATTGACTTTATAAATAAGTGCAACACATACTCTGAAGCCCGCTCTTATGTTGAACATGAACTGGCAGCTGAATTTAGTAATTGCAAGGCTGGAAACCCTGCTTATGATGCTTTTATGGGTTTGGTTAAAAGACGCTTTATTTAGAAGTAGTATTTCATACTTGCATCCATTTTTATAAAAATAAACAGTAGAACGGTAAATCCCATTAATGACGACCCGCCATAACTAAAGAAAGGAAGTGGAATACCGATAACAGGAAATAAGCCCAGAGTCATGGCTATATTCAGAAAGAAATGGATGAAGATAATGGACACCACTCCGTATCCATATACCCTGGCAAAACGAGATTTTTGGGCTTCGGCAAGAAGAACAATTCTGATTAATAAAAATAGAAAAAGGGCCACTACTCCAAACGTTCCAAGCAAACCGAACTCCTCTCCTATTGTACAAAAAATAAAGTCGGTAGTTTGTTCTGGAACAAATGCCCCCCTTGTTTGCGTACCCTGTAAATAACCTTTGCCTGACAATCCTCCAGAGCCAATTGTAATTAAACTTTGATGAACGTTATAACCAATATCATTCCTATCTTCAATAATTCCTAAAGTTACCTTAATACGATTTTGCTGATGGATTTTAAGTACATTTTCGAATGCAAAATTTACCCCGTATGAAAATCCAGCCAACACCACAGCAGCTACTAGCGAGACCCAAAGAATTCTTTTTTCTAACTTAAAAAGAAGTACCGCACCAATAATTAAAACAAACAGTATACCTAAACTAATGGCCATATTTACAAAACCAATAAGTAGCACTGTAATAAAAATGGCTCCTAAAACTACAGGTAAAACAATTAACCATGGTGACAAGCCTTCTCTAAATAGCGCTAAAGCCAAGGCAAAAAACACAATTGCAGTACCTGTATCGTTCTGTAGAATTACAAGGGCAACAGGTAAAAGAATAATACCTGCAACTGTTAAAAAAGAGCGCATATTTTTCAATGTCATATTAAAGCCATCGAAATATTTTGCAAGGGCTAATACTGTTGCAAATTTTGCAAATTCTGAGGTTTGTCCAAGTCTTACGCCACCCAATACCAGCCAAGATCTGGCCCCTTTTATTTCGGGGGCCGTTAAATAGGTAATAACCAACATTACCATTAAACCCGCAAAAAAGTAATAGGCAAACGTTATGAAAAAACGAGTATCTACCAGCAAAACCAAAATGGCTAATACTATGGAAACCACAAACCACTTAATTTGCTGACCTGCGTTTAGCGAGCCACTAAAAATTGAAAGGGGTTCGCCATGCTCTGCAGAATAGATATTCATTATTCCAAAAAGCACCAGCAAAACATAAACTACAATTAAAGACCAATCGATATGTTGCCAAAATCTATTCTTCATTTTCGGCAGTTTCAAGCTCTAGTTTGAGTCTATCTAAGCTATCTTTTTCGGCAATAAAATTCTTCTCCAGCATTTTTGTTTCAAAATGTGGGCGCGTAATGGTGTCAGTTAAATACTGCTCTATCATTAAGCTGGCAATTGGTGCTGCCCATGTTGATCCAAAACCGCCATTTTCAACAACTACAGCTATTGCAATTTGTGGGTTTTCTCTAGGGGCAAATGCAACAAAATTCGAATGGTCTTCTCCATGTGGGTTTTCTGCTGTACCTGTTTTCCCACATTGTGAAATACTGTCAAGACCATACCAACGTGCTGTACCTGTTTCAAAAACTTCAGCCATACCTTCAATCACCGTTTCAAAATGACTATTCTTAATATCTACACTGTTTCTATCAATAGCTTGCACCAAAGGCTCCCTTACCAAATGCGGTGTATAATAATGTCCCTTATTCGCAATTACTGCTGTCATATTAGCCATTTGTAATGGTGTTAAGCTAATTTCTGCCTGGCCAATGGCCAATGAAATTATGTATGACGATCTCCATCTTCCCGCACCGTAAATTCCATCAAACTTTTCTACCGTTGGCATTATGCCACTTACCTCATTAGGAATATCAATATTTAATTTTACGCCCATTCCAAAATGAAGCATATAGTCTCGCCATGCTAAGAATCCTTCTTCAGTATCGGTAAATTTCTTTTGATCAATTGTATTTCTAAAAGTGTGGCAATAATAAGCATTGCAAGATTGCGCCACCGATTCAATCAAATTTAGGTTACTTCTATGGGCATGGCAACCAACATGTAATCCTGGAATAGTGTAACCCATTCTACAAGGAAATCGGGATGCTGCCGTAATTACATTTTCTTGCAAGCCAACAAGTGCCATTATGGGTTTAAATGTTGACCCGGGCGGATACATACCAGTTACAGCTCTATTGTATAAAGGCTTATTCTTATTTGTACTTAGTATTGGGTAAAATTTACTTCGGTTTCTACCAACCAGCTGAGTAGGATCAAATGATGGACTACTAACTAATGCTAAAATTTCGCCTGTTTTTGGTTCAATAGCAACTACAGCCCCAATCTTATTTTGCATAAGAAGCTCACCATAAGCCTGTAAATCAACATCTATAGTTGAAACTAAATTGAGCCCGGGTTTTGCAGACACATCAAAATCTCCGTTGGCATAGCTTCCAATTTGTCTATTGAATTTATCTACAACTTTATACTCATAGCCTTTTTCTCCTCTAAGCTGTTTTTCATATTGTTTTTCGAGCCCACTTTTACCTATATAATTTTGCAGCCTGTAATAGCCTTCAGAGGTCGCTATTTCGTCTTTGGTTACTTCTCCTAAGTAACCCAATACATGGGCAGCAACAGGGTAATCAAATTTTCTACCTATTCTGCTTTCAACGTAAAAGCCTCTAAAATCAAATTTTCGCTCGTTAAACCTTGCTACCACTTTGGCGGGCAAATTCCTTAATAATACTGTAGGTGTATAAGATCTATATTGCGCCCGATATTTGGCAAATTGAGTTTCTAAATACTCTTTCTCAATCTCCATAAGATCGCAAAGGCCTGTAGTATCAAAGGCTCCCATTTTGCTTAGCACTACAATTAAATCGTAAACGGTTTCATTTGATACTAGCCGTTTACCATTTCTATCAAGTATTAGGCCCCTTGCAGGTTCAACTACTTTTTCTGAGCGTGTATTCTCTTCTGCAAACTCCTTATATTCTTCAGCAAATACTTGAATATAAACCAACCGAGTAATTAGTACAAAAGCTAAAACGCTAATGATCAGTATAATTGAAAATGATCTATTTTTAAATGAATCGTTCAATTACTTCGACCTCTTTTATAAAAGAAAATAATCTCAATTACCAATAATACCAGAATGGTAAAAAATGAATTAACAAAGGTCCTTATTAGAATAAGTAAGGTTTTGCCAAAATCTAGCTCATCTAAAATTGCAATGCTCAAATGATGAATAAATACCATTCCAAGCAAATAGAGCAAAAATGTTGAAGGGCCTAAGGTGTAGATATGTGGTTCTTTGCCCGTTTCTTCTTCAGTAACCCCAAGAATTGAGTGCAAATAAAAATCTCTCAAAAAATACATGAGCAGCATTGACGATGCGTGTATTCCATGCGTGTAATTGAAAATATCAATTACAAAACCAATAGAAAACGCCGCCAACAAACCTTGCCAGCGTTGTAGCCTTATGGGTAAATACAGTATTACAATTAAATATGGGAAAGGCCTTGCAATGTCAAAAAGAGTAAGTTTATTGAACAAAATAATTTGAACCATTATAAATAATAAGGCTCTTAGCAGATGTACACTATTTCCGAATAATCTATTCAATCAATTATACTTTCTTCAAGGTTTATCTTTTCTTCAAGGAGTTGATTTTTTACTACAAAAACATGGTTTACATTTCTGAGGTCATTGTTTAAACTCACTTTAATCTCATAGAAGGCTTTTCCGGCCACAAGCTCATAACTTTCTACAACTCCAATAGGGGTTGATTCAGGAAAAATATAAGAATACGAGTTAACTTCTACTGCTTGGCCCTTTTTGATTTTAACGTGACCAGGAATATCTTTAAGTAGGGCAAAGTTTCTATCATCTCCATCCCAAACAAGAGTTCCATTTTCATTTAGCTCTTTAATTCTTGCGCCAATTGCGAAATCGGAGTGTAAAACTGAAATTCCACTTGCAAAATTGTTCGAAACACTTTTGATGGTACCCACAATTCCATTTGAAGTGATTATGGCCATGTTTTTTTCTAGCCCGTCGTAAATCCCCGCATCAAGGGTTATAAAGTTATTTCTTTTATGGGTTGAATTGGCAATAACTTTAGCAGCAATAAGCTGATATGAACCTGGCGTTGCAGATGCAATTTTTGTAGCACCTGCAGCTTTTCCTAATTCTTGAAAGTTTAGCGCTTCTTGTTTTAGTACGGCCAATTCATTTGCTAAACTATCGTTTACTTTTCCTAGATTAAAGAATTTATTAACCTCAAAAAAAGTGTTTTCGGCAAAACCAACGGTTTCTTGGGTTGCATCTAATAATGCTGCTCTTTGAAATGAGTTGCTCGAGAAAACTAACGACAGGCTTACCGCTTCAAGTACTATGAATAGGATTAATGCATGGTAGCGAAGAAGTAAAACAAATAAGTTGCGCATTTATGCTATCAGGTCATTAAGAACTTAAACCTTTGATAGTTCTTAAGTGCAATAGCGGTACCTCTTACTACAGCCTTTAATGGATCCTCAGCAACGTATACTGGCAATTTGGTTTTCTTTGATATACGCTTATCAAGTCCGCGAATCATTGCACCACCACCAGTTAAGAATAGGCCTTTTTGATAGATATCAGAGGCCAACTCTGGTGGCGTAATCTCTAATGCCTTTAGTATTGATTCTTCAATTTTAGCAATTGACTTATCAAGGGCACCAGCTATTTCTTCATACGATACGCTTATTTGCTTTGGAATACCGGTCATTAAGTCTCTACCATTAACCGCATATGGCTCTGGTGGATTTTCAAGGTCGTTGCTTGCAGAGCCTACTTGAATTTTAATTTGCTCTGCTGAACGTTCTCCAATTAAAATGTTGTGCTCACGACGCATGTACTCCATAATATCACTCGTAAACTCATCGCCAGCAATTCTTATTGATTGATCGCAAACAATACCAGCTAGGGCAATAACCGCTATCTCTGTAGTACCACCGCCTATATCAATAATCATATTTCCTACTGGCTCTTCTACGTCAATTCCAATTCCTATAGCCGCTGCCATAGGTTCGTGAATTAGATAAACTTCTTTAGAGCCAGCTTTTTCAGCACTATCTTTTACAGCGCGCTTTTCAACTTCTGTAATTCCTGATGGAATACAGATTACAGTACGTAAATATGGCGTGAAAAACTTCTTCTTATCAATCATAGCCATCATACCACGAAGCATTTGTTCTGCACCTTCAAAATCGGCAATTACACCATCTTTCAATGGCCTTACCGTTTTAATGTCTTCGTGGGTTTTGCCATGCATTTGCATGGCCTGATTTCCTATAGCTAAAATCTCGTTATTAGATCTATTTTTTGCAACGATAGATGGTTCATCAACTACCACTTCGTCTTTATATACAATCAGGGTATTGGCCGTACCAAGGTCAATTGCCAACTCCTGAGTGAAAAAATTGAACATTCCCATTTATAATCTCTATTAATGTTTAAAGTGTCTTTTACCGGTAATTACCATTGCCATACCATGTTCATCGCAATAGTTTATTGAATCTTTGTCTCTAATGGAACCACCGGGGTGAATTACCGCTTCAATACCTTCTTTGTCTGCAATTTCTACACAATCAGGAAAAGGAAAAAATGCATCTGAAGACATTACTGCTCCATTTAAATCTAAATTAAATTCTTTTGATTTTTTAATGGCGTGGTTTAAAGCATCAACCCTTGATGTCATTCCACAACCTAAGCCCAAAAGTTGTTGACCTTTGGCCAATACAATTGTATTTGACTTTGAATTTTTAACGATTTTGTTTGCAAACAAAAGGTCATCTACTTGGCTTGCATTGGCTGCTTTTTTGGTTACTAATTCTAAGTCTTCAACTTGCTCTTGAACCAAGTCTTTATCTTGAACTAGCTTACCATTTAGCAAAGTTCTTTCTTCAACTTTAGCAGGCTCAAAATGCTTTAGCTTGAGTATAACTCTATTCTTTTTTGTTTTTAAAATCTCAAGCGCTTTCTCGTCATAATCTGTAGCAATTATTACTTCAAAAAATAGCTCATTTATTAGTGAAGCAGTTTCTGCATCAAGTTTTCTATTTATTCCAATTATTCCACCAAAAGCTGAAACAGGATCGCCTGCAAGAGCTTTTTTCCAAGCATTTTGCAAGTTTTCGTCAACGGCAAAACCGCATGCATTGTTATGCTTTATTATGGCCACACATTGCTCTTCAAACTCTTTGAGATAGTTTAGGGTGGCATCAATATCTAGTAAATTATTATACGAAAGTTCTTTACCATGGTATTGTTCAAAAACTTCATTGAGATTACCATTAAATGTGGCTTTCTGATGTGGATTTTCACCATAACGCAAAGGTTTAATATTACCACCTTGAATGTACATACTAATCATGGTATCATAATGAGAACTTACACTAAATGCATTTGCACTCAGGCTTTTCCTTTCTTCAAGCGTAGTGTAGTCGCCTCGTTCTAGTATGGTTTGTAGAGTTGAGTAATCATCTTTACTAGAGATTACTGCTACATCTGCATAATTTTTGGCAGCTGCTCTAATTAAGGATATGCCTCCAATGTCTATCTTCTCAATTATATCTTGATGTCCGGCACCTGAAGCCACGGTATCTTCAAAAGGATAAAGATCAACAATTACAAGGTCAAAAAAAGGAATTTCAAATTCTTGTACTTCGTTTTGATCGGTTTCATTTTCGCGCCGAGCCAGTATACCACCAAACACTTTAGGATGAAGTGTTTTTACTCTTCCTCCTAAAATTGAAGGATAAGAAGTAAGATCTTCAACTGCCGAAACGGCAACTCCTTTTCGTTCAATAAACTTTTGGGTTCCGCCAGTAGAAAAAATATGAATGTGATGATCTACTAATTTGTCAAGAATGGTATCAAGTCCGTCCTTATTAAAAACTGAAATAAGAGCGTTTGAAATCTGCCTTTTGCTCACTTAATTTTAAATATTTTTGGGATAATGCAAAAGTACTTCATTTAAACGTGGGTAAAGGCGCGTAAGAACAACAATATCAACAAAATGTTGACCGGATTTGCCTTGTTTTTTTGCGCTACTTTTTCTTTTCGTGTGTAAGATAGGTTTATTCCTACCACTATTCAGCCTATCACATTTTTAATCTTCTGATATTCAACACAGTCGCAAGGTCTTATTTACATCAAATCATGAAACTTAAAGCATATAGCCCCTTTTTCGTTGGCATCAATTTCGGCAATTCCTTTCAGCTGAAGTTTTCTTAGTAAAGCATCTGCGGTGCTCACATTAACTTTAGCTTCAAGCGCTAATTGCGCAGCCGTAAGTACACCATGATATTTTGAAGCGATTTGCAGTGTCTTTTTCTCAAGTAAATTGGCCTTTAGCTTTCTTAAAGAAACTACCGACCAAATAACCATGAATGTGCCCGCTACCATGAGTATTACTGAAATGGTATTAAAAAGCATGATTTTATTTTCTACCCAGCTTTCAGGTAATATGGCCATTAATAAGAATATTGCAATACCGGTAAAAAGCGCACCTCCACCAGCAACGGCTTTTGCAATTATTCCACTTGAAGACAGAACTTCGTTGGTTCCAATAGAAGATTGATTTTTAAACATGTTGGTTTGGTTTGGCGCATAAAGTTAAAGATTGTGATTCATTTTATGAAGCTGAAACGCTTAAACACTTTTAACAAAGGCCAATGGTTAATTTGCTTATGAATATGAAGCACTATTTTAAGTACGCAATTTTAGTTGCGGTAACTATGTTCTTGGGACTACAATCTAGAAACCCTGATATAAATCTACCTGAGTTTATAGTTGATCATGCAGGAGACGCCCTATGGACCTTAATGGCTTATTGGGGAATTCGATTACTTACTCCGAATAAAAAACCTTTGTTTGCCTTTTTGGTAGCTCTTTCTTTCTCTTTTTTTATTGAACTAACACAATTGTATCAGGCCGATTGGGCAAATGAGCTAAGAAAAAACAGAATCATGGCTTTGATCTTTGGCTCTGGCTTTTTATGGATTGACCTTGTTAGGTATGCTGCTGGCGCTTTACTTGGGCTGGGTTTAGATACCTATCTTTTGGATAGAAGAAATAGGACAAACTAGTTTTGAGTGTTAGATTTTAGATTTTAGATTTTGATTTAAGTGACGAATCGCTTCTACCATAATCTTTCATTTTTTCCTATCAAACCTTGATGGATTCGGCTACTTCATAACCCGTTACTGCACCATCAGCAGCTATTTCATTTAGCTTGAAGTTGACCAACTCATTTACCATTCCAGGATCGTAAGGAATTTTTACGCTTACATAATTGTCGCTATGGCCGTAGAGATAGCCGCCTTTTTCTTTTTCCTCAAAAAGTACGGGTCTCACCTTCCCCAATTGACTTTCGTAAAAGGCTCGTTTCTTTTTCTCAGAAAGAATCTGAAGCATTTCGCGCCGCTCTGTACGCTTTCCATTTGGTACTCTACCTTCCATTCTCACTGCTGTGGTATTGGCTCGTTCAGAATATGAGAAAACATGCAGGTAAGAAATATCCAAATCGCGTAGAAATTCATAAGTAGTCATGAACTCTTCATCTGTTTCACCAGGAAAACCTACTATTACGTCAACCCCAATGCAGCAATCAGGCATTAAGGACTTTATTTTCTCAACGCGGCTTTTGTATAGCTTACGCTCGTATCTACGACGCATAGCTTTTAAAATCTTATCACTACCGCTTTGCAAAGGCACATGAAAATGGGGAACGAACTTATTGGACTGTGCAACAAATTCAATTATCTCATCTTTAAGCAAGTTTGGCTCAATTGAAGATATTCTCAATCTTTCAATGCCTTCTACTTTATCCAATGCCTTAGCTAAATCATAAAACTTCTCATTGTTTGGATATCCGAAGTCTCCAATATTTACTCCAGTAAGAACTATCTCTTTAACTCCTTGTTCAGCGATCTCATTCGCAGTTTTCACCACATTTTCAACTGTATCGCTTCGGCTGCGACCACGTGCCAATGGAATGGTGCAAAACGAACAGAAATAATTACAACCATCTTGCACCTTTAAAAAGGTTCGGGTACGCTCGCCCATTGAGAAAGCCGATTTGTACTCTTTTACATCTTTTATGTGTGAATTATAAAGAGCGGGCTCAGTTCCCAACTCCTCCATATGAGCGGGAATATTGAACTTTTCAGACGCTCCAAAAACGCCATCTACTCCCTGAATTCCTAAGATTTCCTTAGGCTTTAATTGAGCGTAACAACCAATTATAGCTACCTTACTTTTTGGGTTAAATTTTTTAGCTTCACGAACAATCTTTTTACACTTTCTATCAGCATGATCAGTTACTGAACATGTATTAATCACATAAACGTCTGCTCCATCTTTAAAATCTGTCACAGCATAGCCAGCATCTTTAAACTGACGCGAAATGGCGGAAGTCTCAGAAAAATTGAGTTTGCAGCCTAAAGTGTAAAAAGCGACTGATTTGCTCATCTTAGCGCATTGAGAGTTTGATCTCAGTCATTTTCTTTTTGGTGTAGAGCGGGAAGTCGCCGCGCATCATCCAACCGTAATAACCTGGATCAGTTTTCAATACTTCAACTACAGGTTTGCCTTTGTGTTTGCCAAAATTGATACATGGAACACCCTCTGCATTTTTGACAATTCTACCGGCAATATCTACCATTTTATCGCTTGGAGACCCTGTAAACTCATGAACAAATTCAGTGTCGTTTTCAAGTTCATTATAACGCTCTATTTGCGCTTGATAAACTTCCATGGTGGCTCGAGTATCAGCTTCTGCGCTATGTGCATCTATTAACGTTTTATCGCAATAGAATTTGTAGGCGGCTTCAAGCGTACGTTTCTCCATTTGGTGAAAAATGCGTTGAACATCAATGATCTTACGATTCTTTAAATCAAAGTCTTGATCCACTCGCAAAAACTCTTCAACTAACATGGGAACATCAAATTTCAAAAGGTTGAAACCAGAAAGGTCACAGCCCTGTAGAAACTTATTTATATCTGCCGCCAATTGCTTAAAGGTAGGTTCATTGGCTACATCTTCATTACTAATTCCATGCACGCCACTCGCCTCAGGATTTATGGGCATTTCAGGATTTACGCGATATGTCTTCGTTTCTTCTGTTTGATTTGGGTTTTTCTTGATCATTGAAATCTCAACAATCCGATCTACGCCAACTTGTAAACCTGTGGTTTCAAGATCAAAAAAAACGATTGGTTTTTTCAGGTTCAATTCCATAAGTGCAAAAGTAGAAAAGTGGTTTGAGCTTTAAGCCTGTACCATGCAGCGATTTAGTATGAAATCATTACATCACTTCTCAAACACTAAAACATATCCACCAGCATCATTCCAAGTTAGCGTTGTTCCTCTAATGGTTGCGGTGGCTGTGTAAGTATTGTTTTCATTAAGAATTTCAATCTCACCATTTTGGCAAGAATAAGACCCTGACGGTGTATTGGTAAAATCCTGTCCGTTTCCGGTTACTTTATTTATACCAGACCAATTGCCATTTGACGCAAAGCTCACAGATCCGCTGGTAATCTCATTTACTCCATCTACGTTAGCAGGAAGGCTTTTTCCATCATATGTTTTTAGGCTCCATGACCCAATTTCATCTCCACAATCTCCTGAACCAAAGTTGAACCCGTTACCAGTATTTAATCTTTCAGAGCGCTCACCCGTATTTGTTACTTTTCCAGTATTTAAATCGAAAATGTATTTGATTCCAGGTTTTAACTTAAACGCTTCTGATACTTTCTCAGTTTCAGTAACAAACTGCCCTTGGAAAAAATGATAGAAATAAAGGTCTTCTAACCTTGGGTTCAACCAAGCATAGTAGTCATCTGACCAATCAATCAGCACATTTAATGTATCACCTTTATTTCCTGATGTGTAAACTGTACTTGGGTAAAAGCCGCCATAACCATAAGTTGAAAGATCATCAGCACCCTCGCTCGCTAAAACAATTTTTCTACTCAACCCATCGGTTACAACCTTAATTTCTGTGTAGTAACTTTCGTATTTATAACAAGATGAAAAACTAATTATTCCTACTAAAGCAATTAAGGCAACGGACAATTTTTTAAACATAATACAAAAATATAAAGGCACCTTTTACTTTAATTGACTTTCAACATCTACCCCACCCCAATTACCTGAACTCATAAATATCACTGCCTCACCAGTTTTATTGATGGTTTTCAAGTATTCAGAAAGCTCTTTTGGTTTTTGCAAAAAGCTTAGATCTTCTCGATGGAATGCTTCTTTGATTTCCTTTTCTGAAAAACTTAGGTTGCCTTTTTTCTTTAGCGTTTCTGGGTTTATAAAAACCGCTGCTTTTTTTGCTGGTGCCAAGCTATTGGCATAATGCGGTAGAAACTCCTTTTTTAAACTGCTAAAAGTATGTAGCTCAAGCAATGCTACAGAATCTAAGTTAGGATATTGATCATTTATAGCTTTTACCGATGCAGTTACCTTACTTGGTGAATGCGCAAAATCCTTATAAAGCACATACTCTGGTGTATTCACTAAACATTCTAACCTGCGGCCGGCTCCATCAAAGCTGCTCATGGCGTTGAAGAAATCTACAGCGGATATACCAATTTCTTCGCAAACTAGCCTTGCCCCTTCCATGTTTTGTAGGTTGTGCTCGCCTATTATTTTTAACGGAGTTTTTAATCCATCATGTTCTACCTCAGTCTCTCCATTATTTAGCTGATAATTTGGCGTATTGTAAGGTTTAATAAAAAGGTCTGGTTTAAACTGATCATTCACAATTCTATCTAAATGCTCATCGCCAACATAATAAACCAAAGCGCCGTGGTTTTGGTCTTCTATTAGTTTTCTAAACTGATCTACATAGCCTTCAAAAGTTGGAAATACATTAATGTGGTCCCATGCTATTCCGGTTATCATTAGCACTTGTGGTTTATACCAAATAAACTTTGGCCTAAGATCAATTGGTGATGTTAGGTACTCATCGCCTTCAAGCACCACTATTGGTGCATCAGAGAGTTTTACGCTGTCTTCAAATCCATCAACCGAGCTGCCCACCATGTAGTCAAAATTCTTACCCATTTGGTTTAAAACATGCATTACCATTGATGTAGTTGTGGTTTTGCCATGGCTACCTGCTATTACAATTCGTGTTTTGTCTTTACATTCTTCGTAGACAAACTCAGGAAAAGAATAAACCCTTACACCCAACTCTTGAGCTTTTAGTAGCTCAGGGTTATCTTTTTTGGCATGCATTCCAAGAATTACGGCATCTAATTCATTGGTGACATTTCCTTCATTCCAACCCATTGTATTGGGTAAAAGTCCATGCTTGGCCAAGCGTGATTTGGAAGGATCAAAAATAGCATCGTCGCTACCGCTTACTTCATGACCTTTTTTGTATAAAGCAATGGCCAAATTATGCATTATGGCGCCACCAATGGCAATAAAATGGATTTTCATGCTTGCGAATATCGGGAGAGAGAATTAGGTTGATTGGGAAAATATGAACAGCAATTGTTTTTTAGCGCAAGGTCGATTGATTGAAATCAATCGTTTCTGACACTCTGATTGGACTACAAAATTTCTTTCTTGATATCATACGTCCATTTCAATGTAGTCAGAGATTCAAATGGACAAATTGATCGAGCTTTTGAGATTAAAAACGATAGCGTACTGCCAAATTAGCGCTCCTACTTCTAGTATCAAAATTTGGAATCTCAGGACCAAAAAAACTACCAATTCCTCTTCCTTCTCTTATTATAAAGGATAATCCATCTATTGCCTTATATTTTGATTTTGGGTTAAACTCAAAGCTTATTAGAAACTGACCACTCACTGAATACATGTTTAAATCTAAAGATGGAATTCTAATTTCCTGTCCAAATGGTATTTGAAAACCACCTTCAAAATACTGGGAATATCTAATAATTTCTTGTTCACCTTGAAGTTTTTCTCCGCCATGATAAGTGGCTGCATTTAAAAATAAACCGATACTCAAGGACAAAGACTTGTAGCTCAAGAGGTTTTGCTCAATAGAGAAGTTAAAGCAAAAATTGCGGCGATATCTAAACCCAGAATAAGCATAATAGTGCCAAATAGAATCTACAACTACCGTATCCCCATAATACAGTTTATGAATCTCGGTTGTGTTTTCAAGGCTAAATGTGTTTCGAATATCTCTTAAACCGCCAAATCCTAATCCAACTTTAAGAAAAGCCTTATTCTTTCGCTGTTTTGCTTCTAACAATTCATATCCTAAGCTTAAATTAAAAAAGCTATGCCTCGAAAATGCCATTTGGAGTTGAAAATTGCTTTCAGCTAAGCTCATCTTCTCCAGCTCAGGAAATCCAGTTATATCAAAAACATCATAAACTGTCAGTGATGAATGGTCAAATGTTTCACCCATTTGGGTTAGCTCCACAAAATCGGGTTTAAGCTTTTGACTATACCCCAAGCAAGTGATCAAAAAACCAAATTGAATTAAAAGGAGTTTTTTCATGCTTTAGTTTATGCTGTAATTAATTGCAAAAGACATCCTGTAAAAGTCTGCATAGAAATTAGGAAGCTCGGGATGCGTATAAAATCGTCGCCCAATTAAAGTAGTAAAGGAAAGAGATGTATTTTTTAGAATAAATCTTTCGTTTGAAAGTTGATAGTTAAATGCTAAGGGTAACATTAACGAAAAAGAGAAAGGGTTTTCTTCTTCTTTAAACCAACTATATCTCCCTTGACTGTTATTAGAATGTCTAATTTGTGCCTTGTATGGACGAACTTGATAAGCAAAGGTTGAAGAAGCATAAAAGTCAGACTGAGTATTGAAGTACAGAGATAGTTGAGTGAGAAGACCAGCTCTAAAAGTAATGCGTTTGATAGCAAAAAGTTCTCTTTCTAAACCTAATTGAATGTTGTAAATAGTTCGAGAATTAAAATTGGACTGTGCACTAATTTCACTTAAAGAATCAATTAGCATGGTATAACCATATCTATTGATTGAGTCGACCACAACGCTGTAAACATAGTTGTAATGTGCCAGCATTCTAAATCCAGAAGTACCACCAAAACCAACTTTTAGCAAGGTCTTTCTCTTATTTTCTTCGGTATTAATTCTAAAACCAAGATTTATAAACCTACCAGTTTCATATCCCTTGTTTCCCATTAGAAAATATTCTTTGGGTAAATAAATATCATTGATCCAAAAGAAGTCAGGAGTAACATCAAATACATTATCAACGGTTAACCCTGAAATAGTGTACCTACCAGAAAAAGTTAGCACTGATACTTCATTTGGTATAAACCTTTGAGCAAAAAGTGAACACCAATTAAATGCAATTAGAAAGAAGAGAAGAACGACCCTAACTTTTGGCATAACATAATTTTGCCACAATTTAAAGTCATTTTATCCTTTGTCAAAAAATCAAAAGCCCGTTAACACTTAATACTTTAGTAACCAATCTTCACATTGGCTCCAAAGCGAACCCATCGCCCAGGCATTTGCACTAAACTGGTTTCATTGTATTGTGCATTTAACAAATTGGTGGCTTCAGCAAAAAGGCCATAATTCTCTTTTTGCCAAATAAGTCTTGAATCGATAACAAAATAGTCTTCAGTAAAACTGAACCTATCGATATATCTTATTGAAAAACTATGCTGAAGCTCTTTATATATATTGTGATTTACACGTCCTGTGATTTGAGTTCTTATGCTTTCAATTTGGTAGCGGCTTTCAAAACCTGTTTCAACCACCCCAAAATCTACATTCAAAAAGGTAGCATTTAAACTCACTGTATTTAAGAACCGCTTGTTAACATTAACGTTAAAATTGGCTTCAACACCAGTTGTTCTTACCTGCGTAAAATTCTGCGGCTGCCATTTCGTGGTATCATTTGGCCTTACCCATTCAATGGCGTTTTGCGCATTTCTACTAAAAACGGAAATCGAAGAAGCAACAATCTTTGAAGTGTATTTGCTTCCGAACTCAATGCTGGTAGCCGTTTCGGGTGCCAAAGCATCGTTACCAATGTTTTCGAATCCTACGTAATATAAATCGGTGTAAGTAGGCACTCTAAAGGCCGTTCCCCAGCTAGCAAAAAGATTGTAGCCTTTGCCCAAATTATAACTCAAATCAAGGCCTGGAAATGTTTGCGGATCAAAGCCTGTAATGGTTGAAACATTTACCCCCGGGTTTAGCAACAGCTTGCCCAATGGATATTTCACATCAATGTAAACTCCTGAAATATCTCTTTGATGATTACCTAAGTTGTTACTTTCAATAACCTCGCTTCTAGCATCAAAACCAAAGTTTATAGCCGCCTTGCCCCAATTGGTTTGCCCCGCAATTTCCGCAGCCCAAGTATAAGTGGTATGAATATTCTCGTAAAACGAAGGTTCTTCTCGCTTTAAAAGAAACCTATCGTTGTGCTGACGGGCATACAATCTACCTACTAACTTTAAATTTTCCGTCACATTTTTACTTGCCGTAATTCCTGTAAAATAAGTCTCGGTCTCTTCATATTGATCAGGAAATGCAGTAGTATAAAAGTCATTTGCGCCAAATTTTTTGGCATTAGCTGCGGCCATTAAATCAATATCCCAACCCAAAACATCAGCTTGTAATTGGTAAAGTGCATTTCTTATTTTAAAGTCGGTATTGTAAACAAACGAATCGCTACCCGACGCTGCTAAGCTCAAGGATTGCTTGACTTTATTGCCCGGCAGGTTTATGGTAATATTGGCTCCATGCAAGTTATTTTGCCCATACATTGCATTGATTACAACATCTCTTTCAACTCCAGGTTTTGTAATAATATTTATCGCCCCACTATAAGCATTAGGGCCATAGAGTCGAGCTGCTGGCCCTTTGATCACTTCTATTCGCTCAATATTCTCAACCGGAATTGGAACATTCATGGCATGATGACCCGTTTGAGCATCATTTACCTTCATTCCATTAATTAAGATCAAAGTTTGGTCAAATGAACCACCACGAATACCTACATCAGCTTGCACACCCAAAGGACCGCGTTGCCTAAGATCTACCCCATTCACAAAGCTCAACACCTCGTTTAACGAAACCGCATTAATCTTCTTAATCTCTTCTGATGTTATAATAGCAATTTGTCTTCCGGCCTCTGAAATATTGAGCGGCATTCTTTCTTGAAGTATTATCACTTCAGAAAGTGCAACGGAATCATTGGTTTGAGCAAGTGCTAAGCTTGTCACAAGCAGCATTAAAGCAATTAGTATATTTCTCATGGTTGGTTTTGAGGCCGCGAATCTATAAAAGCGACATTTCTTAAAAATGATAATCAACAAGCCTAAAGTGAATTAGAATATTCTGTGCACTAATGCGTTTAATACCTTTGAAAAATGAAAATGGCTTTCAGAATCCTATCATTGAGCATAATTATTGCTTTTCTTGCATTTTTTGGAGCTTGCCAACCCAATGAAAATGGCACACCTATTCCATATGTACCGGTTAATGTTACCATTGACTTAAATAGCCCTGATTTTCTAGAATTGAACCCCTACGGTGGTTATGTTGTTTTGAGAAACCATGGCAACAAAGGCATTATTATTTATCATCAGTTTGATGACACATACGTTTGCTATGATATGACATGCAGCTACGAGCCTACAAGCCCTTGCAACAAATTAGAAGTAGATGAAAATGGTTTTCTTCTTCAATGCGGAAACACTGTAAATGGTGAATTTGAATCATGTTGTGGCTCTAAATTTTTATGGGATGGATTTCCTACTGCCGGGCCAGCTTTGTTTAGCCTAACACAATACATAGTTTATAGGAACGGAAATTTGTTAAGAGTGAGTAATTAATTGACTAAAACTTCTCGAAGCTTCTTCCCTTAAAAATTTCAAATAATTCAGGTAAAATTACTTTCAGGTTATTCTTAGCCTTGGGCTGATCATGCATTACGATGATGCTGCCCTTTTTAAGCTTCTTCATTTTTGCAAGTGCCAAAGAAGGGTCTGAAGTTGGATCGAAATCGTAAGTAATAAAGGTCCACATAATTATTTCGTAGCCCAACTTTCTTATTCTTGATGCTTGCCAGGGCCAAATTTTACCATATGGTGGCCGCATTATTTTTGAATTAATAACCTTTTCTGCCTTTCTAAAGTCAATTAGCCAAGTGCTCCACAAATGTTGCCATGCACTTTTATGGCTGTAGGTGTGGTTTCCCACAGAATGTCCTTCATCAAGCACCCTTTGGTAAATCTTAGGATATTTTTCAACGTTGGCACCAACACAAAAAAAAGTAGCTTTAACCTTATTTTCCTTTAACACATCTAACACCCAAGGTGTAACTTCAGGTGTTGGTCCGTCATCAAACGTTAAGTACAAAGAATCACTACTCTTGAGTCTCCAAGTACATTTTGGTAAAAGGTATTTAAAATATTTATTGGTAAAGTAAAATCTCACCTAGCTTAAGTATGCAGCTGAATTGTCTTCTTCTAAGTTAACGTTTACATGTTCTTGGGTAGTACTTGCTAATGAAATCCCAACAAAGTCAGCTCTAATAGGATATTTTAGATAGTCTCTAAACACAAGCACCGCAACTTGCACTTTTTTAAAACCTTGCTCAATAAATGGAACAACCGCGTGTATCATAGTACTTCCTGTATAAAGTACGTCATCAACCACAATTACAACATCGTTTTCATTGGGCAAAATCTCATAGCTCATTACTACCGACTCAACCGCTGGCTTGTCTTTGTCTATTGTAATTTCAAGTTGAGCAATTTCTTTATCGCAGTTTACCCGAATTAGTTTCTTTTCAATCATTTTAGCCAGCTTGGGTCCTTTTTTGCTAATACCAGCTAAAATAATTCTATCGCAATCAAAGTTCTTTTCCCAAATTTCATAGGCCATTCTATGTAAAATGCGCTCTATTTTTGAAGCGCTCAAGATTTGCTTGCTTGCCATAAAGCAAAAGTAAGTTGAAAAATTGTTGGGCAACCAATTGATTACTTTGAAAATAGAAATATATTTGCACCCGCAAAAATCGAAAAGATGCAAGCTGATAAACACCCAAAAGAATACAGATACGTTATCTTTCAAGATATGACCAACGGTCACAAATTTTTAACGCGTTCTTGTGTTAATACTTCAGAAACAGACAAATGGGAAGATGGTGAAGAGTACCCATTATACAAATTAGAGATTAGTAACACATCTCACCCGTTCTTTACAGGAAAGAAAATGTTGGTTGATACAGCTGGTAGAATTGAGAAATTCAACAGAAAATTCAGAAAAGTTAAAAAATAAACGTTCGCATTTGCGATTAGTTAAGAAAGCCCCGATTTTCGGGGCTTTCTTTTTTTATACGGTTTATGAATCTAGTATTTATTGATACCCACAGCAGAGAAAAACTTCTGCCACTTACTTATACAAGACCAACATCTCAATTGAGATGCGGAATACTTACCCTTGAAGAAAAGTGGAAATTTTACTTGCATGGTGAATTTAGCCATTTAACGGCTCCATACTTGCAAGAGAAATATCCTTTAAGCTTTAAAGATGATAATTGGGTTATTAATCCACTGGTTTTACCCACCAAGCAGCTTATTGAAGAAATTCATTATTTAGATCAAGGCGCAGCCTTATATAAAGACAATGATTTAATCGCGGCCAGAATTTCAAAAGCCGAGCTAGAAGAATGGCAAAAAGGGTCACGACCCAACCTTGAAATTCTTACGCTAAAGCCAGAGGCCGTAATAATTGAATTTGCCTGGCATTTG
Source organism: Bacteroidia bacterium (assembly GCA_049115495.1). Taxonomy (GTDB): domain Bacteria; phylum Bacteroidota; class Bacteroidia; order CAILMK01; family JACPUW01; genus JACPUW01. The sequence continues at coordinate 465,193 of JAGDZV010000002.1, read as the reverse complement.
TTCCAAAACAATAAAGAGCAAATTGCACGTGACTTTGAACTTCTTACTAAAGGTAGAAACTCATCAACAGTGCATGAAAGCACTACATTAATTGGATCACAAATATTTATTGAAGAAGGTGCGCAAGTGATTAATTGCTCCCTTAACGCACTAGACGGACCAATTTATATTGGTAAAAATGCCAACGTGCTTGACGGTGCTTTTATCAAAGGCCCTTTTGCGCTTTGCGAAGGTGCTACTGTAAATATGGGTGCAAAAATTAGAGATGGTTCTACCATTGGCCCTTACTCAAAGGTTGGCGGAGAAATAAATAATTCAATTTTTATTGGTTACTCAAACAAAGGTCACGATGGATTTTTGGGCAATTCTGTTCTTGGTGAGTGGTGTAATTTGGGTGCAGACACCAACACTAGCAACTTAAAGAATAATTACAGCAATGTAAGGGTTCACAACATTGCCAAAAACGAATCATTTGATACTAAAACTCAATTTTGCGGATTAATAATGGGCGACCATTCAAAAGCAGGCATAAACACAATGTTTAATACTGGTACTGTGGTTGGTGTATCGGCCAATATTTATGGCGGAGACTTTCCGCCTAAGTACATACCAAGCTATGCCTGGGGTGGCGCCAGTGGCTTTGCAGAATATAAGTTTGATAAAGCTTTAGATGTTGCCGAACGCGTTATGTCTAGAAGAAAAAAAGACTTGAATGCAATAGAAAAATCAATTTTGAACACAATTTTTGAAAATACTAAACAAGAAAGAAAAAGATGAGAAAAGCAATAGTAGCCGGAAACTGGAAAATGTACAAAAGCCCTATTGAGGCGTTTCAGTTTACAGAAGCATTTAAAACTCAAGTATCGCCTGATGGAATTGGTCTTGATGTTTGCTTTTTCCCTAATTACCTGTCAATTCCTATTGTAGCGCATGAACTGCAACAACACATTGGCGTATATGTTGGTGCACAAAATTCGCATGCACAAGCTGATGGAGCATATACTGGCGAAACAAGCGTTGGCATGATTAAAGATGCGGGTGCCACTCATGTTTTAGTAGGGCATTCTGAAAGAAGAGAATATTTTGGAGAAGATAATGCACAGCTACTTGAAAAAACCAAAACTGTAATTGCACAAGATTTAACTGCAGTATACTGTTGTGGTGAAAAGCTTGAAGATAGAAAAGCTGGAAATCATTTTGACTTGGTGGGCAATCAAATTAAAGAAGTTGTAAATCAAATACCATCTGATAAGCTTAGACATGTAGTTATTGCATATGAACCAGTATGGGCCATTGGAACTGGCGAAACTGCAACACCTGAACAAGCACAAGAAATGCACGCACATATTCGCAATGTACTTGCTCAACAATTTGGCGATGCCGCAAATAATGTTTCAATACTTTATGGTGGTAGTGTAAAACCTGCTAATGCCAAAGAGCTTTTTAGCCAGCCTGATATAGACGGAGGTCTTGTTGGTGGTGCTTCTTTAAAAGTTGCTGATTTTGTAGAAATAATCAAGGCCATGCAAAACGTACTATCTTAGTACATGAAGTACCGTAAATACATTTTTAAAGGCAAGCCTGAGCTTCTTTCAATCCTTTCTGTTTTTCTATTTGAAGACGGTTTTGAAGGCGTTGAAGACAAAGGGATAGAAATGCATGGCTTCATAAAAATTGGTGCAAAAAATGATCTCCTTAGCCCTCAGGTTAAGGAGTTTTTGCATCTAAACAAGATTGATAGCCAAAGTGAAATTGCCCACGATTCTAATTGGAATGCCATTTGGGAATCAAGTTTCGAGCCAATTATAGTCGGCAACAAGTGTATTGTAAGAGCTAATCATCATGAAAAAAGAGATGATTTAGAATTCGATATTGTTATTAATCCTAAAATGACTTTTGGTACTGGGCACCATCCTACTACGTACCTGATGATAAAAAAAATGCTCCCCTTGGCATTTGAAAATACTTCAGTTTTTGATTTTGGCACTGGTACTGGGGTGTTGGCAATATTAGCCGAGTTAATGGGTGCAGCTCAAATTTTCGCCAACGATATTGATGAAAATTGCATTGACAACACCAAAGAGAATTTTGAGCTAAACAAAACAACAAAGCCCGAATTTCGAATTGGCGATATTGAATTGGTCGAAAATAGAAATTTTGATTTTGTACTTGCCAACGTAACAAGAAATACGATTCTTGAAAGGTGGACAAAACTCGAAAAAGCCTTAAAACCCTGTGGTACTTTAATAATCAGTGGATTTTACAACACTGATTATTCGTATTTTGAAGAAGCATGTTTGCAAAGTAATTTGCAAATTATTGACAAAGAAGAAAAGGATAACTGGCTGGTAATTGTATTAAAAAAGTAAATTACGCTGCATGAAAAAAGCGTTTGTAATCTTTTGGCTTTTGTGCCTAAGTATTTTCTCGTTTGCTCAAAAAAACAAAACCTTTTCTGAGAACCCAGAAGAGTTTTATCCAGAGTTTACCAAATATTTAAAAGAAGCCAAGAACAAGGCCCTTAACGAAACTGTAGATCAATTCTCTTTGTTTTGGGAAGGTGGTAACTTTGGGTATGAAGCCGAAGAAGCTTTTATTACTACGGTAAATAATATGCGCAAGTCGCGCTATATTCCTCATCCCGATTTCAATAATCTTTTAACCACTACAAATTCATTTTTTACAAATGAAATTGATGATGATGCTTTTGTTGAATTCTTAAACGTAACTGATACACTAATAAAGCTAGGAAATTCAAAAAACCAAGTTAAGTCATTTATAAAGTTTTTTGAAACCCTAAATGCCAAAAAAGTACTTACTGGCAAGGGAGGTAAAGAATGGGCGGTAGATGAAGCTTCATACTCTTTGGCCATGAATAAGCAGCCCTATGTAGCTTTTGAAAACATTGTGCTAAGCTGTAACGGAAAAAAAGATACTTTCTACATCAACAATACTTCAGGCAGGTATTACATACTAACTAAGAAATGGTGGGGAAATGAAGGTGAAGTTAATTGGGAGCGTGTTGGCTTATCATCATCTGATGTTTATGCTAACCTCAAACACTACAAGGTTAGTATGGATAAATCGGGCTATTCGGCTGATTCTGTTGAGTTTTATAATCTTGATGCACAATCAGCTTCTATTGAAGGTAAATTAAAAGACGAGCTTGATGGTAGAGGTGAAAAAGCCGCTTTTCCGCAGTTTAGATCTTACAAACGAAAATTTAATCTTGAAGACCTTGACTACTATATTGAATACAAAGGTGGTTTTGGTATGGAAGGGCAAACTATTGTAGGCACGGGATCGGGCTATAATCCTGCCAGAATTGTGGTATTTAAAGACAACAAAAAGTTTATGAATTTATATTCATACAACTTTTATATACAGCCCGATAAAATTAAAGCTGGTAAATGTGCGGTTACCATTTTTATTGATAAAGACTCAATTTATCACCCAGAGATGGTTTTAAATATTGAAAGAGAAGCGGCCCACATAAGTTTAACACTTTCGCCTGAAGCACCTGTTATTACACCTTTCAATAATACATATCATCAACTTGATATTTATGCCGATAAATTTGATTGCCACCTAGACAGCAACTACTTTGATATTTATTCTTACAGAGACCCTGATGGTAGAGCTTCTTTTGAGTCATTGAATTATTTCAGCAGAAAACGTTTTGATAAATTGAGAGGCAATATGTCTTACAACCCTCTATTCAAAATGAACGAGCTTTATTCACTTTACCAAAAAAGGATTTATAGCGAAGACGAGCTCGTAGGTTTTTTTGGTGTTGATCAAATCGGTGAGATACAAACCATTTTAGTTTTAATGGCTACTCAAGGCTACTTGGTTTACGATACCAAAATGAAAGAAATCTATTTGCAAGACAAGCTTTTTACATACATAAATGCCTACTTAAGAAAAATTGATTTTGATGTAATTCAGCTAAACTCAATTAGCAAAGACAAACCAAACTCTAGATACTATTTTGAAACCAAAGACCTAGAGATTAGAGGCATTAGCAATGTAAGACTTAGTGATTCTCAAAATGTTGAGATTTACCCTGCAAAAAAGACCATAATCTTTAAAAAGAACAGAGATATGAGCTTTGACGGCTATATGAAAGCCGGAAGGTTTGAATACTTTGGTAAAGACTTTGAGTTTAGTTACGAAGACTTCCAAATTAACATGAATCAGATTGATTCTATGATGTTTAATTTTCCGGATGCAGCCAATGATAATTTACTGCGAAGGGTAAATACGGTAATTCAAAATATTACCGGAAAGCTTGAAATTGATAAACCGGATAACAAATCAGGTAGACTTTCTGCACCAAATTATCCTGTTTTTGACTGTTTCAAAGGTGCTTATGTTTACTATGATTATAAAACTGTATTTGATCGAGTATATGATAGGGAACGCTTTTATTTTAAACTGAAACCATTCGTAGTTGACAGTATGGATAATTTCTCAATGAAAGGTATGAACCTTGACGGAACCTTTGTTTCAGCCAAGATCTTGCCTGAATTTGATTATAGGCTTACGCTACAGCCTGATTTCTCACTGGGCTTTGGTACTGAAACTCCTGAAGAAGGCTACCCGTTATACAATGGCACAGGCCGCTGTTACATGAAAATTTACCTGAGTAATAAAGGACTTAGAGGTAATGGCAGGTTTACTTACAACGGGGCAGAAATTGAGTCTGAGGATATGATCTTTTTCCCTGATTCAATGGAAGCCATGCAAACTGTGTTTGCTATGGATGATGCCGCACGCAAGAAATTTCCAAATGTTAATTCACAAAACTGTGAAGTTGCGTGGACACCCTATAGAGATACCATGATAATTGCAGCCGTAGACTCATCTGCCTTTATCAATATGTATGAAGAAGAATCATTCTTAAAAGGCAGACTTGTATTTACAAAGCAAAACATGTACGGTAGCGGTGAGTTTAACTATCGCCAAGGAATTGCTACATCAGATTATTACAACTTTAAGCACCGCACATTATCAGCTGACTCTACCCAATTTACCCTGTATCAAGAAGACATGGTGGCCACTGTTTTGTCAAATGATAGTGTGAGTATTAAAATTGATTTTGATAAACAGAAACTAAAAGCTGAAACAAATAGTGATGAAGTAATGACCCAGCTATTACTTAATCAATATTCAACCAATATACCGTATTTTACATGGGATGTAAATGAGAAAAAAGTGTACTTAGATAAAGGTGATGGCAATGATGATCTCGATTTCTTCTTTGTTTCTACCAACCCAACATTTGACTCATTAACTTTTTCACCAAAATCTGCAGAGTTAGACCTTACCGATTACTCGCTTGAGGCTCATGACATTGCCTATTTTGAAGTTGCTGATTCTAGAGTAAAACCTTCAACTTCAGTTCAAATTGGCGAAAATGGTGTGATCCCTGCCCTTGAAAATGCAGAAATTTTGGCAAGCGTTGAGAATGAATATCACAAAATAACCAATGCCACTGTAAACATATTTGGTAGTAAAAGGCTTACAGCAGGTGGCACCTACCAATATACCGACCCTAATGAAGTAGCTTGGGAGATACCTATGCCTGATATTAGAACAACCGAAGAAGGAATAACCAGGGGAATTGGAAATATTCCAGATTCAATGGATTTCCATTTCGGACCCAATGTTGGCTATAACGGAAATCTGATTTTTGAAAGTAATCGTAAAGAAATTGAATTTAGTGGAGAGGTGAACATTGAGCACCCTCATATAGACTACCTTACAACTGAGAAATTCAGATTTGATGGCCTTGTATCATTTGACTCATTGTACTTTAATATTTCAGATGCTAAAAACATTTTGGGTCAAGAACTACATACGGGCATATTCTTAAACACAAAAACGCGACAGTTATATCCAGTTTTCTTAGGGGTTAAGCAAACACCTGACGATATTCCTGTCTACAGAGCAGAAGGTGATTTGTATTACGATATTGATTCGAGCATGTTTGTAATCACCGAGTTTGAGCGCTATTTCAATGAAGATCTAAGGTTTGGTAGGTGGATTTATGATATTGACACAAACATGATTACTATGGACGGCGCGTTGGATCTTGAATATAAAATCGAAAACTTCGATTTTAGCCTTTCAGGTTACTTAACTCATGAAATCAAAAGCAAGGAAACTAAAATGTACATGATGGGTGGTTTAGACTTCCCGTTAGAGCCTTCGGCGGTTAAAGTAATGAGCGATTCAATCATCAATTTCGGATTTTTCAATACTGATGTTAATAATTACAAAGAACACATTGCTTCTTCAGTAATGAGAAATTTACCAGACGAAAAATCGGCAGTCAAAGCTTATGATAATCTTTATAAAACCGGAAATATTCCTACCAATAAAGAGTATGAACCTTTCTTCTTTTTTACTGAAACGGAGATGGTTTGGGATACCACTTCAAAGTCGTTTACCAACCCAGGTCAAATTGGCCTAGCAAATCTTAATCAATATCATGTCAACAAAAACCTAAATGGTAAAATTGATTTTTTTAAAACTGGCTTTAGAGATTCTGTGAGCCTATTTATAGAAACAAATCCAGGTAATTGGTATCTTTTTACCTTTGTAGAAGAAGAATTGTTTTTAGACGCTTCAGATATTGAGTTTGTAAAACGTGCTTTAGACAAGAAACCAAAAGAGCTAACAGGTAGAATGTCTTACAAACGATGCGAAGAAGAAATGATAGAAGCGACGCGTCAGAAAGCAGTGCGAATTGAAACAGAATAGATGGAATTGATTATAGCAATATTGGTGGCTTATGTAATAGGAAGTGTACCAACAGCAGTATGGGCGGGTAAGTTGTTTGCAGGCATTGATGTAAGAGACCATGGCAGCGGAAATGCGGGAGCCACAAATACCTTAAGGGTATTAGGGCCTGGCATTGCCATTCCAGTGCTACTCATTGATATAGCAAAAGGTTTATTGGCTACAAGGCTTGTTTATCTCCACTTTTTTGATACACAGTTTATTTTATCAAATACAATCGAAACAAAGTTAATTCTAGGAATTGCAGCCGTTTTCGGTCATATATTACCACTTTTTGCCAATTTTAGAGGCGGAAAAGGAATTGCAACATTTTTTGGCGTAATTATTGGAATTCACACTCAAAGTGCGTTACTATCGTTAGCTGTTTTTATTTTGGTAGTAAGCCTTACCCGCTTTGTTTCTCTTGGTTCAATTTTGGGGGCCGTGGCCTACCCAATTCAATTGATTTTCTTATTTGGAATGAACAGTATTTACATTCAAGTGTTTTCAATCTTAATTCCAATAATTGTGATATACACTCACAGAAAGAATATTGACCGGCTATTGAAAGGAGAAGAGAGCAAAATTAAATTAGCCAAAAATTAAATAATGAGTTTTAGGAACATACAAAATGGGCTTTTTACTCAAACCCAAGAAGATGATGATGTGCTATTACAAGACGTAGAAGAACGAAACCTTGTATTGCACAACGATGATATAAATACTTTTGATTGGGTAATAGAGTGCCTAATTAGAATTTGCAAACACAACGCTACACAAGCTGAACAGCTTACACTTTTGGTCCATTTTAAAGGCAAGGCCCATGTTAAAAAAGGATCTTTTGAAGAATTAAAACCTTTAAAAGATGCTTTTATTGATAAAGGGATAAATGCTACTATAGATTAGCCCACTCCCCTATTTCTTGAAAATCATAATGCATACATTCATGATGAACTTTGGGGCATTTTTCATATCCAAGTTTTGAGCATGGCCTGCACTTAAGATCATTACGTTCAAAGTGTCTTACATCTGCCACAGTATTTTTCTTGTAATAAGGAGCGAAGCCCAACTCTTTTACAGTGTTTCCCCAAAGCACTGCCATGTTTTTACCAAAAGCTGCCGTAATATGCATTAAACCCGTATCGTGAGAAATTACTTTATGCGCCTTTGAAACTACAAAAGCAGATTCTTCTAAGGATATCTTATCTACTAGATTTATAATTTGCCCGTGAGCTTTGGCGCTTGTAACACCTCCTGCCAAGGTTCTTTCGGTCTTACCACCAAGCAACACTACTGGTAACTCTATTGAACCAATTAGTTCTCTTAACCTATTAAAATTTAATTGCTTAGTTTTAAAACGACCACCTAATGCAATTGCAACATATTTATCTGGTAGCTGAACATTTAATTCTGTTCTATCAGCATTTGGATTCAGATAATAATCTAACCCGTAACCATCATTCTTAATAGGAAAGAAATCAAAGTAATTATCTACAACTGAGTAACCGTTGAGTCTATTCAACTTCAAATTAACCAGCAGCCATTTATCAATATTTCGTTTGTTATAGGTGTATACCTTTTTAGCTTTAATAGAATTAATTAAACGCCTTGTTCTCAGGTTTTTGTGCATATCAAAAACCAAGTCGTAACTACCAAATTGCTCAATAAATTCTTGCCAATTATCTCCGAGTAAATGGAGTTTATCAATATTAGGATTATGCTTTAAAATGCCTTCAAACTGCTTCTTTGTAGCAAAGTGTACCTCAGTATTAGAGTATTGATTTCTAACGCATCGAATTATTGGCGAAGTCATAACAATGTCGCCAATTGAACTAAATCTTATGAGAAGGATTTTCACTCAGTGCTGCTATTCAAAACAAATGTAGCTTCTAAGCTTCAGTATCTTTTTTAACTGCACTCCAATCTCCATCGTATTTCACTCCTTTTACAATATGATTATCAATCCAGTAATAATGTCCGCCACGCGGTTTGTCCATTAAAAGGTCGTGGTATTTAAATCCATGATCGGCCAACCATTTTACGGTAACCTCCCTATGTTCTTTTGATGCTCTACTCGTAAAAAAAGTAATAATATGACCATCTTCATACCAAGCATTAATGGTTTCTCTTGCGCCAGGGTATTCTTTGGCAGTAGCCATTCTCTCTGGCTCTTCATTTGGCACATCGTCACAAATGGTGCCATCAATATCAATCATAATATTACGCTTGCCATCCTCAAGTACGGGACTTACATGCTCTCCCCCCTGTGTTATAAATTCTAAATCCATAAAACAAAGGAATTCAATAAATAAACCGAATTTGTAATTTGTTTTACCACTTATTGTGGAAATTACTAGAACTACTCTTCGTTCTCAGCAATATTCTTAGCGAATACATCGCTGCTTAAATCAAATCGCATAGAAATTAAGTGCGAATAGGGTGCTCCGCTCGCATCGCCTATATCAGTATAGGCATAATCAATTACGAAATACTTTAGCTTAAAACCCGCCCCAATGTTAGGCTGGTATGTAGTGATTTGTCCGTTCTGACTTGGATCAAAAATTTCTTCGCGCTGTAAATTACCAATTCCTGCTCTTAGAAAAAACACATCATTTATACCGAATTCAAGACCAAAATGCGGTTCTACGGTAAGTAAATCTGAGCTTATTAAGGCATTACGTCGTCCATCAAAAAAGAAATCAAGCCCTAACTCTGATTGCAATGTTACTTTTCCAAATAATGTATCATGGTAGTTTATACCTGTAAGAAGCTTTGGTAGAGTAATCTCCATTGAGTTTTCAGGAATTTCATTTCCGGTATCTTCAAAAATCCTTCTCTCATCTTCGTTAAGGGTAATATTCCAGGCATTAAAAGTTGATGTAATATCTCTACCCATGGCCCCTACTGTAAACTTAGGACTTAGCGTATATTTCATCCCAAAATCAAGTCCAAAACCCCATGCTGTAGCAAAAGGGCCAACATTTCTATGAATAACTTTTGCGCTACCACCAAGTTGCATATTGCCTAAGCTCTTACCATATGAGCCAAAAAAAGCGTAATCGGTTACTGAGAAGTATGTAATATTATCATAGTTAACTGTACCGTCTGGCTCAACCAGATACAAAGTGTTTGGAATATCATCTACTCCAAATCTCACAATTCCAAAAGCGAGCGTACCGCTTTCTCCATTGTTTATAGCTATTCCGGCAAAATCGTAGTTCGCTATTCCGGCAAAATACTCTGCATGCTTATAAGCGATCTGCATTTTTGTTTCAATCTCGGAAAGTCCTGCTGGGTTCCAATACAAGGAATAAACATCGTTTGTAGTTGCTACATACGAATTTCCCATTCCCTGCGCCCTAGCCCCCAAGCCTATAGATAAAAACTCATTACTGAAAATTCTTGCTTCTTGGGCATAAGAACCAAAGGGAAGCCAAGTAATAATTAAAATTACACTATACTTTACTAATTCTTTCATTTGATATTTCCTGTAATGGAATTTTATAATCTTTTGAAATGATTTCATCTAATTGAAGTACAAAACTATCGGTTTCTTGCAACTCAATTGCAGGATGTTTTACCCGTTCAAACAGTCGGTTTAACGCATAGATAAACTTTTCATTGTATGCATAACTTAAAGTGTATCTGTTTTCGGTAAAGTTTTCAAAAAAACCTCGAAATCTTGAGCTGAGAACACGATCATTAAACAATTCGTCAAGAAATTTTGACTCAATTTTTTCTAAGCTTTCATAAAGCGAAATGGCCACTTCTTGCTCTTGCCTCACAATTGTTCTATCCAATAATAATTCTAACATAACATGAGTCATAAAAAAAGGACGAAACGGTCTGTCAACCATGTTATGAATCTTCAACACATTTTTTATTGCCTCGGTTTTTTGATTAAAATAGTCTCCATAATGCCAAAGCTCATCGGCTAATTGATGATGCTTTACTCCCAGAACAAATTCTGAATTACCACCAGAATAATCGCTCAAAAATTGATTAAGCTTATACCTTCTATCTACAATTCCTAAAAAATCAGGAAACAACAAGCCAAAATTAAATTCATTTGACAAGCCGCCATGGCAGTAAAAATGTGAGATAAAATTCATTCATTGCAATATATGTTAATAATGTTGATTTGATTTACAATTCGTTTTGCCCCGAAAAACCCACTACAATACTTTTGCGCAAATTTTTTGAAACGATGAACCTTTTACAAGAATTAAAAGAACGCGGACTCTTACAAGACCATACCCCTGAAGTTGAAAAACTTCTTGCCACCGAAAAAGTAAAAGGTTATATAGGGTATGACCCAACTGCCCCGAGTTTAACCATAGGGAACTTGGTTACTATAATGATGTTGGTACATCTACAACGCCACGGGCATACACCAATTGCACTTTTTGGCGGTGCCACAGGGCGAGTAGGTGACCCAAGTGGTAAAGATGCCGAGCGAAAAATGCTTGACATTAATGTAATAGAAAACAATTTGGAGCACCAGAAAAAGCAGCTTCAACACATATTAAGGTTTGCTGAAGGCGATAATAAACTTGAAACCGTAAACAATTACGATTGGTTTCAGGGTATTGGCTTTCTTGACTTTTTGCGCGATGCCGGAAAACACCTTACCGTAAACTACATGATGAGCAAGGAGTCTGTAAAGCGTAGAATTGAAACAGGAATAAGCTTTACAGAATTTAGTTACCAGCTCTTACAAGGCTACGACTTTTACCATATGTACCATACAATGGGGGTTAAACTGCAAATGGGTGGTTCAGACCAATGGGGAAATATTACTACAGGTAGCGAATTTATTAGGAGAAAAGTTGGTGGTGATGCCCATGCCATTACTTGTCCGCTATTAACCAAAAGTGACGGTACCAAGTTTGGAAAAAGTGAAGGCCAAAACATTTGGCTCGATCCAGAAATGACTTCTCCTTACAAGTTTTATCAGTTCTTTTTAAATGTTACTGACGATGATGCTCCACGTTTCTTTAAGATATTCTCATTGAGACCTATTGCCGAGATCAATCAGATTATTGAAGATTCAAGCACCAACCCAAATCAGTTAAAAAGAACTTTAGCTGAAGACATTACAAAGTTTGTTCATAGCGACGAAGCCTTGACTAAAGCACAAGAAATAAGTAAAATTCTATTTGGAAGAGGAACAGCTGAAACGCTTTCTAATATGACTGAAGCTGAGCTTTTAGAAACTTTTGATGGCGTCGACACCTATGAAGTAGAACGTTCGAAGATTGAAAATGGTCTTTCTATTTTAGATTTATTTGCTGTAGAAACTCAGGTATTAAAATCTAAAGGAGAAGCCAGAAGAGAAATAAAGGGAAATGCCATGAGCTTAAACCTTGCTAAAGTTAAATCTGATGAGTTGAACGTAACTACAAATCACCTTCTCAACGAGAAATTCTTAATTATTAACAAAGGGAAAAAGAACTTTAACCTGGTAATAGTTAAATAGGCACAAGCAAACTTTAACCGTATTTGGGGCGTTAAAACAAGTGTATTTAGTATAATTACAACACTTTAATTCAAAGCCTCTTTGCTACGCAAATCAATACCCATAATCTTAGCACTTTTTAGTGTTGCGTGTTTATATGGTCAAAACCCTAAAAAAGCTAAGAAACTATACAAAAAGGCTTATGAATACTACGGATATGGAGATTACGATAAAAGTGTAGAATGGGCCAATAAGTCTTTGGAAAAAGACAGCCTATTTATAAATACACTTATTCTTTTTTCTGATATTTATAACCTTAAAGGCAACTATGAAGCAGAATTGGCCATATATCGAAGAATTATTAGAATAGATAGTACCGATTTAAGGTCTCATGTAAATATGGCCGATCTGTACATGAAAAATGGGGAATTTGAAAAAGCCTTTGCCAAATACGCTTTTTTAAAACAAGCCGGATGGCTTCCTGATAGATACAACGGCCTCATTAGCAAAAATCACAAAGAAAGCACCAAAGCGCTTGAACTAATAAATAATCCAAAAGAGTTTAATCGAGAAAAACTTGACGGTGAAATTAATTCGGATCTTGATGAATATTGGCCATACATAACACCAGATGGCAAAAAACTCTTTTTTACAAGAACCAGTGTAGTAAGGCAAAAAGAAGGAAACTTAAGACGAGAAGAGAATATACACATTACCAAATGGCAAGATAGTTTATGGGTTAATGAAGCTAAACTACCGAGTATAATTAATACCAACGAAAACGAAGGAGCCCAATGTATTACTCAAGATGGTAAAACCATGTTTTTTACCGTATGTAAAACAACGCCTGGAACAAGAGGCGATTGTAATATTTATATCACAAGGCTTAAGGGCAAAAAATGGACAATACCTGAGAAGCTGCCTACACCAGTAAACACAACTTATAAAGAAACTCAACCAAGTATTAGTTACGATGGAAGAATGCTTTTTTTTAGTAGTGATAGGCCCGGCGGCAAAGGCGGCATGGATATTTGGGTTACGCGAATGAATGACGATAGCCTTTGGGCAAATCCAAAAAACTTGAGCGAGATTAATTCAAATCAAAACGAAGAATCGCCCTTTATTCATCCTGACAATAAAACAATATACTTCTCATCTACAGGGCATTATGGGCTTGGAAAAGGTGATTTCTTCATGGCTAAACTTGGAAAAGACTCAGTGGTAAATCTTGGTTACCCATTGAATAACCATGAGATGCAATTGGGAATTTATGTAGATTTAGAAGGGATTTTCGGCTATTATGCTTCTGTAAACATAGAAGAAAATACAGGGCTAGATGTTTATAGATTTACCTTACCTAATGATGTAAAACCCGAACCGCTTAAAATAATTAAAGGCTTTTTAGTAGATGCCATTAGCAATGAGCCAATTAAGAATGGGGATATTGTGGTTTACAATTTGGCTAAAAACCAACATGTGGTAAACTATACAACTCTAAAAGATGGATCTTTTAAGTTTGGTTTACCGGCAAATACACAGTTTGCCATACTAGCTGAAGCTGAAGGTTATCTTCCGCATAGTGTGCATAGCAAAGCAGAGAAACTAGGGACCGATAGTACTTTAATTATTAAACTAAATCCAATTGTAAAGGAAGAAACCTTTGCCTTGCAAAACATCTTCTTTGAATTTGACTCTGCTTCGCTAAAGCCTATATCTACTTCTGAAATTAATTACTTAGCAAGCTTCTTAAAAAAATATCCTAAAGTGATTATTGAAATTGGCGGACATACCGACAATGTAGGTGCTAAATCTTATAACCAGAAACTTTCTGAAGAAAGGGCAAACGCAGTATATAAAGCCGTAGAGAAAATATTCGGAAGTGATATAAGTAAAAGGGTGAAGGTTAAAGGCTATGGTGATTCAAAACCCATTGCAGATAATTCAACTGAAGAAGGAAGACAACTGAATAGAAGAACCGAAATAAAAATATTGAGCTCTAACTAAGCGTTGGCGGAAAGGCTAACACAAACTTTGGAATGCGTACCTTAAAGTGTGATTGATCATAAAGCCTCACAAATGTGTACTTACCAATCATAGCCCCCAATTCTGTATTTAAATTACAACCAGATGCATAAGTAAATGATTGACTTGGCTTAATAATAGGTTGTTCTCCCACTACACCTATACCCTTAATTACTTTTTTCTCACCTAATAAGTCAATTATGTTCCATTCTCTGCTCTCAAGTTTTACTTCACAATCACCATGATTGGTAATTGTAATTTCATACACATGTATAAAATTGCTTAACTCTGGTGCCGAAGCTTCATTATGAAAAAAAGTTCTTACGCTAACTTCTATATTATTGGTAATACACTTATGCATAGAAAATAAAAATCCCCTTATCGCAATGATAAGGGGATTTTTCAACTCTTTTACTAAGGTTTATCAATCTTCGGCTTTACCCACATAGAATTCAATTTTTTCTTCTGTCATATTACCTAGCTTATCAAAAGCTCTTACAACAACTTCGTACTTTTTCTTTTGTTGAAACCTATTTAGCTCTGATATATCAAGGGTTTGAGGACTAGAATAATCTGAAAATGCACTGCCATTAATGCTGTAGAGAATTCGCTCTGTACCTACATGACGGTCTGTTGCGCCAAGGTATAATCTTGTATAATTTGGATAAACTTTTAAATCTCCTTTTGTTCCAATTGACTCAATGCTAAAGTTATGAAAAACCTTTGGCGGTTTGTTGTCAACAAAAACCTTCGAAGTTTTTTGATCTTCAACATTATTTACGCAATCAGTTGATTTAAAGGTGATTGTTCTATGACCGTGATTTTCTAAGTTAAAAGAACCACCATATGTTTTTGAAGCACCACCATCAACTGCATATTCAGTTTTTGTAACACCCGATCCTTTATCGCTTGATGGGAGCGTAATGCCGGTTTTGCTATTGATAAACAATGTATCTCTGGTAAAAAACTGTGGCTTGCCATATACTATACCAGTCTCGGGAGCAATGTTGTCCATGTATACGGTTAAATATTCATTTCGGCTCAAATTCTCCACATTGTCCATGGCATCATACTTTAAAACATGTTTTCCGTAATTTTTTGGAATACTTATTGGCGAAGCATAATCCATTCTTTCTTCGCTGCTCACACTTTCTCGATTTCTGCCTACTCTATAATATATTTTATAAACACCCGCCTTGTTGTCAGTAGCAGAAAGTTTAACAACTGTTCTTTCAGAAACCCATTTCATTCCATTTTTTTCGCACAGGTCGCCATCAATGTCTAATGACGTTTCTGGAGCAATTTTATCAAGATAAAATTTTAACGATTTCTTATTTTCTTCATTCTTTACGTTATCAAATGAGTAATAATAGATGGTATGCTCACCATCATTTAGCCTACCTAGATTTATGGCACTATAGTACCTTCTATCGCTACCATTATCAAAGTTATAAAGGGTTCTATTTAAGCCAGAAAGGTTATCTGTACTTGGTAGTGTAATTGTTGTTTTTGGCGAAAGAATATTATCGCCATATTTAATACCGTTAATCTCTGAGTTAGTAATTGGCGGGCTCACATCGTAAATGAAACTTTTTGTTCTCGTATTTTCTACATTTCCAACGTTGTCGTTGCTAAAATAGTAAATGGTATTATCTCCTTCAGAAAACATGGTTAATGCTGATGAATAAGCTGAGTAGGCATTGCCATTAATTGAAAAATGTGTTTTTTCAACCCCAGAAACAGCGTCTCTTGAAGATAAATCAATATTTAAACCTTTGCCGTAATACACTTTGCCCCCTGCATAATAAACAGGCGCTCCAGAAAACTTTGAATTGGTAGCCGGTGCCAAGCCATCGGCATAAACTTCAAACTTTACCTCTACTTTGGGCTCAACGGTTTTGCCCGAACTTTTTTCAACTGCCCAATGATGCCTTATATAATTTACACCTTCAGTATCAAAAAACATTGGGTTTACAAAGTCTGATGTGATTTTACTTGTTAATCTATACTTCTGTGCTCCGGCATCTTCAGATGTACTAAAATAAAGGAAAATAGGAAGATCCTTGTGCACATATGTATTGTCATCGGCTTGGTAAACCTTCTTATCAAATGTGGGCTTGGTAGGCTCTTGACCTTTTGATTGTGTTAAGCAGAATCCAATTACTGCCAATAATGCTAAATACCTTTTCATTAGAGATGTTTTGATTACTCGCCGTAATATAGTTCATAATGAAATACTTAAAAAATTTAACTTAAATTAAGGGCTTTCATGGCATTATTTGAAAGAATCTAAGCCAACAAAAAAGCCGATGAAAAAATCATCGGCTTTTCTTAAATATTTTGATGAGAATTTATGCTCCCATGTCTCTACCTACCAAAAATCTTTCAGCTTCAAGAGCTGCCATACAACCTGTACCTGCTGCGGTTACAGCCTGTCTAAAGGTTTTATCTTGAGCATCTCCTGCTGCAAAAACACCCTCAATATTGGTAGCTGTACTATCAGGCTTAGTAATTAAATAGCCTACATCATCCATATCAAGTTGCTCTTTAAAAATATCGGTATTTGGTTTATGACCAATAGCCACAAAAAACCCGGTAACTTTAATATCTTTCTCTTCGTTGGTTAAATTGTTCTTAACCTTAACACCTTCAACTTCTTTTTCTCCTAAAACTTCTAATGTTTCATGATTGTACATTAGCTCTATGTTCTCAGCGGCTTCAACCCTACGTTGCATTACTACTGAAGCACGCAAACGGTCTTTACGAACCAACATGTAAACCTTAGTACAAAGCTTTGACAGATAAAGTGCCTCTTCAGCAGCTGTATCGCCACCACCTACAATAGCAACTTCTTGGCCTTTATAAAAATAGCCATCACATACGGCACAAGCAGATACTCCGTAACCATTTAAACGCTGCTCACTTTCAAGGCCTAACCATTTGGCAGATGCGCCAGTAGAAATAATTACTGAATCTGCTTCAATAGTTCTGCCATCATCAGCTTTTACAATAAATGGTCGCTTTGATAAATCCACATCAGTAACAGTGCTATATCTAATTTCAGTACCAAAACGCTCGGCTTGTTTCCTAAAGTCTTCCATCATTTTTGGTCCCATAACACCTTCTGGATAACCCGGATAGTTCTCAACATCGTTGGTAATCATTAACTGTCCGCCGGGTTGATAGCCAGCATACATTAATGGTTTTAACTCAGCTCTAGCTGCATAAACCGCTGCTGTGTAACCTGCAGGTCCTGAACCTATAATTAATACATGCGCCTTATCGTGTTGTTCGCTCATTTTGAAAATTTACTTTATGTTTACTTTATTACAATCCTTTTGTTATCTACCGCCATTCCCTGAAATGTTCCTCTTGCATTATCAAATGTAGAATTAACATTTATGGGTTGTGTAAATGGCCCCCCATTATTTCTTGATGCATCATAGCTTTCCCAATATTCTAAAGTTTGCTGATCAATAGAAATCAAATACATATTCATGGTGTCTCCATAACTGTCGGGAAAAATTGGAGAATAAACAAATGATTCAGCATTAAAGAAAATGTCGTCAGTTACCACAATTCTATTTGCACTGCCCCAAAGCAAAGGCCATTCGGTTGGTGCATTTTTGTATTCGGCAATCATATAATTATTTCCGAATTGAGGTGGGTCTGTAAATAAAAACCTTAAAAAGGGTTCAAATGTGTCTCTATTTGGATTAAAGACATTGTCAACCCAAATTGAATCGATTGGCACTAAATTAGGTATTTGAGTTACCGCAACCGACGTTACTCCCTTATATTCAACTTCCAATTTATAATAATGACCTTCTTTACCAAGAAAAAACTCAGTAATGGGTGGTAAATATAAACCGGGTAAATCTTCAAACGCTTCATATTCAAGGCCTTCATTATTCCAAACTAATTCCGTTCCTTCTTTTACCCCCTCGTAAAGCGTCACTTTAACTTCATCAACACCTTCAACCTCAAAATTCTCGTCGTAATAAGGGAGACTCTTACTTAAAAGTGCATAATTAAGAAGTGGGTTGGCCTGGTTTACATAAGCTTCAATTATGAGCTCAGATTCATAGTCAGGCAAAGGTTCATCATAAGTATCTGTACAACTCCACGCTAAACCTGCAATTACTATTGCTATAAATATATTCCTCATTTCACTAGAATTTAAAATTGTAACTAATGGATGGAATAGCAGGGAAATAGATCATTTTGCGCTCATTGACATTATTTGCCAAATCTGTATCGTCATACACGAAGTACGGATTCTTTCTGTTGTAAGCATTAAAAACAGAGAAATTCCATTCTCCGTTCCAGGCTCTTGGTTTTCGTTGTTTGGGCTTAAATATTACGCTAATATCACCTCTATGATAAGGAATCAATCTTGAGCCATTAAACTCATCTGGGTAAACTGAAATCACATCGAAGAATGGAAGAATATCTTGTGGAGTAGCACCACCTGAAATTCCGATGTTACCAAAAAATCTTCCTACAGTTGGTGTGTATGCGATTCCGGTTGCATAAACCCAAACAGCAGAAAATTTCCAATGTTCATTTAATTTATAGGTTGCCAAAATTGAAATATCATGTCTTCTATCATACCTTGGAAAATATGGGTTCCCATTATTTAGCGGATTTATAGTTCTAGTGGTTTTTGACCACGTGTAGCCTATCCAACCTGTTACCTTTCCTTCGTTTTTCTTTAAGAAAAATTCAGCCCCATAGGCCAAACCATCTCCACTAAGCACGTTTCTATCAATTTCTTCAGCAATAAAAAGGTTTGCACCAGGTGTAAAATCTATTTGATTTTGCATTGGCTTGTAAAAGACTTCAATAGAAGTTTCATAGGCATTATCCTTCAGGTTTTGAAAATATCCTACGGCTGCTTGATAAGCTATTTGCGGTTTTATGTACCTTGATGAAGGCAACCAAAGATCAGTGGGTAAGGTGCCTCCGCTAATTGACGCCAAGTGCAAGTATTGAATATTTTTTGTAAAAGATCCTTTTACTGAAGAATGCTCGCCGGTAATATATCTGAAAGAAATTCTAGGCTCAAACCCTCCGTAATACTGAATACTCTCCCATTCATTAAACTGCAGTGTATCTCCTGTTGGTGCGCCGGTAATTGAATCGTATACCACTTCAGTGTAAGGGCCAATAGCATTAAAGCCAGAGTAACGTACACCGGCAATTACATTTAATAATGGACTAAACTCGTATTCAGCAGAAACATATGCCCCAAATTCAATTGCATACCGGCTATCACTTTCTAAATTAATTTCTTGGTCGCTAAAAGCTACACTAGTGGCACCAGGATTAAAGGTGTGATGAATTGCTGTTCCACCAAATTTTATTTTACCCTTTGTGCCTGCGAAATACTCAAAATCAGATTTTACTTGATAGTCTCTTATTGAAGACTTAAACTGAAAATTAAGTGCGCTAAAACCACCGCCAAAGGTGAAATTATAGTCGTTATAGATCAATGAAGTGTTGCTAAACAACTTATCATTAAAAAGATGGTTCCACCTAAAAGTAACGGTTGAGTTTCCCCAATCACTACCAAACTCTGGCGGATTGGCAGAAAGTGAGCCATTATCTTTAAATGAGAAAACATCTCTGCCAAAGTAACCCGATAGGTAAAGCCTGTTGTTATCGTTTAGGGTATAATTAACTTTTGCATTAAGATCATAGAAATAATACCTATTGCCCTTAGCATTGTCATTCAAAAACGGTTGTACCAAAAAGTCGGCATATGTTCTTCGACCTGCCACCATAAAAGAGCTTCTGTCTTTTTTAATTGGTCCTTCTAAGTAAAGACGCGAAGAGATAATTCCAACACCGCCTTTTGCATCAAACTTTTGAGAATTACCATCGTTTAGCTGAACATTAAGTACCGATGATAGTCTGCCACCATATTCTGCCGGCATACCACCTTTTAATACACTAAGGTTTTTAACGGCATCGGCATTAAAAACTGAGAAAAAACCAAATAAGTGACTCGCATTGTAAACTACAGCTTCGTCTAACAAAATTAAGTTTTGGTCAGGGCCACCGCCTCTAACGTAAAATCCTGAATTTCCATCGCCCGTAGATTGAATACCGGGCAAAAGCTGAATGGTTTTAATGATATCAGTTTCGCCAAAAAGAACCGGAATTTCCTTTAGTTTTTCAGGTTCTATTTCAATTTTTGACATTTCATTGCTCTTAACATTCTTATCAGACTTCTCGGCAGTAATTACTACTTCGTCTGTTTGAATTTGTTGTAGAACCAGTTTATAATTGCGTTTTGTATTTTCTGATATATTAACCACTTCGCTTACCGTGGTGTAACCCAAATACGATACTTCAATATTGTATTTACCGGGAACCAAAGAAATACTGTAGTAACCATAAACATTCGTGGCCACGCCGCTACCAAGTTCTTTAACAAAAACGTTGGCTCCTATCATATCTTCTCCAGTTCCTGCATCTTTTACATAACCACTAAAATTTACTTTTTTGTGAGCAAAAGATGTTTGAAAAAGTAGAACGGTACATAGGAATACCCACCCAATTTGTTTCATTGTTTTGTTCAAGGTTTATCGGTTTATGTAATGGTCAACCAATGTTTGGGTGTACTTATAACCGCTATTGGGTATCATATTTATAGTAGAATCTGTTTCTTCAGGGTCAATTGGCTGGTATTCGGCATTTAACTCAAATTTTCTATAAAGCCCCACTCGGTTTGCATAGCGTTCTCTAAAATCGATTCTATTAATTAAGTCATAGTTGCTAAACAGCTCAATATTTAAAACTGAATCATATCCTCTATTGTCTAGAATATGGTAGTCATTTACACCAACATAAAAAGATTCGTCAAAATCAATATCGTTTTCATAAAGTTCGCTTACATCATTAAAAGGTGTTGAGTTCCATTGTACACCTAGAGCTGCCGGATAGGTTTGTTTTACGTACAATATGTTTTCCGAATATCGGTAGGCTGCTTCTTCAGTAACCCTTGCATAATCAGTTCTTATTTTCTCCCAGTCTTCTTCCCATTTATACTTTTTAAATACCGAAATCTGATTATAATCTTCACCATCAAGCGTTGTAATCTCTTGCCTAACTACTTCTCTAATCCAGAACCTTACCGTATCGTATGGTCTGTTTAAATAATCAATAGAGTCTACCTTATATACATACCAACTGCCAGGGTATAAGGGGAAATATTCAATTTCAGGACTACTATTTTGGTTTTCGTCATCTCCTCCACAGGCAGCTAAGGTTGTAAAAGCAATTAGAATATAGATTAGCTTTTTCATTGATTTTCATGATTAAAACTTGATAGAATTCGGCCGCCCCCTAAAAGGTCATCTCCTTCATAAAAAACTGCTGATTGCCCAGGTGCAATAGCTTCTACGCCATGAGCAAATTCAACCCTCACAAGGTCACTATCTTCATTAAAGATTTTGGCAGGAGCACCATCATGCTTGTATCTAACTTTGGTTATGGTTTCTAAACCTTCAGGCAGTTGTGCGTACTTTACCATATTAAGCTGTTGCACAAACATTCCATTTCTTAATAGATCAGATTTATCGCCTAAGGTCACGGTATTTGAATCCGCATTAATATCAACTACATATTTTGGATCTCCGGTGGCAATTCCCAACCCTTTTCTTTGGCCAATGGTATAAAATGGAAAACCATTGTGGGTTCCCATCTCTTGCCCGCTTGTAGATACATAAGCCCCTCCTTTTACTTCTTCTTCGAGTGCGGGCACTCTTCTTTTTAAAAAGCCCCTGTAATCATTGTCAGGTACAAAACAAATTTCGTAGCTCTCACTTTTATTAGCAAGTTCTACGTAACCCCAATCTAACGCCATTTGCTTTATATCCTTTTTATGGTATTGGCCCATTGGCAACATGGTTCTTGCCAAATTTTCTTGACTCACCCCCCAAAGTACATAAGATTGATCTTTCCAAGTATCGGCACCTTTTGATACCACATAGCGCCCATTTTCTTGCCTAATATTGGCATAATGTCCCGTAGCAATAAACTCACAATCGAGCGCATCTGCCCGCTTCATTAAAGCACTCCATTTTATATGCGTATTGCACAAAACACATGGGTTTGGTGTGCGACCTGCCAAATATTCGTTTACAAAATCATCAATAACAAAATCACCAAACTCTGAGCGTATATCTAAGATCATATGCGGAATATCATGTTCCACACAAATCATTCTTGCATCATTTATAGAATCAAGGCTACAACAGCCAGTTTCTTTATTTGACCCACCACTATTGGCGTAGTCCCACGTTTTCATGGTAATACCAATTACATCATAGCCCTGCTCTTTGAGCATTACTGCGGTTACGGTGCTATCAATTCCGCCACTCATTGCCACTAATACTCGTCCGTTCTTGCTCAAATCAAATTAATTTTCAAGGGTGCAAAGGTAATCATAGTGCCTGTGTAACGGAAAGTTAGAATTTATAGTTCAATACGCTATTTGTGTTTTTTAACAAGGCCATCATTAGACTAGGTAGTACACCACAATTAAAGAGTTGATTTAACAATTTAAATGCTAATGTAAACTGAGCCACGTCATCATTTTTCACCTTTTAATGCTTCTACTTTTGGGCTGTTAAAAATTTAAGAACCTAAAGAATACAGGCATGAATTATTTTGATGACAAACACATAAAAAATATTGTTTTGGTGGGTAGCCCAAAGGCGGGCAAAACCACCTTGTCAGAATCAATGCTTCTTGAGGCTGGCCTTATAAAAAGGCAAGGCACCGTTGAAGAAAAAAATACCGTTTCTGATTATCATCCAATTGAGCAAGAAAGAGAAAGTAGTGTTTACAGTACTTTAATGCAAACCGAATGGAGGCATTACAAGATTAATATTCTTGATACTCCAGGCCTTGATGATTTTGTTGGGGAAATGATAGCATCAGTAAGGGTGGCAGATACTGCGGTATTTATGATTAATGCTCAACATGGCATTGAAGTAGCCACAGAAAGAACTTGGGACTATGTAGATCAATTTAAGAAAGCGAGTCTTTTTGTAATTAATCAGGTTGACCATGCTAAAAGCAATTTTAGCGCATCTCTTAATTCGCTAAAGAAAAAATTTGGCGATGCCATAGCTCAAGTACAATACCCAGTAAATGAAGGCCCTGGTTTTAATGCAATTATTGATGTGCTTAAAATGAAAATGTATGTTTTTGGCCCTGAAGGCGGAAAACCAGAAAAGAAACCTATTCCTGATAGTGAAATGGAGCGAGCCAATGAGTTGCATAACGAATTGGTTGAAAAAGCAGCTGAGAACTCTGATGGCCTTATGGAGCTTTTCTTTGAAAATGGCACTTTAACAGAAGATCAAATGCGCGAAGGCCTTAAGATTGGTATGATGAAGCATGACGTTTTCCCTGTTTTTTGTGTTTCGGCCGAAAAGAACATGGGCAGCGGACGCCTAATGGGATTTATTGACAATGTGGCACCATCGGCAGTTGATGCTTTGCCAGAACATAATACTGAGGGCGATGAGATAGTACATAAAGTAGATGCCCCAACTGAACTTTTCGTTTACAAAACACTTCATGAACCTAACCTTGGCCTTATGTCATTTTTTAAGGTGATTCAAGGTGAACTTAAAGAAGGCGATGCATTAATCAATCATCAAACAGGACAAAATGAACGCATTGGGCAAATCTTTGCCGTAGACGGAAAAGCCCGTGATAATGTTGAGAAACTTACCGCAGGCGATATAGGTGCAACACTAAAACTGAAAGACACCAAAACGAATCATACTTTGAGTGTAAAAGGTGTTAATGAAGATGTAATGCCAATGACTTTTCCTTCTCCAAAAATTAAAGTTGCAGTTGTTGCTACCGAAAAACGCGAAGAAGAGAAATTTAGTGAGGCCTTTCACAAACTGGTTGATGAAGACCCTACCCTATCATTTGAATTTTCAAAAGAGTTGAAGCAACTGATTTTGGGCGCCCAGGGAGAATTGCATTTAAATGCCGTGAAATGGATTATGGAAAACCAATACGGACTTCATGTTGAATTTGTTAAACCAAGAATTTCATATCGCGAAACCATTCAAGGCAATGGAGAATCTGTTTACCGCCATAAAAAACAAAGCGGCGGAGCTGGCCAATTTGCTGAAGTTCATATGAAGATTGAGCCGTATTATGAAGGTAAGCCTGCCCCTGAAGGTTTTCATATTAGAGACCATCAAATTCATGATCTTGAATGGGGTGGCAAACTTGAGTTTTACAATTGTGTAGTTGGTGGAGCAATTGACAATAGATATTTTCCGTCAATTCTTAAAGGAGTTATGGAAAAAATGGAGAATGGGCCACTTACCGAGAGTCATATGATAAATATAAGAGTAATTGTTTATGACGGTAAAATGCACTCTGTTGATTCAAATGATATGGCATTTAAAATGGCTGGTCTCAATGCATTTAAGGAATGCTTTATGATGGCGAAACCGCAATTACTTGAGCCCGTTTACAATGTTGAAGTAAAAACGCCTGAAGATATTATGGGAGACATAATGACGGATTTACAAGCCAGAAGAGCCCTTATAACTGGTATTGACGCAAGAGACAATTATCAGCTTATTCAGGCAAAAGTGCCTTTAGCCGAAATGGATAAATATGTAACGGCTCTTAAATCACTTTCTCAGGGACGTGCGAGTTTTGACATGAACTTTGCTGAATATAATGCGGTAAGCCCTGCATTGCAGGCCGAACTACAGAAAAAGGTTGACGAACCTGCTATTGCAGAATAGCAAAACTGTATTCTTTGTTTTTTTAGGTAAGGCTGCATTCGCTTTTTGTGAATGCAGCTTTTTTTTAGATAGTAAATTTAATTGAAAGATGGTACTGAAAAATGGCACCCTAACATTCCTATTCCAGAATCAATATTTACAATAAAAGTAGGTTCAAATTAAGTTACTTGTTAAATGGCTATTTAATTTAGCACATATTTATAGTCATTAAAAAAAAGCTATTGAAATTAGGAGAAAACAACTTACTAGAGATTAGAGAAGGATATCTGATTTCCAAATACAAAGGACATGAAGCCATAAAGATCTCAAATATCAATTCATTTAGGGTGAGTAAACCAAACGTAGAGTATTTGTTTTTCAGCTATACGCTAACTATCATTATATCAGGACTATGGTGTTTAAACTCTGGCCTTAAGGCTGAACACTGGCTGGTAAACTTAATTCTGGTTCAAGTTGCAAGTACATTATTTCATTTTATCTGGTATGCTGCTAAGAACAAATGGCAAGTAATTTTTAGCACAGAAAGTCAAAAAATAGAAATACCCATTAAGTATTTTGAAGACCACGATGAGTACTTAATAATTTTTGAACAAATAAGATCAATCCAGAAGAATTCTTCACTTTAAACATTTCATTTCTATTACAACAGCTCAGAAATTTGAGCCTTTATATATTTGAACCGTAACAATCTTTTCAAAATGAAATTTGTACCCGCTATAATTATTGCAATGTTTATTGGACTACTCGCTTCTTGTGGTGAAAACATTGACTGCCCTAATATAAATATGATTGGCGGCAACCCAAATTGTCCAGAAGACACGGCTTGGGCATGTGGTTGCGACGACTCAACATATGTAAACGAGTGCATTGCAAACAACCGTGGAATTACTGTGGTTTTCAACGGGAAATGTGCAGACAAACCTGCTGAAGAAGAATAAGCGTTGATTAGGCTGAATGCGCAAGATCTTGTAAAACAATACTTAAGTTTTCAAGAGCCGTCATTACCTGAGCAAAATTTGTTCTTGTCAACGTATACGCTCACAGGCAGTTCAGATTTGATGGATGCGCATATTCAAAACATTTTTATTCGGCCTGATTTTACACTTAACATCACCAAGTTAAAAGTAAAACAAGCAGTAGAGTTAGAAAGCCCCTTCCCTACCCATTTGGTTGGTTTCTCTTTTAGCCTTGTTGGTCAATCAAAATTCATTATTCCTGTAGATAATAGTCAAAATGATTTTAAGGCAGGAAAAGCAAGTCTTTTTAAAACCTACCCACATAATGGTTTTGCCCAATTCTTACCCCAAAACGAATACATCTCAATTGCCATACATTTAAGTGTAGAAAAATTCAAAGAAATAATAGGTGATTCAGTTAATGATTTGCCCAAAGATTTTGCAGATTGTATAAGTGGTAAAAAAGAACACCATGCCTACTTTTATAACTATAGCTCAAAGTCTAAACTGCTAATTGAGTCAATTGTAAGTGAAGAGTTAAAAGGGCTAAGTCGCCAATTTTTTTTAGAAAGTAAAGTGCTTGAGCTTATTGGACTTCAGCTTGAAGAAATTGCAAAGCATTCAAGTGAAACAAAATTGAAATCTGAAGATGAAAAGAAAATAAGAGATTGTGAAAGATTGCTTACGGCAAATTACAACCAGCCCCACTCTCTTATTGAATTGGCAAAAAGCGTTGGTTTAAATGATTTTAAACTAAAACAGGGTTTTAAAAGCATTTACGGTAAGCCCGTATTCAAGTATTTGCAAGAGTACAGATTGAATAAGGCGTATGAAGCTTTAAATTTTGGCAATAAGCAAGTGAGCGAAGTAGCAGAAGAAATTGGCTACAGAAGTATAGGATCCTTCAGCAATGCCTTTTTAAATCAATTTGGATTAAGGCCAAATGAAGTAAAATCCGTTTAGCATAAATCATTATCCTTTTGGAATAAACCAATTGAAATTCCCTTACTCAATTTTGCATTGAAATTAAAACCATTATGAAACGAATACATTTCTTTGAGTTTGGAGATAAAAACTGGGTACCAAAGTTTTTAAGAGATCTTATGACTGATTTTCTTGAGTTTGGGGCTGATCAATTCAATATTTATGAAAAGGCAACACCAATTTTTAAGAAAGGAATAGAAAAAGCAAGTGAAAATAGGATTATTGATATGGGCAGCGGCGGCGGTGGTGGTTGGCCAAAAATCATTAGCAATTTACAAGAATCGTCTGCCAACTTTAAAGTAAAGCTCACCGATATTAACCCAAATATTGGGGCATTTAAAAAAATGCAAGAATTGCATCCTGATGTAATTGAGTTTGAAAAAGAGCCTGTTGATGCATCAAAAGTTCCATCTCAATTAAAAGGGTTTAGAACCATGTTTTTAAGTTTCCATCACTTAAAACCAAACCTAGCCAAAGCCGTATTGCAAAATGCTGTTGATTCACAAGAACCTATTGGGATATTTGAATTGCAAGATCGCACACCCCTAAGCTTGTTTTTTATGTTTTTGGCGGCACCTATAAATGCCATACTAACTGCTCCATTTATAAAGCCTTTTAAGCTTACAAGAATATTTTTCACTTTCCTAATTCCAATATTGCCATTAATGATATGGTTTGATGGTGTGGTTTCTAACCTTAGAACCTATAGCGAAAAGGAGCTCGAAGCGCTCACTAAAGAATTAAATATGGGCGATTCTTATCATTGGGAAATTGCCAAGATTAAAAACGGACCTGGGTTTATTTTGTATTTGCTTGGTTATAAAAAGTAATTTGGCTCAACTTTGAAATCATTTTAAAGGAAAATGGAAAAACTTTGCCCACATTGCAATACATGGACAAACTGGGAAGGCCATATTGATGATAGATGTAATCATTGCAACCAATACCTAAAAGAAGCTGAAAGAACCGATATTGCCGAAAAGGAAGAAAAAAGAAGACAACTAGAATTCAATTTTCAAGAAAAATTTCCTTTCAAAGTGCGAGAAGGTGACAACTTTATTGTGAGAATAGTTAAGCAAACCGCTTATGGTATCTACTTTGTTTTTATGTCAATTATGGTAACCTTACTCTGGATAATATTTTGGCTTGCTTCTTAGGTTTTAAATTTGAGCCAAAACAAAAACCATGAGACTCGTTTTAGCGCTATTATTTGCTTTTACCCTACAATCAACATTTGCTCAAAAATATGCCAAAATAGATGCAAGCCCCATGGATTTGGCAGCTTATAAAAAAGGCGGTAAAACCCTATTGAAAGTATACTACAGCAGACCACAAAAAAACGACAGGGAAGTATTTGGCAAGCTGGTAAAATATGGTAAAGTTTGGCGCCTCGGGGCCAATGAAAACACTGAAATAACTTTTAATACAGATGCTATTATAAACGGTGTTACCATAAAGGCAGGCACCTACTCAATGTTTGCAATTCCAAACGAAAACAAATGGACACTAATAATTAACAGTGACATTAATAAATGGGGACATTTTTTTTACAGCGATAAGAATGATATTGCAAGGATTGATTTAGAAGTTGTGAAACCAAAAGAAACTATTGAAGCATTTGCCATGACTTTTGATAAGGCAAAAAATGGTGCTACCCTCTACATTGCTTGGGACAATAAACAAGTTGGTCTTCTCATAGAAATACTTGATTAAACCCTTTTATTTTAATTTCAAGTTGTAATCTCTTTTGATTTAAACTCAAACTTTCTAATATGAAAAGAGCGTTATTCTTTCTAATTACGGTGGCAATTGCTTTTACGTTTATGGCATGCTCATCACCAAAAGTAACTTTCAATTATTTATTACCTGCCGAAGTTCCTTTACCCAACGAAATACAAACAATTGTAGTTGTAGATCATAGTGCACCAAAAAACATGGGGTGGGATATTCTTGAAGGTGGCCTTACAGGCGAAGGGATTGGACAAGACCGTGAAGGTGTATTAAACCTTATTGGCGGAATAAAAGAAATAGGAGCCCAAAGCAATAGATATGAACTTGAAAAAGAGCCACAGCGATACGGCAAAGGCAAATTATTAGAGAATATTCCTGAGCCAATGGATTTAGCACTAATAAAAAGTATAGGCAAAAAACATAATGCCGATGCGGTTTTATCTATAGATAAGTTCGATTCAGACTTTATTACAACCAACGCAAGAATAAAGGACAAAAAAGACCCTGAAGACACCACTAAAAGAATTCCACAGTATCAAGTTACAGGTATTGCTACGGTAAAAGCTTACATAAGGGTTTATGAAGTAAAAACGGGCAATATTCTAGACGAAATAAAACATACCGATGAGTTTAGATACAACGCCACGGCCAACTCAGTTGATGCTGCTTTAAGACAACTTATAGCAAAGCAAAGAGCTGTAAATAACGTAAGTTACAGGGCAGGATTAGCGTATGGCCGAAGAATTGCACCAACTGCAGTAACAGTTACACGAAAAATTCATAAGCGCCCAAAGAATAAAAGTGTACCATTTGACCGTGCAGTAAGAAAAGCTGAAGTAGCAGATTGGTATGGTGCCATTGAAGATTTTAAAGAAGCAACAAAAGGAATGCACCAGGTTAAAGGAAAAGCCGCTTATAATTTAGCAGTTTGTTATGAAGTAATTGGTGAATTAGAAAATGCCAAAGCTTGGGCGCAAGATGCATATATTAAATACGGATTTAAAGATGCCAGAAACTATCAGAGAATTCTGGAACAACGGATTTTTGACCGAAACGAGCTAATAAGGCAAATGGAACCTGTTGAAGAAAATGGAAAAGGTAATGCCAATTAAATGGGTAAATTACTTAAAGAACTTACTAAAACTCAAATAGAATTCATTGAGAACCAAAACATCTTCTTTGTTGCTACTGCAGCAAAAGATGGCTTTGTAAATGTTTCGCCCAAAGGCCTAGATACGCTTAAAGTGGTTTCTAAAAATAGTTTGCTATGGCTTAATATGACCGGGAGCGGCAATGAAACTGCTGCCCACTTATTAGATACCAATAGAATTACCATAATGTTTTGCTCATTCGACTCTAAACCTTTAATAATCAGAATTTATGGAAGAGCGAATGCGTTTCATCCGAGAGACGAATGCTGGGATAGTATGTTGTCGCAATTTCCTAATAACCCAAGTGCACGTCAAATATTTGAAGTTCAAATCGAAACTACACAAAGCTCATGCGGTTATGGTGTCCCCCTTTTTGATTTTAAAGCCAATAGACAAGACTTTGATGGTTGGGTTGAGAAAAAAGGTGGGAAAGATGGCTTAAAAAAGTATTGGAATGAAAAAAATAGCATGAGTATTAATGGTAAGCCAACTGACATATAGAAATTACCGGTAAGTAAATAACACCTTCTACGAAAACCATAAACCGCTTATACTAAACCCTACAAACTCGCGTCAAAAGGCCTTAATTTGCAGGCTTAAAATTTCAACGAAATAATGAAAAGGTTTTTCACATTGTTTTTAGCCGCATTCATGGTATTTGGTGCAATTACTCGTGCCAAGGCTGATGAAGGCATGTGGCTACCTCTACTGCTAAACGATTACAATTACGAAGAAATGAAACGCTTGGGTTTAAAACTCACGCCCGAGCAGATCTATTCAATCAACAATTCAAGTGTAAAAGATGCCATAGTTTCACTAGGTGGTTTTTGTACTGCCGAAGTTGTATCAAAAGAAGGCTTGCTTTTTACCAACCATCATTGCGCTTATGATGCTATTCAAGAACATAGTACAGTTGAGCACAATTATTTGAAAGATGGTTTTTGGGCAAAAAGTAAAGATAAAGAGCTTTACGTTCCGGGCC
Organism: Bacteroidia bacterium; assembly: GCA_049115495.1. GTDB lineage: Bacteria > Bacteroidota > Bacteroidia > CAILMK01 > JACPUW01 > JACPUW01. Next base: position 434,324 of record JAGDZV010000002.1, on the reverse strand, counting down.
TTACCGTTACTTTTTTGGTAAGGGTTGACGATGTTACTGAAAGAATCCTAAAGATTAAAAACGGTGATGATGAGGATAAAGACCGTTTAATGCAGCAAGAAATGGAGCTTATTAAAGCTGAAGCAACTGCGGGGTCTAATTACCGAGCTGAACTAAAAAGTATGTTTGATGGCAATGGTTATTACATGTTTCTTTATGAAACATTTAGAGATGTACGTTTGGTTGGCGCTCCCCCATCATCAATAGGAAAATTTGGTGGAGATACTGACAACTGGATGTGGCCAAGACACACAGGTGATTTTTCAATTCTTAGAGTGTATGCCAATGGTGATAATGAACCAGCTGACTACTCTCTTGACAATAAGCCGTACACTCCAAAGCACGTTTTACCTATCTCTCTAAAAGGTGTGAAAGATGGAGACTTTACAATGATAATGGGCTACCCAGGTAGCACTGACCGATATTTCACTTCTTATGAAGTTACAGAACAACAAGAAGTATTGGCGCCAGCAGTAATTAAAATAATGGGCGAAAGACTAAGGATTATGAAAGAAGAGATGGATAAAGATGAAGCTGTTCAAATAAAATTAGCTTCTAATTACGCATCGCTAAACAATACATACAAATACTTCAAGGGCAACCTAAATAGCTTAAACAAATTTGATTTGGCCAGCGAAAAAGCCGAAGAAGAAAAAGCCTTTGAAGCATGGATAAAAGAAGACAAAAAGCGTGAAGATGAATATAGTGGCGTTTTACAACAGCTTGGTGATTTAGTTGAAGGCCATGCAGAAGCCGCTGAAATGAACTACCTTATGAATTTTGCTGGCTTTGCCCCTGGCGCGGTAAACAAAGGAATTCCATTTTGGAGAGCCACCTTTACTTGGGATAGAGATGAAGAAGGTACTCTGGCTGCCTTAAACAAGGTTCAAGAAGGCATTGATAATTCATTTAAAGAGTATGATGCTACCACAGACATGAGAATTGTTGAAATGGCGCTTAAGTTTTTCTACGAATTACCAGAAGACCAGCGTCCTGACATATTTACTAGTAAAACTTGGAGCAAGAGAGCAAAAGGGGAAAACTTTGATGCTCAGGCAAAAAGTTACTCAGAGTGGCTTTTCAGTAAATCCATGCTGGTAGATAAAGAAAGAATGAACAAGTTTTTAAGCAAACCAAAACTTAAAAAGCTGCAGAAAGATCCGGGTGTTGAATATGTAAATTCAATCATTTCTTGCTACCAAAAAAATGTTTTGGGTTCAACCGGTGGTTATGGCCAAGAGCTAAGCAGATTAAGAGGCATTTATATGAAAGGCTTAATAGAAATGCACCCTGATAAACAATTCTATCCTGATGCAAATTCTACAATGAGATTGACATATGGTACTGTTGGCAACTATAAATCGTGGGAAGGCAAACCTTATGATACCCAAACGTGGGGCAGCCAAATTCTTGACAAAGAAGTACCAGGTGATGATGAATTTGACGTTCCTAAAAAATTGCACAACTTGCTAAAAAGCAAAGATTATGGTGAGTATGCGCAAGATGGTAAGTTACCTGTTTGCTTTTTGCACAATACTGATATTACCGGTGGTAACTCAGGTTCACCAGTAATAAATGGCGATGGGCACCTTATTGGTATTGCCTTTGATGGTAACTGGGAAAGTATGATGAGCGATTTGAAATTTCAAGACGAATACGTAAGAACTATTTCTGTAGATGTAAGATATGTTCTATTCGTTATTGACAAATATGCTGGAGCTCAAAACTTAATTGATGAGCTAGAAATTGTGAGATAACACCACTATACTTGCTTATATAGAAAGCGGCAATTCTTATAGAGTTGCCGCTTTCTTGTTTTTGAACCCCATATTCAATAAAGCAAATAATAAAAGAAGTATTGCGGTTGTAAGCCAAAGCAATTATGTTACTTCGTATTATGTTAGGCCTTAAGTACAAGCACTGGTACTTGCTTCTAACGATTATTGGTTTTTTGGCACCCAACGTATTTGTAACTATGGAATCGGCAGCAACCGGAAATGTATTGTTGTGGGCCAAACCAATTGATACGCTAGAAGCATTATTTGCGAAAAACATACCCGCTGCTTATGCAACGGAACTGATTTTAGTAATTATTACCTTTTTTGTTTGGTCTTATAAATCGGCCAAAAAGTACAAAATAAGAATTACCCCCTTTCTATGGTTGCTTACATTGGCGCTTGGTCTCTCTGGCACCTTTCCTTTATTCTTATACCTACGGGAGCTTAAACGCGAGAAAATGCTAATAACGGGTTAGTTATTGCCCACAAGCATTTATACCAAACTGTTTCCAATTAAAGCTAAACATTATTCAATAACGTGAACTTTTTACGTTTCAATGGCATTTTAGCTCTTGTATCTGAGCCAAAGTATGGAAACCTTTTCTTCAATTCTTGCTTCAATTAGAAAACAGCAAACTTTTTTAGTGGCTACACTTCTTATTGGACTAAGCTTATTGGTAGGCCATTCGCTTTATAACTCTTACGCGCAACAAATTGAGATTTATAGAAACGAAGAACTGAGCATATTAAAAGCCATGGTGGTAAATTCTGTTGATGAAATTGACGGAGATGAATATCAGATGCTTTTAAATGAAACTAAAAAAGGCGTTTATTCAAGTGCAGTATACCTTAAACTAAAAACTAAGCTGCATAGTATTCAGAAAAGAAATAAGTTAAACTCGGAAGTATATACTTTAAGCAGACTGAAAAATGATAGTACCCTATCATTAATCGTCAACTCTGGCGACTCTGTTTGGTTCAAAAACCACTACGATGCACCAAAGATTCTTTCCACTAAATTTCTAATTGGTGGTGCCATAGGACCATATAAAGATGAGCACGGAACTTGGCTTTCAGCCTTTACTCCTATTCATAACTCAAATGGTAAAGTAGTGGGTAGTTTACATGTAGACACAAGATTTGATGAATTTCAGAAAATGGCTTTTGCAAGTGTGTCTAAAGAAATAATTAGGGCAGCAATTATTTATGTGCTTGTACTTTTTTTACTGCTTTTAATTACAAAATACAAGATTGTAAACATTAGAAAATTTCAAAACTCCTTTTACAAACTAAGCAATGAAATTAGAAGCAAGAACGAAGCTCTAGTTTTGGCTAAGGCAACCATTGAACAAAGAAATAAGGAACTTTCAGATGCAAATGAAAATTTAGAGTTAGGCATTTCTAATGCCACTTCAAAATTGCAGGCTAAAAATCATGAGCTTCAACTCTTTTTTTACCATGCTTCTCATCAAATGAAAACGCCAATTACCAATATTTTGGGGCTTGTTGAGCTTGCTAAGCTTGAAAAGTATGCACCTGATATTGTTGAACATTTAGATAAAATTGGTAGGCTTTCTAAGAGAACTATTAGGCTTCTTGACCAGCTAAATAAGGCTTCTTTTTACACCCCAAAAAATAGCTTTCAGAATATTAATTTGCGTCATTACATCGCCAATAGTACCAACGACAATCCTTATAAAAACTGCGTTGAACTTTCAATAGAAGGACCAGAAACAACCTTTAAAACGAACATCTATCTCATTCAGGTAGTTTTTGATGCCATTTTTGAAAATGCCTACTTCTTCTCAAGAAAAAGCAAAGTTGAGCATGCCAAAATTGAAGTGAAATATGATATTGATGATGTAGGCCTTAGGCTCGAAGTAAAAGATAACGGATGCGGTATTTCCAAAGATATTTTGTCTGATGTAGACAAAATGTTTTTTGTAGGATCTACGCTCTCAAAAGGAAATGGTTTAGGTTTATATCTCGCAAAAAACGCAGTGGAACAGCTAGGCGGAGAAATGAATATTAATTCTATCGAAGGCGAATTTTGTTCAGTTGACTTATTCATTCCCTTAAGCCCTTAATGCTTGTTTGAGTTTTAAAGAAAATTCATCGAAGGTTTTTTAAAATAGTTAATTACACCTTTTAATGCTTGTATTGTTGCTGAGCTCATTGAGTAAGGAAATTTGAAAGCACATTTACAAAGTTGGATAAATGCATTAAAGCTAATTGAAGAGCCATATCTACTTATTGGCAATAATTTAATTGATTTTAATGAATCCTTTAAACAGCTACTTTCTGATAAAGACATGGCTCGTTTAAATGACAATAACTTTGAAATATCTTATGAAAATGACAATTTAATTGCCGAGATTCATTTAAACGACCTTATTATTTCAGGCGTTGTACTTACACAACAATCCGACTTTACTGCCATTAGGATTAATAGCTCGAAACCTAAGCATTTAGGTTTAAGCGAATTTATTGTAACGAATAATGGAGAGATAAAGAAGGTATTAAACGATCCCTATAATTTATTTGAAAAATTAAATATCAGCGCTGGATCTAGCTTAGAAAACAGCATACTCAGCTCAGATTTGAGTTTAGTGATGGCCTCAATTAGGCAAGCTTATATAGATCAAATAAATATTGAGCACAATATAAACCTGTATTCGGCCGATGCTTGTTTAGAAAGCTATAACCTAATGTTTTGCTTTGAAAAACAGCTAGCCGCGAAAGAAGAACTTCTTGTAAAAATTGAAAAGCCAACAGTTGCTGAGCCTACGGCAGAACATGTAAAAGAATCTGAATATTTATGGGAAAATGCTCTATTTAGAGTAAGCGATAGCGTTAAAGGCTTGGAAGATAAGTTTGTTTCGTCTCATTCTTTACAGTCTCTTAATGATGTTTTTAAAGCCGACTATACTTTTTTAGCTAAATATGATCCAGTTTCAAAAAAGGCTAGAACAATTTTTGTGGCATCTGAGAATGGTATACTTGAGAATTTTGAATATGAATTGGCGAAAACGCCATGTGAATTGGTAAACAGCCGTGGCGTTTGTGTTTATAACCAGCATGTTCAACAAATATTTCCTGAAGACCATTTGCTAGAAGAAATGGGCATAGAGTCATACGCGGGTGTTCCTATTAAAGTAAAGGCCAATAATAATAACACTGATTATATTTTAGTAAGTCTTTTCAAAACAAAACTTGAAGAAGCTCAATCAAGCTTTATTAAAAAGATGCTTTTAATTTTTTCTATATTCTATGAATTGGAAATTGAAAAGTCGAAACATTTTGAATATGGTTTGAAATTAGCCGAAGAAAGGCAACATATTCTCGAAGGATTGAAAGAATATGCGTTTTTAACTTCACATGAGCTAAGAGCTCCTTTAACCAATCTGCTGGGTTTAACTCAAAGTGCAAATTTTGATTTTAATAATGATAATGAATTGAAGGAATACATATCATACATTAGAGAATCTTGTATAAAGCTTGACGAGACAACTAGAAAGATGAATAAGATAGTAACCAATTCTTATTACAAGCAAAAGTGACTTAAAACGCAATAATCTATTAGCTAGTGTTGTTATTGTGCAAAACAATTGTCAATGAAAATAGCCAAGATCATTCTCATTAGCTTTTTTTCGTTTCTGGGTCTCTTTCTACTCGTTTTCGGAATTCCAATAATGAACCCCACACCTGCAAGGTGCAATGTAGTGAGTGGAACGATGCATCAATTTAAAGTTCATTCGGGTACAAAAGATATTAATCTCAGACTTATTGATGATAAAGGCAGATACTACATTAACAGAGGGCTTGAAAACGGCATAAATGCCGACATTATGAGACGTTTAAAGGACCAAGAAATAAGAGTGTGGTATGCCAAACATTGGTCTCTATTAAACTACAATGGGCTTGGCCGCCATGTTTGCAAAATCAGCCTTAATGGCGAAACGATTTATACTGAATTTAGAAATGAGAACGATTATAGCTCTCTGAGATGAGTGCGTATATGATTAAGGTTTATCATATGATGAGATGCATCATAAACCACATCGCCATCTTTTAACAAAATAAGTTGCGGGCTTTGGTGCGGAACATTTAAGACATCTGCAACTCTATTGGAAACAGGCCTATTGGTGATTAAATCTAAATAATAAAATGAAAGCTCATTTGGTTTTATGTCGTAGTCACTTTCAATTCTATCTTTTACGTGATGACTTATACCACATCTAATGCTATGTTTAAATATGGCAACAGGTTTATTTTTTGATTCTTCAATAAGCCCGTCAATTTGATCGGTGCTATTAAGATCTTGCCAATAATGTGATGCTGATAATGCACTACTCATAGCTTGCAAAATTATTTAGTTTTAAGGTCCAATCGTACTGATCAAACTCAATTTTATAATTGTTATCGGAAATAAACCCTTTATCTATCAATAAGTTCTTAATGCCCGAAAATCCACCAAAATCTTTTAAATAAAATAGGAACAGTTTAGTTACTTCCACTTTCTTGTATACTTCATCAACCCTTGTACTTTGCTCAAGAAACGCCACAGTTGCCAGCTGCAATTGATCTTCGATTTTGTTTAGTGAATAAAATAAGACTGGTGGACAACTCACTGCCCCGCAGTTTAATGCAAAGTGAATTCTATAATCCAGTTTTTGCACCTTCAATTGCCTAATTGAGGCCTTCATTAATACTGTATTAAAATAGCCGAGAGAGTATTTATATCTTCCCTTTCTTAATATACCATGTTCTATATCGTCAAAACTTAGTATAAAGTCTTTAAAGCCAATTCTCTTCTTTGTAAAGTACTGTTTTTTGTTTGTTTCTAATTCGCTACCACTTATTTGTATAAATGCATTGTACAAGTTGATCCAAAATACTTTCTTTTGGTTATCATTTAACAAAGCTTTTTGAAGAGAGCTAAGGTCAATTAATTTAAGCTCCTCTATTTCACTCTTAAAATTCTTTTTGAGCTTAACTTTTTCAAGTAAAATTTCCGATAGCGCTATAATCTGATCTGACATTTGGCTAATAACAATGCTTTACCTAAAATGATTTGAATTTAAACCTTAAAAGATCGCTTAGCAAAAGGTCATAACCATAAATCGTGACGTTATAAACTTTAAAACGGACTATTTTCCAATTACGGCATGGGCAGCTAATTTGCCACTTAGCATAGCGGAGTTTAACGATGCATTGCAGGTATGATCGCCAATTTTTAGAGTTTTAGAATCAACCCATAAAGATTCGGCATTTGGTCCGTAACTCTGACTACCTAAATCGGGCAATGCCTTTTTTACTTCAAACCTTCTAATAAACTCAAGATTGGTTATGTTACATTCTGTTTTTAGCTCTGATTTCACTTTTTCAACAAATTCACTTTCTTCAATTTTATGTTTACCAATTACGGTTACTGAAAGAATTGACTTTTTGCTGTTTACGCTTTGAATATCAGTTAAATAGTGCAGGTTGTTTATTAAAACATTTTGATTAGCAATGAGCCCAAGAATTGGAGAGTTTAGTTTTGACTCTGGGGCGTTAAAATAGAAATTATTGCAGGTTAACCACTTTATTTTATCTGATCTATTTGTTGCATCAATTACATAATCAAACTCGTATTTTTCATTTTCACAATAAACTATGGCATCCTCAATGCTGTTTACTTTCTTATTGAAATTGAAAGTAGCCTTACTAAGTTTATCCCTTAATTGATTAGGAATGGCTTCTATGCCTTTATTTGGAATGGCGGCATAACCTTGGGCAAACATTTTGTAGGTAAAAAGGAATTTTCTTACCGACGTTTTCAGCTCAGTTTCGAAGAAAATACCTGAATAAAACGGTTTAAAAAAAGAGTCTATAATTCTATCGCTAAAACCAAAAGCTTTTAAATATGATTGTGTGCTCTGCTCTTGAACAGAAAAAACATCATTAATACTCATTTTTTTCACCATGTTAGCTAAAGCAAGAACCTTAAGTTTATCTCTAAAACTACCAATTGGAGCAGAAATGGTTGACCAAAAGAAACTACCATCTCTAAAAGCATCGCCAATTTTATGAATGTTTCCATTACTAAATATAGCCGCTCCTGGCTTAAACTTTTTTAAATCAAGGGCATCAACATTAAGATATTCTTTAACTAAAGGGTATGCGGTTTGTAGCACTTGAAAACCATGATCAAATGGAACATCATCAGCCAAAGTGGTTTTAATTCTACCACCTGCAGCATCAGTACCTTCAAAGAATTCAACATCAACTCCTGCCTTTTCTAGCTCAATTGCTGCCACCAATCCGCTAACACCAGCGCCTACAATACCTACCTTCATTTAACTTCTTAATCTATTTCTAAAAAAACTTTTGTACTGTTTTTTGCGTGGCAAAAACCCCGCAAGCAATCCAGGATATAACAGTATTGACAAAATTAAGTTGTTTCCCTTGTAGGTAATATCATCAATAATTTCGCACTCAGATTCGCTTATATGCCTTACAATATGTTTGTGATGCCAATATGACATTCCGGGGGGTAGCTCTACTCCTTCGTCTATAAAAAAGGCTTCTTTGTTATTTATCTGTCTATCAGTAATGTGGCTTACCCAATTAGCTTTAATCGGTTTTAAAAACTTCATATGAACTTTATTACCAACATAAGAGCCACCAAATTCAACAATTTCCATTTTACCAATTTTTGGCTTTAGAAATTCAAAGAGTTCTAAATCAAAATCGTTGAAAACCGATTTATAATACCCATTAACTTTGGTTTTTAAGATAATTTTCATTCTGTGCAATTATTCATAAAAACAACATGGGTGCACTAAAGTTTACCTGCACAAATAAGGGTCTATTGACACACATTTAAATTGAGGTGTAATGTAGTTTGCCTTGCCTTGATAAATCACAAAGGCAACTGTTTGCTTATTACCGTTTATATCTTCTTTTTCTTCAAAAGGGCTTAGTACGTGTTCTAGCTCCCACCCAATTACCGTTTTGTTTTGGGCATTTATAAAGGCCCAAACCCCTCTTTTATTTACGGCTGCTAAACCATATGTAAATGACATGGCCTCATCATAAAATGGCCTAATTACTTCTTTACCTTCTAAATCACAAAATCCATAGCGCCACGCATCTCTAACCAAAACATGGTCGTTGCTTGGCATATTAACAAAATCATACCTTATTGGAACAATTACTTCACCTTTTTGATCAATTAGCCCCATTTTACCAGCTTTTGAAACAACAGCATAACCGTTTTCAAAGAAACCTGTGGCATCATAAAATCCCTTTTCTATATTTATCTTTTTAGGATCTGTAGGGTCAATCTTTTTGATGTCTATTTCAAAATCTGCATATTGAATTGGAATTACCACTTTACCATCAGTATTTATAAAACCATATTTTCCATCTTTTTCAACCTTTGCCAAGCCCTCGCTAAACGGATATGCAAAATCATAAATAGGTGCTACAATTTCTTTCCCATTTTTGTCAAGAAACCCATACTTCCCTTTGCGGCAAAACATTGCTCTATCTTCAAGAAAATAGTATGCCCGGTTAACTTCGTAATAAGGTGTTTTATGGTTTACAAAAGCGTAGTTTAATGACTCGTAAATCATTTTAGTAAGTGGCTTCCCATTACTTCTATAAAAACCGAATTTCTTACCCATTCTTACAAAACAGATGCCATCATAAAATCTACCAATTTCATCAAAATTCAAAGGAACTTTAACCTTACCCAAGGTATCAACATATCCATACTTTTCTTCTTTTCCCACTCCTATTAAACCATCGTCAAAAAACTTAATATCATCATAAATTACTGGCAACACTTCTACCCCACTTCTATTTACAAAACCAAACTTTCTCCCAATTATTACCCCTGCATGTCCGTTTTCTAATTCGGCAATTCTATCATATTTCAATGAAATAACTGGTTCGTTTTCTCTATTAATAAAACCCCATTTATTATCCTTTTGTGCTCTGGCCATTCCTTTTTCAAATTGGCCCAATTCGTTATAAACAAATGGTATTACTGGTTCACCTTTTTTATTTAAATAGCCTTTTTTGCCTTCTTTTTCAGCTAGGGCTAAATTGTTTTTGTCAAATCGCTCTATAAAATCGTAAACTACTTCAATAATTACAGCGCCGTCTTGCCCTACAAAACCAAACTTACCTTCTTCAAACACTTTGGCCCAGCCATTTAATATAGGCCCTACTTTATCGTATACACAGGTAATAACCTCTTGCCCTTGGGTATTTATATAACCTTCTTTAAAGTTTCTTCTTACCTTATAAAAACCATTTCCGTTATCAACTACTTCACTGTAAATAAACTCACAAAGCTCTTCTCCTTCTTGGTTTAGCAAGCCCCAGCCGCTATCTTTCATTCCGATACAAATTCCACTATTATAGCCTTGTAGCACCTTATATTGCAGTGGTACAACTAAGGTTCCTTCAGTATTTATGTAGCCCAAGTACTTATCAGATTTTACCAATGCTTTGCCATCGTTAAAAGACTCAGCCCTATCAAACTTTGACTTAAAAGCTGCCTTACCTTCTGAATTTATAAAATACATAAGGTCTTTCTTTTTAACCGCTGCTAAGCCTTCGCTAAATTCAAGGGCGTAATCAAATTTGGGTTTAATTACAATTTCGCCACTGGCATTTTTAAAGCCGTACTTGCCTCCTTTTCTAACCCTTTGCAATTCTTGTGCATTCGCATTAATAAATGAAAATAACACAAGGGTCATGGCGGTAATCCTCAAAAAACTCTTTTGTATCATAGGGCAAAAATAATTGTTGCAATGGCCAATTAAACTGCCAAATATGTAAGGCTTTAGACTTAATCCTTTTAACTACTTACTCTTGCGAGTTTTCATATAGTAGTTTTTGCTTTTAAAGTCTTTTTGAACCGACTTTTTAATCTCTTCTTCCATTTCTTCCATTTCAATTATTGCACTATCATAGCTAGAGTTTTGGGCTTCAATTTTTATAGTATAAACGCTGGCTCCCCAACTATAGTTACGAGACTTTAAATAATCTCCGTTTAATTCAAGAAGAGATTTTGCATGGTCATAATTTCCTTTATCCGCTTCGGCCATTGCTTTTTCTATATTGTAGTTTGCTTCATAAAAGGTAACCCACTGTTCTACTGTTTTACTTCTCGACTCAGAAATAACACTTGTGTCGTGCGTTGGCTGCAATACAGTATTAATGGTTAAATCTTTTGTGGCATAATCTTCAACGGCCAAAGTATATTTCAATTTAGAAGAAAAGCTCAAATCTTGATTGGCATCAGAAGCAACACTCATCTTAACCAACACCCCTTTGGTATCGTCGGCCGTTAGGTCTCTGAAATGAATCTTAAGGTTGGTTTTTTCTTGCTCATATTTAAACCCGAAAACACGGTCTACCTTAACTCCTTGTGGCAATTCAATTTCTAACAAGGTATTTTGAGCCAAAACTCTAAGCAAGCCATCAAGCTCATCTTTAAAAATGCTTGGAATATCTTCAGGCGACTCAATAAAATAGTAATTACCAGCACCATTTTCGGCCATGGATTGCAAAAGGTCTTCATTATAATCTACACCTACTCCAAAGGTTGAAAGGCTAATGCCGTTTTCAACATTCATCATTCTCGCAATTTTGTTCAATTCGATTGGATCGGTAATGCCCTCATTGGCCAAGCCATCGGTTAAAAGCAAAACTCTATTGGTGTAATCTTGGCTAAAATTTGTTTTTACTTCGTTATAGCCTTGCAATAAACCGCCGCCAAGGTTTGTCCCACCTCTATCAAACAACTGCTCAATTTTTGATCTAATGGCAGTTTTATCCTTCACATTGCCTGATGCCCATTCAGTTACCACTTCATCATCATAAGAAACAATAGACAAAAAGTCACTTGAGTTGAGGTTTTCGAGTACAAAAACTGCTGCATCTTTTACAAAGGCCAACTTATCTCCACCCATTGATCCACTCCTGTCTATAACCAAACAAATATTTAAAGGCTTTCTTTCTTCATTTTTTATTTCAAAGGGCTTTGTGCTTACTTCAAGGTATAAATATCTAAAATTTTCAGTTTGACCGGGCTCGTAATAATTGCTATTTAATGAGCTTTTAAGTACTACAAGGTCATTTGTGTCTGCCGGTAGTATTTCTGCTTCTTCAATTGAAAGTGGCAAGGATTGATCATTTGGATTTTGATTGCCAGCACATGAGCAAAGAAATAATACTAGCAAGAACGAAATACTGCTCGAAAAATTGAATTGAGACATACTTAGATTGTTTTTGACATGCGTCTAACTCTCAATACCTATTAAAAGTACATTAACCAATTGACCTCATGTCCTTTTAACCCATTTTCACCATTTGAGTTTTAAAATGACAGTTTTCGATGAAAAGAAGATGATTTACATTGATAGATTTTTTTAAAAAATACTTTTGTAAATGTTATGAATTACAAAGCGCTGCTTTTGCTTTTGGGGCTTTTTACTATTACTGCCAGCCCTTCAAAATCTCAGATTACTGATGGAGTAATTGACAGCATTAGAAAGTCCTTCTATATTGCTGCAAACGCCGATAGTTCAAAGAAAGCTTTAGATATTAATGAACAACTTAGTGCTTACTACTTAGAATCTAAAGATAGTTTAGAATGGATTAGAACGCAAGTGCACAAGGCTGAAATTCTAAGAGCAAATGCAGATCTCGAGTCGGCCATTAACGTTATAAATAAGGCGGAAGAAATTACTAGAAAACTCCCTGCTACTACGGTTAAATCAACTTTTTATAACAGAAAGGCTGCCATTTTATTTGAGCTAAAAGAGCATGAGTCATCTTTAAAAGCTGTTAAAGCCTCACAACGAATTGACAGTATAAAAAACTTCAAATGGAGAATTATTTCAAACTTGGTGCTTGAAGCTGCCATCTATCGTGAATTTGGACAAACCAAAAAATCAGAAAAAACGCTGAAACAAATCATTAAAAAGGCTACAAACCCTGAGGATGAAAGTGATTATTTACTAGCAATTTATAATCTGGCCTTTGTTTATTACAACGATAACAATTACCAAAAAGCAATAAAAGCCAGCAGCAGGTACTTAAGCCATGATTCATTAAAAACCGAAAGTTTAAAACGCGGTGATATGTTTCATGTAAAAGCCATGTGCTATCGAAATCTAAAGATATACGATTCGGCATTTGTTAATCTAGACAGGGCGCATGCCATTAGATTAATAGAGATGGACAAACTGATTGACCACAACGCAAACGCCACAAAACAAGCTTCTGACCTGGCATATGAAAAGGAACAAAAAAAGAGGCTTGAGACAGAAAACAAGGCAGCTCGCCAGCAGGTAGTAATTTTGGTTTTGGCCTTTGCTTTAATGTTTATTGTGGCATTTATTGTAAACAGGCGACGGCGCTACTATAAAGAGCTGAAAAACAAACAAGATAAACTCAATAATCAGTTAAAGTCTACAGGGGAATTTAAAACCAAACTGGTGGGGATTCTGGCCCATGATGTAAGAAACCCTATGAACGCAATAATTGGGATGTTTCATATTTATAATTCTGGTGGAATTGAGAAAGAAATGCTTGATAAGTTTATGCTAAGCTTACAAACCAGCGCGCAAAACGTAAATTTCCTTTTAGAAGACATTCTGAGTTGGGTTAAAACGCAAGGAAACTCATTTAAAGTAACAAAAACCGAAACTCAATTAGGAAGCATTCTAAGTAGTATTAAGCCTGAAGTAAATCCCTTACTAAAAGCAAAGGATATTGAACTTAATGAATCAAATTTTGATCAACAAAAACCTATTAACACAGATAGCGATGTCTTAAAACTAGTAATTAGAAATATTGTTACTAATGCCATTAAATACTCAAAGCAAAAAAGTAGCATCAAAATTGATTCTGAGTTTGCCAATAATCAGCATTTTATTAGAATTATTGACCACGGGGTTGGTATGAACCATGAAACCTTGAACAAGGTGCTTAATCAAACGAAAGTCAGCAGCTTGGGAACCAATAATGAAAAAGGCACTGGCATGGGTTTACCCCTGGTATTTGAATTAACTAAGGAATTGGGTGGAAATGTTACTATTGATTCAGAACCAGAACAGGGAACAACAGTAACCCTAATATTGCCCAAATAGTAGATATTAAACTCTATTTATCGTTCTTTTTGGCTACGTAAAACCCGTAGCTAAAGTATTCCTTGTATAGCATATATAAATCAATTTCTTCTATATGGGTTGATACCACTTCTTTAGCCTTTTTTGATCTCTTGTGCTTTTTCAAAAAAGCTTCGAAATGAGCTTTTAATGGTTTATAGTAATTATCTATCCAGCTCGCTTCTTCAAGAAAAAAGTAACCCGCTAAAGTGAAGCCATTTTTGTTTAATATCTTAATCTTCTCAGCCGCGGTGTCTATCTCAGGATACTCCTTTTTCCAAAAATTTTCAATTTCTTTTGGTCTTGAGCTGGTAATCCAAGTTACATCGCTAATGGCTAAATAACCACCTGGCTTTAAAAACTGTTTCCAGTAGCCAACCCCGTTTTCAAAACCCATATTATAAATGGCGCCCTCACTCCAAATTACATCATATTCATAAGGTGCAAATGGCAGATCATCCATTGATTTCTTTAAAGTGCTAACCCTTTGCCGTATCCCCTTCTTTTTGGTTCTTTTTTGAAGCTCTTTTAAAAACTCAGGAAAAAGATCAACTGCAGTAACCTGAGCATTTAATGTTTTTGCTAAAACTAATGTTGACGCACCACTTCCACACCCAATGTCGGCCACTTTTAGCGCTTCAATATTTTGAACATTCATAAAGCCAATAGCCTTTAAAGTTTCTAGGTCACTGCCTGGTCCTTGTCGTTTTCGGTCTTTATGAAGGTCAATAAGAAGTTCTAATTCAGTCATCAATATTTTTTATCCTTCCAAACTTCCAAAAATCTTCACGAACTTTTTAGGAAATTCACTCACAATTTTAAGTTCTTCTTGTGTCTCAGGATGGTTAAACTCAACTGAAAAAGCATGCAAGTACATACCTTTTCCATTTAAGATTAATTCTTGAATTCCGTACTCTTTATCGCCCAAAATTGGGTTACCTATACTACTTAAGTGTTTCCGAAGCTGATGACGTCTGCCTGTTTTAGGCTCAAGTTTTACCAAATTAAGCCACTTAAACCGCTCAGAAGCAACAGTTTCAATTACTTTGAAATCACTTTTTGCAGCTTTGCCATCAACCTTTGATTCAATGCTTCCACTCAGAGCCATACTACCAATGGTAATAGCATAGTAAGCTTTTGATATTCTCTTATTTTCAAATAATCGATTTAAAGCACGGATACTACCGTTGGTTTTTCCAACTAACAAAACTCCCGTAGTAGCATAATCTAAGCGATGTACAGGTTGGGGAATTGTAACATCATTTGCACTACTCTTTTCAAGATTCTGTTCTAGTGCATTAGCAACGGTGTAAAAACCATTTCCGCTTACCAGAATACCTGCAGGCTTGTGAATGGCAGCCAAATATTCATCTTCAAAAAGCACCTTTAAAGGAAAAATCAGCTGCTTTTTTTGATTTTTTAAAACTGGAAATTTTAGTTTAATCTCTTCACCACCTTTAATATAGAGCCCTGTGGTGGCCAATTCTCCATTTACCGTAACAAAACCATTTTTAATCGCTTTTTTAAGTGCCGACTTTGTTGGGGCAGCATTAAAAATTCCAACACCATATTCTTGAAAACGAATAAGCTCTGATTGTTCCGCGGCGATATGAATTTCTGTTTTTGTAATGGGTTATCCTTCTTTTAATTCTTCAACTGGCTTAGGCGGATGCTCTTTTTCCCACTTTTTAATTATTGCAAACCAAATACCAATAGACACAACTAATATTATAATCTTTTCGGTGCCATCAATTCCATTTTTTATTAAGGAGTTAAGCATCATAATTTGAATAATAAGATGAAAGCAAGCACTTGCAAGAATAGACTTAGTTGCTTCTGCAACCTGTCCAATTCCCCAGCTACCAAATATCATCATCCCAAAAAAGAATAAATTATCAGTTATAGATGTCTCTTTTAAAAAGGATAAATGCCACAAGTACCATAAAAAGCCTATTGCCATGTATTTAGGCCATTTTTTCAAGGGTCTCAGTTCTTCTTGCAAATAACCACGCCAGCCGTATTCTTCCATAATACAATAAACTAGAGTACCTAAAATTGCTACCAATCCATATATATGGTCATTCATTTTATAATCATTCTTTACTCCAAACACTGCCAGAAGTATGATTGGAATTGTAATCATGACTAAACCATAGCGTTTAGAAGTACCAAAAAAGCTAATCTGAGTTTTACAATGCCTTTTAAACAAACTCAGGGCCAATAACGCTCCAATAAACACACCGCTTCCCTCAAGCAAAACCATGATGAAAATAAACAACCAACCTGGCAAATCTTTTAAGGTCTCTTTTAAGTTAAAAACATCAAACCTAAACAGATTAGACACAACTATGGCTATTATAAAATAAACTGCAAGTCTTAACCAGCTTATCTTGCCATTCATCATTTCACAGTTGTCTTACACTATTAGCATATATTTTAATTCTGAACAGACAACTGCCCTATAATTGTTTCCTTTTCACCTATCAACTTCACCAAATAAATCCCAGAATTTAACGCTGCAGTATTTATGGTTGACGAGCCAATGGTTAATTCCTTTTGCAATACCAGTTGTGCTTTGGTATTGTAAATCTCAATTTTGTTAAAGTTGTTTTCATTATTTATTATCAATACATCAGATGCAGGGTTTGGATAAACAAAATCAGCAATTAAAACTTCATCCAAACTACTCGGCAACTCTTCAACCGTTAAGGTTTGTTCAACTGTGCAATCATTAGCATCCGTTATTGTTACCTTATAATCGCCAGCGGCAACTCCACTCAGGGTTTCACCTTTTGTATTGTCTTCATCATCCCAACGATACTTATAGGGTTCTACCCCACCCTTTGCACTAACAAAAGCTACACCACGAGCTAATCCGCCCCAAGTAGGCTCCGTTCCACTCTCAAATACTAATAAGGAATCAGGACTTGATATTTCTACAGAATCGTTAGCTGAGCATCCACTTGCATCTCTACAAGTAAAGTAGTAAAGCCCTGGTTCAAGATTCTTTCGGGGGTTGGCATTTGAATTATTATCCTGCCATGTAATTTCAAAAGGAGGAATTCCTTCACCAAGAATTACTCTGGCTTCTCCATTTCCATCGCCTGCACAAATCACATCATCAGCTTTTGATAAAGGTTTGGGAAGCGCTGCACACAAAAAGCCAACATACAGAGAATCACTAAATCCTGAATTTTCAACCAACAGCCCTATTGAAACGTCGCCAGCCGCAAGCACAATATACCCTGTAGCACCATTCAAATCAATTGGATCGCTCAATTGATTAGGAATTCGCCACGAATATGTGCTACCTGCTGGTCCGCTATTATCAGTAACAATTACCGTATCACCAACACAATACTTGGTAGCATTCACCGTAAACTCGGCATTTACATCTACAACATCAATTAACTGGCAATTTGAAGTAACCGGTTTCATAGGATCAACCCCACTACAACCAGTTGAAACCGTGCTTGCTTTCATTACATTTTCGCCTGCCGCAACATCAACATTTGTGTTAAGTGTTCTTTTTTCTTCTCCATTTCTTATAGAATAGTGCATTACACCATTTACATCAATAATATGAGCCAATTGATGCGCGTGTCCAAACTCATGTAGCGCTACCGATTCCATATCGTATTCAGATGTAGAAGCATCACCAGGACCATAATTCCAGGTTCTATTATTGCTCAATTCATCATCAAATACCATATCTACATCATTGAGATACCAGTGCCAATCCTTAATTGATGCGTTGTAACAACCGCTCCACATGCTAAATGTAACTGCCAAAGCACCTGTGCTTATTGATTGATTGGGGTTTTGCCACATAATGGTATGCACACCATCTCTATCAACTTTATTATTGCTTACTGCAGTAACCGTATCAACGTTAAAATTGGCTTTAGTTGAACATCTCCAGCTTTGTAAGGCACGCAAAATTGATTTTACAGCACCTTTTTCCTTGAAAAAATCTTGATGAAATCGCCATGTATAACCACCGTCTCCATTATCATCATCAAGAACCGGATAATATAATCTTGTTCCAGGGTTTGTACTAGGCCCATTACTTGTTACGCTTAACCTTGCGTAAGTAATCACTAAATCGCTTGATGAAGTATAGGTTTGGTTGTTGGCATCTTTCACATAAAATTTTCCTGTGCCCGCCAATTGCGGAACATAAACTTCAATTTTGGTATTGCTCCAACTTACAAAGTAATGGTCGTCGCTTACTTCAATATTGGTACTTCCACCGTCGTTTCCATTGGCAAAACCCACTGTTCCTTGTGCGGTTCCAAAACCCGTACCATTTATTGTTAAAACCGTACCATTTCCTGCATACACCGTATCAGTAAAGCTTGTAATACCCGCCTTTTTATTAGCTGAGATGGAGTAATAAATATTTGGAATGGTACTGATTGTCCCAGTATTGCCAGTTATATCATTAATGTCATTTTTCAGTTCGTTTGCATTAGCAAACGTTTCAAAGGCATCAATTGCCCTACGATTTAGTTTATTGTATTGAATAAAAGATGAAGGACCTGTAACCCCAAAATATCCGTCAATTGAATTGTTGAATTCCATCTTCTGATCAACCAGAAAAACACCTACTTGGCCAACTTCTAGTTGAAGACTTGGTGAGGCTGTCTCAAGTCTATCACCTACCTGGCCACCAAAAGTAAAAAGCGTAAGCGATGGGCTAGTTTCGCCTTTTAACGTGGAATAGATTTTTAATTCATTCGCAGTGTAAATTCTTCCTGTAGCTTCATCTTCAAAGCTTGTTTTAGAAATCACCTCAGCTTCAACAATGATCTTTGAATCATTTACTCTTTTGTTGAGTGGAATATTTTGAATTAAACATTGGGCAAATGACAGATTAATGGTTGCGATAAATGCAAGCGCGGCAAGTAGAATTCTCATTTCAAACTATTAATCGTTCGAAGATAAACCATAACCATTTTTTACATCGCCATAGTTAAAAGCAATTTGGCATATTTGTCTTTTATCCTATTTCAATGAAATCAATCTTTTCGTTAGTACTAATTGCCTTCATAGCTTCTCAGTGCTCAAAAAAGCCAAAGGAGAATACTGGTCAATTAAATAAGTATTATGACACCATTATTGTCACTATACACGAGTTGAAAGACCACAGAAAAACCAAAGACTTGATTAAGTATTTGCAAAATGAAGATAAAACTTATGTGAATGAAGCAGCCTTGGCACTTGGCTCAGTTGGTGATCAAAAAGCTGTAAATGCATTAAAAAAAGCATACTATTCTTTTGATGCTTACTCTGAAGAAAATGAGCTCATTCAAAAAAATATTGGATTTGCCCTAGCTCAAAGCATGATCAAAATGAGTGATACTGAATTTGATTCTTTATTTAACGCATCGCTGCAAAATGAAGCTCGTAAAATGATTCTTTGGGCATTTGGAAGACATGGAGAAACAACTGCTGATAGTTTGCTTTGGAAAGGATATAATGAATACGCTACTGATGCGGCATATAAAATTGGCATGCTCAAAGGCTTTTTTGAGTTTGGCACCAGAAAACATTGGTCGCCCAAAATGATTGAGTTTGCCATTGAGTTGGCTAAACCTAGTGAAAATCAAACGCAACGAATTTGGGCTTCATCTTACTTGGCAAGGCTTACAAGAATAAATGACATAGAAATTGAGACTGCCTATTTAGACAACCTAAAAAGTATTAGAACCAAATTAATTGAACTACTTACCCGCGAAAATGAACCTCTGGTTAAAATGAATTTGGCCTTAGCAACTAAACCATTTTCTAGGCCAGATAAGGTGAATAGAATTTTGTCAGAACTAAAAAGCGAGAACGATTACCGTGTTAAAGTGGCCATGATTCAAGCCTTAGATGATAGAGATTATGACAATGTAAAGGACGTAATTGCTTCATTCATTGGAACAGAAAATCAGCATATTGAAACTGCAGCAGCTAAATACTTTGCCCAACATGGCAGCCATGAAGACAGTACATTTTATAAAGAACTGTTGCCCAAATGTAAATTTTGGGGAGCCAAAAACCAGATGGTTTCAGCAAGAATACGACACCGTTTTACTGAAAATAAGAATTATGATTTTTACTATGAAGCGGTTAAGAACGCTCCAAACAAATGGGCTAAAGGTGAGCTCTATAAATTAGGGGCACTGACACCCGAACTGCTTGATTCTCTACTAAGTTTTTACCAAACTGTGCAGGACCCAACTGCTAAAACCCAATGCATTGAAGCTCTTGGAAGTTTGGTCAAGACCTACAGAGAGCGAATTTTAAGAAGAAATCCAAAAGCACATACTCATTTATCAACTATTTATCAATTGCTAATAGATGAATTACAGCATAAAGACGGGTATCGAGTTTATACTGTTGCTTCTATACTTCAAGAAAAAGACTTTGGAATGGCTGGAAAAGACGAATTTATTCCAACACTTGACAGCCTACTAAAAGTTTGGACCCTACCCGTTTATTATGAAACACATTTAGAATTAGCCAAGCTAAGGCAACTCTGCAAAATTGGTGAAGTGAATTTAAAATCAATTCCTATTGAATACAATAACCCAACCGATTGGGATTTTGTGAAAACTTTTAAACCAGATCAAAAACTTAAAATGACTACCGAAAAAGGTGAGATCATAATTAAACTTGATGTGGAAAATGCGCCTTCAACTGTAGCCTACATTTCTAAGTTAGCTAAAGAAGGATTTTATGATGGCCTAATTTGGCATAGAGTAGTTAGCAATTTTGTGGTTCAAGGTGGCGATCCTTTTGGCAATGGCACAGGTAGCGCTCAAGGAACATTAAGATCTGAACACAGCTTAAACGAATACCGAGAAGGTGCTGTTGGAATTGCTTCAGCGGGTAAAGACACTGAGAGTTGTCAATTCTTCATTACACATAATTACACCCCGCATCTCAATGGCCGATATACAATAATTGGCTACGTAGTTGAAGGTATGGATGTAGTTCACAAAACTCAAGTGAATGATGAGATCTTGAAGGTGGAACTTATTGATTGAAATTTTGAGTGTTGAATTTTAAATGATGAATGGAATTATCCAAAATTCAACATCTAAAATTGACCATTTCGGCATTCCTTATTTCACTTTCGATATCCATCATTCTAATCTCCGTTTCTTTCGCCTTTGGCCAAAGCGTTTGCTACCTTTGCACCCGCAATTTTTGAGACCCTATGTTAAACGTTACAAATCTTTCATTCAGATTCGGCAAAAGACTTCTATTTGATGAAGTTAACTTGAAATTTGCACCGGGCAATTGCTATGGTGTAATTGGCGCTAACGGTGCTGGCAAGTCTACTTTTTTAAAGCTTCTATCTGGAGACCTTGAAGCTGCACAAGGAAACATTTCAATGGATCCGGGCGAAAGAATGGCTGTTCTTAAGCAAAATCACTTTGAGTTTGACGAAGAAGAAGTGCTTAAAACTGTAATCAGGGGTCATAAAAAGCTTTATGACATAATGGTAGAGAAAGATGCCATTTATGCCAAAACCGAATTTACTGATGCCGATGGCATTAGAGCGGGTGAGCTTGAAGCAGAATTTGCTGAAATGGATGGCTGGAACGCAGAGAGCGATGCTGCCGGAATGCTTAGTGACCTTGGTATAATTGAAGACAAGCATTATACCTTAATGAAAGACCTCACTGGTAAAGAAAAAGTTCGTGTTTTATTGGCACAAGCACTATTTGGGAACCCAGACATTCTTTTACTGGATGAGCCTACCAACGATCTTGATGTAGAAACCGTAATGTGGTTAGAAGATTTCTTAGCTAACTTTAAGAATACGGTTATTGTAGTATCTCACGATAGGCACTTTTTAGATGCGGTTTGTACTCATATTGCTGATGTTGATAGGCAAAAGGTTCAATTGTTTACTGGTAACTACACCTTTTGGTACGAGAGTAGCCAATTAGCCGCTCGCCAAATGGCTGATAGAAATAAGAAGATGGATGAGAAGCGTAAAGAGCTTCAATCATTTATTGAACGATTTAGCGCTAATGCGGCCAAATCAAAGCAAGCCACTTCTCGTAAAAAGTTGCTATCTAAAATGAATGTTGATGAGATTAAACCTTCTAGCAGAAGGTACCCTTATATCAACTTTGAGCAAGAGCGCGAAGCTGGCGACCAAATTCTTGAAATAGAAGGTTTGGCTAAGTCATTTGAAGGCTCTAATCTTTTTTCAAACGTTGACATCTCATTGCAAAAAGGTGATAAAGTGGGTGTAATCTCTAAGAATAGCATGGCCATAAGCCAATTTTTTAGAGTGATTATGAAAGAGGTAGAAGCCGATGCTGGTACTTATAAATTTGGTACTACAATCACAAACGCCTTTTTACCTAATAACAACGAAGAGTACTTTGAAACTAAGCTCAACCTAATTGACTGGTTGAGACAGTATTCAACTGATAAGGATGAAACCTTTATTCGTGGATTCTTAGGAAGAATGCTTTTCTCAGGTGAAGAGACCTTAAAAGAAGCCAATGTATTGAGTGGTGGTGAAAAAGTGCGTTGTATGATCTCAAGAATGATGCTTCAACAAGGAAACTTCTTGGTACTTGACGAACCAACCAACCACCTTGATCTAGAATCTATTACTGCCTTTAACAATGCGCTCAAAAATTATAAAGGCTCTCTGATGTTTACTTCACATGACCACGAGTTTATGCAATCGGTTTGTAATAGAATTATAGAACTTACGCCTAATGGAATCATTGACAAGCTTTGTACTTATGATGAGTACATTACCAATGAAGAAATTAAGGAGCAGCGTGAAGCGATGTACGCCAAAGCGGTTTAGTTAATAGTTATTGGTTTTGAGTTACCAGAAATTAGTAACGAGTAACTAGTTTTTTTTTTTGCTTTGATTTAAAATTTAGGTTATACCTAAGACGTATTTTAAATCCGTCGGTAATTATAACTCGAATTGCAAATGCGGTAGATTAGTTGATTGTTGCGTTAGTTAAGATGCAAACTATTAACTAATAACAATTAACAAATTCTACATTTACGTCATGTTTTCAAAACTGAATGCATGGTTTTTTAAGCCGGTTGACAATAGTCCGCTTGTTCTCTTTAGAGCCTTTTTCGGGTTTCTACTTTTTGCTGAAGCTTTTGGTGCCATTGTAACAGGTTGGGTAACCCGAACTTTTGTTGAAACCAAAATGACAATACCCTTTTTAGGCTTTGGTTGGATTGCAGAATTCATTCATGGACCCACTGCTTATGTATGGTATAGTATACTAGCCATTTTGGGTTTAATGATAATGGTAGGCTTCAAATACAAGTGGTCAACCCTACTGTATGGTTTTATGTGGTGGGCAGTTTATTTATCGCAGAAAACACATTATAATAACCACTACTACTTAATGGTAGTTATGTGTTTTCTTATGTTTTTATTGCCTGCACACCGTGCATTTTCTATTGATGCCATTAAATCAAAAATCAGAAGACATAGCACACCTAATTGGGTTTACGTTTTGCTTATTGGTTTGTTTTGGATTGTTTATTCTTATGCTTCAATCAATAAGATATATGATGATTGGTTAGACGCAATTCCTATAAGCATTTGGTTTAAACAGAAAGAGCATTTTTGGTTGATAGGTCCATTATTGGCTAAAGAATGGATGCCTTGGCTTATCTCTTATGGTGGAATTGTATTTGATGGACTAATAATCCCTGCCCTACTTTGGAAACGAACCAGACGGTGGGCATTTGGTTTTAATATCTTTTTTCACTTGTTCAATTCAGCGGTTTTTCATATTGGCGTTTTTCCGTATTTGATGATTGCCATTACCATACTTTTCTTTCCTCCCGAGCAAGTACGCTCTTTCTTTTTTAAAGCCAAACCAGCGCTTAATCGTTTAAAGCCTGATACTTGGAAAGTTAATACAGCCATTACCATCACAATTATTGCTTTTTTGTTTTTAAACGCCATTTACCCTTTGCGACACTATCTTATTGAAGGTCATGTAAATTATACTGAAGAAGGCCATAGAATGAGTTGGCGGATGATGCTACGAGCCAAAGGCGGCACAATTTTCTTTTGGGTAAAAAACCCCGAAACCAAAGAAAAAGAAATGCTTGATTTAAAAGAGTATTTTAACAGAAGGCAAATAAGTACTTTAGCCACCCACCCTGATGCCGTTTTTTGGTTTGTTCAAAAACTAAAAGAAGAATATAAACTAAAAGGAATTGAAAATCCTATAATAACTGCCAGAGCGAGAGTTCGACTCAACAGAAAACCCTACTTCTACATATATGATGCTCAACTCAATTTGGCAGAAGTGCAATGGAGCCACCTAAAACATAATGATTGGGTACTTTATCCAGGAAAAAAGTAGAAAAGATGAATGATAAATTTTGAATTTATGCAATTTCTAAATCCTAAAAACTAAATCTAAAATTTCAAATATGTATTGCCTAATTTATCAATTTGAAGTGAAAGCAGAAAAGACCAAAGAATTTGAAACAGCCTGGGCAGGCTTAACCAAGCTCATTTACGAATTTGAAGGTAGTTTAGGTTCAAGGCTTCATTTAGACGAAAATGGCAAATACATAGCCTACGCCCAATGGCCAAGTAAAGAAGTTTTTGATAATGCAGGCAATAAGCTTCCGGCTGAAGCAGATTCATTTAGAATAGCAATACGAGAGGCTTGTATTGAAATAAAGACCTTACACAAGGTTGAAAGAAGTATAGATTTATTAGAGAATCTAACTTTTGCTCAGAAGTAGATATGGTTAAAAAAAGAAAGTCGACTCGTTGAGTCGACTTTCTTTTTTTTCTGAATTCTTAGATTAAGAATATTCTAAATTATAATTCTCTATTCATGTCCCAGGCTTCAAGTATGTCTGCAACTCTTCTTACAAACATTCCGCCTAAGGCACCATCTACCACACGGTGATCATATGAGTGGGATAAGAACATCTTATATCTGATGCCAATCATATCACCTTCAGGAGTTTCAATTACCGCTGGTTTCTTTTGAATTGCACCCGTTGCCATAATGGCTACTTGTGGTTGGTTAATTACTGGAGTACCACTTACATTGCCGAAAGTACCCACGTTAGTTACTGTATAAGTACCACCTTGAATTTCATCGGGCTGAAGCTTATTGGCTCTCGCTCTATTTGCAAGGTCGTTCACCTTTTTAGTAATTCCTAAAAGGCTAAGCTCGTCAGCATTTTTAATTACAGGTACAATTAAGTTTCCACTAGGTAAAGCAGCAGCCATACCTACGTTTATATTCTTTCGCTTAACAATCTTAAGGTCAGGCGTAACAGAAACATTTACCCCTGGGAATTCTTTAATAGCCTGCGTAATTGCTTCAATGAAAATAGGTGTGAAAGTCAGTTTTTCACCATACTTTTCTTGCACTTGATTTTTCACCTTTTTTCTCCAGTTCCAAATCTTGGTTACATCAGCCTCTACAAAAGAAGTAACGTGCGGAGAAACGTGCTTACTCATTACCATATGATCGGCAATAAGCTTACGCATTCTATCCATTTCCACTACTTCATCACCATCGTAAATTGGCACATCAACCTTATGTTGTGGAGCGGCAGCTGGTGCTGCACTTGATGCAGCCGGAGCTGAAGAAATTACTGGTGCAGCTGTGCGGTTTTTCAAGTAAGCCAAAATATCTTTTTTGGTTACTCTACCTTCTTTACCTGTACCAGGAACCATTTCTAGCTCATTCATAGCTATTCCTTCTGTTCGCGCAATGTTCAGCACTAAAGGAGAATAGAATCTACCAGAAGCTGGTTTATCTAAAGTTGCAGGTGCTTCAGTAGCAGCTGAAGGTGTAGCTTCTTTTATAGTTTCAGGCATTGGCACGTCAGCAGCAGCTTTGGCACCATCATCACTTGCAGTAGGTGCTTGCTCTACGGCAGCATCAGTTGAAATGATTGCCACTGCTTTGCCTACGGCTACAACATCGCCTTCGTTAAAAAGTACTTTTTCAATTACACCATCAACAGGTGATGGCACTTCAGAGTCTACCTTGTCAGTAGCTATTTCAAGAATTGCTTCGTCTAATTCTACTGCGTCCCCAGGTTGTTTCAACCATTTTAGAATAGTAGCTTCTGCAATACTTTCGCCCATTTTGGGCATTATAAGTTCAAATTTATTGGCCATACTGAGTTTTGTTTCCAGTTAAGAGCGGTGCAAAGGTAGCAGTTTGCTAGGTCAATTTCAATTGCAAAATCAAATTCAGTGTTTTATCAAATCTTAAATCCGAGTATAAACCTTCTCAAGGTATCAAGTGCCATGATTGATGAAAGGTGAATGTTCCTTTCTCTGTCTGAGCCAAATTGAAATTTCTTTGCTATTACTTTATCTTTACTGCCTACGCCAACCCAAACGGTTCCTACCGGTTTATTCGGCATTCCTCCACCAGGGCCTGCGATACCACTTGTAGCTACAATATAATCGGCACCAAGGTTTTTTAAGCCGCCTTTTACCATTTCGGTTATTGTTTTTTCGCTTACCGCGCCGTGGGCTTCTAAAGTAGATTTACTCACGCCCAAAAGCTTTTCTTTTAAATCGTAAGAGTAGGTAACCAAACTCCCCTGATAATAGGCTGAACTACCAGGAGTTTTAGTAATCATTTGCCCTATATTCCCACTTGTGCAGCTTTCTGCAGTTCCTACGGTTTGGTCCCTTTCTTTTAAAATTTTTCCAATCGCTGATGACAAAGTTTCTTCACCATGGCCAAAAATAACATCACCCATAATTTCTTTAACCCGGTTTTCAAACCCATTTATTTCTTCATGAATTTGTTCCGTGTTTTCGCCAACCCCAGTAAACCTTAGTTTTACTACTCCAGGGCTAGGCAAATATGCCAAGCGAATATGAGAAGGAAGGTCATCTTCTATACCTTCAATTTTCATAGCAATGCTGCTCTCTCCTACCCCAACAATGTGTATGTATCTATGCACAATTTTGGCATTGTCCATTCTAGCCTTTAATTCAGGAATTAAGCCATTGGTTACGATATATTTCATTTCATAAGGTACACCAGGCATACTTACAAATACTTTCCCATTCTTTTCAAGCATAGTTCCGGGGGCAGTTCCCAAAGCATTGTGCAACACCTTAGCGTTTGCTGGAACTAAGGCTTGCAATCTATTAACTTCCAAAATTGGCCTTCCCTTTTTCTTAAAGTAACCTTCAACATGTTCAAGTACATTTTCATCAATTATTAGCTCTTCTTGAAAATACTCAGCCATCGTTTTTTTGGTAATATCATCTTTAGTGGGGCCAAGCCCACCTGTTGTAATAATAATATCTGCTTTTTTCTCTGCATCATAAATAGCTTGCGAAATGGCTTCTTTCCTATCCTTAATGGTTGACCTACGAACTACTTCAATGTTTAAGGCTTCAAGCGCCCTTGCTATAAATTGCGAATTTGTATCGAGCGTTGTGCCGTTTAGTATTTCATCGCCTATTATGATGATTTCTGCTTTCATATCTGCAAAAAAACGCAAATAGTGAAATACAGTTCAAAATTGATTTTAAACTAAAAATTGAACCCTACTCCTACAAGTATTGAAGGTAAGTTGGTGTTGTAAGGTACACGCAAGGGCTGATTTGAATTTGGAACGAGATAAGTGAAATTATGCATCAACTGTCCGAAGAAGTTTTCTTTGAAGCGATAGCGAAAGCCAAAATTGGTATCAAAACCAAATTGTATGAAAGATTCACTTCCGTCTAAACCATTTTGCACAAAGCGAACGGCTGTTCTTCTTGCACTTAAACCTAAACCTGCAACAAAATCAAGATCGGATGTTAAACCTACCTTGGTAGTACCAAGAAATCTAAGTGAAATTATACTGCCTGTAAAAGCACTATACCCTTGAAAAGCCTGCCTTTGGGCACTGTGATAAGTAAGATCAACTCGGGGTATAAAAGGAAAAGCCTTGGCCGTGCCAACTTCAGTTGCGAAACCCAATTGTGCTACACCAATGTAGCTTTGATTCATAAAGTTGTTCCCTAAATTTATTGGCAACCCAAAGTCAAAAACACTTTTTTGCGAAAATGAAAATGAAGAAATGAAAAGGAAAAAGACGGTGAATAGATTTTTCATAATGCAAACGTGAACGAATTAAGCATCGAAGTTAGTATTTAGTTAATGTGTGCGAACTACACTTAATTTCGCAATGGTTTGAAACAAATTGTAAAGAAAGTAAAAGAGTGGATTGATGAGAATTCTCT
Source organism: Bacteroidia bacterium (assembly GCA_049115495.1). Classification (GTDB taxonomy): domain Bacteria; phylum Bacteroidota; class Bacteroidia; order CAILMK01; family JACPUW01; genus JACPUW01. The sequence goes on along the minus strand of JAGDZV010000002.1, from coordinate 406,083 downwards.
ATTAAAAGTGGGTGAAAAAGTAATTTGTGCCATTTCAGGCGGAAAGGACTCTGTTGCAATGACCTTACTTTTAAAGGAGCTTGGCTTTAAAGTAGTTTTAGCCCATGTAAATTTCAATTTGCGAGACCAAGAAAGTAATGGTGACGAAGCTTTTGTTCGGGATTTTGCCAAAAGCGAAAGCCTCGCTTTTTATTGCAAATCGGTTGACACCAAAAATCAACTACAAAAAGGTGAATCTGTGCAGCTTGCCGCCCGAAGAATTAGATATGACTGGTTTGAATCACTAAGCCAAGAGTTAGCAATTAATAAAATTGCAACCGCCCATACCGCTAACGATAATGCTGAAACCATAATTTATAACCTTACAAAAGGAGCTGGTTTAAAAGGCATTTCGGGTATTCCGCAAAAAAACGGAAGGATTATTAGACCCATAATGTGCATTAGCACTAACGAAGTTTTAGAATACTTAAAATCAAAAACTCAACTTTATAGAAGCGATAGTTCTAACCATAGCGACAAGTACGCTAGAAATAAAATAAGGCACCATGTAAGTCCTGTATTAACTGAAATCAATACTGGCTTTAACAACACCCTCCTTGAACATAGCAAGCGATTTGCAAGAATAAACGCATTCTATTTTGATGCCATTAAAAAGTCAAAGTCAACGTTTTGGCAATTCAATAAAAAAGGTTGGTGGCAGGCAGACATTTCAGTAGTTAACCCTTCTAAAGAAAACGCTTTTCTAGAACATCTTTTACCTTTAGGCTTTTCTGAAACGGCCATACTAGATGTTTTAAAAGGAACAGCGTCAGCAGAAGCTTCTACTGATAAACACAGGCTTATTAATGCTCGTAATAAAATACTTCTATCAAAAAAAGATACAACTACAGTAATTAATAAGCCTATTGATATAGGGATTAATGGAATTAAGAAAACTAGCCTTGGCAATCTTTCTTGGCAAATAAACCCTGAATTAAAAAAGGAAAATTTGAGTAAGCCACACTTGGCTTTCATAAGCCTTGATCAAGTTGAAAGAATTGATTCTCTTTTGCTAAGGAGTGTAAGAACAGGAGATAAAATGCGTCCATTTGGGCTAAAAGGGCAAAAACTTTTAAGCGATTTATTCTCAGATGGCAAGCTAAATACCTTGGAAAAAGAAAAGAGCCTAGTAATTGAACTCAACAATGAAATAGTTTGGTGGGTTGGCAAACGCATTGCCGATAATTTCAAGATTAAATCAAAAACTACAAAGTGGGTAATGTTTGACTGGCATGAGAATGACCAAATGCCTTTTGAGTGGTGATTTGAAACTCAAAATTTTCCAAAGCGCATTAAATTAAACGCTAAAATTCATAGTTTCGGCCTTATGAAAAAGAACGCTCTGCTCTCCTTATCATTAGTGCTTTGTACAATAGCTGCTTTAGCACAAAGCCCAACACAAACCCACTTCACTTTCAAAAAAGCTGGTGAAGTAGTTTTACATGAAATAGAAGACGATTTTGCCCCTGTGCTAAGACATCTAGAAGCTCCTACGCCAGGAACAGAGTCTACCAGAGCGTATTTAGAATTGTTAAAAGATGGCATGCCTGAGAAGAAGTATGGCTCTAGCAATATCGCCAATAAAAGATCAACTCCTCCTACACCTTTTGTGCTAAGAAATTTTAAAGCAAACCCCTATCGCGGTATTCCAAATGATAACAGCATGGCTATAAGTAACGGTGGTATGATTATAAGCTGCATAAACAGTACTTTTCATGTTTATGATACCGATGGTAATTTGTTGGAAGGTAAAAGCCTAAATGCTATTGGCCAAGAATTAGAAGTTGAATTTAGAAAATATGATCCAAGGGTTATTTATGACCCAAATAACGATCGATTTGTAATGACTTACCTTAACGGATCAAACCCTGATGAAACTGTATTGACTATAGGTTTTTCAAAAACTAATGATCCTACAGATGGCTGGAATCTCTACACTTTACCCGGCAATCCACTTGATGATGATAGCTGGAGCGATTACCCAATGATCTCTTTAACAGGCGACGAACTATTTTACACCATCAATTTGTTAAGAGACCGTGAGCCTGGCGAAGATTGGAGACAAACATTTAAACAAACCGTAATTTGGCAAGTTAACCTTGAAGATGGTTATAATGGCGATGAAATAGAAACTAAACTTTGGAGCGATATCAACTTTGGTAATAAGCCAATTAGAAACCTTCATCCGGTTAAAGGTGGGTCAGATATTTACGGGCCTAACATGTACTTTCTTTCTACAAGAAATTTTGATCTTGAAAATGATACCATTTTCTTCTTAGAAATAACAGGAACACAAGATGATGAAAACACAAAGCTGATTGTTGACTATCTGATTTCTGATGTGGCCTATGGCGTTCCGCCAAATGCATCACAAAATCAAACGGCCCTTGAACTACAAACCAATGATGCCAGAGTGCTCGATGGCTTTTTAGAAGGTAATGAAATCGTTTTTGCATTAAACAGCATTGATACATCAAACAACTTTGCAGCCATTTATTTCGGTCATATTAGCAGTGTAAGCTCAAATCCAAGCTTAAAAGGCACCATTTATGGCAACGATTCTCTAGAATTTGGCTATCCGGGTTTGGCTTGGGTTGGCGATGATGAAAATTTTGAAGCCATATTGTGCATGAACCACTCATCAAGCACCATTTACCCTGGATGTGGTGTGGCTTACTATAACGGAAACTCCCTCAGCAATTACAAATATGTAAGAGAAGGCAAAGAGAACATAAACATACTTGGCGGTGCTGAACGTTGGGGCGATTACATTGGCATGCAACCCAAATTTGATGAAATAGGCATTTGTTGGATGGCGGGAACATTTGGTAAAAGTAGCTCAGGTGTAGGTACTGAATACGGTACTTGGGTTGCCGAAATTCAGAAATATGGCTACAATAGCACCCCAGAAACAAATACTTATAATTCGGCTGCAGTTTTCCCTAATCCTGTTAATCAGAATATTGCTTTTGTAACCTTTGAGCTTGACCAAACGCAATACATGAGTTATGATATTTATAGCACGAACGGTCAATTGGTTGGACACATCTATAATAGAGTTAAGACTAAAAAAGGGACCAACGAATTCAGTTTCAATACTTCTACACTACAGGCTGGCACTTACCTTATTACTATTAAAGGAGACAAAGGTTTTAGCACTAGCAAACAATTTATTGTAGAATAATGAGAATAATAGGTTTCTTCCTTTTTGTATTTGTAGTCTTAACCGCTTGTAATGAGAGCACTAAAAAAGATAAGCATGATCCTATTTTAAGCTACTTTACCGAAGCGCTTAATGATAGACCCATCAATTTTGCAAAAAGAGTTGGTGGTGAGCTTATGATTGAAAGCGAAGCAGGCAAACAATCTTATATTTTAGACTATGACAACACAGATAAAACCACAAATATCACCAACGAATTAGGTGATGTGGTTTACAGTGGGCTTGTATATAGATATAGAGGCACTTATTACATGAGCACAATCTTACCTGATTCTGTTTTTTTGTTTAATGCATTTGAGATTAATGGAGAAGAGATAAAAGGCTTTTTAGAGTTTGAAAAGCAAATGCGCTCCCTTGACGATACGCTATCTTATTACATAAAAAACCCATTGGAAAGGCCATCATATTTAACTAAATGTTCTGCAGAAGGCATTGGCATAATAACCGACAAAAAGCTCGTTAAAGCACTATTTGAGCCTATTCTTGAAAAAGCTACTGTCAAAAACATTTTAGATAATTCTGAAAGTGAATTAGAAACTGATACAGCTGCATCCGCAGAAGATGAGCCGATTGACATAATTGTAGAAGGCTTAGAAGCAAGTTTATCACCAAACCCAGTAACGGATAAAGCCACTATTACTTTTCCCGGCAAAAGCAAGTACAAGTTTTTTATAACCGATATGGGCGGACAGGTAAAATTCGATGATCGTTGCAAATGTGAATCATTTGAGATGAACACATCAGAGCTTGAATCAGGCAGCTATTTGCTCACCATTATTGATCTAAAAAGCAAGGAGAAACAAGTGGTGAAGTTTGTGAAGTAATTCAATTTAAAACCGCGCAATTCAAAATGTAAAATGAAAAAGGCGGTGGAATATCGAACCACAGTACAAAGAATTTCGAATATCGATTTGTGGTTATTGATTGAAAAACATACAGCACTTCGGTTTTAACCATGAGAAACAGAATCTGACATGAGACCTTGGACATTTGACTCTAAACAAAAAAACTCCCTATAAAACAAACGTCAGAAGTTGAGTCACCCCTTTAAACCTTAAACTTTGCTAGCTTTAAACTAATAAAACGTCAGATAACACCTGCAAGGCTGGCTATACTTGCCAGACGATAGACAGGTGCTATTCCACCTCCCCTGTCAATGGATTTACCTTGCCTTTGCCTTTTGTGATTTCGCCTTTGATGGTGAGGGTTTGCTTGCCAGCATTGGTGTAAACAGTTACTTTTCTAAAGAAGGCGCCAACTTTAGTAGCATCGTATTTTACAAGTATTTGCCCTTTTTGGCCGGGCATTATTGGAGCTTTATCATAATGTGCAGAAGTGCAGTGGCAGGATGTTTCGTGGGTTTCAATTACCAAAGGTGCATCGCCTGTATTGGTGAACTCAAAAGCATGCTCTACTTTTCCTCTAAACGGCTCCTCACCAAAATCATGTTTCTTCTTTTCGAAATCAATTTTGGCTCCTGCTAAAACAAATAAGGAGATAAGTAAAACAGATGCTTTCATATTTCAAAAGTATGAATTCAAATAAGGCTTATTAGCTTAACCAAAAGCTAATGGTAATGATTGCATATTTGAACACCGTCAAAAAGAAATAAAAAAGTCATCCTGAACTTGATTCAGGATCTTGAACATTGAAGTACAACACTTTCAAACAGTTTCCAAAGCCCCCGAATTGGTCGGGACAAAAAGTTTGAAATGTGGTAAGACTTTTTAGACAGCTTTGAAGGGGTTGGCCCAAAACCAAAAAAGCCCGTTATCGCGAACAATAACGGGCTTAAAAAACTCTACACTCTCACCTTATGCTTTATACAGTAGCTCGTAATATTCTTCGAGCATACGTTTTACGTTAAACTGATCTTTGGTATCCACAATGCTATTTCGCATCATTTGTTTCCACTTATCCTTATTGTCATAATAGGTTGGTATTACTTCATTTAGCAATACGTCAAACATTGATGCTCTGTCATTATCATCCTGAGCAACTACATCTTCAGATTCAAAAGCATTACCAATTTGCCAACCGTTTTCGCCATGGTTACAAGCTTCTGGCCACCAGCCATCAAGTACACTAAAGTTTAGTACACCGTTCATACTGGCTTTCATACCTGAAGTTCCACTTGCTTCTTTTGGTCTACGTGGGTTGTTTAGCCAAACATCACTACCCCTTGTAAGCCATGCACCAATGGTCATGTCATAGTTTTCTAAGAACACTACTGAATTTGGATATTTCTTACTCCAATCAACTAGTGTTTTTACAATTTGCTTTCCATTATCGTCAAGCGGATGCGCTCTACCAGAGAATACAATCTGCACTTTTCCTGTTCCAAAAATCTCTTCTGCCACCTCTGGGTTTTGGAAAATCAGATCACTTCTTTTGTAAGGAACGGCTCTTCTTGAGAAACCGATAATCAATTTGTTTTCATCAAGCGTAACACCATTTCTTTCTTCAACAAACTTGATAAGTCCACGCTTATTGGCCATATGCGGTTCCCAAACATCAGCTCCGTTTTCCGCAGCTTTTAGCATATTATCGTCAACCCATGTAGGTTGGTGAATGGCATTGGTAATACCCACTATCTCACTTCGGCCTTCAACGTGTTCCCACATTTTGTTGGCTGTTTCGCCATGTAGTTGCGCTACCGCATTTGATTTTTTTGATAACCTTAAGGCACCAACCGTCATATTGAATGGGCTACCACCTAATTCTTCTAATTGTGTTTCGGTTAAATGCAAATTAGCCCCCATGTAAGTCAATCTACTAATTGGGTGGCTCTCGTTACCTTGAATTACAGGCGTGTGTGTTGTAAATACGGTTTTATTCTTCACAACTTCAAAAGCCTTTTCGTAGCTCAATCCGTTGTTTTCCATTTCTTCTCTCAAAAGTTCAAAGCCTGCAAAAAGGGCATGTCCTTCATTAAAATGGTAAATATCTACATCTACCCCAAGTGCTCTAAGCGCTCTTACACCGCCAATACCTAATACAATCTCTTGTGCTACACGCTCTTCACCAAACCAGCCGTAGAGCTGACCTGTGGTCCAAGCATGTGGATTGTCTGGAATATCGGTATCTAATAAATAAATTGGATTATTGCCATGCTCAGTTGTTTTCCAGACCTTACAAGCAACATCTTCGCCTTGTATTTGTACAGTTACGGTAACACCCGTATCTTCTAAAAAATCATATTTATAGTTGTGGTAAGTATCATATGGCGTGCCATCTTTTCCTACCATTTGATCACTATATCCTTGTTTCCAAAGTATACCAACACCTATTACTGGAAAATCATATTGTTTGGCTCCTTTTAGGTAATCACCTGCCAAAATCCCAAGTCCACCCGCATATTGTTTAAAATCGCTTTCAAGGGCATATTCCATACAGAAATAAGCCACTTTTGGTTTGTTATTGCTCATAATTTTGAGTTTTGAATTACAAGTTAATTCTAAATCAACAGCAAAGTAAAGAAAGATAGTGTACAATGTACACTAAGGGTTCACATCTTTTATTCACTATTTTAATCTCAAAATACGATAGTAAGAAACTTGCGTATGCTTCAAAATAAGAGCCTAGGCGTCAACATAGTATTAAATCACTTACTATCAAGCATTTAACTCATACTATTTATTCCATTACAAGTGTAAATCCTTAAAATAAAAAATACCAGTGTTCCTTTATCCAAATAGCATCTTCATCATATATCCTAAATTAACACTTGGTTTCGCGCTAAACTTATGAGGGGCGCAATTAATCTTCTTTTTGTCTTTCTTTTCCATAAGGCTTCAAATTCAGCTTAATTCCAATTATTTTGTGCCACTTTCAAAATCAAATCTATAAAATGCGTTTTCACCTTATTACCACAGCCATAGTATCGCTGTTTATTGTTTCTTGTAAATCAAATTCAGAAGTACCGAAAACAACTGAAAATGAGACTGTAACCATTGATAGCTCAAAAGATGAGACCATTGTAGTTGCCGATCCGCATTCTTATGCAAGACCTAATGAAGCCAAGGTTAACCATTTGAACCTTACTCTTGATATTGATTTTGAATCAAGAACGCTGAGTGGCGTTGCCCATTGGGAAATATACCAGGCAGAAAATGCCAAGCAGATAGTTTTTGATACCAAAGCGCTACAAATTGAAAAAGTATGGCTTAATGAAAATGAAGATGCGGCCTATTACTCTGTTGGTGATTTTGATGAAACCTTTGGTTCTCCGCTAACCATTGAGCTTGAAGAAAACACAAAATCCGTTTCAATACAATACAAAACTACCCCAGGTGCTGAAGCTTTAATGTGGCTTGAACCTTCGCAAACCCAAGGAAAAAAGCATCCATTCTTTTTCACACAATCACAAGCTATTTTGGCAAGAACTTGGATTCCTTGTCAAGATGGGCCTGGTGTACGCTACACTTACGAAGCTACTGTGACTACGCCTGATGGATTGCTCGCAGCTATGAGTGCATCTAACCCAACCGAGAAATCAGAAGACAATACTTATAATTTTAAAATGAGCCAACCGGTACCATCATATTTAATGGCATTGGTTTGCGGCGATCTTGAGTTTAGAGGAATTGGCGATAGAACTGGAGTTTACGCTGAACCTGCCTTAATTGAAGCGGCAGAATACGAGTTAGGTGAAATGCAAACCATGCTTGAGAAAGCTGAAGGCCTTTACGGTCAATACGCATGGGAGCGCTATGATGTTGTATTTCTACCACCTAGTTTTCCTTTTGGGGGTATGGAAAACCCTCGTTTAACTTTTGCTACACCAACCATTATTGCTGGTGACAGAAGTTTAACGGCCTTGATTGCGCACGAGCTGGCCCACAGTTGGAGTGGTAATTTGGTTACAAACGCTACCTGGAATGACTTTTGGCTAAACGAAGGCTTTACGGTATACTTTGAACAACGCATTATGGAAGAAGTGTACGGACGCGAATATTCTGAAATGCTGGCACTATTAAGTTTCCAAGGCCTTTTGGGCGAATTGGAAGATTTTGAAGCTGATAATGCCATGGAAGACACACACTTAAAACTTGACCTTGAAGGCAGAAACCCAGACGATGGATTGAGCGCCATTGCTTATGACAAAGGCTATTTATTTTTAAGAATGCTTGAAGAAAGTTACGGTAGAGAAACTTTTGACAACTTTTTGAAAAACTACTTTGAAACCAACGCTTTTAAGGTAATGACCACTGAAAGGTTTATAAATTATTTACAGGAAAACCTGCTTTCTAAAGACGAAAGCATTGCCGAATCATGCAAAATTGAAGATTGGATCTATGGCCCTGGATTACCAGATAATTGTCCAAATATTAAATCTAGCAAGCTCACTAAGCTTGATGATTATATAGCTTCTTATTTTGAATCGGCAGATATGGCCATTGAACAAATTGACACTACCGGATGGACAGCCCATGAGTACATTTATTTTGCTGCTAACATCCCAAAAACGACTGACTCTGATGCACTTAAAATAGTTGATAATTATTTTGATTTTACAAACTCAACCAATAATGAGATTTTGGGTAAATGGTATCAGCTGGCCGCTCATTCAAATTATCAAGACGCATATGGCGCTATGGAAAATTTCTTGATCAATGTTGGAAGAAGAAAATTTTTAACCCCTATTTACAGAGAGCTTGTTACAACCAAAGCAGGATGGAGCTTGGCAAATGACATTTACACCAAAGCAAAACCCAATTATCATGCTGTGGCAAGAAATACCATTGAAGACTTATTGGAAGAAACAGCACCAAATAAAGTAACTGATAAAACAGAAACGAATGGATAATACCGCTACGGTAAAAAAAGGTTTTGGTACCGCGCCGGTTTTCCTTACTTCAATATCAACTATTCTTGGCGCAATTCTTTTCTTAAGGTTTGATTACGCCGTAGGGAATGTAGGGTTTTGGGGCACGCTGGCCATTGTTATAATTGGTCATATAGTTACCATTCCAACTGCAATGGCTATCGCCGAAATTGCAACCAACCAAAAGGTTGAAGGTGGTGGTGCCTATTTTATAATCTCACGCTCTTTTGGAATTAATATTGGTGCTGCGGTTGGTGTTTCTTTATTCCTTTCTCAGGCCATTAGTGTGGCATTTTACATTATTGCATTTGCAGAAATAGCCAAGCTACCAGAACTATCACCTTTTTATGAAATGCTTGATATGCAAACGGGGCTAGATTTTAGGGATCCGCGTTTTATGAGCATTCCGCTAATGTTAATTCTGACATTATTAGTGTTTAGACGTGGTGCCAACATGGGCATGCAAGCCTTATATGTTGTTGCCGGTGTACTTATTCTCTCGCTCATTTTCTTTTTTATGGGTGATACCGAATATGTACCAAAAGAGAATTTCTTAAGCAAAACCATAAAAGGCAATGATGATTTTTTCACTGTATTTGCCATTTGTTTCCCGGCCTTTACTGGAATGGCCGCTGGTGTAGGCTTATCTGGAGACTTGAAAGATCCGAGAAAATCTATTCCTGTGGGAACCATGGCGGCGACCATTGCCGGAATGTTAATTTACATTTTTGTGGCGCTAAAGCTTTCTTTATCGGCAAACCCGTATACTTTGGCATCAGGCAACATGACCATGCGCGATATTGCCATATGGGGTCCAATAATTCCTATTGGCTTGGCCTGCGCCACCCTTTCAAGTGCAATTGGAAGTATTTTGGTGGCTCCTAGAACACTACAAGCATTGGCTAATGATAAGATTTTCCCTAACGATAAAACCAATAAGTGGCTAGCCTTTGCAAGGGGCCGTGATGGCGAACCTATAAATAGTACTTTGGTAACTGTAATCATTGCCTTTGTTTTCATATTTATGGGTAATGTAGACTTTGTAGCACAGATTATTGCCATGTTCTTTTTAGTGAGCTATGGTGCTATTTGTTTGATTTCTTTTATGGAGCATTTCGCGGCAGACCCTGCTTACCGACCTGTTTTTAGATCGAGATGGTATCTATCGCTTATTGGCGCTTTGGCCTGTATTTACTTGATGTTTAGAATGGAGTTTTTCTATGCATCACTTTCTGTTATCGTAATGATAATTATCTATTTTGCCGTTACTAATGCTCGTAAAACCAACGAAGGAATGGCCATGATTTTTCAGGGAGCTATATTTCAGTTGAGCCGACAGTTACAAGTATTTCTTCAGAAGCAAAATACAGAAAGACCAGATGACTACTGGAGACCATCAGTTGTTTGTGTATCGCGTTATTCGTTTCAACGTTTGGGAGCTTTTGATCTAATGCGTTGGGTAAGTCATCGATATGGATTTGGCACTTATGTGCATTACATAGAAGATTTCTTAAATGAGAATTCGAACCTGCAAGCCGATGAAGCTAAAAAACGCCTACTAAAGCAAACTCAAACCATGAAGAGTAATGTGTATGTTGATACGCTCATTTCTCCATCATACACGTCTGCACTTGCTCAAATTATTCAATTACCTGGTGTTTCGGGTCATGAGAATAATATGCTCATGTTTGAATTTAGCAAAAGCTCACCTGAAAATTTAGATGATATTGTTAAGAATTACAGCCTAATACAATCAGTTGATTTTGATCTGATGATCTTGGGCTCTTCAGAAAAAGCGTTTGGCCTAAAAAAAGAAATACATATTTGGCTGAGTAATGATGAGCTCGAAAATGCAAATCTCATGATCTTATTGGCCTACATTATTTTGGGGCATTCAGAATGGGCTGACGGCACCATAAAAATATTTGCTTTTTACCCAGAAGAAGAGCTACAACAAGAAAAAGAAAGACTTATTCAAATGACCAGTACTGGTCGATTACCAATTTCGGCCAATAACATTAATGTAATTTCTCAAAAAGAAGGAATTCACGAAAAAATGTTAATCCAGAAATACTCAAACGATGCCGACCTTACACTAGTAGGCTTTAACGACAGTGATATTACCGAACAGGGCACTGAAGTGTTTAACGGCTACGATGATGTTGGAAACATATTGTTTGTAAACTCTGCAAAAGAGAAAGAGATTAAGTAATTGGGTAATTAGCTAATTCTTTAATGTCCTAATTAGATAATCTTGCTAATTACCTTGGCTGAGCTCTTTTACTCTATTGGCCCATTTAGTGATTAATTCTAACTGTTGCTCATAGTCTTTTCCGAAGGGACCACATGATATGATCAGCTCGCAAGTGCTGCTATCTTCTTCACTGTTAGAGATCATGAACTTTTCTGAATAATTATATTCATTATCATAGTCATTTTGAATGTAATAATTGCCGTACAATAGATTCGCAAAGTCAGATGTAAGGTTTCCCGATTTACTATAAGTAAAGTTTAAATTGGTTTCATCTCTCCAATTTTCTTTCACATCATTATCACCTTCAAAAATTGGAATAAACTGGCCATTTCTTATTGGACTTGTTATTACCTGCCATATTTGTTCGGGTGTTGCCTTTATCTGAATCCTTAATTGAACAAATTGAGACTCGGGAATTTCATTGATTTCGGTTTCGGTTAAAAAGTTAACTTCATTGTACCTTGAACTTCCATTTCCACCGTTTAAATAGCGGTAGCCCACAATGGTGTCTTGTTGTACCACTACGGTTTGAAATACTATTATAATCTCATCTCTATTTGTATATGGGCTTTTAAAACGCGCCAGCTTGGGCATTTTTACGTCTAATGGCTTAGCATCTGGAAACTTGTCTTTGTCAACAAAAATTAGTGCTGCTCCACTTTTTGTTTCTTCCTGAGTAGGCAGTCTTCCATTTACAACAGGCACCTTTTCCCATTCTTGAATATTTACTGCCGGTAAACCAAACAAATTATCAGGACAATACCAACCGCCAAAACTGTGTTGCTCAATTTCATTTTGTTCAGTGTTTGAATCATGCATTTCATCATTGGTAAGTTCGGATTTTACTGCTTGAGAACATGAAGTTGCCAATACTATGAATAGTATAAAAGCGGGAGTGATTTTGAATATCATGTGATTATTAATTGTTCAGCTAAAAGTAATTAGCTAATCAATATTGCCCGTAAAAGCAGAGTAAAACAGTGTAAATTGAATGTAAATAAACCTTTAGAACAGGCTAACATGCTAAATTTCAACAAAGTACACTCCTTCATAATTTTGACTTGATAAACTATTTCAATTGACCATTAACATCAACACGGTCTCTCGGATATATCAACATAACATTTCGATAAACAAATTCATCGGCTTCACTATGTTCAACCTCCATATAAGTATCCGCAATTGTTTGCAGATGGCTTAGATCATGTTTAAATGCCCTACATTTTTCGCGAATTTGTGTGTGATGACATACTTTTCCTAAAAGGATTCTTGGAACGTCTTGGGTTAGGAGGCCAATTAAGCCGAGTAATACAAAGTCAACTGCGCTGTAGCCAAGGAGTATCTCTTTTTCTTGTTGCGTGAGTGCAATATTGTTATCGAAATAAGGTAGAAGAAACTCAAGTATTTGATTTTCATTGTCGTTTTCAATTAACCCTTGTAAACTCATAACAGACTCTTGGCGCTTATTGGTTTAATATAAATGCTGAAGAAATAGTACTTAATCCTAAATCTAAAACTGCATAGCCTAACTTTTGTATTCATTTTGACCTTTTTAATGTTCATTTAGCTAAAGAATAGCAATCAATAGCAAACCAAAAATATCATTTCTCATCGGTTAGCATAATTGAGGATTATGAAAGCCTAGAAATTCATTTGAAGCTGCGTACATGACCTAGGTCATCAAAAAAGAGTTGTGCCGTTGGCTAGGTTTGGACTGTGTCAATCGTTAAGCCCATAATCAAACTTGTTTTACTCATGATTTCACTGATTTTAATGGGGAGCGCCTATGAAAAAGACAATGGAGCAGATGAAGATTCCGAACTCCGTGTATCAGCAATTACTGAGATTACCCTTCCCTCTATGTATAGGGAGCAATACCAGCTTAACGAAGGATTAACCGTATCAGTTTTTCCTATTCCTACTGCTACTTACTTACATTTATCATCGAGTACAAATACAACCGTTGAGATTATAATTAAAGGCAGCAATGGAGTAACAGCCAAGCTTAGTTCGGTCTCTTTACCTCTAGACCTTGAGCTTATGCAATATCCAAAAGGCAGCTATACCATTGAGATTTTCAAAGATGAAGTGGTTTCAAGAATTGAAGTAACCAAGTTGATTTGATTCTTTATGATTTCCGATTCACGGAGATAACACTTATTAATTCAACTTAGATGTCTCGCCGGCTTCACATTACAAAAGGGTTAAATAACCACTTTCTCTCCTACTTTCTCAATGGTAATAACAATAGATTTTGATGTTGGTGTATTAGACTCATCGGCCGTGCTATCTAGCGGTACCAAAACATTTGTTTCAGGGAAATATGCACCAGTACATCCTTTTGGAATATCATAAGGAATAGCGATAAAACGGTAAGCATGACGTTCTTCTCCATTAAAATGGCTGGTAAGGTTAACTACAGAACCTTTTTCGAGTCCTTCCTTCTTCATATCATCAAGATTCATAAAGAGCACTCTACGCTCATTATAAACCCCGCGGTATCTATCGTCAAGCCCATAAACAGTTGTATTGAATTGATCATGACTTCTGATAGTCATTAGCACGTATTTATCTTCAGCAACCGAAATCTGGTTTAATCGATTTACGGTTAAATGCGCCTTTTTATCTTCAGTCCAAAAGTCATTTTCTCTTGGGCCGTTTGGCAAGTAGAAACCGCCTTTTTGCCTAACTCTTGAGTTGTAGTTTTCAAACCCTGGTACTACTTGAGCTATTAGATCTCTAATATTATCGTAATTATCGCTCAAAGAAAGCCAGTTGATTGATTCTTCATTAGCAAAAACCCTTGCCGCCAACTCTGAAACTATTCTTGCTTCGCTCTTGAGATGATTTGAAGCTGGTTTTCTATCTCCTTGGCTTTGATGCACTACGCCCATTGAGTTTTCAACGCTTACAAACTGGTTACCTGTAGCCTGTGCATCTTCTTCGCTTCTACCCAAGCATGGCAATATCAATGCGCTTTTGCCGTGAATTAAATGGCTTCTATTGGGTTTGGTTGAAACCTGTACGGTTAATTCACAATTCTCAAGTGCTTTTGCTGTGGCTAATGTATCAGGGGTTGCTGATAAAAAATTGCCGCCCATTGCAAAGAATACCTTGCCTTTGCCTTGACCCATGGCATGAATGGCTTCTACAACATCCCATCCATTTTCTCGAGGCATTTTTCTATCAAAAACTTCTTCTAGCTTATCTAGAAAATCCGCCTTTGGTTTCTCATAAATCCCCATGGTTCTATCGCCTTGCACATTGCTATGGCCACGCACCGGACAAGTACCTGCTCCTGGCTTTCCAATGCTGCCTTTTAACAACAACAGATTTACAATTTCTTGTATGGTGGCTACTCCGTTTTTATGCTGTGTTAAGCCCATGGCCCAACAAATAATGATCTTCTCATTTTTTGCTAATAAATCAGCAACCAACTCAATTTCATCTTTTGAGACACCACTCTGTTTCACAAAATCATCAAAATCTTCTTGCTTTATTGATTCAATTAAATCATTATAGCCGGTGGTATGTGTTTTAATAAAATCAAGATCAAATACGGTTCCAGCAGCGGCTGCTTCTTTCTTATTTAGCAAGTAAAGAATGGCCTTTAGCAAGGCATGGTCGCCGTTGATTTTAACTTGTAGATAATGGTCAGATATGGCAGTGGATTTCAACAAGCTTAAACCTTGCGGATTTTTAAACTTGATTAAACCTGGCTCTTTTAGCGGATTAACTGAAATTACTTTGACGCCCTGCTTCTTGGCTTCTTCAAGCGAGCTAAGCATACGAGGATGATTGGTACCAGGATTTTGGCCGAAGATCATGATTACATCAGCTTTCTTAAAATCTTCAAGCTTAACAGAGCCTTTACCCAATCCAAGGGTTTTGGTTAATGCCACTCCACTGCTCTCGTGGCACATGTTGCTACAGTCTGGTAAATTATTGGTGCCAAAAAAGCGAACAAATAATTGGTAAATAAACGCTGCTTCATTGCTCGTTCGGCCCGATGTATAAAAAATCGCTTCGTTTGGATCACTTAACTTTTTAAGCTCATGGGCGATAATATCAAATGCTTGCTCCCATGCTATGGGTTGGTAATGAGTAGCACCTTCTGGTAAATACATTGGGTGGGTAATTCTACCCGATTTACCCAATTCGTAATCGCTAAAATTGGTCAGCTCAAAAACTGAATGTTTGGCCCAAAATGCTGGGTCGGCCTTTTTTTGAGTAGCTTCTTCAGCTACAGCTTTTGCACCGTTTTCGCAATACTCGGCTAAGAACGAGCGCTTTTCGTCAGGATCGGGCCAGGCACAACCAGGACAATCAAAACCATCAAATTGGTTGAGTTTGGGCATTACATTGGTCATTGCATTGGCGCCAATCTCATCGTTTATATGTTTTAAAGCAACTGTAACGCCCTTTATTCCAGCAGCTTTACCGGCTTGCTTCTCAACTTTTCCATTAGTGAAATTCTCTGGCGGTACAGCCTTTTTCACCAAGCTAGAGCTATAAGCATCATTGCTCGTTGCATTGATTTTTCCATTGTCCATAATAAGCAGCCAAGTATTTGTTCTTGGTGCAAAAACAATGATTTCACTTTATGGTTCTATTGATTTATAACACTTTGAATTATGAAAAGTGTTTATATCAATCATTAAACGATTTGGATTCCATCATAGGTAATATGCTTCGTAATTGTCAGATGTAAGCTCATACAGATTCGCTTCTTGTTTAAAGCACAGAGAACCAGGAACAACCACATGCGATTTCACAAATTCAAAACCAAGTTTTGGTAATGTTTTATTTGGCGCTGGATTATTAGCCGCAGGTTCGCACCAAAGGGTTTTAATTTTCAGCCTATCAAAAAAAACTGGAATCGCTTTTTTTACCATTTGTGTACCTACGCCTGATTTTCTATCACTTGCATTCCAAATGTGCAAGTGCATTTTGGCTGATACACCATATTCTATTTCATTTACATTGCAATGGCCGCTTGGTTTACCATCAATAACAAGAATTTGGGCTAAAGATGCTTTCTCTTGGTCAGGCTTGTTTACCTGTGCCTTCAGCATATTAATTAAACCTTCTCTTGGTGGTAATTTATCTAAATCAACTCCCATTGAAATTAGAAAGTCAGGATCTGAATTAAGCCAATAATCTGCAATGAATTCGGCATCAGATTCCACCATATCCCTTAGCTGAATATTACTCATGTCACTTCTTTTTGGCAATTAAAACCAAGGAGTCATCTGCATCAAATTCTTTATAAGTCTCAATCGATATTATTTCAAAGCTCTTTTCAAAAGCCTTTTTTAGATCTGTTGCTTCATAGTAGTTAACAAAAAGGCCATTGAAAATCTCATCTCCTACACCCTTCCAAAACGAATGACAGATAATGCCATTGGGCTTCAATATCTTATCTTGATTTACAATAGAACTGGCCAACTTAGCATCTGACAAATGATGTAATACTTTGTTAGAATATATCGCATCAAATTTTTTATCAATATCTAAAGTTGCGGCATCCAATTCAAAGAATTCACCATTTGGTATTTCTGCTTTTAGGTGTTTGATGAACTCTGCTGAATAATCAGATCCGGTTACATCAAAGCTTTGCTTTAGCAATTGCCAATCAGTTCCGGGGCCCGAACCAAGTTCTAGCAAAGCAGCGCCATTTGGCAAATGTGATTTAAGCTTTTCAATGAGTTGACTGCTGTCAACATCCTGAGCCATTTTTATGTATTGGCTTACGCCTTCTTTAGTCTGGTAAAAGTTGTTTGACATATAAGCACCTTTTTTATTTGAAAAACCAATTAATCAAGAACCAAGATAGGTTTTTAAACTTTCAGGCTCATCAAACTCTTTGGCAAATTCATCACTTTTATAAAGCTTAATTAGCCCTGGATCATTCAGCATCATTTTTTTAGAGTTGAATGGCCAATCACTTTCAGCCGGATCGGGGTTATCTAAATTAAACTCTGGTTTCACAGAGCCATCAGGATTAAATCTTTGAATAAGATCATTGACCATGAAAGTAATGAAGGAGCTTAAAGAACTTGCCTTTAAAAAGCTTGGAAGGCCATAATCTATATCCCAAAAAACTACGCTGTTATTGCCTACCCCTTCTAAAAACATTACGCAATCGTAATTACCGCAACCATCAGTAGTTATTGGAAATTGGTAAGTAAACAATGGATATTCTCCAGTTCTGATTTGATCAATACGTTCTTGATGTTCTTCTAGCGAAATAATGGCGCCTTCAACATCATACTCAACATTGGCATCAAATCCATCGCAATAATTGTAGAAGTCAATAACTTCTTGCGACAGGTTTTTATAGTACTTTTTAAAACCTTCGATATTGTTTTTTTGAGTTGGTGGCCTTAATTCAAACTTGTTGAAATATGCCTTAAGTCTCTCAATATCTGCTTTAATCTTCTCTATTTCAGTCATTATCATTCTATTTAAGTTTTTCCAATTCGCTGCTTAAATTTTTCTTTGCCAATCGCTCATGGCTCTCATGAAACTCTTGAGTTTTAAATATCCTGTCCATTTCAAGGAAATGTTTTAGCACTTTTTTTCTGCCCATTTTATACATAAAGTCTGGATAAATCGAATACTCTTTTCTTACCTTACTTACGTAGCCTTTGTAATTTTCTTCAGAATCGCCCAAAATGGCAAGATCAATGTCAAGCAGATAGTTTGTATCATCATGAGCACTTAGTTCATGGGCTTTTGTAGCAGCAATTTGATTTTGACAGGTTTTAATCTTGTCTTTGGGAACATTGAGCTGAAATAACCTATCTCTAGCTACTTCCGCACTTTTTTGCTCATTATCTTGTCGTTTTACATTGTAAACAAAATCATGGTAAAAAATTGAAAATAGAACTGCATCAAAGTCTTGCAATTTGTCTTTAAACTCCAAAGCCAAGTTTAGCATGTATGCTAGGTGCTTTAGGTTGTGATAATGCCTGTTTTTTGCTGAATGTGCCTTTTCAATTTCAAGCCACAATTCGGCTATAAGCCCCTGATTATTAGAATACTTATTACATAATTTAAAGAATTCAGTTTCTAATAGACTCAAAACTATTTTTCAATTAATCTATTCAAATTGTCATCCCAAAAAATAATCTTACACTGTTCATCGGTAGCCACTATTTGGGTGCCATTAGAATTCCAGTCAATGCCCCAAAGACGAGCAGGATTTTCATTTTCGGCAATCAAGTTGCCTTCTGTATCCCACAACCTAATTTTTTCGCTGGCTGTTGCTAATACTTCTCCATTATGAGCCCATGCTACATTTCTATATTCTGCTTTGCTTTCTATAATAGACTTAATCTTATCTCCATTATAGCTCCAATACTGCAACAAGGGTGGATAATCATTTTGAAAATCACCGTAATCACCTGTTACAAAGAATTTACCGCTTGGGTGCCAAGCTACACATAGCATTAGTACTTCAATTTCTTCTTCCCTATCATTAATATGATACATACTATCATTTTCGTAATTGTAGATGGTAATCTTCTCTCCAATAGCCGCGACTAGATTTTGATTTGGATGCCAATCCATACCAATAATTGACCTTTGACCCGTATTTATATTCTTGATAAAATTGCCTTTGGCATCAAAAAATGTAATGACTCCTTCATAATCTCCAACGGCCAAAAGGTCTCCTTGGGTGTTCCAATCAATAGCTCGTGCCCCATCAGCGCATACCGAGTCAAGCTTTATGCTTTCATCAGTTTCTAGATCAATAATGCTTGTAAATGATTTGCGATCTTGAACCGATATGGCCAATTTATTTTCAGATGGATGCCATTTGGTTTTTGTAACGGTTCCCGGAAATGGTATTTCCTTCATTACCTCGTAATCGGTTGTTGAAATTACCCTTACCTTATCAACCATTCCGCCAACTACAATTTGATCTTTAGATGGATGCCAATCAACGGCCCAGTAGTGATTTATAAACGTTTCTTCAACTGGCTCTTTTGTTTCCTCAACCGGCTCTTTTGCTTCTTTTGGAGCTTGTTTGCAACCAATTATGCCAAGTGCTAAACATAAAATACTTAATAGGTGTCTCATGAATTGATTATTTATCTTTTGATGAGTGCGTAAATATCTACACTTAAAAATTGTCCATTTTTGAATTCGCAATCGCGCATTGTACCTTCATGCGCAAAGGCCAGTTTGTCCATTGCGCGTTTGCAATTGGTATTGCCATTATCTACAAAACCTTCAATTCTGTGCAGTCCCAATTTATTAAAGCCATAATCGCAAATCAGATTCATTGCTTTTTTCATTATGCCTTTGCCCCAATGCTCGGGCAGTAACCAAAGTCCAATTTCTGCTTTTTTATGATCTTTAGAGATGTCATTAAATCCACAAGCACCTAAAAACTCATCATTACCTTTTGAGCATATGGCAAACCACTCTTGTTCAGCTTGGGCAAACCACTCCATCTGTGCATTTGTTTCTTCAAGACTACTAAAACTAACTCCATAGTGTCTAATTACATCTGGATGCGATAAGCCCCTAAACACATATTCAATATCTGAGTTTTCAATTTTTCTAAGATAGATTTTCCCTATTTCGCTCATTTTCAATATTCAATCTTAAGTAAAACAGTTTATAAAAAACTGGTTTTATGCCAAGCCAAAGTAAAAACTGAAAATACCAAGTGTGTTAAAAGAGCCATGGAGCATGATCATGAACCACAAATCGTATCGTTTTTTAATGAAGATCATTGAAAAAAAAGCACCTGTTGTTCCTGCCACAATTTGCCCAGTAATACCTTGTTGCATATGCATATAACCGAAAATACTACTGAAAATTAGAATGTTTAGTATCAGGCTAATCTTGCCTTCACCAAAAAACTTAACGAACTGACGCATAAAAAACCCACGAAAAATTATTTCTTCACCAAAGCCAGCGGTGAGCCAAACAATTGCAAGCCAAATTAAGGTAGTTGATAGATCTCCTTTAAGCTGAGACATACTTGAATAGTCAATTGATACACCTGTTATCCATTCAATGGCAGGAACCAATACTGCAACATAAAAAGTAAAAAGAGTAAAGGCTGTAATTGGAGCGTAGACTAGAAGATTTTTGGCTGTAAAATTTTTTCGGTATAGTCCAAGCGCCTCGAAAGGCTTGCCATTATACTCTAAAAAGTTGGCCCCTATAATTATTACTGATATAATTATGTTTTCAAGTATGCTACGAGTAATTGGACCAAAGTACATTAAACAAATAATTGAAAGTGTAGCTAATGGTGTTACAATTTGCTTTACAGTTAAATTCTTCATCTTTCTTGTTTTTGAATTAATATGAATGCAATATCAATTCAAGCAATAGGTACAGAAAGCTGAATTTGTTGGAACATCGCTAAGACGTGCTGAATTGCAACTTAGCTTCTTAAGCGTTCATCCATTTTTTAAAATCGCCTGTTTTTGGCCTACTTACTATAAATTCTTGATCTCTTGCGTGATCAATTGAAAGGATAACTCTGTGGTTAAAATAAGGCTCTAGCTTTTTAATTGAAGATTTGGCTACAATTTGACCTCTATTAATTTTAAAGAACTCTTTATGGTCTAAAGTTTCATAAAGCTCATCCAAAGTTTCTTCAATTATGTAGCGTTTATTAGAAGTTACTCCAAAAGTGATGCTATCTTTTGAGTAGCAAAAATGTAGATCTGAGATATTGATTCTAACCTGGCCGCTGCCCGATTTTACCAAAATACCGTCTCTCTTGGTAGGTTGCGCAAGGCTGCTTATCAGGTTCTGTAATCTATTTGGTTCAATAACATGAGCCTTGTTCATCTGTGTGAATTTTTTGATGGCAGTACCCAAATCATCTTTTTGAATTGGTTTTAGCAGATAATCGATACTATTCACTTTAAATGCTCTAATGGCATACTGATCAAAAGCCGTAGTAAAAATTATTGGCGAGCTCAAGGTAGTATGATTAAAAATTTCAAAGCTTAATCCATCGGCTAATTGAATATCCATAAAAATTAGATCAGGAGCCTCATTTTCGTTTAGCCAATTCACTGAATGTTCTACGGTGTCTATAATCTCAAGAAGCTCATAATCAAATTGGCAAGATTTTAATGCAGATTGCAACTGACTAACTGCCCTTATTTCATCTTCAATAATTAAAACTTTCATGGATTATTTACTGAGTTCACTTTTGGTTAGTAATGGAAGCGTAACTATAAATTCTTCTAGATTATTTTCAATGATCACCGTTTTATTGGTGATAAGCGAATAACGCTTTTGAATGTTTTTTAGCCCCATTTGTGTTGAAGGGAATTGTGTTGACTTTTTTTGAATTTTATTTTGTACCACAATGCTATTCTGCAATAAATAAACATTGACAACCAATGGTTTATACCTAGATACCACATTGTGTTTTATGGCGTTTTCTAAAAGCAATTGCAAACTCATAGGCGCAATTAACTTGTCATAATAACTCTCTGGAATCTCCCAATTCACTTTTAAGTTTTCTCCAAACCGCTCAGATTGCACATGTATGTAAGCTTTTGCAAACTTTAGCTCGGCATTTAAGGTAACAAGATTAGTACTGCTCGATTCAAGTAAAAACCGATATATATCGGAAAGTTTGTCTACAAAAAGCTTGGCTTCATTTTTAGAGTTTTGCTCAATTATATCTCTTAGGGTATTTAGGGTATTGAAGAAAAAATGCGGCTGAGCCTGATTGCGCAATGAATCAAGTTGGGCCTGGATAATAGCCTGTTTGGCCTGCTCTTCTTCTCTCACCGAATTTTTTAGAAGTACAAAAAAGTAAATGGCTTCATAAATAGCCATAACCATGGCGGTTAAAAAAACAATCACTACCAAAGGCCTAACCCGCTCTAGAAAATTGTAATGTACATTTTCTGCAAAAAAGGTGATTAGCTTTATTCCCATAAAGTCAACAAATACTACTGTTATGGTTGTGCCTAAGAGAAGTAGCACTATGCGCTTTCTACTTTGCTTTAAGCTTGGATATTTTTTTCTCAAGCTTATTAATATTGATCTGTTTATCAACCAATCGCAAGTAGAATAAAACAATGATGCTAAAAGGGTTATTAATAACTCAATTGTTGTGAGCTGAGCTGTGTCTACATTAAAAATAAACACTGTAGATAAACACAACACCAGTACTCCAATTATTAAAAACCATCTGTCATCAAAACCCAGGTATTTTAGACGTTTTTCTTTATTCGAGAACATTTATAATTAAATTCTAGATGCGCATTTTGCACGTCAAACGTTACGCAATATGCAATTTGAAAAGCAAATCATTCACTTCTCATAAATTGAGTTGTCGTAAACAAAGGTTGAATTGTAATTAAAGCCTTAACTTGAGTCTTAAGTTTCACTAGCAATGTGATATCAACAATGGCTTAACGGCTTTATCGTTTTGCAAGACGCTCTTCCATCTCCTTTAGCTTTTTATCGTTTCTGGCATTGTTTCTTGAAACTACAGCCCAAACAGCCAATGCCACATGAATAAAAAATCCACTACCAAAAAATACATAAAGAAAAAAGGCTATTACATAAAGAAAGGTTGAAACGATTGTGGCAATAATTTTACCCCTTAGCAAGAATGAAAGCGGTGGAATTAGAATAGCGATAAGAATCATTTATTGTGTTTTTTTCATGTTTTCTCTCAAATCAAATATGAATAATTAGTGGTAATTCGGGTCTTAGGTCAAAGGTTTTACCTTGTGCATTACCGTCAAAAAACAACTCCATCAAATGTTCTTCTCCATCTTTTACTTCTACATTCTCAAGGGCATTAATAGCCTTCATTGTTTCTGTAGTTAAGTCAACATTTGCTGATTTAATGACAACTTGGGTAATATTTTGTGCACCATTGGGGTGTTTAAAAAACGACTTCCATGAATCATCATCGCTCGGAAAACGCTCTAATTCAGCTATTGATGCAAAGTTTGCTGCTTCAATTTCAGGATAAACTACAAAAACTGAAGGCTCACCCAAATTAATTTTTGAATTCTTGGCCGAATAAATGTTTGCCTTTTCTTCCATCCAAGACTGATGATAAAGAACTTTCTCAAATGGAATTTTGTCGGCATTGTATTCATTCATTTTTAATGCAATACTAAATGGCGATGCACCATTCTTTTTGTTATTGGCTCTAAGGGTAAAATCTAAGTTTTCGTTTTTTCTATTATTTTCTAACAGCACTAGACTATCATAAACAAATATTAGCTCAAGATAGGTGTTTAGAAAATTGAAGTACCTACCTGAAGTTCCTTGTCCGTGATGAACTTGCGAAAGAGAGTCGGGAACACCTGTAAATCCAATACTGGCTAACTTCTCTTTGGCCAATTGCGGATCGGTAACCCAAATATTTAAATGGTCTAACTCTAATGAGCTAGAATTATTTGCTGTTAACTCGTCAGCATGCCCGTCTTTTGCTTTTTCTTCTTTACATGATAGGAACCCAATTATGAATACTGAGATTATGAAGTAAACACATTGCTTAACAAGGCCTTTTTTTAACATTTACGATTGCTTTTTATTTCTATCAACCTTCATTTTAATGGCATAAAAACTTGAAATGCAAGGTTTATGATTGTACACTTAATTAATTCGCAATTTGGAGAAATCTACCCAAACCAAAGCCACTTACCTTGTAAAAACCTACTGGCAGCTATTCATCAAACCTAAGTTAAGGCGTGTTTTTACTATTCTACCTGTTTTCCATGTTCATAGATTTTTTCACTTGTAATATTACCCTGCACATCGTAATCTCGCCAAAGCCCATTACGTTTATCATTTTTGTATTCCCCTTCTGACCTCAAATTACCATTTTCGTAGTAATACGCTACATGACCGTTAATTGTACCGTCTAATTCTCTTGGTACTTCACCCATTTTTTGCCCATTCTTGTAATATTCAGATCCTGCAATTGTTTCGCCATTTTCGTAAATGAAAACACCTTCTATTTCACCCGTCTCATAGTAACCCGTTAGTTTTTCTAATTCACTATTGGTAAAAATCATTTCAAGACTAATGTTGCCGTTTTCGAAATACTGTAGTTGCCGGTAGGTGCTGTCTGTTTTGTTAAACCATTCAATCTCAGTCTTTGGAGATCCATTTTCCCATGTTTCGGTTACTTCTATTGTTTTTGTAGGGTTGCCACAAGACGAAATGAAAAATTGTACGATTAATACAATGGTTAAATAATTTAAAGTCTTATACATCTTAGTCTGTTTTCTATGCTTTACAGCGGTGATTATTTGAAACGTAGCTTGCCCCTAGGCGGTTATGAATTTACATACATTGTTGGCCTTGGGTTTTTATTCAGGATAATATTCATTTGCATATTTATATTGGTGGTATCCCTGCCCTAAGTGGTCTCCTACAATATTAAAGTAGCAATCTTCTCCTTTTCCAAATGGCAAAATAACTAAGGGTTCTTGTAAACTTACCTTTTTTAGTGTCCAACCTTTAGGTAATATAACGTCTAAATTAGGCTCTCCTGATTCAGTGGCATGCATTACATAGTAATTTCCTTTATTATCAGTTAGTTGATATATTTCGTTCTCAAATCGTAGTATTTGACATTTTTTAATAACCTTCACTACCAAAAAACCTTCTTCAGGTTTTAACAAATTTGTTTTTGAAGGTATGAAATCAACAGCCAAAGGTTGAGCTAATTCAATCCAAGAATAGCCTTTATAATCTCTCTCAATAAAACAGTCTGCTCCTTCACAATTAGAATTTGCTTTTGGAGATCGAATAAGTGTTGTTTTATTGATTAATATGTGTCTGTCAATATTTTTTTGCCAAGGAAAACCAACTTTTAATTCTTCCCATTGGTGAAGTGGCAATGGGTTTGAACCACCACTAATTATAACTATTTTCTCTTTTAAGTTTATGAGTTCTTTTGCTAGTCCTACTTCTTTCCATTTAATATTTTTGGGAACTTGAAAAGCTGGTCGGGTGGAGTATTTTATCCCCGCTTCTTTAGTGGTTTGAAAACTACACGAAGCTAGCAGAAATACAAATAGTGTTATGGTATATACACCCTTATACATTTTTTGTGTTTTCTTCTTTTAAATTAATGCCAACGTTTTGCGGGCAATATCATTTTTTCCGATCGTCTGATGTTACAACTAATATCGTTTTTTCACCTAATCTATTAGTGATTTCAAGTCTCGCTCGATGTTTTCTTTTCCTCTTTAAAATATAGTATCTTGGATTCTTAGAATATTCCAAAGTGTCTCCGTCAATGGTTAATGAATAGTTTTTTAAACTGTCAATTGCCAGGGCAAATCGCATCATGGCAGAGTCCTTATCATGATAATCAGGATTTTCGTAGAAGACTGGAAAGTATCCAGAATGATCAAAAGTCGATTTATTATCAAGATAAATACAGCTCTGAATAATTGAGTTGAAATGAGTCAGTAAAAGTATTTTAATATCACTATTAAATTGCTTGTCTTCATTCAAACCGTAATCAATTATTTGATTGAAAATTTCGACATTATGTTTGAGATCGAACTTTGTATAATTCTCTTGTATTCTTTCAAAATTCAAGCCTTCAATTTGTTCAATGTAATCTTGGACAAAAGTTGATTCAATTTCTTTCGATTCAATATCTTCCAATAGTTTAAAAATATTCTGAATCCTGTCGTTGATAATTACCGAAAGCTTCTTTGGTAGTAACACGTTGTTTTTAAACCTTTCATAGTCTGAAAAGTTCCTTTCGTTCAATAGTCTAATTGTCGTCAAATTGTCAGTTTGGGAACAACTTTGCGCAATAAAGCAAAAAGTCAATATTGTCACTAGTGATTTAATCAATTTGTAAAAATATTTCATTGGTAACTGTGTTTCAATATTGCCCACGGCGTTCCTTGTATGGTGTCGTAGCATCCCGCATGGTGTTATGAACTATACACCTTGTTGTATGCCGTTTTTATTTTCTTTCCAGTGGTTTATATTTTCGTGTATTGTTTTTTGCCATGCTTTCATGTCTTTTTCAACTCCAATTGAGATTACGCTACATTCCTCATTGCTTAGTTGCTTTGAATTCTGTGAACTATGGTCGTAATATTGACCCGATTGGTTTCTGTTTTCTGCTCCCGGATACACTAGAGCTACCTTTTTTGCTCCATAGTATTTCATGTACACAAACATTTGTCTCAAATCGTCAGGAGATGGATTATAGCCGTTCAAGTTTTTCCATTTAGTATCAAGCACTACACAATCTTCTGTGCCTTTATTCAGAACAATGTCGGGTTTCATTTTGCTTCGGTAGCCTGATAATGGCTGCCAAAAGTTCTTAGTGTTTTGAGCTGCAATACTGGTAGTACTTGCTTTGTACCTTCTTAAACTCACATATACAAACTGCTCCCAAAGTACATTCATATCAAACATTAATGCCAATACATTATTGGTTCCTCGGTTTACATCCGGGTGATAGTTGAGCAGAATGAGTTTCGCTATTTCCAGAGCATTTCTGTATGGTTCCGTTTTTCGATCAAGGGAAATTTTATCAAATAAGGTTGTCGTTATTTTAATGTCGTATAGTTCCGGAAAGTCTAGTAATAAGGCTCCTAATCTACTATTCAATTGCACGTTGGTGTTGATATAGCTCAATAGCTTCAGGGCTTTATAAAGAATTGCATGTATGTCATGCTCTTTGTCGTAAGTAGTATGCCTAACATAAAATCTTTCTTGATGCACTAAGTTCTTACTGATATGCTTAGCGAACTGAATACTGCCTTTTAAGGCAGTTCTATTACCTTCTGTTTTTCGGTATTTTTTTACCAAACCTCTATGCAGGAGATATTCAACTTCTTTGATAAAAAGGTCGAAATAAAGGTCGAGAATAGAGTTTGAGTGCAATCTTAAATTACTATTGCTTGGAGCGTGAATATCAAATACCCCAACCGCATGAAGCATGTTAATTAAGACGTTTCTCCATGTATTTTTAACACTTTCATCATTCGGGTTAGCCTTATCCGCTTTTGGCAAGACTTCCATAACCGTTTTGCCAACTTGAATCACACCAACGTATTCATTGAAGCGAACGCCATGATGAATCAAAGAATAATAAGGAACTCCATTTTCTCCATAGAACAATTGCAAGGCTTCTAACTGACCTTTTGTGAGCCTTTGCTCACCTCGATCTGTACGAAGGCTTTCGTGTTCAAATACTGTAATATGTTTATTCTCTTTGGGCAACTACTTGTTTTTGCGTTGTAAGTCATTCAAAGCCTCAATAAACAACTCATCACTCATGTCTTGGATATTTTTGAGGTGGTAAACTTTTCTTTCTACCAAAGGGCTGCTATTATAATCTTCAAATGGAGCAAAGAAATCTTCATCTACCAGATCGTCTTCGATGTTAAAGAATTTAGACCCAATCACCAACCCAATTTTACCATAATCACCAAAGAAGTATTCTTGCAGTAGTGGCAGGATCTTGTTTTGGAAAGCCGATTTCAAGCCTTTTAACCCTTCAATCGATAGAAAATAACTATGACCAATCATGTGGTCTCTATCCAATAGTTTCTCGATTCGCTTATTTATCGTTTCCAATAGTTCTGATAGTACTATGCCGTTCACAATACCATTTTCCGCCTTACCTTCTATGTAAATGAGTTCTGGTTTTGGAGGCATTTCGGTAAAGCTAAACCTTCTTCTAAGAGCCGTATCCAAAGCTTCTACACTGCGGTCAGCGGTATTCATAGTACCTAATACAAATAAGTTTGGTGGTACTCCAAATGAAGTTTTACTGTAGGGAAGAGTTAATGTTAATTCTTCCGGTTTACCGAGTCTTTTATCAGATTCTAATAATGTAATTAATTCACCAAATATTTGCGAAACACTTCCTCTATTTATTTCATCAATTATAAGAACAAACTTGTCGGCATTCTCCAAGAATTTTTCTGGAAGGCTAGAGTTTGAGATGAAATTTTTGATTTTGTCATAATCATTGTATGAAATAGAAGCGGTTCTATCTAACGATTTGTTTGTTGAGCTAGCATTTTCGAAAGCTTTAAAGTCTTTAAAAACGCCATAATAATTTGATGACCAACCTAAACCTTTTCCAACTGACCTAATGTCAGCAGAAACATCTTTGATATCATCAATTGATTTGAATTTATTATACAAAAGGCGCAATCTTTCCTTATAGACCTTTGCGTCTGAATTTGCTCTTGTCCCTCTTGTTAGCAGGTAGTTTTCATCTTCATTTATACTTTTTATTTCAGTAAAATATCCTGATGATTTTAGTGGGAATAAAAGCTTTTCATCATCTTTTAGTTTTTCTAATCTACCTTCAATAAACTCGATATATCTATCATATAAATCATCAAATGCATTAAATTCTGTGACAATATCATTATTGGAAGAAAAATGTGCGAAAATTGCTTTGTGGCATAATTGCTTGAAGATTCCATCCTCAATTGTATATGAAATTAATTCATCTTTAGTTTCTGGTTTAATACCTTCAATAAAGTCTTCATAAGTCATGCTTTGATGGAATGTTGTAAATACAATTCTCCCTTCTTCAAGTCTTCTTTTAAAAAGAGCTTTCAAGTCTTTTCTGTTTAAGGCAGAAATATCATCGCCTAAAAGTTGAAGAGCTTTATTAATTGTATTATATGTCTTACCCGTTCCTGGAGGGCCAAATAGTATTTGATTAGATTCGTTATCCATTTCCTCCTCAGTATGCTTAATAGTAGTTTCTAGTGTGAATTCCGCATTAAAATATGGCTTAAAAAGAATATTATTTGCTTCTAGCAGGTTTTCATTTGAAATTTCACTTAAAGTTGAATTTGCACTTGGGTAAAATATTTTCTGATGTGTTTTTAATTCTTTTGGGTTTTTTCTAACAGCTGGCTGTATCATTTCAACTTCACGATAGAGCCATCCGTCATCATCAACTATGTCGTTAGGGACATATTCCCATTTTTCACTAGTCAATTTTGCAATACCTACAAGTTCGCTTGATCCAATTGTAATGTAGAAATAATCACCAACCTTTAAATCATTCTTAAAAGCATCTGCTTGGCCTTTACGGGTGTTTTCATGAAGGACAATCCAATTATTGGATTTAAAAGTATCAATAATCGCTGCGTACTTTTTAGCTTTAAACGAACCATGTGAAATTTTGTATAACTTATGATTAAGCAAAGGTATTTTCTGAAGATTATCATATTTTGGAATATCATCCAATAAGATTTGTTTACTTCCTTGGAAATAAGAAAGCATATCATTGTAATCAAACTCTTTTGGGGTTAAAACTACTCGTGGCTTAAGATAAGTCTGATTCTCATGCTTGTAAACACCATAGCCAATATTCCCTTCAAAAAACTCAAAAAAGAATTGCACTCCAATAGACTGGTTCTCTTGATGCTTATTATAAATGGCAACCCAATATCGTTCGCTTCCTTGTTGTCTAACACCTTGAAAATCGAAGGAAACTTCTTTTACCTCGCTTTCAATTCCTAGGTCTTCAATCAGCTTTTTCGTAAACGCTTTTACAAATTCTCGCTGTGGATTGTGACCATAAAATGTAATAGCAGGAAAGACAATTGAAAAAGTTTCTTTATAAGACCGAAATTGATTTTCTTTCCCTTCTTTGTAGCCATTGATTAATTCATGTAGGCTTTCAACGGTGAACTTTTCCTTATTGAGTAATTTTTCAATTATTTCTTTGCGAGGATCAATAACTACACCTGACTTACTCGTGTAATAATCCATACATTTTTGAAGGTCTTCTTTTTTTGCATTATTAAGAGCTTCAACAATATTTTGATCATTGGAATAATAACTTTTAACCTCTGAGGAGGTTTCGCATAAGAGTTCAATTCCGCTATTAATTTCTTCTTGATTCATCTATTTCTTTAATGGCATACAACGGTTTGTGTATGGTGCGTATCCCGAAGGGTATGCACTATACACCTTGTTGGCGGTTCGTTATTTTCTCTAGCTCGTCATTAAAAAGAAGGATTGGTAACCGTAAGTTGTCGTGTGTGGTGTTTGATTTGCATCAAACTCAACTCAACCCATTTCCGAGATATCTCAGAAATATTAGTTAAGTCGTATTCAGGTTTCTTACGAAACCCTTCGCTCTTACGGCACCAATCCCAAATCCTTAATATGTTGAACCCCATTCTTTTTTCTTCAAAACTCGTTCCAAGTCAATTTCCGTATCCCAATTCATGAACCAAATCCCTTGATCAGTTATCTCCTTAATCTTGTCGGCAAGATTTGTCTTTGCATATCCTGAACTTTGCAATACTTTTCTTTTACTCTTTTCATCTACAAATGGACAATTTACATAGTCAAAAAACAGCATGGTTAATTCTGATTTCGAAAAAGGGTCTTCGTCATCTTGAAATTTGTTTTCAGTAGTTTTTTCTATTTCTTTTTTTAAGTCAGCATAAATTGGTTTGTTCTCCACGTAGTAGAGTATTGTAATGATATGGAAATAGTTCAATCTTTTGAAACCTTCTTTTTTATCAATGCCCAATATTTCTGTCAGCTTTTTTACGCTAAACGCGTAGCTTTCATCAAGCTTTTTTAGAGCTAAGATTAAATTTAGAGTTTCAATATTGGTTTCATTGGTTTTGGCCTTTCGATGAAAATTAGTTAAAACGAAATCTGCTTCCTTTGAAATCTTAGAATATATAGTATGTTTTAAATCTGCTTTCTGCTTTTCTAAATATTTACTCGCAAGTACGATTATTTGAGCGAGTTTAAAAGTAGTATTAGAGTTGATATTAAGTGAATAGGCGTAAAACAAGATGTCAAAAAGTGTGATGAATAAGTTTTCAACTACTTCTTTGTCTTTTTCAAGCTCACCTTCCTTCAATATTTTAGTAAACTTAGTTTTAAAAAACCTAATGATATCTTTACTCAGAATGTCATAGGTTAAGTTGTTTCTTTTTACGACACATTGGAAGTCTTTTATAAATTTCTTCGAGATGCTATTCGGCCTTCTAATTCTTGTTAGAACAGTTATTAATTCTGTTTTTTCACTTTCTTCTACTCTCTTTTCTTTAGTCTCGAAAAGAGAGTCATAAAAGCCAAGTAACAATTCTTGTAACTCATGTTTGCCTACAGTAACGTTGGATATAAAAGGGGTAGTTTTTATTTCAGACTTTGTAGGATTTAGGTACAGTTTATAAAAACCGAGTTCCTTCTGGAATTCTTTTTTCACAACATCAAGTATCTCTGGATCGTTTGAAAAAACGAAATAATCGTCAACATACCTTCTGATTTCATATTGAACACCATATTTGTATTGCTTTCCAAGTCTTTTTAGAACGTTAAGGTCAACTTGTTGAAGAATTATTTCTGCAAATATTCTTGAGATCTCAGGACCAACAACTATCCCATTCGTTTCATTATAATTCGCAAGTTGCATTAACTTGTCAAATGAATTTTCAAATGATATTGCTCGAGCATTTCTCTTAGCAGATTCCTTGTCTTTAATAGCCCAAGTTACTGAATGGGTATATATGTGATAAAAACATTTGCTTATATCAAATTCCAATAAGTAATTGAACCTTTGCTCAAGTCTTTGAAACTCATTTCTATCATAGAATTTATAAATTAAGTCTATCGGATAGTATGTGAAGTATGACTTTAAATATTGAGACTCCTGACTCAGGATTTCTGGTTCAACTTCTAGTTCGGCATTTTTATGACTATCTTCTGGATAAACAAAGTCTGGGGAATAAACAAATTTCGCAACTCTCGAAATTCTTCTAAGTGAGATATGGCTTTTGGAGCACAAATGAAGCATCAAAGAATCATACTTTTCATAGAGTTCTATAAAATAGTATTGGCAATAAGGATGTATAACACTAAGAGCTCTCGTATCACCTTCAATATTTTTTCTTATTTCATAATTGAATGGTATGCCATATTTTCTTCCATCACCACCTGCCTTTGATAACTGAGTGATTCTATCAAAAAAAGCATGATACATCCCATTGCTGATAATCTTATAAAATCCTTCATTTGAAAAAAGCATTGGGACTTCATATGGCAAGATTTCTGTTAATAGAATCCTAGCTTTATCATCTTTATTTATTTTAATCTTCCCCATTTACCAACATTTAATGATTTGTTGCATTTTGATGTATGAGAATTCAAAAAACACTTTCTTTTCAAAGCCCGCTAAGAAGCAATATTTGACAAGTTTTTTTTTCTGAATATTGCTTAAACCAATTTTAGCTCCAAAATTTGGACTTTTACTGTAAATGGATTTTCTCAGGAATTGGTTGAGTTCCTCAAAAACAGAATGATTTGTGACTTGCAAATAGTTATAATAAATTCCTGCACGTAGAGAATTACCTTCTTCACTTTTTCTAATACTGTAATTTCCTGTAAGAAATTTGATTCTTGATTCTAGAAGCTCAAAATCTTTGTTTTTGGAAAAGT
Organism: Bacteroidia bacterium; assembly: GCA_049115495.1. Taxonomy (GTDB): domain Bacteria; phylum Bacteroidota; class Bacteroidia; order CAILMK01; family JACPUW01; genus JACPUW01. Next base: position 373,293 of record JAGDZV010000002.1, on the reverse strand, counting down.
CTAAAAAGGCTTTGATTATTCGAGTTTTTATTTTAGATATTTTCTTTTCAGCAATAGAAACTATTAGTTTTCTGGCTTCGGTTCTACCATTTTCTACACTGAATGAATATCCTAAATAGTCAAGTTTATCTCTTTGACTTTTTGTTTTACCATTTATCTTGTCAAGATTGCCCAATGTCTTTCCGTCAAACAGCTCTGTTTTTTTCTTATTTATTGATAATCCTTCTGTCAAAAGATTTAGTTGAGGGTTTAAGCTTGCTATCAGAGGTAAAGAGTCTTTTAGGGAGTTGGAAAAAATAATAATGTCGTCAACAAATCGTGCATAGTAATAAACACTATCATATGACCGAACCCATCTGTCGAATTTACGCATGTAAATTTCAGACATTGTCGCACTTATATTCATCCCTCTAGGGACACCCGACTTCCCCGCTAAAGTTGGGTTTTCAAAAACCCGTCTCATTAAAAACATTGATTGATAAGATAACATTGAATCGTCTTGAAACTTTGAAATCAATCTTTCTCTGTCAATGCTCTCGTAAAACCCTTTTATGTCTGTTTTGATAACCCAAAAGGGACACGTTTCAGAAAGCAATGTTTTTATTTGAGCAATTATTATTCTACGATTGGCTTGTTCGTCTTTGTATATCCTCTTAATGTTATCGTTTAGCTTCCTTAGAATTAGTTTGTCTGGAAGGTCTTTCGTCAAATAGTATTCACTGACCTGTTTAAGTGTGAATTCAAAAGATTCATTTGCAATTTCTTCATACTTTTCATCAAGTGAGTCTGTAAGTTGATCTATGGTCATTCCATAGTCAACATACTCTGCTTTCTTGCACAGTCTTATTAGCTGTTGTCTTTGGAATGATTGATTCATTTTAATATTCTTTTTTCGTTTAGCGTTGTTTTTTCAATGACCGCCAACTAGTTTATATCCATATATTTTTGATCTATATCACCCCAATTCAAAGGGATATCCACAGTTTTTTTAAGTATTAGCTATTACAATGCAACGCTATTCTATTGCCTTCGGTATCTAGCACATGCGCCATGTTGCCGTGCTCGCCTAATGATGTTTTGGGCACCAATATTTGACCACCAGCAGTTTCTACCCTACTCAATTCATCGGCCGAATCTATACATGAGAAATACAACAGCGAGCCCGTGCTGCTTGGTAAATAGCCTTCGCCCTTTACCAGAGCGCCAGATACGGCATTGCTATTGGGATCCATTGGGAAAACCGCCATATCATCCGGCCCCGGCATTGGAAAGTCTTCTATGGTTACTTGAAAAACTTCTGAATAGAATTTCTTTGCCCTTTCCATATCCGTTACAGGAATCTCAAACCAGCCCACTACGTTTTTTCCCATTTTACCAAACCTTTTTGTTGTTCTTCCAAATGTAGTTTTTTGATTTTAAAGTGACTGTTTAGTTTGTGTTGAACTTTGAGTGTTAAGTGTTGACTGAATGAGTTTGGGAATTTTAAATGAAAGATTAGAAATTTTAATTCTGATTTCTCATTTCCGATTTCTCATTCCTTAATTCTCAATACATATTCCTTTCCTCGCATTCCTAATCTCTCGTTCCTAATTTCTCTTATGAAATTGAGATTTAAGGTTTCATCGGGTATTTTCGCGCAAAATTCTACGCATGAGCATCGATTGGAAAGTTGTTAGAGAATACGAAGACATTACCTACAAAAAATGTGGCAAAGTAGCCCGTATAGCATTTAATCGTCCTGAAGTAAGAAACGCTTTTAGACCCAAAACCGTAGGCGAACTTTTTAATGCTTTGCTTGATGCTCGCGAAGACACCAATATTGGCGTAGTATTGCTATCTGGCGAAGGACCTTCGAAAAAAGACGGCGGCTGGGCTTTTTGCAGCGGTGGCGATCAAAATGCTCGTGGCCACAAAGGTTATGTAGATGATGATGGTATGCCAAGGCTTAACATACTTGAAGTACAACGCTTGATTCGATTTATGCCCAAAGTGGTAATTGCAGTAGTGCCAGGTTGGTCTGTTGGTGGTGGCCACAGTTTGCACACCGTGTGCGATCTTACCCTTGCCAGTAAAGAACATGCTATTTTTAAACAAACCGACGCTGATGTTACCAGCTTTGATGGTGGTTATGGTTCTGCCTATCTCGCTAAAATGGTGGGCCAAAAGAAAGCACGCGAAATCTTCTTTTTGGGCAGAAATTATAGCGCTCAAGAAGCTGCAGATATGGGTATGGTAAATGCCGTAATTCCACACGACGAATTAGAAGATACCGCTTACCAATGGGCGCTAGAAATATTAGAGAAATCACCAACTTCTATTAAAATGCTCAAGTTCGCCATGAACCTAACTGACGATGGCATGGTGGGCCAACAAGTATTTGCCGGTGAAGCTACTCGACTTGCCTACATGACCGATGAAGCCAAAGAAGGTAGAAACGCGTTCTTAGAGAAGCGAAAGCCAAACTTTGACGATATTGAGTGGATTCCTTAGGGAACTGTGAATTTTCAATTTTGAGTTTTGAGTTTTGAGTTTTGAATTTTGAGTTTTGAGTTTTCATTTTGAGTTTTCATTTTGAGTTTAAAGTTCAAAGGGTAAAGTTTAAAGTCTATTAGTCACCCAACTCCGGTGGCCCTGCAAGTGTCGTCTGACTTCTTACACGAATTTTGTTGAATCAATGAATAAGGAATATTGAATGTCGAATTTTTGATTTATGATGTGTGACGTGTGACGTGTGAATCGCGATTTTTATTGAAACATAGAAATTTCACTTCTTAAATCGACATTCAACATTCTGCAGTTCGATATTCTTTTGGATACGATTCTTTTTTCATGCCATTTTAGTCCAATTCTTATCTTCGGTAAAAATTCATAATGAAAAGGCTATTCGCGCTCCTATTCTTAGCTTCTACGTTTTTTACTTCCAAATCTCAACATGTTGATGCGGGTAATGGCCATTCATTAATTCTTGACTCAAATGGAGCGGTTTGGACGGTTGGAAGGAACAATTTTGGTCAGCTGGGAATTGGCAGTCATGAAAATAGTCCTGTGCCTGTAAAAGTTGAAGGGCTTCCAAAAATTTGGAAAATGGCCCGTGGCTACGATCATAGTTTAGCCCTTGACTACACGGGTACCATTTGGGCATGGGGAAGAAATAACTACGGACAGATTTCAACTGGCGAAAAATATGATTATAACACGCCGCAAGAATTAGAATTTGGATTAGAGTTTACCGAAATTGAAGGTGGCCATTGGCACTCAGTTGCTATTGCCAAAGACAGCACCGTTTATACTTGGGGCCACAATTATTGGGGCGAACTGGGAAACGGATCTACAGAACATTCAATGTACCCTGTTCAGGTAATCTCAATAAATGAAAAAGGTGATACCATTCTTTTAAAAGAAATAGTAGAAATTAAATGCGTTGGCTACCATACTTTGGCCAGGAATAATAAAGGAGAAGTTTTTTCATGGGGAAGCAATACATTTAGTGAGCTTGGCAATTCAAATAAGAAGTTTGAGAATTTAGCCAATAAACTTGACTTGCCAAAAGCCAAGGAGCTGGCTACAGGCTGGCATCATTCAGTAGTGCTTGATGTTGACGGAAATGTTTGGTTTTGGGGCGAACAGCATTCTAAAAAGAACTTTAAAAAAGAAAACAGAACCATTACTAAACCAAAGCTGCTTTCTGAATTAAGTAACATTGAAAAAATTGCTTGTGGTAGCTGGCATAGTTTGGCATTAGATGCTAAAGGACAAGTATGGGGTTGGGGTAAAAACAATTTCGCTATGTTGGGCACAGGCGATTCTACTGCCGTAAGAAAACCAATTAAACTTAATGGATTTACTAATGTGGTAGAGATTGGTGGTGGCTGTTTTCAAACCATGGCGGTTACCAAAAACGGTGATATTTTAACTTGTGGAGATAACCCAAGCGGTCAGCAAGGAATAGGAAGCTACAAACGAACTTTCAATGCCCAAAAAATGATGGTAAACATGGCTGGTATGATGAATTTGACTTCTGAAGAAGAACCTGCTAATGAACCTTTCCTTAATATAAATTGGACCTGGAAAAAAATTCTAGTGAGTTTAATTCTGCTTTTTAGCTTGAGCTTGAATTTTGTGTTGCTGAAGAGTCGGTCTTAGTGACTCAGTTGCTGAGTGAATGAGTGACTGAGCTTTTTTTTAAGTGACTGAGTGACTTAGTTCATTGATATTAGACGTTGGATGATAGATTTTGCATTCTTAAATCCTTCATTTTCTAATTAATAAGCCTTGTACTCCACGAAGTCAAAATCGGCGAAGTCTTTAGTTTTGGTTCCATTGCCAGTCGCGTATAGACCCAAAAATGCACCGGTATATCCTTTACTTAATAAATGATGTGCTTCAGACCTATGAAATTCTACTAACTCATTGTTGCCCATGGAATAAACAAAAACATATTCATGATTAAGTGATAGCACTTGTAAGTTTATTGAACCATCATAATCAACCAGCTCCATTTTTTTAAGCACCTGTGGATTTGTGTTGGGCATAACTAAGACTACTTGTAGAAAGTGGCTACCTTTTTCTTTAATAATGGTAAAGTTAAGGTAGTTATCGTCTTTTTGAACTAAACTAATGCCAGCTTCTGAGCCGTCGCGTTTTGGGTTAAAAGACATTCTTGTCAAATATTCAAAATTGCTTTCGGTTTGTCTAAAGCCAATGAAACTTGCACTGGTTCTGTTGGCAATAGCGGTTTTACCACAGCTCAAACGTAAATGACTCTTGCGCTTTGTTAAAGAGTACATATTATCGCTCGGCACTCTCCTAAAGTTCCAATTTAGGTCTAGTTTTTCCCCTTCAAAATCATCGCTAAAAGTAAATGATCTTTTTTGTGTAGTGCCTTCAAATGGAACACTATAAGACACTTCTAACTTACCTGTTTCTGGCGCCACTACCGGCCATTCGTATTGAACTTCTTTCCAATCAAAAGGCTCTTTTTCCCAAACTACCGGTAATAAGTGGGTTTCTCTACCCATGTTAGAGCCACGTTTTTCATCGCCCCTAACACCAAGAGCAACCATATACCAGCGGCCATCTTCCAGTTCAATAAGGTCAGCATGTCCTGTGCTGTGTACCCAATTATTATATTACAAATGCCTTGTGGTAAAAATGGGATTCCTGTCGTTTGAAATAAATGGCCCTTTAATGTTATCACTAACCGCAATCATAACTGCATGGTTAAAACTTGTGCCGCCTTCAGCTATCATCAAATAGTAAAAGCCATTTCTCTTATACATATGCGGCCCTTCTGCCCAAACTCCACCGCAGGCACCGCGCCATAAATAGCTTCTCTCCCCTACCAGTCTCCAATTTTCAAGATCAATTTGTTGTAGCCATATTTCACCTTCACCAGAAAAATTAGGATTATCGGGCGAGTGTGTGCCTACATACCAAACCTTTCCATCATCATCAAAGAAAATATCAGGATCAATACCAGGTGCCCCTTCAAGCACATGCGGCTCAGACCACGGACCTGCTGCATTCTCAGCTGTAATAATAAAGTTTACAAAGTCTGTTTTCTTGGTCTCTTCATTGTAATAAACATTGGTGGTAATAATGTGAAAAAGCCCATTATTGTATCTAATGGTGGGTGCATGTATTCCCCCGTCAGACTGTACATCAACCAAATTTACCGCACCGCTGCATTGGCTTTCTCTGTGCAAACCATAGCCTATGAGTTCCCAATTTATCAAGTCTTTACTTTTATGAATAGGCAAACCCGGGTAAATTTCAAACGTTGAATTCACTATATAAAAATATTCACCATCAAAGCAAATAGATGGGTCAGGATGACTGCCTGGTAATATGGGATTTGTAAAAGTGTTTTCTTGCGAAAATGTCTTATTAGTAATAAATGCCAGTATTACGAAAAAAAGAATTCTCATGCTATTGATTTTTTTGGTTTAAAATGTAATAGTGATTGGCAAACTGAATACCAAGATCAATAAAGCCTTTTGAATCGTAGTGCCACATATCTGAATAATTATAGTTGGCGGTGCTCCTTACTATAATTGAATTTTTATCATTAGCAACAAAGCTTTCTTGGGCATTTTGTACTAAATCTAAATAGGTCCATACTTGTCTGCCTTCACTTTTATGAGCGTCTGATATTTTACCAATAACTATGGCAAGGGTTTTATTATGAAAAGCCGCCCTTTGCAATTGCATCATACTATTTAGATTTTCTCCATATTCAAGCGCAGCTATTTCTATTTTATCAGCATCACTTTCTCCTTGCATCCAAATTATGGCCGACATATTTAGCTTGTCATATTTTCCATCGCCATCAATATCTTTAACTGCAAAGGCATTTGAAACAGTAGTTAAGAAATGGTCATATTGGTTAATTCTAGAATACTCAGGGTGCCATTGGCCGTGAACTTTTGCCAAACTGTCTAAAGAAGAACCACCCCTTGAGTACTTGATCAAGGCTATTTTATGGTTTGGGTACAATTGTTTTATTCTAGCCGCAAAAGACAATTCAGGGCCAAAACGATTAGCGTATCTATTTGATTTCGCATTGGCCGCAAAACCAGCGCCATGGCCTGGCCTTAGCTGAGTCCAAATACCTAAACCACCATTTTTCTCATCATCTCCTACAGGGTTTCCATGAAAAATATAAACATCATCAAATACTTGGTTCAATGAATCAGGAAGTTCTGAAATAAGCCCATAACCATCCATATTTGACTGGCCACCTAGATAAAAAGCCAGCCATGGTTTACTGTCTCTACTTTGTTCTTTGCACGAATAACCAAAAATGGCGAAAACCAATATTGAAAATAGAATTGAATAACGCAACATAAAAAGCTACTCGTTTGCCTTGTTATGTACGAACTTAAACTTAGTCGCCCATTAAACGTGGATCTTGTTCAGGTCTGGGTGGCTTGGGTTGTACGCTTACCGTATTTAGGAGCCAGCCAGAAGTAATTCTTAATGGAAACTCGAATTGATTGGATGGGCCGTATTCACTATACCCCTGACTTGTGTTATACCTAAGACCAACGGCCAATTCGGCGTAAAACTTGCCTGAGCTTTGCCATTTTATATAAGGCAAATATCCAAGTCCGTAAGTTGCCATAGCCTTTTGTTGAAAAGGAGAAACTCCAAAATATGCAGAAGAAACACCACCTATAGTAACTCTTTGAATCTGTTTATACTTTGCCTTAAATCCCAATCCTAGATTTAAAGAGTTGCCCCAATCTATTGAGCGCATTTCTAACTCAAATTGTACGGCATTATTTTTAATGGGCTTTGCATAGCTCAAATTCAATCCAAGATCATTAGACATTCCTGAGCCAATAAAATTTGTAAAACCAAAGCCCAGTTCTTGCGCTTTTGCTGATACTCCAATTGTAAGAAGTAGTAGGATAATTCTAAATCTCAACCCCATTGTTTCTCATTAAAATGGTTAAAACATTAAAAAATTCAAGCTGCTGATTTTCTGGCGAAATGGTAGCCTCATTATCACCTTCTTGTGCCCCATAACTACCAAACTGAGCATGATTACCGCCAAGTATGGTATAATAAACGGTTTGGCCATGCGTATCATCTAAACCAAGCATATAAGGTGAATCTATATAAATTCCTTCAGGTAAGTTTCGCTCATTCTCTTCATAAGCAATAGGATCGCTCAATCCATCAAGCTCAGCAATAAAAGAGAATACGGGTTGATTCCAATCGCTTAAATCTGTAATAGAATAAGACCCCTGCAAAAAGAGACCTTCGTATTTGTCAGGCTCATTACCTACGCTCATTGCTGCCACTACCCCACCAAGTGAATGTCCGCCTATGTACCATTTGGTTTCTTCAAACTCTTGCCTTACCCTTTGGGCTTGTTTTGAGTTGAAAATGGCCAAATTGCTTCTCACTTTCAATATGAGTACTTTCATTTTGTTATCAATCGCAAATCTTTCAAAGCTTTTTATGTAGGCATGTGGATCTACCAAGCCGCCCGGTACAAACATTACTCCTACTTCGTTGGCTTCGTTTAATGGCTCTAGTAAAATGTAATCGTTGCTTTCCTCAACGGAGTACCCAATGGCTTCAATTCTTGATTCTTCGGGTAAATATGAGCAGGCCGACGCCAAGGCTACAATGCACAGAAGTCTAATTAAAACCCGAGCATCTATCATAGTATTTTGTTTTGAGGTTATCATAAGGTTTGTTAAACTCAATTTCAGTTAGCTCCATCTTTGTAAATGGTATTCTTTTCAGTTTGAGCTTTGATGGATACATAACGCCATGATAATTCTTGTGTTCTAAATAAATTACCGAAGCATCACCATCTAACTTCATCTCCTTAATGAGAAAAGTCTTTTTGTCGATGTAAAAAACCATTTCATAGCCATCTTCTTTTCTAACCCCGTTTAATACATAAATCTTTCTATTGGTAAGTTCTTGGTCAATTTCAAACACCCAGCTTCTTTCTTTGGCATTGAGTAATTTAAACGTATACAGTTCAAATACAAACCCTTTGGCTTCTTCATCTTCCATAATTTCTGATTCGCCATCGCTGCAATTCATTGCCATATTTTGATTAGCGAAAAACAAAAATTCAGTTTTTCCAATCTTTAGCCTCGAAAGATATTCTTCACCTATTAGAGTAACTGATTCGGTCTTAGCAATTCTACCCTCATAAACATATCTACAAGTTTTAATTGAATTCAGCTTATCGTAGCCACCCATTGCTTCAATATGCTTCTCTAATATGTCATCAACTGTAAGTTCTTTTTTCCCTTTAAAACTTGTTCCAAAAAGTAAACAGAAGGCAAGCAATAGGTGTGCTAATTTCATACTCCAAAAAAACAAAATCCCCGCTCATTTCTGGGCGGGGATTCTCATCTAAAGTATTCTTTCTGTTGATTATCCTAAGAAAGGATATCGGTAATCTGTAGGCGGAACAAAAGTTTCCTTAATGGTACGGGCACTTACCCATCGCATTAAATTGGCTTTTGAACCTGCTTTATCGTTTGTTCCTGAAGCGCGAGATCCACCAAATGGCTGTTGACCTACCACCGCCCCAGTTGGCTTATCATTTATATAGAAGTTACCAGCAGCGTATTCTAAAGCATTGGCCATTTTAACCGCGGCATATCTATCTTGACTAAAGATCGCTCCTGTTAAGGCATAATCTGAAGTATTGTTTACCAACTCTAAAGTGGCATCTAAGTCGCTAGGCTCGTAAACATAAATGGTTAAAACAGGACCAAAAAGCTCTGTACACATGGTGGTGTATTTTGGATCTTTGGCTAGTATAATGGTAGGCTCAATGAAATACCCTTTTGATTTATCATATCCACCACCTACTACAATCTCAGCATCGTCAGAAGCTTTGGCTTCATCAATATACTTGGCTAATTTATCGAATGAACGCTCGTTGATTACAGCATTTATGAAGTTTCCAAAATCATCTGGAGTCCCCATTTTCATACTCTCTACATCTGCAATTACTTGCTCTTTAACCTGAGGCCAAAGGTTACTTGGCACATAGCAACGAGAAGCCGCCGAACATTTTTGACCTTGGTATTCAAAAGCACCGCGACTTATGGCTGTAGCCAGTGCGGCTGCATCTGAACTTTCGTGGGCAATTATAAAATCTTTACCACCGGTTTCACCAACTATTCTTGGGTAAGAAGTGTACTTATCAATATTTCCTCCAATGGTTTTCCAAAGGTTTTTGAATACGCCTGTTGATCCGGTAAAGTGTAAACCTGCAAAATCTTTGTGGTTGAATACAACATCTCCAATTTCAGGTCCATCACCATATACAATGTTTATAACGCCATCAGGCAAACCGGCTTCTTTGAATAGCTCCATTAAGAAGTGTGCAGAATAAATCTGATCATCACTTGGTTTCCAAACAACGGTGTTGCCCATCATAGCTGGTGCGGTACCAAGGTTTGCACAAATTGAAGTAAAGTTGAAAGGTGTAATGGCAAATACAAAACCATCAAGCGGACGATACTCTAATCTATTCCAAATACCTGGGCTTGAGATGGGTTGTTCATTGTACATTTCAGCAGCGAACTCAACATTGAATTTCCAGAAATCTATCAATTCGCATGCGGCATCAATCTCTGCTTGATAAGCATTTTTTGATTGAGCGATCATTGTTGAAGCGTTGATTCTATCTCTCCAAGGGCCAGTAAGAAGTTCGGCAGCCTTCATAAAGATAGACAATCTGTGCTCCCAAGGCATGGCCGCCCACTCAGCCTTTGCCGCCATTGCAGCGTCAATTGCTTGTTTGGCTTGCTCAGCACCACCTCTATGGTATTGCGCCACTTTGTGCTGTAAGTTGTGTGGAGGGTAAACATCCACTTTATTTCCTGTGGTAACTGCTTTTCCGTCAATTACCATAGGTATTTCAAGTACTTCGTTCTGTAGTTCTTTAAGGGTTTTCTGTAAAGATTCGCGCTCAGGAGAACCTGGTGCATAGCCTTTTACAGGCTCATTTACCGCTTTTGGAACGTGAAAAAATCCAGTTGCCATTGTTTTGTTTTAAAATTTGGTGCAAAGGTAACTCCAGGTAGATTCTTAACTAAACTTTAGACTGGTTTTATGGCTTTTGGGGCAGCTCAACCACAAAGGTGGTACCTACTCCTTCAGTACTTGTAAACTCAACTTTTCCGCCCATTTTGTTAACGGCTTCTTTTAAAATAAATAAGCCCAAACCCGAGCCCGACTTTTTATTGGTTGCCCTATGAAACATATCAAAAACCAAAGGCTGTTGGTCTTTAGTTATTCCAATTCCATTGTCTTGCACCGTAATGCGTGCCATATCATTAGTACAGTTTGTGGTTATCTTTACAAATGAGTCTTCTTTTTTGTTATCAGAGTACTTTATGGCATTTGATATCAGATTATTCAATAGAATATTCAAGCTAAACTTATCAAGTTTTACCCCCAAACTGCATTGGTCTCCTATTTCTACTATTTTGTTAACGGTATCGCTTCCTTCAGTAAACTCATTGTCTTTTAATATCTCATATATGACTAGCTCAAGATCAATTTGTTCAATTTGTTCGCCTACCTTAGCAATTTTTCTATAGTTAATTATGTCTTTAATAATGTGATCTAGCCTATTAAGCTGGCTCGCAAAAATGTCGTGGTACTTTCTTGGGTCAGGAAAATCATCTAAACGAAGCATTTCTAACAATCCAAGCAAAGAAGCAACTGGAGTTCGTAAATCATGGCTGGTTCTATACACCAAATGGTCCAACTCAGAATTTAGCTTTTCTAACTTTTTAACATTGGTTTGTAAATCTTCTTTGGCGCGTTTTATTTCGCTAATATCTACTATAGATGAGTCAATTAGAAAATCGTTGTCTTGAATAAAGCCATTGCAGTTTAAAAGACCCCAAAAAGTTGATCCATCTTTTCTTCGCCAGAGCACTTCAACATTTCTGTAGCTTTTCCCCTTTTTTAAATCTTCTACAATTTGGCCCGCAAATTCAGGCTCGGCCAACACCATTGGAATTGGCAATTGAGAAAACTCTTGCGCTGAATACCCAAAAAGCTTACTCATTCCTTGATTTGTATATATAAACCCTTCTTTTAAGCTTTTTCTGCATAGTCCGTCTCTTATATTGGAGTTTATAGACTCCAATAGGCTCTGACTATTTTTTAATTCGTTTTGAAATTGCAGCTCCTTTGAAACATCTCTTACGAATACAGTAAGTCCTATAATTTCTCCTTTTTCGCTGCGTTGCGGAGAATAAAAGTTCTCCCAATATTGCCTACTCAGCTGTTCATCGCCGTAGGCTTCAACAAGGGTAAACTCTTCGCCTAAAAGTACTCTATCAAAATTCGTTTTGGCCTTTGCTCTATCTTCATCGCTACTAATAAAATCTAGCATTGATAATCCATTGGCTATTTCAGCACCCCAAATGTTTTTCATTATGGCCCTGTGCTTTGAATTAAAAGCCTTGTATCTATATTCATTGTCAAGTGAAAAAACAACTAGATTCTCTGGGCTCTCTAATATTTGGTTAAGGTAGTTTTGAGTTTCTTCATAGAGTTTATAGTCTCTAAGCTGAACAATTTTTAAACCGAGCAGCTTAGATGCGGTTTCAAAAACATCGATATGAAATTTGGTGTAAAAACCTTCTTTTTCATGCTCAGAATCAAGCACTCCAATTAGCTCACCTTCAACAATAATTGGAACCGCAAGCTCACTTTTTCTATTAGCATCATCAACTATGTAATCTTCGTCAACAAGCGTATTTTTAACCAATTGAGTTTTACGTGTTCTAGCTGCTCTTCCAACAACGCCTTCGCTAAAAGCATATTTTTTTGGGGTAATTATTTTCTTCCCTTCAACCTTATTTACATTCTCAACGGCCGCTTGGTATAATGAGTCTTCACTTTCAGATTTTAAATAAAGTACAATATCCTTAAGCCCAAGCTCATTAAAAGTGTCTTTTATAAATTTCCAAACAATTTCTTCTTCATTTTCTAAATCAAAAAGGCTGCTTGTAATTCTATGAATGGTGGCTTCAAGGTAATTGGCCCTTTTTAAAGCTCTCTCTTTGGCTTTTTGCTCAGAAACATCATTTGTAATACCAAAAACCCCTTTCTCACCATTTTCAAGTTCTATTATTTTTTTACTGGTTTGTAACCAACATGTAGTACCATCATACCTTCTGTAAAAGCGTGGACTAGAATCTAGCGCCATTCCATTTTCAAATAGCTCATTATCATGTTCCCTATGGGTTTTCGCCATTTTTTCATCAAAAAGGTCAAAATCTGTTTTTCCAATGCACTCATTTAGGCTTTTACCCATAAAAGTCTCAAATGCGAAATTGGCATATTGGTACACACCTTCTTGATTTTTTACATAAACTATAGAAGGAAACTCGTCAAATATGTCTTTAAAGTCAAATTTCAACTAAACTAATAATAATGTGTTGCAAGTATAACGGGTAAAAAACGCTCCTAATTTAAACCTTATTTCTTTTTAGATAGAAATTCTTTAATCTTGGTAGGTTACCTTTTAGACCTAAAAACATAATTAGACAAATCACTGAAAAACAAACACAAATGAAACTGACTAGAAAGATTACTATACTGGCAATAATACTTGGTATTGTATGGACTTTTAACCGCTGCTCAGCACCTGAAAAGATAGCATCGGCCATTTCACCACCTTTTGCGGGTTTTAATGTACCAACTCAAAATCTTACCATTAATGGCAAAAACGGCGGTGTAATTGAACTTGAGAACGGAACCAAAATTTCAATTCCTGAAAATTGTTTTATCGATGAAAATGGGAATTTATATAATGAAACCGTTGAATTGGACTACAGGGAGTTTCATTCAGTGGCCGATGTAATTGCATCAGGAATACCAATGGAATTTACCGAGAATGGCGAAGCAGGAAATTTAGCAACTGCTGGTATGATAGAGCTACAAGGCAAAGGCATTGACGGAACAACAGTTAAAATTGCAGGTAATAAGGAAATTACTTTTGAATTAGCTTCATATAACGATCCGGATAATGTTGAGTTTTTCGATTTAAATGAAGAAACAGGGGTTTGGACCAAAACAGGTACTCCAGGTAAAAAGCCAGTTGAAAGTGAATCTAAATACACTGATAGTTTAAGAAAGCTTGAACAACTAAAGGCGCCTTTTGAACCCAAAAAGAGCGATGAAAACACGCCGGTTGTTAGATTTAGAGTAAGTGATAATACCGGTGCTTTGGCCAATATGGAAACGGTAGTTTGGCAATATGCTGGAGAAGATTCTGAAAATGACCCTTTTAAAAACGCAGCATTTAATGAAGGTGATTATAAGATCACTGAAACCAAAGTAATTGACAAACAACTAAAAACCCTACAAGTAACTATTCAATTTGAAGGCGAAATATTAAAGGGCGAAGAAGAATCTGCCAAAACTGCAGACACAATGGTTACCTATTTTCAACCAGTGCTAAGCAACGCCCAGTTTGTAGAGGCAATGGAAGTATTTACCGATAAAGAATCTCAGTTTAATCTGCTAATGGAGAAAAAGCAGAAATTAAAGGATATGATGGCTCTTGAAGCCAAAGTGATACGCTCGTTTTCAATAAAAAACTTTGGATTCTTTAATTGTGATGTGTTTTTGAGAAGGCCGGCTTACCAATTACAATATGAGTTTACCCAAAATGGTAATCAATTTACCGATGCGGCCAGTGTGTACCTTGTAAACGAAACCAATGGTACTTCCAACGTAGTTAAATCTGGGTATTCGGCCAATAACATAAAAAACATTAGACTTTTCACCAATGGTAATTCTAGAATTGTGGTGGTGCTACCAGGTGATAAAGTAAAAGTTATTGAGAATAGTGAAATTCAAAATATACTTTCGAAAAAGGCAAAGTTTTACAGCTTTTCAATTGACGATGCAGTTGCAGTAAATAACATGAGTGAGCTAAACGAGCTTTTCTAAAAAAATGAAATTTAAACCTTCATTGTACCTATTTATAGGGCTCCTTACAATTGGTCAATGCTTTGCTCAAAAAAATCTGCTTCCTATTAGAAGCGATTACAAATGGGGATTTATTGATAGCGCAGGAGAAATGGTGATTGCCCCTAAGTATATTGCTGTAGGGCGATTCAACGGCAAAAAATATACGCACTTTGCCACCCATTCGTCTTTGGGCATAGTAAACACCAGCGGAAAGGAGCTCTTCTTTAAAAGTGTAAACGCAATACAGGTATTAAATAATAAAGCTATAGCGCTTAGGAAAGATACATTTTGGGGCGTAGCAAACTTTAATGGTAAACTTATACTTGACTACAAGTTTGCTACCATTAAAGAAATGAGCAAGGGCATATTAAAGGTAAGAATTGGAGATTCGCTTGGAATTAGAAATAATTTAGGCGAAGCCATTGCTAAAACAAGGTTTCAGCATGTTAGTGCTATAAATAATAATGCGTTTTTAGCGCAATTAGCTGACTCGTCTTACATTTTCGATGCTCAAGGAAACATCTTATTTGCAACAGCTACCAATAAAGTAATTGATAATTTTTATCCGATTATAATTTGTCAAAACGAAACTACATACAATGTATTTAGCCTTTTGAGCAATGACACTTTAACGGGAATAAAAAGTTATAGCCATATAAAGGAAACCAATCTTCTAATATTTAAAACGAAAAATAAATCAGGGCTTTTTAGCGCTACAAATGGCACTACACTTAAAGTTAATGGTGAACTAAAGGGAAAATCAAATACCAACAACCACGTTTATTTAGACAATGATGGTTTAAAAGGTGTAGTTGACAATGATGGCAGTGAATTAATACCCATTGAATTTAGCAAGATAGAAATTAGAGGTAGGTACTACGAGTGCTTTTTACAAAATTTTATGGGGCTTTATTCAAATACTGGTCAGAGCCTTTTTCCGGCCATTTATGATGATATTTCATTTCACAATACTGGTATTTTTATAATTCAGCGCAACGGAAAACTTGGTGTAGCTAAAACAAATGGCGAAATAACTGTAAGGCCAAGGTATGAGCAGCTCGAAACTGACAACAACCAAATAAGGGGAATAAATGGTGCACAAATGACCTTTTTTGATCTTGATAACGCAAAAAACGTAACTGATACTTATAGATTTAAAAATGTAAAAACTATAGACCTTGATGCTAGAATTAAATTGAGCACTAGAGATGTTTCTGCAAATAATGATTCATTGAAGTTTGGTTGGTTTCAAAATAGGGTAAACCAGCGCTGGGGTTTTAGAAGAGAAGACTCTAGCTTAAGGCATGCCCCACGTTTTGAAGATGTAATGCACTTTAAAAAAACGGGCTTTACTTTAACCAGAGAAAGTAAAAATGCCAATAAACAAGAACAAGTACTTGATGGGTATTACTATCAAGACCGAAAATGTGCCCTTGCATTCACCCAAAACGGAAATTATTTTTTAACGCCAAAATACTGGCACATTTATAAATCAGAATTGCGAAAGCCCAATTGTGGTTACGTGCGAGCATTAGCCTATGATGGTAAACAAAGAATTATTCTAAGAAATGGCCAGGTGGTTAAAAAGGTGTTTTCGTTTATTGACACTTTAGAAGACGGATTCGCCAGGTTTAATATTGATGGTAAACACATATTGCATGAAGATGGAAAAATTAAAACTGCGGTTTATAATAAACTTGTTTACAATGAAGAAAATGGCTGGGACTCTTCAGAAGTTTCAGTTTGGAACAGGGTGGGCTTAAGAAACCAAAAAGTTGAAATAAGCTATGGCAAGTGGGGGTTTATAAATAATGAAGGATCAATTGCAATTGGTCCCAAATTTGATTTTGTTTATCAATTTTACAAAGGTGCTGCCATTGTAAAGCTTAAAAACAAATGGGGTGTAATTAATACTAAAGGTGAATTTATAATTGAACCTGAATATTATAAAGTGGAAAGAATAGAGCGAAACGGGCAGGTTTTTTTCTACGTATATAAACCACAACCTCGCTTCGGAATTATTGATACATCAGGCAAAACATTGCTTTACCCTGAGTACCACAAGGCCAGAAACTTTGTAGAAGACAGACTGGCCGTAAAAACCAAAAAAGGCTGGACTTTTCTTGATCCTAACTTAATGCCAATTCACAATGCTGTTTTTGACGAAGTAAGGGATTTTAGCAATGGATTAGCCGCTGTAATGCAAAATAGAAAGTGGGGATTTATTAATAGGTCTGGTTCTTTAGTAATTCCTTGTATTTACCGCCAAGTAATTGATTTTAAATGCAGCAGAGCATGGGTTCAAAACAAAGGAACTTGGCAAATAATTGACAAATCAGGACAGCAAATAGGCAGCACCCTTTTTAAATACCCAAGCCAATTCAATGCAAATTTTGCAATAGCAAAAAAAGAAAAAGGCAGTAAGTATGGGGTTGTAAGTACAAGCGGTGATTTTGTAGTTAGACCAAAATTTCACCAAGCTAGTCCTTTTAATTCATTTGGAATATCAATTGTAAAAAAGAAAAACCTATATGGCCTAATTGATACCACCGGTAAATTGATTACCGAGTACTCGTTTATTAAAATAGACTCATTTAGCAGCGAATGGGCCTATGCTAACAACGAAAACGGATTGGTTATGCTTCATAAATCAGGCAAAGTAATTGACCTTAATGATGACTATTATGACTACGAACCTTTTAATAATGGTATTTCTAGGTTAAAGCTTGGTGGTTATTATGGTTATATTGATACCACGGGCAATGTTCTTTTTCCTTTTGAGCTAAACAAAGCCACCAACTTTAAAAATGGTTTTGCTTTTTGCAAAAAACCAGGACAACTACCTTTTTGTATTAACCTTTATGGAGAGCCAGTTTTTGAGTTTAATGGCTGGGTGCAATCTGAGTTTAACGAAGGCATGGCTATTCTAAGGCAAAAAGGTAGATCTGTTTATATAGATACCACTGGCGCTTCCGCATTTGAGCAAGGTTTTAAAAAAGCATTGCCGTTTTCAAAAGATGTGGGTAGGGTGAAAATTGGTAAAAGATGGGCTGTAATTAATAGAAATGGACAAATTTTGAATACAGCTAAGTATAAGAAAATCAGAAATTTTAACTTAGTTTATTCAGTGGTAAAAAGAAACGGAAGCTACGGACTTTATAACAATGAAGGTAAGGTTGTGCTTGATGTAATGTATGACGAACTTGACCTCTACAATGATTTTTATTTCTTTCTATCTGTAAACGACCGGGTGGGCCATTACCACATTTTAAATGGATGGATTTGGCAGCCTGAACATTGAGAAATCTAATTTCGAAGTATGCAGCTAAATAAAGATGTTTTCAATTCTTTCCCAGTTTTAAAAACTCACAGGCTAACCTTAAGAGAAATCACTGAAAAAGATGCTGAATCGATTTTTAAAATGCGAAGAAACGAGAATGTAAATAGGTTTATTGCAAGGCCACCCATTGGTGATTTTAAAAATGCAAAGGCATTGGCTAAAAAAACTCAAAAAGCCTTTTATAACCAACAAGCCATAGGCTTTGCGGGTGTTTTAAGAGACAAAGATGAAATTATTGGTACTTGCGGTTTTAATCGCATAGACTACAACAATCTGCGAGCAGAAATAGGCGGCGAAATGGACCCAAAATATTGGGGGAAAGGCATTGCTGAAGAAGCGGTTAGAGAGATTATAAGGTTTGGATTTGAAGCGCTAAAATTGGTGGCCATAGAAGCTTGGGTAAGCCCAAATAACCGTGGAGCAATGTACATTTTAAGCCAACTTGGATTTGAAAAAGAAGCTCATTTTAAAGACTACGTTTATTTTAATAATGAGTTTAAAGATATGGCAGTAATGGTTTGCCATAATGGTTAAAATGGGTAACCAATCCCAAAATTGAGTCTTACCATTTGACTAAAATTACCATCTACATAAATCTCAGAAGGGAACCACTTGTCTGCCGCACTACCTGTTACTGATGGGTCTCTAAAAGGAAATCCGAGATCTGTTCTAAATACA
Organism: Bacteroidia bacterium; assembly: GCA_049115495.1. Lineage (GTDB taxonomy): Bacteria > Bacteroidota > Bacteroidia > CAILMK01 > JACPUW01 > JACPUW01. The sequence goes on along the minus strand of JAGDZV010000002.1, from coordinate 354,785 downwards.
AAATAGGTGAAGTCAAATCTTAAACCTAAGCCACCAGCTACAGCAAATTCTTTATAAAATCTATCCCATTGCCAGTCTCCGCCCGGTACCTGAAAATTGTTGCTGGGGTGATTCCAAATATTACCAGCATCGGCAAAAAGTGCCATTTTAAGAGTTGGGCTTACTGAAAACCTGTATTCAATATTTGCTTCTAACTTTATGTCTCCTGAGTGTAGGTAAACAAAGTTCACATCATCATCTTCAGGATTATAGCTACCAGGGCCAAGTCTTCGCACGGCCCATCCCCTAATACTATTGCTACCACCTGCAAAATATCTTTTTTCAAAGGGAACCGAATTGCTAGTGTTACCAAAAGGGTAAATCATTCCAAAATATGCTCTATAGACAATTTCATTATTCCAAAATGTTTTTTGATGAAATCTAAAATCATAGTCGCCTTTTGCGTATTGAAAGTAGTGCATCCCCAAAAAAGTATTATCATAGGTTTCTGCCCTTTCGCCAAGCACTGGCTGCCCAACCAAGGTGCTGCCTAAATAAAACAAATTACCGCCAAGCTCAAGCATATTGGCCGTAAACTCAATGTAGTTTTTTCTTGAACCAATTACCTTATTTGAATAATAAAGTCCCCACCTACTACCTGCTATGGTATGGTTATCAAAAAGGTTTCTTAAAAAAAAGTTGGCTGAAGTATCTAAGAAAGTTTGAAAAGAATCGCTTGTAATGCTTGTACTAATCAAATTAAAGTCAATTGGTAAAATGTAGTGTTTAAAGCGGCCTCTCTCAATCAAATAACCCGCAGAAATATTTGCTGTTTGTCTTGAAAAATCCGGATTACTTTCAAGAAATCCGTTAAGCGATAATGTAGATTGTTCTATGTCTTTTTTTATGTTCTCAGGAATGATTCTCGATAAAAAAGGCTTGGCGAAATAGTAATTATTGCTAAGGCTTAGCTCATTATTTCTAAGCACCTGAGGAAAATTGATTAAACTCAACTCTGTTGATGTTCTTAACCTTACATCGGTTTGTATACCACGTTTTAAAAAGTTAAGATCTCTAAAAGTTAATGATGCGGCCAAACCATACATTCTTCCATTAAAGCTTCGGCCCGCCCCATTTTGCTCTGATGTAATGGCCTCGCTCTGAAACTGTGTTTGATACCTAGTTAAAGTGGTTAGCTCAATTTTTAGATTTAACAGTGCCGTATCGCCTTCTACGCTGTCTTTGCTAAACTGCACATCAACGTATTGATAGTGCTGTAGTTTTCTTAAATTTTTGAGTGACTCTTGGATAACATTTTCGTTATAGATATCTCCGGTACTAAAAGTTAAGCTTCTAAATAGCAAGTCATCTAAATAAGGGTTGCCGTTTCCTTTTCTTAAAATATTCGGTCCTAAAGAAATGATATTGGTATCTCCGTGAGCAGTATTGGCTTCTTGAAAAACAACCTGATTTAGCCGATAAACCTTATGCCTTGTGTATAATCCAGGGTTTTTAAGCCCCATTTGAATATCAATTTTATAGCTACCCAAAGAAGAATCTAAATCAAAATATATATACTCTCGGCTAAAGTCATAGTACCCATTCTTACGAAGGAGCATCATTAACCGTTCGCGTTCTGCTACTAGGTCTTCGCTCTTAAAAACATTTCTCTTTTTTAATAAACTGTTCTTGGCATCTTTTTCAATAAGCACATAAAGATCATAGTCTTCAACATTGCGGTTTAATGATCTTATTTTGTAAACTCTATTTTTTTTAATGGTGTAAGTAACCTCAGCCTTACGCTTTCTTAGGCCTTTAAACTTTGTTTTGGTGCTTACGGTAACATTAAAATACCCACTATTCTTCAAAAAAGCTTGCATTCTGCTCGCTGTAAGTTGGGTTCCTTCATTTGAATAATAACTTGGGGCTTCCCAAATGGTATTTTCTTCTTTACCGCGCTTTTTACGCCATTTCTGTGTGGCATACCAATTTCTAGTTCTTACCCGCCAAATGCCAAATATTTTTGTGTTAGTTTTCTCTTCAACAAGGTCGTTTATTTCTTCGCTGTATTGTCTAGGCGCACCTTTTACCTTTACTTTCGTAACCAATTGCTGGCCCTTTGGCACATGTCTAAAAACAGTGCATGAAGCCAAAATGGCGACCAACAAAGGCAATATGATGAGATGAAAACGGTTCAAGAACTTTCTAAAAATCAGATCAAACTTATCAAGTCGTTAGGTATTAAAAAGTACCGCAACAAAAACAATTTGTTTATAGCTGAAGGAAGAAAGGTAATTGAAGAACTAATTGACAGCGACTTTGAAATAGAGCGTTGTTTTGTAGTTGAGCAAGAAATGGCAAATCAAATAGACCAAGCTCAGCTCATTTCTACTAGTGATCTAAAACGTATTTCTCAACTCAGCACCCCGCATTTTGGGTTGGCAATAGTGAAAATTCCTTTACCAAATGGCCCTATTACAGAAGACCTAAATTTAGTTTTAGACGGTATTGCCGACCCAGGAAATCTAGGCACAATTATTAGGCTTGCTGATTGGTATGGTTTAAAGCAAATTAGCTGTATAAATAATTGTGTAGACCCCTTTAGCCCAAAAGTGGTACAAGCAAGCATGGGAAGTATTTTTAGAATAAGGCTTGTTGAAACCAATGCCGAAACCTTAAAATGGAACAGCCATGTTTATGGTACTTTTATGTCAGGAAAAAATGCATCAACTCATGTTCCAAAATTCCCATGTAATTTGGTTATTGGAAATGAAGCAAATGGCATTTCAAAAGAAGTTGAAACTATTTGCAGCGAAAAACTAACTATTAAAAAGTACGGCCAGGCTGAATCGCTAAATGCAGGTATTGCCACTGGGATTTTACTAGATAGATTTAAACAAAATCTTGATGATTAATACTTTTGAAAAATTAATTTGAAAGCAAGATATCTATACTTTTTACCTGCAATGGTATTTGTGATTTTCGCTGCATTACATATTAAGAGCGAAGATTGGATGTATTGGGTGGGTATTTATATGTTCGTTGCCATTTGCAATATATCTGCTGCTTTTCAAAAGCTAAACTATTCGGTAATTGTAAGTGGTTTTGCCGTTCTTCTTTTCTTAATAACCAAAGATTTTCCGCCTATTGAGAAATGGGGACTTGAAACCAAAGAAGGTAGAGATATTATAGGATTAATAATAAGCTGCAATTGGCTTGGCTTTTTAGGTGTTGTTAAACTTTACAACGATGCCTATAAATAAGGTGCTTTTCTCTTCAGAAAGGTTGAACTTAAGAGAAATTGGTATTGACGATGCTTCTTGGTTTTATAAATTGAATCAAGACTCAGAAGTGATGCAGTTTACCGGTGATGTATCTTTTAACTCAATTACCGAAACCGAAGAGTTTTTAAAAAGTTACATAACATGCTATGCTAAAACTAGAATGGGCAGATGGGCTATTTCTTTAAAGTCAAACAATGAGATAATAGGCTGGTGTGGGCTAAAACTTCATAAAAATGGAGAAGTTGACCTTGGCTTTAGAATCTTTAAACACCAATGGGGAAAAGGTTATGCTACTGAAGCTGCAAAAGCATCAATCGAATTTGGCTTTAGCCAACTAAATCTGAGATCAATTATTGCCAATCATCAAGAAGATAATAAGGCCAGCAAAAGAGTGCTTGAAAAATTAGGGTTTAAGCAACATCGTTCTTTCTTAGAAAATGGAAAAAAATGGCTTGGGTATTCATTGAGTGACTTAGTGACTTAGTGACTTAGTGACTTAGTGACTTAGAAAGGTTTCTATTCTGAATTATTTCTAAAGACTTTTTGCCAACCTATTAGCCTGCACACAATTAATCTCATTTACTTATTATTTTCTATGCTTGAACATTTTTTTTAGAATCGAATACACTTTTTAATTAACTGAGTGATTCAAAAATAAGCCATTAGACGCCACACCGAGTCTATTGAAAGACGAACCGATGAATAGCGAATATCCATTTAAGAATTGAGAGCTTCAATCACAAACCGACATTTAATATTCATCATTCCATAGCTCATTCACTGAGTTACTAGGTCACTCCATTAAAAATCACTAAAAAATAAAAACTAGAATAGGGGTAAAATTCATGATGCTTGTCTTACTGGCAAACACCAACAAAACACAATCATGAAAAAAACCACAATTAAAACATTAGTTTTTTCAGCGTTCATCTTTTTATCACAAATCACGTTTGCTCAAAATGATTCGGCCATGATCAATCGCATTGGTCAAGTAAGCTTTTTTCCGCCATTAAGCACCAACGGTTTTGAAAGCGGAAGAGTAGTTAACAATGTATCGATCAACCTTTTTGCAGGCTACCAAGGCGGACTAGAAGGAATTGAAATGGGCGGATTTGCCAACATAATCAAGCATGATATGAAAGGCGCTCAATTCGCCGGATTTGGCAATACCGTTTTACAAAACACTTATGGTAGCCAATTTTCTGGTTTTTACAACGTAAACTTGGGCTACACAAAAGGTGCTCAATTTGCAGGATTCATAAATACTGTAGTTGATAGTGCCGATGCTTTTCAGGCTGCAGGCTTTACCAATGTACTTACAAAAGGTGGTAGCGGAGCACAGATTGCAGGTTTTAGCAATCATACTTTAGGCAACTATCAAGGAGCTCAAATTGCAGGTTTTGTAAACACTCAAATTGGCAACATTGCAGGACCTCAAATTGCGGGTTTTGCAAATGTGGTCACCGGCAATGTTAAAGGCTTACAGTTATCGGGATTTAGCAATATTGCTACGGGAAATGTACTAGGCTCTCAAATTTCAGGATTCGTAAATGTAGGCCGAAATATAAAAGGCAGCCAAATTGGTTTCATTAACATTGCCGATAGCGTAGAAGGAGCTGCAATAGGCTTTTTAAGCATTGTAAAAGATGGCTACCGCAGGTTTGAATTTGAAGCAAATGAAACCTTTTATGGTTTACTAAGGGCAAAAACAGGAACTGAAAGGTTTTACAATATCTTTAGCTTTGGAATGAGACCAACTAGCGATCATTTCTATTGGGTTTATGGTTACGGTGTGGGTACACTTTTTAACCTGAACGATAAGCTCGATCTAAACTTTGATCTTGAATCATTTTTTATGGTGCAAGATGATTATAGAAATATAGATGTGAATCAACTTAACAGGCTAAAGGCAAACGTAAGTTACGGATTAAGTGATAGAATCGAAGTTTTTGCTGGTCCAAGTTTCAATTTAATGGTAAGCGATAACTTGGATGAAAATGGCGATCCTATAGGCAGTGACTTAACGCCTTATACCATTACAAGCAATACATACCGTAGTGTAATGCTTGAATCTTATGTAGGCTTAAACATTGGAGTAAGGCTTAGATAATTATTTAAATTAAACACCAAGCAGTTTTAATCACACTGCTTGGTTCCTTTCTTAAAAAACCAACCAAAATCAAAAATCATGAACAACCTTAGAAGAATACTGCCCATACTTTTTATTGCACTATCACTCTTTTCACATGCAAAATCAAATGAAAATCTAACTCAAACCATAAGAGGAAAAGTAATTGATGCCGATACCAAAGCACCTCTAATTGGAGTGAATGTAGTTGTATTAGAATCTGAACCATTTATTGGTTCTAGTACCGATGTAAACGGAAACTTTAGGCTTGATCAAGTAGCTGTAGGCCGTGTTAATTTGAAACTAAGCCTTATGGGTTATGAAGATAAATTAATGCCAAACCTACTACTAAGCAGTGCTAAAGAATTAGTACTAAATATTGAACTAACCGAAGCCGTGACTCAAATAAACGAAGTAGAAATTACAGGCAAAAAACACAAGGCCGAAACACTTAACGAAATGGCGCTTAGTAGTGTGAGAAACTTTTCTGTTGAAGAAACAAGCCGGTATGCGGGCACCTTTAACGATCCAGCTCGTATGGCTTCAAACTTTGCTGGGGTTACTTCAAATGCTGAAGGCGACAACTCAATCGTAGTAAGAGGAAACTCGCCAAAGGGAGTAAAATGGAGACTTGAAGGCGTTGAAATACCAAATCCAAATCATTTTGCAGATGAAGGGGCTACTGGCGGGCCAATAAATGCCCTTAATGCCAATGTATTAGCTAACTCCGAATTTCACACTAGTGCTTTTGCTCCTGAATACGGAAATGCATATTCTGGTGTTTTAGATATTTCATTGCGAAAAGGAAATAATGAGAAGAGAGAGTATGTATTTTCAGCAAGTGCCTTGGGTATTGACTTTACCGCCGAAGGGCCTTTTAGCTCAAACTACGAAGGCTCCTATCTTGTAAATTATCGCTATTCTAGTCTAGGGTTATTAGATGATGCCGGAATTGTAGATTTTGGTGGAGTGCCAAGGTATCAAGATGCAGCTTTCAAATTTGTGCTTCCTGCTGGTAAAGCAGGTCACTTTACAGCCTTTGGACTTTGGGGCATTAGTAACATAAATGAAAGCTACGAAGGCGAAAATGAAGGAATAACAGAAGTTGTATTTAAAAACGATTACAATTCATATTTAGGAACCGCTGGCTTAACCCACGCAATTACTTTGGGCAAAAAGGTCTATTTAAGGTCGGCCGTGTCTATGTCGCAAAATGGCAGTTATTATCATCAAGATGTATTGCAAGATAATGGTGAATTCTTAACCGACTATAAAGATAATTTGGGTAAGCAAACTTTAAGATTTCAGTCAATTGCCAATTATAAGTTAAATGCAAAGCACAAGTTTAGATTGGGCGGTTTTTATACTCAACATTACTATGACCTGTTTTCAGAGTATTGGGTAGCAGATGATAATAAGTGGGAAAATGACTTTAAGGATAAAGGAAACGCCGGGTTTGCTGAAGGATTTGCCAGCTGGCGATTTAGACCCACATCTACGCTCACGCTTGTTTCGGGGCTGCATTATTCTCAATTCTTATTGAATAATGAGCAAGTAATAGAACCAAGGGCAAGTTTAAGATATCAAGTTATGCCTAATCAGTTTTTGACCCTTGGCTATGGCAAGCACAGTAAGCTTGAATCTATGCTAACTTATTTCGCCAAACAAACCTTAGAAAATGGTAGTCAAATTACACCTAATCAAAATTTAGGAATGACCAAATCTCACCATTTTGTAGCAGGCTATGAAAACAGAATTACTGAGAATGTGAATTTAAAGATTGAAGCCTACTACCAACACCTTTATGATGTTCCTGTAAGAAACCACGAAAACAGCTCTTACTCTACTATTAACGCCTATGATAGCTACACCGACTTTGAATTAATTAATGATGGAACCGGTAGAAACTACGGCCTTGAACTTACCATAGAGCGATATTTCTCAGAAGGTTTTTACTATATGTTTACTGGCTCATTATACGAGAGTAAGTACACTGCAAAAGATAAAATTGAAAGAAATACAGCTTGGAATGGCAATTATGCTTCAAACCTCTTAATAGGAAAAGAGTGGAAAGTTGGAGCTCAAGAAAAAAACAAAACCATCGGATTTAGCTCAAAACTAATGCTTTTAGGCGGTAATAGGTTCACCCCAATTCTACTTGAAGAATCTATTGAGCAAGGTGGCACCGTAAGAGATGGTAGTAAGATTTTTGACCAAAAAGGCGATGATATTTTTCAAGCAAATGTTTCATTTACATATCGCAGAAATAGACCAAAAACCACGCATGAATTCAAGATCGATATTCAAAATGCAACAAACAATCAGGCTGTAATAAATGAATATTACAATCCATTCACTCAAGAGATCAACTACGGCTATCAGTTAGGATTTATTCCAAACATCATTTACAAAATTGAATTTTAGTCTTTCTTTTTAGTTAGATCGATTAGTGTTTTTTGAATTGGCCGCTTTTTGAATTGTATTCATCAAGCGGCTTTTCGTTTTTTTACACGTATTTTTCTTGCCATGAAAATCAGCATCGCCCAAAAGCTATCTCAAATCAACGAACATTGGAGCCCAAATATCATTGGAGAATTAAATGGCCAGCATGTAAAACTAGCCAAACTCAAAGGCGAGTTCGTTTGGCATCATCACGAAAATGAAGATGAGCTTTTTATGGTAATTGAAGGGAATTTGATAATTGAATTTAGAGATAAAACTGTGGAGCTAGCACCTGGCGAAATTTGTATTATTCCAAAAGGTGTCGAGCACAAACCGGTGGCCGAGCATGAGGTATCGGTACTTTTATTTGAGCCCGCAACAACTTTAAATACAGGTAATACACAAAATCATTTCACAAAAAATAATTTAACTAAAATCTAGTTTGCATAAGGTTTTTTCATGCAAGGCCTTAAACCAATTGCATTGGTAATTGTCAATACCGCTTAAATACATGTAGCAACGTTTAATTTTAGAATTAATCGCCTAACCTTTGCAACTTATGACTTCTAAAACTCCCCTTTTAGTAATCTGCTTATTGCTGGTATCATTTGGATTATTTGCCCAAAAAAGCTTGGTTAATGGTCTATTGATTAATGAAAATAACGAACCTATACCCTTTGCTTCTGTGGCATTATTTTCTTTACCAGACTCCGCATACGTTTCGGGCGCTGCAAGTGGTGTAGAAGGTGATTTTGTACTACCAGCAAAGCCAGGCAACTATTTTGTTAAGGTATCTTACGTTTCTTATAAACCATTTATTAAGTCCGTTAAAATTGAAAGTAATAAGGCTACAACCCTTGGTAAAATATCTTTAATACCCACTACTACTTCTCTAAACGAAGTAACCGTTGAAGCTGAAAGAAGTCAAATGGAATTAAAGCTTGATAAGCGAGTTTTTAACGTAGGTAAAGATTTGAGCAATACCGGCGGCAATGCACAAACCGTTTTGCAAAATATTCCTTCTGTAACTATTGATGTTGATGGAAATGTAGAGTTACGCGGGAGCCAAAACGTCACTATTTTAATTAATGGTCGCCCATCTGGCTTAGTGGGCATTGACCCTGCGGCTGCCATGGAACAAATTCCTGCCAATCTTATTGAGCGCGTTGAAGTTATTACGAACCCTTCGGCAAGATATGATGCTGAAGGCGAAGTGGGAATAATTAACATCATTCTTAAAAAAGAAGAAAGAAAAGGATTAAACGGTTCTTTTGAAATTAAAGGAGGCTTACCTAAAGCGTATGGCTTTAATACATCGCTTAATTATAGAAGTAAAAATGTAAACTACTTTGGCAGCTATGGCTACAATTACAGAGAAAACCCTGGGCAAGGTAGTTCTTTTCAAGAGTTTTTTCAAAGCGACAGCTTAACCGCTTACGAACGTACTAGAAACCATGTTAGAGGTGGTTTTGGTCACACCCTTCGTGCAGGAGCCGATATTAGTTTAAATAAGTTCAATACTCTTTCGGTTTCAGGAATGTATCAAGATAAAGATGGACTAAACACTGCCAACCTAGTTTATAGAGACCTTGGGGTTAATAATGAAATTCTTCTAGAAACCTACAGAAATGAAATAGAACAAGAACCTGAAACCAATTACGAAGTTTCTTTGGTTCACATTAAAAAATTTGAGCAAAAAGGCCGTGAGTGGGTAACCGAACTTAAACATATAGAAAATGATGAAACCGAATTAAGTAGTATTGAAGAGACTTATAACAAACTATTTACCCCTCTTTATCAGCGTTCTAGTAATACCGAAGATGAAAGTAATTGGCTATTTCAGACCGATTATGTTCATCCTATAGGCAATGGAAAGTTTGAAGCTGGACTCAAAAGCACCAACCGTGTTATTGAAAATGATTTTTTAGTAGAACAACATGCGGGTGACCAAAATTGGAGTACTGTTGGAGCCTTTGACAGCTATTTTAGATATACAGAAAAAATACATGCTGCCTATGCCATGTACTCTGGCAATTGGGGGCTAAACTGGAAATATCAGGCGGGGTTGCGTGGTGAATATTCCGATATTTTAACTGAGCAAATTGGCACAGATGTTTCTAACCCCAGAAACTACCTAAACTTTTTTCCGAGCGTACATCTTACTAAAAATTTGGCAGATGGTGCTAGCGTTCAATTAAGCTACAGCAGAAGATTAAGTAGACCACGTTTTAGACACTTATTACCCTACTGGGGCTTTAGCGACAATAGGAATTTTATGTTTGGCAATCCTAACCTAAACCCTGAGTACACCAATTCTTTTGAGCTTGGATATGTTAAGTATTTTGATAAAGGATCATTCTTAGGTTCGGTGTATTATAGGCTTAGAAACGGTGTAATTCAAAGAATAAGTACTGCCGACAATAATGGCATAATGATTCGCCGCCCCGTAAACCTTTCAACTGAAAATGCCTACGGTTTAGAGCTAAGCGGAAATTACGATCCAGTAAAGTGGCTACGTTTTAATGGCAGTTTAAATGCCTACCGTTCAATTATTGATGGAGAATATGAAGGCACGCGTTTATATGCTGAAGCTTTTACTCTAAATGGAAGATTTTCTGCCAACATCAAGATTAAAAAATTGAATATTCAAACAAGCATAAACTACGATGCGCCTAGGCGCAATACTCAAGGTATTGTGCTAGCTCGCTACGCTTGGGATATGGGCTTAAGCTATTCTGTACTAAACGATAAAGGCAATATTTCTTTATCAGGTAGAGACATGCTTAATACACGTATATACCAATGGGAAACTGAAACACCGCAATTTTATAGCAATAACTCTTTTCAATGGCGAACAAGAGTTTTTATGCTAACCTTTAGCTACAAGCTGAATAATTACCAAGAGCAAAAACGAAAAACTAGACGTGGAATGGATGTTAATGATAATATTAATGCCGAGTAGCTTATTTGTTATGAGTTAATAGTTACTTGATAAAAATTATTACCTATATATAGCTTACAAGCAAAAAAAGTTTTCTCTTGGTTTAGAATTCTCTATTTTAAGTGGCTGAAATCCATATAGATCTACGCCAAGTGCTTTTTTATAAGTACTAAATCTTCTGCTCAAAAGAATTCCCCATACTTTCTACAATAAGTTTAAGAACCCCCAAAGTATTAATTACTCTTTATTATTTTTCTTACCACCCTTTGATCTTTTGTGTAAATATTTAATACATACAATCCTTCATTTAGATGCCCAATATTAAACTGTGCAGTTAAGTCGTTTATATTGTTTTGTTGAATTATAATTCTAGCCTTAGAATCAACTAATTCAACTTTAACAATTTGCTCTGTTGCCTCAACCAAAACGAAATGCGTTGTAGGATTGTTATAAACGCTTACATCTAATGAGTTTTCGTTCATTGGACCAATTGAAGTTCCATTATTTACCTTTACAAAGTAATCTTCAACTTCACCAAATGCACTACCACATGGGTCTATGCCGCTGTTGTAGATGTTACTAACCCGCATTCTTAATGTTTCATTAGCAACAGCATCATTTGGCACTGTAAAGCTTCCACTCGCCAAATTATTTAAATAATCTGATTTTAAAACTAGTTCTGTTTCCTCAAAAACTGCGTCTCTATTAAAGTCGATCCACACCGCAGCTGTATCAAGAACAAAGGCATATCCTAAACCTACCGACAGCTGATAGGTTTCGCCAGCAATAAGCTCTATGGCTTCAAGATTATCATATAAAGTATAATAGTTCTGTTCTGAATTATTTAAAAAATCTCCAAGAACTACTTCAGTAATATAGTCAGCACCTGTTCCGCTTAATCCTTGCGATTGGCAATAAGAGAAATCTCTTACTTCGTACATAAACTTGTACGTTTCAGAAACATCATTATTAGAGCCTGTGGCAAAAACTTTGAAAAATACTTTATCTCCTATTATCAAATTATTTGGTAAAGCTTCTTCTGTAGTCCAAACATTACCTTGAGTATTGATCATTTTAATACTCTCATTAAACTTAAGATTATTAATTGAGTATTTAACTTCAACACTGGTTAAGGTACCGCCATATTCTATCATTGATGTTACATATTGCTGTACTGCTTCTATTGGGGCATTTAATGTAGGTGGTGTAGTTAATGTAGTTTTCTCTATAGATGGGTATTCGGCTCTATCTACCAAATCAAACTCCCAAAGACCACGCCCCCATGTTGAAGCTTTAATAGTATTTGCACCATGGTTTATCTCTAACTCTTCTACAGCTACGCTTGGTAAATCAGTACTGTAAGGAGTCCAATTTCTTCCATTTAATGGCATGTAATAAACGCCAATTTCCGTTCCTAAATATATCTTTTGGTATTCATTATTATCAATAACTACACTGTGCACGGGTACATCACCTAGGTTGAATGTAATATTTGACCAAGAATTGCCACCGTTAGTAGATCTGTATATTTTTTGTCCGTTGTTTTGGTAACTCGCGTTTACCGCTATTATATCGGCATCATTAGCCGGGTTAAAAGCGATATCTTGTATTACATGATTTGGTAAGTTGTTTCTTATGCTTGAGAATGTTTTTCCACCATCTTCAGATTTTTCAATTTCGCTTGCCCGCGAAACGACTATTATTTCTGAATTATTTTGAGCAATTTCCGCATTTCGAATTTGCCACCAATAATTATCTGGATTTGATTTTAAGAATGCTGGGCTTCCTACATATGTATAATTAAGTCCAAAATCTGTGCTAACATATACTCCATTTCTAAAATCATAAATTTTAAACTGATCGTTAGGATCAAAAATTAAAGGAGCTTCCCACCAGCCATTTATGTCATTTGAAGTTATAACTGCATTTGTTTTACCTGCATCTAAGGTTCTAATTCGCCCACCAAACTGATAGCTCCCAATCATATAATTAGGATTAAGGGGTAAAATAATTCCTTCCATACCATCAGCACCATAGGCTTCTACCCATTCAGTTTCGGTTTTAATACTTGTGCCATTGTCCTGAGATCCGCAGATTACCACATTATTGTTAGATTGGCTAATGCCCAATTTGTAGTTTTCTCTAATTGGCGGTGCCTTAGTTTGCATAAGGTTGGTCCAGGTAACTCCGTCATCTTCACTTTTAGCCAAACAGCCATCGGTTGAAACATAAAACACTCCATTTACAGACTTTGCCGTGCGCAAATCTGCATGAACATAGGCATTGCTATTGTAATAGTTTTGAGCTAAGCTTCCATTACCGTGTATAGCATTTCCTAAATACCATTCTGTTCTTTTGGTAAAATTTAAGCCACCATTGGTTGAATTCGCTCCGTCAACTCCTCCAATCAGTAAGTTTTGATTATCAGTGCTGTTTACTGCAAATGCATCGGTGCCAACACCAGTAAGCGTGCTAAAAGCATTTGCAACAAAGCTGAAACTTTGCCCCGAATTGGTTGATTTATAAATACCTGTTGCTGATGCAAAAAACACTTCGTTTGGCGAACTGGCAGTTACAGCAAGTGTAGCATTTTGTTTGCCGTTGTTTGCCACTGCAGTAGTTGTATAAGTGTTATTATATAAATCAACGATGTACACATAATCTCTTTCAGCAGAATTATAACAATAAGCAACTGATGCATTTGTAGGATGAAACTCAACCTGAACTATAGAACCTGCTTTTATAATCTGAGTCCATGAGTCAAAATTATTAGTTGTGCTGTACAGTCCGCTTGATGTACCAATAAGCAGTAAGTCTTGTATGGTTGGATGACATCTTACAGTATAAATTCTAAACGCAGATCCTAAACCACCAAGGCCTAAATTATCTGGATTAAAATCTGATTCATCAAAAGTTTTACCACCATCAACTGATTCGTAAATTCCATATGAATAATAATTTCTGGCATTTTGAAGCGCTATGTAAATGTGATTGTAGTCTAAAGGATCAACTGCCAAAGAGTTAACACCCGTTGATGGCAGAGTTTCGGTACCGGTTGATGTCCAAGATGAGCCACCATTGGTCGTTTTCCAAAGACCACCACTACGTGAGCATACATATATGTTTTGTAAGTTATTTGGGTCAACATGAAAATCCTCTACCCTTCCCATTCCTGCGGCGTAATGTCCTGTAATTTTATCAATTTCAAGCGGCCCCAACTCACGCCAACCACCAAGCAAATTTGTACTATTGGCTTGCTTTCCATTTTCTTCTGCATGATTTGTAAATGCATTAAATGCAAAAGCAGGATCAACACTAAGCCTATTACCACTAGGATAATACTTATATTCATTACTATTTACCCATCGCATAAATTGCTTATACCCAGAACCCTTTGCTTGTATATCAATGGTTTTAAAATATGACTCTGCTTCTTCAATCACATCGTAAAAATTCACACTCGGGTTTTCCATCATTTCTTTATACTTCTGAGCGCCGACAATGTGCGAAAAGCTAAAAAATAGAAGAAACAGTATTAAAATTTTTGAACCGGGTTTTTTAAAAGTTGGCTTTTGCAAGACAAAGTGTTTTGTTTATGGTGAAGGTATAACATTTAGATAAGACCATCGTACCATCAACGTAACACAAAGCATTGTGCATAAACTACAAACAGTTGTTAAAACCTTACTTAACTGCACATTAAAACTTTAGGGGATTAAGTTTTAAACTTGGAATTATTTAAAGCAGCCATGAATTTATTACTTAAATATCTCGCCCTTGGCTTTGTAGGCCTCACCTTGTTTGCGTCATGCACCGAAACCCGATACAAGGAGCCACAACCATTTGAGAAAAAAGAAAAACGCAGTTTTCCTAAAAAAATGCAGGGAACATTTATTGACGAAGATGGTGATACCTTTAAAATAGAATCTGCAAGAATTGTGGGGCCGGTTGACAATATTGGAAGAACAAACTCCGAAATAATCGAAATCTCAGATTCGATTAAAGTGAAAAAACACAAAGGCTACTGCTTTTTAAATGCCTTAGCTGATAACAATCACTGGAACGTGTTTTTGGTAGATTATAGTGGTAGAACTAATATTCATGTTTACGGAATTGCCCCTAAAACAAAGAGACTAAGAGACCTTAAAAGAATTACTAAAGTTGAAGAATTTAGAAACGAAAAAGGCAAGTTGAAATACATTCTACTAAATCCTACCAAGAGGGAATGGAAACATATAATTAAGGAAGAAATTCCTGAATTGGTATACTCCTACCGAAGAATTGAGTAGTTTATTTAAACCAAATGTGTGAATTTGATTTCAGTATTAAAGAAAGAATAAACTTACTAGCGCTCTTTAATTTATAAAACCTTTTTTCTGCAGCGGATAAAATTTTTCAGTCTTTCGTAAGAGTCCAAGTAACTTTTTTATGTACACCATTGGCTTCAGGCCTTATCCAGCTCCATTGCTGTAGGTTTCGCTCATTTTTTTCTATGGTGGCTACCAAATCGCAACCAAATAATTCGTTACAGAAAAAATTATAGAAAAATACACGCTTGTTGTCTTCGTCAGTTTTAAATGGAAGTAGCTCCCATCTAAAGTTCGAATTATTTAAAGTAATTGAGTATTCAAGCCAAATACCCACATCAATAGCATTTGGATCGTTTTGTAAAATCAGTGTTCCAAAAATTGGGGTTTCTGAAATTTGGGTGGAAGTGCCGTCTGGGTTTATATGAATTATTACTTCATTCATTTGCCATGTACCTTCCATCCTGTTTTTAAATCGAGTTTGATCATCTCTAACACATGATTGAAAAAACAAGAGAATAAATAGCCATATTATAGCTCCAAAATTTCTCATTCGCCAAAAATTAAGAATTCAATTGAGAAACTATTTCTTGCCGTAGCAAAGCTGCTTGCTCTTACAAAACCATTTTCAAGTTTAAGATTCGCAGGATCATTAGCCCATTTTTCAAAGTCTGTAGGCACATCACTCCATCTTATTTGGCGTTCGTCAAAATCTAATAGCGTAAGCAAACCATTATCTGAAGCAAAATTGGTTGGTTGGGTTCGCTGATAGCTTATGTAAAATCGCTTTAGCTTAATGCCCAAAGAAAAGCCTAAATCTAAGGTAGTGTGCATACTTGTATGAGCACTAAGCACATCGTATTCGTTGCCCAGTGAATAAGTGCCATCTTGATAAATATAGCCTAAATCAAATTCAATTTGCCTTACGCGTCCGGCCATAATTCCGGCTAGTACTAGCGGACCGGCTTTAAATCCAACGTCAGTTTGAAAAGTAAAATCTTTAAAAAGAAAATCGCATTGTGTTTGAATTCCATTTGCAAACCTGCCATTTCTCTCTAATTCATTTTTACCCCAAAAAAACTCAAGCCCCATAAAAAAGCTAGTCTTAGCATTATCAAAATACCTTATTGAAAACCCATGATTAAAGTGACTTGTTGCATTGGCATTAATCGTATCGAGCGGTACATCCATATTGTTACCGTAATAGCCATTGTAACTATTAAAAAATCTGTTAATATCTCTATTAAGCATGGTAGACTGCTCATAGTCTAACCTATACCCCAGTTTAAATGGACTTTGAGCGAATACAGCACAACTCCATAGAAACAAAAATCCAATGAAGCACAAACGAATCATGTAATCGAAAATATAAAATAGCTAATAATCAGTTGATTAACTAATCCCCAAACTCTTTATACCACTGTTTAAATCGCTCTTGGTGCCCAGGCCGTTTGGCAAGTTTTTCCACTATTTCTTCATACTTCTTCTTTCGCCAAAGATTCTTGGGGTTCTTAGAATAAAAACAATCGGCATAGCTAATTATTTTCTCTTCAATGGTTTCGGCCACAATATCATGCGGTGGTAAAGGTAAATGCTGATTTACTATTTCATCTTTCGTAAGCCCACCTACCCCTACGTGATTTGCAGCTACTCTGGCATGCAGCGGTAGATTCTCCTTAAATAATATTTCTCTGCCTTCTGTTAAATGAGCTATGTAGGGTTTTTCACCAAAACAAAAGATCTCTGGAGTTTTGGTATTGATTATACCTATATCATGTAACATAGAAGCTTCTTCAACAAATTGCAATTGAAGGGCACTTAGTCCTTTTTTGCGCGCAATTTTTATTGCAAGCCTGGTTACATTACTTACATGTATTATGTAAACTCTATAGAGATCAGAAGCCGGATCAATATACTTCTGAATTAGAGAGAAGTACGGAAGCATTAGTTTTTCTCGTCGTAAGCTTTATTCACGGCATCAACATACATTGCGGTAATATTGATTTCATCGTCAGCATAAAATATGTTGTTTTCAACAGCTGTAAACCAAATCATTTTATAGCCATTAGCTTGAGCATATTTTTTGGCATGAGCGTTTACTTTATCTAGCACTTCTCTTAGCATTTCGGCTTCTAACTGCTGCGATTTTTGAGTAAGTTCTCTTTCTTTTTCGTAAGCCTGTTGCTGAAACTGCTGAAACTTCACCACATCATCCTTAACATAGTCTTCTCCAAATCTTTTTGCCTCTTCTTGTATTAACGCATATCGATTTTGAAGTTCAGTTTCAAGCTTTTTAAGTTCATCGGCATATTTGTTAATTACCGATCTATATCTGCTATCAGCTGCTTGGTAGCCTTTATATTCTTTTAAAAGAATTTGCATATCTACAATAGCAATACCTGTAGCATCAAGCTCTGTTTTGGCTTCTTCTTCTTCAGCGTTTTGCATAGCAGCCAATTGCTCTTGCATTGCCTTTAGGTCATTATTAAGGTTACTTATTTGCTTTTCGTACTCTTCGTTCTTTCCACATGAACTCAAAACAAACAAAAGGCCTAAGGCTCCAATAAACAGTCGCATTCTTATATAATTTGGCGCAAAAATATGTTTTCAATCAAACCCACAAAACCATTTACTTTATTGGAAGCTTGGTAACTTCATTTATGCGGTAAACCGGATACTTTAAGTGGGCTTCTTCATAGAAACTTGAATGTTTATAAATCCAGTTAAGTTGAGCATAGTAATTCTTTGCAAAATCTGGGTTTTTGGCTCGCTCAGCTTCAAATTGGGCCTTTAACTTTTTATCTTCAGCAAGCAATTTTTTAGCATCGTCTTCAAAAACATAAGCGCTAAAGCCTTCTTTCTGCTGCAAAATAGGATCAAAGAAATTCCAAACTAAAAAAGCATCCATTGCTCTTGGCTCAAGCGTTTCAATGGCAAAACGGTTGGGCAATATCACAAAATAATCGCCGCTTCTTACATACAACTGCTCAACTTTTGTTTCTGTATTAATACTATTATGCGGGAAATGCCCCTCATAAGGCCTACTTGAACTTTTAAAGTTGGCTATTTCATAATACTCAACATTAATAGTAGTATCAGCTATAGCTCTTTTTACCATACAACCATTGGCTTCTAATCTTTCAACTACTTTATACCAACCTTGTGGTATTACGTAGGCAAAGGGTTTATCAATACTATCTAAAACTTTATAGCTATCGTAATACTTTATCTCCTTTTCAAATGGTTTTTCATGGTTGTAATAGAGCCGTTTTTGTCCAGGAATTACACTTTCAATATACTCGTATTCATATCCCTTAAAGTTGATTTTAGAATATGTAGATTTATCAACTCCCCACCTAATGGGCCAATATTTCTGATTCAATTCATGTTTAACAGTATAAAAATGCCGTTTTTTCAAATCTTCTTTAGTGGCTTGCATAACTTTAATTATACTTTCCATTAAGGAGTAAGTAGCATAAACTCGATCGTCAAAAGGTTTTAACATGTGCGCTTCGGCAACAAAGCTTACTGTTCCCCATAGCGTTGTATAACCTGTTGAATATCTAGGCGATTCAAAAAAAGCAACAATCTCATCGTCAAGCCCCCTGCCATGCACATTAACATATGGGCTAATTTCTTCGCCCCGACCTTTCATTTCTTCCTCAATTAAAGGCACCATTTTTTCTTGATACTTCATCACACCAAAGTCTTGCTTATCTTTTTGAGAAGAAATTAAGGTCATGGTATATTGATAATCGGCACCATTAGATGTATGATTATCGATGAATACATCTGGCCTCCAGTCATGGTAAATCTCCCAAAAGGCCCATGTATTTCTAGAGTCGGCTTTTATAAAATCACGGTTTAAATCAAGATTTTGTGCGTTCCCTCTAAATCCGTGCATTTCGGGTCCATTTTGATTGGCACGGGTACAGCAGTTTCTATTTAATGCGCCACCAATATTATATACCGGTATTATACAAACCACCATATCATTTAAAAGCTCTGACTTTGTTAAAGCTAAATCTCTAGCCAACATCATACTTGCATCTATACCTTCGGGTTCGCCAGGATGAATTCCATTCATTACCAAAAAAACTGATTTCTCTTCGCTCTTAATTTTAGTTATGAATTCTTTTTTTGCTTCTTTGGTGTTTTCTGGCGCTTTTCCTTGTGTTAAAACCACCAAATGCAAAGGTTCTCCACTATCTGTTTTACCGTAAGTTAAAATACTCACCCTTTCATTGGCCAAAGCCAGTTTTTTGTAATAGTTTATGCACTCATAATATGTTGCACTTTGATTACCATTACCCAATTCGAATGGTGTTTTTTGAGCATTTGCTTTAAAAGCAACAATGCATACAATGAGAATAAAAAGGGTTTTGAAAATTGTTTTTATCATATTGACATATTCTTACACAAACCGCGTTAACTACCCATTGTTTTAAAAAACTATTTTTGTAGAAATATGGCGTTTAAACATAAAATTATTGCGGTTTTTATTGCGTTGGTATCAATGCAATCGAGCGCAAGTTACGGTCAAGAATTTAATTGCACCATTGAGATTCTAACCCCACAAATTCAACTTACCAACAAGCAGATTTTTCAAACCATGGAAACTGCGGTTAACAATTTCATGAATGCTACTCAATGGACAAATGATAAATTTAAGGCTAATGAAAAAATTAACATGAACATTGTAATGAACCTTGACAAAATGGAAAGTGATCAAATTACTTTTTCGGGTTCAATGCAAATGGTTTCTTCTAGGCCGGTTTTTGGTTCTGGCTACAACACCACAATACTTAGGGTAAATGACCCAGTAATAAGATTTGAATTTAAAGAGTTTGAACCTTTGCAATATATAGATGGCGCATTTACCAGCAACTTAACTGCCATGCTTGCCTTTTATGCTTACATGTCGCTCGGATGCGATTATGACTCTTACGCCGAACTTGGCGGTACAGAGCATTTCACAAAAGCTTTAAACATTGCCAATCAGGCACAAACATCTGGTTTTCCGGGCTGGCTGGCCACTGAGAAAGGAAGAGATAATAGGTATTGGTTGGTTTTTCAAATGATGGATGAAAGATTTAAACCACTTAGAAAAGCCATGTATAATTATCATCGTAAAGGCTTTGATTCGTTTACTGAAAATATGGAAGCCGGAAGAACAACGGTTCTCGAGAGCCTTGAAAGTCTAATGAAGGTTCATAAAAACTCGCCAAATTCATATTTACTTCAAGTTTTTTTAGAAGCAAAAAGGCAAGAGATAATAGACCTTTTTGGCAAGGCAAACCAAACCGAAAAAAACCGGATATTAACATTGGTAGAAACTATTGATGTAGCCAATTACTCAAGATACAAAGAAGGCTTGCAGGGTTAAATGATTTCTAAATTATATATCAAGAACTATGCGCTCATAAAGGAATTAGACCTTGAGCTTGGTAAAAACCTCAATATAGTAACAGGAGAAACTGGTGCCGGTAAGTCAATAATGCTTGGGGCCTTGGGCCTACTTTTGGGTAATAGAGCAGATGCTAAAGCCATTGAATACACCAATGATAAATGTGTAATTGAAGGTCATTTTTTATTAGCTGGATTGGGCCTTAAACCTTTTTTTGCAAACCAAGACCTTGATTATGAAGAGCATAGCATTCTAAGAAGAGAAATAAGCAAATCTGGTAAATCTAGAGCCTTTATCAATGATACACCGGTAACGCTGCACATTTTAAAAGAACTGGGCGAAAAACTGGTTGACATACATTCTCAGCACAGCAACTTGCTTTTAAAAAGTCAAGACTTTAGAAGGAACTTTATTGATTTTATGGCAGATAGTCGCAACGAAGTTGAAAACTTTAAAAACGCTTACACGCTCTGGAAAACTTCTAGATTAGAACTTGAATCGCTAAAGCAAAAAGAATCAGAATTAAGAAGTACTGCAGACTTTAATAAATTTCAGTTTAACGAAATTGATGAACTAAAGCTTGAACCAAGCGAATACACGCAAAATGAACACGAGCTTGACCTATTAAACAACTCTGAGAGAATTTCAGATGCATTTGCAATGAGTTTGCAATTGCTTGATGAAGGAGATGGAACTGTGTTGGAGAAGTTAAGTGAAATGCGAAATGCAACGCAAAAGCTTACAGAACTAGATGAGAGATTGGCTCAATTTAATGAAAGAATAAATTCTTCTTACCTAGAGCTGCAAGACCTTTCTTCAGAAATTAATAGCTTAAAAGACGAATGGACATTTGATGAACAAAGGCTTTCATATTTAAACGAAAGACAAGAAAAAATACAACGGCTATTTAGAAAACACAATACCGAAAGTATTGAAGAACTTTTGATTTTAGCCGATTCGTTTAAAGAACAGTTTAATCAAGCCGCAAATTTTGAAGATGCTATCTTAAAGCTTGAAAATGAAGTAGCTAAGAAATGGATTGCCGTTTTACAAACTGGTAAAAAGCTTAGTAATAAAAGAAAGAAGTCATCAGTCCAAATTGGCGATACGATAACCGAAACGCTGAAACAACTTGGAATTCCCGATGCAAATTTCCATGTTGAGATTGAATCTCATGAATCAAATCTATCGGCTAAAAACGGATTCGATAATTTCAACTTTAACTTTAGTGCCAATAAAGGAATAGGATTAAAAGATGTAAGTCAAGTAGCGTCAGGTGGTGAAATATCAAGAATTATGCTTGCGCTCAAGGCATTAATGTCAGAGTCAAATCAATTCCCTACACTAATTTTTGATGAGATTGATCTTGGCATTTCTGGTGAAGTAGCCATTAAAATGGGGGCACTAATGCAAGAGCTTTCTCAAAAACATCAATTGGTTTGCATTACGCATCTTCCACAAATTGCGGCAATGGGCCAAAGACATTTTAAAGTTGAAAAAACGAGCTTTAACGATAAATCTTTCAGCACATTAAAGCAACTTGGCGCTACAGAAAGAATCACAGAAATTGGTGAAATGATTGGCGGTGAACAAGCCGGTGAGTCTGCCTTGCAAAGTGCTAAAGAACTTTTACAGAAATTTGCCGCCACAGTTTAAAAATCAAAACAAAAAATATAAGTATGTCTAAAAACTTATTAGCAGGTAAAAAAGGAATTATTTTCGGCGCTCTTGATGAGAGATCAATCTCTTGGGCGGTAGCTGAAAAAGCACATGCTGAAGGAGCTGAATTTGTATTGACAAACGCACCCATAGCCTTAAGAATGGGCACAATTAATAAATTGGCCGAGAGTTGTGGCAATGCTGCGGTAATTCCTGCTGACGCCACCAATATGGAAGATCTCGAAAACCTAGTTAAGCAAAGTATGGAAAAACTGGGTGGTAAAATTGATTTTGTATTGCACTCAATTGGTATGAGCCCAAATGTGCGTAAGAAAAGACACTATACCAATCTAAACTATGATTGGTTTCATAAAACCATGGATATTTCGGCAATGAGCTTTCACCGCGTATTGCAGACACTTTATAAGATGGATGCCATGGCTGACGAAGGCTCAGTTTTAACCTTAAGTTACATGGCGGCTCAAAGAACATTTCCAGATTATAATGATATGGCCGAAGCCAAAGCTATGCTAGAGTCAATTACAAGAAGCTTTGGTTATCACTATGGTGTTAAAAATAAAGTGAGAGTAAATTCAATTTCTCAAAGCCCTACCATGACAACTGCAGGTAGCGGTGTTGGTGGATTTGACTCTTTCTTTAATTATGCTGACAAAACTGCTCCACTAGGCAATGCTACAGCTGAAGATTGCGCTGATTATTGCCTTAGTCTTTTCTCTGATTACACTAAGAAAGTAACCATGCAAAACTTGCTGCACGATGGTGGCTTCTCTTCAGTTGGAATCTCTGCAGATGTTATGGGCATATTTGCCGATGGCGAAGACAAGTAAGAACTAATCACATAGAATCCACGTAAACCGACTCAATACGAATTGAGTCGGTTTTTTTGTCTTTTTGAACATTTGACCATCACCCCGTCGGGGTTTATCCCGCAAAGAGCGTCTGCTTTGGATTTTGTGCTCCAAACTTGGCAAAAGAACCCCAACGGGGTTTTGCTACCGGGTGTTTTGCAATAGCAGCCAGATCGCTAAATTTCACCGTCCATCTTGAAGCTCAAATTCCACCTTCTAAATTGCATTGATTTGCAATCAAGACATAACCTATAGTTGGATTTCAAATCCTACTTAATTGCGTCACGAATTTCAAATTCGGTCGATTAAGGTTTCTTTTGTGAATCCATATGAATATCCATTCAAACCCTAAATTAATTTTAAGTATTGATGCTATTGGTGCCGCCGTTTCAGCAACGCTTTTGGGACTGGTGCTTACTCAATTTGAAACAGAATTTGGAATGCCTAAAAACACGCTTTACGTTTTAGCCATTATTCCATGTCTTTTTTTGATTTACGACGTGCTTGGGTTTACGCTTAATCCCTCTAAGGTAAGCAAATGGATAAAAGGAATAGCATGGTTAAACATAGCCTATTGTATGTTATCGATAATCATGATTATATATCATCGAAATGATTTAACAATTTTGGGTTGGATCTATTTTATTGGTGAATTGGCCATTGTTCTTTTTCTGGCTAATGTTGAATTAAAGCTTGCTAAATATGAAATCTCTTAAAGTAGCCATTGTACAAAAAGCACCAGAGTTTTTTGATCTTAAAAAGTGCTTAGAAAAAGCCATTGAAAGCATTGAACAAGCAGCTTCCGAAGGCTGCAAACTCATCACCTTTGGCGAAACATGGCTTAGTGGTTATCCAGCTTTTTTAGACTATTGCCCTGAGGTTGGTTATTGGGATGAAGCCAATATGAAAAAGGTGTTTGCAAGGGTTTATAAAAACAGCGTAAGCGTAGGTTCAAATACTACTGATATACTTTGTGAAAAAGCCAAACAGTATGGTATGAGCATTGTAATGGGCATTAATGAAATAAGCCAAAAACCAGCTGGTACAATATTTAACTCAATACTCACCATAAACGAAAATGGTGAAATAGCCAATGTACATAGAAAGCTTATGCCCACTTTTACCGAAAAACTTTTGTACGGCATTGGCGATGGGGCTGGTCTCAACGCGGTAAATACCGGTTGGGGCAAATTGGGCAGCCTTGTTTGTTGGGAGCACTGGATGCCTTTAACAAGGCAGGCCATGCACCTTGAAGGCGAAGATGTACATATTGCCTGTTGGCCTACTGTACATGATAGGCATCAGGTAGCAAGTAGACAGTATGCCTTTGAAGGCCGCTGTTTTGTTATTGCCGTTGGCCAAATGATGAAACAGAATCAAATTCCAAAAGAATTGAAGCTTCCTGAAAAAGAAGAAGACAAATGGATTTTGAATGGTGGAAGTTGTATAGTTGGTCCTAACGGTAACTTCTTATTAGAACCTCAATTTAACGAAGAAAAGATGATCTATTTTACAATTGAAAATCTTGACCAGGTTATTGAAGAACGAATGACACTTGATGTAACGGGCCACTATAATAGACATGATGTATTTGAATTTAAAGTAAATAAAAAAAGGCCCTAACAGGGCCTTTTTTAAATTTTTATTGGAAGAAGACTCGCTTACTCTCCTCCCCCGCCAAATAAATGCTTTCTAATCAAGGCAAAAAGTCCGATTGCACCCACGGCAATAAACTTCCAAAACTTAGCGAGTAGTACAAAAAAGCCTGCTTTTGCCAACACTTTACCAGCAATCAAACCGCCAATTCCATAGGCTGCAACTTTATCAATATTAGAGTCAAACTGATCATATCTATAACCATCATTAAACTCAACTGATCCTAATATTTCATCAATATGATTTTGTACATCAGGCAATGCATCCATGTCACCAATCACGTTCATTACCAAATAACCTTTTCTGCCTAAAATTCTAATATTATAATTGAGCGTATTTGTTTCAGCACTATCAAATCGAGCTTCTTTTGCCCAATGCAGCTTTTTATTATCGTAATCATAATATGGTTCCTGTGCCCATCCAATAATTTCGTAACCCTGATAACCTTGCTTTCTTAATTCCGGAGCGGCTTCAATGGCTTCTTCTTTAAGCTCGTCTAATAGCTCATCGTAATTAATTTCAGCCGCATCTTCATCATCAACATAACCTTCTTCTTCGTAAGTTATATCAATTGCATAGCTCATTACAGGACTAAACGGAGATTGTCCAGGAGGAATTAAAAGGCCTAATGTTGCATTTGGCGGATTGTTCCACTGATCTTCCATTATAAACTTGGCATCTTTAGGACCTAATAAACGGTAGCCATCAGGAATTGTAATTGTAGCTTCTCCATCTCCCAATACTACTTCTCCTGTTAAAAACTGTACGGTACCTTCCATGCTATCTACATAGCTGGCAAATAGACTTTCCAATGTAAACATTGAAGTATCCAATACAATTGAATCAGAACTTGCCGTGTCAATTTCGTTGGCTCTTGATATCCCTACCAACAGAAGGATTGAGCCTAATATAAGCCCACTAATTTTTTTGATATTCATTTTACTTAATGCTTAAATATCAAACTTAACTCAACATTTTCAATTGAAAAAATTTGGATAGCTGTTAAGCTATTTAAGTGCCTAAAATGAAAGAAATAATATAAAGATTATAGTTTATTTCACCAATAAACCTTCTACCACACTAGGAAAATGTTCGTGCTCAAGTTTATGAATTTTTTGAGCTAATGAATCAGGTGTTTCGTTTTTGCCAACATCAACTTTGGCCTGAAAAAGCACTTCACCATCATCATAAATTTCATTTACCATATGTATGGTAATTCCGCTTTCTTTTTCATCATTATCAATCACCGCCTTGTGAACCTTGCCACCATACATACCCTTGCCACCATATTTGGGTAATAGACTTGGATGAATGTTCACTATATTTCCATCATACTCAGCAATTAGCTCTGAAGGGATTAACCTAAGATAACCTGCCAATACAATAAAATGAATGTTGTAGCTTGAGAGCAGTGAAACCATAAATGAGCCTTTGGCCGCAGCAGAATTAGTTATCGCCACAGTTTCTACACCTAAGCTTTCTGCTTTTTGCAAAACGGGCGCTTCATTATTATTGCTCAGCACCAAAGCCACTTCAATTGACTCGTTTTTCTTAAAATAGTTGATAAAGTTAACAGCGTTGCTTCCAGTACCTGAAGCAAATATGGCTATGCGTTTTTTCATTATAGACCTAGTTCATCTTTAAAGATTTTGGTAAATAGCTCAGGCATGTTTTTACCACCATCAAGTCTATAAAGCTCTAAACTTGAAATTATAAATTGAGTTTCTCCATTTTGCTCCCTTAATGCCATAATGGTCGATTCTCCATTCCAATCGCCAGCCGTAGTTTTTAATTGTGCGGTATAAAGTGGCTTTACACCAAACCCTGGATAAAAGGGCCTCGTACTAGTAATAATTCTCGGTGCTTCTAAAGTTGGCCAATCAGCATTCACCGCCACGGCTTGTGCCTTTTTATCCATAAAAAAAACACCCCCAGTAGGTTCTACCAAACTATCTATTGGTGTAAAATCTAAATATGTACTTTGTTGATCAACTCCCGTACTAAAAAACACTGAAACAAACATTTTGCCTCCATTTGTTAAAAAGTCGCCTGTTGTTCTTTGCGCCAAGGTTAATGTATAAGATGCATCTTGGCCAAACCAAATTAATACATCAAATAGCGCAAATATTCTTGATTGGGTAACATTATCGGCTGCAAGCTGGGTGTACCTATCCCCTTCAATTTCATTAACTCGTATGGTATCAAAGCTTGTAATACCCGCTGCTAGTAAGTTTTCAATAAAAAAATCTTCCCTTCGTTCTAATTGACTATTGTAAGCATTTACCAATAATGCATCTGAAACTTTCTTCTTTAGAAAAATTGAGTCGGTTCTCGCAAACCCACTTTTAGCGCCAACTTTATCTGTAGCCCTTAGGTAAAATACATTTTTCGCGTTAAGCCTTAAACCTTCAATTTTATCATCGGTGGCTTGCAGCGTACTTCCCAAGTAAATGGTAGCATTGGTAACATCGCTTTCAGGGTTGTCAGCTTCTAATAGTAATGAACTAAAATCTTTAGAAATTAAAACACCTTCTCCTGTTGTGTCATTAGCAAAGAACTCAATATAGTCTAGGTTAGCAAAGCCATCTGGGTCATCAACCAGCCATTTAAATTGAAGAATAGGAAAAGTCTTTTTTGGCCATCTTCCAGGACTACTTGGGGTGCCCTGTGGTATATCAAATGAAACACTAGGTGCTGAATTTTTTACTGGAAAAACAACAACCTTTGGGGTAGGATCTGCTAATCCTTCATTATCAATTGCCCTTACCCAAAAGGCGAAATCAAAAGTATCGGCACCTTCGGGCAAGCTCACTAAAAAGTTACTGTCTTGCTTTTCTGTAAAACTCCAACTTTCACCACCGTTTGTAGAATACTCAAAACCTGTTACTAAACCGTCAGGGTCATCTCCCCACCATTGGATATTTATTTGCGAAACAAAGCGTTGGTCTCCTGCTCTATTAATTTTATCTACTACCGAATACGTTTCCGGTGCCTGGTTTTCAAATTCTTCTCCGCTAATTCCGTCGCCGCACGACCATAAAACAACTGGAAGAAGCACTAATATTAGGTGACTAACCTTCATTGACTTATAACAAAATTCTTAAACCACAAAGCTAAAGCCAATTAGGCTTTGGGCATAGTATCTAAGAAGAATTAAACTATGCTAAAGAATTTTATTTTTTCAAGTAATGCTCATCAATAGCTTTAATTTCAAAACCATTTTTATTACTTCGAGTTTAATTTAGAAACAACTAAGAATTAATGAGAGTAGGAATCGAAGATTTGGCATTTTATGTTCCTAATATTTATCTATCTATTGAAGATTTTGGGCAGGCAAGAAACATTGAAGTGATGAAGCTCAAAAAAGGCCTAGGATTAGAAAAAATGGCCTTGCCTGACTATGGAGAAGATGCTGCCACTATGGCTGCAAATTCTCTGATAAGGTTATTTGATCAAAACAATTTAAATCCGGCTGAAATTGGCAGAATATATCTGGGCACCGAATCTGCCTTAGATAGTGCCAAACCCACGGCAACCTATGCGCTAGAAATGCTGCAAGAATATTTAGAACCAAAATTTGGTAAAGATTCTTGTACGCATATAGATTGTGTAGACATGACCTTTGCCTGTATTGGCGCTATTGACGCCTTGCAAAACACTGTTGATTGGGTTAAGGCCGGCAAAAACAGAAAGGGAATTATTATTGCCAGCGATTATGCTAAGTACGAGCTTGAATCTTCAGGTGAGTACACCCAAGGGGCAGGTGCAGTGGCAGCCTTAGTTTCAAACAACCCTAAATTAGTAGAGTTCAGCACTGAATGGGCTGTTTCTACAAAAAGTGTACACGACTTTTTTAAACCAAGGAGAAAAACAAATTTTTCTGACTTAAAAGATGGAGCTTCACTAAAAAAAGAGCTGGAGACCACCGAAACTTATTTAGAAGAGTTTAGAGAAACGCCTGTTTTCGACGGCCAGTTTAGCAACAAATGCTATGAAGATAGAATGACTGAGGCTTACAATCGGTTTGAAACCGAAAACGGATTTGGTCTTGAAAAAATGGATCATTTGGTTTTTCATTTGCCTTATGCATTTCATGGAAGAAGAATCATTTCTTCGATTTTCTTAGAAAACTTTAAAAAGAATAATGAACTTACTGCCCTAGAGAATGAAATTGGGATCAAAGAAGATGAACAAGGTTTTTTGAGAGCAGTTACCAAGTCTAGCACCTACAAAAAGTTCGTTTCATCAAAAATTGCTCATGGAGATAAAGCTTCAAGCGAAGTAGGCAACATGTATACAGCATCAATCTTTATGGCACTTATGAGCACTTTGAGTCATTTATCTGAAGAGAATGCTGGAAACGAAATTGGCTTTATTGCTTATGGAAGTGGTTCAAAATCCAAGGTGTTTTCTGCGAAACTGGCAGCTGGATTTACTAGTCAAGTAGCCAATTGGAACCTTTTTGAAACGCTTGATGAAAGAAGCGCCATTACGTTTGAAGAATACGAAAAACTGCACACGTGTAACATAGGCAATTCTCTTAGATCTTCAAAAAGCCATTTTATTCTAAAAGATGTAAAAAAGGATGGCCTTGTAGGAGAACGTATATATCTAAAGGTGAATGTTCTTGAAACTGTTTAACCTCTTACATAACTAATTTGGGTTGAAGTTTTTTGAGGTTAGGCAACTAGCCCAATTAACTTCAACCTTAATTCGGGTGATTTTGATTATCCCATTCTGACCTCATTTCTCTAAGATTCTTATCTAACCAATCATAAGTTTCTTCTTTTAACTTATCTCCATCATCTCCTTTGAAAGTTGGTCCGTAGCGAACCTTAACCTTCACTCTTCTTCCTCCAAAATGCTTAACAAAATGAGGTATAAATAAATCATCACCTACCCAAGCAATGTCTGGGTTTTCATATTCAATTGCAAAAGGATGAATCGGGAATCCACCATCGGCACATGCATAAAACATTCCTGGCTTTAACTCAAGCAAACCAGGGCCTGCATCAGTTGTTCCTTCAGGAAAAACCAAAACGCTTCCACCATTCTCAAGCCTATTACGCATTTGCTCTCTTGTTTCTTGCCTGCTCTCTTTACTGCTTCTATCTACCCAAATCGTGCTTATTGATTTACCTCCAAAACCTACAATTGGCCAGCTTTTAACAGACTTTTTAGCTACAATTACATACGGCACTTTTGAAGGGGTAATGGCAATATCAACATAAGATCTATGATTGGCCATTAAAATTCCCGGCTCTTTTATTGGTTCTCCTTCTTCAATTACTTTTATGTTCATAATCCAAAGAATACTCTTCTTCCAGGCGTTATAAGCCTTAAATACCCGCGCATGCTTTGCGCCAAGTACTTTCATTATCATTGCAATTAAGGCCGCAATAAATGTGAATAGCGCAAAAAAGAAAATTCTATATGCCGTTCTTATGTAATTCATGAGAATTCAAACATACATTTTTAGTTTATAGATTTTTGTTCCGAGTTAAAAGTAGCGTCACTTACTTTGATTTGTAATCAAAGCATAATCTTTATAGCATATTAAATCTGTTTCCAATGGCGACTTTAATCGCAAATTCGATCGATTGGATTGAATCAACCTACTTTTGCCTTCGTGATAAAGGACTATCATATTTTTCACTCAGTAAACAGATGGTTGCCTAAAACACAAGGTTGGATAACTGACCAAATGGCGCTTTTTGAAATGGAAAAACAAACTGTTTTGGCTGATACGCTTCTAGAAAACTATCCAAAACAGCCCATTTCTTTTAAGAAGCCAAATGGATTATTGAAAAAACTCAATTCGAATTTTCGAGCAAAAAGAATTCAAAATTCAAGGTCTGATAAACGAATCCTTTTTTCTCACTTTGGAAATAGAGCCTGGCATGATCTTAATGTTCCCTGTGACCGAAGGATCGTTCGTTTTTACGGATATGACTTGCATAGGCTTCCTTTTGAAAATCAAATATGGTACGAAAGATATCAAGAGCTCTTTGAAAAAGCTGAAGTTGTAATTACCGAAGGCCCATTCATGAAATCTGAATTGATAAGCAAAGGCTGCGTTGCAAGCAAGATCAAGGTACTCCCATTTGGTGTAAAATCTTTAGAATCACCTTTTATCCGAAGTATTAGGGATTCTACCAATATTCTAATTGCAGGTGCATTTAAAGAAAAAAAGGGAATTGATACTGCTCTTTTGGCTTGTAAGGAGTTTATTAAAACACAACCAAACAAAAGACTTCAAATACATGTGGTTGGTGATAAAATCAATTCGACCGCTCAAGACGCCACTTACAACCATCAGCTTGAAAAGCTATTTAATGACGACATATTAAAACCAAATATTGTAAGACATGGCTTCGTTTCAAGACAAGTTTTAGGTGACATTGCGCAGCTATGCGATTTTGGCCTTATGCCTAGCCAGTGGGCGGCAGATAGAGATTGTGAAGGTGGTTTTCCTGTAACTTTTTTAGAATTAATGGCCACTGGATTACCTATTATTTCAACTTTTCACTGTGATATTCCTTTTGCGGTAAATGAGCGCAACGGTATACTTTGTAATGAAAGAGATTATTCTGCAATGGCAAAGGCTATTGAAAAAATGCTTGAACCAAGTATATTGGAATCAAAATCAAAAGCTGCAATAAAAACAGTTGAAGAAAGCTTTGATTGGCAAAAATTAAAACCTTTGTATAAGCAAGTAATTTTAGGTGATTAGCTCAATTAACGGCATTTCAATTGTAATTCCGGTTTTCAAGGATCTTGAAGGCCTAAAGGTTACAATTTCACAACTCAGAAAAAGTAATATACCCGTTGCGTATGAGATAATTGTTTGTAATGATGGCTCCAATAGATTAATCACTGATTGGTTGACAGATCAAGGGCTAAAAGAAATTAAAATCGCAACACAAAAAGGGTCTTATTATGCAAGAAACAAGGGTATAAATCAAGCCCATTTTAATTGGATTCTTTTTGTTGATGCCGGAGTAACTGTTAAGCCCAATTGGTATCAATATCTAAATAAAAAACAAGAGCGAAATTCATATTTAGCTTTTGACATTAATCTTGACATACCTGCCAATGCCGGTTTAATGAAACAATACTCTGAATTTATAGAATTTAGATGTAAGTCTTATTGGGAGCAAAATCACTTTGGCGCAACCGCCTTTTTATTGGTTGAAAAACGACTTTTTGAAGAAACGGGATTATTTAATGAAGAATTGCTTTCTGGAGGAGATTTTGAGTTTGGTAATCGATGCTGGCATGCTGGTTTTAAAATGACATTTATTGAAAACAATCATGTTTTTCACAAGCCTAGAGGCCTATGGGCCAAGTACAAAAAGCAAATAAGGGTTTTACAAGGTATTAAACAGTTAAACAAGAGCTACCCAAGTAGGATTAAGAAACTGCCGGTGGTCTCGTTTATCGAATTTTTAAAAGGACCTTTCAAATTCTTATATACCATAAAACGCATTAAACAACAGCCTGCAGTAATAGAAGGCAAATGGCCCCTTTATAAAGTAATTTGGGCAGAGTTTTGGCATCAGAAAGTATATTATTGGGCATTGCTTAAGGTTCTTATTAGTAAAAAGCTACGATTTGATTAGTCCTTCAATAGTAATCCCCATTTATACAAGGCTACAAAGTCTAAAAAGGCTTCTTTGGTCTATTGAGAAAGCTAAAATCCCACATAATACAAGATTAGTTTTTCGTTATCACAAAGGAGCAACGGAAGCTGTAATAAAGTACATAGAAAATTACAAGTGGATTAATGGTGAGAAGAGGATAATTCATGATGAAGAAAGAATTGATCTGGATGAAAATTTAAGACGATGTGGTGACCTTAGTCTCGAATATGACTCTATTATTATTCTTGAAGATGATTCGCTAGTTTCACCATATTTCTATGATTTTGCGATTAAGGCCCTTGAGTTTTATGGAGTCAATCAAAATATCGCGCAAATTAGCCTTTACAACTACACTAAAAATTCAATTTCTGGTCTCCCATTTTCAACTATAAACCAACAGTACGATGCCTTTGCCATCCAAAAAACTTCAACTCGCGGTCAACTTTTTACAAAAAAACAATGGTCTAACTTTAGAAACTGGCTTGCTCAAAAAAATATAGTTGAAGTTTTTACCCCAAGCTATATCCAAAAGTTTGGCCATGAAAATTGGGAGTTTCAGCACAATCAATATCTAATTGATCAAGGCTTATATAGCATTTGGCCACAAATCTCCCTAAGTTCAAATCAAGGAAAAACAGGCACTCATCATCCAAATAATATAGACGCAGGCTTTTTTCAAGTGCCTTTGCAAAACCATTTGTTCGAGTACAAGTTTGTTTCATTAGAAGATTGCTACAAATACGACGCATATTTTGAACTAGAACCTGAGCACTACACAGCATTAGCTCAAAAGCACAACATTTCTTTAGAAGATTTTACTATTGATCTACAGGGCTTTAAACCAATATCATATGGTGGTAAATATTGGCTTACATCAAAACCCTGCAAAAACGCCATTGCCACTTTTTCTGATGAACTAAAGCCTATTGAACTAAATATACTTTGGGAAAATGCCGGAACCGAAATTTCTCTTTGCAAAGTTGATAACTTGATAAAAAATGTAAAAACAGACCATTACAAAAATGCCAGAAGATACTTTGCTGAAAATACCGACGTTGGCCTTTGGAATTATTTACGTTACAAGTGGCTAAAATATGTGGAAAGAAAAAAGCTCAATAAGTAGGTATTTGACCATTTTTGTTTGCAATCGCCAATACTAAACATGATTAGAGTAGGTATATTTTTCGGAGGAAAATCTCGCGAACGCGAAATCTCTTTTGCAGGTGGACGAACCGTATACGATGCACTAGACAAGGCCATTTTTGAACCAATCCCCATTTTTATTGATGGAATGGGCAATATGATAGAAATTGATTGGCAATACATTTACAAAGGAACCATACGCGACTTTTTTCCACCAGCTCAGTTTGTTCCTTTTGAAGAGCAACGTTTTCAGATATATACAGAAAGTTTAGGTGAACAAGCAAATAGCGAAAGCCTGCTAAATAGTATTGGAAGACCCATTGCACCAACTAAGTTATCTGACAAAATTGATATTGCTTTTTTAGCATTGCATGGCCCATATGGAGAGGATGGTTTTATTCAAGGTTTGCTCGATTATTACGAAATACCGTATACCGGTTCAGGGGTTTATGCTTCTGCAGTAGGAATTAGCAAGGCCCTTCAGAAAAAGCTGATGAAGGCTGCGGGCATAAAGGTGAATGATTTTATCACTTTTAGCCGTAATGAATTTGATAATGATCCTGAAGCTTGCTACACAAAAGCCAAAGCTTTAAAATATCCAGTAGTAGTTAAGGCATCATCTCAGGGAAGCAGTATTGGCGTTCATTTCTTAAACGAGAATGATTTTGATTCTTTTAAGGCTTGCATTAAGAAAACACTATTCCGTCAAAAAATAAATAAGTCTGATTGGGTTGAGCTAAGCACTGAGCAAAAAGAAATGAAGGTTAGAGAATTGTTCGACCTTCAGCACGGGCTCGGTTTACCAGCTTATATCGGTGGCGAGTTAATACATTTTCACAATAAGGCCATTCAAAAACTCAATGAAGCTTTTGAAACCTCTGAAGAAGTAGAACTTGAAAGTGCACATGGCGAGAATAAGATTGTAGTTGAAGAAAAATTAAGCGGAAAAGAGTTCTCTTGTATCGTAGTAAGAGACGAAAATGGTAAAAGTGTTGCCTTACCGCCTACAGAGATTCGCAAGGCACATGAGTTGTTTGATTACCGTTCAAAATACTTACCAGGAATTACGAGAAAAGTAACTCCAATAGAGATTGCACCTGAACAAATAGAAAGCATCCGTTCAGCTTGTGTTGAACTATTTGAGTTCTTTGAATTCAACGTTTATGCCAGAATTGACGGTTTCATTGCCTCTGATGGCGAAGTGTTCTTAAACGACCCGAATACTACCTCGGGCATGATGCCTTCATCTTTCTTCTTCCATCAGGCGGCCGAAATTGGGTTAAACCCAACCCAATTCTTAACCTATATCCTAAACCAAAGTTTGGTCGAAAGAAGAAATACCGCTTATCATCCTCACAAAGTTGCTTCCTTGCACAAAAAGTTAGCTAAAGATATTACTGAAGCTTCTAGTAAAATGCAAGACAAACGTAAAGTTGGAGTGATATTCGGGGGCTATTCATCAGAGCGGCATATCTCAGTTGAGAGTGGAAGAAACGTTTTTGAGAAGCTTTCTTCATCAGGCAATTTTGAAACCATTCCACTTTTTTTGAGTAAGAATGACCAGGATGAAATCATTCTACATCGAATTCCGATCAACTTAATGTTGAAGGATAATGCTGACGATATAAGAGATAAAATTGCCGCCTTTAAAATAGACCCCATAATTCATAAGATTATTGAAGAAGCTGATGGCATTACCGGCACATTTGCTGCCAAAGATTATGACTTTTATCCAAGAGAAATAAAGCTTGAAGACCTTTCTACTGAGATTGATTTTGCATTTATTGCCTTGCATGGTCGCCCTGGTGAAGATGGCACACTACAAGGTCATTTAGACAAATATGGAATTCCATATAACGGTTCTGGACCTAAATCTTCAGGCACAACAATAGACAAATACCAAACCAACGAAATTCTACTAAATAATGGCGTTTTGGTTGCCAAGCACCGCATGGTTTGGAAAGAAGATTGGCTTAAAAATGCAGATGTTGTTTTTAATGAAATTGAAAAGGATTATGGATTCCCTTTAATTGCCAAACCTGCAGATGATGGATGTAGCTCAGCAGTTAAAAAAATTGACTCAAGACAAGAACTGGTTGATTTTGCTGAAGCCATATTGCGAGATGAGCTTGATTTGACCGCCGAAATGTGCGAAAAGCTTTCATTGAAAACAAATGAGGAGTTTCCTTTAAAGCAAGGTTTTTTAATTGAAGAATTGATAAGCCCCAATGGTGCTGCACACTTTATTGAAGTAACAGGCGGAATGCTAATTAGCACCAATAAAGATGGCACAAAAACCTATGATGTATTTGAAGCAAGCGAAGCCGTAGCCGAAGGTGGTATTTTAAGCTTAGAAGAAAAATTTTTGGCGGGCGAAGGACAAAATATAACACCCGCCAGATACAATCCTGTACCTGCCGATAATGCTGGGATAAGTGCCCGGGTAAAGACTGAATTGGCTAAAACAGCTGACCTTTTAAACGTAGAAGGCTATTGCCGAATTGATGCTTTTGTAAGAATTTTTAATCCAGAAAAGGTTGAAGTAATTGTAATTGAAATCAACTCACTTCCTGGCCTTACACCTGCAACTGCCATATTTCACCAGGCGGCAATTGCTAATTTGAAACCAGCACAATTCTTAGAAAAACTAATTACCATAGGAACACAACGTAAATTTGCTACCAGTGAATAAGATCAAGGCCTTTTTCAAAAACATTTTAGTTAGAAACCTTCTCGTTATTGGTTTTTTGGGAGTTCTAATTCTATTTGTTACCGAATGTCAATTGCGTAAACAAACCTTGAATGGTGAAAAAATTACAGTACCCGATTTTAAAGGGTTAGTTGAAGCCGACGTAAAACGCATGTGCGAACAGCGTGGGCTCAATTATGTTATAAATGATACAGCGTTTACGAAAAAGCTTCCAAAAAGAGCCATTGTAGATCAATTGCCGGCTGGTGAAAGTATGGTAAAACCTGGTAGAACTATTTATCTTACCATTAACTCTGACAAGCCACCTATGATTACGCTTAAAGATTTAAGCAATCAAATGGAGCGGGGCGCAATTAGAATTCTTGAAAATGCAGGCTTTGTAGTAGACCCTGATAGTGAATACGAACCAGACCCTGGCTTGGATTGGGTATTAAAAATTAAAGTAGATGATAAAGAAGTAGACTGGGAAACAAAACTACCAAAAGGTACCAAAGTTACCCTAGTATTGGGTGATGGCTCTAGTGATGGCAGACCATTGACCGCTCCTGATCTTATGGAAATGGATTACAGCTTAGCCTTATCAATGCTTCATATGCAAAATCGATTAATTGGCGATATTGACTCTACAGAGTTAAATGATAAAATAGCAACCGCCAAAATCTACAAACAAGACCCACGGCCTGGCGTAATTATTAAACCAAATGAGCCCATTCATATATGGATTTGCGACTCAATAACGTTTAATGATTTATACCGTGATAAAATAGAATTTTACCGTGAGCCAAAAGACACTACAGAAGCTCTTTAGTTTATACATTTTACTTTCATGTTTTAATCCATTATTGGCACAAGACGAAGAAATTTCGGCACTTAAGAGAAACCCAACAATAATTGATTATCTAGAAAATGAAAGAGAACCTGTTTATGCTAACAAAAAAAAGCAGGTTCTTAAACTGCCTTTCTTCGATGACTTTTCAACTACAAGAGTTTATCCATCAAAAAATCGTTGGACCAACAGATCTGTATTTGTAAACAGCAGTTTTGCCATACAGCCACCAAGCCATGGGGTAGCCACTTTTGATGGACTAAACAAAAACGGATACCCATACAATATAGATGGTAATAACAATCCAAAGCCTTGTGATACGCTTACTAGTTTACCCCTTGATTTAAGTACCTTAAGTGCGGGTGATAGTGTTTATTTAAGCTTTTATCTACAACAAAAAGGAGTTGGAGAAAATCCTGAAACCAATGATAGTTTCATGGTAGAGTTTAAAAAAGATAATAACGATTGGCTTAGAGTTTGGGCCAAAAATGCTGACTTTGACTCTTTTTCAATATACCCATTTAGAACATATTTTATAAAGGTAAATGCCCTTAACGATGGTTCTTTTTTTCATGATTCTTTTCAATTTAGATTTAGAAATTATGGGAATAGAACTGGAGCCTTAGATCACTGGCATCTTGATTATGTTTATCTTGACCAAAACAGAACACTTGGTGATACTATACTTGAAGATGTTGGGATTTACCGCCAACCAAAAGGTTTGTTTAAAAACTACTATTCAATGCCATGGCGGCATTATAGAGAAGATAGAAGCCTTTATAGAAATAGTGAAATAGAATACAACGTTTATAACAAGGCTACAAATCAACAAAGTCCCGATGTTTATTATGTAATAAACGATTTAACAAATAATCGCGGAATAGATAGCACTAGAGAGCTAAGGCAGCAAATAACCGATGTACCTGCATTTGGAAGAAAATCAGCGGCACAGTCAAACCTTCTCCCTTTTGCTTATTTCGACACATTGAGTAATCAAAATATAAAGTTACAGCTTAAGTTAAGTGTATCTTCAAATAGTGTAAACGAGCCCATTGAGCTGCTTAGTGATAATGATGAATATATAATGCATCAATATTTTGATAATTACTTGGCTTATGATGATGGAAGCGCTGAAGGAGGTTATGGATTAAAAAACACAAGACAGGGGTCTGTTGCATTAAAGTTCTCATTATCAAGAAGTGATACTTTGAAATATATCGCTTTCAATTTTACAGGTGGAAACGAAGTACTACCTGATCAACAAAAGTTCAATATCATAGTTTGGTCTAGGCTATTTCCAGAGCCGATTGAAATTGCTAGAATTTCCAGCGTTAAGCCTGTTTACACGGATTTAAATAATGGTTTTGCACTATATGAGCTTACTGAGCCTGTGTTTGTATCCACCCAATTTTACGTGGGTTGGGAGCAGTTTTCAGTCTTCAACCTAAATGTAGGAGTTGATTTAGACTATCGGTACTTTAATGATAATCAGCCAAATCCGAACTTATATTTTAATGCTGCAGGACAATGGGAGAATTCTAAAATTGTAGGTACACCTTTAATTAGACCAGTATTTGGGAGTGATGCTACGCTAAGCAGAAATGATGTTTGGGTAGAAAATGAAATGACCATTTATCCAAACCCCGCCAAGGATTTTATTCTTCTAGAGTTTAATGAAGCTAATAGTGGCCAATTGAGCATTGTAAACCTTCAAGGTCAAGAGGTCTACAGAAACATGGTTAATGAAAAGAAAGTACAAATTGATCTAAGAGCCTATCAAAGTGGCATGTACCTCATTCGCTTTGAAAACGAAAGTGGAGACCAGATGGTAAAACGATTTGTGAAGGAGTAGAACTTTCTATTTTATTACCTGAACATTCCCACTTTGATGAAATTCTTCGCCGTTTGTAGTACTGTAATTTAAAATATAAAAATATGTTCCAATAGGCCATTCGTTAGCTTTAATACTCTCTTTTTCATCTATCCTATGAGCAATTCTTTGGCCCCATCTATTAAAAACAAGAAGTTCAAACTGGTTAACATCGCAAGGTATTTCAACACTAAATTCATCATTAACACCATTATTATCTGGGCTTATTGCATTGGGTACAAACGCTTCGCAATTGCAAGCCTTCATTTTTATAAGAATACTATCTGAAATTAAGCCACACAATGGTTGAGACCAAGAGTAATAAATGACTGTGTCGTTTGCGAGGTTTTCTATATAAAGATTGTTATTCGGAGTATATTCAGATTTCTTTTTTGGTTCTATGACATCACCATAGCAAACATTAATTTGCTTTAAATAAGGTGGTTCAATTTTTTCAAAAAGCACATTAAATTGAGTAGAATCTTTGCAGAATTTACCGTTTGCAAAAAGCTTAAAACTCCCGTCATTTTTAATTGAGATGGAGTCTTTAAAATTGGTATTGTTTAAAGTATAATTTTGGGCTAAAGTGCCTTTGGGTTTAACAATTAAATTTTCAGATTCACATAGGTTAAAATCAGTAATACGTGAAATTGAAACACTGTCTATACAGGTAAAGGTGCTCAAATGTGTTTCACAGCCTTGTTTGTCTCTGTAGTTTACTTTAACGTTTTGATTTTCGCTTACCTTGTATCGTAATACTGTGTCAGTTTCGTTCCAAATAGGAGTATTGCTTGCATCATCTATTTCAAGTAATTTTTCATCATTTAAACAAAATACAGTTGTGTCAGGCCAAGTTGTTTGTTTATTTGGTAAAACCACAATGGTATCAGTTATTGAGCTAAACTGCGTTCTTGCAGTTACCCAATAAGTACCCGGTTGGGTAATTATTTTGGTTTTACTTGTGGTATCACCATCAAACCACACCAAGCGGTTTTTAGGTGTTTTTGGGTCTAATTCTAATTGATTATGACATAATGCAACCGCATCACCTAGTTCAGGGTAGGGAATTAAAGTAAAGGCATCAAAAGTATATTCTCCACCATATGATATTAAGTCATTTCTAATACCCGCAGTATCAGAATAATCAACCCCAACTATATGAGAGTAGTGACCTTCCATTTCGTCGCGCCACCAATTACCATTAGAGCCAAAGTAGAAATACGTACTAAAAGTATCGGCTATAAAAACCCCTTTTACTTCATTCCAATTGCTGTCAAGGTTTCCATTCATAATATTATCAGGTGGATTAATATAATCAGGTGGAGGTAAACCATTATTGGGTGGGCCATAGCGGTATTTGCCAGCCATTATTTGCGATGCTTCATACGCGGTTAAACTAGAAAAAACAAAGTTAGAAGTTGCCAAAGACAGGTCTGCTAATCGTTGACCGTTCGGAAATTCAGAAAAGTAAGTGTAGTAGCTTGGGCTCAAATGATATGAAAAATAGTATTTCTGACCTGGAATTAATGTATCATTTAGGGAGCCAATCATTAGATCAACTTTGGAAGGTAAAAAACCTAATTGCAATAATTCTTGTTTGGAACATGAACCAAAACCATTTGAAATTGCTACATTTCTATGAAATGGAGCTTTTCCTTTAACTAGCCATGGAACACCTTTATCTAATGTTGTTTCTGAAAAGCAATTGGCGTTAAATTGCCATCGATCATTACTAAAAATCCAACCATTAAACTTTTGATAAATATCATAAGATGTTATATCCCACTTACAAGGTTTGGTAAAGTTCTCGAACGATGGGTTTACAATTAGATTTTGCCCTGCAAGGATAAATGACCAAGTAGTAAAAAAAATAACCCCAAGAAATTGCTTACTTGGGGTTGTTTTACTTAAAATACTATTCAATGCTAATAGATTTAACATAAACCGATTCGCCTTGGGTTGATTTTAAAAGGAATATACCATTACTAAGTTCAGTTTTTAAAACAAACTCATTATTGGCATTTGGCTTAAGCAATTCACTCAATAATAACTTACCTTCTGTACTGTAAACTTCAATAAGCATAGCTTCATTACTACTTGTATTCAAAATAAAAGTACCATTATTTGATGGGTTAGGGTAAATGGTTAGTTTATTTAATTCAAGAGCTGGGTTTTCGAAGGTAGAAAGTTCAAATAAACATTCTTTGATAGACATAATCAAAATCGATTGAATTTTCAATTCGTATCGGAAGCTAAGACAGACTTGTAATCGATGTAATGCTAAAACACAAGCAGCCCCAAAGCGTAAACCACAAAACCCACAGCCATAAACTTTAAGGTATTAGGCAACAACTCTGATGCTTTTAGCTTGGTAATGCCAAGTAAGGGCAATGCCCAAAATGGCTGTACCATATTGGTTAACTCATCGCCATAGGCTAAGGCCATAATGCATTTAGAAACTGAAATATTTAAACTCTGAGCCGCTTCAATAACTATTGGCCCCTGCACTGCCCATTGCCCTCCCCCACTTGGCACCATTAGGTTTACAATGCCTGAGCTAATCAAGGTGTAGATGGGATAAGTGTTTTCATTAGAAATTGAGATAAAAAAATCAGCCATATCACCTATCATTCC
This sequence comes from Bacteroidia bacterium, assembly GCA_049115495.1. Lineage (GTDB taxonomy): Bacteria > Bacteroidota > Bacteroidia > CAILMK01 > JACPUW01 > JACPUW01. The sequence goes on along the minus strand of JAGDZV010000002.1, from coordinate 313,287 downwards.
CGTGGATTTCATTACGCCCATAATGCCAGCATAAAGCGGAAATTGAATTAGAATTCCAGCTGCACTAATACTTGCGTCTCCCACTGCCGCTTCCACCTTTTTTATGTTTCCGAGTAGAATAAATGTCAAACCAAAAAGAAAGAAGTTTATGTAGTTGAGATTTAATACCGCAAAAGGATCTTTGGTGTCATGCCAGCTATCAAAGAATAATACTATCGAAATCAATAGCATCAATACCCCAAAAAACACAATTATAAAGTTAGGTTTTAGTTTTTCTTTCTCTGCCTTTAGGGTTGATTCTCCTAAACGCCAATGAGCAGGCTTTTCAGCTTGCCTACCCTTTTTAGCCAATAGATATACAAATACAGCCAAAGCTAAAATCAGAACGGCATTAATAATTAGGTTAGAAGTACTGAAAATGGTTTCTGAAGTACTTATCACCCCAATTTTATCTTCTAAAAAATGACCACTTGCCGCTACTGTTAATGGTGCCGAACCACTTAAGCCACCATGCCAAATCATTAACCCTGAATAACCGGCTGCCCCCACTAAAGGGTAATTAATCTTTAAATTTCTTTCTGCCGCAAATTCACCTAGCTTTCGAGCTATTACTGCTCCAAAAATTAAACCCAGCCCCCAATTTAAAAAACCAACTAAAAGTGTAGCCACTACAACAGCAACCGTGGCTGTATTTATATTGTTAAACCTTTCAATTAGCCAAAAAATAAGCTTGTTTACAAATGGACTCAGGGCAATCATATGACCCAAAACCAAAATCATAACCATTTGCATGGTGAAAGCCAAAAGGCTCCATACCCCGTTGTACCAAGACTCGCCTATAAATGCCAAATGCTCTATAAAACCCTGACCATCAACCCTTGTAAAAAAAGTGGCACATAACATTACAAATAATGTTAAGCCTAGAGCAATAGCTAAAGGTGAAGGAATTTTGAATCGCGCTTTCAAATCATTTACTTTTGGAATGCGCTAAACTAGCAAAAGCAAAACAATGAGCGAAGAGAAGTACCCAATTGGAGAATTTAAAGCACCAAGTAGCTATACTGAAGCAGATTTAAAAAACTGGATGGATGATCTAATGACCCTTCCTGCTAAATTGGAGCAAGAAGTTAAAGGGCTTGATGATGATGATTTAGAAACCCCCTATAGAGATGGAGGTTGGACCATTAGACAAGTAGTAAGCCATATTGCCGATAGCCACATAAATATGTACCTAAGAGTAAGACTAGCACTTACACAAAACAACCCTAGTATTTTGCCATATGATCAAGATTCTTGGGCATATTTAATTGACGCTGAAGATGGACCTATAGAACCTTCAATCAAGATTATTGATGGTATACACCAAAGACTATTAACGCTTTTTGATTCGCTAAGGCATGGAGAGTTCGAAAGAACCTACGAGCATCCAGAATATAAAAAGACCTACAAAATTTGGGAAGTAATTGCTCTATATGCTTGGCACGGAAACCATCACCTGGCGCATGTAAAGCAAGCCAAAAAATTGATTTAGATAAATACCTTCTAACAAAAAGTAAAAATCATGACCAAACAAGTACTCATTACAGGAGCCACCTCAGGAATTGGAAAAGCAACTGCCAAAGCCTTGGTAAAGAAAGGTTATGATCTTCATTTTTTGGCTCGTAATAAGTCAAAAGCTCAGATGCTTGTAGCTGAACTTGAGAAAATAAATCCAAATGCTAATGTGGGTTTTAGCATTTGTGATCTATCATTGGTAAAAAGTGTTGACACCACAATTGCCGAAATCAATGAAGTTTTGAATGGCAGAATTGATATTCTGCTTAATAATGCAGGTGGTATTTTCACCGAAACGAGCTTAACCAAAGAAGGCGTTGAGCAAACCTTTGCCATGAACCATTTGGGACCGTATCATCTTACCGAAAGACTACTTCCTACGCTTATAAATAGTAAGGCTCGAATAATAAATGTGAGCTCTGCAGCACATACTCAGGCAAGGTGGGATGAAAATGACTTAGAGAATAAGACAGCATGGAAACCCTTAACGTCTTATGCCAATGCCAAACTATATAATATTTTTAGCGCAAAGTATTGGGCTCATAAATACGGCGAAGATGGAATTACAGCATATTGCCTTCACCCTGGTGTAGTAAGAACTGGCTTTGGTGATCAATTTGATGGAGCAATGAAAATCATACTCAAGATATTTCAGCTTCTTATGATTGGTCCAGAAAAAGGAGCACGCACAAGTGTTTATTTAGCCACCGCAAAAGACATTGAAAATCAATCAGGCAAGTACTTTGCTAAAAGCAAGGCGAAAAATTCAAGCGCCTTATCAAAGGATGAAGCAAAAAGGCAATCGCTCATTAACTACTCAAATTATCTCATAGAATCAATCCTAAATGATTAGTTGGAGTGATTTTGAAAAATTAGACATACGCATTGGCACTATTGCAAAGGCTTCTGTTTTTAAAGAAGCAAAAAAACCTGCATATAAACTTGAAATAGACTTTGGTACTGAGCTTGGCACTAAAAAAAGTAGTGCTCAAATTACCGAGCTATATAACTGTGAAGAATTAGTTGGTAAGCAAATTATGGCGGTTGTCAACTTTCCGCCAAAGCAAATTGGCCCTTTTATGAGCGAATGTTTGGTAATGGGGGTTTACAACAGCAAAGGTGTTGTATTGATTGAACCTAATCAACAAGTTGAGAACGGAGAAAAGGTTGGTTAGCACCGTATTTCTTGCCTAAATACTTTTCGTAAAATAAATAGCCCTTATTGTTCCCAACAAAAGCACAAGTGCACCCAATTGGTGTAATACTGCCAAAGTGATAGGTACTTTTAAAATCAAGGTGAGCACACCAAGAACAAATTGAGCGAAAACTACGGTTGCAATAATGCCGTAGCTCTTTTTGAGTGAACCCATGAGTTTCTTTTTAGCTGACTCCCAAAATAGAGAAAGCGCAAAGACAAAAACCAAAATTGCTAATGTTCTATGAATGAATTGTATGGTTGATTTATTGTGAGCCACGCTATACCAAAAAGCATCAATAGAAAGGGCAGCGGGATGAATATAATGTCCATCCATTAGTGGCCAAGTATTATGCATAAGGCCAGCATCTTTACCCGCTACAAAGGCTCCATACATAATCTGTAAGGCTACCATAGCTAGTAATGCAAAGTTCCATCTCTTAAACTTTTTCAACGAAGCTTGCTGCTGCTCTTTTGGAAACCTTATTTCAAGTGTTACCCAATATATTACACTCATAACTAGAAAAGCATTCATCAAATGGGCAGCTAGCCTAAAGTGGTTAACTGTTGGTATATCAACCAAACCACTTTTTACCATGAACCAGCCTAAAAGACCTTGAGATCCGCCAAGTATCAATATTAGGAGTAACCTCCAAAATAATGGACGACTTACTTTTCGCTTTATCAAGAAAAAAATGAACGGAAATATGAAAACCAAGCCAATTAACCTTCCAAATACACGATGAACATATTCCCAAAAGAAAATGCGTTTAAAATCAGCCAACTCAAAATGGGAGTTTAACTCTTTAAACTGCGGCGATTCCTTGTACTTATCAAATGTTTCATTCCACTCCACTTCGCTTAAAGGTGGCAAGGTTCCCATTATTGGTTTCCAATCTACCATGCTAAGCCCGCTATCTGTAAGCCTAGTGATGCCACCAATCATTACCATCATAAAAACCATGATAATGCCTAAGTAAAGCCAGTTAATTATTGGCTTGTAGTAGTTTAATTCTCGTTGTTTCTCGTAAACACCCATTCGGTATTATTTGATAGTTCAGCATTAAAACTATAGCCATCAGCATCGAACCCTTTGATTTCTTCAGGTGAAGTGATTCTGTTTTTAATGATATAAGCACTCATCATTCCCCTCGCCTTTTTAGCAAAGAAACTTAGCACCTTATACTGTCCGTTTTTAAAATCCTTAAAGCTTGGCTTTATTATAGTAGCTTTTAACCTAGTAGTGTTAATCACATTAAAATACTCGTCGCTAGCTAAATTGATTAAATATTCACTGCCTACTTCTTGTAAGAAACCATTAACCCGCTTCGTCACTTCATCTTGCCAAAATTCATATAAGTTTTTCTTTCTTAATACGGGTAGCTTAGTACCCATCTCTAATCTATATGGTCTAATTAAATCAAGAGGACGTAGCACGCCATGCAAACCAGAAAGAATTCTCAAATGCTCATTGGCAAACCCCAGATCTTCTTGGGTAAAACTCTGAACATCTAAACCTAAATAAACATCCCCTTTAAATGCCTGAATGGCAGGTTTTCCATTCTCAGCATTGAAATCAGTACCCCAATCTAAATATCGTTCTTGATTTAATTTAGAAAGATCTTTGCTAATACTCATTAGTTCGCCGATCTTCTTCACCGACATTTTTTTGAGCTTATTCACAATCTTCTCACTCTTTTCAAGACTCTTGGGAATAGAGTATTCAGGACTTATATTTTCTGACTCGAAATCAAGTGTTTTGGCAGGAGAAATTACCAGTATCATTACACTAAATATTTGCTATGCAATAGTACAAACAGCGATAGTATACTGTTGTTGACCTATGACACATTTGAACAATTGAATTCCGAATTATGAAATCAATGGACTATGTTTCTCGAAATTTCACATCCGATCTTCTAGATTCAGAATTCGATTTTCTGAGTTTTTAAAGGTTACTTAAGGCTTGTAGTGTAAATGCTCTTTTTCGCTGAGAGACAGGCACCGTGCTGCCATCTTTAAGTTCTAGTAGATTTTTGGTTCGGTTATACTGATCTACGTGGCTAAGATTTACCAAATGACTCTGATGAGAGCGCACAAATCCCTGTTTACTCATCATGGCATCAACTTCTTTGAGTGTTTTTGATAAGATTAGCTTTTTATCGAGCGTAAATAGCTGTACATAGTTTACATCTGCTTCAAATCGAATAATTTCTTGAATATTAAAAACATGAACACCTTTCATGGTTTGAAAAGCCACACGTGTATTCTCTTGATTTTGAAGATTATGCGCAAGGCTGTCCCACTTTAAAATGGCATCTTTCTTAGGATAATCCAAGGCTTTTTCAATTGCATTTTTTAACTCCTCACCATCAATGGGTTTCAATAAATAATCGAGAGCGCTAAGTTTTATGGCGGTCATAGCAAACTCACTAAATGCCGTTGTAAAAACTACATGAAAATCGCTTCGTTTCACTCTTTTTAGAACATCTAAGCCCGAACCATCGCTTAATTGAATATCTAATAGAACAAGGTCTGGTTCATTTTCTTCAATAAGGTCAATTGCTTCTTGCACCTTACCTGTTTCTGAAATTACATCAACTTCAGGGCAGTGTGTTCTTAATTCAAATTTCAAAGCCTTTCTAGCTGGCAATTCGTCTTCTACAATAAGTGTCTTTAGCTTTTTAGATTTCATATACTACTGGAATTTCTATTACCACCTTGGTTCCCTTTGGCTGGTTGTTTTCAATTAGGTCGGTAATGTTTATTTGAGCCTTGGTCTTATTTAATTTTTCGAGCAGCATTAGCCGCTCTTTTGTAATCTCAGTTGCTCTTGATGTATGTGTGCTATTACTTTTAATTGAACGGCCAACGCCGTTATCTTCAATAATCAAATTTAGAATATCGTTGTTTTCAGTAACTGAAATAGTAACGGTTCCGCTTTCTTTTTTTGGCACCAATCCATGAATAATGGCATTTTCAACAAAAGGCTGAACAAGCATGGCCGGAATTACATGTTCTTCTAGCTCCAAATCTTCATCAAGGTCAATATGAAAATTAAAGTGAAAATCATGCCTTATTTGCATTAATTCGCAATACAACGAAATAAGTTCTAGTTCCTTTTCGAGTTTTATTGTGCCTTGATCTACAGTAAGCATAACCCTCAGTAATCTTGAAAACTTTTGCAAATAATTACCGGCTCTTGTCACGTCGTTTTCGGCATAAAATCCCTTAATTGTATTCAAGGCATTGAAAACAAAATGCGGATTCATTTGATTTCTCAACGCTCGTTCTTGTAGTACAGCTAGTTTTCTTTCTATTCTCTCTTTTTCACCTTGTATTTCAATTTGTTGTTTCTCAAGCGAGTGCCTTTTATTAATTCTATTTACACGCCATCTAAAAACAATAATTATTACAAGAGAAACCAAAACCAAAAGAATTAATTGAAACCACCACTTATTGTAGAAGGCTTCAGAGATTTCAAACTCAAAAGAAATTTGGTCTGATGCATAACCATTTGCTGTTTCTGCCTTTACTATGAAAGTGTAAACGCCTGGTTTTAGCGCGTTAAACTCAATCTCGTCAGAAAAGGTGGTAAGCCACTTATCATGAACAGGAACAAGCTTATAATTATACTGCAAGTCTTTCTCGCTTAAATAGCTGGTTCCAAGCACATTAAACGACAGTTTGTTCTGATTGTAACTAAACGAATTTTGCGGATTGAGCAGTGGCTCATCATTTAATTTTACCTCATTTAAGGTTAACAGAGGCTTTCTTTCTTTGCCTATTGATGGGTAATCGAAATAAACAACCCCTTGTTCGGTAGCTAGGTAAATAGTATTCGCTCTACTTGTAATACTTTCAATGGTATGCTTTATTAAACCAATTCTGTTGCTAATATTAATGGGTGATGCTTTTTGATTAGCTACCATAAATAACTGATTTGAAGAATTAAGCCATAATCTTCCAAAAGAATCAATATGTGTGCTTCTAATATTGCTTGAAGGTAGGCCTGTTTTCTTATCTAAACGATTAACAATTTGGTCATTAACTATCCAAAAAAGACCGTTTCCTTGTGTTGAAACTACAATGGTATCTTTATCTTGTTTTACAATATTTAATACCGCAGATGTAATTTTTTCAGCAAACAGTTTTTGAGTTGCCTTTGATGCCAAACTGTAACTATAAAGTCCATTTACTGTTCCAATATACAGGTGATTTTTGTTCTTTCTTAAAACACATCTACCTTTAGTTTCAATAAGTTTATTGTGAGCTTTTAGCTTAAAAGTGCGATAAAGTGGTCTTACTTCGTTTAAAATTGATTTAAACTCTTGATTATTGAAACTTAATACTTGACTTGTTAGGAGCAAGTTGATATCATTTGAAACATATATATCGTTCAAATAATTATCCATTTTATCACCAGTTACGCTGTTTATTGCGAACTTTTTGGTAACAAGCCAAACTGTATTATCATATTCCCTAATTCTAATTATGCCCTCATTTGTAAAGTCTATATTACCTAATGTAGTGGTATTATCTTTCTCTATAATTCCATATTTCTCTCCTAATAAACCTACCCAAATCCTATTTTCACTATCAGTAAGAAGACTTCTTGATTTGGCTCCGAATTCATTATCAAAACGAATAGTTTTAACCTTAGAGTTAGGCCATTTAAAAACACCTTGCTCTAAACTCGAAAACCAAGTATTGCCTTCAAAATCTGCGGTGATAGATGTTATTGATAAACCTGGTAAAAAGTATTCTATAATGGCCTTTGCTTCAAAATCATAAATCAAAACGCCATTTCTAGTACCCAACCAAATTTGGTTTCTGTTTATAGGCCTGGTGTAAATAATTTCGCCGTATTTAGAATCAATTTCTAAAGAATCTATTTTCTCTACGCCACTAATCAATACCACTTGTAAGCCCTCACTTATTGAAACTAAATCGCCCTTTGTACTAATTCTATTTGAGAAATTGCCTTCAAAACCTAGCCTATCAATTTTTTCTCCTGTATTCAGGTTCCAATAAGCAAAATCTCCAGCACCATAAAGTTGACCTTGGTAAAACCAAACAAGTTCAAAATCTTGGTTGAATCTCTTTTGCTCAAAACTTTGGCCCTTTATGGTTAATAGGTTATTGTAATAGCTAAGATGAACTTCATTGTTCTCACCTATGGCTAAAGACCTAAAAACAGTTGGTTTTAAGTTGCTTTTTATTAGTGCTATGTTATCATCCTTTAGAAAAGTAAGTTGTCCAGAATGGTTTAGCATCCAATATCTACCTATACTATCAGGCAACAGTCTAAATACTTCTTCATCGAGCAATCCTTGATCTATTCCATAATTAATAAACCTATGCCCGTCATATTTTGAGAGCCCTAAATCAGTACAAAACCATAGATAACCATGATTATCTGATGTTATGAAATAAACGTTGTTTGAAGGAAGCCCGTCAGCAACCGTGTAGTTTTTTGCATAAACGTCTGCCGCCCGCGCTCTAAAACAAGAACAAATCACCAAAAACGCGCATACCACAAACCTAAACATATGCGCAAGCTACAAATTAGCACCGAATACCCTTTTAGCAATCACACTTTAAAACAAGCCCCATTATGCTTTAAACAGCCTAAAACACCACTTAATAAGGTGGCGAAATCAAATAATAAGTAGGAGAATTTAGCGCTACCCTGCCTTTTTGCGCTCTAATAATTTATGTACTTCGTTAATTCCTTCTGATAAGGCAAAAGTTGAGTTAATACATGCAAAGCCTTTCACAAAATTCCTTGCCGCACCAGCCATTTTCCCATCATTACAAATAAATACAATGTTCTTTTCTATTGGTAACTCGGTAAGTCTATCAGGTAAATCATAATACGGAATATGTATACTACCTGCTAAACCATCGTTGCTAAACTCATTTCTAGATCTAATATCTACAAAAACGTAGTCGTTCCCCTTGCGGATTTGCTGAAAGTGATTTGGTTCTATGGTGTTGAACATGGTGTTTGGTCAAAAATGGTATTGATGCTAAATGCATATAGACACGCAAAGGTTGCGTGGGGTTGCTAAAAAAATGATAAATGTTAATTAATAACGTTGCGCAGCTTTGGTTAGTCTATCTTTAATCTCACTTTTTAGCGATTTTGGCGATAGTACTTTTACTTTGTTTCCGTACGAAAGTAATTCCATAATAAAATCTTCGCTTATGTACAGGTTTAAGCTCACCAATACTGAACTTTCACTTTGTTTTATAAGCTTTTGGGTATCATGTATTGGTCTGCTCAATATGTAATTCCCTTGATTTAGATTAAACTCTAATTCAACAATTTGCGGCTCTTCATAATTGAAATTGTAGATACCAAAACTGTGCTCAAAATACTTTTTACGATCAAAACTTTGATCCAAAGGAAAATTTTCTTCCAAAACTTTTAAACTACTAATTCTATCAAGGGCATATGTTCTCATTTCATTGGCCTGTTCGCTAAAGCAAATGAGATACCAGCGGCCCTTAAACTCTTTTAGTATGTAGGGGTGCACCAATCGGTTGTATCCAATAGCATCTCCAAAGGGCTTGTAGTTTATATCTAATTTTCTATATTTTCTAATTGCTTCGCTTGCAGGTGCTAACCACTCATTCCCTTTACTTTCATGTTGGGTATCAAACTGAATTGACTCAGGTAATAATTCATCATTTTCAATTCCGCTATGCACGTCTAGCGCATCAAATATTTTTTGAGTTATTTGTTTAAAGTTGCTAAACATGGGAATATCCTTGTAGCGCGCCAACATATTGGCTACAAGTTCAATTACCTGCCTTTCTTCTTTTTTTAATGGTAGCTTGCTTATTGAAAAATCTTCATCATCATAGTAATAGCCTTTTTTGCCTTGATGATACTCTATTGGGGCAAAATAACCTAGATTTTCTTCGAGCCGCATGTCGTGCAAATCTTTCTGAATTGTGCGTTTAGAAACCACAACATCATCAAACAACCCCGATAAATGCTCATTTACATAATCAATTATGCTATTAAGCGAAGGGTATGGACGACTCTTACTGGTTAGCGCTTCATCAATTAACCGATAGCGCATCAAAGCATTTTTGCTCGCCCCCACCTAGCCTCTTCTTTTTAATTCAGAATTTATTAGGACAAGCTCTTTTGCCGCCTGACCTGCAACACTTGAGTTTTCATCAGCCCGTCTCACTAAATAAGGAATTACAGCCTTTACAGGCCCATATGGTATATACTTAGAAACATTAAAATCGTTGGCTCCAAGGTTAAAACTTAAGTAATCGCACATTCCATATAATTGTGAAAACCAGATTCTATCATCATTAGTTGATATATGATTTTCTCTTATAAACTCAACTGCAAGTGCAATTGAGTGCTCATTGTGCGTTCCTATAAATACTTCACCTTCTTCAATATGTTCAAGACAGTAAAGTATTCCATCATTATACATTTTATCAGTGGCGGCCTTGGTATTGTTTATTGGTGATTCATAACCTTTTTCGGCTGCTCTTTCTCGCTCTTTTTCCATGTAGGCCCCTCTAACCAATTTAGCACCCATTTTTATGCCTTTTTGTTTGCATCGGTCAAAGCTGCTCACCAAATAATCATATCTATCTTTTCTATACAATTGAAAAGTATTTAGAGCTATTACACGTTGTTTATTGTAATGATCCATCATTTCATCGGTAAGCATGTCAATGGCTGGTTGTATCCAACTCTCTTCGGCATCAACCATTACTCTTACGCCAAGCTCATTTGCTTTTTTAAATATGGTATGAAAACGCGCTCTTACCCTTTCAAATTCAGCCATCTCGTTTTGGTTAAGATCTTCTTTTGAAGATACTTTTTCCATTATGTTATGATGCGCTATTGCCGATGGTTTAAATACCGAATATGGTATTTCTTCATTTTTTGAAGCAACTTCAACATTTGACAAAAACTCTTCAACGGCCTTATCATATTCCGCTTCGCTATCAATTCCTTCTAAGCTGTAGTCAAGTATAGAACCCACATTATACTTGGCCAGTTTTTTCATTAACGGAATTGTTTTTTCATTGCTTTCTCCACCAATAAAGTGTTTGTACAAAGTTGCCTTTACAGCCCCATTTATTGGTAACCGCGCACTTACACCAAACTTAAGCAAATGCCTACCCAAATTAGAAAGTCCAGGGCTTTGCAAAACAGAGAACAGCATTTTTGCCAGTTTAAGCTCCTTTTTAGTTTTTAGTGCGTAAGCTATTTCGGTATTTTCAAAGTCTATAGGTGTAAATTCCATGGCTGTAAAATAACCACAAAATTACACCTTGGTTTAGTTGTAATTGCCTTAATATTTTAGCATTGATTGTGTTCAATTCAAAATTTAAATTGAATTGTCCATTTTGATTTTAACATAAGCCATTACATTAGGTATTATATATCTCAGCACCCATAAAATTGCTATTAAAACTGGGTAATAAACAAGTAAAACTGAGAAATTTAACTCACCACTGCCTTGGTAAAATAGCGTATAAAATTTTCTATTAGGGCTTGTATAAAAAGGTAGAATTGCGGCCAAAGCACCAATTGCATATGATAAAGCGTAAAGTAACCTAAGTATAAGATGTGCTATAAACCAAAGGTCCCACATTGTTTAAATCTCAACCCAAATCACTGAGTTATAGGTGCCCTCCCAATTGCCTTCGCTGTATTGATTTTCTGGGTCTGTCATCCAAATGCCATCAACAATGTATTTGTATAAATGCTTTCCCTTTGGTAAATGAACAGGAAACTCCCACTGCCCTTTTGCATTGTTAAACACCATGCGGCACTCTTCTTCGTTCCAATTGTTAAAAGTTCCGGCCAATATAACTTCCTCGGCAAGAGAAAAACCCTTTAGCGAAAACATGTAGGTTTCTCCAACAGGCAGCCAAGAATTATAAGTATCCCATTCGTTTTCAACTTGGAAGTTATTGTTGGGGTCGGTTATCCATTCGCCATCTACAATAAACTTGTACCTATAGTTGCCATTTGGCAAAGTATAATCACATACCCAACCTCCATCAACTTTTTCCATTTGAAGCCTTTGCTCATCCCATCCAATAAAATCCCCAGTACAAAAAACCACATTTGCATCTGCATATCCTTCAAGCTTAAATCTAAACTTCTCACCCAATTCTAAAATAGAATTCAAATGTCCATCGCTTAATTTAGTTTCGGGGTTACCCGGGTCTACAAACCACTCACCGTCAGCTATGTACTTGTATTCGTATACATTATCTGGTAAGTACATATTAGCTTGCCATTGGTTCTTTACCTTTTTCATTTTAACTAGATCTTCGTTCCAGTTCACAAAGCTTCCACTCAAAATCATTCGGTCGGCATCAAGTTTTTCGTTAAGTGTAAAGGTGTAATTAGGTACAACAAACACACTATTAAATGAGCCATGTCTATTTATAACAGTATTTCTATTATTAGGGTCTTCGGTCCATTGACCGTCTACTATAAACTTATACTCAAATCTGCCTTTAGACAGCGACTGCGTAATAACCCAGCCACTATCGGTCAAGGTCATTTTGTTATCAATAGTATTCCAGTTATTGAAATTCCCACTTAAAACAACTTGATTAGCTTGTTTAAACTCTGGCAAGTAAAAGATGAATTGGCTATCGTTTAGTCTATTTACGTATTCAACATCGTACTCCATATAGCCAACCGAGTTTATTTCCGATTCAAAAAACTCATCTTCAAAAAAATTATGAAGCATCATTTTCTGCCCGTAATCAAGGCAGCCTTCAAGCTCGGTTAAATCCTTAACCAATTGGTATAAATTGGTATCAACTTGAATAAAAGCCCAACCACTTGCTGCTCCAAAATTAATAGAATCATTGTTTTTGAGCTGCATTTCTATTCTATGTTTAAAGGCATCTAAATCAGAGTTTTTCCCTTTACCATAGGCTCTTAAATCTTCAGAAGTAAATTCAAAAATTACCTTACTCCCTTCAATTCTATAGGTTAATGGTTCATGAATCTGTCTTACACATGCAGCCAATAATAGGGCAGGTATAGTCCATTTCAATATGTTATAAAAACTAATTCGCATGATTGGCCATCATTACAACATTGTCAACAAAGTTAAAAGTAATAACATATCCTGACATAATCGTGTATCCTATAACATAATCAACATCAAAACCATAGGCTTCGCTTAATCCATCTAAATTAGAAACAATCGTTCTGGTATTCTCGATTTCCATATCACCAAACCGAAGCTTTTTGGTAACGGCACTCAGCACCTCTGTTCTTTCGCCGCCAACCCCACTCATCATATATCTACCTTTAATTTCAACTTGTTCCCACACTTTTTCTTTTTGATCGTTGTGCAGCACGCTTATTTCAGCGCCTGTATCAAAAACCGCCCTTAGCTTTTTTCCACCAATTTGTACTTTTCCTATTAACCTATTATCATAAACCGTAAGCTTCTCTTTAAACACAATGCTGCCAAACTCCATTTCGTTTTTACTCTTCTCGCTAGTAATTATTAGCTGTGCATTTGCATAATCAATAGTTAGGATGGTGTTTTTAAAGAGCGAAACACCTAAAAGGCCAAGTATTTTGATCTTTTTCGAATTTTCAACAGCAGAAAGGTCTACCACATCAGCTTTTAAATTTTGCCAATTAAAGCCAGGAACTTTCAAGGTATCTATTTTCATTTTGCCAACGGCAACCTTATTGGTAACACCGCTTGCCACTAAAGATGTTTGCTGAGCTCCTGAAAAATAGGTTTTGTTTAAAACCAAGTAAGGCGCTCCGGTATCTAAAATAAAACTGCCCGTTACATCACCAATTTTACCATTCACTACAATAAGATTGCCGGCTCTTGTAAAAGGTATGCTCACCGCATTCGCTGCTACCTTTAAACCAAAGAACAATAAAACTAAGGTGCAAAAAATTGATATTTCTAATCTTGGTTTCAGTTTGATTTTGTAGGTGATTATAAATTCAAATATGTTCTTATCTACTATAAATGTGGTATGGAAAGTGCCGAGCGGCTATATGGAATTATACACACCCAAAAATTCTGATTAAACGGTATTTTCGCCCCGCAAACAAAATAAGTTTATGAAGCTTTTAGAAGGTAAAACCGCTTTAATTACTGGTGGTTCAAGAGGAATAGGAAAAGGTATTTGCGAAGTTTTCGCGGCCCACGGAGCTAATGTGGCATTTACTTATCTTTCATCAGCTCAAAAAGCCGAAGAGCTTGCTGCTGAATTAAGTAAAAATGGCATAAACGCAAAAGGCTATCAATCTAACGCTGCTGATTTTGCATCGGCTGAAAAACTGATTACCGATGTAAATGCTGATTTTGGCAACATAGATGTATTAATTAATAACGCCGGTATAACCCGAGACAACTTGCTTATGAGAATGAGCGAAGAACAATGGGATGAGGTAATTAATACCAACCTAAAAAGCGTTTTTAATCTTAGTAAATTCATTGCACGTCCAATGATGAAAAATCGTGGCGGAAGCATAATTAATATCAGTTCTGTCGTAGGTGTAAACGGTAACGCAGGCCAAAGCAACTATTCAGCATCAAAAGCCGGTATTTTTGGTTTTACTAAATCAATGGCAAAAGAACTTGGTTCTAGAAACATTAGGGTAAATGCTATTGCTCCAGGTTTTATTGAAACTGAAATGACTGATAAATTGGATGAAAAAGTACTAGAACAATGGAAAAGTGTAATTCCATTGAAGAGAGGCGGAACACCTGAAGATGTTGCCAATGCTTGTCTTTTCTTAGGTTCTGACCTTTCGGCCTATATGACCGGACAAACCCTATTGGTTGACGGTGGCATGGTAATGTAATTAACATGTTTATAGATATAAAAAGGCATTGAATATTCGATGCCTTTTTTTTATGTCTAAATTTCAATAAAATAAGACTTGAACTTTTATAGAGCTACATTTGCACAGTGAAATTTTCGGAAAAATATAGGCAGTTAAACGACCCCGAAATGCTTGAAGAAGTGGTTGTTTCAACTATCAAAAGCACTATGCTTTTAGAAGAGCAGCCTGTAAGCGATAATTTCTTAAAAGCCACCGTTAAAAAAATTCTGCAAAAAAGAAAAAGACGAAAATTAAAGAAGTTGTAGTTCTTCTTTAATTAGGTTTTTTAAGTGAGAGAAATCTCCATGATCAGCTGCTTGCAAGGCATCAATATAAATTCTTCTTGATTTTCCTTCTTTGTGATATAATGTAAGTGGTTTGTAGCCATACTTAAGACAGATTAAATTCATAAGCAAACGGCCTGTACGTCCATTGCCATTATTAAATGGATGAATTTTGATGTACTCATGGTGGGCATATGCAATGGCATCTACCTTATCATCAAAGGTTTTGGCATGTTTAACTTTAAAATCTAAATTGTCAAGAAACTGATACATAAGCATTGGTATGCGCGATGGATCAGGTGGATGAATTTTACCAACCTTAACATCTATGTTTCTCCAACGTCCGCCCCACTCGTACAATTTACCAAAGCCAATATGGTGTATTTCAAGAATCAGTTGTGCGTTTAGTTCTACGGCTTCGTCAAGATCAAAGGTGAAAAGTTCAGCTCTTATTAAGCCTTCAGCTTCAAACTCATTTATGTGATTTGGATCTGTAATTCCTAGTTTATTATCAATGGGCCCCGGCGTGTGAGTTCCTACTTCTGACATAAGCCAAATTTACTAAATACATGTGTAATCAAATGCTGATTTTGGTCACCAAAAAGCTAAAATTAATAGCTATTTGAGATGCTTTCGATTCTTTTTGTTCAACCTTAATTATTTACCGCTCCATTTTAAATAAAAAGCCTCAAACAAAAGTTTGAGGCTCTTAATGCAGCGTGGCCAAAATTGGCTTCTGCAATGATTGAGTTTGGTTTGAAAGTTCTTTATTTCACAATGATGCTCTTGTAAATTCTATTTTTTGTGCTAACCCTTAGCAAGTAAACACCTCTTGATAAATAAGATGTTTTGATTGAATAATTAGTTGCATTAACGATTGAATTATAGACCACCGCTCCATTGGCGTTTAATAATTCAATTTGATAATCACCTTGTTTATTAAACTTTAAATTAATTTCTTCACTAAAAGGGTTTGGAAAAGCTTCTAATTGAATACTTCTTTCTCCAATACTTCCCCCAATAACTGAAACGTCATCTGTAAAACTAACTTGATCACATACATTACTTGAATCAGTTGTTTTAAGCACTACCGTGTAAGTTCCATCTGTACCGTAATAATGTGTTGGGTTTAATTTGTTACTCATATTGCCATCTCCAAAATCCCAAGTCACCTCAGTTGTTCCTTTTATAGCCGTGTTAAAACTAACCAGCCTTTGATCGGCTGAAAAAGTAAAACTCACTTCTTTTGTTGAATCAACAATTATGGTATCATAAGCGAAAGCGGTGCAGCCATTAATACTCGTAACCGTATATTCTAGCACATGTTTTGCAGCTCCTGCGGCATTGGGGTCAAATTCAAAACTATTTCCGGTCAATAATCTAACGCCGTTACCTGTCCATTGTCGGTCTGCGTAGGGGATTCCGCCTTCAACATCATTACCTTCAAGAACTTTAGGTGCTGCATTTAGGCAAATTCTATTTTCTCCATCAACCTGACCCCACTCTGTTAAAACCTTAGGGCTAGGTGCCTGTTTTACAGAGATAATAAGTGTAGTATCAAAGGCGGGGCAGCTCAATGCATTTGAATCAATAAACGATACATTTACTATGTTTTCACCAAGACTAAAATCGCCTACACTGTAAATAAAAGTTGAATTTGATGATTCAGCTTCACCATTAAATGAAATTGAGTAGTTAGCAAGGTTTAAATTATTAAATTCTACAACACCTTGCTGTTGGTTTGTACACGCTGAATTATTTACAAGGTCATAGCTAACATTGAAACAGCTTTGCGTTTTACATTCTTTGGTTGAAATGGTAGTATAATCACATTGACCTGCTGTTTTGCCTCTAAGCCAAAATGATACTTTTTTACTAAAGCTTAGGCCATTTACAGTATGACTATTGGTGCCATTTATATTTAGCCAAGTGTGGCCTGAATCTAAACTTATTTCGTAATCAAGAATGTTTGGCGTCTCTTGCCATTGTGCGGTCAATTTTTCAATTCCAACATTGGCGCAACTAATAGTTGGCGCAATAATTTGAGGCGCCACAACCAACTTTATAGTGTTTGACGGCTCTGATATACACCCCTGTTTACTTTGTGCTGTTGCGGTAATAGCGTATTCTCCAGGAGCAACTTTTAACTCTGAAGAATCTTTATTCGTATTTAATAATACCGCACCCGCACTTTTATAAGTGTAGTTACTTAGGTTGGTTGTTGCAAAAAGTCTCACGGAGTCAACTTCGCAAATGGTGTCGTTTCCAATAAATCCAATACTTAGTTGGGGTTTCGAAACCACATTAATATCAATTTCTTTTGTTTTTGATTTGCATCCATTGCTGCTTTCAATTACAGCATAGTAGGTGCCGCTTTTAGTTACTTCAATGGCTTGGCTTGTTGAATTATTGCTCCACAAATAGCTTTTTGCACCTGAAGTAGCAGTTAGTGTTGTGGTATCGCCTGCACAAATGGTATCGTTTCCTAAAATTGAAATAGTATCTGCTGGGCTTTCTAGAACCGTAATTCTAAGCCTTTCTTCAATCGAATTTCCTAAGTTATTGCTGGTAGTAAGTCTTATGTTGAAAGTGCCAGACTTACTCCAAACGGCTTTAATAATTGAGTCTTTATTGTTATTTGTCCAAGCCTGTCCATTAACAATCCAACTAAAGCTTTGAGCATTTTTTGACTTTGAACCATCAATTAACAGCGTATCACCAATACAAATAGATGATTCATTAGTAGTAATACTTGCCGTCGGAAGATCTTTAGAAGGTTCAAATTCAAATTCTTTTAATATAATCTTATCTCCACCATCGCTGTTGTTATTGTTTGTTGAGTTAAGGGCTACATAAAATTTTACGTCTCCTTGATTTATTGCTGGGGCCTTCCACTCAAAATCCCAACTTATGGTTCCTGTACCTGAAGTCCCACTTCCTCTGTGATAAACGTATTCTCGCGAATTGCCGCCAATATTTGCAGAAGATTTTGCCGTTCTTGTTGAATTGGTAATTGTAATATCACCGCTCTTAGTATCGTTTGTGGTCTCAAGCACGGTAGCCATAAAGCCAAATTTGCTTCTACCCGATTCTGAGTAAGATATAGTTATATCATATACCGAATCTGGTAAATATTCATCGTTGCTCATGTTTGTTGTTATCTCAAGATCATTATAATTGGTTCCGCTTGTAATTGCAGTACCCGTATGGCAACTGGTACAATTCCCTTCATTTGGCGCTCCGGTAGTTCTTACAGGTGGATTGTTGGTATAAGAGATTACTTGCTGCACAACAAAAACCAAACCCACAACAAGCAGGGCTTTTATCAATCTATTGGTTGAAAATCCTTTTTTCATAAAAATATGGCATTGTTATTTGTTGATTCTACAACTGTAAAATGCTTTGATATAGAAAATGTTCATTCATTTGGCTATGTAGCTGAATGAATGGGGCTTATAAATGAATTCGAACTATTTTCGCATTTGCTTTGTATTTGCGCATTATGTACCCCAATAAGGTTCCTTTATGGTTAGTAAAACTAACCAGATACGAATTTTGGCCCGTTTATGTTTTTTATGGGCCATTCTTCTTTTATTGGTTATATCTGTGCTTTAAGGCAAGAGACTTTGGGTACCTTTTTAGAATAAATCCTGCAATGAAACTTGGTGGTGCCATTGGTGCGGATAAAGTTGACTCTTTGGTTCAAATTGATAAAAGGTATTTGCCAACCACTGCTCTTATTGATAAAGGATCATCTTTAGTAGAAGTGAACCAACTAATTGACAAGCATGACCTTAAATATCCATTAATTATTAAACCTAACAATGGAGAAAGAGGAAAAGGAGTTGAGAAGATTTGCTCTCAAAACGAGCTTAATTCTTACTTAAACAATCATGAAACCGATTTAATCTTACAAGAGTTTATAGATAGCCCACAAGAAATTGGAGTTTTCTATTATAAAGACCCTTACAGTGGCAAAGGGCAAATTACATCAGTTGTAGTTAAAAGATTTTTGAGCGTTGTTGGCAATGGTTTGCTTACCCTGGAGCAGCTTATGCAAAATAATTTAAGAGCAAGGTTTAGAATTGAGTATCTCAAGTCAAAATATGCCAAGTATCTAAATAGAATTCTTGATGAAGGTGAAGTAATGTTTTTAGAGCCAGTAGGAAATCATTGTAGAGGTACAGAATTTTTAAGTGGACAGCACATTATAAACGACGATTTAGTTAAAGTTTTTGATGAGATTACCAAAGACTTTGAAGGTTTTGATTATGGCCGATTTGACTTAAAAATCAACAGTCTTGAAGAGTTATATAAAGGACATGGAATTAAAATACTAGAGGTTAACGGTGTAAACGCAGAGCCAGCCCATGTTTACGACAAATCTTATAATTTGCTAAAAGCCTATAAGGATGTAAAAATGCACCTTGACATTATTTTTAGCATCTATACGGCTAAATACAAGCATAAACCAAACGGTTTACCCCTAAAACAGATCGTGCGAGACATAAAGGCTCATTTCAATCCTCATCTTAGTTGATTCGGTGAATTACATAATTTTGTCGATAAACAAAATTTAATCGAAGTTTAAACCATACTTTACTTAGATTAAAGCTTTCTACATACATTCGAAGTATGACTAAAAAGAAAGCCATGAACCTTACGATTGAAAGCAAACTTGAGAGCAGAATTATCAGCACTATGTCTGAGTTCACAAAAGCGTCTCCAATGGGTTCAATAACCACTGGAATGCTTAGTCTATTAATTAAACCTGGTTGTTCAACAGCTGATTTTACTGAAGTTTTAAATCATATGGAAGATAAAGGCCTTTTAGTAGGAATTCCAAAGGGTAAAACTAAAAGATGGCGCCTTGAATAACTATTTAGAATATCAAAAGAAAAATCCTATAACTCAAAATATATTGTCATGAACCTTACGATAGAAAGTAAACTCGAGAACAGAATTATTAGCACAATGTCTGAATTTACAAAGTCTTCTCCAATGGGGTCTGTAACTACTGGTATGTTAAACCTTTTAATAAAGCCAGGTTGCACTACGGCCGAGTTTGTAGCCATTTTAGATCACCTTGAGCAAAAAGGACTTTTAGTAGGAATACCAAAGGGTAAAACAAAAAGATGGCGCCTTGATTAAAGCGCCATCTTAAATATCTTAGATTGTGTTCGTTTTTTAGTTTAGAGGCGGAATTCTGCCCTCCTTAGCCCAAGCTGTAACTTTTTCAATGTGCGCTTGAAAATTACCTCCGCAAACAGCGTCAAGCATTTGCTCTCTGGTTAAAGAATCATCGCCAAGGGCGGTTTTAATCTCTTCTCCACAACGGTCTACAAATTTTTCATATCTATCTGGTGCCCAAATAAACCTTTCTTTTTCTACCTTAAACTCATCAGGTAGATCACCGCTAATTCTTTTTTGAAGTTTAATTCCTTCAAATTTTTCTGGAATCTCGCGGTTATCGAAAATAAAAGGCTTACTCACTTTGATTACCTTGTATTTCCTGACGCTGTCTATTTCGGCTAAACCATCAACGCGCAAACCTTTCTTTTGCAAATGCGCATACTTTTTGGTGAACCTGTCAAGAATATCTTGCATTGTACTGTTAGTTAGAGACTTTGAGAAATTGAGAAAGCAAAGATGCCATTAACTTATTGTTACCACCAAATTAAATTACAATTATTGCCAATTACATTACACCCATTTTTGGCCGAGAAACTATTGGGTTGACACTAAATTACCGCTCAACCTTACCAACTCATACTCAGATAGTTTTGCATTTATTCTGCTTACATATAATTGTATCTCGGCATTTAGCAAGTTCAATTGCGCCTCTCTAAATTCTGTTCCGGTAATTTGTCCGTTTTTATATAACTGCTCGCTTCGGCTAAAATTCTTTTGGTTTACCAATAAAGTAGAGTTTCTTAGTTCTACAACGTTTAGGTTATTAGTATAAGTGGTGTAGGCGTTATTTATCTGTGTTTTAAGGCTTTGGGTAAGATCATCAATTCTAAGCTTTGATGTTTCCCAGTTTATTTTGGCATTTTCTCTGGCAATAGAGCTTCTGCCGCCGTTAAACAAACTGTAATTTAAACTTATGGCTCCATTTAATCCACTATTAACATTTTCAATTATAAAGCTAGCGTCGCTTTGGTTGTTTGAGTAAGAGTATCCACTTGAAATGCTTAGAGAAGGATAATAAGAACCGTTTGAAATATCAATACTCTTTTCGCTAATCTCCAGATTCTTTCTTGCTTCGAGCATGCTCAAGTTCTGACTTAATGCCTGATCTAGCAGTTCTTCTTTGCTTACTTCATTATTCATTTCAAAACCTTGATCAAGCTCAAAGTTGATATTATCTACGCCCATTAGATAAGCCAAGGTTGACTTTGCATTGGCAAGCTGTTGCTCTATGTTTATTACTGTTATGGAGTCATTTTTCAAATCAACTTCTGAATTAAGTAATACAATTGAGTTAGAACTTCCGTAATCGGCCCTAAGCAATGCCCTTTGATATCGGTCAAGAGATATTTCTAATGATCGCTTGGCAGCAGATAAGCTGCTTTGAAGTTGAAGCGCTCCAAAATATGCATTTATACTCTGAAGCAAAATAGCTTCAATTTGCAATTGAGATTGCGCGGTGGCCAATTCGCTTTGTAACTCTAACCTACCAAAAGTATTTGAAGCAGTAAACCCATTGAATAATACATAGCTGGCCGTAAGGTTTCCAGTCATTACAATAGTTTGCGCTCCTGTAACTTCTATTGGCGGCTGAGCCCCACCAGCAAACACCAAATTTGTATTGGTGAGCTGTCCATTTACTCCTGCTCCTGCTGTTACTGTTGGAAGGCCACCAGCATTACCCAAAGTAGCACTGTTTTCCGCAAGCTGTGCTACATTTTGGGCTATTTTCACATTCAAATTATGTTGAAGCGTATTTGTTACAACTTCATTTAAACCAATGGTAGTTTGGCCATTGAGGTTAAATGATAGCGCCACTATTATTAAAACAATTGAATATCTCATTTTATTCTTCGTCAATTTCACCAAACTCTTCTTTGCTTTTTAATTCACGATATGCCGACTCTACCATTCTTGGCTCAGGCTTATCTCCGGTCCATATTTCATAAACAACCATTTTTAACCTATTGAGTAAAATGAGCCACGATGGTAGTAGAAATAAAGTAGTAAATGTGGCTATTAATAAACCATAAGCAACCGAAATAGCCATTGGCACTAAGAATTGAGCCTGAAAACTTTTATTTAAAATTAATGGCGCCAAACCAACTATGGTGGTAACTGATGTTAGCAGAATTGGCCTAAACCTTGACATTCCTGCCTTATATACCGCATCATATAGCGACATATTTTTCTTAAGATTAGAATTAACCATGGTTACGAAAACCAAACTATCATTTACCATAACCCCTATCAGCGCTATAATACCAAATAAACTGAGCATAGATATTTGTGCACCATGAACCCAATGCCCCCAAGCTACACCTATCATTCCGAATGGAATGGTTAAGTAAACGCCAAAAGATTGAGAAAACGATCTAAAGGTAAATACGATAATTACGAACATTATAATTAGCACCACGGGTAGAACTTTTTTCATACTACCAGCTACTTTAGCATTTTGTCTACTCTGGCCTTCAAAAGAATATTGTACACCGGGGTATTTGGCTAAAATTTGAGGGAGAAGCTCGTTTTCTATTTCGGCATTAATATCTGAAGTAGAAGCAGTAAAATCTGCAACATCTGCTTCAACCCTTATTTCGCGCATACCATCAAGGTGACTAATTCCTACTACTCCCCTTTCAATCTCATAAGTAACAAGCTCACGCAAAGGAATTTTTTGACCTGTAGCCAAATTAATGCGCATTTCCATCATCTTATCGATACTTGAACGGTCAGACTCTTTGTACCTCACCCATACTTTTACTTCATCTTCGCCCCTTTGTAGCCTTTGCACCTCTGCACCAAAAAAACCAGCACGTACTTGCCCCAAAATATCTTGAAGTTGTAGGCCAAGAACCTTTGCCTGATCATTAAGCTCGAGCTTTACTTCTTTAAGCCCTGGTACATCTGAAATAATAACATCTTTGAGTACGGCCATGCTATTTAGCGAATCAAAAAGGTCTGTTTTGGCACTTTCAAGCACTTCAAGATTGTAGCCTTTGAGGGCAACTGATACTGCTTTACCAAAGGCAGCTGCAACACCAAAACCCACACTTTCGGCACCATAAACAGTTCCTGTTTTTTGTCTAATAAGATTTGATATTTCAAAGCTCACTTTGGTTCTAGATTCACCATCAATAAGATTTACTCCTACTTTACCTTCATAGGTTGAAGGCCCAAGCGTAATTTGAACACTTTGAATCTCATTCACGGTGTCTCCCCTTTCGGCCATTATATCGGCATTTACTTTCCAAACCGCTTCTTCAATATACTCAAGCCAACCTTGTGTAATGTTCTCCCTGGTTCCTGCCGGCATTTTTAGGGTTACGTCAAGATCGTTCCTTTCTATGTTTGGAAAAAATGTAGTACCAATAATACCGCCACCAATTGAGCCAATAGTTAATAGCAACATTGAAGCAGAAAGTAGCAGCGTAAAAAACCAATTTTGAATGAAAAACCTAAAAACAGGCTGAAAATATTTATCGCGCAGCTTGGTGAGCCAGTTGTTCATTACAATGGTAAACTTGTCTTTTTTAGCCTCACGTTTAAGTGCCTTTGAGTGTGCAACGTGCGCCGGTAAAATCAATGTACCTTCTACCAATGAAAAAAGCAAGGTAGCAATAACTACAAAGGCCATATTAGGTGCAAACTCGCCAAGCCTGCCATCCATATAAAAGAAAGCACCAAAGGCCGCGACTGTTGTTAAAATGGCAGAAACTACGGCTGGCAACACTTCCATAGTACCTACAATAGCCGCCTGTAATGGCCGCATGCCTTCTTCATACTTCTGAAAAATATTCTCACTGATTACAATGCCATCATCAACCAAAATACCAACCACTAAAATCATCCCAAATAATGAAATTACATTGATTGACAAACCGTAAAAGCCAGCTAATATGAACATACCCGCAAATGAAATTGGAATGCCCAAAGCCACCCAAAAAGCCAATCTTCTATCTAAAAAAAGTGCCAAAACAATTACCACCAGAATTACCCCTAACAAGCCGTTCTCAGTTAACAGGGCTATTCTTTGCCTTAAGTTTACCGAACCATCTCTAACCACCTCAGCTTTTATATTCTCATGCCTAAGGTTAAAATCTTCAATGTAATCGTACAGGTAATTGTTTATTGAGATTATATCTTCTTCAATAGTATTCTGAATGGTTACAATCACAGCTGGGTTGCCATTATACCAATTTCTATTTGGCGAATCGCTCCATCTATCTACAACATCAGCCACTTGGAACAGCTTAATAGAAGTACCATCAGGATTAGATTTTATGACAATATTTTGTAAATCTTCAGCATAATAATTCTTACCCCTACCACGTACCAAAAGCTCTTCAGTATTGCCTTTAATAGTACCACCAGTTACATCTACATTAGCCTTTCTTATGGCATTTGCCACTTCAGTAAAAGTCAGATTAAAAGCTCTTAGGTTGTCTTCGTTAAAACTTACTTCTATTTCTTGATCAGGAAAACCACTTAAACCAATTTTTGAAATACCATGCGGCGCAGCTCTGTTGGTCCATAAGCCGAATCGCTCCAAGGTTTTAAAGAGTCCTTCAAACGCAGGTTGTTTTTGCAAGTTATTTACTGCCCTAAGTTCAGTCTCTACTTGCTGAGCTTTGTTCTTTAAGGTCTTAAGATCTACATCGCCACTCAAAGCAAAACTCAATGAGAAATTTAAGCGTTCATTAATTGCAACTACGGGTGGCTCCATATCTGCGGGAAAAGAAGCAATCTTATCAACTGCATTCTTTACATCCATAAGAATCTCTTTGGTTTCAAATTCTTTGAGCACCTCAACTGTTACTACACCAACATTTTCGTTTGAGACAGAAGAAACACGCTCAATGCCTGTAAGTCCTTTTAGATTATCTTCTATTTTTAAGATGATTCCTTCTTCAATCTCTCTAGCAGAAGCGCCCGGGTAAACCACCTGCACGGTAATAATCTTACTTTCAGCTTCGGGAAACATGGTTGAGCGTAAACCAGTCATTCCAAAAAATCCGAATAGAAGGGTGATAAAAAGCAAGGTGTTTCCTAATACAGGATACCTTAAAAAGTATGCGATTAAACTTCTCATACTACTCTTCGGTTTTTTCAGTTTCTTTTAATGGCTCTGTCGTTTTTTCGCCTTCAATTTGAACGCGAGCTCCTGAAAAGGCACCATCAAAAACCGTTTGTAGAATTTTATCACCGTCTTTTAATTGATTGGTTACTACTTCGTTTTCGCCCACAAATAAGGCCTTTACATCAACACTTTTTAGCTCACCATTTAAAATTACAAAGGCTTCGTTTTGCGAATTGATTTGATTTTTTGCTAAAATAAAAGCACCTGGAAACTCTTTTGTAAGAATTGCACCTGTTAGGTACATGCCTTCCTTTATACGATCATCAATAATTTCAACAATAACTTTGGCACTTTGAGTGGTAGCGTCAAGTGCATTACTAATTCTTGTAACCTTACCTTCAAATTCACCTTTAATTTGGTTAGAGGTTAAAGCCGCCTTTGACCCAATTTTAATGAATGGCAAATGGTTTAAGTCTACAGGAAATTCAATTTCAAACACACCAGTTTTAATAAATGAACCAAGTTTTTGCCCAGCTCTAACTAGGGTTCCGGGGTTAATATTTGATTCAGAAACAATGCCAGCATAAGGTGCTGAAATGGTGTATTTAGCCAAACGCACTTCTTGACTTTTTATGGTGTAGTATTGATTTAGCACCCCCTGTGAAGAAAGAAAGTATTTCTCTTTTCCTTTTATTTCTGGTAATGGCGCCAAAGGCCCACTAATAGAGAAATTATCGGTGTAATTCTGCCATAATTCAAATGCAGTGGGATAATCAAGTTTTAAATCAGGAAGAATTCTTGTAAGCACACTCAAAAAATTGCTTTTGGCACCTTGCAGTGAAAGTTGCATTTCTGAGTTTTCAATAGCTAAAAGGTTTTCGCCTTTTCCGTAAGAATTGCCAATTTTAAACTTAGATGAAGAAGGTAGCAAATTGCCCGAAACTTCAGCAAAGATGTCAATTCTATCTTTTGCTACGGTTTTACCAGTAACAGCAATTCTTGCCTGAATTGTATCATTTTTTACGTCTACAAACGCTACAGACCTAACGGCTGCGGGGGGAGCTTTTCTGGCAGAGCTTTCTTTAAGGCTTGAAATATATTTCATACCAAATATGCTTGCCAAAAAAATTGCAATCCCAGCAATAATTATGTATTGCCTCTTTTTCATGATTCGTTTTGATTTAGTTCTTGTGAGTTTTCTATTATCTTGGCCAAAACACTTTTGGCGGTTTCCATATCTTTTTCTGAAATGTTGCGTGTAGTCTCAGTTATTGTTTGCTCTACACAAACCATAAGTTCTGGAACTATTTCTTTACCCTTTTCAGTAATCTTCAACACCCTATTCCTTCTATCTTCTCTATCAATTTCTTGAATAATCCAGCCCTTTTTTACAAGATCTTCAACTGCCCTAGTTACTTGAGTTTTATCACCAAGCATCATATCTACCACATCGCTTTGTAAAATCTTTTTGTTCTCAAAATGATATGATTTAGCCATAATAAGCCATTGATGTCGAGAAATCGGATAGCCGGCTTCGCTAAACCTTTCCAATAACCGTCCTATTACGCCTTTCATGGCATGTGCCATTAAGTAACCTAAAAACTTTTGGGGCTGAAACTCGTTCATATTAAGAAGGCAAAATTAATAGTTTCATTTGTAACCATTTCTTTTTAAACTAATGTTTTTACAGGTAATATTGTTTTGGCTGAATAAAAAAGGCGACTAATTTTGCGCCCACTCAAGGGGTGTTCCGATTGTTATCGGGACTGAGAGATACCCTCTGAACCTGATACGGATAATACCGGCGAAGGGATGAGTTTTCTCTACAGACCACTATGGTCATCCTCTTGATTTTATTAAACAATAAAATTAAGATGAAAAGCATTTTTACACTTTTACTCCCACTACTTAGCCTTACTGCCTTTGCTCAAAACAAAGAGTATTGTGCCGCTGTACTTGATAATGAAGACAATCCAATCCCCAATACTGCGGTATTGATTGTAGAAACAGGTAACACAATTTTTACTGACAATACAGGTAGCTTTTGCTTTAAATCTAGTAGCAATAGCGCCACCCTTCAGTTTAGCAATGCGCTTTTTCAAAGTAGAGAAATTGTTCTTAACCTAACAACTTACAAGGGTGAAGATATTTATCTAAATAAAAAGGTTTTTGAGCTTGATGAAGCCGTTATTGTTTCGAGCACTAGGATGGATGAAAGTAAAGTTAAAACAGCCACTACATTAAAAGCTGCTGACCTTAAAAAGTTAAATACCGGACAAGATTTACCTGTATTACTAAATGCTACACCAAGTTTGGTTTACACCAGTGATGCCGGAAACGGTATTGGCTACACCCAATTTAGAATACGTGGAATGGACCTAACTCGTATTAACGTAACGGTAAATGGCGTGCCTATTAACGACCAAGAGAGCCATGGGGTTTGGTGGGTTAATATGCCAGATATGGCCAGCTCAATTAACTCAATACAGGTTCAACGCGGTGTAGGAACTTCAACCAACGGTGGCCAAGCTTTTGGCTCTAGTGTAAATATAGAAACCGATAAAATGAAACTTGAACCAAGTGCTCAAGTGGCTCTTTCGGCAGGTTCGTTTAACTCTCATAAAGCCACAGCCGAATTTTCAACAGGCATGCTTGACAACAACTGGGGATTTAGCGGTAGGCTATCTAAAATATACTCTGACGGTTTTATAGACAGAGCGTTTTCTGACCTAAAATCTTTCTATTTTACAGCGCATCATTTAAGCGAAAAACAAAGCCTAAGAATAACTGCTTTTAGCGGAAAAGAACGTACTTACCAAGCTTGGAACGGTGTGGGTGAAGATGATTTAATTAATAATAGAACTTATAACCCATATACCTACAAAGACCAAACGGACAATTATCAGCAGGACCACTATCAGCTTCATTACACTAGATTCTTAAGTGAAAATTTAAAAGTTAATGGTGCCCTGCATTACACCTTAGGGCGTGGATACTTTGAAGAATATGAAAATGAAGATGATTTAAGTTTTTATGGGTTAGGAAATGTAAGCCTTGGAGACACCTTAATTACCACATCAGACATTATTAGGCAACGCTGGTTATATAACCACTTTATTGGCGGCATTTACTCGCTTGAACACAAACGAAAAACGGAAAAAGGCACTAGTAAAATAATATTTGGCGGTAATTACAATCAGTATTTTGGCGATCATTTTGGCGAAGTGATTTGGGCTAGATATGCTTCTGAATCTGAAATTGGCGACCGTTACTACGAGAATGATGCTTTTAAAAGAAACTTCAACAATTATTTAAAGTATGCTTTTGAGAAAGAGCGTTTGAGTTTTCAGGCCGAAGCACAATTGCGTAGTGTGCACTATGCTTTTGAGGGTATAAATGATGATTTAAGCGCTATTGATCATTCGGTAGATTATTTGTTTTTTAACCCTAAAGCTATGCTTAGCTATACAACCAATAGCAGAAAGAATAGACTTTATGCCTATTACGGAAAAAGTAACCGAGAGCCTTTGAGAAACGATTTTGTAGAGGTAGAGCCGAGCAATTGGCCTACACATGAAACAGTTCACGATGTTGAACTTGGTCTAAATCACACAGGGCAAAACTTTGGATTTAATGTAAACCTGTACTACATGCATTTTAGAAACCAGCTAGTACAAAATGGTAGAATTAATGATGTTGGCGCCAACTTAAGGGTAAATGTTCCGCAAAGTTATAGACGTGGTATTGAAGTTGAATTTAATACTAAACTAGCCAAACACATTAATTGGACGGGAAATGTAACATTGAGCCAAAACAAAATTGTTGAATGGGTAGCTTTTGTTGAGCAATATGATGCTGACTTTAATTGGCTTGGCCAAGCTGAAGAAACTTATACAAATACAGATATAAGCTTCTCACCAAATGCCATAGGTTTCTCAAATTTTGAATTCACTTTTATTGAAGGCATGAGCCTAAACTTACAAACCAAATTTGTTGGGAAACAATACCTAGACAATACACAAAATGACCTAAGAAGTCTTGATCCTTACGTAGTTAATGATCTAATTATCAATTACACCATTGAAATTCCGGCATACTTTAAGTCAATTACTTTTCAGGCAATGGCCTATAACTTTATGAACGAAATGTATGAAGCGAGCGGCTGGACTTGGATGTACGATTTTGATGGGACTAGAAGTCATTTAAATGGCTATTATCCACAAGCGGGAAGAAACGTGATGTTTGGGCTTGTTTTTGGGTTTTAAGATATTGAGTGACTAGGTGAATGAGATACTGAGTTAACTAGCCTTCAGTCGGCTCTTGCATGCTTACGAAAGCCGTACTGGCGAATCTTGCAACCAAAAACCCGACAGTTTTACTTTACTTTTTAAGTTAAACTTTAGCGAAAGCTAAAACTGTCGGGTTTGGGTAATGCTGAGTCACTCATTCACTGAATCGCTACTCAACAATCTTAACCACCTTCACAGCATTGTTACCACTATTTTGTGGACTATACATTTCCTCAGCATTGGTTGGTAACACATTGAATGTTCCTTTAAACCTAGGCTCTAAAGAGATTCTGAATTGGTGTTCGCCGGCTAAAAGTTCTGTACAATAAATAATAACTTTATCTCTTCGATACTCTCGATAAACTTCCCTTTCAAACTTTGGTAATGTAGCAGTTCCGTAGCTGCAACCCGCTGGAATTGGAATTTCAATCATCACAAAATCAGCCGTTAGCCTGTTTTTGATTTTTACTTGCATTTGCACGTCGCTACCAAGCTTTAATTCATTCACCTTTTTACCATTTTGGTAAAATGTAGTTTTGGTATTGAAATAAGCGCTATCGGCACTTGCGTTTCGCACTTTATCATTTCGTATAATCATTACCAAGGCATCTACTTCGCCTACATATTTTACGTTGATTGCTCCATCAGTTTGATCTAATCTTTTTGGATAATCTATAACCTTTTGATCATTGATAAAAAACCCTTTCTTCACATCAATATCAGTATTTGTATTCATATTTTCGAACAAATAGCCAATGAGCAAGGCTCGCTCAAGCGTGTTCATCGCAGAGTAATAACAAGATTTTTCGAAGAGGCTTTTCTCAATTGCCTTTACCAACATTGGCTTTGCGTTTTCTTTTGCAAGGATCTCAAGCGCTAGCATAGTGGCAAAGCTTTTTCCTGAATAAAAGTATCGGCTTCTATACCCCCAATACACCCTGCCACAGGCATCTTTATGCATTAACATAGCCACTTTTATAGTTAAACCTTTTTCTCCCAAAAGTTGTAATACCTTTAAGTAGAGTAGTTTTTCTAACTCATCAAGTGCTTCATAACTAAGCTTTTTGAACCGATCAATTTCAACCTTAAGCCCCATAGATTTTAGAATGGTAAGTGATTCTAAATACAACCTTTGGGTAAACTTATTTTGGTTACGTTTTATGTAGTTAAGTCCGCGAGTTAATGCAAAGCTGTTATAACCAAATCCCTGCGCTCTTGCCAATACTTTTACCACATACAGGCTAATCCAATCGTTGCTTTTATCATTTTGCCACCACCCCCAGGAGCCATTTACCTTCTGAAATTTTGCTAAACGTGCCAACATGCGTTTAAGCATTTTTTCATCATTAAAAGGCTTGCCCATAACTTGGCATAATTGCTTTTCGGCCAGCAAGGCATAAAGTTTAGATGCTGTTTGTTCTACACAACCATAGTTATAGTACTTTAATCTTCTTATTTGTTCAAGAAGAAAATCGCGATTATTATTAAATACAATTACGCCAAATTCTTCATTAGCTTCTTGAGTAATGGTAAAACTTGTATCACCAGAAACTGGAATCGTCTTAACTCTGCCTTTTTCAATAAAATCATCATAGATGCGCAAGGGGCGCTTCTCCCCTTCTTTAAAGCCATTATTATTACTGAGTATAAAACTGATATCTACAGAGTCTTCATTTACTCCTGTAATGGTGGTATTAAAACTTTCTCGTCTTGAAATTGACGTGTTGGTGCTAAATAGCTCCTTACCATCTTGCTCAAATCGAGCATTTGCTTCAAGGGTGTCTTCAGTATAATTGAAAACCTTTCCGCTAATTTCAACGGTATCACCTTTTACCAAAAACCTTGGTAAACCCAACTGCGCCGTGTATGGCAAAAAAGCCTTTGTTTCCATTGTTGCTAAGCCTGTATTTCTTCTATGATCCATAGCTGGCACAATGGTTTTCCATTGGGTAATGTTATCAGGAAACTTAGCCGTGAAGAAGCTATTACCTTCATTATCAGTTATCAAATTTGGCACCCAATATGCGTAGTCTCTAAAATCAGTTCGTAATCTGTTGGGTGGCGTTTTATCTCCTAAAAGAGAAAGCGCATCGGTTAGTATATTCTCATCCCTAAAGTTTTCAGCATTTAGATCTCCAAATTTTGCTGGGATTCCTTTTACTCTTTCGGCAGCAACGGCACTACCTCGTACTGGCATACCATCAATATAGGTAATAACTTGCTCAGATCTTCCGCCCCTAA
Source organism: Bacteroidia bacterium (assembly GCA_049115495.1). Taxonomy (GTDB): domain Bacteria; phylum Bacteroidota; class Bacteroidia; order CAILMK01; family JACPUW01; genus JACPUW01. Next base: position 281,573 of record JAGDZV010000002.1, on the reverse strand, counting down.
TAACAGGCAATGAACCATCCATAGAAGTAACACCACTTGTTGTAGAAATAACTCCAACTGTTCCGCGCACAGGTAATTTACTAATTTCTTCAGATGTGTAATTATAATAAGCTTCTGAACCTCCAGCATCATCCATTGATTCAAAAACCAATTCGTTGCTTACAACCATTACTTCATTGAGCTCATTTGCACTTGGAAAAAGTGCCACGTAAAATGAATACTTGGGTTCTTTGGTAAGGTCAATTCTAATTTTGCGCGTTTCATAACCCACATAACTTATTCTGAGTTCATAATCTTTTTCTGGCAAACTTGTTAATGCCGCTATTCCTTCTACATTGGTTGCTGCCCCTCTTATAAATTCGTTGTTGTGCCATACTGTTACATTTACTCCAAGTAAAATTTCTCCTGTAACACCATCTGCAACTCGAACATTAATCTGCCCGCTGCCAAACTCAACTTTAAGATTCTCTAAGTCTTCGGCTTTTTGGATGGGTTTGTTAACCGACTCAACATAGTCTTTGGCGCGTTCAAGGTTTAGGTCAACTACAGTTGTTTTACCACCAATTACCTTGAGCTTATGCACCATTGTAAGACGATAACCTTGAGACATTATCTTAATCATGTATTCACCATCTTGCAGGTTTCTAAAAATATACTCGCCCCAGGCATTTGAAATTACGGCGTTGCGTATGTAGCCACCTTGCTCTAAATAAACCGTTGCATTGGCAATATCGTAAAGTGAAGTTTGGTCTCTTAGCCTACCCAAAATGCTTCCAAAGTTTGACGTGTCTTGTTTGAATTCCCAATTGCCGCTTAGTAATTCAGGAAATAAAGGCGCCGGCCTAATATCGGGTCTAGAAACACGGTGAATTATTTCGCGGTAAGGTTCTACCATTTCGGCATTACCTTTTACAAAACGATTTGATTGTAAACGCACGAAATAATAATCGCCTACCCCAAGTTCAATATCTTTTTGAATGTAAACCTTGCCTTTGTTTGTAATAACTACCAGTGTGTAAATTCCTTTTTTAAAGTTGTTTTGATAATTGGTAGAATTGGAATTGTAGGCCATTGAGAACATTGGCTGCTCCTTATTTACCAACCAAAAGCACTTTACGTTTACACCTGCTGGGTTAAACATTTGAAACCTAGCCCATTTGCTTTTATGTCCTTTGTAATAATAATAGGCTCTTAAGCGCTCATACCATGGTTTTTCTATCTCTTCTTTGAGTTTTTCTCTTCGCTTTTGTTTATTTACTTTTTTTGTTTCATTATTAAAGTACCACGGACTACTGCTAAGGTTTGTGTTAAATACCTGCCTTCTGCTGTCAAAAAATTCATGATTTAGTGGCCAGCTGGGTAAAGGATAGCTACTCAATATCCCTTTTTCATACACGTAATAATTGCCCGGTTCAAAATTGAAATAGATGGTATCTCTATTGATACGCATTATTGTTTGACCTGCTCTTATTCCTGTAATAGTGGTTAGGTTTTTATTTAAGGCTCTGTAGTAATGAGATTTAAAATAGCTAGTTGTATTTGCCCTTAAAAGCCAACGCATACCGTTGTTTTCTACCCATACCGTATCATTGTTAAAATAGGTATTATCAATAAACATGGTTTGAGCCTTAATTTCTTGATACTCTCTTTTTGAAAGCATAAAATCTGGCAACCCTTGTTGGTTTACCCTTGTGTTTCTGCACTTAGTCATATCAAGGCTTAGATACAATCTTTTATAAGGCTCTAGTTTTACATTTTCAATAGTAAAAATGCGCTTGTGCAGCCTTAGCTTTATGGTATAAGTACCAGCAGGATATCTTATTATGCTGTGCGATCTGTTTTCATTTAGCTTGCTTGAAACCAAATGATCATCAATCCAAACATTTACCAAAGGTTGATCAGTACCATCATAAAATATCATGGGAACTAGTTCGGCCAGCTGGTACGCAATAGGTTGATAGTATTCTCTTATTTTATCTTTAGGATGCTGATAATGAAGGTAGTAATTGGTATCAACAACATTAAACCGATCGTAATGTGCATCAACAAAATGTTGTTGGCCACTAAAACTAACTTGTCTTGAAGTAAAGTTAGAATTGCGCGACATATTCGGAAAACGCCTTCCGAAATAAGGCATCTCAGGCACTGGAATACTGGGAAACTCCATGTTTAGCGCATAGGCAGTTAGGTTTACCCTTTTTAGCGGTTGATTTTTATAATCGGTTACACTAATCTTCACATCCACTTTTTCGCCAGGAAAAATGGCTTTTGGCTGATGAATTTTCACATTCAGTTCTTTTTCTTTAACAGTAAGTGGTGTTTCGTAAAAATGCTCTCTACCTGCCCATTGATACCCCCAAAGCACATAATAGGGCCACATTGATTTATCTTCATTTTTAAAGGCTATCTGCTTTCCAAAGCCTTTAGCAACTACCTGCTTATTGCGGTACACCCTGTAGTAAACATCAAGATTAAAATCGTTTTTTAAGTTTACAAAAACCGAATCATAAGTTCTTTTACCAGTAACTGAAGTTGCCAAATTAGAATTATCATAAACGTTTTGGCTAAAAATATTGGAGTCACCTTCAAGAACATTTATCATTTGAGCCGAAGGGTTTATTTCTAATTCTATAGGAAAATTGGTTTGGGTAGTAATAACCGTATTCCCATTATAACCATACTGATAAATGGTAACGGCATCACCTTTTTGCAGCTTTCCGTTTACATATTTTACGCCCAAAAGCTTGTTGCCAACCTGCATAATTTTATGATAAGTTGGCTTTGCATTGTAATTAAAAATATGGCTAAATCTTTTGTACTCCCCTTCAGCATTTATCAACTCAACCGCCACCGAATAATTGGCCACTAAAGGAGGTAAAACACTATCAGGAATTTCTATGATACTTGTGCCTGTTTCATCTATTAAATCATTATAATCAAATATTTTAGTGAAAATTGAGTCGTTGCGTTGATATTTTTCTGGAATAAGCGCCGATGCATTACTAAAGCTCACCTTTAACTTAACCCTGGTATCGAGCATAGGCATGCTATTCGCATCAAAAGCATCTACTATTACTTCAATTTTTTCGCCCTTATTAAAATTCGTTTTTAGCATTCGTGAAGTGTAGCTGGCTTTTTTCAATTCATAATCTTCAATAAATATTGAGTTAGATTTAATCTCTTGATTTTTTGACTTTAGCCTAAGGGTTATTGAAGAATTAAGTCTGAGGCTATCGCCAATTACAAACTCATATAAGTAGGCACCTGCTGATACTGGTTTAATGGTTGCTAGCTTTACCTCTTTATAGTTTGCATACATGTAAACATCAAGCTTTCTGTGCAGTGGCCTACCTTCATTTGTTACAACAAAAGCCTTCATTTTTAAAGTATCAAAATGGCGGTACTTTGGTTTGTTAAACACCATATAGCCCGGAAATACTTTTTGTCCTGCATAAGGATTGCTTCTATCTATTGAAGGAATCCTTAATCCTTCATTTGAAATGTAATAATAGTCGAATTGTCCTTTGTGCTCAATAGACATAAGCTTATTGTAAAATTCTTCTTTAAAACCATAGCATCCGCAACCTTCGTCAAAAGGAACATCTATCCATTTACCTTCTTTCTCTTCATAGCGCACCTTGGCTCCTACTATTGCGTTTCCTTCAAAATCATAGAGCTTAAGTTTTCCTTCGCCCAAAACACCACTCATATTTACCCTTAAAAATGGCTTAGTATAGTTGTTATAATAAATGGTATTATTTAATACATAGGTGTACATATAATGCCCTGCTTCTTTTGGCTTTACGGTTGAAAAACTATCTTTTGGCACTTCAAGAACCAAGTTGTCCATATACCTATGAAGGCCTCCTTCAGGCCCCTTTTTATATAGCGTTTCAGCTTGTTCTCTAGTTAGCTTGTAATAGTTGTATTTAAGCGAGCCCTTATGTGCATGAATTAAATCTTGGGCATTTAATGAAAACATAGAAGCCAGCAAGGCGAGTAATGCAAGCCCTTTTAGTTTAGCAGGATTCTTTGACTTAATAAAGGGGATCATTGAAAAGGATTTAAAATAAGACTTGATTATTGCTTTTAACCTTGAACCATTAACTCTTAACATACGGTATCCTTTGTATCAAACTTGCGGAAAGGTAGAGACTGAAGCAAATCAAAATCCATAAATGAATGAATTTTAGAGGTAAATGACACCATCAATAAACTTCAATACAAAAGACTTTTAGGTAATGATTGAGTTAAATACTTTCGCTTTTGATAAATTAGATTTAATCTAGGTTCTTATTTTTTTATGAACTGTTGATAGTGCTCAAACCTTAAAAAAATGTCTTTCACATAATTAAAAGGCTCTTTTCCGCGCACATAGCCATATTTAACCGCATTATGGAGATAGTACTTTTTATCAGAAAGCTTTAAGATATAATTCTCAACTGCATTATCCCATACCTTATGCTCTTGCCCCTCTATTTCCGCTAATTTTTGCGCGTCAACCACGTGGCCATAACCGCAATTAAATGATGCCAAAGTAAATTTAATGCGCTGAATTGAATCTTCTATGGCTTCAAACCTTTTCCAAAGCTTAGCCAAGTATCTTACGCCACCTTTCAAATTCGATTCAGGATCGGTGGGGTTGTCAACGCCTACTTCTTTTGCCGTGCTTGGCATGAGTTGAATAAGTCCTTCGGCCCCAGCCCATGACCTTGCATTGGGATCAAACCTTGACTCTTGATAAACTTGTGACGTAAGCAATCGCCAATCCCAACCTATAGTTTTTGCGTTAGATTTTATAAGTTCATCGTACTGGCTAATCTTATTTCCGTTTTTACTAAAAAAATCGCTTTGCACAATTCTTCGGTAAGATTTTTTGTCTTTAAAATACTTATTGAAGATAACATAATAATCGTCTTGCTTTTTCTCTTTTTTTATCCACTCATTAATGGCTCTTAATAATGCATTGCAGTTTTTTGGCACTGCCCAAGCCACCCTTTGAGCAAATGAAATCTTAGTATCGATATCTAAAATTGGATAATAAGTTTTGTTTATTGAAGCTATGTTGTGATCGGCAATTGTTCTTGATATCTTACCTTCAACTACCATTTTAATGATTTCATCAGTAGGTATGTTTCCATCAATATATTTCACATGAATTTTACCGCCCATTTCTTCTTCAAGGTTTTGAATTCGCTCAGCATATGATGAGTTTTTTCTTACATATACCGTATCATCAAGTAAGTCTAGCGTATTTGTAATAAGGTATTTATCAATTTTATAGCCTGGTAAGTCTCTCCAATTATCAGGCATTTTTTGCACTAAAGATTGATAGGTTGTAAAGTGATGCTGCGTAAAATCAACAAGCTTTTTTCTGGGTTCGGTTATTGTAAGACCGTAAGCGATAATATCACCTTGACCATCGTTTAGCATTTTAAAAAGATCATCAATATCGTTGGCAATAGTTACATGTAATTCAACGCCAAGATCATCGGCCAATCGCTTAAGCAACTCGTACTCAAAACCCATGGGCACGCCCTTGTAAAGGAAATAACTTGTTGAGCTATAGATAGTAATTGCATTTAAAACCCCATCTTCAATAATTTCATCTAGATCTCTAGCAAATGCCACGGGTTCAACAGATGTTTTAGTAGAATCAATACCAGCTATGGCTGAAGCACCCGTATTACTTGTGCTATTTGCACATGATGCCATAAATACAGTACTAAGAACCCAAATACCTAACAGAACCATTCTCATAAAGCCAAAAATATGATTTTCAGCTAAATACACCCTAAAGTACCAAAATACCTTATGTAAGTTGATATTTATGATCTACCAGCTCAAACCAATAATGCTGCAACCCATTGGTAATACATAAATGACTAACCATGAATTTTGAATTATAAATGGCTATTTGGGTAATTACTTTTTGATCTAACTTAATTTCAGGGGCTTTGCATTCAACCATAAGCTCGGGCTTACCTAAAGCATCAAAACATAAAATATCAATACGCTTTTTGAGCCCATTGTAATTTAGACCATGCTCTACTGCGGTTCTTGCTCTTGAATACCCCTTCTTAGTAAATAGGTAGTTTAAAAAATGCTGGCGCACCCACTCTTCAGGTGTAAGTACCAACCATTTTTTACGAACAAGGCACTTTACAAAGTACTTTTCATTTTCTTGCCTAAGTTCAGGCTCGTATTCAGGCAGGTTTAGGTCCACAGGTTACGAAAGTAGTTTAGCTCACATAAAATAGATAATCAACTTGCAGTGGTAATGACACTTTTTATTAATGTTGAAGCACCATGGAGATCACCTTTGATAAGCTAATGCGCGAAATGCAAGATGGTAAATACCGCCCGGTTTACCTGCTGCACGGAGAAGAGCCTTATTTTATTGACAACGTATGCAAATACATTGAAGAGAACGCCCTTACTGAAGCAGACAAGGCTTTTAATTTTACGGTAGTATATGGTAAGGATGTTAGTATTGATGCTATTGCTTCTCAGGCGCAGCAGTTTCCGATGATGGGTGATAAACAAGTGGTAATTGTAAAAGAAGCACAAGCCATAAGAAATTTAGATGGTCTATTAAACTATTTGGAAAACCCAGTGAGCACCACAGTATTAGTGATTGCACACAAGGTAAAATCCATGAACAAAACCACTAAGATTTACAAAAAATTTAAGGAAAAAGCGGCCGTAATGGAAAGTAAGGCTATGAAAGATTGGCAATTAAAAAAATGGCTTCCTGGTTTTTTACAAGACAATCACAATCTAAGAATAGAACCACAAGCTGTTGAGTTTCTTGTTGAATTTCAAGGCACCGAGGTTCAAAAACTAATGAATGAGATCAATAAGATCAACATAAAAAAAGACCTTAAAACAATAACGGCGAAACTGGTTCAAGAAAATATTGGCTTTGGAAAAGACTTTGACATTTTTGAAGTGCAAGAAGCATTGGCTTCTAGAAATAAAAAGACCCTTACAAGAATTGTAAAGTACTTTGAAACCATTATGAAGCCTGGTGATATTATTGGTATTAACTCAATTCTTTTCAGATATTTCTCTCAGGCATACGCAATCTCAGTATCGAGAAAAACTAAGGATGAACTTTTCTCAGAACTAGGTATTTCTGAATGGCATTACAAAAAAATAAAAGTGGGTATAGACCATTATGGCTATAAACTCAAAGATGTTTTAAAAATAGTAAAGGACTATGAATTGCGCTCAAAAGGGGTAAACAGCTATAATGTAAGCCCAGCTGAGTTACTTAAAGAAATGCTTTTTAAAATAGTAAATCTCTAAATCATTGATAAACCGACGCTCAAAATTGCTTTTGGCTAGTGTTGGTTTATCACTATTGGTTTTCGTTTGGTCAAACCTTAGCGGAAACCCAATGGAAATGAACTGGGTGCTTGGTACTACGGCATTAATGGCTAGCCTTTGGATTACCGAAGCGATTCCTATGGGTGCTACATCACTTTTGCCCATTGCCATATTTCCGTTAACCGGCGTACTTGATATTAAAACCGTTACTCCCCTTTATGCTAGCCATATTATCTTTTTGTTTATTGCAGGCTTTCTTTTGGCCTTTGCTATGGAAAGATGGCAACTGCATAGGCGAATTGCATTTAAGATTATTGGATTAATAGGGTTTGAACCCAAACGCATTCTTTTAGGCTTTGTATTAGCATCCTTCATTTTGAGTATGTGGATCAACAATACAGCCACCACCATTGTATTGCTTGCCCCGGCACTGGCTATAATAAATGAGTTTAAATCAAAAAGCAACAATGGTTGGTTTGGCGTGGTATTACTGCTCGGTATTGCCTATGCATCATCAATTGGTGGAACAGTAACCCCTATTGGCACTGCACCCAACTTATTGCTAAAAAGCTATTACGAAAGTTCGTTTCCTGAATTACCAGAAATCAACTTTTTAAGCTGGATGCGATTTGCTTTGCCTTTAGGAATTTTTTTTACCGTGATATTATTTTTCTATTTGGCAAGAAAATTAAATGGGCAAACAATTAATCTAAAAGCTGACTCGCTTAAAGCACAGATCAAAAAACTTGGTAAACCCAGTTACGAAGAGCGCGTAGTTCTAGTAATATTTATTGCACTTGCAGTGCTTTGGATGAGTGCTAAAAACATAGAAATAGGTGGAATTACCATTCGCGGCTGGACAAGTCTTTTCCCAGAACCAGGCTTTATAAAAGATAGCGCAATAGGCATGGCAGTGGTTATGCTGCTGTTCTTTATTCCTTCAAAAAATGAAAAACAGCGTAATATTTTGGAGTGGGAAGACGCAAAGCGATTGCCCTTTGATATTCTATTCATTTTTGGTGGAGGTTTTGCTTTGGCCAAGGCTTTTGAAAAAACAGGGATCGACGATATTTTGGTAACTCAATTAGAGCCTCTTTCGGCTTTGCCCATTTGGCTTATGATATTGATTATTTGCTTGTTTATGACCTTTGCCACTGAGATTACAAGCAATACGGCTACCACGCAGTTGATTCTTCCGCTATTAATTATTGTAATTAAGGCAACCAATGTAGAGCCTATGTATTTATTGGTGCCTGCCACTTTCTCAGCTTCTTATGCCTTTATGTTGCCCGTTGCAACACCACCAAATGCCATTGTTTTTGGAACAGGAGAAGTTAGCAATAAACATATGATAAGGCTAGGCATTTGGCTTAATTTTATCGGGGTGGCTTTACTTACCCTGTACACCTACTTTTTTGCAGAGTATTTTTAGTTTGAAATGACTTTTCGGCATAACAAAAAAGTGAGTTACAATGTCATTCCGGACTTGATCCGGAATCTATAGAATTAAAATACAACACTTTGAGCAGATTCCAAATCAAGTTTGGAATGACCCAACACTTTTTTGGTTAGACCTTGGCGTCAGCCAACGTAATATTCTAAAAATTTATGCTTGAACCTTGTTTAAAGACAATTTCAAAACCCAACATCAAGCATTCAAAATTTTAAAGTTTTAGAGATGAGTCATTTAAAATTTTAAAGATTAAAAAGAGACGAAAGTCATACTTGTGTGGACTAAGGCTACATATATTTGAATCATAGAAAAGAAGTTCATTTAAAGACTGAATAAAGACATTGGCCGGGTTAACTTGATGAGAGAAAATCAACACTATCTAAAATGTCGGTCCGAATTGGTATGTCAATGACAGGCCTCTAACCTTCTGCCTACGGGCAGAATAATGATCCTTTGGGAGAACGGTGGAAGTCAGCGATGTATCGGCGGCCAAAATCCTTTTTATTAGGATTTTCTACTCCCCGGCCATTTTTTATTTCAATCTACCCCCTTTTCAAATTCAGACATTACAATGGGTAATCTAATCTTCGAATAATTTATACCCTTTTAATCTTTGACACCAATTTATTTTCTAAAATAGCGATATAAAAAGAATAGTTCTGACTAACAAATGATGAGTCTTCACCTTGATGCTCCATGGTCTGCAACCATTTAAAACCTTCATCAAGTTTTGTTTGAAGTTGATCAACTAAATCTTTGCTAAAATCGGTGCTTTTTACTTTGTTAATGAATATAAAAGACGTGCCGTTTTTTATTAAATTGTTTTTGTTGTGATAACCATTAAAATGAAAACTAATTAGATGATTTCCAATGTTTTGATTGCTATAGATTATGGATTCTATACTCTTAATATCAAACCCTTCAATTGCCATTTCAATTTGACTTGTTTTAATAGGATATCTATATCCCTTTGGAATTTTGTCTTTATAGATTTTCATAAAGGTTTAACATGTATGGCAAAGAGCCACTTTTGGCAAAAGAACCAATTAATTTCTCCTTTCAATTACTCCCAATGTAGTAGGGTAATTATTGTCTGCTATTTTATCAAAATTTGGATCTCGTAGCACCTTTTTTACTTCTTTAATTGACCTATTATTAAGATCCTTAGCATTTGAAATATCTTTATTATCAAGAAATAGAATTCTGACCAATTGATCTTCAATTGATCTGAAGTAAAACTCCTTTTCATGATCTTTACTAGTAAATTGGTCTTGTACAGGTGTTAAGATATTGAAAGTGTCTCCTTGACCTGTATGAACCACTAACTGAACATAAGAATCGCCCTTTCCAAGAAACTTAGTTTCTTCCTTGTAATTAAAACTCTCTCCACCGGAGCTTACACTTGCATAAAGTATATAAACAATGGTGCTATCTTCAATAAGCCCGTTACTAATCTCGAATTTTTCTATTGGAAAATAGTTAACCCCATTTTTTTGAGAACAGGCTACAACTATAAAGGCCATAATTATTAGCAACCCAATATTTTTCATTTTTACTTATAATAGATTAACAGATTGTTTTTTCAAACCATAAACCAAAACTACCTCTAACAATTTAAACCTGGCAGGTATATGGAGAAATAGAAATGTTCATATTAGAAAAGTGGATTAACTTCATTTCTTTCTTAAAGTCATTAAAACATATACATGTTTAATTATCATTCATAAACTCGCAAAAACTGTTTCTTTGAATTAATGAAGCAATTTTGCGCTCTACTTAGTTTTAGTTTTTCGATTTTAGTACTTAATGCACAGTCACTAGAGCATCTAAAATTTGGAACAGACTCAACATTTGAAGTTGCCACTTGGAATATTGAAAGGTTTCCTAAAAATGGCGAAACCACTTTGGTTTTTGTAAAAGACGTAATTGAGGCCATGCAAATTGACCTTTTAGCGATACAAGAAGTAAGTGATACAGCAGCATTTAGAAGATTAGAACAAAATATTAAAAGTTATAAAGGCCATTTCGAATCTGCCTATTTTGGCGGTTTGGCTTATTTGTATGACTCAAGAGAAATCGAAATCAACAGTATTTACGAGATCTTTTCTACTTCGCAGTTCTGGAATGCTTTTCCGAGATCGCCCATGGTAATGGACTTAAACTTTAATAATGAGCGGATTATAGTAATTAATAATCATTTTAAATGCTGTGGAGATGGCACTTTAGATATTGAAGATGAAGGAGATGAAGAAACAAGAAGGCTTTTTGCAATGAACTACCTTAAAGAGTATGTTGATGCAAATTTCGCCAATGAAAAAGTAATAATTCTAGGAGATTTAAATGACGAACTGACTGATGTAAACGAGCATAATGTTTTTAAAAAAATTCTAGGCGATTCATTGAATTATTCGTTCGCTGATTTTGACATTTCAAATGGCAGTAGTTCTGATTGGTCTTTCCCAAGCTGGCCTTCTGACCTTGATCATATCATAATTTCAAATGAGCTATTTAGCGACTTTGAAAGAAATGGATCAGCCGTAAAAACCATTTTGGTAGATGAAAATTTAAACGGATGGCAGCACTATGATCAACATATTTCAGACCACAGGCCAGTGGCAATTAAACTAGCTTTTGACAATACCAATAACATACGAGCCAAAACTAGAAAAAATGAGACCGTTGAGCTTTACCCCAACCCTAACCTTGGTTACTTCAATATTTCCTATTCAAAAAAGTTGAAATCTGGTGTACTTTCAATTTACAATCTACAAGGGGCTATGTTGGTTTCACTCCCTATTCAAAATGATAAAAATGAAAAGCTGAAAGTTTCAATAAACCTTGCTAATGGCATCTATTTGGCTCAAATAAAAGATGGTGATGTAGTAATTGGAACAACCAAACTCGTAATCAGTCGCTAAGCAAGGTCTTGCACTACATCAAATCTTAATTGATTATTTTTATCCCAAATCGAATAGTCATGAACTACAAAGAGAAAATTGGAAATAAAGCAAACCCACTTGAACTGCAAACGCCACCGCTTACATCGAACTATACCATGCACGTTGATGAAAAAGACGGCAAAGAAATTTTGGTTTGTACAGTAGGCAAAACCATTTTGCATTACGATTTGAGATGCATTGATGATGTTCATAACATGCTTAAGGAACATGGCGATTGGATAGAAATGGGAAGTAAAGACGAGAAACAAGCTGCAAAAGAAGGAACATTAGAACATTGGGGACGTTCTGAAAATAATCCTATTGGTGGCTGGTATGGATTAAAAAAGAACTTTAGGGGTAGGTTTGGCATGTATATTCCACCACTAATGGAAGCCTTGGGTTTAGCTGAAATTACTCATGAAAAACGAAACAATAAGATTAAGGCAATCTAGCTAAAAACCCGTTGTAAAAAGGTTTCTAGCTCCATTGATCCCACATTTTTGAAATTTATTGTAAGCCTGTGCGGCTTGTTCTTCAATTTGAAGACCATTGCCACTTTTGAGCCAGGTTTCAAAAGCCGCATTAAGAGTATAGGCTTCGGGAGCCATTAAATGTGTGGTCCATAAAACGGGGTTGGCTCCAGTACGCCTAATATATTCTTCAAAATAAGATTTGCTGTAACAAGCTAAAATCATGCAGTCATTCTTCTTAGGAAGCTCCTCGAATTCAATATTCAATTCAAAGTCCATTAAACCATTATGGCCACAGTAAACCACTAGGTCAGATTTCCCCGCAAAATCTAAGACTTTGTTTTCATATTCTATTGTTTCTAACCCCTGACCATTTGTAGCTTTTAAAAAATCAATAGTGCAGGATTTTATTTGAGCGCCATCATAAGCATCTGCTAAAAAATAAACTTCTTGAGTTTTGTGTTTAAACAGAACTCTTTCAAGAATTTTCGGATTTTCAGGTTTGACATTTTTAACAAGTATCCACTCGTCTACCTTGTATTTAAAAAATGACTTAACTCCATACATGGCTCCCCAATACAGATTTTTGGCTGGGTCTTGCCCATTTCCCAGTTTACTTGGCACAGTAACAATTCCTTGATTAACATTATCACATAGCGCGACATAAATATGAATCGTTTTTTGCGCATTTACTAGGTTAAATAAAGAAGCAAAAACTGTTAGGAAAATAAATCTCTTCATGATTAAAAATGTAAAACTCAATAATTTCGAATCACATTAACGCTTGCAAAATCCATTTAATGTTCAGTTGGATCAGATTTAATCAAACTTTTTAGCTTTTACAATAAGCCAAATAGCCAAAGCCAACTCCCCCACTGCCATTGGCGTAGCTAATATCATTTCTAAAGTTGAAAGCCATTCAATATTACCTAGCAAAGCTTTTAAAGAGCTCAATAACACGTAGCCAATTCCGGCAACTGCTAATAGCCAACCATAAACACTCGAAATTATATCTGCTTTAAAAGCAATTGCGGCCAATAACAATAGATGAAATCCAAATATTATGAGCCCTTGGGTCCAAATTGATTCAAAGGCTACTAAATAATTGTAAAGCTCATGTTCTGAATATGTTACTCTATTAACATAAGCGAGGCCTTGTTGCCAAATAGCAATTACTAAAAAAGCGGTGTAAACAATTCTAATTGCCGCGGCCACTGCCGATAGCTTTAACTGAATACCTTTAAAAGACTTGTATAAACCAATTGAAACAATAACATCTAAAACTGCCACCATCACCCAGCCCAAAAGGCCATTGAGAAATAAGTCTGATTGCTGCTTAACATTATTTCCTGTGGCCAAAGCATTTTCTGCCACCAATATGCTGGAGTAAACAAATCCAAAGCTAAACATGGCAACTATTGCCATTAAAAGCAATGATATCCCAGTTATTCTTGCGTATACTGAATTTTTCATATCTTTTTTCTTATTCATTAATTAAAGCAATACTTCCTCTTTTTCTACCCGTATCAATATATCTATGCGCTTCAGCGATTTTCTCAAGTGGAAATTGCCTGTCAATTACAGTTTTGAGTTTGCCTGTTTTGTAAACATCCATTACACCCTTAAGCATGGTTTTTAACTTTGCAGGTTTGTTTGATCCTGTAGCTTCAAAAATTGCTTTCTTACCGCCTTTTAGTGATGTTAATAGCATTTGAACCAGTAATGGAAAATTTAGAACTGGCGACAAATACTTACCATTGGGCTTAAGAATTGCCTTTGTTTTTTTAAATGAGCTTTTGCCTATAGTGTCATAAATAAAGTCATACTTATCGTTGCTTTGGGTAAAATCTTGGCTTTGATAATTAATTGTGTGATCAGCTCCCAAAGACTCTACCAAGCCAATGTTTCTTTGGCTACAAACCGCAGTTACCTCAGCACCAAAATATTTGGCAATTTGAATAGCCGAAACTCCCAAAGAACCCGAAGCACCATTGATAAGTACCTTATCGCCCTTTTTTAGTGCTACTATGTTAGAAAGAAAATTATAAGAAGTTAAATGGCCATCGCAAAAACTTGCCGCTTCAGCAAACTGAAGGTTCTGAGGCATTTTAAGTACCACCCCATTGGCAGGCACGCATATGTATTCTGCATTTGAGCTAAAATTAAAAAGAGTTTCCCCAAATACCCTGTCGCCAATTTTAAATGCATCAACTTCAGCGCCTAGGCTTTCAATAATGCCCGCAAAACCAGTGCCTGGCGTGGCTTTTCTTGGCTTTCTAAAACCTATAAAAAGGCGTCCGAAATAAGGCTTACCAGTTCTTATCATTGAATCGGCCGTAGTTGCCGATGCAGCCTTTACTCTTACTAAAATTTCATTAGGTTTTGGTGTAGGCTTTGGCAGTTCAGCAATTTTGTATACTTCTGGTCCGCCATATCTTGTGGCTACAACTGCTTTCATGGTGATTTGATTTGTCATGTCTTGTACTTTTTTAATGGTACAAATTGACATCACCTTGAGGCCTTAATTGTTCGGATATTCAGTATCCAAGTTCTGATTTATAAATCAGAACTTATTTTTTTGAATTTGCCATTTGATATTGCTTTGGCGTAATACCTTCAATCTTTTTAAAGGAGGTATTGAACACCGTTTTTGAACTAAAACCGCTTTCAAAAGCTAAACCAATTATTGATATATGAGCGTTATTTTCATCTAAGATCAATTTCTTAAAATGCTCAATTCTATATGAATTAATAAAATGAGAAAAACTCACACCTAAAAACTCATTTAGCAACCACGACAATTGATTGGCATTAACATTAATATCAGCTGCTAAACTTCTTAGATTTAAAGCTGGGTTTAAAAAAGGCTGATTGCTTTCAACAAATTGAACAAGTAATTCTGAAAGTTCTTTAGCTTTATTGGCATCTATGGCCGATGACCTTTTCTTTTTTGGCTCATCATCTACTAACTCAGGAAAAGCCCTTTGATGCATTGATGTGTAACTCTTTTGAGCTGAAAGTTTGCTAACTAAAGGATCATTTAAATAAAGTAGAAGCACAGAAGACTTTTGAGTAAAAACCTTTTCAAAAACAGTAAAAGCATCATTATATTCACCCAAGGTGGCATATACTAAAAACAAATAGGTATGTGCGTGATGTGCCAATGGATCAATTCCACTTTGCTCCAAGTCAATTAAAGAATCGTGTCTCTTATTATGCTTATGGGCATAAATAAAACAATTGAGCCCTTTTCTTTCATCAGGTGTAATCTCTTCAATGGCCATCTTGTTTAGTGCATTCTCAGCCAAGTCAAGTTTTTTCTGGCCAATTAGAATAAACAGATGAATTAATGCCGCGGGTAAACTTTTAGGGTTTTCAGCAATAAGCTCTTCAATTAAATGAAAAGCTTGATCTAAATCTTCCCTTTTATAATAATAGTATGCTTCATAAAACTTAGTTTCAAAGTTCAATGGGTCAATTGATTTTGCGTACATCAAATGTTTATATGACTTTTCAAAATCTTTTTTCAATGCATAAAGGAAACATAAAAACTGCTGACTTTCAGCATAATTAGGTTTTACTGCAATGGCCTTTTTGGCATATTTAAACGCGCCAGCATAATCAGCCTCGGTAAAAAACTTTTGATTAGCTAACATGTGGTTCAACGATGCATTATTGGCATCAATACTTTTTGCCATTTCAATGTTCTCTACACTTTTTAACCACGCTTGCGCTCTGGGTGCAAAGCCGGCTACTGCCAAAAAGCTATAAGCATCAGCCAAACCTAAATATGGCTTTATGTCGTTTGGGTCCAATGCGGCAGCCTTTTCAAAATATTCTATGGCCTTATTAACATCTTCCGCATTCCATTTTCTAATATGATAATTACCTTTTAAGTAAAAATCATATGCTTTCGGATTGGCATTAAGCCTTTCAATTAAGTGCTCTTCTATCTCAATATGCCCCAATCGCTCGCGAATAGAATCGGCAACAAGAAGGCTTATTTCATCTTGAATAACGAAAACGTTTTCTACTTTTCTGTCCCAATTTTCTGTCCAAAGCAGAGTATTTGTTGCTACTTCAATCAGTTGAACGGAAATTCTCATCGTTGAAGCTGACAGCCTAACACTGCCTTTAAGAATTAAGGTAACCTTGAGCTTTTCGGCTATTGATGCTATATCTTCAATTGAGTTTTTAAAAACGCTTGACGAAGTTGGGGATATCACCTTTAGCTCTTTAAGCTTAGCCAACGCATTAATAATATCTTCAGTAATGCCATCGCAGAAGTATTGATTCTCTTCTGAAACACTCAAATTTGAAAATGGCAACACGGCTACGCTTGCCAAAGGTTGATCCTGGCTTTTTTTCATTTAATCATCAGCCAATATAAGTTCCAATTAGATGGAACTACTATGATAGTAGAAGAAAAAATGTAACACCCTTTAAGCTTTCCAAGCTTTTGGCTGTTATATTTTTTTACGGCGCAGCCATTCTTATACTCTAAAACAAAGCGTTTAACCGCCATAATACTCAAATGTGTGAGATTGTAAATTATACACAGATACTTATTTTCAAATTAAGGGTGCTTTAATTGATATCTAAGCGGCGCAATAACAAAAGATATGAAACGAAATATCGGATTGATCTGATTTATATATGGGTACATTTAATCACCTTTGCAAAAACTCTACTGTATGGCCATTAGAATATTTGCCACAGGCGGCACTTTTGACAAAGAATACGATATGCTAACTGGTGAGCTCTTTTTTAAAGACTCGCATGTAAAAGAGATCCTACATTTGGGTCGTTCTCTTGTAGATGTAAGAATTACGACCCTAATGATGGTTGATAGCTATGAAATGACCGATGACGATAGAGATATGATTCTTTACAATTGCAAAAAGTGTAAAGAAGATAGAATCTTAATTACTCACGGAACAGACACCATGGACAAAACAGCCAAGGCCCTAGGCGCCATGAATTTAAACAAAACCATAGTACTTACCGGCGCTATGATTCCTTATAAATTTGGAAGTAGCGATGGACTTTTTAATTTAGGAAGCAGCCTTGGATTTGTTCAAAGCCTGCCAAATGGGGTTTATGTTACCATGAATGGCATGTGCTTTAACCATGACAATGTAAAGAAAAACAGAAAAATCGGGATTTTTGAAACCGAACGCTAGCTTAAACAAAAGGTTGCTATAAGGTCTCTTTTATCAGGGCATAATGCCGATAATTTTTTAGCATTTGCCAACTCAAAGTCGTGGAAATTGAAACCCGGAGCTACCGTGCAGCCAAAAAGGCCATAACTCTTTTTATTTATTAATTCTGCTGCAAACCAAACATCATACGGAATGGTAACCTGAAATGACTCACCGGCGGTTATGTTTGATCCCACAACTGTTTTTGAGTAATTACCTACTTTATCTATCATATGAATAACAGCAGCGCTACCTGAATAAAAATGCCATGTTTCGTCACTTTTGATTTTATGAAAATGGCTCTTGTCGTTTTCATTCAACAAAAAGTAAATTGATGTACTCGTACTTCTTATGCCATTAAACCTTTCTGGCAGCTCGCCAAGATTTTCTATACTTCTATAAACTTCTTTAAAATATCCACCTTCAGGATGCTTAGCAAGCTCTAGTGCTTGAATTAAGTATTCAGCATTTACTCCTTGCTCACCCACTTTTCTACAGTTTTATCTTCGCCAGAAACAACTACTAAGTATTTTCCTTTTGGTAAAAATGATAGACCATTAAAACCTTCTTCGCTATTCCCTTCTGTAACCTTTACAGACTTTTTTAGTAGTAACTCCCGCTGATCGTTATATAACTTAAGTTGCAGATATGCACTACTAATAGAACTGATTTCAACATTGATTTCTTCTATAGACTCATTTATTGAAACACCTTCAACAACCCATCTTACTGAAGCATCTTCATCTTTTGGCGAAATATTGCTCGCTTTGCTCTCAGAGTTTGAAAAACCGCCTAAAACAATTGATAAAACTATGATTAAAGCTAATGTAAGCAGCCCTCCGGTAACTACATAAATAGGTCTAACTCTAACTTTTGGTTTAATTTCTAGTCGGTTTTTCATTTTAATGAATTTAAAAGATCTATGTGGTCAAAAACAAGATTTCACTTTCAAGCACCTAGAGAACAACAGTCCTAAAAAGTAAAACTAACACACTCATAATTAGGCTAATATACTAATACTTGATGACTCTTGTAATTACTGACTGTTGCTCGTTTCTAACTCTTACAAAGTAAACGCCTGGCTTATATGAGCCAAGATTAGAGAATACTTTTTGATAGCTACTGTTGTAAATTGTTTCTGATGCTTCACTCAACACCACCCCACTTGAGTTCAATAATTCAAAGGTGTAGTCGCCTGAATTAGGTACCATTACATCAATAAATACTTGATCAATAAATGGGTTGGGATATGCACTCAAAATTTCAATATTGCTCGACAAAGCTCCAGAAAGGTCAACTTGACGTACCTGCGTGTAATCTGTAGTACCATCAAAATCAGTCTGCTTAACTCTGTAATAAGCTATTCCATTTATTGGTGAATTATCATAAGCAATGTACTCTTGGGGTTCAAGTGTAGTTCCAGCACCTTCTAACCTTTCTAGATTTTCCCATTCATTTAGATCAATTGATCTTTGAACTTGAAAATACTCATTATTGGTTTCTGTAGCTGTACCCCAATTAAGTTCAACTTTTCCTTCAATAGCATTAGCATCAAAGTGAGTCCAATCAACAGGAAGCGGAGAACCGGCTTCATCCAAAGTTCCTAATGAGAAGTAACTTGTTCCTACTGGGAAATTATAGTCGAAAACAATTGAAGTATCTGAACTACTAAAAGTATATGTAGTTGGACTTACACTATAAGCACCTGACGCAAAAACTCCATCTGCATCAACTAATAGTCTCAGCTCAGTAAAATCATACGTAGAACCGGCAGCTATTACACCAGGAAATGTTTCCAAATCAAATTTGAGCCTAACTGAACCAACAGTACCAACTTCTTCAACTTTCCACGCTCTTTCAATTCTTCTTTCAATGTCTTCAGCGTTAGTGGTAGTTCCTTGATCGGTTTCATTTTCACCGGTTAAATCACCTGCATCATCTCCAACAATTAAGAAGCTCTTATTGGTTGAAAAACTATTGCCGTTATCTTGATTAGTAGCCGCAATGCTTCCATGCGCCACTGTTACTACACTTGTGTTTTCAACATTTCTTGATTGTCTTTGATCCAAGCCTGTTTCATCATCTCTACCAATACCTGTAATTCTGTTGTGGAAAGCTGAATTAGAAGCATTATCCCATATAGTATCGCCGGTAGTGTTGAGGTAAACGTGATCTAATGACATACCATATTTCACAGCCAAATAGGTTTCAATTTTGTACCTATCAGTATCTCCTAGCGCAATTGAAAAGTTAATAACTTCGGCAATCTTACCTTTATATTGGCTGCCCGAAATTGGGTCATCGTGGTTTCCAATTCCAACGCTACTTGGGTCTGATAATGTGTTATTATCTGCGGCATAAGTGGCTTCAATACCGCCATTTATATACAAATAATTGGTACCAGTAGCTGAAGTTTTAATTCTTGTTGCTCCCAGAATTACGGGTTTTCTGTTGTTTCTATTTGTGGTTGATGCACAGCCGAAATTGTTGCCACCTGTTCCTTTAAAAAATGGTTTCCCAGCATTATGACTAATGGTATAGTCATTTGTTGTTCCACTATTCTCAGCGCCCACAATGGCCGGACAAGTCCAAAAGCTTCCACTCCCATCGGTATGCGTACTTTGATAAACCACGTACCAAGTCATGTCACCATCAACTGGGTTTCCTGATGAAGCTAAATGTCTGTTACCGTCATCTGTAAAATGAATTGAAGGATTAAAGTTTATTGAAGCATTTCTCAGGTTTGGTCTTGTTCCACTGCTTCCTGCTGCTTCAACATCAAAATTAAAACCAGATTGATCGCCCCACTCTAGCACGTCATCATTATCTTCAGCAAGGTCGGTACCTGCATCTTCGTAAACTTCTGCATCGGCTTTTAGCCACATCTCAATACTACTTGAAACGCCACCCGGAAAAGGATCAATATCGCTTTGCCCCAAGGTAAAGTAATAGCCATCAGAAAATGACACACCAGTAAACGTTATAATATTTGAATTTAAAGAAGCGCCTGTTGTATGTTCGGTAGCGTTTGAAAAATCAGTATCTGAATCAATTAATATCGCATAATCGTTTGCCGATCCACCAGTCATTGCCATTGCAGAAAGATCAAATGAAACCGACAGGCCACTTGGGGTCTCATTAGTTTCTACTTTCCAAGTTCTATTACTTGCGTCTGTAAAATATGACCCACCATTTCCTGTACCTTTTGATAACGTTCCATTGTCATTTCCCCAAATTATGGCATCAAGATCATCATCAAAACTTGACGCGCTCATGGTTACAACAGCATCATTATTCTCACTTTTACTTGAAAGTTGCTCAAGATCTGCATCTTCATCCTTTACAATTCCTGCAACATCATTGTGGTACGAAGAGTTTGCTGTTTCGTCCCAAACTACGGTTCCATCAGATAGAACATAGTCATCTTGAAGAGTAACACCATATTTTACAGCAAGGTAAGCGGCCACCTTATTTCGATCGTTTGCGCTTAGATTACTAGAGTATGTAATTACTTCGGCTATTTTGCCATCATAATAGCTACCACCCCAGTAATGTGTATTACCTCCTACTCTTATTTCAACATTATTTTCGGCAGTTGTATAACTACCGTTGCTTGAGTTTGCAATTTGAGTTTGATTGTAATAAATAGAAGTTGTTGAACTTCCATCATTATTTGATACGTTTAAAATCATGGGTTCACCAGCTGCATGGCTGCCAGTTGTAGAAGTATAGCCTCTTCGCCATGTACCTGAAGCTCCTTCACCGTAAGAAACAACTTCATTACTTAGGCCTGAGGTAGCGGAACCTAAACCTATCCATGAAGATGCGTATGAAATATCGTCTGCTTCAAACGATACTGGAACCTGACTTGTTGCAGTATAATTTACTGTATTATCTGGAATTAACACAACGAAAACATCATCGCTATAGCCACCTGCCGCAGCTTCCATGTATTCATCACCACCATCAAAATCAATGGCATTATTACCATTTACAAAGCTGGATTCTAGTGAAGGACGGGCTGAACCTGTTATAGACATATCATTGCTATTTCCTGACTGATCACCCCAAGAACTAATTTCAGTTGTTCCGGTTACGTCGTTATTGGCATCAAGCCACAACTCAATACTACTTGAAACGCCACCAGGTGCAGGATTGCTTGCTGCTGCCGTATAGTAAACCTTAATTTGAATATTGTCAACGTAAGCTGTTCTACTACCACTTGCCCTATTTCTACATTGAAATAATAAACCGAAATTGGCACTGTTGACTTCTGAGACTGACCATGTGGTTCCCCATAAATCTGTTGATCCACCATAAGTTGCATAATCATCTGTATTTAACCAATTGGTTCCGGTAACTGCATAATCAGTTCCTACAGCACTGCTACCATCTTTGGTCAAATAAACATCTCTATCTCTAATTGAACTATTAGCCGATCCTTTACGGGCAACAGTTACCTCTATTCCATCAATAGTAGCACCTACGGGGATTGAAAACCCAAAGCCTGTAGCTTCAAGATATTCACTTCTGCGATTTGCTCCGCTTGATGACAGGTTCACACTGGCGTAAAAACCATTTTCACTATAGATATTGTTAGTGTTGCTCCATGACCTACCGGTGCCTCCACTTGTTGACGCTGCACTTGGGTTTTGAACCCCAGTATCGGCGGCCTTTGCTTGCCTAACATCAAAAAGCTTAATGCTTGCAATTATCAAAACAATTAATAAAACTGAAGTACTTGCTCCAATAATTAGCTTTTGTCTAAAAGACATACTTTGCCTTTGACTTAGACTCGTTTTCTTGTTTACCATTACAATTACCTTACTGCTGTGTGTAAACAAATTTTTTGCTAAAGGCTTAAAACAAGCCTAAAGTTTTAAACATAGCAAATTAAAGTACCGTATTTGGAAAGGTTTAAGCATTAGAATTGGTAAGCTCGCATATAACACGAACGAACAAAAATACGCCAATACTAACCCTAATAGCCCTTTTCAACATATCAAAAGCGTAAAGTTAAGGTTTACGCTCACTGCCAATATTTGCTTATCAAAGATTTTTCACGTGTTAAAAAGTCGAATTGCCAATTTAGAGATTACGTCTTAATAATGGAATATAGTACAACAAAAGGCCCAAAATGGGCCTTTTGTTGTACTATATTTTACAAATCGTTCGCTATTATCTCTTAATAACTTGCTGAGTTACTATTTTTTCTGATTGAATAACCCTCAAAAAGTAAACTCCAAACTGTAGATCATCAAGGTTTGACAATTGAGCATTTTCACCAGCTCCAAACTCACGCTCCTTAACAACAACACCGCTACTATTCAATAATTCTATTTTGAAATTATCAAATGCCAAACCGTCAATATCTACCGTAAGCATAGATCTAAAAGGATTCGGATAAATAGAGGTAATCAATAGTTCATTAGCGTTTGCGCTTGAGCTTTCTATTTTTCTTACTTCACTATAATCTTGAGTACCATCAAAATCAACTTGTCTCAATCTGTAATATGTTAAACCATCTAATGGGTAATAATCATATGTGGTATAATCTTGAGCTTCTAAAGTAGTACCGGCCCCATTTACTTCTTCTAATGCGTCCCAGTTCACTCCATCTTGAGAGCGTTGTACTTCAAAAAAGTCGTTATTGGTTTCTGTAGCCGTACCCCAGGTCAATTCAATTTTATCACCCATTGATTTTGCATCAAAATAAGTGAACTCAACCGGCAAAGCAGTTCCTGCACTACCAACTGAGAACAAATATTCTTTGCCTTGGGTCATGCCATTAAAAGTTACCTGCATAGTGTATGGGTCTGATCCTGTCACAGCTATATTTACATTTGTTCCATCGTTTTGCCACTGTGAGCTTTGACCAACAATCCAGTAGTAAGAAGTTGCTCCACTTCTATTGAATCCCGACAATTCAGAAGATGTAGTTCCGTTGGCACCTGCATTCCATTGAAATTCAAATGTTACACTTCCGCTTACATTTTTATCTGGTATTACAGACCATGTTTCTCCAACAGCACTGCTATTTTGCTGACCCGTTTTTAGCACTGGATCAAGGTAAACATTTTCTGTTACCGCAACTGCAAATTCAGTTCCCTCACAATCTTCACACTCAGCTTCTACAGGTAAATAAGGGTTTCTTCCTATTGGTGCTGTATGCACCTTGTCGTTCTTTAACATAGACAACTTGTATCTACCTGAGCTACTGGTTTTTATATATTCTGAATTATCTCCCGATCGGTTAAATGAAAAACTCTTTGGCAGTCTAAAGTCCTTATCTTTAATATCTAAACTCTTTCCATTTAAATCAATTGTATCTTTTACTACCAAAGTATCAGAAAGTTCCCAGTTATCTTCTTCTATTTTAAATTTTGGCAGACGCTTAACAGCAATTTTGTTTGACCCTACACTAAAATGATCATTTGAGTGCTGATTTTTTGTTTTACCAAAAAGTTTGGCGTTATTTTTTAAATCAAGCTTACTCTTTTTAAGACAGTAAAAAACTCCATTACCTGTCATACTAACCCCATCAAACTTTAACTTTTTACTATTACTCGTGTGCTCTAAATAACCGTTATTCACAAAAGAAGAGCTGTTTTTTACTTCCATCTCCTTTACAAACATCCAACCTCCTGGTTCAATATTCACTTTGGTTCTACTGTGCTCAACCTTCAATTTTTTATTTGTAAACCTTGCTTCTCCTAGGTTTTTAACATTCAACACCACTTCTTCTTTTAATACAATCTCTTCTCCACCAGAATGCACAAACTCACCACCTTCGCTAACATTAATTGTTGAATACTTTTTTAGCTCAGCTTTGTCTTTCATCTCAAGCTTACCATTAAGATTTAAGACCACGTATTCCTCTATTTTAAACTCATCTTTTACAATAAAGACCGCGCCTTTACCCAAAGAAAAATTGCTTTCTTTTTTTATCTCAACTTTATCGTTTACTGTAATATTTGAATTTATAGTTACCGTACACTCTTCTTCAACTTTAAACTCATCATTTAAAGTAAAATCAGAACCAGCCGCCAAACTAAAAGTAGACTTCTTTTTAACTTCAATTTTATCACTAACATCAATGGTTCCATCAACAATCAAAGAACTCTCTTCTTCAATTTTCAGCTCATCCATTGTTAACGATCCACCTACCTTAATTTCAATTTTCGATTTCTTCTTAATCTCTACCTTATCACTAACTCTAACTGCACCTGTAATAATCAAAGTACCACCATCTTCAACTTTAATTTCATCGTAATTACCCGACGAAATTGTTTTAGATGTTCCTTTTACTTCGTAATCGTTTCCTGCCTTGGCATCGTTTACATTACTTAGTTTAATTCCGGCAAATGCAATTAGCGCTACAATTAATGACGTTCCGCCAAGGAACGCTGCCTTTTTTACAAAAGACATTTCTTGTTTTTGAGATTGTTGTAATTTCATTTCTGTGTGTTTGATAGTTAATAAGAATCAAATACGTTGCCTAACTTAAATTTCACATTAGATTAAGGGCGACTGTAGAATTCACTTTCACGAAACTATGTGATTAAACATAATTTAAACGCAACTTAACCGATATTTCACCTAATTCAACCGAAACACACGGTCTAACCCCTACAGAATTCCAATCTAGAAAAGTATTCTCTTTTTTGGAATAACATCTCTAATTAGATCCTGAAGAGTGGCATTTTCTTTCATCATAAAGCTAAAAATAAGAGCATTTCACGCTAACTTTATACCATAAAATTCAACACTATGGAAGCCCGAAGTAACGCATTGGTTGTTTTTACAAAAAACCCAGTTGCAGGCAAAGTAAAAACTAGACTAGCAAAGGATATTGGGGATACAATGGCCTTAAAGGTGTACATGCAACTTCTTAAACACACTAGAGAAATAACCCAAGAACTTGACTTTTGTGAGAATAAGATTTTTTATAATGAGTTTATTCCTGCGAACGACAACTGGAGTGATGATCATTACGACAAATACTTACAAGGTGAAGGAGATCTAGCAACCAAAATGAGAAATGCATATAAAACCTTATTTGATGAAGGCTATGAGCATGTAATTATTATGAGCCCTGATTGCCCTGAACTTACAAGCGCAAGAATTAAACAGGCCTTTGCGCTTTTAAGAAATAAAGACTTTGTTATTGGACCACTTAAAGATGGGGGCTATTATTTATTGGGCATGAGCGAATACAGCCCAGAGGTAATTGAAAATATGGAGTTTGGAACAGGCAAAGCTTGCACCGAAACCAAAAAGCGATTTGAAGAAATGGGCGCTTCTTACAAAGAGCTACCTGAAACCTTTGATGTAGATTATGAACATGAAATACCCCATAAATTAAGATTATTTGTAGGTTTAGAAGCTACATCAATTGACAATATTGACGAGGACCATTTAGAAGAAGCACATTCGAAAGAAGACGAAAAAGAGTTTGAAGACTCAGATGAAGAAACTAGCTATGACGACTTAGGGGAAGAAAAAGACGATGTTTAACACATCCTGCAATAAAGAAAACGGCGGCCTTTTGGCCGCCGTTTTCTTTATTTGGAAACTTGGTATCTGATAATAGTTTTAAGCTTACTTTCTTCAGTACGCATGGGGTCTTTTAAATACACCTCCCTATGGTACCCCTTCATAATATGGCCGCTATCATCAATAAATGAATGAAGCACCTTTAATGTTTCTTCTTCTGCATCATATGAACCTATATGCATCATTTGTGCATGCGTGCCAGCTTCTTGAAGCTCTACAGAAACATTTGACTCAAAGCCCAACTCTTTAATAATGAATTGAGCTGTTTTTGGATGCACAAACTCTGGCAATGGAATCATTACCTGCCAACACCAGTCTTCTCTGGCTGCATCTTCAAATTCTCCAGATTCAACATACCAAAAACCTTCCATTTTTGGCACTACATAGTCTCTGCCTAACGCCTTAGATTTAAACTTAGTTTTATAAGCTACTGGGTAAAGAAAACCCATGGCGTCCTCAAAAGCCTTTGATTCAGGTGCACCTTTACCTTTTACACTAATAAAACTGTGCCAACCAAGTGGTACAATCTCAGGCTTAAGCTTGGCTCGGTAATATTCCTTATTGCTTTTTAGAAGGTCAACTTTTTCAATTTCAGCCTTAAAGGGCAAGTATGTTTCATACCAATCCATTGATATTATGGTTTGCATCATTGCTCCTGCAGCTGAATTTTGCTCAATTTGAGCATTTTCAACAATTTCTGCTTCTGTTCTATTATACCAATAAAGATCAAGCTGAATAGATGGGTCATTCAAACTCTTAAACCAACTATACTGAACAAATCCAGAAACATTTTGATCAAGCATTGCGGCAAAAGCCCTTTTCTTTTCAAAATGATCATGAGATTTTGCCTCATCAATTTTATAAACATAGATCTCAAGAAAGGTATTTTCACTTGGAATGATTTTTTCTATTTCACCGATAAATTCAAAATGATCAAAACTATCTACTGATTCCATTGGAGCAAAAAAATCAGTAAACTGCTTTGACTCCTGCACAAAAGCATCTGCTTTGTGTGCCAAATCCAAATTTTCCCAAACACCAAGGTCAACAATCTCTGCGGGCCTGTTTATGTTTTGCCAAGTTGAAATACCAATGTTACCATCCAGGTGTTTTACTCCCTTCAAAAAATCATTGTAATTCTTTCTGTAGGTTTCAAGTTGCTTTTCTTTAATCGAAACTCTTGCATGCTCAAGTGTACTGTTTTTGTAAATGCTCATTTTCTGTTTTTAAGTCAATAGTATCACAGTGGTGTGACAAGGGTATGTCAGTAGGCTTAAGAAAAATTGTAATAACTATTTAATTCATGCAACATGAATTTGATCATTTCGCTAAGCTCATTAGGCTCTACAATTTTTGCGTGCGCACCCCATGTTAATAAAGTCTGAGCAAAATAATGTAAGCTCCCTACCATAAATTCCATTCTTACAAAGCCATTATGTTCAACTTCTTTTACCAAACCCAACGTAACTTTTTGATTCTCTAAATAAGGATAAAGCTTTTGCCCTACATCAATTACTACCTTAAAAAGTGCGTTAATCCTTTCTAACTCCGTCAGGTATTCTTCAAGCCCCTTATGATCAGCTTTCTTAAAGTAGTTTTTGGTAAAATCAATTCTTTGGATTCTATCGGTTCTAAAATCTCTATAGTCTTTTCTTAATTGACACCAAGCAATAAGATGCCAGGCATTGCTGTAAAAAGTAAGGCCAATAGGCTCCACTCTTCTAGTACTTTTTTGTTGTGAGAAAGACGTCTGATAATCAATTTCAATTACATGAGAATCTGCCAATGCTTGTTGAACACTCACCAAATTTTTTGTAATGTTTGGAGCATTGTTAAACTGTTGAATCACCTTAACTCTTTGTTCAAGCGTTTCTAAATGATCTTTTTCTGGCAGGTTCAAAATTGCTTTCACCTTATCTAAGGCACTTGCAAAATGTTTTCTTACCGAAACATCTGAATATGGTTCTAATAGTTTACCTGCTATAAGTAAAGTATTGGCTTCATCTTGAGTAAAAGCCACCGGCGGTAAGGTATAACCTTTCATAATTGAGTAGCCTAGGCCAGGTTCGCTTATTATAGGAACACCTGCCTCTTCAAGCACACTAATATCTCTATAAACTGTTCTTAAGCTAATTTCAAACCTTTTAGCTATTTCATTAGCTTTTAATATTCTTTTGGTTTGCAACATCAGTAATATAGAAGTTACACGCTCGAGCCTATTCATTTTTCAATTATAAAGCTTGTAATCTTTAGCTTTGAAATCAATGGCAAAAAGTATTTTAAATTCATTTGATCGTGATCAAATGATTAGGCGAATTAAGTCTGTTGACCAAGATTCAAAAAAGCTTTGGGGAAAAATGAATGTAAATCAAATGATTTGCCATTTGGCTGATCAACTTAGAATGGCCATGGGCGAAGTTGAATGCCGCGACAAAAGCACTTTCTTCTCAAGAACGTTTGTCAAATATTTGGCGGTAAACATAATTGATGCGCCGCCCGAAAAAGTTAAAACTGTACATGAACTTGACCAAGAACGTGGAGGTACTAAAGCTACTGAAATTGAAAATGATAAACAGATATTAATAGCCAAATTAGAAAAATTTGTTTCTATTAATTCTGAAAGCCAAATTTACCCACATGGCGTTTTTGGCAAACTCAGTAAAAAAGAATGGGGCAAGCTTATTTACAAGCATTTAGACCATCATTTAAAACAATTTTCAAATTAATATCTATGAAGTATTTAGCCCTTGTGTTTTTGACTTTGCTGGTAAGTTTTTCTTTTTACCAAAGAGATAAGGTTGAACTAAATGAAATATGCTACACCAACAATAAAGGCAAAATTGAAAGCTTTTTGCCTTATGCCTACAACTCAAACGTTGTTTTGAAATTCAATGAAGATGTGACGGTACAAGTCTTCTACAAGCAATTTCCTATTGTTAAAAGAAAAATTGAAGACGGGCTAGAAAAGGTAACTACTCAAAAAACCAAACTATGCGAAATTGATCCAATGACCGTAATTGTTAAAAAGGATGGCCGTAGATTTATCAGTGACTTTAGTGCACAAATTGAAGTTTTCGCCCAATCTGGCGATTTATTGCTTTATTTCCCTGAATTGGTTGACACAAACGAACCTAATAAAAAGAAAGAAGCTACTAGCATAAAGATTGAAGATGATTGCATACCCAAGTTTTTAAATATGCTTAGCTATGAATACAAAAAAGAGCAGAACTAAAAACCTTTGTTGGCAGTTTAAAAAGCAATGAATCAAGCAGGTCCAATAATATTTTTTGATGGCGTTTGTGGCCTTTGTAATAAGTTTATTGATGTTCTTTTTAAACTTGACGCCAATAACAATCAACTGAGATTTGCCGCCTTGCAAGGCGAAACCGCAAAACAAATTATTCCTTCTAATATTCTTGAAAAGCTAGATACCGTTGTAATCTTTATTGATGGCGAGCTCTATTACCAATCAACAGGTGTTTTAAAGCTTTGCGCCTATTTACCTTGGTATTACAGATGGATGCAAGTGTTTTTAATTCTCCCAAAAGGCTTTAGAGACCGTATTTACAATTGGGTATCAGAAAATCGATACAAATGGTTTGGTAAAAAAGAAACCTGTAGGCTGCCAACACCTGAAGAAAGGGAGAAGTTTATGGTTTAATTGCAACAGTTTCTACACCCACAATAAATCCATTAGCAATAAATGTATTACCTAGAGAAAGCCTTGATATTGTAAAAGTCTCCATGGGGTTTTTAATTGGCGAAATTGCAACTAAAGTATCCGTTGAATTTGCCTGAATAAAAACATCTCCAACTTCGACATTAGAAATACCATCAAAACCTTCATAAATACTTGACTTTTTTGGCAAAAGAGATGCCCACCCTTTAACATTCACTAAAAATGGATGATCTCTTGTTGTAATAATTGAGTTTCCGCTTTCAAAATCATACCTTACCAAATTGGTGTGAACTACTTTTTCTGTTTTCTCAACAATAGATTGTTTAAGTCTATTTGTATTTAAGTCATAGCTCAATATGGTATCACCTAATCTCAAGTCTTCAATAATTAATTCTGACGAATCTGCTAAAAGCACTTTAGTTCCTTTGGCGAAACAATGGACATCTACCCCATCAAAAGATATTTCGCTAATTACGACATCTTTATAAAGATCTCCTTTATAAACTTCCAAGATTTCAAACTTCAATTTCCACTCACCCAAAGCTTTTAAATCATCCATATTCCTTCTATTTCCATGACCAAGCGTATCAACCCTAAAAACTTGCTGACTTCTAGAGTCTTCTAAATTCAAAATAGCAACCGGATATTCATTAAAGTATACTTTCAGTTTCTTCACTCTTGAATTGCTGTTCCATGCAGTTTCACTTTTAACATATCCATTGGCAACAGATATACTTGTAATTCTTGGCGATTCTGGACTGAAATGATAAAGCAAGTATTCGCCAACACCATAACCTTCATCCCCTTCAACCCAGGCCGATTTAAAACTAAAATCGTGCGCATTTTCAGGTTTATAATCTATACTTCCGCTTGAATTGAGAAAACTTGACCCCGTAACCTCATATGGTCCGCCTCCGCAATACCAACTACAGCCACCTCCTTCGGTCTGATAATAACTTTCCATAGTTTCATCAAAGTTTTGCCAAACTTCAATCTGACTTTTAGTAAGATCATCTTCAGACGCACCTTCTGAAAGCTTCTTAAAAATAGCTTTCATAGTATCGCTATCTCTATTAAACTGTTCTTCACCTTCTTTACTAAAGTTCAGTGCATACACAGCGCTTGGCTTTATTTCAGGAATTTGTGCTTTTAAATTAAGCGTAAATGCAATTGCTAAAACAAGTAAAATACTCCTCATAATAAGCTCTATTAGCGTTTTTTCCTAATCTCTTTTAACAATAAATTCAAGGTTACGTAAAACTCTCCAATCTCTCCATCTAAGTATTCAGGCTTGCCATAATCTTTAAAAACCAAAATACATCTTGACTCATAGTTTAATGTACATTCAAATAGCTTAAAAAGGAATATGCTTCATAACTGTAAATCATGCCAAACTCTTCAAATGTTTGAACAGAATTCGTCAAAATCTTAAGTTACTTGTTTTAAATAGCCATTTGCATTTACAATTCTAACATTCATAATTTGAGTAAATAACCAGGCATTATTTTAAACTGGAACTATGGCTTTTACTAATTAATTCATCATTTTTTAGTTCAAATTGCTACGCCATCACCAACCTTAATATCACCTGACTCAACAACCCTACAGCAAATACCACCATGGCCTCGCATGGCATTATAACCACCTTTACCCAAGTTTTCTTCCATTCTTGAGCATGGCACGCATGGTCCAGCAAACTCCAATACCGCATCCCCAATTTTAAATTGATGCCCTTTTAGTGCCAAAAGATTTATACCGCTAACTACAATATTTCTTCTCAGCAGCTTTGGGTCAATTTGATCCATGCCCATCATGTTGGCAACGGCTTCAATATGTTCCTTTTGAATTAAAGTTACCTGCCGTTTACCTCCTTTTTTGGCATAATGATCACCATCTAGGCCCTGATCTTTAATTGCCATTATGTTATCAATTTCGCTTGGCAAAGTATATTGTTCTGATCGGTAGGTGATCAACTCAACTTTGCCAGGTTTTGCAAACTTTTTTGTTAGCTCTTTGAGTGTTTTATCTTCAAACGATAGCATTATATCAACTTTTTATTTTCAATATCAAACCCACGCAAAAACTCATCAGCCTTCATTCTCTTTTTGCCTTCAAGTTGTAGTTCATCTACAATTAAAAGCCCACCTAAACATGCAATTTTCAATTCATGTTTATCAGCAACACAAGCTCCATTATCAAAATTGTGTTTCTCATCTTGCTTTCTAACCTTTAGCAATTTAAAAGTTTTCCCATCAAGCATGCTCCAAGCACCAGGATAAGGGCTCAAACCGCGTATTTTATTATAAATGGTATTTAAAGATTGCTGCCAATCAACTCTGCAATCTTCCCTAAAAATCTTTGGTGCATGAGGTATTTCGCCTTCAATTTTTTGTGGCATGCTACTTACATTTCCACTCTCTATCATTTCTACGGTTTTAGCCACAAGGTCAGCGCCAATCAGCATCATATTGTCGTGCACACTGCCGGCAGTGTCATCTTCACTTATTCGCATTTTCTCTTGGGCTATAATATCACCAGTATCAATTTCATGCTGAAGAAAAAAAGTAGTAACCCCAGTTTCATTTTCACCATTAATTACCGCCCAATTAATAGGTGCCGCTCCCCTATACTTTGGCAAAAGTGAGCCATGTAAATTAAAGGTTCCTTTAGGTGGCATGCTCCAAACCACTTCAGGTAACATACGAAAAGCCACCACCACAAATAATTCGGCATTTAGCGCTTCTAGATTTTGCAAAAACTCGGGATTTTTCAGTTTCTCGGGCTGTAACACATTTAGGTTTTGAGTTTCGGCGTATTTCTTAACCGCTGACTGACTTAGTTTCCTTCCTCTTCCGGCAGGTTTATCTGGCGCGGTAATTACACAAGCAACATCGTGGCCTGCTTTTACCAAAGCATCTAAACTCGCAACAGCAAAATCGGGCGTACCCATAAAAACCAATCTCATTAAGGTCTATTTGTGTTTTTGGCAAAGGTAATTTAAGAGATAAGTGTTGCAGCTTTATTTTCGCTTCATGGAGAAACAATGGCTTCGCCGAAACATTCCTGATGAAGGCTTGGTGCAAATGCTAATGGATAGAATTGGCATTAGTAGTGTATTGGCTAATTTAATGGCCCAACGTGGTTTAACCGATTTTGAAATTGCAAAAAAATATTTCAATCCAGACCACACACAGCTTATTGGGCCTTTTCTAATGAAAGATATGGATAAAGCGATTGACCGTATTTCTCAAGCCATAAAGCAAAACCAAAAAATCCTTTTTTATGGAGATTATGATGTAGATGGTACTACATCAGTTGCGCTAATGGTTTTATTCTTTAAAGATATTTATAATAATACCGGTTATTACATACCAGACAGACATAAAGAAGGTTACGGCATTTCTAACCAAGGCATAGACTATGCAGCTGAGAATGAATACAAGCTAATTATTGCCATGGATTGTGGCATAAGAGCCGTTGAAAAAGTTGATTACGCAAAAAACAAGGGCATTGACTTTATTATTTGCGACCATCACACTCCGGGCGAAACTCTTCCTAATGCCATTGCAGTACTTGACCCCAAAAGGGAAGATTGCATGTACCCTTATAAGGAACTTAGCGGTTGCGGAATAACCTTTAAGCTATGCAGCGCTATGTTTTCTAAAGGATTTAAAAAGAACCCTTTTCAATTTTTAGACCTTGTGGCTGTTAGCATTGCTTCTGATATTGTGCCTATTACAGGCGAAAACCGAGTTCTTGCTCATTTTGGTCTTAAAAAACTGAATGAACAAGCCATTGCAGGTATTGAACAATTAAAAAAAGTAGCCGGCTACAACAAAACTTATAATATTACTGACGTTGTATTTAAACTTGGCCCAAGAATAAATGCTGCCGGAAGATTAGACCATGCCACCAAAGCTGTTGAGCTGCTTATTGGTACTGAAGCCGACGAAATTGAAGAAATTGGCCAGCGAATTAACGACCTAAATATATCAAGACGAGGCTTGGAACAAGAAATTGTAAATGAGGCCATTGAACAAGTTAAGTCAGATAATCTTTCAGAAAAAAGCGTGAGCACAGTTGTTTTTGGTGAAGGATGGCATAAAGGTGTAGTTGGTATTGTGGCAAGTAAATTAGTTGAAACGTTTTATAAGCCAACAGTGGTGCTTACAAAATCTGACAAAGGCTTTGCTGTAGGATCTGCCAGAACAGTTGATGGCTATAACCTTTACAATGCGTTAAATGAATGTTCGTTCTTATTTGAAAAATTTGGCGGACACAAGGCGGCGGCTGGCCTAACCATTGCTATTGATAAAATTGAAGACTTTAAAACCATTTTTGACGACGTAGTTAGAAGCACTATTGAACCAGAGCAATTAACCCCAAAACAGTGGTATGATGCAGAAATTAGCACTACCAGTATAAATTGGAGTATGTACAATACGCTTGAAAGAATGGGCCCTTTTGGCCCTAAAAATATGCGACCAACTTTTGTAAGCACCAATGTGAGGTTGTTTAATCCAAAAATTATTGGAGAAAAACATCTAAAGTTTTCAATTAACAATCCTACAGGCAACATAGACTGCATTGCATTTAACTTCGCAACCTTGTTTGCCCCTTTAAAAAAGCATCTTGTAGCAAATCTTTGCTACACTATTGAACCCAATGAGTGGCAAGGCAACCGCTTTTTGCAACTAAACATTAAAGACCTAAAGCCAATAACAAATGAAGCTTAGAGCTGAAAACCTTATAAAACAATACGGAAAACGTCGAGTTGTTGACAAAGTATCGGTTGAAGTAAACCAAGGTGAAATTGTTGGCTTATTAGGCCCTAATGGAGCAGGCAAAACCACAAGTTTTTACATGATTGTGGGTTTTGTAAAACCAAATGGTGGTTCAATTTACCTTGACAATAAAGATATAACCAACCAAGCCATGTACCGAAGGGGAAAAATGGGTATTGGTTATTTACCACAAGAGCCTTCAGTTTTTAGAAAACTAAGCGTTGAAGACAACATAAAGGCGGTTTTACAAATGACTAAGCTTAGCCGAAAGGAGCAGCAAATGAAAATGGAATCGCTAATTGATGAGTTCAGGCTAAACAAGGTGAGAAAAAATAGAGGCGATTTGCTATCGGGAGGAGAACGAAGAAGAACAGAAATTGCAAGAGCTTTGGCGGTAAGTCCGAACTTTATTTTGCTTGATGAACCCTTTGCTGGGGTTGACCCAATTGCCGTTGAAGACATTCAAAGCATTGTGGCAACACTTAAGTATAAAAACATAGGAATACTCATTACTGATCACAATGTTCAAGAGACATTGTCTATAACCGATAGGGCTTACTTATTATTTGAAGGCAAAATTCTTAATGCAGGAACAGCAGAACACTTAGCTGCTGACCCAGTGGTGCGCAAAGTATATTTAGGCCAAAACTTTGAATTGAAAAGAAAGACCTTTAATCAAGCTGAATAACTATTTTTGGTTGATACTTAAAGGTTTCAATCAATGGAATTATTTGGCATACCATTAGAAGAATGGCACATTTGGATACTCTTGGGTGTATTATTTTTTATAATCGAGATTTTTACACCCGCATTTGTTGCAGCCTGTTTAGGAATTGGCTTTCTATTTGGCGGTTTGGCTTCGGCACTTGAGCTAAGTTACACCATACAATTGATTTTCTTTTCAGTTGGTACAGCGGCATCTTTCTTCCTTATTAGGCCATTTATTTTAAAAATTGGATATCAAAACGCCGATAAAGTAAAAACCAATGCCGACAGTTTAGTTGGTAAA
The DNA here is from genome assembly GCA_049115495.1 of Bacteroidia bacterium. Lineage (GTDB taxonomy): Bacteria > Bacteroidota > Bacteroidia > CAILMK01 > JACPUW01 > JACPUW01. The sequence goes on along the minus strand of JAGDZV010000002.1, from coordinate 246,150 downwards.
AAGGGTAAAGTTGTAGAAGAAATAAATAGCGCTAAGGGTACTGGCTATGTGGCAGTAGATGGTGATCAATGGAAAGCCGTTTCAAGCAATAATGAAGTCATAGAGCTTAATAGCCAAGTAGAGATTTTGTCAAGGGATAGTATCATAGTTACAGTAAAAAAATTATAACCGCATAAAACCAATCACATGACCGGATTTACACTCGTAGTTGGCCTCTTTGCCATTTTAATTGTCATTTTCGCAATTTCTGGTTTCAAAATTGTTCAGCAATCAGAAACCATGCTAATAGAAAGACTAGGTAAGTACAACAGAACTTTAACCTCTGGTATAAATATTATTATTCCATTTTTTGATAAAGCCAGAGACATGAACTGGCGCTATGTTGTGCAAGGAATGGATGGTAGAAAATACTCAAGATTCAAAACAATAAAGCGCATTGATTTAAGAGAAACCGTTTATGATTTCCCTAGACAGAATGTAATTACTAAAGATAACGTTGGCGTAGAAATTAACGCCATGATTTACTTTCAAATTGTAGACCCTTTGAAAGCCGTTTATGAGATTAACAATTTGCCAGATGCAATTGAAAAACTTACTCAAACTACGCTTAGAAATGTAATTGGTGAGCTTGAACTTGACGAATCTTTGGTATCTCGTGATACCATTAACTCTAAATTAAGATTGATTCTTGATGAAGCTACCAACAAATGGGGTGTTAAAGTAAATCGTGTTGAAATTCAAGACATTAATCCCCCGGCCGACATTAGAAATGCTATGGAAAAGCAAATGAGAGCCGAGCGTGACAGACGTGCCGCAATTCTTGAAGCGGAAGGTATGAAACGAGCAAAAATTCTTGAAGCTGAAGGTTTTAAGGAATCTGAAATAAACAAGGCTGAAGGTGAGCGTCAAGCAAAAATTCTTGAAGCTGAAGGTAAAGCCCAAGCACTTAAACTCGTGGCCGAAGCAGAAAAAGAAGCTATTCAACAAATTGCTGAAGCCGTAGTAGATAAGAACGGTGACCCCGTAAACTATCTAGTAGCCGTAAAATACATTGATGCACTCAAAGAAATGACAACAGGCAAAGACAACAAAACAGTTTATATGCCTTATGAAGCATCAGGAATCTTAAGCTCGGTTGGCGGAATAAAAGAGCTTCTTAAGGGTAATTAGTCGTTAACAACGACCGCCCTTTTTTTTTAGAATGATTCAAAAAGAAGAATGAACCCTATTACGTTTGCTGATAGGCTAGATAAAAGACTTTTTAAGGCTATTAGTTTAGGAGGCGTTGTGGTTTGCCTTTTACTTTCAGTAATCACTCTGCCGCTAAAGCACTATAGTTACTCCATTTTTAATCTTATTACTGCTGCAATTTGTGCCATTAGCTTTTTTGCCTATGTAAAAAGATGGTACAATATATCTATGTGGGTATTCTTTATTGGTGTGCCCGTACTAATGGTGCTTTATGTAATGTTCTTTGGCAATATCTCTTCGCACTTTTACATTATTCCAGGGGCCATTGCTTTAAGTTTTCTCACAAAAAGAAAAAAGTATTGGAATGAGTTGATATGGATATTTGTGGCCATTCTATTCCTCTTTGCTGAGTTTCTACTTTTCTCAAAAGGGAAATTCTCTGAATTTACTTCTTTAGAAAACATGCTTCATTTTACCAACCAATTTGCAGCATTATTTCTCATATATGTTGTTTCTTATTATTTCAGAAACACTCACGAAGAATATAGACAGCATTTAGAAAGCAATAATGCCATAAAAGAAAAGCTGATATCAGTAGTGAGTCATGATTTACGATCACCAATGAATTCAATAAAAGGTGTAATTGATCTATTTGACAATGATGACATAACAAAAGAAGAATTCAAAGAGCTTTTGAGAACACTTTCAACTGAAGTTGACAAAACTTCATACATGTTAGATAATACATTGCTTTGGATCAAAAATCAATTAAGCTCAGCCGAACCAAATATTGAACCTTTAAAGTTTGTTGACTTTGCGGAAGCCACAATTGAACAATATAGCCACCAAATAGAAGAAAAAGGGATTGATGTGGTTTATATGTGCGGCATTGAGAAATCATTAAGATTAGAAACCGATGCTGAAATGCTTAGACTTATTATTAGAAACATTATATCCAACGCCATAAAATTTACGCCAAAGCAAAACGGAAAAATTGTGTTGAAATGTGGTAATGAAGGTAAAAACATCATTTTCTCTATTAATGATAATGGCCACGGAATGACCCAAGAACAGCAAAAAAGTTTGTTTAGCATGCAAAACGGACTCACAAACGGCACTAAAGGCGAGTTAGGTTTTGGCTTAGGGTTAAATCTTGCAAAAAGCTATGCTGATAAGATAAATGTTAAAATTGACGTTGAAAGTGCAATTGACAAGGGCACTACTTTCACCTTAAACATACCTTCTTTAAGCGTAGAATAGGTTTTCTATTCAATCAATACTTTTCGTACCGCGATTTTATGAGAGTTTGAAGTCATTACTAGTTTATAAAATCCTGATGGAACCTCACCTACTTCAAATACATTCTCCCCTTTTAGAATTTTTTCTTTAACCACTACCTTGCCAAGTGCATCAATCATTGCTATGTTTCCGGCTTCTTCAGTAGTTATATTAATTTGGTTAGTCGCTGGATTTGGAAATACAGCAAATATTTCAGGTACAAAACCTCTTACACTTAGCTGCCTACAAGGAGACTCATTTTTAGTGGCCACCACAATGGTGTATTCCCCTGGTGCAATATTTGGATCAGGGAAACTCAATGGTAAGCCAAATGCATTACCATCGGCGTAAAGCTTGCCCGATAATTTCATTTTGTGAATCCCTTCGGTGCCTTGCTTTGGTGTTCCATAAATTATTACACAACCTTTCGAATTTTTCTCAAAAACACAAGTTGGGGGATTACAAGCATACTCTAAACCTTCTGGCAAATTTTCAACGGCAGTTTCAGTACTTAGCCATAATGAATCTAACGGCAATGTTGTTTGGCCTAAAGTAAATGAATCGCCTACAACGGTGGTAAACACAAAGTTGTATTCAAATCCAATACAAGCAGTATCCTTTATTCCTCCTTGCGGACTTTCTACAGGATCGTAAGGCATAGGAAAAACCCCCAATAATGAATCTGGAATAGTGTCATTTGGTTCGCAATCTTGAGCAAGTGCTACCGAGCCACTTAACAATATGATTAAACCTAAGAATGAAACGGCTTTCATGAATTTTAATTTAAAGTGTGAAATGTAAATGAAACTTATGAATGCTCATATAAATTTGATGGACTATGAGAGCACTTTTTCTGAGTTTTATTATTTGCACAGGCTATATAGCCAAAGCACAAACAATAAAAATAGTAGATTCAGTAAGCAACGAACCAATTATTGGTTGCCATATTGCTCTTAATAATTTAGGAATTGGTGTAACCAACATTTTGGGCGAGGCTAAGCTTGAGCTTAAAACGGGCATTTATCAATTAGAAATATCTCATATTTCTTATAAAACTAGAACAGTTAAGTTTAACAGTAAACCAAAAAAAGAAACTGTTTATAAACTCCAAGCAAATGATGTTTTACTTGGAGAATTGGTAATAACGGGAAGCAAATACGAAGTGAGCACCGCTCAAAGCCCAATAACCGTTGATGTAATTAAACCTGATCTAATAAAAAGAAATAATGCCAATACAGCTGATGCTATTTTAAAGCGTATACCTGGTGTAGAAATAATTGATGGACAAGCCAACATTCGCGGTGGCTCGGGCTACAGCTATGGCGCAGGAAGCCGAGTACTTGTGCTACTTGATGGTATTCCCATACTGCAAGCTGATGCCGGTTTTCCGCAGTGGAATGACCTACCCATTGAACTTGTTGGCCAAATTGAAGTACTTAAAGGAGCAAGCTCTTCTTTATATGGATCTTCAGCGCTTAATGGTATTATCCACCTAAGAACCGATTATGCAAAATCTGAACCCGAAACAGGCTTTTTTACCTACGCAACTGGTTTTTCTAAACCACTTAACCAAGCTTGGTGGGGTAAAAATGAAACTCCAAACGAATTTGGGTTTGGGCTTTATCACAAGCAAAAGATCAATAAGACCGACTTAGTTCTAGGTGTGTTTAGCAAAAATCTAATTAGCTTCAATAAATTCACATCTGATGACTATAAAAGACTAAGCGGCAGTGTAAACCACAAACCCAATGAACGACTGAGTTTAGGTTTTAATTTTAATGCCAATTTGGCCAATAACAGCGAATTTTTCTTTTGGAAAAGCTTAGATAGCCTATTTGTACCGTCAAATGGAACCGTTAGTACTGTTGCGGCCAGTAGGTTTAATATTGATCCAAGGCTTACTTTCTATGATAATTCTAATAACCGCCATAGAATTCTCACACGGTATCATTTTGTAAATAATGAAACCAATGCAGGAAGATCAAATGCCTCCCAGCTTTTCTATTCAGAATATCAGTTTTATAGAAAAATAGCGAAGCTCAACGGTAACGTCTCAGCTGGGCTTGTTAATACAATGAATTCAATAAGCGCTGAATTATATGGAGATACGAGTTTCTCTACCACAAATTCTGCAGCTTATTTGCAGTATGATCAGTCAATTTATGAAAAGCTTAAAGTAACCATAGGAGCCCGTTACGAGAGCAACACACTTAGAGCACCCGAATATTTTAACTGTAGAAAAAATCCCTTTACTGGAGAAACTATTTGTGACACAATTCCAAATGGAAGAAAACAAGAAGCTCGACCTGTTTTTAGAATTGGAACAAACTATCAAGCAGCCAAATACACTTTTATTCGTGCTAGTTGGGGACAAGGTTATCGTTACCCTACCGTTGCCGAACAGTTTATAAAAACCACGTTTGGAGGTATTTTAATAAGTCCTAATGTAAACTTACGATCAGAAACTGGCTGGAGTGCAGAAGTAGGAATTAAGCAAGGTATTGGAGTTAAAAAGTATAAGGGCTTCTTAGATCTTTCTTTTTATCTGTCTCAGTATCAAAATATGATGGAGTTTAACTTTATTGATCTTACTACTACAGGTTTTCAAAGTGTAAATATTGGTAACACACAAATTAAAGGTTTTGAGTTATCGTGGATGGGAGAACTAAAATCTAATGCCTTTAGTGTAAGTCATTTGATGGGTTATAATTATGTAGATCCAAAATTTGCCGAGTTTGACACCATTCCGGTTGCCGAGCCTACTAGTGAAGGCCAAATTAATTTCAATAACTCTTCTAGCAGCCAAAATATATTGAAATATAGATTCAAACACACTTTTAAGTACGATATTGAGTTCAAGTACAAAAAATGGGGATTGGGCACCTCAGCCAATTTTTATAGCCACATGCAGGCGGTTGATGCCATTTTTGAAGCCTTTGTAGTTCCAGGGCTAAAAGATTTTAGAGAAGAAAACAACGCAGGAGTTTTTATTTCTAATTTTAGATTGTCTTACCGGCATAATCAGCATTTTAGATTTAGCTTTTTAGCTAATAATGCCTTTAATAAACAATATAGTTTAAGACCAGGTCTTATGGAAGCACCAAGAAATTTTAGCTTAAGGCTTGATGTGAAAATATGATTCTCTTGAGAATTCAATCCACTATCCCCTTGAAAGACAACATGTTTTGATTTGAACAAAAAACTTAAAATCAAAAACTGAAGCAGTAAAGATCATTAGAAAATACTCAATTCAGACCTTTTAAACGCTAATATTTAGTCATCATAATATAAAAAAGAAGGAAAAAAGGCTACAGTTCTTCTACAACTCTCCCTTTGCTTTCTAAAAGCTCAATTGTTGTCTCTGCTGCTTTTTGGTGTGCCTGCTTTTTTCGCCGCCCTACCCCTCTACCATAAAACACATCTCCAATTTTTACGATGACTTCAAAACCATTGCTTTTTTTAGAAAGCTCATCAATAAATTCAATTTGAAGACTTTCTTTTTGACACCAACTTACCAAACGGCTCTTGTAATCTTTGTCTTTTGAGAGAATTGAATCATATTCGTCTTCTCCAACAAAAACTTTAGTTTCTACAAACTCTCTAGCCTTTTTTAGTCCTCCATCTATGTATACTGCTCCTATCAAAGATTCTAGAGCATTTCCATAAATATTGTGTTTATGTCTTGTAAGATCTTTCTTTTTACCTACATATTGATGCAATAGCTTTGGAATTCCAATTCTTATGCTCACATCATTTAGAAAGTTACGGTTTACCAGCTTAACCCTAAGTTTTGTAAGCTCGCCTTCATTTTTATTTGGAAAATCTTCATAAAGTCGCTCAGAAACCACCATATCAAGCACGGCATCTCCCAAAAATTCAAGTCTTTCATTAGACTCAAGATCAAGCTTTTTGGTATAAATTACTGAACTATGTCTCAGCGCAGTTTTAAAGAGCCAATAGTTTTTTGGCTTGTAACCAATCAACTCAACAATTGCTCCGTATTGCTGATCTTTTTTAGTAAAAAGAGAAGGAAAAAGTTTGGCTAAGAGCTTACTCTTCAAACTTCTTAACGATTACTGATGCATTATGACCACCAAAACCAAAAGTGTTACTAAGTGCATAATTCACCTTACGCTCTTGCTTCACATTCAGCGTTAAATTCAACTTTTGATCAATGTTTTCATCAGCAACTTCATGATTTATAGTAGGTGGTACTACATCATCTTTAACGGCCAAAATACAGGCCATTGCTTCAATTGCTCCTGCAGCACCAAGTAAGTGCCCGGTCATTGATTTAGTTGAACTAACATTTAAATCGTAAGCATGATCACCAAAAACTTTGGTAATTGCCTTTAATTCAGCAACATCGCCCAATGGAGTTGATGTACCATGTACATTGATGTAGTCAATATTGTTAGGGTCAATACTATTGCAGTCAAGTGCCATTTGCATAACACCTTTTGCGCCTTCACCTTCGGGGTGCGGAGCGGTAATGTGATGTGCATCGGCAGTTACTCCATAACCTACAACCTCAGCATAAATTTTTGCACCACGTGCCTTTGCATGCTCATACTCTTCAAGCAGTAATCCTATTCCACCCTCACCCATAACAAAACCATCTCTAGTGGCATCAAATGGTCTTGATGCTGTTTCTGGAGTGTCGTTTCGAGTAGATAAGGCTTTCATGGCATTAAAACCACCAATTCCTGGTTGAGTAATAGCAGCTTCAGAGCCACCAGTAACAATTACATCAGCCTTATTGGCTTGAATGTAATTAAACGCCTCACCTAAGGCATGTGTAGATGAAGCACAAGCTGAAACAGTAGCAAAGTTTACACCTTGCAAACCATGTCTCATTGAAATATGACCTGCTGCAAGGTCAATAATCATTTTTGGGATGAAGAAAGGGTTGAAACGGGGAGTTCCATCACCATTTGCAAATGCAGTTACTTCATCATAAAAGGTAGATAATCCACCGATACCAGAGGCCCAAATCACACCTGCCCTGCGTGCATCCATTGCGCTAAAATCTATGCCAGAATCAGTAATGGCATCATCACTAGCCGCAATTGCATATTGCACAAATGGATCTAATCTTCTCGCCTCTCGCTTAGGTAAATATCTTTCTAGATCAAAGTCCTTTACCTCACATGCAAAGCGAGTTTTGAACTTAGAAGCATCGAATTTGGTGATTTCGGCAGCACCGCTTTTACCTGCTAAGCAGTTTTTCCAAAACGTCTCTACGTCATTACCTATTGGAGTCAATGCTCCTAAGCCCGTTACTACAACTCGCCTTGATGTCATAAACGAAGGATTTATTGAATTACTTCGCTAATTCGTTTTCTAGATATTTAACTGCTTCTCCTACAGATTGGATGTTTTCAGCTTGTTCGTCAGGAATTGATACATTGAATTCCTTCTCAAACTCCATGATTAATTCTACTGTATCCAATGAGTCAGCACCTAAGTCGTTAGTGAAGCTTGCTTCCGGAGTTACCTCGCTTTCGTCAACTCCTAACTTCTCAACAATGATTTCTTTTACCTTAGCTGAAATGTCAGACATTTTGTATCCTTTTAAAATTTTGCTGCAAAGAAATAGCTTTTTTGAGTTAATAGCAAACAACCTTAGGTGTTGAATTGTTATTACTCATTTTTTACCCTGTTTTAGGCAAGTGTTGTACTATTGATATTGTCTTGTGGAATAATATCATGTGTTTTGATTCTAAAAAAATTGTGCATAACATTTAAATGAAGGTTGAAAAGCTGAAAATAGATGCTACTGAACGAAAACAGCCCATGGTTATCTATGGAATTTCGGCAGCTATTGACTTTTACAGAATGGCCTATTTTCTTTCAAAAACATTTGAACAAGAACCTGAAAAATTCACAAATCAAAATTTTAATGAACACCCTAGTCTTACTTTTTACAAATTTGCGCTAGAAGAAGACACACTTATTTTAATAAAAAATCATCAACCAGAAGGGTTATTTTTTAGCAAGGCCAAATTGGCTGACTATCTATTAATTGCATTGGGGCCAAGCGTGCAATTAAATATAGATAGCGCAAAAAACGATTTAAGTAAGGTGGGTTCGGTTCAATCTATATTTGCTATTGAAGAGAAATTCTTTACAAAAACTAAATTGAAGTATTTTGATCAAACCAGTTTTTAACCGTACCAAAGTAATTGCCACTATTGGCCCTGCATCGTCGAGCGAAGAGATTCTAACCAAAATGTTTATGGAAGGAGTTGACGTTTGTAGATTGAATTTTTCGCATGGCGCTCATGAAGAGCACCTAAGGGTAATGCAAACCATCAGAAAAATCAATGATGAATATGGGTTAAATGTTTCAATTCTTTGTGATCTTCAAGGACCAAAAATTAGAATTGGCGCCTTAGATGTGGAGTATATTGACCTGCTAGAAGGCGATAAATTTTGTTTTACTACAAACAAGGAAAAAGAAAAGGAAGGAGTTGCTTATATCACTTATCAAAACTTCGCTCAAGATGTAGCAGAGGGCGATAAGGTACTGTTAGACGATGGAAAGTTGGTACTTAGAGTTACTGATACCAACCGAATTGACATGGTTGAAACAGAAGTGGTACACGGCGGTCCGCTTTACCCCAAAAAGGGCGTTAACCTTCCTAGTACTAAAATTTCATTGCCGTGTTTAACTGAGAAGGATTTGGCCGACCTAGACTTTATTCTTGATCATTCTCCTGATTGGATTGCACTTTCTTTTGTGCGTGAATCTTATGACATAATCGCCCTAAGACAGATTTTAGAAGCCAAACATTGCAATGCCAAGATAATTGCCAAAATAGAAAAGCCACAAGCGCTTGAAAATATTGATTCAATAATTGACGCAACAGATGCCATAATGGTAGCCAGAGGCGACCTTGGTGTTGAAGTGCCCATTGAAGAAATGCCAATGGCTCAAAAATCTATTGTTTCAAAATGTCTTATAAAATCTAAGCCAGTAATTATTGCTACTCAAATAATGGAGAGCATGATTACTTCTCCGCAGCCTACCAGAGCAGAGATTAATGATGTTGCAAATGCAGTACTAGATGGTGCCGATGCGCTAATGGTTAGTGGTGAAACTTCTGTAGGTAAGTTCCCTGTTGGTGTAATCAGAAATATGCAAAAAATCATTGGTAAGGTTGAAGATCAATCTACCATTTATGATAAAGATGTTGTTTTAGACAAATCTTCAGAAACCTTTTTATCCGATGCCTTATGCAAAACAGCAGTTCGAACTTCGATTACTTCTCATGCTAAGGCAATAGTAAGTATGACGGTAAGTGGTTATACTGCATTTAAAATAAGCAGTTTTAGACCTAGAGCGCATACTTACATATTTACTGGTAATAAAAAGTTACTCACGCAAATAAGTTTGATTTGGGGTGTGAGAGGCTTTTACTATGACAAATACCAAAGTACAGATCAAACCATTGAAGAGGTTAATAGAATTTTGCAAGAAAGTGGTTTTGTAGATCATGAAGACATTATCATTAACACAGCTTCAATGCCAATTAAAGAAAGGTCGCGAACCAATACTATTAAGATTTCCATTGTAAAATAACCATAAGAGTTATTTTGAAAAAATAAAGCCTCAAATCGCAGATTTGGGGCTTTTTATTTACTAGGCGGTTAACCATATTTTTGCAGAAATTAAATCAAAACATGTCTTTCAACTTCCAGTTATTAAAAAACATCTCCGAAACGGCAGGAGCACCAGGTTATGAAAAAAGGATAAGAGACTTGGTAATTAACGAAATTGAGGAATTAGTTGATGAGATTACAGTTGATAATTTAGGTAATGTAATAGCTATTAAGAAAGGTAAGGATTCATCAAAACGAGTGATGAGCGCTGCTCATTTAGATGAAATCGGCTTTATGGTAAATTATATTGATGATGATGGATTTGTTTTCTTCAATACTTTAGGGGGATTTGATCCAAAAACACTTACTGCACAAAGGGTCATAATTCATGGTAAAAAGGATATAATTGGTGTTATGAGTTCTAAGCCAATTCACGTAATGACAGCAGAAGAACGAACCAAGAATCCTAAAATAAACGACTACTTTATTGACCTTGGCTTATCTAAAGAAGAAGTAGAAGAATTTATTGAAATAGGAAATCCTATAACACGTGAGCGTGAGCTAATTGAAATGGGCGATTGCGTAAATGGTAAATCGTTAGACAATAGAGTGGCGGTTTATATTCTTATTGAAACCTTAAGAAGATTTAAGAGCCAAAGCATCCCTTATGACTTCTATGCCGTTTTTACGGTGCAAGAAGAAGTTGGCATACGAGGCGCCAATGTTGCAACACACCAAATAAACCCCGACTATGGTATTGCTTTAGATACTACAATTGCATTTGATTTACCAGGGGCAAAACCACAAGAAAAAGTAACACATCTTGGCAAAGGAACCGCCATTAAAGTGATGGATGCCATGACCATTTGTGATTACAGGATGGTTGAATTCATGAAAAGCACTGCAAAAACCAGCGATATTCCTTTTCAACTTGAAATATTAACAGCAGGTGGTACTGATACGGCAGGCGTGCAACGAATGGGAAAAAATGGAGCAATAGCTGGAGCAATTTCAATTCCTACAAGGCATCTGCACCAAGTTGTAGAAATGTCTCATAAGAAAGATATTGAAAACAGTATTAATCTACTTGAAAAATGCGTTTCAACAATTAATGAATACGATTGGTCTCACTAATTTATATTTGAAAAAAACTCCATTATGAAATATTTTAGCCTACTAATTGCCCTTACACTTTCTATTCCTTTAATAAATTCATGCGGAAATGCATGTGAAGATGTAAACTGTGTAAATGGTGACTGCAACGAAGGAATATGCGACTGTGAACTTGGTTGGACAGGAGACTTGTGCGACGAAGAGGTTGAACCTTTTTCTATTAACGTATCAATGATGACCATAGAGAAATTCAACGCCATGGATGGATCGAGAGAATGGGACAACGAAGATGATGACTCAAAAGGTGATATTACCTTAAGAGTATATGATCTTCAAAACAAATATTTTGAACCAACTGACCTAAATAACCAACTACATGAAAACGCTGACGGAAGCAAAAGTTTAGAGATACCATGTAGCTTTAAATTGAGAGACATGAGAAGTGATGTAACTTTTGAAGTTGTAGACTACGATTTTGATGACAACTTTAATGTTGTTTTTGAATTTATTGGCAGCGTAACTTCAAAGTTTAAGGATAAATATCAAGATTTTCCAAATCAAATAGTGCTTGAGAGCGGAACCGGCAGCACTAGAATTGTTTTAGACGTAACATACTCTTTTTAGTAAAAAAACGAATCGATTAACAATCGAATCCTATTTGATATAAAAGAGATTTAAAATAAATTTCCTCATCAAAAAAGCCATTTCAGAAATCTGAAATGGCTTTTTTTTGAGGCGCCGACCAGACTCGAACTGGTGTACCTGGTTTTGCAGACCAGTGCCTAGCCACTCGGCCACGGCGCCTTAAGGGTGGGCAAAAATAGTATTCTTTATTGCAATCTAAATATGATTTTGGGCTAAATTCTAATCCTTTAACTCAATTAATTGATAACCAACTCCATGAACATTATTCAACTTAAGATTTGAATCTCCTTTGAGCATTTTTCTGATCTTAGTTATGTAAACGTCCATACTTCTACCATTGAAATAGTCATCATCTCCCCATATTTTAATTAGAGCTTCTTTACGACTCATGGTATCATTTTTATGCTGAATTAACATTTCTAACAATGAAGCTTCTTTATCAGTAAGTCCTCTTTCTTTGCCATCTACATCAGTGAGTATTTTTAACAGCCTATTAAACTTGTAAGTACCAATGGTGTACTCTTTCATATCTAATGGCTTACCTGCTTCGGTAGTAGTTGTCCTTCTCAAAATGGCCTCAATTCTCAGCTGAAGCTCTTCCATACTAAATGGCTTTGTTACGTAATCATCTGCGCCAATTTTTAAACCTTCTAGTTTATCGGCTTGCATAGATTTTGCCGTAACAAATATTATTGGAACATATTCATCATTTTCTCTAATTTTCTTGGCCACATTAAAGCCATCTAGCTTCGGCATCATAACATCAAGAAGGCAAATATCAAACCTATCTTTCTCATAAACATCTAATGCTTCTAAGCCATCTTTAGCATGTACTACTTGATAGCCTTTTAACATCAGATACTCTCTTAAAATACTCCCTAGGCTGTCGTCATCTTCAACCATTAGTACTCTTACTTCAGAATTTTTCATTAGTGGTGTTTTTATTTATTGGAAAAATGAGGGTAAATGTGCTTCCCTTGCCAATTCGGCTCACTACACTTACATCTCCTTTATGCAAATTCATCATTTCTTTAACATAGCTTAGCCCCAACCCAAAGCCCTTAACATCGTGCAAGTTGCCTGTAGGCACCCTGTAAAATCGCTCAAATATGCGTGGCAATAGTTCTTTTGGTATGCCAATACCTTTATCTTCAATATCTATAAATACTTGATCTTTTGTAGTATAGGTATTCACAAAAATCTCAATACGTTCGTTACTGTATTTAATGGCATTATCTATAAGGCTGTAAACCACATTGCCAATATGGAGTTCGTCTATTGACACCATATCAGGATCAGCTTTTAACACCCAAGTAATTTGACCGCCCTTGCTTTCAACTTGAATTGTTACACTCTTAAGTATTTCTTCAAGAAAATCGTTTAGCTTAACAGAAGCCTGATCAAGTTTAATCTTCTTCCTATCAAGTCGCTCCATTTGAAGCACACGCTCTACTTGAGACTTAAGCCTGTTGTTTTCTTTAGATATTAACTTACTCATGCTATTCACCTTTTCAGGCGACATTTCGATTGAACGATCTAATAAAGCTTCTGTTGCAAGAGAAATTGTAGTTATAGGAGTTTTTAACTCATGGGTCATGTTATTTATAAAATCACTTTTCATTTGCGAAAGCTTTCCCTGTCGCACAAGACTATTGAGCGTATAAAAGAATGAATAGATAATTATTGCCAAGAAAAGAATTGACATTACCAAAATCAACTTCATTTGGCTTAGTACAACCCTCATGGGATCAACAATATTTACCAGCAAATGCATATTGTGCGGATTGGTAGAGCTCGGAAATAATTTCTTTTTTATGTGGGTTCCAGCCAGATTCTTTTTCTCACTACTCTCAATAAAAGTATTGAAAGTGTCGGCAGGATAATCCAATATTTCATACCTAAAATTTAAATCAGGATTTAAACTGGCTAATTCAAAATTTATTAATGAATCAAGCTGGCGTTCAACTTTGAGCTTATTTACTTTTGGGTAGGTAGTTAAAAAAGAACGTATTAGTCTAAAAAGCTGGCCTTCACTATCCATTTTAAGTTCTCTAAAGTCAACCATTTGGCTGTCTTTGGTCAGCTCAATCTTATCTACTCCCCCTTTAACATCATAAGATGCCGAATCGGCAGAAGGCGTGGTGTTAATTTGATTATCACCACTTTTCATTCTTACGAGCTTTTCGGTATTCGGTTCAAAAAGTACTTCTTCAATATCTACAGTGTACTTTTTAAAAACAACTTCGCTTGAATCAACATTGGCTAATATTTTCTTTTGCTTTTCGAAACTACTCACTCCGGTAAAGCCACGTTGATCAATATCTTCAATAAGCTCAAGAGTTAGCAAAACCTCGTGCTTATCAATTACATCGTCAAGCTTTGATTCAACTTCCCTAAAATATCTTTCTCTAATTGCCGAATACGCGTTTTTAATCCAGAAACCTTGTATTACTATTATTCCTAGCAATGCAAAAACCATGGCTGACGTGATATACCTAAGGCGCTTTTTATTCATGCTTTTTCAATGCAGGCAAATGTAAACTAAGTTAAAATGCTTTTTATTTTATAGTTAACGCCGATTAATAAAGTAAAATTTATTTTAACATTTGAAATTCTGATTTAATAATTGATGCTTAAGCCCTTTTTTACCCTTCTATTATTTGTTTGTTTAATGTTTGGCTCATGTCAAAAATGTGCAGACTGCGCTTTGATTGCTAATGATGGTATAAAAACAGATACTACATACAATGAGTACTGTGGAAGTGTGTTGGACGATATTGAAGAAACTTCTTCGTATTCAAAGAATGGCGTTACCTACAAATGGAACTGTGAATAAATAGCCGCTTCACATAATTTAGACGTTTACAGGAGTTTTATCAATTAAATGCAAAGGCCTTTGGCGTAGGAGTTCTAAAAGACACAACAGGAAACGACCAGTTTAAACCTAAATAAAAACGGTTCCATGCACTATTTTCTGTTGGCCTTATTACTGGTCTCCACCCTAGTTCAATACCAGTGCTAAATCCCACGTTTGTTAACCGTGTCCATTGTAGGCCATACCTAAAACCAAATCTCGATTTAGTATACTGTAATTCAGAACCTGTGAGATTGGCTATATCACTTAGATTGTTTTCGTTAACTGCAAGTCTTGGAGCATATAGAAAGTCAAAATAGTAAGTAAGCGATTGCATGTTCTTCTTACGTCCATAATCTGAGTCTATTTTAAGCCTATTAATATCTCCTTTTTGAATTCCAAAAGAGAAAACACTTGATGTTACACTTAATGTATAAAGTTCACTTTCATCAGCAAACTTATATTCTAAATGGCTATTGTAATTGAGCAAGCCAAACCTTAGTTCACTAACTTTAAAATAATCTGCATCAGCCATAATATAGGTTGTGGTTGTGGTTTTACCACTCGACGAAGATTTTAAATTCACTTTCACCTTGCCAGTAACTGTTTTATTCCCTAACCCTTTGGTTAATGTAATTTCTGAAAAATCAAACTGATCGGGACGGTTACCTGAAATATCTGAGCTCCCTACGTTGAACTGTGGCCTATAGGTATAAGAAACTGAGCCGAAACTTCCTAGTCTATAAGAAAACTTTGCTCTATAACCGAACCAGCTCTCATTTGTAGACCCGGTCCATGCTTCAATGCTTACTGGGGTAAATTCGAGCGTTACGTTGTTAATCTTGTTAATATCATTTTCAATTATGCTGTAATTAACATTTTGAGCAGCAAGCCTTAACGAAGCCAAAAGGCAAAGAATGATGAGTAGATTTTTCATGATTTTATGATTTCCTTTTCGAAAGCAAAAATCATAACGCTGGCCCCCTGTTTACATCAGTAAATAGTCGTAGATGGTATACGAAGTCTAGCGTATTTTTTCGCACAAAAAAAGCCCAAGACATGGCCTGGGCTTCTTTATTTATAGCCAATTTAATCTAGCTAAAAATCTCCTTCACTTTATCAAAAAATGATTTATCGCTCTTATCAGGACAAGGAGTACAATTTTCTGAGTCTCGCAATTCTTCAATTACTTTTCGCTCTTGCTTATTTAGGGTTTTAGGCACCCAAATATTTGTATGTATTAATTGATCTCCTTTTCCATAACCATTAAGATCAGGAATTCCTTTGTTCTTAAGTCTAAATATTTTTCCACCCTGTGTACCTGGAGGAATATTAATCTTAGCCTTACCGTCTATGGTAGGTACTTCAATTTCAACACCAAGTGCCGCATCAGGAAAACTTAAATGCAAATCGTAAATAACATTATTGCCATCTCGTGTAAGCTCTTCATTTTCTTCTTCTTCAATTACAACAATTAGGTCTCCATTAATACCACCCCTGCGGGCAGCATTACCTTTTCCTGAAACACTCAGCTGAACATCGTTCCTAACACCAGCCGGAATATTTATTTCAACAACTTCTTCTCCTTTTACTTTTCCTTCTCCAAAACAGGCTTTACACTTATCAACGATTACTTTACCCATGCCCTGACAATTTGGACATGTTGTGGCAGTTTGCATTTGACCAATAAATGTGTTGGTAACCCTGCGTACTTGACCTGCACCACCGCAGGTACCACAAGTTTGCACAGCTCCCGAATTGGCAGCACCACTACCTGTACAGGTGTCGCACTCCACATCTTTTTTAAGCTTGAGTTTTTTTGTTACACCATTGGCGATCTCATAAAGGTTAAGTTTAACTTTTACTCTAATATTAGAGCCTTTGGTTCTTCTAGAGCCACCGCCCCTTCTACCACCACCGCCGCCAAAAAACGACTCGAATGGATTTCCTGAATCGCCAAAAATATCGCCAAAATGACTAAAAATGTCGTCCATAGACATTCCTCCGCCACCACCGCCGCCGCCAAAACCAGCGCCGCTTACACCTTGGTGACCATAGCGATCATATCGGGCTCTTTTGTCTTCATCAGATAGTACATCGTAAGCTTCGGCTGCTTCTTTAAATTTATCTTCGGCTTCTTTATTATCTGGATTTTTATCAGGATGAAATTTTATAGCCATCTTTCTATAGGCCTTTTTAATTTCATCTTTCGTAGCGCTTTTGCTTACTCCTAGTACTTCGTAATAATCTCTTTTTGACATCTTTTTAGGTTAGTTTGCAAAGGCTATTCAGCAACCACAACTTTTGCGTGTCTTATAACTTTATCGTGTAGTGTATATCCTTTTTCAATTTCATCCATAACCTTTCCTTTCATTTCAGGGTTTGGCGCTGGAAATTTTGTTAACGCTTCATGAAGGTCTAAGTCAAATTCCTTTTCTTTAGCTTCAATTGGCTTAAGCCCTTTCTTAGATAATATACCCTTGAATTTATTGTATATAAGCTCAACACCATCGCTAGCAGATTTTACATCTGCAGCCTTGGCCATTGCTTCTATACCTCTTTCAAAATCATCTAAAATTGGTAATAAATCAACCATTAGATCTTGTGAAGCCACTAACCTAAGCTCTTGCTTTTCTTTAGCTGTTCTTCTTCTAAAGTTTTCAAACTCAGAGTAGAGTCTAATGTATTTATCTTGAAGTTCCTTTTTTTCCTCTTCAAGTTCAGCTAAAGGATTTTTTTCAGCTTCTTTCTCTTTAACTTCTCCCGTTTCTTTTTTGGCCGTTGTTTCATCGGCACTTTCTTCAGCCTTATCGTTTACTTCTTGTTCAGTATTCTGATCAATAGTTTCTTCTTCTATTCTATCTTTTTCTTCGCTCATTTTGCATAGAAATTTACCTGGCTGCAAATGGTCAAACTTGCTGCCAATAATTAAGAAATGTCAAAGTGTCATTTTTACTTAGCCAACCTTTTGGCTAACTCGTAATCGAGCATTTGATGACTCAAGTTTTTGGCAATTATAACACCGTTGCCATCTATGAGCACGGTTTGAGGAATTGAACGAACTTTATACAGCTTTGCAGCTTCATTATTCCAGTATTTAAGATCGCTCACATGGCTAGGCCATGTTAATTTATCTTCTTTAATGGCTCTCTGCCAATCAGCCTTTTTGGCATCTAAAGACACACTAAAAACTGTAAAACCTTTGGCATTTTTAAATTGTTGGTTTTTGTATTTATTGTAAGTATTAACTAAACTTGGGTTAGCACGACGGCATGGCCCGCACCAAGAAGCCCAAAAATCAATTAAAACCAAATTGCCTTGCAATGAGTTAAGCGAAAGTTTTTTTCCGTCAAGTCCTTCTTGAACAATATTTGGTGCCACATCACCCACTTTTAATCCTACCGATTGATCGGGCATTGCTGCAGTTAAAAAAAGTATTGAAATTCCGAATGCAAATAATGTAAAGCCTTTCATGATAATTCTTTTTTAGTCTACACGCAAAATATGTGCCCCAAGCGCATTAAGTCGTCCTTCAATATTTTCATAACCTCGGTCAATTTGTTCAATGTTATGAATCGTGCTTTCACCTTCGGCCGATAAAGCAGCAATAAGCAGAGAAACACCCGCCCTAATATCAGGAGATCGCATGGTAATTCCACGTAAATTTTGTTTTCGAGCCAAACCCATCACTGTTGCCCTGTGCGGATCATTCAGAATGATTTGAGCGCCCATATCAATTAAATTGTCTACGAAAAACAATCGACTCTCAAACATTTTTTGATGAATAAGCACATTACCTTTTGCTTGTGTTGCCGTAACCAGGGCAATAGAAATAAGATCTGGGGTAAATAAAGGCCAAGGACCGTCAGCAATGGTTAAGATTGAACCATCTATAAAATTATGAATCTCATAAACATCTTGCTCTGGAATAACAATGTCATCACCTTCTAAATTAAAATGGATACCTAATTTGCTAAACATTGTAGGAATGTTTCCAAGCATATCATATCTCACATTTTTAACCCTCAGGGCTGAGTTGGTCATTGCTGCTAAGCCAATAAAAGAGCCTATTTCAATCATATCTGGTAAGCATCTATGATTACAGCCGCCCAAAGACTCTACTCCTTCAATAATTAATTTATTTGAACCAATGCCTTGTATGTTGGCCCCCATAGAAACCAACATTTGACATAGTTGCTGGTTGTATGGTTCGCAAGCCGCATTGTATATTGTTGTGGTGCCCTTTGCCAATACTGCCGCCATAGTAATATTAGCCGTACCGGTAACCGATGGTTCATCAAGTAAAATGAAGGTACCTTTTAGGTCGTTCCCATCAACTCTAAACAAATAGTTCTTTTCGTCATACTCAAACTTGGCACCTAATTTTTGGATACCTTCAAAGTGCGTATCCATTCTTCTACGCCCAATTTTATCACCACCCGGTTTAGGTATTATGGTTTTACCAAAACGGGCTACAAGTGGCCCCATGATCATAACCGCCCCACGAAGACTCCCTCCCTGCTCTATAAAGTCAGGGGTGCTCATGTAATCTATATTAATGTTGGCCGCCCTAAACTCATAAGTATTGGTATTGATTTTTGTTACCTCAACACCCAATGAGTTTAAGATTTCAATAAGCTTTAATACATCTTTAATGGCTGGAATATTCTCAATTCTTACCCTTTCTGATGTTAGAAGTACCGCAGAAATAACCTGTAAGGCCTCATTTTTAGCACCTTGTGGAGTTATTTCGCCTGATAGTTTTACTGGCCCTTGTATTTTGAATGATTGCATGAACTACTTTTTTATTACTTGAAAATTATCTTCTTTTCTTTCTCTTTTTCTTTTTTCTAATTGGATTTTGTCTTGGTGCGCTATTATTGGCCACATTGTCTGCAACAGAATCTGTAATATCCACTACTTCTTCAAGCTCAATAGCACCATTCGACATATCTTTTAGGTTTTGCAGGATAACATCGTCAGACATTTTTGCACTATTCCACTGTTTATAGGCCAATTTCATGTAAGCTGCTAAGTACTGCTCCATTTTATCCTTTGCCTCAGGATCTTTTTCATCAGCCGCTATCTTAATCATATCGTGTACAAGCGTACCATAGTGTCTGTATCTAATTCTTCCATTTGAATAACTTGGCTTGTTGGCCACCTTGTCAAGCGAAGAAGCTGACTCTGGCCTCTCATATGGAGAATCTACATCAAGTTCGTTATTGGCAATTATGTGCAGATGATCCCATAATTTATGCTCGTGATCACCGCCTTTTTTAGGGTCAGGGTTTATAAGTTCCATAACCTTTATGATTCCCTTTGCCGCTAAGTTTCTTTGTTCTTTATCTTCAAGAGATTTTGCATGTTCAACCATGCGTTGCACATTGCGCCCATACTCCTTTATCATTAAAGGTTCTAGCTGGGTATTGTAGTCCATTTCCATCTATTCTATAATTCTCAGTTTTGCAAACTTCAGTAAAATCAGCTTCTGCCCAAAATCATTAAACTCAATTGTAGCCTTTTCATTGCCGCTTGCACCTTCAATACTAAGCACTTTTCCTTTTCCAAAACGTGCATGCTCCACTTTTTGTCCTATTTCGATACTTGAAGAAGGACTTGTTTTAAAGTTAGCAAAATTTGAAACTGGTTTCTTTTGGCTTGCCGCGCTAAGCCTTGTTAAATTTGGTTTAGGTAATTTAAAACCACTTTCGCCACTACTTGTTGTGCCAAAATTAGTTTCGGGCACTTGATAATCTAAAAGTGTTGAATCTAACTCATCAATAAACCTTGAAGGTTCGCTGTATACTAATTGCCCCCACCTAAACCTTTGGGTTGCATAGCTTAAGGTTGCTTTTCTCTCAGCCCTTGTAAGTGCTACGTAAAATAACCGTCTTTCTTCTTCAAGATCAGCTCTTGATTGCAATGAGAGTTGAGATGGAAAAAGGTTTTCTTCAAGCCCAACAACATATACAAATGGAAACTCAAGTCCTTTTGCACCGTGAATGGTCATTAATGTAACCTTGTCTTCACTGTCATCTTGATTATCGGCATCGGTTAATAAGGCAACGTCTTGCATAAAAGCAGGTAGGCTTTTATCTTCTTGATCTTCTTTTTCTACAAACTCTTTGATACCCGCCAAAAGCTCTTGCATGTTGTCATAACGTGCTACACCTTCTACTGTTTTATCTTCAAATAGCTTTTTCATTATGCCTGAAGCTTTAGCTATCTCAAGGGCTACTTCATAAGCATCTTTTGTATTTGCCAGCGTTCCAAAACTTTTTATCATGGTGGCAAACTGGCTCAATTTATTGGCAACAGCACCTGAAAAACCAAATGTTTGAGCTGCATCTACAACTTGCCAAAGAGAAAGATCTTGTTCTTTGGCAATTAGGTTTATTTTCTCCATAGTGGTATTGCCAATACCGCGTGTTGGATAATTAATTACACGCTTTAGCGCTTCCTCATCACTAGGATTAATTAGCAACCTGCAATAGGCAAGCAGGTCTTTAATTTCTTTTCTCTGATAAAATGAAAGGCCGCCAATAATGCGATATGCAATATTGAGTTTTCTGAGAGACTCTTCAAATGAACGCGACTGAGAGTTTGTTCTGTATAAAATGGCAAATTCTGAGTTCAATGCCTTTTCGTTCATTTTAGTCTCAAAAATCTGTCCGGCAATTATTCTACCTTCATCTCCATCGCTGCTTGCTTTAAAAACCTTTATCTTATCGCCTAAATCATTATCGGTCCAAACTTCTTTTTTAAGCTGTTCTCTATTGTTTTTTATTACGCTAGACGAAGCATCTACAATAACTTTTGTTGACCTATAGTTCTGCTCTAATTTGTAGAGTTT
The DNA here is from genome assembly GCA_049115495.1 of Bacteroidia bacterium. GTDB lineage: Bacteria > Bacteroidota > Bacteroidia > CAILMK01 > JACPUW01 > JACPUW01. The sequence goes on along the minus strand of JAGDZV010000002.1, from coordinate 224,608 downwards.
ATATTCAGGATAGTCCTTCTCAAAATTTAGAATGTTCTTAATGTTGGCGCCCCTAAATGCATAAATACTTTGAGCATCATCGCCTACAACGCAAATGTTATGATGTGTTTGTGCTAGTTTATTAATAATTAAATACTGCACATGGTTGGTATCTTGATACTCATCGACTAAAACAAACTGAAACTTTCTTTGGTATTTTTCTAATACTTCAGGTTTTTCAGTAAATAGCTGGTTCGTCTTTAAAAGAATATCATCAAAGTCCATGGCGCCGGCTTTAAAACACCTTGCTACGTACTCCCTATAAACATCACCAAACTTTGGTTTATTGGTGTTTCTATCTTCATTTCTGTATTCAGGGTTTTCTAGATACTCTCTAACCGAAACAAAGCTGTTTTTCATGCTTGATATTCTACCATAGAGTTGAGATGGTTTGTAATGGTCTTTGTTTAATCCCATCTCTTTTACAATACTTTTTAGAAGACTCTTTGAATCGTCAGTATCGTAAATGGTAAAATTGTTAGGGTAGCCAATCTCTTTAGCCTCATATCGCAATATTTTAGCAAACACAGAGTGAAAAGTTCCCATCCATAGATTTCTAGCCTCGGCGCCAATGAGTCTTTCTATCCTATCTCTCATTTCCCTTGCTGCCTTATTGGTAAAGGTTAATGAAAGAACATTAAAGGGATCTATACCGGAATCAATTAAATGAGCAATTCTATAAGTTAGTACTCTGGTTTTGCCAGATCCGGCACCAGCTAATACCATCAAAGGCCCTTGTAAATGGCTTACTGCTTGCCTTTGTGCATCATTTAATTCTTCTAAAAAATGGCTCATCTAAATAATTTGGAATTGGCCTGCGGAAAGATTGGTGTTTGCAGAAAACCTGTTTCGAAATTAAAGAACAAAAAAAGGGAAGTATGAAAACTTCCCTTTTATATTGAGTGATGTATTTATCAACAAGATTAAATCTTACGCTCTTTAATTCTGGCTTTCTTACCAGTTAACTCACGTAGATAGAAAATTCTGGCTCTTCTTACTTTACCTCTTTTGTTAACCAAAAGTTTATCGATAAATGGAGAGTGAACTGGAATGATTCTTTCAACGCCAATACCGCCAGAAATTTTGCGAACGGTAAACGTTTCGGTAGCACCACTGCTTCTTCTTTGAAGTACCACACCAGTAAATGGCTGAATACGCTCTTTATCTCCTTCTTTAATTTTATAGTAAACAGTTACGGTATCACCTGCTTGAAAATCAGGAATATCTGTTCTTAAATTATCTTTCTGGATTTCTCTTAGTATCGGGTTCATGACGCTACGTTTTGGGCCTTGAAAAAAATCGAAGTGCAAAAGTAGTAACAATTTACTTTCTGATGCAAAAAAACTTCATGAGTTTTTATACCTAAAAGTTCTTACTTCTAAAAAACACACCATGCGATAAATGCTTGTTTTGACCAAATGGTGTGGCTAGTTCTCCTAATTCTGAAAAATGCTGCTTTTGCAAATGGCGACTAAACATATTACTCAATGTTAATGCTGAGAATTTATATGAGTAGCTGTTGCAAACTACAAAGCTTTTATGATCTAGAAGTTTGCCAACATGGCCAATCAATTCGCCCAATTGGTCATCTAACACAAAGCGCTCGCCAGCAGGACCAATACCAAAGCTTGGAGGGTCCATTATAATTCCGTTGTATTTATTTCCCCTTTTCACTTCTCTTTTTACAAACTTGAGCGCATCTTCAATTAACCATCTAATATTATCAAGTTTGTTAAGCTCCATGTTTTGCCTGGCCCAACCTACCAATTGTTTTAAGCCTTCAAGATGAATAACGTCCGCGCCGGCAGCTTTAGCCGCTATAGATGCAGCACCTGTGTAAGCAAAAAGATTTAAAACTTTGGGTTTACTTAGTGATTTTGACGCCCTGTAAATATAATCCCAATGCACACATTGCTCGGGAAAAAGCCCTACATGCTTAAATGACGTGAGCTTTAGCATAAAGCTAAGGTTTACATCAGAGCTTTTATATCCTAAACGCCATGTAGTATCTGTTTCCTTAAGCATTTCCCACTTGCCTTTTTGCCCATCTTGAGAAATGAATTGAGCGTTTGCCACACTCTTCCATTCATCAAAAGATAGCTGAGGTTTCCAGTTTGCGGCGGGCTCTGGCCTTATGAGCCTTACCTTACCAAAACGCTCAAGCTTTTTGCCATTACCACAATCGATAATCTCGTATTCGGTAAATCTATCTGGGCTTAATATTTTATAGTTTATTGCCATTGCTTATTCTGAATAATCGTAAAATCCCTTTCCTGATTTTCTTCCATTGTGTCCAGCAAAAACTTTTTGCTCTTGTATTCTGCTTGGTCTAAACTTACTGTCTCCATGAAAACTCGCATGCATAGATGAAGTGACTGAGAAGTTGGTATCAACTCCAATTAGGTCCATTAACTTAAAAGGGCCCATTTTAAAACCACTTGATTCAAGCAATTTATCAATCCCTTCGTGGTCAGTTACATTTTCTTCTAAAACTTTTAGCGACTCAACATAAAAATGACGAGCAACCCTATTTACAATAAAACCTGGAGCATCTTTTGCCATTACAGGTTTTTTGCCAAGGTGCGCTGCTAAATCATAGGTAAGCTTCGCAATTTCAGGACTTGTGGCTGCTCCAGAAATAACTTCAACCAATTTCATTATATGCGCTGGGTTAAAAAAGTGCATTCCAATGAGCCTTTTAGGGTTAGGAATTTGTGCTCCTATTTGAGTAATTGGTATGGTACTGGTGTTGGTAGCAAAAATTACATCAGCATTGTTTTGCTCATGTAATCTATTAAACAGGTCAACTTTAAGGTCAACTTTCTCAAGAATCGCTTCTAAAATAAAATCGGCTTTTAAGTCTGAAAACTGCTTACTATATGCAAGTCTGCCTTGAGTTGCTTCCTTTTCCGTTTCAGTAAGTTTCCCGCGTTTAACCGCACCTTCTAGGTTTTTTGCAATTCTAGATTTGGCTTTTTCCAAAGCCGTATCATGAAGATCAAAAAGAATGGTTTCAAAACCTTTTTGAGCAAATACTTGAGCAATTCCAAGCCCCATGGTACCCGCACCAATTATTGCCACTCTTTTAATATCAGTAATATTCATGCTTTAAGAAAATTTTGTCAAAGGTAAACCGCCCTGCTACAAGTTAAAGGCTGATATCAATTTGTCCCTTTCTTTAATCTTTGCTGGGTCTATCCTATTAATTATAAAACGAAAAAGCGTTTTTGAATTGCGCCAGTAAGGTGTTAAGTAAACAAAGCCTTTGCTGTCTGAGAGCTTTAACATTAAGCCTTTACGTACTGATGTAAGCTTTACTTCCTCAATATCTTCAACATTAAACGATAATCTTCGTCTTAAAACATTTCGGTATACAAACTTTCCTTCATTACTAACGAATAGCTTTTTGTTAAAGGAAATTCCTAAGAAATAATAGTTTAGTGACCAGGCAAAAAAGTTGAGCCCGGCAAGGACCGGTTTCCAATAAACCAAAGAGAGCGTTAGCAGCACCAACAATATGTTGCTAAGCCATATGAATGTAAATTTATAACGCTTTGAATAGGAAAACTCTCTAACGGTTTGCTCTCTCATTAAACGGCAGTAAATTGACTTAAAAAGCGAAGATCGTTTTCGTAGAACACCCTTATATCATTAATACCATATTTTAACATGGCAATTCTCTCTATGCCTATTCCAAATGCATAGCCAGTGTATTCGTTTGCATCTATTCCGCAATTTGTAAGTACTGCAGGATCAACCATGCCACAACCCAAAATTTCCATCCAACCGCTTTTGCCATTTTTAATCCATTCAATATCCATTTCTGCACTTGGCTCAGTAAATGGAAAATAACTTGGTCTAAGCCTGAACTTTGTGTCTTCGCCAAAAAGCTCCTTTACAAAATAAAAAAGCGTTTGCTTTAAATCTTTGAACGACACGTTTTTATCAATATATAAGCCTTCAACCTGATGAAAGAATGGTGAGTGCGTTGCATCGTTATCTTTCCTAAATACCATGCCCGGAGAAATTATTCTGAGCGGAGGTTCTCCTTTAAGCATTTCTTGTACTTGCACGCCCGAAGTATGCGTACGCAACACATGATTATCAAGGTTTTTTACAAAGAATGTATCCTGCATATCTCTCGCCGGGTGATCATCAGGCATGTTCAATGCAGAAAAATTGGTCCATTCATCCACTACTTCAGGCCCTTCGGCAACATCGAAACCAATTCTTCCGAAAATCTCAACTAATTGCTCCTTTATAAGCGTTAAAGGATGTTTTGCTCCTTGTTGGTAAACTGTTGAGGGCAGGGTTAAATCAATGGCATTGGCTTCTGCTTTTGAACGCTTGGCCGCCAAAGCACTTTTGTATTCATCTATTTTACCAGTTGCTTCATTTTTGAGCTCATTAATAAGCTGACCAAAAGCTTTTTTCTCTTCGTTAGGAACTTCTTTTAAAGAAGCATAGAACGACGAAAGCAGTCCTTTTTTTCCTAAAAACTTAATTCTCAACTCTTCAAGCTCATCCGCGTTTTGAGGAGCAACCTGCTTTAACTCGCCAAGGGCTTCTTGTATTTTATCCTTTAACATAAATGAAGACAACTATTTAAAACTATTTGCGTTATGATGGAGTGTATAAAGTTTAGTACTTTTGCACGTTCAAAATTACAGCAGAATTGAGAGCCAAAAAAGCCAAAGATTTTTCTTTATTGATTCGAACACTTAAGTTGGCCAAAATTCAAATCCTGTACTAGTTATTGATTTACAATTAAAAATTCTTCTGTTGCATGAGACAGCTCAAGATTAGTAAGCAGTTTACCAACCGCGAAAACAAATCATTAGATAAATACCTTAATGAAATATCTAAGGTAGAAATGATTACACCTCAGGAAGAGGTAGAACTGGCTAAAAGAATAAAAGAAGGTGATCAACTGGCCTTGGAAAGATTGGTTAATGCCAACCTAAGGTTCGTAGTATCGGTTGCCAAGCAGTATCAAAACCAAGGATTAACTTTAGGTGACTTAATTAATGAAGGAAACCTAGGTCTTATAAAAGCAGCCCAAAGATTTGACGAAACACGTGGTTTCAAATTCATCTCTTACGCTGTATGGTGGATTCGTCAATCTATATTACAAGCATTGGCCGATCAATCAAGACTTGTTCGTTTACCGCTTAACAAGGTAGGTTCGCTAAGTAAAATTGGCGCAGCGGCTGCAGCTCTTGAACAAGAGCACGAGCGTGAAGCTACAACTAGCGAGATTGCCGATAGATTAGAGCTTCCGCAAGAAGAGATTGAAACTACACTTTCAACTTCATCAAGACACGTGAGTATTGATGCTCCGATTAATGAGGATGAAGACGCCAGTTTGTTAACGCTTCTACCAAACGATCAAGAACCAAATCCTGATAAAGGCTTATTACACGAGTCGCTTCAAAGAGAGATTTCAAGAGTAATGGGTATTCTTTCTGAAAAAGAAAGAGAAATATTAAGGCTACATTTTGGCCTAGATAACAACATGCCTCATAGTTATGAAGACATTAGCGAGAAAGTGAACCTAACTCGTGAGCGTGTGCGTCAAATCAAGGAAAAAGCTCTTAGAAAACTAAGAAAATCAAGCAAAAGCAAATTGCTAAAAACCTACTTAGGTTAGATTAGTAGCTTTATTGAAAATATTAGAATCCCCTTTCAAATCAATTTGGAAGGGGATTTTTTTTTGATTAAAATACCGTTCTTTAGTTTTTCTTTAACCACAATACTCTATTCAGTTTTGCCTTTTCAAATTTTAGCAAATACATTCTTAATCATTTCATACCCAATTTCATCAATAACTGGGAGAATAAACTTTTTAATACCGCGGTCTAAAATTTGCTTTCTAACCAAAGAACTTAACTCATTCTCAGTACCTACCAAAAAAGGTACATTAACTTGACTCTTAATCGTTTGAGCAAAATAGTTTACTGGTAAATCAGCTGAGTCTAATGTCTTAGATTGTTCTTTCTTCCATTGCGCATCAGTATTTGCCATTTTCAATCTAAAAAGCACATCGCTTGACTTATTCAAACCCAACTTTTTTGATAAGGCTTGCTTGGCTTGCTCAGCATTTTCACCCACAAATAGACCAAAGCCCAATGCTACATTATTTTCTTTTTCTGATTTTATCAAGTCATCTGCTAATAATGATCGGGCCCAAACTCCATCAAATTTATTTGACAATTGTATGGCATCGTTGGAATGACCTGCCACAAAAAAATCTGGTTTACTCGCTAAATCTCCTAAAAAAGAAGAGCACTCTATATTGTAATAGCTTCCCTCAAAACTCCAAGGTTCTTTTTTAAATAAGTAGTTGTGCACTATCTGCATCATCTCACCCAGCCTTTCATATCTTCTCTTTTTATCATACATCTCTCCTATTTGTTGCAAATCGGTAGTTGCTGTTCCCGCAATAAAATTGAGAGAAATTGGTCCATTACGCATTTGAGAAAGCGTAAAAACCGAACGTGCAATAATATAAGGGTGATGGTAAGCTGGATTTACAGCTACCAATGGCTTTAAACCTGTTTTACAAACCAACTGAGAAGCCAACAACCAAGGATCAAAAAAATCATTATGATTTAAGTAACAAAGCGAGCCTGTAAAACCATGCGCCGCATTCATTTTATGATTTAACTCTAAATCAACTTGATAGCGATCGTAATCTAACCATTGCACCGGCTGGGTGAAAATTTCAACATCACTCTTTAGCACCAAATCTAATTGCGTTTAAATCGGTTATTCATACCAAAATTGTTTGTGTAAATATATCTTATTGGGCAGGCGTGCGGCGGCAAGTTTTCAGAACAGTGCTTTCTTAGTGCAGCTTCAACATCCTTACTTTTTTCCAATTGCAACTTCGCCACAACTATGTTTCCTAAAAGCGAATTTTCTTCGGAATATACTCTACAGTCTGGCACTCCAAAGTTTAGCAAGACTTGCTCTACAATTAATGGGTCTACTTGTTTTCCACCAACGTTGAATCTAGCGTCTTTACGCCCAACTATTTCATAATAACCATAATCTCTTGGTTCAACCAAATCTCCTGTGGGATACCAGTTGTCTTTGGGACTTAATTCTTCGGTTAGATACCCTAACATATGATATCCTTCTTTTTTCAAAAAAAGCTCACCTTGGCAAACTTTAAAGTTTACACCTTCACATCCCCATTTTACAAAATTGGTTCCCTTAAGTGTTTTTGTTTGAATGCTACTGCTTTCAGTAGTACCATAAAAAGAGTGTATTCTAGCTAATGGCAAGGCTTTTTGAAAATTTTCTAAATCTGACTTAATAAGCCGTTCCCCTCCCAAATTCACATCTTTCACATTTTGAAAAGTCTCTGATTTCCAATTCATTAATGCAAGTCGTAAATACGTAGGTGTGAGACTTAACAAATCTGCTGTGTGGCCGAGCTTTGTCATTCCATCACTAAAATTTTGTGGATGTGAACTTTTAGGCATTAGAAACTGCCCACCTGCTGAAGCAATACTTAAAAATAGCTCTATGCCTGAGACATTATCCATATGGTAAACGAAAGGGACCTTTCTTGGGTTCTTCAGCTTCAAATATTTTGCAAAAAGTCGTTCTAAATCATGAACCACCCACTTAGGTTTACCTGTTGTTCCTGTACTCGATATTATTAGTCCTGCCCTTTTTTTTGACTTTAACTCATCAATATATTTATTAGTCTCTAATTGCTTAGCATCAGTATTTAATGCGTAAGGTGATACTTCTACCCAAGGTAAAACTCTTTCGGGTGATTTTGAATGATAAGGTATCACGATTGCCTTTTCTAATGCTAAGGCTGTTAGTTCTATTGGCGTATTAACATTGTAATATTCTGGCCATAACGTTACCTTATCCGAGCATCCTTTTTCTTTAAAAAATTCCCGTTTTTTTTGAACCAGTTGTAAGAATTGACCGTAGGTTGTAGAACCATGCTCTTGCACAAACATTTCCTTAGCCGACGGAAAAGTTTTGATCTTAGCAACAAACGCTTCAACACTCATTAAACCACTCCTATATAAATATTCTGACCTGTGATTCTTGATGACTCATCACTTAAAATGAATCTTACCGCATTCCAAACATCACTTAATTTTAAAGGTTGATTTATAGCTTGTTGATTTAGCATATAATCAATGCGCGCTTTTGGCACACCCTTTATTATGTCAGTTTGCATAACTCCAGGTGAAATCATATTTACGGTAATTCCAAAAGGCGCCAGTTCCTTGGCACTAATTTTCATCATGGTTTCAACCGCTGCTTTTGAGGCGGCATAAGCGGCTTCAAGCGGTGTTTTTAGCAATACTGTTTGAGACCCTATATGAACAATACGCCCTTGAAGCCCTTTAGTCATTATTTTAGCCATTTCTCGGCTCAAAAAATAATTGGCTTGATAATTGGCTTGCATTACTTCTTGAACCTTGTCAATTGGGGTTGTTAAAAATTGATTTAATGCACCAATAGCCGCATTATTAATCAATGCGCCAACGTCAAATTTTTGTTGCTTTATGTATGCCACAAATTCTTCAACACTATCTTTTGAGCCTAAATCGCATTTGTAAAAGAAAAAATTTGGATGGGTAATATTCGGTCTGTTTCTGGCACAGCCAATTATTTTAAAGTTTTCTTTTAGCAGCTGCTCCATTATAAACCTTCCTAAACCTTTGGAGCATCCTGTTAAAACTATGCATTTATCACTATCCAATTTCAGCTATTTTTTGCTCAACAAATGCGACTAAATTGTCAAAATCTTTGAACGGTGAATTTTTTGCACTAAGCACTTTATTATCTGTCAGAATAATAGAATGGCCAAACTCTTCTTGAATTTGAGTTTCAAGCTCAACAATTAGTCTTACCAAAGCAAGTGAATTCAATTTACCGTTTAATCCATAAATGGTTTCGCCTTGCTCATAATTTGTTAAACCTTGCTCATTAAAAACTATGTTTAGGCAGTTTGTAACTAGTTGGTTGATCATATTAATTATTGTCTACAAAACGGGGTAATTGTCTTGAAGGTTGGGCTACAATTGTTGTGCGATTAGGGTATTTCCCTTGCACTACTGCCCCCGCAGCAACAATGCAAAAATCGCCTAAATCAGTATTTCCTAATACAATTGCCCCAGAAGTTATATTGCAGCATTTACCAATTTTAATTGATGTGTGATCGAACATCTCATCATAATTTGGATTAGCTGGATTAAATTTTGATTTGCGAGAATAAGAAAGCAGCAAAGCACCAACTCTAATATCACAAAGCTCACCAATGTCAATTGAACCACCACCGGCAAAGAGCGTTGTTTTGGCACCAACAATTGAGTTCTCACCGATTGAGATAGAGCCTGCACCCCCATAGCTTCTACCGCCACAATTTAGATAAGCGCCATTGTTAATTTTTGCCCCTTCTCCAATCTTAATATTGGCCTTTTCCCCTACTACAAAAACATTTTCTTGAACTTTATTCAAAGACTGTAAAACTATTTCCTGTATGCTCATGAAATATTCTTTTTTTGCGGGATAGGCCTTGCCGGGTTGCCAACTAATAAAAGGTCGTCACCAAATGTACCTGAAACTATAGCGCCTGCGGCTACTATACACCTATTACCAAGCTTAGAACCTTCAACTATGAAACACCCCGAGGCAAACATGCACTCATCTCCAATTTCTGTAACTAAGGTTTCAATGGCCGAAGCATCGTCAAGCACTTTTCTCGACTTAATTCGTCTCTGAGCACTGATAAAACAATTCATTCCAATTTCAACATGGTCTCCAATTAATACACTCCCTCTACCAGCAAATATTTTGGTGTCATTGCTTACCAAGCAATTTTCACCAATTATAATTTCTCCTGCCTTGTTACTATCATTTTTCCCGTAAGCAAATAAATGTACTCCCCTATTTATCTTAGTTCTTGGTCCAATACTCACTAGATTTGTATTTGCAATTTGGACATAGTCGTGAATTTTGGTATTTGGATTTTGTTTTCTAAGCTCAATTACCTTTTGAAGTTCTTCATTTTTTTTAGGTGCAAATAGATTTATAAAAGACATTAAACCTGCTGGATTATTAATATTAATAAATACAAAAATAGCCTTTACAAATGGCTAAAACCTGGATTGCATAATGGGTTCTATATGCAAACTTGGGGACAAGAAGAGATCGCATTAGCCAAACAAGAATTTTCAAATCCTGGTAAAAACAGGATGGATTTAACTCTTGAGTTTGCTAGTAAATTTAGCACTTGGCAGGGTGTAAACAACTCCTTTATGTTTCAAAATGGTCGCTCTGCGCTTTCATTTATTCTAGACTTACTCCAACTAAAAAATAAAGATGAAGTAATAATTTCTCCATACTCCTGTGTTGTGGTTTACAATTCTGTATTGTTTTCTAATGCCAAACCAATTCTTTGCGATATTGAGCTTGACTCATTAAGTCTAAATTATAGTGACTTAAAAAGTAAAATTACTTCAAAAACAAAGGCTGTTGTAATACCTCATTTAATGGGTTATGTAGCAAGAGACCTAATTGCAATCAAAGAATTGTGTGCAAAACAAGGTATTTGCCTAATTGAAGATTGCGCCCAATCTCAAGGTGCAAAGTATCTAGGCAAAAAGGTGGGAAATTGGGCTGATGCTAGTTTTTTTAGTTTTGAGTACTCTAAAGTAATGTCAACAATAAATGGTGGAGCAGCCGTTTTAAACTCAATAGACTTAATTGAAAAAGCCAATAAAAAATACTTTGACTTACCAATCACCCAAAAAGATTATAACCGAAAGGTCATTTCATTAGGACTGAGTAAATACTATAGATTCAAAGCGAAAAAGCTGCTTCCTGTAAAGATTCAAGATAGAAGTTTTAAATCTACCTTAAAAGAAGAAATAGACCATAATAAACCAAAAGTATACGGCCATGTAATGCATTCAAGTTTTGCTGAAATCGGGCTAATTCAGCTGATGAAAGTTGATTATTATTTAGAGAAAAGGGGGGCTATTGCAAATAAATTAGAACTAAAATTTGGCGATAAAATCAATTTCTTAAAACCAATTGAAAATAGTACTCCAGCTTTTTTAAGACTTACGGGCCATGTTCCTAAAGATCAAAAGGTTTCAAGAAAATTTAATTTCAACAACCTTGAAGTAGGCTTTTGGTATTCCTCTCTTTTAGACCCGGCCAGTGTTTATCTGAGCGGTTTTGAAAATTCAAAAAGTGCCTGCAGTACAATTATTAACTTACCAACCCTCTAGAATAAACTGCATTTACCTTAGGCAAAATGCTTAATTACCTTTGCAGCAATGAGTTTAAATTCGGAGCACTTAATAGCCGAAAAATTTGGGGAAGGCAAAAAGCAACTGCTTATTGCAATTGGCGCTATGCATGGAAACGAACGCGCTGGTATTGAAGCAATTGAGAGGGTTTTTAAAGTTCTTAATCATACCACCAAAAAGTTTAATGGTGGGTTTATAGGCATTAAAGGAAACCTATTAGCCCTTAGACACGAGAAGAGATATATTAAAAACGACCTAAATAGAATTTGGACAAACTCTGATTTTGAAATTGCAAGAAAATGTAACAGTGCTGTTGATTGCCCAGATCACTATCAACTAAAGACATTAAAGAGCGCAATTGATTATTACACCGGACTTGGCTATGAAGAGATTGTAATTATAGACCTGCATACAACATCGGCCACTGGTGGTGTTTTTATAGCTTGCCCTGAAGATGAAACTCATGTAAAAATGATTAAAAGGCTTCATGTACCCGTAATTCTGAACCTAGCCGATGACTTAAATGGAACAGCCATGCAGCATTTTTGGGATAATGACATTGTTTCGTTTGCATTTGAAGGTGGCAACCACTATAACCCCGACTCAGCGAATAAAATGGAAAGTGCTCTTTGGCTATGCTTAGAATATCTAGGCCATGTTGATAGAAATGAGTACGATAATGTAGAATACCATGACCTGAGACTTATTCATGCCACAGAAGGGCTTCCTCACTTTTGTAAAATAATCTTGCACCATAAAATAAATAAGGGCGACAACTTTAGAATGGAGCCTGGATTTACGAATTTTCAGCCTGTTTCAAAAGGTACTTTATTGGCACAAGATATAAACGGTGATATTTTTTGTCCTGAAGATTGTTTCATGCTAATGCCGCTTTATCAAGAACAGGGATCTGATGGTTTTTTTCTAGTAAAACAGCTTTAGTGATTTTAAAAATTCTTGCGGCTCCACTATTACTTTACCGGGTTTTCTTCAAAAAATGGGCTGATTGGCAGGAGCTCAAATTTCAAGGTGAAATAAGTAAAAGGCTACCGATTGATAAAACTGCCCATTTTTTCCCTGAATTGCCAAACAAAAGAGCTGCGATTAGAAATGCCTTACAATTTATGGGCTACAAGTTTGAAATTGGTTGGAAAGCCAATTCTGTAAACTTTGCATGGCATGATGAGACTATTAAGCAGCTTGAATCTTCAAACGTTAATGCCTTCAACATAAAGTGTAATAACATTAGCAAAAGCTTTTTAGACCAAATTCATTTGGAAGTTTTTGGATATGGCTTAACGGTAAACCCATTGCAAGCAAAAGGCAAAATCCTTGAAAAATCAGAACAAAATGGAAAACATGATGCTAAAATTATAAAAGCCCCTTGCCATGCTAAAAGTGGTTATGTTTACCAAAAGATTATTGACACTCGAAAAACACTTTTTTATGAAGATATAAGACCTGTGGTAATAGGTAGTGAAATATTAATGGTTTACTTAAACTACAGATTGGCAGGTAAAAGGTTTAGCGCCAAAAAAATTAAGGCAACACTGGCAAAAGCAGCTGATCACCTCAGTGATAATGAACAAAAGCAAATTATTGAATTATGTAGTAAAATGGGAGCTGACATTGCTGAACTTGATATACTTAGGGATAGGCATAATGGTAAAATATACGTTGTAGATATTAACCCAACGGCTTTTGGACCTGCACATGGGCTTAGCTTAAATGAAAAACTTAATGCAATTCGCATTTATAGCGAAGGATTAGAAAAACAAATAAATCTTACTAAGGGTAATTCCTAAACTTGGGCTTAAAGTAGCATTTTACCTTCCTATTCTCCAGTCGCTTACCAGACTCATCATAAATCTTCCGAACTACGCGGTGATACAAGAAGTTAAAGTTCTCCTTAAATACTACATCTCCATACTCGTTGTAGATTTTAGTTCGTTTACAAACCATAATTTCACAACCATCTCTAATTTTTGATCGTTGCCTAGTTTTCTCCTTAAGCATTGATTTAGCTCCACCAAAATAGCTTTTCTTTTTACGCTTTTGCTTGAAAATATTATCATCAATTTTAAAGCGTTTATCCTTAATTTCTGTATCGGCAATAGTATCCTGACCAGTAGAATCGTCTGGCGCCAATTGATTAAAGGGTACAAAAAGCTCTTCTTCAATTATGGTTTTTCGCTGAGAAACATATTTTATCTCTTGCTTGCCTTTTGGTGTACCATCCATACGGTATTGGTATACGGTAGCCGTACTGTCTTTATGCCTACCTTTTTTACCGTAGTGCAACGGAGCGTAGCAAGATTGAACGAGCAAAGCCAGCAGGCCAAAAGCTAATATTTTATATAATTGATTCAAGGCAGGCAAAACTAAACTTTTTCATTCCTTTAGCAAGTCAGGGCGGCGCTGTTTTGTTTTTTCGAGCGCTTTCTCATATCGCCAATTATCAATTTTTGATTGATGACCACTTAAAAGCACATCAGGCACCTTATGCCCCTTATACTCAGCCGGCCTAGTATACACAGGCGCATCCAACAAATCTCCTTGAAAAGAATCTAGCAAGGCCGAGCTTTCATCACTCAAAACACCAGGAATAACCCTTACAATTGCATCGGTGATTACGGCAGCCGGCAATTCACCGCCGCTCAATACAAAATCGCCAAGGCTAATCTCTTTAGTTATAAAATGATCTCGTATTCTTTGATCAATCCCTTTATATCTTCCTGCCAAAATCAATATTCTGCCATGTAAAGAGAGTTTATTTACCATAGGCTGATCTAGCTTCTCCCCGTCAGGAGTTACGAATATTCTCTCATCAAATTCTCCATCTTTTTCTAAATGCTCAATGCAATTAAGAATTGGTTCCATTCTTAAAACCATACCAGCACCACCGCCAAAAGCATAATCATCCACCTGTGTTTTTTGCTTAAAGTAGTCAGGTACGTAATTTCTCAATTGGTGCACTTTTATTTGCGCCAAACCTTTGTCCTGAGCACGTTTCAATATGCTTTGATTCATAAAACCGTCAAGCATTTCAGGAAAAAGTGTAACTATATCTATGCGCATTGGGCAAAAATAGCCTTTGAAATAAATCAATAATTGCTCAATGCTGGTATTAAATGGATTTAGTAAATAGCTACTTTTGTTTTTTAGACTAAACTGTAACTGACCATGAAAAAAATCTTTACTCTTCTTGTTTCATCGCTTTTGGTTTTAGCTGGCCAAGCTCAAGATCCACTAGCGAAAATCAATGTTTCAAAATCTATTTGGTGCGAAGGTGAGCTAATTAGCTTCGGTAATAGATCATTAAATGCCGATAGCTTTTTTTGGTATATGGATGACGGAACTACCTATGATACAAAAACTGCGACCCATGCCTTTAGCATAAGCAACATTGAAGACTCTTTTAGAGTAAGTCTTGTAGCTGTTGATAAAGCCACAAACAAAAAAGATAGTGTTACCCAATTAATAAGGGTTGAGAAAAAAGCAACAGCTTTTTATGATTACAAAGCCATTGCCATTGTTTGCTTTTTTTACCCTAAATGCGAAAATTATTTAGGCTTAGATTGGGAATTTGGAGATGGCGAAAATGATTTAAAAGACGCTGACTCAATTACACACATATATCCGGGTACTGGAACTTATAAGTGTCAATTGGTGGCAACTACATCATTCCAATGCAACGATACTTTTACACAAGATATAAATATTGTTGACTCTGCTGGTGGTAGCATAAGCGAGAACAATAAGTATAAAATGCAGCTTTTCCCCAACCCTTCTACAATACAAACATTGTCTTTTGAATTAGACAGACCTGAAACCCTTGACCTTTCCATTAGCGATGCAAGTGGTAAAATGGTTTACAGCCTAAATAATACTTACAACGTAGGCCAACACCAAATTCAAGTAGGCGAAATTTTGACGGAGTACCCTGAAGGGCTTTACTTTGTTGCCATTAACAATAGCAAGGCAACCTACGTCTTGAAAGTACACAAACGCAGATGAGAATAAACGCAATTGTATTTACAGCATTAGCCAGTCTAATGTTCAATAATATGAAGGCTCAAACCACAGTGTTTGAGCCTTCTTTAGTTAGAGAAGTTCCTTTGGTGGCTGAGATACCAGCGCTTGGTTCAGATTATAAGTATGAGCATAAGGTTACTAAACTTTCTATCCCTGGGCAATCAATTAAAGAAAAAGGTGGTTTTAATGCGCTTTTGAATAACGATTCGCAAAGGGAAATTGGAAATACCGCGAATAAAAATTCGGCATCAACCCCACAAGTATTGAATTCGTTTAAAGCAAATATTTTTAATGGCTACACGCCACCAGATAATACTGTAGCGGTAAGCAATTCTGGATACATTGTTACTTCAATAAACTCAAATGTTTATTATTACGACAACACGGGACAGGCTTTAGGTTTCTCTACTTTCTTAAAAATTTCAAGAGACTATTTTGACGACCTAAGCGAAGATCTTTTTGACCCTAGAGTGATTTACGACCAGGATAACGACCGTTTTATAATGGTGATTTTGAATGGCCATACTCCTGAAGAAAGCGAAGTACTTGTATTCTTCTCAAAATCTGACAACCCTATGGATGGTTGGAATGCCTATGCTATTGAAGGTGATGTAGACAATGCTAATGAATGGTTTGATTATCCAAACATCAGCGTAAATAAAAATTCACTCTTTATATCGGGCAATATGTTTGGAGTAAATGATAGATTTACACAAACAGTTGTTTTAGATATTGACAAAAACCGCGGTTTTAAGGGTGAAACTTTAGAATACTCATATTGGAATAATCTTCAGAACTCTTTAGGAAGTGCTTTTACAGTTGTTCCTGTTGAGAAAGGAACCAGGGGCAATTACAACGAGAGCGCCTACTTTGTTGCTACCGAAGGTAGTAGTGATAATCTTGTGGCTGTTTATACACTTAACAACGACAACGGCAACCTCATTGCCCGTGAGTATGAAGTTAATTATTATGACATAGCCAACGATTCTGAAATGCTTGGCACATCTGAATCTTTGGACATGGGTGATAACAGAACAAAAACTGCAATTATCATAGATAACAAAATACACCTTGTACATACCACAACCACGGCAAATAGATATGCTGCCATTGGTTATCATAGAATAGATTTATCAGACCACAGTGTAGAATCACTTATAATGCATAAAGATGCTCGAAGAAGAAACTTGGCCTACCCTACCATAGCTTCTGCAGGTATTACTAACGATGATCAATCAGTTTTTATAGCCTACACTGAATCGGGCAGTGATATTTACCCGAGACTTTGCATGGTAAACGTTGATGAAAATCTAGAAGAAAGTAATGAGGTAGTACTTCAGGAAGGTGAAGGAATAGTTGACATTCTTGAAGAAGATGTTGAACGTTGGGGTGATTACATTACCATAGCAAAACACTACAATAGTAATGTAGCCTGGGTATTTGGTTGTGTTGGCGGCGCTAATGATAATCATGACAATTACTTAATTCAAGTAAGCCTTGATGCGCAAGCAAGTACTCCAGAAATCGCAAAAACGCCAAGTATCGAAACTTATCCAAATCCTGTAATGGAAATGGTTAATCTCTCATTTGAACTAAAAAAACGCCAAGTAGTAAACATTGCGCTTTACAACAGTAATGGTCAGTTAATTGAGCTTTTAACTAAAGATGCTTTTAATGAAGGCAAACACCTATTGCATTTTGATATGAGCCAATTGAGTAAGGGTTCTTATTTCTTAAAAATTGAAGGAGAAAACGGTCCGCTCGCTCAAAAACAGCTCGTAAAGTAATAAGCAGAAAATAAAAATTTTTGAATCCCCATTTCTAAAACAATTGAAATGGGGATTTTTATTTACTTCTTAAAAGGAACTATAAGCTGATAATCTGAAAACTCGCAGATCATCTCTATTCCTTTTTCGGCAGCTTCAGGTACAAGTGTAATTGCAAACTGCTCTACCGGAACTTCCAATCTATTCACGGGAATTTGGACTTTAAAAAGTTCAGCTTCTTTTTCAGGTTCCCAAGCACCCCAAGCACCATCTGCTGGCGCAAAACAAAAGGTAAACTCATCAGCTCCTGGATAACAATAGACTTTATATGTACCTTCCTTTAATTCATTGCCTTCCACAAAATAACTTCCTGTAAAATTAATCTCGGTTGACTCATTAGCCCCCAAGCGCCAATACTTGCCAAAAGGTTGCAAAGCGCCTTCTTCTACGGTTCCAAAAATTATTCTATTTCTAACTGAAGGCGCACTGTACTTTACCATGAACTCTGTTCCTTCGCCACCTTGCCAAACTTCTTCTTGCGGCGGACTTAATGTTCTATTCCTATTGTTTAAATAATACATGGCCCCTGCTATTAAAACAACAACTACTCCCACTACAATTAATACCTTCTTCAACATTTCATTTGATTTTAATAGGCGCAATTACTTACTTTTTACCCAATATTTTGATCAGACATAAATTATGAAAATAAATATTCTTCATTTGTTGTTGCTCATTTGCCATTTGGTTTCGTGCAAACAATCTCCAAAGCCAGAAACTGACAAGGCCTTGAACAATGAAGTTGGGACAATTGACCGCTACGAAATGATGGAATCTGAATTCATAAGACCTAGAAATATTGATGTATGGCTTCCAAATGACTATAATCAAGAAACCACATATCAAGTACTTTATATGCATGATGGTCAAAATATTTTTGAACCTGGCCATGCTTATGGCGGTGAGTGTTGGGAAGTTGATAACGCCATTCAATCATTAATAGATGAAGGCGAAATTCCACCAACCATTGTAGTTGGCATTTGGAATACTGAAGACAGAACTATTGAATATACTCCCTCAAAACCCTATTTTTTAATGGATTCAATTATGCAAGACTCTTTTGAGCAAATAGGGAGAATATTAAAGAAACCAGCAAGTGATGAATATTTAAAGTTTATTGTAGAAGAATTAAAGCCTTTTATTGACTCTAAATATTCAACAGCAGCCGGAAGAAGAAACACTTATATTGCCGGCTCTAGCATGGGTGGGCTCATTTCACTTTATGCTCAATTTGAATATTCAAATGTATTTGGTGGCGCTGGTTGTGTATCTACTCATTGGCCTTTGGGCTTAGATCAAAATCGTGACGACTTCAGCATGGCCTATGGAAAATACCTTCAATCTAAAGATTTAGAGTTTAATGACTTTAAACTCTATTTTGATTATGGCACCAAAACTCTTGATGCCTGGTACAAGCCACACCAGCAATACATTGACAGCCTTTTTAATGGGCACATTGAACACAAGGGCTCACGTGAGGGTGGTGAATTTGATGAAGCAGAGCACAACGAGAAATTCTGGAGACAACGCTTTCCCAAAATCGCCAAATATTTGTTAGGCAACTCATGAAAATAACAGAAGTACACGTACTTAATGGTGACGCGTTGAGAAAACAATTACCACAGACGGTAGAAGGAAAACGAATTGTTTTTAGAGAGAGTCTTATTGAAGGACCTTTAAAAGTTGAATTGAATGACGATTTTTTTGAAGAAAGGGCCAATTTCTTATCAGCATCTTATGAAATAAGCAAAGAAGAATATTTTGAAAGATCAAAAGCTGAACTTGATAAAATAAAACAAGTGAAACGCGATGCTCATGTTAACCTTTGGTTTGAGCATGATGCTTTTTGCCAAGTTAACTTGTGGTTTGCCTGCAAAGTTTTACACGAAAAGAAATTTACAGGCAAGGCATTTTTGGTGCTACCCAATAAGCAAGATGACCTATGGATTGGTTTCGGCAGCCATAGCGAAGAAGCACTTAATAAGGCCTATTACAATAGAATTCTTTTATCGCCATTTGAATTAAAAGAGCTTGCCAAATGCTGGGAACCCTATGCACTTAGTTTTTTTAGAAGGCTCATAACCCAAGTAAAAAAATCAATGCATATTCTACCTTATTCAGAAGATGTTGCACGTTCTATAGCTGAGCTTAAAATGAAAAACCTAATATTCAATTTCATTAAAAAGGCACTCGAAAATGACCCTAAAGTAAGTTTTAGTAGTGTTTTTAAATCATTTTGGGACGAGTATGGCATGCTTGGCCTTGGTGATGGAATCTTAAAAAACGAATACGATAAACAAAAAGCGTTCATTTAATGTGGGAATCGTACATCAAAGGATTCAAGGCATTTCTAAAGCTTGAAAAGGCGCTCTCAGATAATACATTGAATGCCTACATTGATGATGTAAAGAAGCTAACGCAGTTTTTAGAGCTAAGAGAGATCTCCATTGCTCCGCAAAAAATCGAAGTTCAACTTATTCATGAATTCATTTATTGGGTGCATGAAATGGGCTTTTTGGCTAGCTCACAAGCCAGAATAATTAGCGGACTCAAGAATTTTTATAAATACCTAATTGAAGAAGAGTTACTTGAAGAAAATCCATTTAAGCACATAGACACGCCGAAGATTAGGCGTAAGCTCCCTGTTGTTTTGAGTACCGAAGAAATTGAAGAAATGATGGCACAAATTGACCGTTCGGCGCCTGAAGGCGAGCGCAATAAAACCATTATTGAAATGCTATATAGTTGTGGCTTGCGTGTAAGCGAATTGGTAAATTTAGAAATAGCCAATATTTACTGGAATGATGAGTTTGTGCGTGTAATTGGAAAGGGCAATAAAGAAAGACTCATTCCAATTGGAAGCGTAGCACTAAAGCAAGCAAGGTTGTATTACGAAACCGTAAGGCGGCACCAAGATGCGCAAGGTGAACACAACAAATTTTTCTTCTTAAACCGGCGTGGCAAACAGCTTACAAGGGTTATGATTTTCACCATTGTTAAAACGCTAGCGAAAAAAGCCGGTATTGAAAAGACTATAAGCCCACATACCTTCAGGCACTCTTTTGCAACACATCTGGTTGCAGGTGGCGCTGATCTTAGAGCAGTACAGGACATGCTGGGCCACGAGAGCATTACCACAACTGAGATCTATACTCATTTAGATAGAACCCATTTGAGAAAAGTGCTAGAGCAATTTCACCCTAGGTTTAGATAGGTTGTATTTATAAATCAAGTGCAAACCTAAGTTAGACTAGTAATACGATTCAAATTTTGGATATTACTCATCTTTAACGTGTTACACGTTCACTAGCTTAAAATAAAAACCCCGAATAACTTTCGCTATTCGGGGTTTCTTATGCTATAAAGAATAGATTTAAACTACTCTCCTTTTTCTGGTTTTACGTTTACCGTTACTTGGGCAACAATGCCTTTATAACATTCAACTTGAGCTTTGTAGGTTCCTACTTCTTTAATAGGGTCTTCAAAGCTGATGTTTCTTCTATCAATGTCAAAACCTTCTTGTTTAAGAAGATGTGCCACTTGTAGTGTAGTTACCGAACCAAATATTTTACTTGTAGTTCCTGTTTTAACCTTAAGTGTAAGCTCAGTTGCTTCTAATCTATTGGCCAAAGTTTGGGCATCATCCCTTCTTTTAGCCAATTTATTAGCTTGTTGCTTCATCATTTCTGCTCGCATTTTGCGATTTGAAGCATTTGCAACAACGGCCATTCCTTTAGGAATTAAAAAGTTACGTGCGTAGCCAGGTTTTACGGTTACTACATCTCCACTATATCCTAATTTAGGTATATCGGTATTCAATATAATTTCCATTTCTTAGTCTATTTTAGTGAATCTGAAACAAATGGTAATAATGCAAGATGACGTGCTCTTTTTACTGCCTGAGCCAATTTACGTTGGTTTTTAGCAGAAGTACCCGTTAATCTTCTTGGGTATATCATTCCTTGTTCGTTAAGGAAAGTAATTAAGAAGTCAGCGTCCTTGTAATCAATATACTTGATGTTGTTCTTCTTGAACCAACACTCCTTCTTCTCTTCAACTTGTTCTTCAGGTTGAATATTGATAAATATGTTCTTATATCCTTGTGCCATCGTGATTATGCTTTTTCAGGGGTTATCGCTTTGTTTTGCATTTTGGCCTTGTTGCCTACTTCGCCTTTTACTCTTTTGGCGTTGTATTCAATCATGTCTTTGTCTTCAGAAACTGTTAAGTATCTGAGAATTTGTTCATCACGACGGAATTCTAGTTCAAATCTGTCAATGATACTAGGCTCTGCTTTGAATTCAACCAAATGATAGAAACCAGTAGATTTCTTATTGATTGGATATGCAAGCTTACGCAGACCCCAGTTCTCCTCATGGATTAACTCTGCTCCGTTAGATGTAAGGTAGTCTCTGTACTTGCCAGCAACACCTTTCACCTGGTCTTCAGTAAGCAAAGGAGTAATAATGAAAACTGTTTCGTAGTGCTTATGCATCTGATTATTAGTTTGTTAAAAAATTTACGGGTGCAAAAGTATTTCTAATTCACAAAACAGCGAAACGAAAACGGCATTTAGTTTTTGATTCTCAATCACTTTAATGTGTTTGCCTTCCAAATCCCCCTTCCATAAGTAGAGATGTAAATCTCATTTCTGTCAATTTCAATATCGGTTGTTTTAATTACTGGTAGGCTTTTATTAAAGCAATACCATCTCGAATCGGCATCTTTTGGATTTTTATTAATGTAAACACCAACATCGGTAGCCGCGTATAAGTATCCAGTTTTTGGATCTTGCTCTAGGTGGTTTACAGGAAAATCAGGCAAACCATAGTTTAAAAACACCCATTTAGCGTTTTCAGACCTATCATTTACATTGGGGTGATATGCTACTTTTTGCGCGCCGGCTTTAAGATTGTCCGAATAACCTACCCATATGGCATTCTCATTATTTGCATCAACAGCCAAGGCTGAAATACCCTGCCAAAGCTGCCAAGGGGCCAGCCGGTAATCAGAATAAATAAGTTCTTTAGTTAAAGCACTCCATTTCTCATTACCTTCTTTCGCATTATCAATTCGCCAGAGCCTGTACTTGCCGGCTGATTTTTTGTTGCCTGCCAAATAAAAAACATTAGGATTTGATTTTGAAATAGCCAGTGCCGAAATTCTCTGAAGACCGTTTTCAAAATCAGATTGAGATATAATGGCGGAGTCAGATTGATAGGGATATGCCTCTATTTCTTTGTAAGAATCCTTTATAGGATCGTAGAAAAAGACATAATTGCCTCTCAAGCCTTTTTTTAGGGTTTGATCGCCTCTGTTTCCGGTGGCAAAACCAGCTCCAACTAAAATTCCTTTGGCGCTTACTTCATACCTAAGATCATTTCTACCAATGGGTATTGCTGTAGACCCACTATGTAGCCTTGCGGGAAAGCTTCCTACTTTGTGATTAAAACCAAAATAAAACTTTTGGTTTATGCTATCAACTTCACTTTGATAACCATCGCCTACGTAGTAATGAAACTTTCCACTTCCGTAAGAAAAGCCGCCCAAATCTTGAGCTCCACCGGTTAATCTTTTCATTTTCAAACTAAGACCAAGTCCGTAAAATTGGGTAATTACCAAACCTTTACCCGTTTTATTATGCCACTTGTAATCCCCTTCTTCATTGGGTTCATAAACTGCCACGCCGCCATCATTAGCACAATATAAAATTTCTTTTTCGGCGTTGCCTACAAAATAATAATCACGCTTATCCATATGTATTGCAGATTCGCCAGTGTGGCGTTCAAAAGTGAATTTTCCATCTTGAGCTTTATTCAGATCAATAACGTTTGATCTTATTCTCCCATGATAAATTATGTTGGGGTCTTTTCTTGAAATTTCAATATCGCTCATCCAGAAGCTACCCGGACCATAACTAGCATTGAATGATTTTACAGTTGGATTTTTTGTCCATGCCTTTTCAATTACATAAATGGCTCTTTTATTGGATTTCCCTACACAATATGCTACAAGTTCATTTGGTTTAGAAGGTGTAACCGCTAGGTCAATTCTAATTATTTCATCCCCTTCAATTTTAATTAAGGTGTCAAGGTTAGTCCAATTTTTTCCGCGATTCTTTGTTACAAAAACCTTGGCACCGCCATTATCTCCATAATGATCAACCGTACTTGCATAGGCAATTCTTGAGCTTTTTGGATGCTTAACAAGATCATGAAAATAATTATAAGACTGCTTATTCTTTAATTTGGGCAATTCATAAACCTTTTGAAAAGTAATTGCACCATCTTGAGATGTATAAATAGCTCTTGAAGCCAATGCAATCATTTTGTGATTGCCATTTGCTTTAGACTTTAACATTTTAATTCGTTGGCTAACACCGAGCTCAAGATCAATATTATTACGGGTTAATGAGCTCTCTTTCCAAGTTTTACCCCCATCATTGGTTCTAAGAATGCCCAGGCCATATTCCCACTCAAAACTTACCCCCAATGCCGTAGCTACGTATAAGTTGTTCTCGTTTTTGGGGTCAATGCAAATATCAACTATGCCAATACCGGGCAGTCTTGTTTTATCAGTTAAGCAAATCCATTCTGGTAGCTTGTCGTTAAAATTTTTGGTTTTCCAAAGGCCACTATTTTCAGTACCAACATAAACCGTATTTAGCGTAGGATCATGAACTTCATCTACAACAATACATGTAGTTCTACCCATAATTCCATGCGAGCCGCTATCAATTTGGTGGCTCATAAGTTGCCAACCTTCTTTGGGGTATTTTGAGAATGGGCAAATGCGTCTATCGAGATCTATGGTCTCTAAAACGGGCTCCTTTACCTTGTTTTTGTTAGCTGTACCAATGATCAAAAAAGAGAAAAGAAGAATTATTGATGCTACTCTACTAAACATAGCGCGAATTAAGCCACGAAATACGATTAAGCCTTTAAATTATGGGTTAACGCCCTGTAAATTTTATATTAGGCGCTCTAAAAGGTTTTTATGGGAGATTTAAACGTAAAATCGGTTTCTAATAAAAAAGAAGTTCAAGAATTTTCGCAGCATTTGATTAATGATGTGAGGGCTCTTGAGCAAATGCTTGAAAACAATTGGTTTGATACTGAGACCATTAGAATTGGTGCAGAGCAGGAGTTTTGCTTGGTTGATAAGCATTTGCGGCCAGCATCAGTGAGCATGGAATTATTAGAACGTGCTAATAACCCCGATTACGTTAATGAAATTGCTCAATACAATCTGGAAATAAACTTTGAACCACATGTTTTTCAAAAAAACTGTTTAAGCCTTTTAGAAAAAGATATTAATCATCACCTTGGCGTAGTAAGAGGCTTTGCAAATGAATTAGGTGCTGATATTGCCTTAGCTGGTATTTTGCCTACAATTAGAAAGTTTGATCTTGGCCTTGAAAACCTGACGCCTTATGAAAGATACCGTGCGCTTTTAGATGCCATTGGAAAACTAAGAGGTAAAGAATACGATTTAAAAATTAACGGCATAGATGAGTTAGGAATTAAGCTAGATAGTGCCTTTATTGAAGGTTGCAACACGGGGTTCCAAGTCCATTTACAAGTAACACCTGATGATTTTGTAAGTAAATACAACATTTCGCAGGCGGTTGCAGCTCCAGTATTGGGTGTAGCGGCCAATTCGCCAATTCTTTTTGGCAAAAGACTTTGGAAAGAGACTAGGATTGCTCTTTTTCAGCAATCAATAGATACTAGAACCAGCAGCGACCATTTAAGAGAGCGCAGCCCTCGTGTAACCTTTGGAAACGATTGGCTTAGGGGAAGCATATTAGAAATATATAGAGAAGACATAATGAGGTTTAGGGTACTTCTTCACTCATCGGTAGATGAGAACTCACTAGATCTTGTAGCAAAAAAGAAAATTCCTAAGCTAAAGGCACTCACTACTCACAACTCTACTGTATACCGTTGGAATAGACCTTGTTACGGACATCAAGGTAAAAAACCGCACCTTAGAATTGAAAATAGAATATTACCTGCTGGTCCTACACCATTAGACGAAATGGCCAACGCAGCATTTTGGCTGGGCCTTATGAATAAAATGGAAGATGTTTATGGTGATGTGACCAAAATCATGGATTTTGACGATGCACGATCTAACTTTTTATCGGCTGCGAGATATGGATTAGATACGCGTTTTAACTGGTTTAATAAGAAGAAGTATCAAAGCACTGATTTAATTAAAGAAGAATTAATTCCAATTGCCAAAGAAGGATTGCTAAAAGCAAACATTGATAAAGCTGATATTGATAGATATATTGGGGTAATTCAAGAACGAACAGAAACGAGTAGAACAGGATCTCAATGGATGCTGCACTCTTTCTCAAAACTAAGAGAAAAAACAGGACGAGAAGAAGCTTTTACAGCCATTACAGCTGCCATGGTTCAACGCCAAAAAGAAGGCTTGCCTGTGCATAAATGGCAGCTTGCCGAAATAACCGACATTGTAAACTGGACCCCGTCTAATCTTTTGGTTGAAGAGTTTATGACCACCGATGTATTTACAGTGCAGCGAGACGATTTGCTTGAAATGGTTACCGAAATAATGGATTGGAGAAATCTAAGAAATGTACCGGTAGAAGACAATAAAGGTAACCTTGTGGGTCTTGTAACGCAAAGGTTAATTCTTAGGCACTTATTAAAAAATGGAAAAAAACCGAATGATCTTGTTAAAAACATTATGATCAAAGAACCAATCTCAATAAGCCCTGATGATAATATTCAAAGCGCGATACAACTTATGGATGAAAAGAAAATAAGCTGTATGCCAGTGGTTAAAGACAAGAAACTTGTAGGAATAATTACCGATAGCAACTTTATGGACATATCAAAAAGCTTACTTAAGAGGCTGATGTAAAACAAAATGCATTGGAAATGTCAACGAGATTATATTTGCGGCCTCTTATTCTAAAGTAACTGCGTAATTAAAACTCTAGCCGCCTTTTTATGTATTGTATTGAGTTATGCCTTTATGTCTATGGGGCAAGATGGTGTTTATGAGCAATACTTTAAAAAGCAACTAATAACTAAGGGAGAATTTAAAAACGGTCAAAAAAGTGGTAAATGGGAGTTTTATTATCCTAATCAGAATTTGCATTTTGCCGGTGAGTTTATTGATGACTCTAAATCTGGTGAATGGACGTTTTTTGATGAAAAAGGTAAACCAATTACCAAAACAGTTTTTAACGGAAATAGTATTTCAGAGTACAAACTATACTATAAAGAAGGTTTACCAGCGGCTAGGGAGTTTTACAGTAAAAATGAATTTAATGGTACAACAGAGTATTTCTATGAAACAGGAGAAACTAAAGCCATAATTCAAAAACTGAAAAACAAAATCGAATTCAAGTATTTTCATAAAAGTGGTAAGCTCAAATTCTTAACGGTTGATTGGAAAGGAAAGAAAAACGACACCACCAAAGTGTACCATAACAATGGCCAGCTTAAAGAAGAGCTATCGTTTTATAAAAACATTCTGTTGGCGGTTGGCAAAACCTACAGTGCAGATGGCCAAGAATTAAAACACGGTAATTTTCTTAACGGAAAAGGAACCGTAATCAGATATTACGACGATGGCAATATTAAATCAGAAGCAAGCTACAAATCGGGTAAAAAGCAAGGAATTGCCAAATTCTACCATTCAAATAACCAGTTAAAAGCTACAGGCATGTTTGCAAATGGCGCAAAAATTGGCATTTGGAAGTATTTTGATGATAACGGAAGTGAGCTTGAAAGCAAAGAATATCGTGGCAATATTGAGGATAACGAGTTTAGAAAAGAATTTTCGCATGAGGGGTTTAAAGTTGAGAAAATAGCTACTACAGCCTTGTTTCTTGATGGAGATCGCGGTTTTAAGCGCTATATCAAAGATCACTTTGAACCGAACAATCGTCTGAAAAACGAAAATGTGATCTTCATATTTGAACTAGATGAATTTGGATTTGTAAAAAGCGCATCGGTAAGATGTGATAGATTGAGTTCTGAAGTTTGCAATGAAATTGAGAAAAAACTAATAGACCTTCCGAGGTGTATACCTGCATTTGAAAATGGCTTACCCGTGGCCAGCTCAATTACCCAACCATTTAGGTTTTAATTCAATTTACTGTGTTTTACTAAAAGTTATTTGCTTTTCCCGCTCATAACACCATGTAACCTTTCTTCAACTTTATGTAATGTATTTTTAACATTACGTAAATTTATTTCATCTTTGCGTATGTAATACTTAACACCAAAAAAAATCAAAACCATGACCTATCAAGAAAGAAAAACTATTAGCCTAATGCTGGCCTCGGTTCTATTAACCTTTGGCTATGCATGGTATGTTTATAAATTTAAAATCGCAGACATACCAATTGTTGACCTGCCACTTAGCTTTTGGGCAAAAACCACACTTTGGATGCTTCCGGTAGCCATTATTGGTAGAATTGTATTCATAGTTCTATTTATGATTTTGAACACCATAATTACCAGAGAAACAGATACTGAAGTTGAAGATGAAAGAGATAAATTAATTGAACTAAAGTCAGACAGAATATCTAACTACTTTTTTATGAGTGGATTTTTTGTAGCCATGTGGGCGCTTGCTTTTGACTATCCTGGTTACCTACTCTTTATAATCATCTTTTTGTTTGGTTTTATAGGAGAGCAATTCAGCTATATAATGAGATTAAAGTACTACCGTAAAGGGTTTTAATATGGGAAAGCGAAAATTTAAAATCACAACAGAACTGCGAAAAATGCGATTCTTAAATAATGAGATAACTCAACAAGAACTTGCACAAAAAGTGGGAGTTACAAGGCAAACTATTGCAGCCATTGAGAAAGGGAAATATTCTCCTAGTTTAGAGCTGGCCTTTCTTATTGCAAAGGAGTTTAGCTCAACAGTTGATGAAGTATTTCAATTTGAAGAGATTGTGAAATAGCCACCATGCTTAGCAGCCTAAATATTGTAATTCTCTGCACCGATATACAATCTAGAAAAACAATAGGTGAAGTAGCTCCTTTTTTAGACATGCACCCTCATATACATAAATGGAGCATAGATATTGAAGATTGTGACAAAGTACTCAGGATTGAAACGGATTGTTTAACTGAAAATGAAATTAGCGACTTCTTATTAATTCTTGGAGTTCATTGTAGTGAACTCCAAGATATTTAATCTCATTTGTTAATCGATCTCGGCATTTCCGAAACCACTGTCATCTCTTCCGCCACCCGGCCTACCAGGTCGTTCACGAAACTGACCGAAGTTATAAGAAAAACCAACCCAAAATATTCTACTCTGCCTTTTTCTGTAGCTCTCTTGGAAGAAAATATCTCCGGAAGTTATGAAATCGTATTGGCGTGTATCAAAAATGTCAGACAACTTTACGTTAATGGTTCCTTTGTTTTTAAGTACCTTCTTCACAAGCGAAACATCAGCCCAATACATGGTACTAATTTCGCCTTGGGCCAAGATTTTTGGAGAACGATAGTTGCCCTGAAGCTGGATTGAATAATTTTTTGGAAGAATAAAGGTGGTTAAAAGCTTATTGTTGAAAGCAAGACCGTTGGCATTCAGCTCAGACTCTTCACTTTCAATTATGGTTTGGTATGCATTACCACTAAGCGTCATATTCCACCATTTTACAGGTTTTAGGGTCAAACTATATTCAACACCCATATTTATTCCATTACCTAAGTTTTGATAACTAACTGTTGAAACACCTTCTTCTACTTCTTTAATTCTAGTAATCATTCCACGAATACCCTTGTAATAAACCGCAGTTGTAAAAGATGCTTTATTCCAAAAACGCAAATACTCAACTTCTACCGAATTAATGTACTCAGGAAGCAAGAAAGGATTGCCTTTTCTGATGTTTTGAGGATCTGAAAAATCTGTAAATGGATTCATCATTCTACCATTGGGTCTATTTAACCTTCTGCTATAACTTGCCCTTAGCTGTTGACGCTTTGCCATCTTGTAGCTTAAGTTCAACGAAGGAAATAAGCTTACATAGTCGTTAAAAAAAGATTCGTTTGTGCTTTCTAAAACGGCATCAGTAAAAGCATACTCTGCCCTTAAACCCAATTGATAGCCAAACTTATTTATTTGCTGCTGAAAGGTTCCATAAGCCGAGTTAATACTCTCCCGCAATTTGAAATCATTTGACAAGTCATTTTCATTAATCCAATCACCTCTATCAAAATCAAACAACTCCGATGTAAAATCACTGACGCCAGTTTTCTGTATGGTCTTTAAACCAGTTTCAAACTTCATTTTATCGTTTATGGGATGCGTATAATCAGCTTGAACTGTTAAGGTATGATTATCTGGTAAGGTACTTTGCCTTTGGCTCAGGTTTACAAAGTCTTCTCTAATAAAGTCATCATCATACAAGGTTTCTTGAAATTGCGAATTAAAATCACCAGTAAAAAGAGAGTATCCAGTGCTTAAAATTAGCCTTTGGCCTTTTTTATCGAAACTCTTTGAATAGCTTAGGTTGGCATTTAATGGCAGCATATTACCTTGACCTGCAGTTGACCTATCGTATACATCATCCAATTCTAATTCATCGTTTCTAAATTCATAATAGTTGAGTTCATCTCTACCAAATTGCCTTGCGCTCACAAAAGCCGATAACGATAATTGGTTCTTATCGTCAATTCTATAGCTTGAGCTCAACCTTGCTAGCATAAAAGCACTGGTTCTATCGCCATCTGTACTTTGATTGAGGTAGGCTGTAGAGTCATTACTGAAATACGTTTCTCTATAGGTTGTACCCTCGCTAAAGGCATCGCGGTAATTGTAACTAAGATTAGCCATATGGCTCCATTTGCCCTTTTTGGTTGAAATCATAGCAGATGCTCTATAAAATCCAAAAGCGCCTACATTTAAGCTGGCATTACCACTAAAACCTTGAAGCCTTGTTTTCTTCATGTTTATATTAATAATACCGGCCATACCATCTGGATCATATTTAGCCGATGGGTTGGTCATTACTTCAACATTTTCAATAACCGAAGTTGGCAAAGCATCTAAATAGGCCGTAAGGTTATCTCCTGATAAGGCCAATGGTTTTCCGTCTTGTAATACAATCAGATTCTCCGATCCGCGAAGAGATATATTACCATCAATATCAACTTCAATTGAAGGAATAGTTTGTAGTGCTTCAGAGGTGGTGGTACCTTCATTAATCTGAAGCTTAGAGATATTATATACCTTTTTGTCAATTTTGAATTCAACAAAATCTTCTTCGCCTTCAATTACAACTTCATTTAGTCTTTCCACATCGGCCTGAAGTTTAATAGTACCAAGGCTTAAATTCTTTGTTGCATTTAACGCTGCCCTTGTTAAGGTAATAGATCCAACAAATGAAATTTTAAGATCAAATTTTAAAGTATCTGGAACGTATAAGGTAAACAGGCCATTTTCATTTGTAAAGGATCCGCTAAAAGGCACCTTACTATTAACAGGATAAATTGAAACGGAACCTGAAATTACAGGTTCACCTGATTGAGCATCAATCACCTTACCAGAAACTTTGCTTGTTTTTTGAGAAAAGGAAAGAATAGGTAAAAGAATAAGTAGTAGAGTTAAAAATCGCATTTTTTAGTCTTGTGCTAGGTTTACAATAAACCAAATTTTTATGGGGTCTTCTAGTTCAGCTAATTGAGCCATTATTGAATTATCTGCACTTGGGAGCCTTCGATCACCATCGGCACCTGATCGTTTAGTCCCTGCTTGTGGGCCCATTCTATTAGAAAAATTGCTAATATCTACTGCGCCACTTTTTAGTCCTATAGATAGTGAGTTTAGGTCTTCTAAGGCAAAATCTTTTCTTGGAATTATGAGCTGATAAGTAAGAGTTCCGTCATCTGAAAATGATATGTGAGCATTGTAACCTTTGGGTAAAGAATCTGATTTAACTATCTGTTCTCCATAAATAGTGCTCATCTCCACTTGCCTAGGTAGCCTTTTTAGCATTCGATTCATTAGCTCCTGCCTTGGTATACCCGCACCGCGTCCATTCCCAAAACGTGGAATGCCTTCAGCGTTATTTGGTTTTTCCTTACTTTCATTCGGCTTTACTGGATATGTAATTGAGTACTTGCCTTCTTTTCCTGATTCAGGATCAAATGAAACCGTAAAACCAGTTCTTAAAATCTTGGTAATGGTGGGCCTATGCTTAGTGCTAATTGCAATTGCAATGTAGTCTTGAGTATTAGCCGTTTGCCAATTTAGCTGATAACTTGAATTAAATCCTCTTGCTTGGTCATTTGCAATTTCGGTTCCCCAACTACTTTCATAAATCGGAAGCTTTTTGCAACCCGCTAAAAGGATTACTAAGGCTATAAATAGCAGTTTATGTAAGGTTTGATCCAAAAGTGATATTACGGTTTTGCCAAAATCAACTGTTATTTGACAGTTAAGTCAGCTAAAGGTTTAATGCCTTGGAAAGAATTTCTTTATAGGCATCGCTAACAGGCACTTTTTCTTCACCTATAGCAATTCGCCACTTTTCTATTGACTCAATATGTAAAAGATTAACAATAAACGAGCGGTGCACCTTTATAAAACTGGTACTTGGCAATTGTGCTTCAAGATCTTTCAATGGCATTAAAACCATGAGCGGTTTTTTCCCTTTGCGATGAATCTTTATGTAGTCCTTTTGATTTTCGGCGAAAAGAATATCATTAAAATCAACCTTATGTATTTTGTAATCAGACTTTAGAAAAATAAAGCTCCTATTGTGCTCATTAACCGATACATTTTGGCTCTCGATAAACTGCTTTGCCTTTTGGGCTGCACTTAAAAACTCACCATAGCTGAATGGCTTTAGCAGATAGTCAACGGCAGAAACTTTATAACCTTCAATTGCATATTGCTCGTAGGCCGTAGTGAAAATTACCTTAATGTTTTTATCCAAAATTTTAGATAACTCTAAGCCTGACAAATCGGGCATATTAATATCTAAAAAGGCAATATCAATTTCATTGGCACCTGAGTATTCAAACGCTTCAACTGAACTATAAAACGTTTTCTCTAATTTTAGAAAAGGTGTTTTTTCAATATAAGATGCAATTAATTGCAGCGCAGGTGGCTCATCATCTACAGCTATACATTTAATCATTCTATTGGCATTTTAAGTTCTGATCTAAATCTTGATTCAAAAGCCCCGTAAGTAAAACTGTAATTGCCTTTACCGTAAATAAGGTTAAGCCTTTGTTCAATATTGGCCAGCCCCACCCCTCCTTTTTCTTTATTTAAATTTTGGCTATGGTCTGAGTTCTCAACCTTTAACACCAACTCTTTTTCAAGTTGAAGCAATTCAATTGAAACAAAAGATTCATTTGTATAGCTAACGCCATGCTTAAAAGCGTTTTCTATTAATGGTTCAAACAATAATGGTGGTACTTCTACAGCTTCATTTACCAGCTTAAAATCAATGTTTAACTTCACTTTTTCATTGATTCTAATCTTCATTAGCTCTATGTAATCCTTCAAAAACAAGATCTCATTCTTTAAAGCCACTTTTTCTGAGTTGGTTTTATAGAGATGGTAGCGCATAAGCTTTGACAAATGCTGTACTGACTCTTGAGCTTTGGCTGGATTTAAATCAATTAATGAGTAAATATTGTTGAGTGTATTAAAGAAAAAATGTGGGTTGATTTGATTTTTAAGCAATTCTAGTTGAGTCTTTAGTTGTTCTTTCTGCTTCTCTTGATTTTTTTCTTGTTCCTTTTTCCATCTTTCAATCAACTTGTTAGAAGTACCAACTGCTATTACTAATGAACCCAGAAATAAGGATAAAAAGACCACTCTAAACTCTTCAGACGGCCTATTGGAAAATGGAAGATCTTGCTCAGAAAAGCCTGAAAACGCTATTACATGATCAACCAAGGTTCCCATCAAAGCCAACACCACTAAACTTAGAATGCTGCCAAGTATAAATAGCCTCTGCTTGTTTCTAAAAATGGTTCGTGGCACCAACCATTCTGAATTAAAGTAGTAAAGAATTATACAAATGATGTTGGTGATCAAAAATCTCAAATAAAATTGCCAGGGCACCGAAGCTTGCGAATTGACTAAAACCAATGGCAATACCATAATGGCAAACCAAATAATACCATGACTTACTGGCTTTGAAAAACGTCTTTTAATCAACCTGAACTTTATTCTTTGATTACAATACTATGGTCAGTTGGGGCAAATACCATAAAATACCCTAAAGCATTGTTGCTCCAATTATTAACCGGGTTTGCCGGTGATGCACTTGCACCGCCCATGCCTTCACTGGTTTGCTGCGCCAAATCTCCATAATACTTATAAGCATCTTTATTTATAGCCATCAATCTTAAATCAACGGTATCACCAATGTTATGAGCGTTTCCAATAAAAAAATATCCAATAGCGCCATTATTGGCGGTTTGATCATCAATTACATCATAACCGCGCAATGAACCTAGCTTTTGCCCATTCTTGTAGGTCTCAAACATATAGTAGTTTTCTTCATCTTCTTTATCAGTAATGTCAACCCTTATTATGTAATCGCCATTTGCTTGAGCAAGAGGACCAGTAGCTTTTATAAACTCTATATTTTGAAGTTCAGAAGGCTCAATAATTTCCGATGTTGAAGTGAAAAACCCAAGATCATGATCAATCTCAATGGTTAAACTGTCTGTCAAAACAAAGTTCACTGTTGTACTGTAATTTCCATTTTCAGATAATTCAATTTTTTGAATATCTCCATTTTGGTTTGAAATCATCACTACAGCATCATCTACGAATTGAATTTCTTCAGGATTAAAATAGCCGGTTGTTTTTGAAATTAAAACATCTGCAGTTTTGGTTTCTGCATTGAACTTAGCTTCAATTACTATATTCTCATTGGCTTCATTAAGATCTACGTCAATCACTTTTTCGCAAGAGAAGAATAAAAGTACTGGGATTAAAAATATTAAGTTTTTCATGTTTTAGAATTTGAAATTGTAAGAAAATGATGGCACCCATTTGAATAATGAAAGTTGAACCGCTTCAGTAACATTAGGGTCGGTTTCGCTTTGTTCAAAGCCAATGCTGTAGGCGTTTTCTCTGCCGTATGCATTGTACAATGAGAAATTCCAGCTTGACTCAAACTTCTCAGTTTTTTTGCGCTCCCAGTTTACTCCTATATCTAACCTATGGTAGTGAGGCATTCTGTAGCCGTTTCTCTCGGTGTAATACGGAATTAATTGGCCGTCAACTAAATATTTTCCTGATGGAAAAGTGGCTGCATCGCCTGTGTAATAGACCCAAGTGGCAGATACATTGAGCTTAGGCGTAATATCGTACATACCAACTACTGAAATGTCATGAATTCGGTCTTGACGTGCTGGGAAAATTTCACCATTATTAATGTCATCAAACTCTCTTAATGTTCTTGACAAGGTATAGCTCACCCATCCGGTTAGTCTTCCCGAATTCTTTCTCAATAGCAATTCAGCTCCATAAGATTTTCCGCTGCCATAAACCAGTTCTGATTCTACGTTAGTGGCAAACTGTAAATCGGCACCATCCCGGTAATCAATAAGGTTGAACATGTTTTTGTAGTATCCTTCAATAGAGAATTCAAACATGTTGTCTCTAAAATTTTTGAAATAGCCTAGGGCAAATTGATCTGCTCTTTGCGGTTTAACATTATTACTACTAGGCACCCAAATATCGGTTGGTGTGCCTGTGGTGCTGTTAGACAATAAATGTAAGTACTGGTAATTTCTATTTATCGATGATTTTATTGAACTGCTTTCATTCAATAAATATCGCATTGACAACCGTGGCTCAAAGCCTCCATACTGAGCAATAGATTCACCAGAATCGTAATAAGTAGAGTTTGTCAAATTCCCATTTTCATCAAACTCGTAGGCTGTGCCTTCGCCCAAATAGTTGAAATACGAATACCTTAAGCCATAATTAAGTGAAAGCCTATCATTTACCTTTTGATCATTTTGTATGTATAATGCACCTTCTAAAGAGAGTTGATTCTCAACTTCAGTATCGCCCAATGTATTGTTTTCGCTTGCAGTTATTTCGCCGGGTACAAAATTGTGGTAGATCAGATTACCACCAAACTTCAACTTGTTATTGTTATTGGCAAAGTAGGTAAAGTCTTCTTTTAAGTTCCAATCAGTAATTGTTGATTTTAATGAGAATCCTTCATCAGCACCTATGCCAATTTCATAATCGTAATCGCTGTATATCAATGATGTATTTGAAAAAAGCCGATCATTAAAAATATGATTCCATCTAAACGTTCCCGTGGCATTTCCCCAATCAAATCCAAAATCGTCGCTAAATCCAAACCTATCTCGGCCAAAGTAGCCCGATAAATAAACCCTGTTGTTCTCGTTTATCTTATAATTAGCCTTTGTATTTAAATCGTAAAAGTAGAGCTGTGAATTGCTGATAGTTTCATCGTTTGAAAAAGCCAAAAACATATCGGCATAGGTTCTACGTCCACTTACAATGAATGATCCTTTATCTTTTTGCAAAGGTCCTTCAAGTGTTAGATTAGATGATATTAAACCAATACCTCCGCTTAGGCCAAAATCTTTCATATTTCCATCTTTCATTTTAATATCCATTACTGAAGAAGCTCTACCACCGTATTCTGCGGGCATACCTCCTTTATATAGCGTTACGTCTTTTAGCGCATCAGAATTAAATACTGAGAAAAAACCAAGTAAATGCGATGGATTGTAAACTGTAGCTTCATCAAGCAGGATTAGGTTTTGGTCGGCCGTTCCACCCCTTACATAAAAACCGCTATTTCCTTCTCCGGCTGTTTTAATACCTGGCATTAGCTGCACGGTTTTCATCACATCACGCTCTCCAAAAAGCACAGGAATTTTCTTAACATCTTCAACGCTAATTTTAGTAACACTCATTTTGGTTTCCGTAATATTTACGTCTTTGGCTTCGCTCTCAATTACCACTTCATTTAAGGCTTCAACCTGTGACTGTAACTCAATATTTAGTTTCTCTCCTTTGCTTGCATCAACTTCAATTACCGTTGGGTTAAAACCAACATACTGTATTACTAAGGTTACTTTGGGTTGAGAAACCATAAGGGCGTAATAACCGTATGCATTAGTTACTGCTCCAATACCTAGATTATCCTTTAAAACTACAGCGGCACCAATAAGGTCTTCACCGCTAGAAGCATCTTTAACGGTTCCTGAAATTGTGTATTTGTCTTGAGCCTGTAAAGCACCAAAAGACAAACTCACAAATAATAAAAGGGCTTTGAATTTCATTTGCTTGATCTTTAAGCAAATGTTTCCAAGGCTTTGTGCTAGTAAAGAGTAAACTCTACGTTTGGCTAAAAATTCTCGACGTTTAGCAAAGCAAAAAGACCACCGGGGAGGTGGTCTTTAGTGTCAATAAAAATAAACGCGAGCATTTGTCAATGTATCAGGTAAAACTTTAAGACAATCTCCTTTTGGTGTAAGAGATCAAATGCAGAAGTAATGCCGCGTTTTAATTGTTTTCTCAATTCAATGCTAATTATATGCAACTAAAATAAACACAAGCAAAATGAGACAATAAGCAAATAAAAGTGCTGTAAACCATTTAAGTAACGACATGTTCTTACCCAAAAACCGTGATATTTCCGATGTTTTATTTCTCATTGCATTTTACTTTACGTTCATTTAGAAACTACGGTCGCCTTTATTTAAGACGACCATAATTTCATCAGTCAAATCAATCTTTTTAATCAGTGTTTAATAAAAAGAACTGAATTCCCCTTTGTATTTCTAATGATGTAAGCTCCGGGCTCAAGTGAACCGATTGGCAAACGTTTAGTCTTTGTAAAAGAGGCTACTTCCCTACCGTTGGCCTTAAAAACGGTATAGTCGTCAAGCTCTGAAACATTTACAACTTCACCTTGACTTGGGTTTGGCCAAAGGTTAAATGAGCTGGGCATTTCTTGATTAAGATTAAGTGTTCTCGTTCCCGAGTAGTCAAATTGACCATCATAGTCAACTTGTTTTAGGCGGTAGTATACTTGAGCAGTAAGCTGATGGCTATTTGCTGCAAGCTCGTCAATAAACTGATAATTGGTGGTTTCAAAAGTTGAACCT
The DNA here is from genome assembly GCA_049115495.1 of Bacteroidia bacterium. Classification (GTDB taxonomy): domain Bacteria; phylum Bacteroidota; class Bacteroidia; order CAILMK01; family JACPUW01; genus JACPUW01. The sequence goes on along the minus strand of JAGDZV010000002.1, from coordinate 187,270 downwards.
TGACCTTGTACCGTACCTACTTGCTTCCAAATGGCACCATCATAACTGCGTTGCACTTCAAAGTGGCTATTGTTTTCTTCCATGCTTGTCTGCCAGTTTAGTAGAGCAGTTTCACCTTCAGTTTGCCACGTGGCATTAAAAGCGCTAAAGTCTACCGGAAGTGCAGTAGGGTCAGCAATGTTTAGGTTTAAGCCAACATAATAATACCCTTTAGCTGATGGAATATTCCAATCCATATCTACAGTAGATGCGCCTTCCTTAATACTACTTGCTAAGGTAAAATATGTTTGCTGATTGTTATGGTGCCCACTATTTTCATTAAATGTTTCTGTTTGTGATGCATCTGCCGATATAGAAAAAGAGCTTGTTCCATAATAAGCTGATATAAAATCGCAAACAAGGTCGCTAGTAGCTGATGTAACTGTTTTACTTATTGAGCCAGCACTGGCCAAATAACCTGCATCTGTAGTAATATTATCAATAGGGGTAGTTTGATTAATATTATTGAATGACTGTGCTCCAATTGTACAAAAGAAAAAAGAACCATACACAACAACATCTCCGGTAATGGCTACACCACTCCCTAAGGTTAAACTAAAGACATCAAGATTTCCAACAGTTTTTACAAAGGTCATTCCTATACCATTAAAGCTTGCTGAAACAGTGTTAGAATGGTTATCAATTGACGCCACCATTAAGAGTCTATCATCACCAGCCGGTACGGTAAAGTTTGAGAAAGTCATTGAGTTGTTTGGTGCTGTAACACTATTCTTACCATCAGAATTTCCATTTCCTTCATACAAAGTAGTTGATGATAAAACTTGAGATTTATATGCTCCAATGGTTGGTGTGCTATACCTTGTTGCGCCGGTAATATCGGTTGTTGGTGCATTCGTACTTGTGCCTGCATGTTTTAAAACGCTTGAATTGAGCGGCATTAGTTCGTCATCGCTCGTCATCCAAGTATTATCAGTTCCATCAGCATCGGCCGCTGAGTTAACAAATAAAGTCGCACTAGTTTGAGCTGATAGGTTCAGGTAATTTGTTGAGCTGCTAAGTGTGCTGCTTGCCGCATCGGCCGCATTGTTTGAGCTGCTTGCATTAAGCGTTCCTCTAAAATTGTGATCAGACCCACCCGAATTACCAAAAAAGAGACAATTCACTAATAAAACATCCCCTGTACTTATTTCGCCTATGGCTGATGAATTGCTTGTGGTAGTATTATCAATAAATGAGCAGTTAATAAACTCTAAACTACCTGAGGTATTTGCATGTAGTGCTGCATCGTTTACAGATACATTGTCTTTAAATAAGCAATTGTTAAACTTGGGGGCTGCTGATCCATCAGCTACAAGGGCACCATACTCAGAAACCGTATTTGCTATAAATGCGCAATTATTAAATACTGGACTTGAATTATTCATGTTAACTGCCGAACCCGAACAATTGTAAACCGTTACCCCGCCAAAGGTTGGAGAACCAGCGCAAATTGTAAGTGCACTTCCATCAACAAAAACAAGCTTTTCAAAAACTGCAGAGTTTGTTTGACCTACCGAAACAAAAACATGATAGGCATTATCTGAGCTTACACTTGCTGTTCCAATATCACCTGACAATACTGTATTGTTGCCGGTTTGAGTTCCAGTAGAGGCGTCCCATCCACCGCTTATAGTTACATCTTTATTAGCAATATGAAATGCATTGTTTCTATCGGTACTACTTGGGGTGGTACTTGAAAGCGTGTATTGAGGAGTGTAAGTACCTTCTGCTATATAAATATTGTCGCCACCAGCGGCATTATCTAATGCATCCTGAAGTTCAGTGTAGGCATTTACCCAGCTTGTTCCATTATTTGATCCGGATGCTGAAACATTAACAAAAATGTCGGCCGCAAACGCACTTGAGAAATTTAAAACTAAAAATATTATGATGTAAAATCTATTCATTTTTTGATGTTGTTTATTGGTTGAAGTTTATGTGGCCCACCTTTGGAAGTCTCAATTTATTTCAAGAATTAAGCAGACTTTTTGAGCCAAAAAATTAGATCAGTTAATCTATTTGATTTGCTGGTATTCGTTGGTAATTCTCTCGCTGTTCAATTTGCTTTTTTGCGCTTCATTAGCTCTTACTAAACCAACCAATATGCATGCTTGAATAATTATACAACATGCTAAAACTGCAGTAGTCCCTAATAGTGTTCTTCGTTGTTTTGAAGTAAATAAATTCTTCATTTTTAAAAGTGTTTGATTTGACTGGAGCAAAGAATGTGAATGAATATTTCCGAAAAAGGACATTATTTGGCCCAATTCGGACATCCCAAATCGGACACCTTAACACATTGAAAAAGTGAACCTTACCCAAATCGGACATTCACTTTTTTTTAAAAAAACGAGTAACTTTTTTTTGAGTGTGCTTGATGCTTACTTCAAATTATGAGAATCATCCAACTGTATAAGACAGACTTTAGTTTAGAAGAGCCATTAAACCCGAGTTCTGCAATTGAGAGTAGATCGTATAATTTGGGTTAAACTATTTTTTAGCTCACTCAAAATTGTGCTTTTTATAAAAAAGCCAATTGATTTAGAACAAATCAATTCAAATGAAGAACCGCGGCATTTGAGCATTACTCATCTCAATCAAAACCTTGGTAAACTACAAGAAATTCGGTTGGATAATGAAGATGATTTTATTCCCAATCGTTCAAGTTTACAGAGAGAAATCAACAGAATTGAACGTAACATAAAAACAAAGGCAAAAAGGCTCTTCCGCTCAAAGAAAATTAACGCTTCGACCTAATTGTTTCTTTAATGCCACCTTCAAATTTCTTTAGGTAAAAGCTAAGAATTCATTTTGCTTTTTGCCATCTCTCCCCTATTCATTAAACAAATTAGTTTTAGTCTTTCTCCCTAAGTTTTTGTCAAATTAATCAAAATACTCGCTTGGCTTTTTACCAAACCTTTGAAAATACCCTTTTGCAAAATGTCCTTGGCTCTTAAAACCACAGTTGCTCATAACCTCAGCTACAGTGCTAAAATTCTGATTTTCTAAAAATTTTCGGGCTTGTAGCAGTCTCAATTCTTTTATTAATGCATTTGGAGTAATGCCTTTCTGCTTCTTAATGATTCTACGAAGTTGCCTTTCGCTATACCCAACTCCATCAGCAATATCGGCCACTGACAAATTGTTGTCATTAATGTTTGCGTTAATCATTTCTATTACACCTGTTATTTGAGTTGCATCATCAAGCTGCTCAGCCCCATCTTCCTTTAACAATTCGGTGTCATTTTCCACTTCAGACTTTAGCCTTCTGTAGCTAAGCAGGTTTTTAATACGTGCTTTTAACTCCCTAGCATAAAATGGTTTTGTAAGGTAATCGTCAACCCCAATTTCTAAGGCACCAAGTCTATCCGCATCATCAGCCCTCGCCGTTATCATAATTACCGGAATATTTGCTTTCTCAGATTGTTTATGCGCCGATAAAAACTCCATGCCATCCATTACCGGCATCATTAAATCACTTGTTATCAGGTCAATATTTCTTTTTTCAATTAGTTCTAGAGCATCTCTTCCGTTTTCGGCTTCAAAAATCTTAAAGTCATCGCTTAATATGCTTCTTATATATGTTCGCATTTCTTCATTGTCGTCAACTACCAAAATATTGGCATTTGTTTTACCAATAGCAATTACTTCAGAAGCTTCTTCAAAAGCTATGGTATTTTCTATTTCATTGTATTCAATTACCTCTGACGTAGAAACATTGGCTTTAAAAGTAAAAATGAATTCAGCCCCTCCTTCTGCAGTATTTTGAGCTGTTAAATTACCATCCATTAACTGAGCAATTTCTCTTGAAAGGGCTAAACCAAGTCCTGTTCCCCCTGCCTTTTCTCCTTCTTTAGACTGGTAGTATCTATCAAATATTTTTTCGCCTTCACCTTCTTCAATTCCCTTACCCTGATCTTTCACCACCACTGAATATAGTTTTTCGCTTGCCAAGGTGAGTTTAACCAAAATATTAGACCGCTGCGGACTATGCTTTATGGCATTACTCACTAGGTTATTTACTACTTTCTCAACATTATCTTGGTCAAGATCTAAATTTAGTTTTTCGCTAAGCTCACTCGTAAATGAAACACCTACACTTTTGCTTTTTGCCCAAGAATCATGAGCCAGCACCACCCTAGAAAAAAATTGATTAGCATTAGTTGGTGCAAACACTAGTTTTAACTTGCCTGCATCAATTTTGCTCAGCGATAAAATTTCATTAATCCGTTTCTGAAGGCTCTTGGCATTTTTTAATGTTAAGTTCATTTGTGAGCGAACCATATCAGGTACTCGCACCTTCTCTTGTGACAATAAACTCTCTACCGGACCTACAATAAGTGTTAGTGGGTTTCGCAACTCATGAGAAATATTTGCAAAAAATCTGTTTTTTAGGCGATCAAGTGTTTTTAATTCAGCGGCTTGCTTTTCAATTATGGCTTTATCGTCAAGAATTTTTTGGGTTCTTTTATTTACTTCTTCTTCAAGCAATTGTTTTTGTCTGTCTAATTGATTGGTTCTTATAATTACAGCAAAAACAGAGACAAAAAGTAAGCTTAAAACAACTGTAATTACAAACCAAGCCCTTAAGTACACAGGTTTTACAACTTTTAGGCTGAAGGCAATTACATTTTGCGATGCTCTTTTATTAGGTAGCCTGGCGCGCAACGTTACTTTATGCTCACCAAAGGGCATTATATTGAATTCTAGCCTGTTTGAAGGCAAAATATTCCAAATTGAATCTTCACCAAATTGGTAACTAAACTCAATTTTATCGCTATTTGCAATACTTTTTGTTGCCAAATCAAAAGCCAAAAGCCGGTCTTGCGGCTCAATGGTAATGGTGTTTTCGTCAATAAAACTTTTAGTTATTTGTGATATCTCTTTTTGGCCTTTCTTATAGAGCCAAACATCAGCTATTATGGGAGTTATATTGATGGTTTTTGATTTTACATTGGCCAAAGAATCAGGATGAAAACGAACCATCCCTGTAATTCCGCCAAATATTAGAGTGCCATCTATTTCTCTAAAATGAGAGATTCTATTGAACTCATTATTTACGAGTCCATCATTTTTGCTAAATGTCTCGTATGTTTTGTCCTTTACATTGAACCTAACAACTTCAAAATCAGTACTTAACCATAAGTTCCCGCTGTTATCAGGATATACACAATGCGTAATATTTGTGGCATTATGCGCAAAATCAAAAACTTGAGTTTTCTTAGTTCTTAGATTGAATTGCACCAACCCCTTACAACCACTTGCGAGCCACAGCAAATCCCCGTTTTGCCATAAGTGTTGAAACTCCGAACAGCCATCAACTTCATCAAGATATTTTTTGAAAGCATCGTTTCTTGAATTCCAAGAATAAATACCAGCCGTTGTACAAAGCCAATACTCGTCGTTACCCTTTTTCTGAATTGAATATATGGTTGACGTATTAAGCTCTGGGAATTCGTTTGAAGTTATAGTCCTTTGATTTTCAGTATATAAATTAAACTCAATTAGCCCTAGTGTGCTATAGTACATAAAAGAGTCTTCTACTATCATTCCCCATACTTCATGTGCGTAAGGAACATGTAACTTTCTTTCAATACGTTTATTCTTATTAATTACATTGATGGTTTGTCTACCAATGGTGTATAGCAAATCTTTGTATCTATAAGAAGCGTCGCCAACGTAGCTTAAATGTGCCAACTCCTTTTTTAAATTGCTCTTTATTACCCTTACACCAATATCATTATTGCAGACTATATAATCGCCTCCAATCTTATTTATCCCCCGGTATCCGCCTTTTACACCATCTTTAAAACTCTGAAATTGTGATGGATAAAGACTATAAACGTTCAACCCTTTTGATGTAGGTTGCAAAACATTATTTCCTATAAAAACATCTCTATTATTAACATAGCTGCCCTTATCCCGGTAAGTGTATAAAACGTTTCCTTTTTCATCTACAATCTTGCTGAAATTACCTACAGAAAACCAATAATGCCCAGTATAAGGATGCTTTCTTACAAACTCTGAAGAAGTGGTAAAACCCAGGCTATCAATTCCTAAAAACCCCCAGTCTGACTTAACTTGTTTTAATCTATCGTTGGTAATTTCATATAATGAATCATAAGACCAAACCCAGCGTTCATGTTCGGCAAAATTCATATTTACGTAGAATTTGCTGCGCCAAGTTTTTAGAAACTTAGTAGATACGGTACGTATTATTTTACCATTTACGGTGAGTTTAGTAAGTCTATGATTTTTCCAATCTTGAAACCAAAAAGTTCCATCATTATTTGACCCAATAAGCTCTGCATCAAATTTTAGTTTGAATTGCTTTAAGGGCATATTTGGCTTTTTCAAATACCACAAGGTTGAATCTCCTACGTTTACCCTCAAAACAATTTCATTTTGATTTCCGTAAACCGCATTTATTTGAGAAACATCTATTTTTTCTACCCCGCACCATTCATTGAAACTAATGGATTTTTCGGTAATTGAATTGAATAGTGTAATGCTCTCAATGGCTTCTATGGTTCGGCTTTTATGTATACACCAAAGTACCTCCCCATCAGCAAAAAGCTCTTCAATATTGTTATTTTTAAGCCCATTTTTCTCATCAAATCTTTTAAATTTTCTGCCATCAAAACGGTTTAAACCGTTACGCGTACCAACCCATATGAGCCCCCGTGGATCTAATACTACAGACCTAACATCTGGATGAGATAAGCCGTGCTCAACACTGAATTTTTTTACAACACCCGAATATTTTTGGGCATGTAATTGGATACTAAGCAATAAGAAAAAGCCGATTATAGCTAAAAACTTTCTATACACACATAAACTTTAATACCAAGCGGTAAATCAAACTTAAAGGTCAAAAGACAATAATTGCATTAAGGTTTCCATAGCTTTTTTATTAAAAACAATTACCCACTGAAAATCAAAACCTTAGCCTTTAAAGCCTTTCAAACTCTTGCCACAGTTTTTTAAACTCTTGGGAAAAACATTCAACCAAGGCTTCATCTTTAGTTATTATCAAGTTCTCATGATTATACTCGTCTGCACTTCGGGTCCAGTTGTAGCTGCCATTTATAAAAGTTTCTTTATCAATAATGGCGAACTTATGATGCATATGGTGCCTGGTATCATCAATCCTAATTTCAATTCCCTGTTCCTTCATTTTTAAAATATCTGAGCCACGGTCATAAATTTTATCATTATCAGTTATCACCTTCACTTCAAGACCTTCTTTATGTTTTTTAATCAATGCATTTGCCAATTCATTGTCGCTAATGGTAAAAACACATACCCAAATAGACTTGCTTGCCTTAAAAAGAATTTGCTCTAAATAGGCTTGACCTGAGTTTTCAGGACTAAAAAAGGCCTTTGAACTATAAGTAATACTTTTGGCTTTGTCTAGTACTTTCATGGCGTCTTCTAACCAATCGAAGCCATGCAAACCTTGAGCTTTAGCAAGGTCAAAAACCTTTGATCTTAGTTTTCTATATTCTTCAATATCAATTTCAACTTTCTCGGCGAGTTCCAGTAAAAGGCTTCTTTCTTTCGCGTTTATGCCTTTATGAGAAAATGTTTCTAGTAAGCGCTCTTCAAATTTGAAATACATGTACTCTAAGTTTAAACCAGTCTTAATTGCAAAAAAAGCCGCCAATCATACGCTGATTGGCGGCAAATTACTTAAACAAATCTTACTATTATTTCTTACCTTGAAATTATCACTTTTTCGCTTGCTTTGTAACCATTTCCTTCAATTAGCAGCACATATTCGCCAGCATAAATGGTTCTTATATCTAAATACCAAATAGTACTACCCTGGCTTATACTTGTGCGTTTTATCAACTTACCATCAAGGTTGTATAATGATGCTTGTAAATCGCTTTCAATTAAGCCAGTTATTTGAATTGCCAAATACTCTGCACTTGGATTTGGATAAACACCAACTTTAATTTCTGAATTATTTTCAATAATAGAAACGGGCACATATCGCTCTACTTCTTCATTTATTTCGACTGAATTGCCGCTACCGGCAACAAAATTTGATGTCTCAACCACGCCATAGTATTCAAGGCCAATTACATACGGAAAAGCTGAGTTCCAATCTTTATCAACTGTAGCAAAATAAGCATAGGTACCATTCGGAAATTCAGGCGTTTTACAAAACCTACCATTGTATGCGTCAAGATCACCACTACCTGTTTTATACTCATAATCTTCTCTATACCAACCAATAGGATACTCACTACTCACGTCAGGTCCGTCAGTTACATCGGTGCCATTAGCATAGTGGGTTCTAACAGTAATGTCTCTTTCTTGATAACTACTTTCAATTCTTTTTATAGATGAATTTGCATCAATTGGATCTGAATAACCGTATCCACCATAAATTGGATAACCATCAAAGGCAAAGCCAATCAAAGGCGAATGAACAGTAGAATCTAAATTGTAAAGACCATCAGCAAGATAAAGATCACATATCTCCGAAACTTCAACAAGGTCTAAATTAAATGCCATTGGATTTTGATGGTGATGGTAGCTGCCACCTTCTAAAGTACCTTGGCCGGGTCTACCACCGCTAAAAATAGGAGATGGATGCCCTTTGGCGCAATCGAAGCCATCATTTTCCGCAAGAATGGCATTTCTATTCCATACACCATCACCATTTCGCATATCGTCACTTCTTGTTGATGAACTGTATGATGCGGCATCTTTATAGTCATATATGGGTACACCATTAATAAATACGCCAATGGGCCCCAGTGGTGTTTCAGTTCTTGTACCCGTATTTTCACTTGGGTTCTGAGGAATTTTAAAAAGCCAATTATTGTTTGTAGCCAGGGCAGGATTTCCGTCTAAATACGGACCTACAGTGTAGGAAGGTATTCCGCTACTGTTAATGTATACATAGTCATCTGAATATCTAACAATCTGCACATTTGCTTTAGCTGTATCTTCAATTGGTGTTGAATTACCGCTTACGTAGTGCTTGCCGGTAATACCGGTTGTATTTATTAGCCAGTTTTCTACAGTTGGGCTTTGCGCAGTTAATGTACCTGCAAAAAGTAGCAGGGTTAAAAATAAAAAAATGTTCTTCATATGGTTTGGTTCTTTAATGCTTTGACGATTTAAAATCTTTATTCCTTCAGCTATTCCAATTTAATTTCTCGGATAGCCAAATTCAGGATTAAAACAAAACTCTTTATCACTGAGGGTAAGTAAAAAAGCCATAAGGTCTACTTTTTCAGTCTCACCTAAATTAATGCCATTTTTTAGCGAGTTATGGGTTGTTTTTGTTGTTTCAACACCATTTGAATAATGATCCAATACTTCAAAAAGCGATTCAAACCTGCCATCGTGCATATAAGGAAAAGAGTATTCGATATTTCTAAGGGTTGGAACCTTAAATTTTCGCCTGTCTTTTTCTTTCTTGGTGATATTATACCTGCCCAAATCGTTTAATGCTGAATCAATGGACAAACCATTGTTTTCAAATTCGTGATTTGTAAATAGCGGTGCCGTATGGCAATGGTTACACTTATTTTTAAATATGTTTAATCCTGCCTGCTCTTGCTCAGAAAATTTTGCCGTGCCATCTTGCACTTGGTCGTACTTTGAATTTGAACTAACTAATGTCAACTGAAAGGCTGAAAGTGCTTTTAGAAGTCTTTCGCCAGTTATTGCCGTATCTCCAAAGGCCGATTTGAAAAACTCATTGTAATCTTCTGATTTACTCAATTTGTGAGTTACATTTTTAAGTTTCTCTCCCATTTCAACCTGATTTTCTATGGGCGCAATACCTTGTACATCTAAATGATTTATGGCTCCATCCCACATAAAAGATTTGCTCCATGCAAGGTTTATAAGTACAGGTGAATTGCGGTTGCCAATTGAATCAAATATGCCATGGCTTAAGGCATGATCAACATGAGTAAATGAAGTAAAGCTTAAATGACAACTTGCACATGAAATGGTATTATTCTTTGACAGTTTAGGTTCATAAAAGAGCTTTCTACCTAAATACACCTTCTCTTTAGATAATGGGTTTTGCTTAAAGTTATAATTGGGCTGTGGCCAACCTTTTGGCGTTTTAAAAAAGGCCGTTTCATTTACAAATGCTATTAACAAAAAAGATAAACCTGATATGAATAACAGCCTTAGCATTTATTCTTCAAGACATTTTGGTACGAAGGAATTGGCAACCAACTTTGACAGCTTTTTAGCCTCTGTTCCGGGAGACATTAACTTTTCAATGCCCTGATTTAGGAAGTGATCTAGCACTTCATCCACATTTAGTTCAATTTCATGATCACTACAACCCTTCATTTTAAACCCAACTTGTTGGGTACATAATTCACCCTTTTTATAACCTCCTAAATGGTATATCAAATCACTATGATTTTCAACTGATTTCGCCTCTAATTTGAAGTTTATATAGCCACTTTGCCAACTCCAATACATGCCTTTGGTGGGATCAAGGTCTCCGCCATATGCACCTGAACAATTTGTAGCACTATCAATACCTAAAGTAAAACTCACACTATCAAACTTTAATGAACTGGGGAATTGAATATTTTCTTGAGAAGTATTTGAAAAATCAAATAAAAATGAAGAATTGTCAAAGTCTAAAACTATTTCTTGGTTTTTATAAACCTTAAAATCTGCAACATAGAACTTAACTTTTTCAAGCACATATTTTTTCAAATTAATATCAATGGTATCTCCTCCTTTTATATTTTCACCATTGGCCTTTAGGGAGAAAAAGACATTGCCGCTTGGCTCAATATATGAGAGCGATATTGGAAAAATAATTAGAAAAAGAAATAGTCTCAAAACTTAATGACGCATTGATTTTGGTGAATGATGTTTAGGTGGCTTGGGTGCAAATATTTTAGCAAGATCATTGCTTAATGCATTAAACTCATCTTTTTGATTATCATTACATATGGCCTTAATTTCCTCAAAATGCTGATAATGTATTTGTTCAATTTTACGCTGAGCATTAGCTAACTCAGATATTAATTCTTCCTTTTTATTACCGTTGCCGGCAAGGCCTTCATATAGCTTATGCTTCAACTCCCTAATCTTCATTTCTTGTTCTTCAATTTCGAACCTATGTATGGCAATTGCTGCTTCATATTCAATAATTTGGTTTTTATCAAAAGCCAGTTTTTCAATAATTATTTCTTTGGGATTTTCTCTTGTTGGTTTTATATGACCATGAGAAGGATTATTAATCACAAAAAATAAAAGCACCGAAACGTTAGTAATGATTAAAACCACAACAGAAAAACTTAAAAATCGCTGCTTACTCATTATAAAGCTGATTAGAAACATTTATTTCAATTGACTCTACGTAAGACTCAACTTGATTTGTGTTGGAATTATTAGACGTAAGTACAGCAACATTTACTGTAATAAGAATAATGAAACTCGCTGCGGCAAGCCAATACCATGTAAGTGGAGCAACTTCATTGTTAGCTTTCTCAATTATGGCTTCAATATTTTGCCACAAATGGTCGGGAGCCTTTACGCGATTTATTTGTTCAAATTCCTTCATGTTTGTTGCTTCAATTCCTATTTGACGACATTCTTTTATCTACCCCTCATTTTTAAGTAGTTCTTTTAACTTTTTCCTGCCCCTATTTAATAGCGATTCAACTGATTTTTCTGAAACATCAAGAGTTTGAGCTATTTGTTTTTGACTTAAATGTTCAATTGATTTTAAGAGTATAGCTGCCTTCTGATTTTTAGGGAGAAGGTTTAGCTTATCAAAAATGCGCTGCGTTGCTTCTTTATGTTCAAGTGCCACCCCCGGATGATCAAAGTTGCTTCCAAAACCTGCATTATTTCCGTCTAAAGTACTTAATCTTAACACCTTACTTGATCTTTTTTGTGTGTTTCGAGATTTAACGTAATCGCTACACTGATTTATAGCAATTCTATAAATCCAAGTCTTTAAACTAGAATTTCCTTTAAAACTATCAAGTTTAAAATGAAGTTTCACAAAAACATCTTGTGTGACTTCCTCCGCCTCTTGTGCGTTTTGCAAATAGTTAAGCGCTAAATTGTATACCATATCGGCATATTCTTTATAATACTGCTTCAACTCCGCTTTGCTCAAATTGCTTATGTCTTATTCAAGATTATGATATTTATATTTAGCGCTTAAAACAGTTTACACCCATTTCATTAAATACGCATTAAATACAATTTAAACATGAAAATTTTAGAGCTAATTCTTGCGGTTTTATCTGCACTTGGCATAATACTAAAAATGTTCTTAGTACCTGGATCTTCTGCCATAATTACCTTTACTTTAAGCACATTGTCTCTCTTGTATCTAATACTTGGATTTAACATATTTAATAATTACAGTTTTAAGCCTGGCAATGCTAAAAAATCATTTTTTGGTGTGATTCTAGGTATTCTAATAAGCTCAGGTGTGCTTGGTTTACTTTTTAAAGTAATGATTTGGCCAGGTGCCCAGGTGGTTATGCAATCTGGTTTTCTTGGTTTTGCACTTTACCTTTTGCTCATTATAACTGATAAAGAAAAGTACTATAAAAACAAGTCAAACATTGTTAGGCTTGGGGTAATTGCAACCGTATGTATTGGTGCATATTTATTGCCAAACGACGAATACATTAAGTTTACAAATAGAAAGTGCCCTGCAGCGGGCGAGGCTCTTATTAAAGCAAAAGCAACTAATAAGCAGGCAGACTGGGAGATTTATAGTGAAAAAAGAATGGAATGTGAAAAAGCGCAGCGAAAACGTTAAATGTTAAATGCTTTCTTGATTTCCTGTTTCGTATTTGATTTATGAATACTGTGGTGAAACTCATAAAGCTTTTTTAAAATTGGGATTAAAGTCATTTTTTCAGTTTCAACCAAATTACCAAACAAAAGACCATTTAAATTAACCATTTTCTCATTTAATATTGCTAGCAGCTCTTGGCCTTGATTTGTTAGTGAAACCCGTCTTTGGCGCTTGTCATCTTGATCTAGTTCTTCTTTTAAAACTCCATTTTTAATCAGTCTTTTTATAGACTCAATGCAGGTTGTAGGTTCCATTACCACCATGGCGCTTATTTGCTTTTTTGATGGATTTTTTAATCGATTTACATTTTTTAAAATGGCATAATCGGCTAAGGAGCCTATGGCCACATCGTTAAAGCTGAGTTTGCTCCACATATCTAAATAAGCCGCTACATTGGCCAGTAAATAAGAAACCTTAAAGTTGGTTCCAGAATTGTTTACTTCACTGTTATTGGTAAGGTAATCAATTGGCTGGCTATGTTTTTGAGTTAACCATTTGGTAAACTCAAGCATATCTGATTTTGGATTATCTTTAATGAATGCTTTGTAGTCATTTAGCAGTTCAACTGAATTATCAACGGCATCTCTTTTCAAAATAACAAAGTTGTTCTTTCTAGTTAAACAATCATTGGTTAGGTTTGTTTCAAATATTATCACTTCGCTAGGTGCCCATACAAACTTCAGTTAAAAAACAAGGTAACAAAACGTTTGTATCGGTATACGAGCAACCCTTAATTAAGTTGCTTTATCCGTTCTATGATTACGAGACCACGCATTTTTCTGTAAAATGGAGTAATAGCAATGATCGGTATTTTGAAACACAGCAAACGGCTCCCCTACTTATAGCTGAGGTTATCTCATGGCTTCATTTTTTTGAAGATCAAATTCACAGTGTAGAAGCAACCTTGCAAAAAGGTTTGAAAATTGATTCAAACTTTCATGATGAGTGCTTTTTTGAAATTGACTTTCAAAAAGATCCTAACCAATTTGTTCTTGAACTTGAAAATGCCTGCTCGCCAAATTTCACTTTTAACCTTGACCTTCCGTCAGTTCCTAAATCACTTAGAACAATTGAGTTCTAATTTGTGGTTCAAGTACTTTTTTAAGTAATCTATCCAGTTTCTCTAGCCTTTAAATTCAGTCCAATAAGACCTTTTCCATTTGCCTTATTTTAAAATCGAACTATATTTGCAACAATAGTTCGATTTGTTAAAATAATGCGTTCACTCAAATATGCTTTTGTTTTAGCCCTGCCAGCCATTACTTGGTGGAGCTTTGATGCACACGGTTGGTTAACCTTTATGCCATTCTTCTACATTTTTGTAGGTATTCCCTTAGTGGAACTATTTATACAGCCTGATGCAGGTAATTTAGAAAAGATCGAAGAAAAGAGACAAAGAGATAATATTATCTACGATTTTTTGATCTACCTGATGGTGCCTACACAGCTATTTACACTTGGCTATTTTTTGTATACCATAACCGATCCAGCGTTGTCTACTGTAGGCTTTACTGGCAGAATTATGTCAATGGGTTTATGCTGTGGAGTACTTGGTATTAATGTAGGACATGAACTTGGTCATAGATATAAAAAATATGAAAGATGGATGGCCAAAATCAATTTGATGACAACGTTAAATATGCATTTTATGCATGAGCATAATAAACATCATCACTTAGCTGTAAGTACTCCCGATGATCCGGCAACGTCTAAATACGGAGAACCTCTTTATATATTTTGGTTTAGATCAATTACCGGGGTTTATGCTTGGGCATGGAAACTAGAACGCGATAAACTTAAAAGAAAAGGTGTTCCGTTTTTCTCATTTCAAAATCAAATGATTACCGACCATATTATTGAATTTGGATTGGTTGGGTTTATTGCAGTCTTTTTTGGATTTACTGCTATGGCTAGTTTTATTTTGGCCGCACTAATTGGGCACTTGGTTTTAGAAACAGTTAACTACATAGAGCACTACGGATTAGTGCGCAAAAAAGTGGGAGATAGATATGAGCGTGTTACTCCAAAACACTCTTGGAACTCAGACCACATTGTAGGAAGACTACATCTATTTGAGCTCTCAAGACATTCTGACCACCATTATCTTCCTGGCCGTAAGTATCAAATATTGAGACACATGGATGAATCGCCACAAATGCCAACCGGATACCCAGGAATGATGATTCTAGCATTTGTACCGCCGCTTTGGTTTGCGGTAATGAATAAAAGAGTTAAAGCCCTAAATACAACACAAGCACAAAGCGTAGCCAGTTAGTTAGCAATGGACTATGATTACGTAATAGTTGGTAGCGGATTTGGAGGCTCTGTAAGTGCTCTTAGGCTATCAGAAAAAGGCTATAAAGTTTTGGTAATTGAAAAAGGTAAATGGCGAAAATCAAATGAGTTTGCTAAAACCAATTGGGACCTAAAAAGGTGGTTATGGATTCCATTTATTAAATGTTTTGGCATAATGAAAATTACCATTACAAGGCACATAACCATACTTTCTGGCGTAGGTGTAGGTGGTGGTAGTTTGGTATATGCCAATACGCTACCTGTGCCAAAAAGTGCATTTTACACATCAGGTAGCTGGGCCAAACTTAATAATTGGGAACAAGAGCTTAGGCCTTTTTACAAATTGGCGCTTGAGATGCTTGGCGCTACAAAAAATCCCAAACTTTTTGATAGCGACAAAGCACTATTAGCAGTTGCTAAAGAAATGGGGCGACAAAATGATTTTAAGCCCACCAATGTTGCTGTTTATTTTGGCAAACCAAATGAAACTGTAACCGATCCCTATTTTAATGGTAAAGGCCCTGATAGAACTGGTTGTAATTTTTGTGGAGCATGTATGACGGGTTGCCCAAACAACTCAAAAAATACATTAGACAAAAACTATCTTCATTTGGCGCAGCAACTGGGAGCAAAAATTCTAGCCGAAAAAGAAGTGGTTGATGTTAAACCTATTGATGAAAAAAATGGAACATCTGGCTACATTATAAGATATAATAGCAGCACCAAACTCTATAAACAAACAAAAGAGATAAGAGCAAAAGGTGTAATTTTTTCAGGCGGTGTATTAGGAACTTTAAAGCTACTTTTTAAACTAAAACCTACATCACTTCCTAAAATATCAAACCGTCTTGGGCACGACATAAGAACTAATAACGAAACCTTGATTAGTGTGTCTTCATTAGACGCTAAAATAAACACCACAAAAGGTGTCGCCATTGGGAGTATTCTTGAAACTGATAAGAATAGCCACCTTGAAATTGTGCGATACGGCAAAGGTTCTGGAGCTTGGAAATTAACTCACTTACCCTACAGCGCTTCAAAAAACCACCTAGTGCGCTACATTAATATTATTGGTACTTTCATAAAGTCACCACTTAGCTACTTTAAAATTTACATTAAAAATAGTTGGTCAAAAAAAACAGCTGTACTCCTTTTTATGCAGACTCTCGATAGCACTTTAACCTTTAAAAAAGGTTGGTTTGGTAATATTTCTGCAAAGATGGGTTCGGGTAAAAAACCTACACCATTTATTCCTGAATCTATTCGATTAACACATGCATTTGCCAAAAAACTTAAGGGAAAACCGAGCTCATTTGTAGGCGAAGCCTTATTGGGAATACCGTCTACCGCACATATACTTGGCGGTGCAGTTATGAGCAACTCTTCAGAAACAGGCGTAATTGATAAGAACAATCAAGTATTTAACTATAAAAACATGTTTATAATTGACGGCTCTATGATATCATCTAACCCCGGTGTAAATCCATCACTCAGTATTACCGCTATTGCAGAACACGCCATGTCAAAAATTCCGAAAAAAGAACAACTGTAAAAATCAGGATAAAAAATGGGCCGAAAAGCCATTCAAAGAACAAGAAAAGAATTAACTCCAAAAGTGAAATCTTGGGTTAAAGCACTTGTTCCCTTGCTACAAGATAAACAGCTAAACCATCTAACTCTAGACGATTTGGCCGCTCTTGCCAACAAAAGTAAGAGCACTATTTACACCTACTTTTCAACTAAAGAAGAGATCTATCAAACTGCCGTAAAACTTGTTTTAGATGACCTACAATATGCTGCATCTCCCAATGCAGTGGCCGGAGATGATATGAAACTTTCTTTGCAAAATTTGCTTCAAAAAATTAGCGAAGGTATTGGAGCCATTTCTTTAAGTTTTTTGGAGCAACTGAAAAAACACTTCAAACAAGCTTGGCAACTGGTAGAACATTTCGCTGCAAAGGTTTTAGCCAATCTTGCGCTTATTTACAAAAAAGGGATGTGTGAAGGCACCTTTAAAACCTACAATATTGAACTACTAACTGCCCTTGACAGCCATTTTGTAATGAACATAATGACCAATACCGCCATTTTCAACCAACAAGGAATTACTTTTAATGGATTGGTAAAAGAGTATTTAGAACTAAGATTAAATGCCCTACTAATCTTACCTAAGGGGTGACCAATTACTCCAATTAAGTAGAATTGACTTTAATTGAAGTCACAACTTTAAATCTACTTAAAACGTAGTTAACAGAAAATATGATGCATTAATGTTATTCTTAATTGAGCATTAAATTATCACATATAATTTGACAAGGAGAATCAAAAGGATATTTTGCGCCTTTTCCTAATTTAACCAATCTTTAATGGCATTAGACCAACCGGTTTACAAAGTTTTTACACTTCGCTCTTTTCCGAAAATCCCACAGGTTCAAGAGTCTTTAACTCCTCAGCAAATTGAAGAGATACAAGTTGTTGGCAACGTTTTACCTTTCAAGGTAAACAACTACGTAGTAGATGAATTAATTGACTGGAACAACATACCAAACGATCCAATATATCAGCTCACCTTTCCGCAAAAGGAAATGCTATCCGAAACTGATTACAATAAAATGAAAGCTGCGCTTGATGCAGGGCTTTCAAAAAATGAACTTACCAAAGTTGCTAATGAAATAAGATTAGGTTTAAACCCGCACCCGGCCGGTCAGCAGCATAATGTACCTGTTTTTGACAATCAGAAGCTTACAGGTGTGCAGCACAAGTACAGAGAAACACTTTTGTTTTTTCCTAGCAATAGCCAAACTTGCCATGCCTATTGCACCTTTTGTTTTAGATGGCCTCAGTTTGTTGGCATTGATGAGCTCAAGTTCGCTATGAAAGAGACTGACCTTCTTGTTGGTTATCTTCAAGAAAATCCAGAAGTAACTGATGTACTATTTACGGGTGGTGACCCCATGGTAATGAAAGCTGAAAAATTTGCTTCATATGTTGATCCATTAATTAACGGTGATGTTCCAAACCTTAAGACAATTAGAGTTGGTACAAAAGCATTGGGGTATTGGCCATACAAATTCACTACTGATAAAGATGCCGATGACATGCTTCGCATATTTGAACGCGTTGTAGAGAGTGGACACCAATTGGCCTTTATGGCGCACTTTAATCATTCAAGAGAGCTTGAAACACCAGCGGTGCAAGAAGCAATAAGAAGAATTAGAAATACCGGTGCCCAAATCAGAAGTCAAAGCCCAATAATGAATCATATTAACAATAATGCTGACGAATGGGCTAATATGTGGCGTACTCAGGCCAATCTAGGAATTATTCCTTATTACATGTTTGTAGCCAGAGACACGGGAGCTCAAGATTATTTTGCGGTAAGTCTTGAAAACGCCTGGAAAGTATTTAGAAAGGCATACCAAAAGGTAAGTGGAGTTGCACGAACTGTTCGTGGCCCTAGCATGAGCGCCAACCCTGGTAAAGTTCAATTGTTGGGTATAAGTGAAATTAATGGTGAAAAAGTAATGGTGCTTCGATTTTTACAGGGAAGAAATCCAAATTGGGTTGGCGAACCATTTTTTGCCAAATACAACCCAAAAGCCATGTGGCTTGATGACCTAGAACCATATGACGGAAAAGAGAAATTCTTTTTTGATGAAGAGATTGAAGAAATGAAGATCCTCTCGAACTAAGCTTATGTATAGAATATGTATAGTCAACTTACTTGCATTTATTTTATTGGCATCCTGTAAAACTGGGCCCAAAAAAACCACTAGTGCAACCTACCCTGACATTGAGGTTGCGGGTGCGATGAAAAACGTAATGTGGAAGGGTGAGCTTGGTGGAATAATTGATCTTGACACTATTTCAAATAAAAAAGGTTTGTATGGATTAGGGCCGGTGAGTTTTTTAACGGGCGAACTATTGATTGTTGATGGTAAAACCTACATTTCTAGAGTTATTGATAGCGCTAACATGAGCGTTGAGCAAAACTCTAAGGTTGAAGCGCCTTTCTTTGTTTACGGAAATGCTAATGAGTGGCAAAACGAAAAACTACCACCTAGCGTAACTGATATAGCAAGTCTTGAAAAGTTCATTGATGACAAAACAAAGAGTTTTAAACGACCTTTCATTTTTAAGCTTATTGGCACTGTTGGTTACGCCGATATTCATATTCAAAACCTTCCAAAAGGTACTGTAGTAAGCTCGCCTGATGAGGCACATCAAGGCCAAGTAAATTATGACCTTAAAAATGAAGAAGTAGAAATTATTGGTTTCTTTTCTACGGAACACCAAGCTGTATTTACACATCATGATTCTTATATGCATATGCACCTAATTACGAAAGACCGAGGCCAAATGGGGCATTTAGATAAGGTTGAATTTGAGGAAGGTGAAGTTGAGTTGTTTTTACCTGTAAAATAGAAAACCGTCCCTTAAGAATTAGAGACGGTTTCAGCTAAGACAGTGGTCAACTAAATGCTAGTTCACCACAAATAGATTCGATACTCCTTTTGAATCTATAATTAAGTAAGTCCCTTTCGCTAATCCAGTTATATCAATTTCATTGGCACCTTCAACTTGTAATACTACTTTACCCATTGTATTTGTTATGATGTAATTATCTATTTCAGATAGATACAATTTGCCAGTTGTTGCGGGATTTGGCCAAACCTTGAAAGAGTTTTGAGTTTCTGGTTTAAAGTTTAGAGTTCTGATCTCTGAATAGTCAAAAGCTCCATCATAGTCCACTTGTTTTAAGCGATAATAAATTTGAGCTGATGGCTGCAAGCTACTAGCTGCAAGCTGGTCAATAAATTGATAATCTGTGGATTCGAAAGTTGTGCCCTGTCCTGCAACTGTACCCACCATCTCCCAAATGTTACCATCAAAACTTCTTTCAATTTCAAAATGGCTATTGTTTTCTTCCATGGCGGTTTGCCACTCTATTAAAGCATCATGGCCATTATTAACCAACTGAACATTAAAGCTTGTAAACTCTACAGGGAGTGCTGTATTACCATCTAAACCGCCGCCACTTGCAAAAATTTCGGAGAAACTACTAACCGTTAGTTCTACACAGTAACCCTTTCCGTAAGGAACTATTTTGGCATTTGAACTTGAGAAAAATTGATATGTACCACTAACATTATTAGTAAGTAGGCTGTCTTCGTTAGTTCCATGATATTTAGTAAATGCTAGTTTAAAAGCATCGTCAATTCCTGTACAGTTGGCACAGCCCGATGCATTTCTCAAAGCATCAACTTCAGTATCGAGCATATACAATCTAACCTTAACAGGGTTGTCTGGTTGATTTTGTGGATTGATTACCCAACTACGATCAAGTAAATATTGGTTGTTGTAGTTTCTAACGCCGCCGGTATGTACATATGATGTTACACTTACATTCCCAAGATTTTCACCCTGTGGATTAATTGAAACTACCCTTTTGCTATTACTAGAAAAGTGTACCCAACCATTACCCGTGGCTGAACTCGTTATATTTTTTACAGTACTACCATCGTGCATTTCAGCTTTTTCGTGAATATGGAAATTATCAACTCCTACTCCTTCATAAGATAAGAATGCCCAAGTGGCATCAAAATACACTCTAAACTGAACTGAATCTTTACTACTCATACCGCTCACAGGAATTTCAGTACTTGCCACGTGCCAGTGCAATTTATTATTAGAAAAGCCCCATTGATTCCAGTTTCTTCCTGAGTTGGCGCTGGCCATGCTATTCCATGTCTGCCCATCTTCTGAGTATTCCAAATAGAAGGTGGCGTCCCATTCTTGCTCATAAATGAAACTAATAGATATGTATGGGTTTGTACTAAAACTACTTAGATCAAAAACCGGCGAGTATAAGTAAGATACCTCTTGACTACCAAAATCTCCATCTAAGTTTGTTACCCAGGCTTTTGTTCCGCTTGCGGCTCTTTTTATATAGGTATTGCTTGATGAAGGCACACCGTGTTCCCAAGTACTATTTGTTCCTGTTCCGTAAAACGTACCATTATCAGTTTCAAAGTCTTCGAAATATGGGTACGATGATATGTACCTAAGATTGGTAATTTCAAACCCAGAAACTGTATCGTTTACATTGTAATTGTCATTGCTGTGGGCTGTCCAAAAACTCAATTGATGGGTAGCGGTGGCAGATAAATTGGCTTTTACAGTAAAATTTAAATTAACTGTTGAATTTGCAGAGATTAAAGGTATGGTATCTTTTACTGGAACGCCATTGTTGAGCTGGTAATAAACAAATACATTGCTTTGAGCCGTAGAGCTGTTATTTTTTACGCTCACTTTAATCGTTTCATTTCCTAATCCAGCACCATTAGAATTCATATTAAAGCTTAGCGCTTCCACATCGTTGGCAATGCTTTGAATATTTACATCATCTATAGCCAAACCCTCAGCATTGGTCCATTGATCAGAGTTTATTACAATTCTAAATTTCACTGCAGTTTTCACTGTCATTCCGCTTACCGGAACTTCATAGCTACATAATTCATAACCACTGCTGTTTTGATTCCAATAATGGCTATTGTTATACCAGTTTAATCCGCTGCCGTTTTGGCCCAATTTTATCCAATTAATTCCATCTTCACTGTATTCTACCCAGGCTTGGTTTCCCCACTGTAAATACCTATTCATCTTAAAGCTTAGCGTAGGGTTGGTTCCAAATCCGCTCAAATCAAAACAAGGTGAATTCAAACTAAATACCGTGCTGTTGGGAATATTTCCGTTAGCATTGCTAACCCAAGCTTTTGAGCCGCTTGATGCGCTATTTAAATGGGTGCCTGAAGGTGTAGCCCATTCAAATACGTTTTGATTTCCAGCTCCATACCATCCGCCATTGTTATTCTCAAAGTTTTCGTTGTATGGAAAGGAATTGATGGTTGGCGCATGTACAAATTCGTAATGGAAAGTATCATTCAGGTTATAATCATCAGCTCCAAGGTTGGTCCAAACTTTAATGGTATGATCACCTGTACTTGACACATTCGCTTTTGAAGTGAATGAAAAATTTGCCGTAGAACCTGAAGAAATACTGCTCATTTGCTCGGTCGTTACATTTCCGCCGTTTAGCTGATAACTTACATTAAATGCTCCTGTTGCAGAAGCACTGTAATTTTTAACTGCAATAGTTACAGTTTCGCTATTGCTTAAACCACATGCTGTATCTGGGGCAGTTACTATTATAAGTTCAAGATCGGTGCCTTTGTGGCCTATGAATATTTCATCTATTGCAATGCCTTCTACTTGATTAAAGGCATCATTTTCGAAAACGAATCTTATACGCACATTTGATTTATTATTAAATGTGTTTAGCGGAATAGTGTACTCGCTTTGTTGCCAACCGTAATTTGAGTTATTCCAATAATGCGAAGTATGATTATACCAATTTGTTCCACTTCCGTTTTGGCCTAGTTTATTCCATGTATTGCCATCTTCAGTGTATTCTATGTAATATTTATGAAGACTTATGGTATAAAACTGATGATAAAAAGAAAGGATTGGGTTTCCGCTTATACTGCTCATATTGAACAAGGGAGAGGTTAGGTAAGATTTCTCGTTTCTATTGGTGCGTCCATCTAAATTTGTAACCCAAGCATTATTACCCTTTGCTGCATTTTTTATTTGCGTATTAGCAGGTGCACCCCACTCCCAAGTGCTAAGATTTCCACTGGCTTGCCAATTCCCATTACTACTTTCAAAACCTTCGTAATAGGGGTAACTAGTAACTACATTTAGCACAGTTATGTCTATTTGTTGCGTATCGTTACTGGTGTAAGTATCGGTAGCTTTATCAGTCCAAACTTTAAGATTAAAAGTACCAAGGCTATTTAGATTTATAGGTGTAGTAAAGTTTAGCGTAACGGTATCATTTCCTGCAATTGAATTTATTGTTTGGCTAACCACGTTATTATTATTAAGCTGATATTTTACAGGAATGTTAGACAAGGCTGAGCTCATATTATTGGCAACTCTTACTTGTATGGTTTTTTGTCCTAAATTTTCGTTAGCAGTTGGCGTTATTATTTCTATTAATTCAACATCATCAACAAGTTCAAACACTTCAAATTCGTCAACGGCAAAGCCTTCGTTTGGTGTAAAGTGTGGGCTTGCATCTAACTTAAATCTAAAACGCACCTGATCTAAACTGGCAATACTACCCGTAGGAATAAGGTGCTGAGTTTGCAACCAACCTTGGTTTAAACCATGCCAAGAATTTAGAGAATTATACCAATTTTGGCTTGAATTGGTACTTCCTAGCCGGGTCCAACTGGCTCCATTATTATCAGAATATTCTAAAGTAACATTTGAACTCGTTCCTAAATAACGATAGAAATAAAAACGTACGAAAGCATCGCCATTCATTGCCGATAAATCAAAAGCAGGAGTGTATAAATATGATTGTTCACCCTGATTGTGGTTGTTATTGAGATCGGTTACCCACGCTTTGGTGCCAATAGCTGCGGCGTTAATTCTAGTATCTGCTGGTGTTCCGCGTTCCCATGAAGAAAGTGTTCCTGCACTGTAAAATTTTTGATCCGATTCAAAATCAGCTTTATACGGAAAATTAGTAATCTTTTGAAGATTTCTAAATTGAATGTTTAAGGTATCGTTACTTTGGTCAATATCATTTTGAAAATCGGTATAAACTGTAAAAGTTTGTAAACCAATTAAAGACAAATCTGCAGTGGTTAAAAATGTTAATGTATCAGTTTGGTGCGCAACAAGTTGAGCAATAGACTGACTAACCAAATTACCACCATTTGCACGGTACTTAACAGGTATGTTTTGTAAGGTTTGGTTGCTGTTGTTTTTTACAACTACCTTAATTTGCTCCGTAGCACCTAGGGCTATATTCTCGCCATTTTTTGGGTTTAAAACTGCTAAAGTTTGTACGTCTTTACCTAGCTCTTTAAGTATAAAAGAATCAATAGCTATTCCATCGTCGGTATGCCTTATATCTGACTTTAATACAAACCTAAATTGAATTTTGCTTGAGTCATTTACCGTGTTTAAAGGGAAGTCAATGAATGCCTGTTTCCAAATGGCTTCCCTTCCATTCCAATAATTGTTGTCATCGTTATACCAATTGCTACCTTCTCCTTTTTGGCCTAGTTTTATCCAATCTACCTGATTTTCAGAATACTCCATATAGAAATGATCGGTGGTTGGTGCTAACTCTTTAAAAAATTGAAAAGATAAATGCGGCGTTGTGGTGTAAGCACTTAGGTCAAAACATCCTGTGTAGAGAAATCCTTCGTAATTATGAACATAACCACCATTAAGTCCTGTTACCCAAGATTTTGAACCTTGGCCGGCAGAAGTAAGATCGCCATAATTCGGAACACCCCATTCCCAGTTTTCTGTAGCACCTTCTACTAACCAATTACCATTATCATTTTCAAAATCTTCGTAAAAATTAGTTGTTGAAAGTTGCTCGTGAGCATAAATTTTAATATTCACTAAACTATCATTCAAAGCAAAATTGTCTCCGCTATGGGCTACCCATGAGTTTATATTATAAATCTCTGGAGTTGATAAATTAGCTTTAGTATTAAATTGATACGTAACTGTTGAACCTGCCGAAATACTATTTATACTTTCTTGTACTACGTTTTGACCATCTATTTGATACCTAACTGGTATATTATTTTGCTGAGTTCCACTATTATTTTTCACCGTTACTGAAATGGTTTCAGCACTAGACCTTCCACACTTGTGCTTATCGTTTTCTAAACTAACAATTTCAATATCGTTGCCTAGCTCACCAACAAATACTTCATCAATTTGCCAACCGTAGGCATGATCCGCTGCATCGGCTTCAATTACGAATCGAAAACGGACAGCGCTTCTATCGTTTATTGATCCAATTGGAATTTGAATTTGGCTTGTATGCCATTCAGTTGTATCGCCATACCAATAATTAGATGCGTTGTTGTACCAATTTTGCCCGCTGCCTTGTGTGCCAAGCCTATTCCAAGTATTTCCGTCTTCTGAATATTCTATGTAAAACTTATCGCCTTGAGCGAGCTCTCGTTTTTGCCTAAAAGCTAAAACCACACTACTGCCCAAATTAGATAGGTTAAAACAAGGTGAAACAAGAAAAGAAGTATGATTAATACCATACGAAATGTTTAAGCCAGTTGCCCAATATTTAACACCTTTTGAAGCCGCTTTAAAATTTTGGTTTGTTGATGTACCCCACTGCCATACTAAACCTTCGGTAAACCAATTTCCATTATTGTTTTCAAATGATTGGTAGTATGGATATGCGGTAACATTTTCAGTAGCAAAGAATTCATGGCCAATAATTGAGTCATTATTATTAGAAGTATCGGCAGGTAAACTTACCCATGCATCAATGTTATAATTACCTGCACTATAGAAGTTTGCAGTGTTGCTAAAGAAATGAGTTACAGTGTCAAATGCATTTATAGAATTTATGGTTTCAGTTATTGGCTGGCCACCATTAATTCTATATGAAACTGGAACGTTTTGTAAATTGCTGGTAGAAAGATTGGTTAACTTTAAAGCAATAGTTTCAGTTGAAGAATAACAAGAATTTTCTTTCTGGCTCTCAATTGATAAAGCTTTAACATCGGGACTTTTCAAGAATATTTCAATATCGTCATAAGCTATGCCTGCGTTGCCCTGCTTATTTAAAGTAGAAGCCGATCCGTGTTGAGAAAATCTAATCTGAAAACTTGAAGTAAACTCTTGATTATTTGAGTGCAGTAGTTTTGAAATATTTAAATCTTTGGCATCTTTAAAATTACCGCTAGAACCACCAGTAATTTTATAAAGTGAAAGCCAAGCTGCGGTATCATTTCCCCTTACAAAAACGGCATCGTTTTCAGAACCGCCATCGCTAAACGTTTTGTAGTTAAATGATAAATAAACACTTGAATCTTTGTAATTGCTCATGTTTAATGTGTACTGAAGTACTTGCAAAGAAGGGAATGAAGAAAGGCTTCGGTTTCTATCAAGAATTATAGATTTATTGCCGCTAACCACCAGATCGCCAAACTGCTCTACCGTTAGCCTTCCGTTAGTGCTGCTAGACAAAAAGTCAATTTCATTCCTAAAATTTAAACTTGGGTTATAGCCTAAATAAAACGTGTCTTCCCAAAACTCAAAGTCTTCTTTGTAGGGTAAAAACATTGCCCAGTTGTCTCTATGGTTTATAGTGTAATTTAAAATGGTATCGTTGCTTGTCCTTGTATCTCCAAAGGCCGATGCCCAAGTGCTTAGGTCATGTTGCCAAGTAAATGAATTGTCAACTGTATTGGTAAATTTTATGGTAAGTTCTTGTCCTTTATTTATGGTTTGGCGTATCGTTTCAGTTTTATTATTCACAAAGTCATGAGTAAATCCAATTTTAAAGCTATCTAAGTCGTTGTTTCCTACATTTTTCACTTTAATAACAACGGTGTCATTAGCCGTCATTGAATCGCTTGTATTAATTCTACCATATTCAGCAGGACTAACAATTTCAGTAATTTGTATATCTCTTGGCCATGGGCAATAGCCGGTAGAAAGGTCAAGCACCTTTGCAATTGAGTGTCTTGCTTTAATTCCGTTGCTAAAAACGGGTTCTATACATAACCATACATCTTCTTCAATTGGCAAATTTTTTAAGGTGTCTTTGTTAGTGCTTATATTTTTAATTTTATTCCATTTTCCATCGTTAAAATGAAGAATATTATAACTATTGGCCCCTGATATAGTATTCCATGCTACAAACGCTGCTCCAGATCCTAGGGCTGTTGCCGTAAGTGTAGGTTGGTTTAAAACAACAACATTATGGTTACTAGCATCAGAATATGTTGTTGAATTAACAGAAACCCTAATTCTAAATTGATGTGTTGCTACTGAAGGAACAGTGTATTCATAGAATCTTAAAGAATCGGCAATGGCAGCGTTTATAGTGCTCCATGAGTTTCCACTATTTATTGAATACTCTAGCTTAAAGGTATTATTGCCTGTTCCCCAAGCATCCCAGCGAATGAACTCTGTTTCGCCCGGAACCCATTTTTCATCTCCAAACGGATAAGTTAATGTTATGCCTTTTTCTACCAAATCATAAACCGCAAAATATTTTTGGCTGCCCATGGCCACTGTTGTTCCCTTTACTCTAATGGTGTATGTTCCCTGTATAGGATTAGATATAGTTACCTGCTCAATATTGTTAATGCTGTCTCTAGTTCTTGTAGCCGTATTCGCAACATTTGAAATGGAATGATCAAGTGTCCATGGTAAAACCACATTGTTATTAGGGTCAATAACTTCAAGATCTAAATCATTAGTTAGCGCAAATTGATTGTATGATCCGCCATTTATGTCGCTCCAGCAAATCATTACCTTTAGTTGATCAACATTACTGCCTACTGTAATGGTTTGGTTTTGAGTTGTTCCATTGCTTATGGTGTTATCGTAAAAATTGCCACTATTCATTACTTCAATGGCTCTGTATGCATTTGCAACACCAAAACCATATTGATAATCGGGCCCATTATTGCCCATGTCTTTGGCGGTATTGCACAAAATAGCCTTTAGAAGTGCCGCATCTGGTAATGCTTTATTATTAAGCTGCTTATAGCGTTGTGTTAATAATGCGGCAATACCTGAAACCGTAGGAGCAGCCATGCTAGTGCCAAAAGTTGTTTCGTAGCCATATTCAAGTTTGCAAGAAGTTACATCAGCTCCAGTAGCTACAATTTCTGGCTTTAACCTACCATCTCTTGCTGGGCCTCTGCTCGAAAAATCAGTAATGGTATCATTATGTGTTACAGCTCCAACGGTTAGTACATTTTTGGCAACGTTATAGTCATTGGCTAGGTTTCGGTAATTATTCGGGACCCCATTGCAGCTCTCTCTTCCATTATTCCCCGCTGCAAATACATGTAGCACTTTATTGTAGTCGTTAAGACTTTTATCAATTGAAACAGAGCTACTAGAATAATTTCCATAATTACTGCAACTTACATAAATACTTCCCCAAGAGTTATTGCTAATAGATACTTGATGATTTAAATATAATTGTGGCAGGGTGGTAACAATAGCGCCAAAATAATCATTTATAATGTAGGCTTTGGGGGCCATTCCTTTGTGAATTGGATTTTCATTTCCTGCGCCAGCAATGGTACCCGCAACGTGAATGGCATGGTTTGGACTACTTGGGGCAAACAAACTGCTCCGGAGTATTTTAGAATAATTCCTACCCAAAAGATCAATATGGTTGTCGATATAATTATTGTCACCAACACCAATTTTTACTCCATTACCATTTAATCCAAATGTTGATGATTGCAGTGCCGAAACCCTTTGAGTTTGTCTGTTTTCTCTGTTGAAGCTCTGGTACTCAATACTACTCTCATTTAAGTATGTAACATAGGGTAGATTTAAAATTTTTGAGAGTTTGCTTCCATCAATTCTAAATTTTAGCAAGTTTGGCATTCGAGATTCTAATAATGTGGCACCTTGAGAGATTAATTCCTTTTCAGCCGTTGATTTCATACCATCAACCAACAAAATTTCAATGATCATTTCGTTTCCTTCAAAGCTTGAAAGGCCGTTAGAATCGCTCAGTAAATTGGTTTTATCTTCAACCTGCAAAAGATAAAAGGCCCTAGCGCCTGAGAGTTGCAGGGCCTTTGAGTTTGCAGGTAAAACAACTTGAGCCAAATACGAGTGTTTTGGCAAGTATGAGAAAAGTTTAATTCCTTTATGCTCTAATTTTTGAACCTGATGTGGTTGAGGAATATCCTTAAACTGAAGTATAATCCAGGCAATACCATTTACTGAGTGTTTGCCTAAATCTGTACTTTCTAGTTGATCAATATTTCTTGGTAAAAATCTAGTTCCACTTTTTAAGTAAAGTGGTTTTCCCACTTTCTCATTCTGGCCAAAAGCAATGGCCGACAATAAAACCCAAACTGTAAGAAAAAACGCTCTTTTGTTCATAAACATCTCACTTTGTAAGGGAGACGGCTATGATTTAGAGATTACATTTTTTTATTGACAATTATTTAAATCATATCAAAAACCCACTGAATTACAATGGTTTAACTAGCCAATTTAATTAATAATTCTTTTGCTCTTTCTTTGTAATAATTTGATTCTTTGGTGAGCTGATTTAAATACTCAATGGCTTTTGAGTAGTTATTGGTTTTTACGGCTAGTAGTGACAAATACCATTTGGCATGCTCATTAAAGTATTGATTGTCTTTGGCAAGCAAACTTCGAAACTGAGTTTCAGCATTTTCAAATTCATTTAACTCTAAATGCACTATACCCAAATACAAATTGTAAAGTGGTTTTGCCTTTTCTTCCTCGCCAAAAGAAAGAAACTCAGCTTTTGCTTCTGCATATTCTTTTCTATCATAATGCATCATGGCAGTTGCCCAATCAAGCTTTTCGTTGCTTCTTGTTTTAAGCACATTTTCATATGGCTCATAATAGCTGGCATATAAGTTGGTGCTGGTACCATTTACAAGATAAAAAGCGCCAAGTGCCACAAATAAAATGATAACAGCCGCAGCTACTCTTAATGCCACATTGCTTTTTTGTTGGCTTTTTTCATCAACTGTTTTGTAAGCCACTCTTTCAAATTGCTTTAGCTCTTCTATTGTTTTGCCTTGCTCAAGGGCATCGGCTACTTGCCAAACCCTTTCGGCTTCAAGCTCATCGTTTTTTAGATACGTATTAATGACATCCATTTCATCTTGTGGCAGGTTTTCGTTTACAAAATCCTGTATTTTATCTAAACTCAAATTCATTTTACTCAGTAAATATTTTGAAGTTTCTCTTTCAGCTTTTTCAGACTTCGATCCTTTAATCCACGGAGCTGATTAAAAGTCAATTCCATTTGTTTCATTACTTCGGCATAGCTCAGCTCTTCCCAATAGAGCAATTGCAAGCATCGCTGTTCTTTTTCATTTAATTCTAAAATGGCTTTTTGCAAATGCTCTTGGTCTATATTTTTTTCAACTTCCTTTAGCGGGTTGTAATCCTCAGAACTTGTCTTTTTCTCGTTTGATGCAAATGCTTCACGAACTATCTGTTTTCTACCTTCATCATAAAACATATTGCGCATAGTGGTGTAAAGCCATGCTTTAAATTGCTTTACTTCTGTCGTTTTTAGTTTTTCACCAAGCTTCTCAAATACATCGTGCACAAAATCATGCACATCGTCTTCGTTTTTAAAGCTTTTAAAACCAAAAGCCACTATGTGCGAATGGTATCTTTTCATTAATTCACCAATAATCTCACTGTCTTGATTTCTTGCATACTCCGCTACCAACACTTCGTCAGCCATATGGCTGTAGTTGGTTTTTCTAAATGCGCTAGCAAGTTTTCTAACTATGCTACTCATAGGTATGACGTGCCTTCTTGAATAATTACATGTAAAATTGAAAAAAATATTTTTTGTGAGTTCAGTTTTTAAAGTTGCGGTTTCTTTTTTAAGCTTGTTTTTAACCGCCCTATTCGTATTTGGGCAACAAAGCACATGCGTAGAAAAACTTGAGATTGCCAGAGAACTTTACAAAAACCAAGAAATAAATAAGGCCAAAGATGCTTGCATTAAAATAACAGAAACCTGCACAAGCATTGACTCCGTAAACCTTAGGGCTCATTTAATTATAGCCAACTCCTATTTACAAAAGAGAGATTTGGCTGAAGCCATTGAATGGTTTAAAAAAGCTGATTCCAACTCTTTTCCGAACGAACCTGTGAGTATCGATTTTAATTTAAGTTATGCCCTTGCTTTTTTCATGAATCAAGAATTGGAAAACTGCGAAAAACGACTGCATAAAACTATTGAACTTGCCAAGGCGGTAACTGGAGAAAAAAGCATGAAAGTGGCAGAGCTCTACAATAATTTAAGCGTAGTGGCTGCTGAACAAGGTCATTTTGATGAAGAAGTAGAGTACTTAGAAATCGCTAAATTGATTCTAATTGACAACGGCAAAGGTGAGTCTCCTGAAATGGCAACCGTATTAAATAATTTAGGAGTTCGCTATAACCGTTTGGGTAAATACAACGAAGGAAAAAAAGTTTATGAAAAATGCATAGCTATTCGTGAAAATCAAATACCTATAGATTCCATTGACTTAGGAAGAGCTTATTACCACTTGGGTATGGCCTATTATGACCTTAATCAATTAAGCTTGGCCGAATTATACATTTCTAAGGCACTAAAAATGCATAAAGAAGTACAAAAAGAATCGGCAGAGCTCTACCATGATTACAATGTGCTTGGAATGATTGCAAGAGGTAGAAAACAATATTCAAAAGCTTTAGAATTTCAAACCAATGCTATTGAAATGGCTACAAAAACTTTTGGCGAATACAGCCAAGAAAAAGCCCTTTCTTACGGTAATATGGGAAGAATTTACCGTGATTTAAAATTGCAAAAAAAAGAACTTAACTGCTACAAAAGTGGACTTGAAAACATTTTGAGAGCAGGTGCATTTCACCCGCAAACAGTTTGGCACCTATCAAACATTGCGGGCTATTATCTCGATGATTCAAAAACCGATTCGGCCTTTAAATACCTATATGCGGCAAAACACTATTATTCGAACAAGATAGTTGGAGATTCTTTGAGCCAAACCAAATTATACAATTTGCTTGCCGAGGCTCATGAGATGAATAAGCAATATGATTCCGTTTTGTACTACTCGCTGAGTGTATTTGGTTTTAAAACGAATGAGTTTCAAAAATTGGGGCAAGAAATTGAAAGTAGATATTTTGTAAAAGAAGAGCTTGAAGCACTATCGTTTGTTTCAAAAGCTATTTTAGCTAGCTCTAACAATTCAAGATTGGAGCAAGACTTAGCACTAATGCTATTGCAAAAAGGAATTAAGGCTACAAATACTCATGCTTCTTATACCAATACTACTGAAGGAAAATTCAGAGTGTTTGATGAGTTTGACAAACTGTATAAGCTGGGAATTAGCACTGCAATTGAATTGTATCTTTCAACAAATGAATCGACCTATTTTGAAATTGCGCTGAATTTAAATGATCAATACAACACTTCACTTTTAAGAGAAAGCTTTTCAAAGTCGAGCCTTTTAGAAGGTGTTTATAAAGATGACTCACTTATTAATCTTGAGCACCACCTTGGCTTGGAACTGGATTTTTTAATTAATCAATTGCCAAGTTCTAAAGGCCAAGAGAAAAAGAATACGAGTAAAAAAATTGAAAAAATTAGCAAAAACTTAGAACAGATTTCTGAGCAGATTAAAACGGAACACCCGAACTACTACAACTATTTACTCAACAATACCAACTTTAAATTGGGGGAACTCCAAGAGAAAATCTGTAGCGCATGCATTTTACAATCCTATTTCACACATGATGATATCACTTACATTTTTTCAATTACCCAAAAAGAAATAAAAATTGAGTCGTTTAACAATGTAGGCTTTGAGAAACAGGTTCAAGAGATTATTGAAATGGTGACCAATATACCTACGTTGGAGTTTAACTCCGAATCTTATAATAGCAAAGTAAACGCCATAAGCAAGCATTTACTGCCAAAATCAGACTTCAATACGCTACTGGTTAACCCTAGCGGCGTTTTAAATTATTTACCTTTTGACATTCTATTTGAAGATGAGAAACCAATTGCGCTTACCAAAAATGTTGGCTTTCTAAACTCATTGGCCGTTTGGCTCAATACTTCAAAAAACAACCAAGTAGAAAAAGCCATTGCAATTGCTCCGGAATACCAAGATGAATTTAGCATCAACAATAAAGAAGAAGCAATTAGAATAAAAAAGGAAAGTCAACTTGAATTTGAAATGCTTGACAATACAGTGATTGCCGATTATAGCCTTTTGAAGAAACTCGCCATATATGATTTGATTCATTTTGCTTCTCACGCCCTGTTAAATGATAGCTTTCCTGAAAAATCCCACCTACTTTTCTCAAACCAAAGTAGCATTGCCATAGATCAAATATTTGCAACCCCTTTCAATGCTAATAGTATTTTTCTTTCGGCCTGCGAAACTGCTGCTGGCCAAAAAAGAAACGGTATTGGCCTATTTAGCTTAGCAAATGCTTTTTTTTATAGTGGCTGCCATAGTGTTACCATGAACCACTGGCGAGCTGACGATAATAGCAGTGTGTTTATTGCTGGTAATTACTATAAATATTTAAATGACGGTTTTAATAAAATTGAAGCTTTATCACAAGCCAAAAGAGACTTTTTAAATACATCTGACCAACTTCATCAGCATCCTTATTATTGGGCAAACACCATTCATGTCGGCAACTTCGATCCTGTCAATTTTAAATCAAAATCAAATCGAAGCTTCCTCTGGGTTGTTTCAATTCTTTTACTCATGGTAGTTTCAATTGTTGGTTTTAGGGCGCTTAAGAAATAACTCAATTTAGTCAACAACCTGTTAACCCTTTCGAAGTTTTGTAACCAAATGCACTTTGTAAAGAACCTTTGCGTTTTTACTTTCGTTACGCATTAAAACAAATCAAAATGAAATTGAAGTACATCACTCTTTTTATAGCCCTAGGCATAATATCTATCGGATTATCTGCCTACAGAATTGCCCCTGAAACTAACCATAATCATGAACACAATGTTGAAGGCGAAAAGGCAGAAACAAAAGGGATCCAATTTTTTAAAGGCACTTTTAAAGAAGCATTAGCTGAAGCAAAAGCACAAAACAAACCAGTTTTTATTGATGTATATGCGGTTTGGTGTGGACCTTGTAAATGGATGGCTAAGAACACTTTTACTAACAAAGACGCAGCAAAATATTACAATGAAAACTTTATTAACTACAAAATTGATGCTGAGCGAGGCGAGGGTCCTTATGTAGCAAGAAAATACGGGATCAGAGGCTATCCTACACTACTTTATTTAGACGGAGAAGGCAAAGTTTTGCATAAAGTAGCGGGTGCTCATCCGGCTAATAGTTTTGTAGAAGTAGGTGAAAAAGTGATCGCTAAAAAGTAGTAAATACCAAACTCAATAATAGGAAGCGAAGTTGGAAACAGCTTCGCTTTTTTTGTGGACTAATACTCCCAAACACCAAACTGAGCCAAATGATGGCTAATGTGTTTTCTATGAAACCACTTCCAATCTGCAAGGTCAAGTGGGCCAAAAACAGCATTAGTAACTTTCTTTCCATCGCTTAAATGAACTTCCATTTTTTCAAGCTCATTAATCAATTGACCCTTTAAAGAATTAATATCTGCTATTGATGCAGCTTTATTCTTTCCAATCATATCTTCAACCTGTTTGGGCGCAGCAAACTCTTTGGGAAAAGGCACTTTTTTATAAAGAATGTGTCTTAGCTTTGGTAGGTTCTCAGGTTTATTGGCAAACGTTACATCAATTCTTCCATTGCTTATTTGGGCAATATCAATTAAGTGTTGAACCATTTGAGCAGCTGACATACCACCCCATAAAGCTTGAGAATTTCCATTTAAGTCTTCAAGAACTACTTCAAGTTCTTGAAGGTCAAAATCAATAAATTTCATAATACTATTAGAACATTGAAGCAATGATCAAATTAAGATCCTTGCTGGTCATTCCGAACTTCTCACCAATAAAATCGTTTGTTAAAATCCCTTTGTATAAGTACACACTCTCCCTCACATATTCTTTCTCCCAAACAAAGTTCTTGAAGCCCCCTACTCTACCCATATCAATTAACAGATTCGAAAACACATTAGACAAAGCGTAGCTTGCAGTTCGGCTCACTCTTGATGGAATGTTCGGCACGCAATAATGTATGACACCATGTTTTTCAAAAACCGGCTCGTTATGATTTGTAATTTCAGAAGTCTCAATGCAGCCACCATGGTCAATGCTTACATCAACAATTACCGAACCTGGTTTCATCATTTGCACCATTTCTTCAGTAACCAAAACAGGCGCCCTCCCTTTCATGGCCCTTACAGCACCAATAACCACATCAGCAGTTCTTAGCGCATTTTGAAGTACTTTAGGATGTGTTATACTTGTAAAAACAGGAGCATGAAGCCCATTGACCAACCTTTTAAGTTTTGAAACGCTATTATCAAAAACCTTTACCATGGCGCCGAGACCTATTGCCGTTCGGGCCGCGTATTGCCCAACAGTACCTGCTCCTAAAATAACAATCTCAGAAGGCGGAATACCCGAAATACCACCAAGCATAACTCCTTTTCCATGCTTTATGTTTGAAAGGTATTCAGATGCAATAAGAATACTTGCACCACCAGCAATTTCGCTCATGCTCTGTACTACAGGGTAGCCACCAGTTTCGTCTTTAAGCATTTCAAAGCTTATAGCGGTAACCTTCTTCTTCATTAATTGATCCAAACATCCTTTGTCAAGTAATGGTGCGTGCAAGGCCGACATAAGAATTTGTCCGTGCTGCATCAAATCAATCTCTTCGCTAATCGGAAATGCCACCTTAATTATTATAGGACACTGCCATACCTTATTAACATCATGGGTAAGTTGAGCACCGGCTTCGCTGTAGTCATGATCGCTGAACTTGGCGCTATCTCCTGCACCAGCTTCCATTATTACCTCATGCCCATTGGCTACTAATAGCTGAACAGCTTGAGGACTTAACCCAATTCGCTTCTCTTGATTTGTAGTTTCATTAGGCACTCCAATTTTTAAACCACCTGAACGTTTTTGCACTTCAACTAAACTCTCTTTTGGTTGCAATACTGCCTTTTTAGCCAGTTCGCTAAATTGTGATTTATGCTCTGCCACGTGCCTATTAATTAAAACTAATCAAATTTAGTAAATCAGACTTACGAAATATAGCTGCCTTTGCATCCTCAACTTTAAAATCTCCGTTATTTGGTTCAGATTAAAAACCCAGAAAATGAAATTCTTTTTGCTTGCTTTTATTTCCATATCACTTTTTAGTTGTCATAAAAATGATGCCGAGCTTGAAGGGCTAACTTGGAACGTTGCAAATTTTACAAACCAAGATGGCGACAAAACAATTAACGGTATTTCATGTGCCCTAAACCTATCAGAAGGCAACGCCAATATTAACCTTGAAGTGAACTCTTGTTTTGGAACATACAATTTGGGTACAAACGGACAAATTAATTTTTTAGATGGTTTTGGTTGTACAGAAGCTTGTTGTGATGAACCCGAGTCTGAAGAAGCTTTGCGAATGATAACCAAATGCACCCAATATAGCATCAACGGTAATACATTAACATTGAGTAACTCCAATGGTATTATGGTAATTTTAAAGAAGGATTAATCTAAATTTACTTTTTTAGGTACACTCAGCTTAATGGTTGTTCCTTCTCTTTCAACAGAATCAATCCAAAACCTACCGCCACTATTTTTCACAAATTGATAGGCTTTTGTAAGTCCGAAACCCGCACCATAAGTTTTATGCTTACCAGTATTTGAAGCTCTAAAACCAAACTCAACTACTTGTTCAATTTCATTCTTTGGAATGCCCATTCCTGTATCCTGAACGGAAAAAACCAACTCATCTTCTTTTTCTAAAAGCCCTACTGTAATCGTTCCTCCAGGAACAGTGTATTTTCTAGCATTTGCAATAAGATCGCGCATTATATCAACAAGAACATCTGGCATATAGATATCTTGTTCATTTAAACTGTTAATTTTAAAATGGACCATGTAATCGCCATTGTCTTTGCTGGCCAAATTCTGTACAATATGATAGTGCCCTTTAGCATTTTTTTCTACAGCCATAAAAAATTGATTGAAATTGGCTTCGAGGTCTTCAATCTTATAGTTCTTCCATTCTATTCCTTTTTTCAAACGCGCGAGCATTTCGGCAGATCTTACCCTAACCACCTTAAAAATGCTTTTTAAATTCTCATACTCTTCAAGCGCGCTTTTGTTTTCTTTGGCGCCTTGGGTTTCTGTAAATACGTTTTCCAATTTCTCAAAAAATGAAGATTCAAAGCTATCAAGGGTCTCAAGAGCCGAAAGAAGTTCGTGCTCATTTGCCAGCAGCCCTCTAAAAGCTTGAGCCATTTTAATGTTTTCTTCTAATAGCCCATCTTCTTTTAGCTCAAACTCAATAAGGTCACAAACAGATTCAATTATTGAAACAACGTTTAAAAAGCTATGCGTGGCGAGCTGTAATTGCTCTTCTTCTTTGATTTTAAGTGGGGCTGTAATTTCCATTACTCTGCTTTAGCCCGTGAAATTAGATGCCAAAAAATCGATTTTTGATGACTTTGGTTAGCTTACAGGTTTAATCGCTATGTAAATCCCAAACTTCAACCTTTCTTTTAAGTTTATCATCAAGCTTTCCTATTTTAACAAGAAGAAAGTCATCATCAAAAGCTTCTAATGCATTCTCTGGCCATTCTACCCATACATGCTTATTATCATTAAGATATTCTTCCCAACCGATGTCAAATAGTTCTTCAGCTCCTTTTAAGCGATAAAGATCAAAATGATAAACACCTATTTCGCCTTCATATTCATTCACTAAACTAAAAGTTGGGCTATCAACATCATCTAAAACCATAAAGGCCTTTGACAAGGCCTTTATTAATGTAGTTTTTCCAGCACCTACTTCTCCTTTGAACATCACATTTTGATGTTCTAAAAAAATTGGCTTCAATTTTTCGGCAATTGCATCAATATCAGCCTCACAATAAGTTTCACCAAAAATCAGATTCACCTTTTGCTTTTCATTTCAATAAATGGCACCAACATTTCTTCCATACTTACCCCACCATGCTGAAAAGTATCCTTGTAAAAATCTACGTAGTAGTTTCTGTTGTTAGGGTATACGAAATAATCTTCGGGTTTACTCATAACATAGGTACTGCTCATATTACTCTTTGGCAGCTTTACCCTTGATGGATCTCTAAATTCGATTACTTCTTTGTAATTGTAGTTTAGACTTTTACCTTGCTTATACCTTAAGTTGGTTGTGGTATTTCTATCTCCCACTATTTGTACTGGCTTTTTTACTCTAATACTACCGTGGTCTGTTGTAATTAATAAGTTTACATCATGATTAGCCACTTCATCCAAAAACTCTTTTAAAGGAGAGTGTTCAAACCAACTTTTGGTTAAAGAACGGTAAGCCGATTCATCTTCAGCCAATTCTTTTATCACTTCCATATCTGTTCGAGCGTGGCTCAACATGTCAATAAAATTGTAAACAACAACAGTAAGATCGTTTTTCTGAATTAGATTTTTTGCATTATCAACAAGGTTTCTACCACTATCAAGCTTCACTATTTTGTTGTAGCTAAACTTAATGTTAAGTCTTAACCTTTTGAGCAAATCGCCTAAAAATTCTTCTTCATGTTTATTTTTCCCTCCTTCATCGTCATCGTTTAACCAGAGTTTCCCAAAACGTTTTTGAATGTCGGAAGGCATTAAACCTGCAAAAAAAGAATTCCGTGCATATTGAGTAGCCGTAGGCAATATTGCGCAATACATGCCTTCGTTTTGCATATCAAAATTTTTTGTAAACATGCCTTGTAGGTACTTCCACTGGTCAAATCGAAGATTATCTAACAAGCAAAGAACAGTTGGCCTTTCATTTCTTCTCAAGTGTGGAGCCACCTTTTTTGCAAATGCATTATAGCTCATTACGGGTGCATAATCAGGATCTTGAATCCAGTCTTCGTAATTCTTATCAATAAATTTTGCAAAATTTTGATTGGCTTCTTGCTTTTGGCTCACCAAAATCTCTTGCATGCTTTCTTCATCACTTTTATCAAGCTCAAGTTCCCAATACACAAGATCTTTATACAAATCTTGCCATTCATCGGCATTATGATTGTCGTTTACCCGGCTACTTAGCTCCATAAATCCCTGTCTATAATCGCTGGTTACTTTTTCGCTTATGAGCCTACTACTATCAATAATTTTTTTGAGAGAAAGCAGTATTTGCTTAGGATTTACAGGTTTTATTAGGTAGTCTGTTATCTGACCACCAATGGCATCGTCCATTAAGTACTCTTCTTCACTTTTTGTTATCATAACAATTGGAAGGTTAGGGCGCTTTCTTTTCAATTCGGCCAATGTTTCAAGGCCGGTTAGGCCAGGCATATTCTCATCTAAAAAAACTACATCGTACAAAGTTTCTTCGGCCAAGTCAATCGCTTCATCTCCACTCTGAGCAGTATCTACTTCATAATCTTTTTGCTCAAGTAGCATAATATGGGGTTTTAAAAGCTCTATCTCATCATCGGCCCAAAGTATTCTTATTTTTCTCATTCGGTATTTTATGTTTTAGAGTGCGTTAATTTGCTGTATTAATTGGTTTTATAACCATGAAGCCAGAAAATTAGTACCCGTTGGGCAAAATTAAAATATTCAACGACCCCGTTTATGGCTTTGTCCGCATTCCAAGGGACATTCTTTTTAGTATTGTTGAGCACCCATATTTTCAGCGCTTAAGAAGAATAAAACAACTGGGACTCACAGACTTAGTATACCCAGGAGCACATCATTCAAGGTTTCATCACACCCTTGGTGCAGTGCATCTCATGAGCGATGCGCTTGAAAATCTAAGATTAAAGGGAATTGAGATTAGCGATAAAGAAATTGAAGCTGCCCAAATGGCAATCTTACTGCACGACATTGGTCATGGGCCTTTTTCGCACGCTTTAGAAAACAGAATTATAATTGGCGGATCGCACGAGGATATTTCTTTGGCTTACATGAACTTTTTTAATAAGGAACTTGATGGGCGACTTAATCTCGCTATTGAAATATTTAAAGGTGAATACCAAAGACCTTTTTTCAACCAACTGGTTTCTGGCCAGCTAGATGTGGATAGACTCGACTATTTAAGAAGAGATAGTTTTTACACCGGAGTTTCTGAAGGCGTAATAGGCAGCGATAGAATTATAAAGATGATGAATGTTGTTGACGACGAACTTGTAATTGATGAAAAAGGCATTTACTCTATTGAAAAGTTCTTGATTGCCAGAAACCTTATGTACTGGCAAGTATATCTTCATAAAACTGTATTGGGCGCCGAAATGCTTTTGGTTAAAATATTGGAAAGAGCGGTGCTATTGCATGCTAACGGCGAAACCCTTACTCAACACCAAACGCTTTCATTTCTTTTAAATCAACTTAATATCTCAGAGCTAGATAATCCAGAAGTACTTGAATCTTTTTCAAAAATTGACGACACAGACATTTTGATGGCTTGCAAAGATTGGACTGATCATAAGGATCCTATTCTTTCAAAAATGTGTAGCATGCTCATAAATAGAGAATTGCTCAAAGTTGAATTAAGAAACGGCCCAATGGACCTTGACTATTTAGATAAGGTCAGGAACAAAGCTTCTATTGAGCTTGGACTAAGCGAAGAAGAAATGAACTATTTTGTGCTCTGGGGAGAAGTAAGCAACACTACATACCAAAATCAAAAGTCAATTATTAAGATTCTTTTAAAGAAAGGTGGGCTTGTTGATTTTGCAAAAGCGAGTGAACAATACGACCTAAACGTTCTAAATAAGCAAGTGCAAAAGCACTACATTTGCCATCCAAAATCACTAAGACTTTAAGAGCATGGAATTTTCGGCGGCTGAAATCAGCGCGCTTTTACAAGGTGAATTAGAAGGAAATCCCAACGTAAAGGTTAATACTATAGCTCCAATTGAAAACTCGCATTCTGGCGCACTAAGCTTTATCTCTAACCCCAAGTACGAAAAACATTTAGCTACGACAAAAGCGAGTGTTGTATTAATTGGAAAGTCAGTTGATGCTCAAAACACCAGTGCTACTCTAATTAGGCTTGATGATGTTTATACGGCCTTTTCTATACTTTTAAAAAAAGTAGAAGAAATGCAGCACAGTACCAAAACAGGTATTGAGCAACCGAGTTTTATTGCCAAAACAGCTAAAATTGGTCAAAACGTTTACATTGGCGCATTTGCGTACATAGGAGAAAACGTAGAAATTGGCGACAATAGTCAAGTTTACCCGCACACTTTTGTTGGAGATAACTCTAAAATTGGAAGCAACAGCACTTTGCATTCAGGTGTAAAGTGTTATGCACACAATGCGATTGGCAACCATGTAATTATTCACTCAGGTGCGGTTTTAGGAAGCGATGGTTTTGGCTTTGCTCCCCAACCTGATGGGAGTTTTGTAAAAATGCCACAAACTGGTAATGTGGTAATTGAAGATTGGGTTGAAATTGGCGCAAACACCGTAATTGATAGAGCAACCATTAAGTCAACAATTATTGAAAAAGGTGCCAAATTGGATAATCTAATTCAAATTGCGCACAACGTTATAATCGGTAAAAACACAGCCATTGCTGCCCAAGCCGGAATATCTGGCAGCACTAAAATTGGAAGCAATTGTTTGGTAGGTGGCCAGGCCGGAGTGGTTGGACATATTCAGGTGGCCAATGGATCCAAAATAGGTGCAAAAGCTGGTGTTGGTAAAAGTATTAAAAAAGAAAATGAAGGCTGGAGTGGTAGGCCCGCCATTGAACATGCCAAAAGTTTAAAAACACAAGCCATTACAAAAAGGCTACCCGATATGTATGCGCAATTACAAGCGCTTAATAAAACTGTAAAAGAACTACTTAACAAAGGCGAAGCATAGATGAACAACAGACAAACAACTTTAAAGGAAGCAATTGAGATTTCAGGCGTTGGTTTGCACACAGGACTTAATGTAAACATGGTGTTGCAACCTGCAGGAATAGGACATGGTTACAAATTCAAAAGAGTAGACCTTGAAAAACAACCAATAATTCCAGCTGATTGTGATCTAGTAGTTGAAGTTGAACGTGGTACAACACTAGAGAAAAACGGTGCTAAAATTGGAACCATTGAGCATCTATTGGCAGCACTTGTAGGTTGCGAAGTAGATAATGTGCTCATTGAAGTGGATGCCCCAGAAATTCCAATTATGGATGGAAGTTCTGCACCATTTGTTGAGGCTATTCAAAATACAGGAACGGTAGAACAGCAGGCAGAGAGACAATACTTAGTTATTGAAGAAAACATAGCGTACAACATACCTGACAGA
The DNA here is from genome assembly GCA_049115495.1 of Bacteroidia bacterium. Lineage (GTDB taxonomy): Bacteria > Bacteroidota > Bacteroidia > CAILMK01 > JACPUW01 > JACPUW01. The sequence continues at coordinate 145,079 of JAGDZV010000002.1, read as the reverse complement.
CATGTGGACATGATTGCTATGCCTTATGATGAAGGCACGCGTATGACTGTGATGATAGATTATAATTCTCCAGTGCTAGGAAGTCAACACGCTTCAATAACAAGCATGAATCAGTTTCCTGAGCATGTTTCAAGTAGTAGAACATTTTGTTTTCTACATGAATTGGAAGCCTTAGCCAAAGCCAACTTAATTAAAGGAGGAGATTTAGAAAATGCCATTGTAATAGTAGACAGAACAGTAGAAGAAGGTGAACTAGATAATTTAGCATCATTGCTAAATAAAGAAAAGGTTGCAGTAAAAGAAGAAGGTATTCTTAACAACGTTGACCTAAGGCATCAAAACGAACCAGCTCGTCATAAACTTCTTGATTTAATTGGCGATCTCGCCTTAGTTGGTGTTCCTATTAAGGGTCATATTATGGCAGCAAGACCTGGACATGCAGCCAATGTTGAGTTTGCTAAAAAGCTCAAGCAAATCTGGCTTCAACAAAAGAAAAACCCGCCAGCACCCAAATACGATCCAAATAAAACACCTGTTTTTACAAATCAAGATATTCAAAAGCTTTTGCCACATGCCGATCCATTTTTATTGGTTGATAAGGTAATTGAACTCTCAGAAAATCATATTGTAGGCATTAAGAACGCTACAATAGACCAACCTTTTTTCAAAGGCCACTTCCCAAACAACCCTGTAATGCCTGGTGTTTTGCAAATTGAAACTATGGCCCAAACAGGCGGTGTTATGATTCTTAGCAATGTTGAAGATCCTGAGAACTACGACACCTACTTTATGAAGATTGACAACTGTAAGTTCAAGGAAAAGGTGGTTCCTGGCGATACTATGATAATAAAAGCCGAATTAACCCAACCGGTAAGAAGAGGAATTTGCAGTATGCATTGCAAAATATTTGTTGGCAAAAAACTAGTTACCGAAGCCGACTTAATGGCGGCAGTTGTAAAAAGAAACTAAAATGCACCAACCCTTAGCCTACGTACACCCACAAGCCCAAATTGCGCACAACGTAGTTATTGAGCCTTTTGTAACTATTGATAAAGATGTAGTAATTGAAGAAGGCACTTGGATTGGCCCGCATGTTACTATTATGAGCGGTGCTCGCATCGGTAAAAACTGTAAGATTTTTCCGGGTGCCGTAATAGCCGCTATTCCGCAAGACCTAAAATTTGAAGGTGAAGACTCTGAAGTAATTATTGGTGATAACACCGTAATTAGAGAGTTTGTAACTATAAACCGTGGTACCAAGTACAGTAATAAAACACAGATAGGCAACAATTGCCTACTAATGGCCTATGTGCATGTAGCACATGACTGCATAATTGGTGATCATTGTATTTTGGCCAATAACGCCACACTCGCTGGACACATAGAAATTGGTGACCATGCCATTTTAGGTGGTATGACCGCTATTCATCAATTTGTAAAAGTAGGAACGCACGCATTTTTTGCGGGTGGTTCTCTTGTTAATAAAGATGTTCCACCTTTTGTAAAGGCCGCGAGGTTTCCTTTGTCTTATGTTGGGGTAAATAGTATTGGCCTGAGACGAAGAGGTTATGAAAACGAAAAAATCAATAGGATACAAGACATATATCGTATACTATTCGTAAAGCCATACAACACTTCACAAGCACTCCAAATTATTGAAGGTGAATTGCCTGCATCAAAAGAAAAAGATGAAATTATGCAGTTTATCTCAAAATCTACAAGGGGCTTAATGCGCGGATTCAAGTCAAGAAATGACAATAACCGTTAAGAATTTAGCAAAGAAGTACAATAGGTCTGTAATTTTTAAAGGCCTAGATTATGAATTTCAAAAAGGAATCATTACAGCTATAACAGGTTCAAATGGAAGTGGCAAGTCAACCTTATTAAGGGTGCTCTCTTCTCAACTTGAACCTGATGCTGGCAACTTAGTATATGAAGTTGCGGATAACGACCATTCAATGGTTTATGAGCATATTGGATTTGTTGCTCCATATATTGATATTCCTGATGAATTTTCTTTTTTAGAGCTTTTAAAATTTCATTCAAAATTTAAGCAACCCACTCTTAGTTTAGATCAGATAATTACTACCTGTTTTTTAGAACATTTTGCTAAAAAACCTATTAAGGAGTACTCATCGGGAATGAAACAAAGGGTAAAACTTTCACTTAACTTATTTTTTTTGAATGAAATTTATCTGTTTGATGAACCTTGTTCTCACCTTGATTCGAACGGGTTTAACTGGTTCAATAAACATTTACCCAACCTAAAAAAGCATGGAACTGTAATAATCGCATCGAATAATAAAGAAGAAATAAAACATGCAAGTCAATCAATTGATATTCAGCAATTCAAATAATAACCAAATTTGATGTTGAACAAATAGTTGATTATTTCAACTTTATAGCTTCGCATAATTGCTGAAAGCGATTAGATTTGCACAGCATTTACTAAATGTTAGGTTTTTTAACTAAAATTCACTTGATGAGTAAACTCGTCGCACCCCGCGTATTAGGCTTGGTAATGAGCGTTTTATTTACGTTCACAGTAGCGAATGTCACGTTCGCATCTCACCACGAAGAAGCAGCACACACTGAAGATGTTGCTATTGAAGTTGGCAACTTGCAGGATGAAACTTGGGCACAAGCTCCAACACCTCAAGGTCTCAACAACAAAAGATATTCTCAATATGCCATAAACAAGCAACTTGAGAATGGCTCTGAAGCCGTGTCTGATAGTGACAAGTCTACTTTTTACTTTCTTATTTCCATTATTGTAATTCTTCTCTTAGTTGTTCTTGGCGTTGCCGGTCAATTACTTTCTGGCTTACGCAAGATTTCAGGAGATTCATCTGAACCTAACTTTAACAAAATCAACGGAAACCTTATGTTGATTTTCTTGGTTGCGTTATTTGCAGGTATAGCTTATGAAATAGCCGTACATAGCGAATACATCTTACCAGAGTCTGCATCAGTTCACGGTAAAGAGATTGATACCATTATGTGGATTACTGCAGGAATTACAGGTTTAGTTTTTGTTATAACTCAAATATTGCTTTTCTGGTTCGCTTATCGCTATCAGCAAAAAGATGGTCAAAAAGCCATTTATTATCCTAAAAACGACAAGTTAGAACTTATATGGACATCTGTTCCGGCCTTGGTGCTAACAGTTCTTGTATTATTTGGGTTTAGAATTTGGGTTAACACTACTATTACAGCAGCAGCTGAAGAAGATGTTTACGAGGTAGAGCTTTACGCATATCAATTTGGTTGGAAATTTAGATACCCTGGCCCTGATGGTCAATTGGGTAAAACTGACTACCGTTTAACACAAACGGAAATGCCAAATGGTCTTCCAAACGCAGTTGGTCTTGATCTTTCTGACCCTGCATCTGCAGATGATGTGTTGCAAGACGAATTGGTACTTCCTAAAGGAAAACAGATTAGATTGAGAATGAGATCACAAGATGTTTTACACTCTGCACTATTACCGCATTTTAGAGCTCAAATGTATTGTGTACCAGGAACACCTACCCAGTTCAACCTAACTGCCAAATACACAACCGAAGAGTTTAGAGATAAAATTGGGAACCCCGATTTCAATTTTGAATTAGCTTGTAACCAAATTTGTGGTGCTAACCACTACAATATGAAACGTTACATAAGAGTAGTAGAAGAAAGCGATTATGTAGCTTGGCTTAACGAGCTAACTCCGGCTATGGCTTCTGCTAGCGATAATGACAACAACCAATTGACACTGAAGTAAAACAGCCAATAAACACCTAAAAAATTATTATGAGCGCTCACGGACACTCAGAGAGTTTTATCACAAAGTACATCTTCAGTCAGGACCACAAAATGATTGCCCGCCAGTACCTTATTACTGGTATTATTATGGGGTTTGTTGGTGGATTCTTATCTGTATTTTTCCGTTTACAACTTGGTTGGGACGGAATGGACCTTGGCTTTTTGAAAGGTCTTTTTGGGAATTACTTAACTGACACTGGAGAAGCATATATTCTTTCTCCGGATAAGTATTTGGCCCTAGTAACGATGCACGGAACCATAATTGTATTCTTTGTATTAACTGCCGGCCTTAGTGGTACTTTCTCGAACCTACTTATTCCATTGCAGATTGGTGCTAGAGATATGGCATCACCCTTCTTAAACATGCTTTCTTACTGGTTCTTTTTTGTTTCTTCAGTAATCATGTTAATGTCATTGTTTATTGAATCTGGACCGGCTTCTGCAGGTTGGACTATATATCCGCCATTAAGTGCCTTACCTAAGGCAATACCTGGTTCAGGATTAGGAATGACATTATGGTTGGTATCAATGGCATTGTTCATTGCATCATCTTTAATGGGTGCACTAAACTATATTTCTACAATCCTTAATATGAGAACAAAAGGATTGTCTTTCAAAAAATTACCATTAACAATTTGGTCATTTTTCTTAACAGCTATATTGGGTACATTATCATTCCCAGTATTACTTTCTGCTGCCTTGTTGTTAATTTTTGATAGAAGCTTTGGTACGTCCTTCTACTTATCAGACATATTTATTGGAGGCGAAGCGCTTACCGCTCAAACTGGTGGTAGTCCAATTCTTTTCCAACACTTATTCTGGTTCCTAGGTCACCCTGAAGTTTATATCATTTTAATGCCTGCTTTGGGCATTACCTCAGAAGTAATTGCCACCAATGCACGTAAACCAATATTTGGTTATCACGCAATGGTAATTTCACTATTAGGTATTTCGGTACTATCCTTCATTGTGTGGGGTCACCACATGTTTGTAACGGGTATGAATCCATTCTTAGGAGGTGTATTCATGATTGTAACTTTAATTATTGCAATTCCATCAGCGGTTAAAACCTTTAACTATTTAGCTACATTATGGAAAGGAAACATCCGCTTCACAAATGGAATGATGTTCGCCATTGGACTTGTTTCACTTTTTATTAGTGGTGGTTTAACTGGTATATTCTTAGGAAATGCAGCTATTGACATTCCGCTTCATAATACATATTTCGTTGTAGCTCACTTCCATATTGTAATGGGTGCATCTGCAATATTTGGTATGTTCTCAGGAGTTTACCATTGGTATCCTAAAATGTTTGGTAGAATTATGAATAAGAAATTGGGTTACCTGCACTTCTGGTTAACTTTTGTTTCTGTTTATTGTGTGTTCTTCCCGCAGCACTTTCAAGGATTAGCTGGTGTACCACGTAGATATTATGCATTTACTGAGTTTGAATTTGCTGAAGTTTTTATTGATCTAAATAAATTCATGACAGTTGCTGCCATTGTTGGTTTCGCTGCTCAATTCTTATTCTTATACAACTTCTTTGTAAGTATGTTTAATGGGGAAAAGGCTGGTAGAAACCCTTGGAAAGGTGCTACATTAGAATGGTCTGTTGCTAATCCTGGTCATGGTAATTGGGATGGCCCTGTTCCATCAGTATTTAGAGGACCACATGAATTCAGTAAACCAGACGAAAGATTAACGCTTGACTACATTCCGCAATGGATAAGCGAAGAAGATATTGATAATGGAGTTGATTATGATGCAGAAGATCATGATCCTATAAAAAGGATTGCTCCAAATTCTACTACCAAAGCTGAAGAAGTAACTGAAGGAGAGTAAGTAATAATGAATTCTAGTCAGTCAATAAATCAGGTTTCGTTTAAGGCAATTGCTAAGGCAAAAGCTTCAGACTATAGCCAGTTGTTTAAACTTAGGCTTACTAGCTTAGTGGTTTTCTCAACGTTTGTTGGCTACATGGTAGCTGCCTCAAGCGCTGCTGATTACCTTTTACTTTTTCCATTACTCATTGGTGGTTTCTTAACTGTGGCATCTGCCAATAGTTTAAACCAAGTAATTGAAAGAAAAACAGATCTATTAATGACAAGAACATTAAATAGACCGGTTGCTACAAATAGAATGTCAGTTAACGAAGCACTTCTTGCTTCTTTTATAACTGGTATTCTTGGTGTTTTTCTTTTAGGGTATTTTCTAAATGAGCTAAGCGCTATTCTTGCGTTTATTGGTTTAGTAGTTTATGCATTTATGTATACTCCGCTTAAGCAAATTAATGGTATCTCAGTTTGGGTGGGTGCTGTTTCAGGCGCCATTCCTCCTATGGTGGGCATAGCTGCTGCAAGTGGGCAAATTGGAGCTTTCGGTTGGACCCTGTTTGTTCTTCAATTCTTTTGGCAATTTCCACACTTTTATGCCATTGCTTGGTTGCTCGATGCTGACTACAAAAAAGCTGGCCTTAAATTGATGCCAATTGGCGGGCAAAGAGATAAGAACTCTGCCTGGCAAATTATGATCTTAACCACCGTACTAATACCGGCAGCTCTCATTCCTGCTTATTTTGGAGTTACTACCTGGTTTAGTGCTGTACTCGTATCTATTACTGGATTGTATTTATTGGGCAAAGCCATTAAGTTATTCAAGACTCTTGGAGACAAGGAAGCGAAAAAATTAATGTTTGCATCATTTGCCTATCTCCCTATAATTTTGATTATTTATCTAATTGAATTTTTGATAAAATAATGTCAACACTTACAACTAAAAAAGAAGAAACCAACTTCAAAATTGATCCTACTCAATTTACTATGTGGATCTTTTTGGTAAGCGTGGCAATGATGTTTGCTGCATTTACTAGTGGTTACATTGTAAGAAAAGCACAAGGAAACTGGGTAAACTTTGAATTACCTACAATTTTCGTTTATTCATGTATAGTAGTTCTGTTATCAAGCGGAACCATGGCTTTTGCTCAATTTGCACATAAGAAACTGAATAAAGCCATGATGCAAGTGGCACTTTTACTTTCTCTTATTGTAGGTGGGCTTTTTGTTTATTTCCAACTTGAAGGTTGGAACCAACTAATGGATCAAGGTATTTATTTAGTAGGAAACCCTTCTGGTTCATTCTTGTACGTAATATCAGGAGTGCATGTAGTGCATTTTACTATAGGACTTTTAGCAATTTTAGTGGCTCTTTTAAGATCTTTTCTTTTAAGTGGTGCTGAGATTAAAACTCAAAAAATTAATTCTGTTGCTACCTACTGGCACTTTGTAGGAGCTTTATGGATTTATTTATATTTATTCTTAACCAACGCATAATTTAGACTTAAGCAATAGCATATGTCAACTGAAATTACAATTGAAAACGGCGGAAGCATTTGGGACGGTAGAAAACTGGCCTTAGGTGCTACTTATGGGAAAGTAATGATGTGGTTCTTCTTACTTTCAGATGCTTTTACATTCTCAGCCTTCTTAACCGTTTACGGTTTTCAAAGATTCTCGGCCACAACTTGGCCAAATCCAGAGATTGTTTACCAAAGCTTTCCTTTCTTAGCTCCTCATGGTGGTTGGCCGTTGGTATTTGTTGGTTTAATGACCTTTATTTTAATTGCCTCGAGTTTAACCATGGTATTGGCAGTAGAAGCCGGGCATAGGAAAGATAATAGCGCGGTAATTAAATATTTATTCGCTACGATTATTGGTGGCGCTCTTTTCTTAGGCTGTCAAGCCTATGAGTGGTCTCACTTACTACATCAAGGCTTATGGATTGGCGTATCTGAGAATGATTTCAAAATTGAACAAGAATTGCTTGATGGTGAAGCTCATGGCCATGAAGACCCTAAAGGTTGGATTGCTGAGAGACGAATTTTTTATCCTGTTAAAACAGTTATAGATGGTGAAGAATGGAATATTCATGGCGAAGAAAGAAATGATGGATCTAAATTATTAGGCCCAGATCATTTCCCTGTTGTTTCGGACCCGGTACTTGACGGAAATGGTGTGGCTTACATGAACCATAATGGAGATTACGTAGACCCAGGAACCGCAGAAATGGTAATCCCTTCAGGTCAAACATTATCATTCGGGAAACTTTTCTTCTTTATCACTGGATTTCATGGATTTCACGTATTCTCAGGTGTTGTTATACTTGTAATTCTATTTATTATGGTGTCTAAAGGACTAATGCTCCAAAGAGGCCATTATGAGATGGTAGAAAAAGTTGGTTTATACTGGCACTTTGTAGATTTGGTTTGGGTATTTGTATTCACCCTATTCTATTTGATTTAATTAATTTAAAACTCGAAAAAAGATTACATTATGTCTGACTCTCCACACGATATGGTAAAAGACGGGGAATACGAAGCAGAAGCATATGGCTTGCACGTCCCTCACTCAAATAAAAAAGAAATTTGGGTAGTGTTTTTCGTACTATTTGTTCTTACTGCAGTAGAGTTTGTATTTGCGTTTGCAATGAATCCTGGTGTTGCTAGAACCGTAATATTTTTAGTACTAACTGTATTTAAGGCTGCGGGAATTGTGCTTTACTTTATGCACATGAAACATGAATTAAAGAGATTAATGTATTCTGTTATTCTTCCTTTAATTTTTGTTGTTTATCTCGTAGCGCTGCTCATAATAGAAACTCAAGGTTAAGAAGATGAATTGGCGAAATGCCGGCATTTTAATTATTGTGCTGGTAGTGCCATTAGCACTTATACTGGTTTTTAAAACCGGTACCACTCAGTTAGTTAATCTTCCCGTATATGGCGAAAAATCTCTTGTTAATGGAGATTCGGTAGATTTTGCCATAGACTTTCAAACTATATTATCAAATCCTGAAGTTGTTGAAAATAAGCACGTTCTGCTTTACTTAAGTGAAGGCTTAGAAAACAGTATTTGGGACGATGCACATTCGAACCTAACCGCCCTTGCCGTAAGGCTTGAGAAAGCCAAAGTGCATCCAAGAAATATGGTTGACGACGTTGTTATTTTGAGCTTATCAGACATTGATTTAAAGTCAGACACTTTCTCCGTTTGGCTCAAAGAAAAAGCCGAGTTGAAAATGGAAGATTTAATTGAATCTAAATTGCAAAATAGCTTTTCTTTCTGTGAAAACCCCTTAAAAGATCATGTATCTTACCTAATTGATAAAGACGGAAGAATCCGTTCAATTTATTATACGGCACATGGCAAATTTGATAGAAACATTTTAGGTGAATTAGTGGTTTTACGTGCAGAGTATGGAAACGAACCTATCAAAAATTAAGAAATACAACAGGCTCGCAACAATTGTATCAATTGTAATTCCTGTTGTTGTTGCAGTTCTTTTTAGAGATCAATATATAAAAGGTGTTGACTTTAGCTTTTTACCCCCTATTTATGCTAGTCTTAATGCCATAACAGCCATTGTGCTCATTTTTGCCTTTGTAGCTATTAAAAACAAACAGGTTAAGCGGCACGAAAACCTAGTGAAAATTGCACTAGGTATTTCTCTTTTGTTTTTGGTGATGTATGTACTATATCATGTAAGCACCCCTCCTACCCCGTTTGGCGGCGAAGGACTGGTAAAATATTTATACTACACTTTACTTATTTCCCATATTCTACTTTCTGTTGTAATTATTCCATTCGTGTTGTTTACTTACATAAGGGCCATTACTGGTAGAATAGAAATGCATAGAAAACTGGCGAAAATTACATTCCCTTTATGGCTTTATGTGGCCATAACAGGAGTAGTGGTATATTTGATGATAGCCCCTTATTATGGTTAGAATTAACACTAAATATTCGAAAATTGCTGTTATTGGTGTAATCATTGTCACCATTTTAGTCTCAAATTTTGGTGAGGTTGCGGCCCAATGTCAAGCTTGTAAATCTACTGTTGAAAGTAATTTAGCCGATGGTGGAACTTCAGGCTTGGGATTAAACCAAGGCATCTTATACCTACTTGCCATGCCCTATATCATGATAGTAAGTATTGGAGCTATTTGGTTTTTTAGATATCGAAATAAAAAACAGCAATTGCAAAATGTCTAAATACCCTGGTTGGTTTGGGAGCATGATTAAGCAAAAATGCCCCCATTGCAGATCTCAAAATGCATTTTTACACCCTACTTACTCTTGGAGCTTTTTAAAAATGCACAGGCATTGCCCAAATTGTAATATGGACTTTGAGCCAGAACCCGGATTTTACTGGGGAGCCATGTATATAACCTATGGATTTAATGCTGGTTTAGCTATAACCACTAGCCTTATAATTTTCTTTTTTTTTGGAAACCCCGATATGTGGACCTACGTTGGCATCATAGCCAGCTTGGCCTTCTTGCTCATACCTCCCTTTATTAGGTATAGTAGAATGATACTTCTTTATGGTTTAGGTGGTGAAAAATTTGACCCATCTAAATTTAAAGGGCAGAGTAGCTAAAGAGCATCTCTTCTTTACATTCTTAATAATACAAGCTAAACTTTAGAGAATAAAGATTTGTAAAACTTTAATTTGATTTTCACATTAAAGAAGCATCAATTGAACTTATTGTATTGATCTTAATTCTTTAACAGTATTGGACTATTTAATCAAAGGTATTCTTTACGGTTTGGTGCTAATGTTTAGTGCGGGCCCATCATTTTTTTATCTAATCAAAGTAGGTATGGGAATGGGGTTTAGAAAAGCCTTGGGGTTTGCACTTGGTATATTTATTTCTGATCTTATACTCCTTGCCCTAATATTTCTTGGGTTACGTCCTCTTTTTGAATTAACCGCCTTTAAACAAGCCTTTAGTTTGGCATCAGGTATTCTAATAGCCGTTTTTGGCCTAACAATGATTTTGAGAAAATCTACGGCCAATCAAAACGTGAGTATAGAAGGAAACCAAAGAACATTTGGCCATTTTATTCTAAAAGGATTTGGAGTTAATATTCTAAACCCATTTACTGTGGCACTTTGGGTTGGCATTTTAGGTAGTGTAAGCCCAACAAATCGATTTGAGTTTAGTCAGTTTATTGGTGGCTTGCTAGGAGTAATATTTATTAGCGACATTACAAAGGCTTTTTTGGCAAAGCTTATTGGTAAAGTAATGACCCCAAGAGCAGTCTTTATCTTAAATAAAGTACTTGGAATTGCTTTTACAGTTATTGGCGCCTATTTTATTTATGTTTTTTACCAATCGTTTTTTGAAGGGAATCACTTTAATATGGAAGTTCCTGAAATTAGTTAGCACCAGAAAACTTGCTACTTTGTTCTTTCATTTCCATTTTCAATTTATCAATGGTTCCTTGAGGCAAATCATTCATATCAAGAATCATTAAACCATCAAGTGCATTATTAAACTTTGGATCAATATTAAAGCCTATAATCTTTGCATTTTGCTTTAAATATTTCTTCAAAAGAACAGGCACCCTACTTTCTGAAGGTTCAATTTCACTAATGAGTTTATCAAGTTTACCCAAATCAGAAAAATTTAAGGCATCAAGCAGTTTCTCGTCTCTATCTTTCTTTTTTACTTCAAACTCAGTTCTTGGATTCACCATTCCCGCTAATTCGGCATCATAAAAGTTCCTTTTAACAAACTCTATAATCATCCATTTTGCAATATCGCTATACTGATTACTAATTGTTACCGGCCCTATTATGTACCTATACTGTGTATTTTGAAGCAGAAAATGTAAAATCCCCCGCCAAAGTAAAAATAGTGGCAGCGGTTTCATTTGGTAATCCTTTACTACAAATGATCTCCCAAGCTCTACGGTTTGTCTTAGAATTGATCCAAACTCATCTTTATATCTAAAAAGACTTTGGGTATAAAAACCGTTTTTACCATAATCGGTCATTATTTCATCACCTTTACCAATTCTGTAGGCTCCAGCAATTTGCTCCTTTTTATTATCCCAAATAAACATGTGTCTGTAGTAAAGATCATACTCATCAATGTCAATTGATTCGTTGCTTCCTTCTCCTACATCTCTAAAAGTAATTTCTCTTAGCCTACCTATTTCTCTAAGAATATTTTCAATCTGATTTGAGTGGGCAATGTAAACTGAAAAGTCTCCTTGCTCCAGAATAAAACTGTCTCTACCAAGTTTTTCAATTTCGGCAAGCTGCGATTCAGTTGGTACTGCATCAATTATTCGCTGGGGCCTTTTTAAGGCTTGAAAATTTGGCCTAAAATAATTTTTAATCTTCACCTCTGTGCCAATGGCATATGTCTTAGCTCTTAAAAACTTTCCAATCTCTTCGTCAGTATTAAACTCAGCTATTTCTTTGGACTGTATAGGGTTACCAATTCTTAAAGAAATCGTATGTCCTTTTTTATTAAGAATTTCGGCCGGAATCCTTGCCGATCTAAGGGCTGGGTGAATATTACCTAATAGATGAAAAAAACCACTATTCGTTCCAAAAAAGAATAAAGGTATTACAGGTACTTTGGCTGCCTTAATAATCTTTATTGCCGATAGCTGCCAATCTCTATCGGCAATTTTGTTTGAGCCCCTATATCTTGTCGAAACTTCTCCTGCCGGAAATAATCCAAGTGGATGACCTTCTCTAAGATGTGTTAAGGTTCTTCTTAATCCCCCAAAACTAGATGCTTTTACATGATCTCCTTCAAATGGGTTTACTGCAAAGAAAGACTGTTTTAAAGGCTCAATTTTCTCTAACATAAAATTGGCCATAACCTTACTGTCTGGTCTTCTACTTAGCAATATTTTTATAAGAATTAATCCATCGATAAAGCCATACGGATGGTTGGCCGTAATTATAAATGGACCTTCTTTGGGTAACCTTTCCAGTTCTTTCTCCTTTACGTCAATGGTAACATCAAGGTTTTTAAACAAATTATCTATGAAAACTAGTGGGTTTTCATCATATGAAGAGTTGTAGAGGTCATTTACTTTATCGTATCTAAACAATTTCATCAAAGTACCTGACAAAAAGTCTAAACCGTATTTTTTGAGTTTTGACGCCTCCGCAAACTCTTTTTTATCAATAAAATCCATCCAATGGTTTAAAAAGCAAAGTTATTCAATAGCAAAGCAATCTTAAGAATTTAAAAGGTACGCATTGTCAAAATAATCTAATGGTCTATTTAGTTTATAAGTCAAAGGTTATTTGAAGACATTTAGCTTTTTAAAACCGCATTCCTTTAAAACCAACTGAAATCACCACCAATAAGCTTGGTAAGTTCTTTTTGGTCATTTTCAAACTTCACCTTTAGCTTTTCTAAAGTTTCTTTGTTGATTTCAGGATAATTGTGCACATGCTTTTTGCTCAAGCTTAAAGGTAAAACTTGCTTAAGTTCTAGAAACGTATAAACCTTTTTAAGCTCTTCTTCAGGTTTAGCCAACAGATTTTCACTTTTTATAAAGTGTATTTGAGATTTCCCAAATATATCAATCCATTGTTTTACCTGGGGAGCATACATACCCCTAGAAGCGTAAGAGAAACTTCTATATGGCACTGAAAAGTAATTTTCATCTGCCAATATTTTGTCCAATTCACCCTTCAGTCTCCCATGCTCAGCATCAATCGCTTCTTCAAAAGTTTTCAAGTTTTCATTCCCTTGCCTACACTCCATTTGATAATGGCTGTAGGCTCTTAATATCGGATTCCTAAGAACGATGATTATCTTGCAATTGGGCAATTCTCTTTTAATCCTTTTTGCAACATGAGGATGAAAAATATAGAATGGAGACGCCTCTCCTGTTCGCTTACCAAAAATTTTTAGCGGAAAAAACCTTCGGTAATACGCCATACCTTTCTCATACCTATCATCAAAAAAATGAACTTCTTTTGGCCTAGAAAGCTTAAGGCTCGGATGTTGATCTAAATATGCAAACAAGGATGTGGTGCCCCCTTTTTGAACACCGGCAATTATAAATTCTGGTTCAGATCTAAAGGCTGAAGTAAGTCCCCTAAAAAAGAGACCTATCCGCTTAGCGGTGCTAAATTTTCTTGGCAATTATTTAGTTTAGGTAGTCGCAAATATGGTGAATTAAGCAATTACGAATATTGATTGGATATATTGGGTAGTGCCCAATTTATATTTGCGCCAAATTTTATAATAGCAATGACAACCCCAAAGGCATACAACCCTGTTGAAAGAGAATCAGAGTGGTATAATTACTGGTTAAAGAATGATTTATTTTCTTCAAAACCCGATAATCGTCCGCCTTTTGTCATTGTAATTCCGCCGCCCAATGTTACCGGAGTATTGCATATGGGCCATACCCTTAATAACACCATACAAGACATTTTAATTAGACGCGCTCGTATGAAAGGTTTTAATGCGTGTTGGGTTCCGGGCACCGATCATGCTAGTATCGCCACCGAGGCAAAGGTGGTTAACCTTCTAAAAGAGCAAGGACTTAATAAATTTGAAATTGGACGCGATAAATTTCTTGAGCATGCACATGACTGGAAAGAAAAATACGGTGGAATAATACTAGAGCAACTAAAAAAGCTTGGTGCTTCTTGCGATTGGGATCGCACCGCTTTTACCATGGATGACATAAGGTATGACGCGGTAATTGAAACTTTTAACGCGTTATATGAAAAAGGGCTAATATACCGTGGAACCCGAATGATCAACTGGGATCCTTCTGCAAAAACTGCTTTAAGTGACGAAGAAGTAAACTTTGTTGAGCGTACTGATAAACTGTACTATGTTAACTACAAAGTTGCAGGTAGCGAAAATGAAAGGCTAACCATTGCCACAACAAGGCCTGAAACTATAATGGCCGATACTGCCGTATGTATAAATCCTAACGATGAGAGGTTTACACACTTAAAAGGCAAAAAAGTCATAATCCCAATAGTTGAGCGTGAAGTGCCAATTATAGAAGATGAGTATGTTGATATTGAATTTGGTACAGGTTGCTTAAAAATTACGCCTGCCCATGATCTCAATGATCATGAAATTGGCCACAAGCATAATTTACCAATTATTGACATTTTAAATGATGACGGCACTTTAAATGCAAAAGCTCAAGTTTTTATAGGCGAAGACCGTGAAATTGCCAGAAAGAAAGTAGCCGATCTGCTTAAAGAAAAGGGAATAATTGTAAAAATTGAAGATTTAACGCACAACGTAGGAACATCAGAAAGAACTGGTGCTGTTATTGAGCCTAAACTTTCGTTACAGTGGTTTTGCAATATGGAAAACTTAGCAAAACCTGCCCTTGACATGGTAATGGACGATGAGGTGCAATTTCATCCGGCCAAATTTAAAAACACCTACCGCCATTGGATGGAAAATATAAAGGATTGGTGTATTTCTCGTCAACTATGGTGGGGACACAGAATTCCGGCATGGTATTTACCAAATGGTGAATTTGTAGTTGCCAAAAATGAAAAAGACGCCCTTTTAAAGGCTCAAAAAATAGATGCGAAAGTTACTCTTGACCAATTGGAGCAAGACCCAGACGTATTAGACACTTGGTTTTCGTCTTGGCTTTGGCCAATTTCAGTTTTTGACGGAATTGCAAATCCAGATAACGAAGAAATAAACTACTACTATCCTACAGATGTATTGGTAACCGGACCCGATATTATATTCTTTTGGGTAGCCCGAATGATAATGGCAGGCAAAGCGTTTAGAGAAACTAAACCATTTAAGCATGTATACTTTACCGGGATTGTGAGAGATGATCAGGGTAGAAAAATGTCTAAGCAACTAGGCAATTCACCTGATTTGCTTAAGCTAATTGATCACTATGGAGCTGATAGTGTTCGCTTTGGTATTATGATATCTTCACCTGCTGGCAACGATCTTTTGTTTAGCGAAAAATTGTGTGACCAGGGAAGCGCCTTCATTAACAAAATATGGAACGCCCATAATCTCACAAAATCTTGGATTGGCTTTGACAAAATTGTTGATGATGCCGATGATGCAACAATTGCAAAAAACCAACAGGCTGCAAAGCTTTTTGAATCAAAGCTTACTCAGAGTCTAAAAGAAATTGAAACGGCCTATGAGAAGTTCAAACTGTCTGAGGTACTCCAATCGGTGTATAGACTCATTTGGACTGATTTCTGCTCAAACTACCTGGAATGGGTTAAACCAAGAAAAGATACTGTAATTGATAGAGCTGCTTACGAAAGAACGCTTGATTACTTCGAAACTTGCCTAAAACTTCTGCATCCACTAATGCCATTTGTTACAGAAGAGCTTTATCATATGCTCAAAGAAAGAAAAGATGGCCAAAGTATTTGTGTTGAAGAATATCCAAAAACAGAAAGTTTCAATTCAAGCCATCTTAAAGAATATAAACTTCTAGATGCCCTAATATCCGATGCAAGAAATTACAAAGTCTCGCAAAAAATGAGTCTTGGATCAGAACTAGACTGTCAAATAATATCTTCTGAAACTGCATTTTTTAATGACTTCAACCATTTAATAAAGGCGTCGGCGGGTATTTCGATTTCTGAAATCACCGATAATAAGCCTGAAGGAAAACAGTCTTTTTTAAGCGGCACTTCTGAGATATTTAATATGGGTTCTGATACCAAAATGTCAGCTGAAGAAGTGGAAGAAACCAAATCAGAAATAAAAAGACTGGAAGGTTTCTTAAAAGGAATAGAGAAAAAACTCTCAAACGAGCGATTTGTAAATAATGCACCAGAGCAGGTTGTAACTATTGAAAAGAAGAAGCAGGCTGATACAATTGAAAAGATTACCAGTCTAAAAGAGAAGTTAGAAAGAGTAAATAATTAAAGAAATTTGATTGCGGCATATTAAAAGCACGTACTTTCGCCGCCGTTAACGCAATTTATTTAAAATAAAGGACTTAGCAAAAGAGATAGTTCTGAATTAAGATTGATTGCCTAACACGTATTTTTTTATTTAATTATTTTTTTGATGAATCTTTTTGTAGCCCGCTTGAGCTATTCGACCACTAACGATGGTCTGCAACAAGCATTTGAACCATTTGGCGAAGTATCTTCAGCCAGAGTTATCATGGATCGCGACACTGGAAAATCTAAAGGTTTCGGTTTCGTAGAAATGCCAGATGACGAAGCAGCAATGAACGCTATCAACGAACTTAACGAAAGTGATCTTGATGGTAGAACAATTGTAGTAAAAGAAGCTCGTGACGACAACCGCGGAGGCGGTGGTGGTCGTAGAGACAACAACTACGGCAGAAGAAACGAAGGAGGTTACGACCGAAGAAGGTCTTACTAAAATTTGAAAATTTAGTTCTGCGACACCCCGCTTTTTAGCGGGGTGTTTTTATTTAAACCCTTGTTTCTTAGGTATTTTATTTAAATTAATATACTTTCGCGCTCCAATTAAAAATTTTTAGTTATCGCTGGTAGACCACCCACCAAGCCCAAAACCCTTAAGAATGGGTTTTACTTGGAAGTACGTAATCCTGGAGCCGCATCTGGTATCAAACTTATGAGAGAAACCAAAGAAGAAATGGATCAAGCGGCGCAAGAATATTCCAAAACAAAAGAAGTTATCATTCTTGGCGAAGTAAAGAATGGAAAATTCGTAGATGAAAAGAAAAAGAAGAGAAAATAAAGCGCTCTCTTTTTCACACTGAATATTCTTAAAAATTAGGCGAAAAACAGCACTCACTTCTCAATTTGTCAGCATTGGACGAGAAATTAGTAATAGTTGACTACGGATCGCAATACACACAACTTATTGCACGTAAAGTTAGAGAGCTAAACGTTTACTCTGAAATTCATCCGTACAATCATTTACCTGAGCTAGATAGCTCTGTAAAAGGTATAATTCTTTCAGGTGGGCCTTCTTCTGTTCTAGAAAAAGATGCACCTTATCTTACAGAAGGAATTTTGCAGCATAATGTTCCTTTATTAGGAATTTGTTACGGCGCGCAACTTTTAGCGCATATTAATGGCGGCAAAATTGCACCAAGTGAGATTAGAGAATACGGTAGAGCTCATGTAGTTTCTAAAGATGATAACCCTTTACTCAACGGCTTGTCTCTAAATTCTCAAGTATGGATGTCTCATGGAGATACCATTCTAAACCTACCTGATGATTTTAGCAAGATTGCGAGTACCGAAGATGTTAAAGTAGCTGCTTATCAGGTTAACAATAAGAATATTTGGGGAATTCAGTTTCACCCTGAAGTTCATCATAGCACTGAAGGCAAAGCTTTACTCAACAATTTTCTGAACATATGTGATTTTCAGAAAGATTGGACTCCGGCTCACTTTATCGAAGAAACCGTTGATGCATTAAAAGATCAAATAGGTAACGATAAGGTAATTATGGGCCTTTCTGGCGGTGTAGATTCTACCGTTGCAGCGGAGTTAATACATAAAGCAATTGGAGATCAGCTCACCTGCATTTTTGTAGATAATGGCTTATTAAGAAAAAACGAGTACACTGAAGTACTGGATTCTTACAAGCACATGGGGCTAAATATTATTGGTGTAGATGCAAAAGAAGAATTCTTAAATGCATTGGCAAACATATCAGAGCCCGAAGCCAAGAGAAAAGCCATAGGAAAAGTATTTATAGACGTTTTTCAAAGAGAAGCTGAGAAAATTAAAGGTGCAAAATGGTTGGGTCAGGGAACAATTTATCCTGATGTAATCGAATCTGTAAGTGTAAAAGGCCCTTCAGCCACAATTAAGTCTCATCACAATGTAGGAGGCTTGCCAGAAAAAATGCACCTAAAGGTGGTAGAGCCACTAAGAACGCTTTTTAAAGATGAAGTGCGAAGAGTGGGAGCTGAACTAAAGATTGATCCAAACATTCTTGGTCGTCATCCTTTTCCTGGCCCCGGTTTAGCCATTAGAATTCTTGGAGATGTAAATGCTGAAAACGTTCGCATTCTTCAAGAAGCTGATAAAATTTATATTGATCATCTTAAAAAATCTGGTTGGTACGATAAAACGTGGCAAGCAGGTACAATTCTTTTGCCTGTTCATTCAGTAGGTGTAATGGGCGATGAGCGTACATATGAAAAGGTTGTTTCACTACGTGCTGTTACTTCTGTAGATGGCATGACAGCGGATTGGGTACACTTTCCTTATGAGCTTTTGGCAAAAATATCTAATGACATTATTAACAAGGTAAGCGGTATAAATAGGGTTGTTTATGACATTAGCTCTAAGCCACCCGCAACTATTGAATGGGAATAAACTCCTAAACTTGTTTACCCTTTGCTTTGCGACCCTTTATCTTTGCTTTGACAAAAGCCAAGGTTCGTATGCTTCGTAATATTGATGTCTCTTTTTCTAAAGCGCTATTGGTTGTTGCGCTCAGCTTTCTATTTGGATGTAGCGGGGCCCAAAAAACAACTGTAGTTGAACAAATTGAAGAAACAAGAGACACAATTAAAACGGCCGGAGAAGAGAAAGAAAATGAGGTAATTGAGGAAATTCCTGATTCTCTTTCGTTAGCATACCCGCTCAATCAAAAAGAGGAATACAATATCTCCTATTTCCTTCCGCTTTTTCTTAATGATTACCCTAGCCTATCATCTCAAAAAAAGTTTTATGCCGAAGTTGCCTTAGACTATTGGTGGGGAGCTCAATTGGCCTTCGACACATTATCAAAAGCCGGTTTTAATGGCAATGTTTCCGTTGTTGATACTAGAAACGATACTTCAACTATTACAAATGCGCTAAAAAACCTTGATGATACCGTGCATTTGTTCTTTGGGCCGCTTTTTCCGAATAACCTAAAAGCAATTAGAGAATATGCTTCAGAGCATAATGCTAACGTTATTTCTCCATTAGCTACGGTTGATGAGTGCAATGATTTTACCGATCGGTTCATTTTTTCAAAACCCACTATTGCAGAGCTAAATAGATCTACGGCTAGCCTAATTGAAAACAAATACGACTCTACCTATGAAGTTTTCATTTTTTGCAGAGCTGTAGATTATGAAGTTAGCGAAGCCGAAAGAATTAAATCTTCTTTGCCAAGCTGGTTACAAGAAAAAGTAACAATAGACAAAATCAATAAAAATTTTATTGACAAAAACTACCTTAAAGATAAGTTACCTGATTCGGCAGTGGTTGTTATTTGCTCTGATAGAGAAACTTTTGTAACCACCGTAATTGCTGAATTGCGTAGATCTTTAAACAACCACAATGTAATCGGAAGAGAATCTTGGCTTGATTTTCAAAGTATGGATAGTGAAGCCTGGGCCAGGTTAAATATGCATTTTGTGTGCACCCAAAATGTTAATTATAATGATACTTTACTTAAAAGGTTTATAAAGAAGTATCGAAAAAAGTATAGTGCTGAACCGGGAAAATATGCCATTGCAGGCTACTTCGAAAGCATTTATTATTGCCTTTATTTACATAACTATGGCACTAATTTTCAGCGTTTCAACAATGAATTGATTTTTGAACTCCCATATAACTCAATAAACCTTGTACAAGATGATAGTTGTAAGTTTTTCTACAATAATCAAGTAAAGGTTCTTAAGTTTAAAGACCATAAACTCATTGAAATTGAATGATAAATCCGAATAAACGGATTTGGCAGGCCGGCGAAATTTGGAAAACCTTTAATTTCTCACTCCCCTTTTCCGCCTTTCTTAAGAATTACTTCAAACGCAATAAAAAGTATGGCAAAAGAGATAGAAATGAGATATCTCATGTGCTTTACTCCTATCTTAGAATTGGTTATAACAACCAAGTTTATTCATTTGAAAAAGCTGCTCAATTAGGCCTACTGCTTTCTAGCCATACGCCTTTACCCTTACTTGAAGCATATAAAACGCCTTCAAATTGGAATGAGTTAAACCCTTACGAAAAGATCAACTGGTGTAAAAATCATATAGAATTCAATTTTTCAGACAATTTCTTTAAGGAAACACTTAAATTATCTCAAGGGGTTGTTCAAGAAAAATTTGCTCAAAAGGTTTTAAAGCAATCTCCTGTATTTATACGCGTTTTAAAAGATTATCAAAAGCTCATTAATTACCTTAAAGAGGCAGAACTCAATTTCGAAGAAATAGATGAGCATTCAATAAAACTCCAAGCAGATGCCAAAATTCATTTATTACCTCAAGAAATTTCAAAGAGCTATTACATTCAAGACCTTGCATCTCAGCAAACAGCAAACTATCTTGACCCAAAAAATGGCGAACTGTGGTGGGATGCTTGCTGTGGGGCCGGAGGTAAATCTCTCTTACTTAATTCAATAAATCAAAGAATACACCTTACCGGAACTGACGTAAGAGATTCAATATTAGTAAACTACAAAAAAAGGCTTTCTGAACATGGCATTGGTTATAACGCTTTTAGAGCCAACCTTTTAAATAAAGGCCTAGAAACCCGTGACACTTTTGATGGAATTGTAATTGATGCACCTTGCAGTGGAAGTGGTACATGGGGCCGCAGCCCAGACGGAATTCTAAAGACTAGAAAAGCTGATATTGATGGTTTTGCCAAAAGACAAAAGCAAATTTGCCTTAATGCTATTAAGAATCTTAAAAAGGGTGGAAAACTAACTTACATCACTTGCTCAATCTTTAGGGCTGAGAATGAAGACATTACCCAATTTCTTATTGACGAATTAAATATTGAGCTTGTTAAACAGGGTATAATTCATTCATCAATACACAATTCTGATTACTTATTTGCAGCACAATTTATTTACAATAAATGATTACCACCAACAAAATTGAATTAACCAAATGGCAATACTTTAAAATATTAGCCAGTAACCGTTTTAGCCAAAGTTGGTATATGTATTTGTTGCCTTTTATTGCCGCGTTAATTATTCATTTCACCATGGAAGAGCCTGAAATGCTCGTTAAATTCTTGGTAGTATATGGCTTTATTTATCCTGGATGGATACTTATTTACTTAACTATTCATGTAAATTCAAATAGGGTTAGTAGTGTATCAATGAAAAGATACTATGAAGTGAATAATGAAAAAATTAGGGCCAATCATGCTGATGGTAGCTCCAATGAGTTTTTTATTGAGAACATAACTGAAGTAAAGCAGAATAAAAATGACATTCTTCTCTATTTCTCAAAAAGCGAATTCATATACATGCCTTATTCCGCGTTTGAAAACGATGATTTGAAACAATTGATTGAAATCTTGAAAAAAGAATCGAAGATTTACTAATGGCTCAAAAAGGAAGAAATTATATTGACTTACCAAAACACCAAGGCCTTAGAAAAAAGCTAATTCAAACCATAGCGTCAAAGGGAATCACCGATCTTAAAGTTCTTTCAGTAATGAATGAAATTCCACGGCATTGGTTTTTAGATTCAGCAATTGATACTTTGGCCTATCAAGATAAAGCCATGGCCATAAGTAATGGTCAAACCATCTCTCAACCTTTTACTGTTGCCTATCAAACCCAGCTTTTAAATGTAAAACCAGGTCAAAAGGTATTAGAAATTGGTACAGGCTCAGGTTATCAAGGCACGGTACTTTGCAAACTTGGAGTTGAGCTTTTTACCGTTGAAAGAATTAAAGAATTGGGTATAGGCGCTCACGAGATGTTTCAAAAACTCGGAGTAAGACCAACACAAAAGGTTGGTGATGGCACTTTAGGCTGGCCAGAAAAAGCACCTTTTGATCGGATAATTGTTACAGCCGCTGCTCCAGTAATCTCAAATGAACTTTTTAAGCAGCTAAAACCTGAAGGTGTAATGGTAATTCCTGTTGGTGAAAAAGTACAAACCATGTACAGGGTAATAAAAACTGCTGATGGTAAAGCCAAAACCGAAAAGTATAGTGACTTTAAATTTGTTCCTTTAATTGGAGAAAAAGGGTTTAACGAATAAACAATCTTTTACTTAAAGCCCAAAGGGCAATTTTTGAAAAAGTTACGATACCAAGTAGATTCGCTAACATATCTGCAATTGAAAACCCACGGTTTTTTCGAAATATTTGACTGTACTCCTCAATTATTGAAAACAACGCAAAAGCAAGAAGTAACGAGTTAAATCCAACTCCTAAAATTGTAATTTTCTTTTCAGAAATGACAACCGATAAAAAGCCGAAAAAACCTGCTCCAAAAAAATGAGCGACCTTGTCGTTAATTGTTAAAGGCACTTCATTTCCAAATAAAAAGAAGTCTAAGTCTTTTGCAATTGAAGCAACAATGGCCGCTAGTGCAAAGCTTAAAACAATTGCTTTTTTTTGATTAAGAGTTACTTCCTTAAGATTAACCCTAATGTTTCTTCTTTTTATTAAAACCATTTTTCAATTTTTCACCAATCTTACTAAACACGTAAAGTCCTAAAATATTTGCTCCCATATCTGCAAATGAAAATCCACGATTGGGCCTTAATAACTGAGTTAGTTCTTCAATTGAAACCAAGACCATTAGAAAAGCTACCGCTTTAAGGATTTTTATTGGCCCAAAAGTGAATTCTTTTTGAGTTACCATAGCTACAAAAAACCCAAGAACTCCAACCAAAAAAAAGTGTCCCCATACATCGCTTAGATTTATATACTTTCTCCATGGTATGTACTCATTTATTAATCTATTATCTGCCAAATAATGAATGGTGATCATGACAGCAATCCAGCTCGCTACCATTAACCATTTTAAGTTTTGAGTCAACTTTATCCTTTCTACTACCATAATTCAAACCTAAAATGAATCATATTTCATATTTTGTTTTTTAACGTTCATGTGCACGATTATATTTGTTTTTAACACACATGGCGTTATTCAACATATTCAAGCCAAAAGAGCTTTCTGATGAGCAATTGATTCTAAAATATAAAGAATCAAATGACTCAAAATATGTTGGAGAACTGTATCAGCGATATACTCACATTTGTTTTGCCGTTTGCATGAAGTATCTGAAAAATGAAGAAGATGCTAAAGATGCCGTAATGCAGGTTTTTGAGAAACTATTAACTGATCTTCTAAAACACGAAATTCAGTTTTTCCAAGGTTGGCTTCATACTTTGGTTAAAAACTTTTGTTTAATGCAATTAAGAAGCAGAAAACATCAATCACAGTTTGACGAGAATACTTCAACAGCAAATTCAAATATTTCTGTGGAATCTTTTGAAGACGATCATCTAACTGACAAAATACTACTTGAAGTAAAAATCGAGCAACTTGAAACAGCCATTACTCAGCTTAAAAATGAACAAAAAGAATGCATTGAGTTGTTCTACTTAAAAAATAAAACATATACCGAAATACAACAGATAACCGGTTTTGACTATAAACAAGTAAAGAGTTTTATTCAAAATGGTAAACGCAATTTGAAGAATTATCTAGAAAAAAATGCCTGATACCCAACAAAATAGCAACCCACTAATGCTCACACTAGATCAAATGATCAAGTTTGTAAAGGGTAATTTGTTGGGTATTAAAAAACAAGAAGTTGAAGATAAAATAAATGCTTCACCTTTGATTTCTGATGCTATTGAAGGAATTAATCTTGTTAAGAATCCTGAGAAACTTGAAAAGACCATTGATGAAATCAATCGTCAAATTCAGCTTAAATCAGGAGCAAGTGCGGTTATTATAGAAGAAACTAGTGCAAGCAATACCAACGCTTCTCAAAAAACAAGTTTTTCAACTTATTCGGCTGCGGCAAGCATTGTTTTAATCATTGCTGTTTCTGCCACGCTGTACTTTATATTTTCAAAAAGATCAAATTCTTTGAATGAAATTGACTCAGTTGCACTTATTGAAGATACAGAGTTTATTAATAACAAACACAACAAGTCTAGTAGCGAGCCTAAAAATCAATTAGACCTAGAGTCTGATACCATAATTAATGACTCAATTGAACAAACAGGCTTAATTGCGTTGAATAAAACATCAGGTGAATTTAAACGTGAAACCGATTTAGCTAGTAACGATGAAAATGTGATAAATAGAGAAATAGCCGACTTTAGTTCTAAAACTCTTGTTAATAATGAATATGAAAAAGTTGCCAAAAGTTTAGAAGAGCCTTTGGTTGCTTCAAAAACGAAGGAAAATTCGGAATTGAGCAATTCGGCTATTGAAACAACTGAAAATGAAGAAGAAGTTGGTTTTTTATTGGATTCTGTCAAAGATTTAGAAGACTATTCGGCCAAAGACACTTACTCTGGTAAATCAAAAGCTTACACAAAATCTTCGTATTCTGCAGCTGTTGATCTCCTAAACCAAAATAGGCTTGATGAAGCATTGGATCAATTTGAAACTATTGCTAATGATAAAAATAGTGCCAATATTGATGATGCAAACTGGAATATTGCTCAAATACATATAAAACAGGGCAACAATAGAGCTGCAAAAAAGGCCCTTAAAAAGCTTAAAAACTCGAGTAAGTACGGCGTAAAGGCCAAAGTACTTCTTGATGAGCTTTAATCCCCATCAAAATTCACGCTCCCATTTCTTCTTGAGAATGTAGGAAAATGCACCTTGAGCTGCCCTCCTTTCGAACTTATAATAGAATGAGCTTCCCATAACTCCACTATATCTTCAGGATAAACCTCTTTTGGAGCGAAGAATCTATTATCTGCAAACAATTCGAAAGTTCCCAATCCAAATATCAACCTCCTTATTATTAACTCATCCTTTAAAACTACGGCGTACACCTTACCCTCTGTTAGTTCGCTAATTTCTTTAGCATTCTTTTTTATACAAATTATTATGTCACCTTCATTTACACCTTCCCCCCTATTAAGAAGTTCATTTTCAAACACTTCAAAAGCCCTAGATGCTTTAAAAGAAAACCCAGGAATTTGAACCTGTTGCAAAAGCATAAGATATTCTGTTGATTCACAATTATTTACATATGAATCATATCCATTTTTCTTAATAAATGGAATAGCCATTCCTTCGTCATCAGGCGTGGTTTTCTTGGCGATAAAAGCCATTGTTTTATCACCATTAAACTGTGCTATTTCATTAACCTTCAACTCCCTGTTTAAGAGTCCTTCAACATCTAAGCCAAATTTATTAGCAATCTCCATCATTACAGCAATCTTCGGTTCAGCTCTCCCCTCCTCATAGCTGCCAATATTAGCTCTTGACAAACTAAAAAGATCAGCAAAGGCTTGTTGACTAAGTTTTTTAACACTACGTATCTTCTTGATATTCTTACCTATATGTGTCATAACAATTCAAAAGTAAATTTAATTTTAGCAAATGCTAATTTTTTTAGTATATTTGAATCATGATATTCAAAAAAACAAATGAAACACTCAAAAAATAAACCACCATAAGCAAGTCTGATTTCTTAATTAATTCAACAACACCAACACTTATATTTGGCATCGGCAAAAATCAAAACACTTAAAATGAGCAACCAATATTTTGACAAAGTAAAAGAATACATTCTTGACCTAGGCTACACCATAGATCATGAGGATGTTGAAGATGGAATGTTTATGATTTCTGATGAAGACTCAGGTATTTACCATTTAGTGGTAGGAATTGCAGATCCGCTGTTAATACTTGAACAATTCATATTTGAAATTAAACACGAATCAATTGACCTTTACAAAAGCCTATTACAAAAAAACAGAGACATTGTGCACGGCGCTTTTGTAATTGACGACTCTGGAAAACGGGTAATTTATAGAGACACTTTACAAATCGAAAACCTAGATTTAAACGAACTTGAAGGTTCACTAAATTCTTTAGCACTTCTCCTTAGCGAATACTCAGAAGAATTGCTTGCATTTTCAAACAACTAATAACAACACCAAAAAATCAATAAAATGAGCATTTTCAAAAGACTTTTTAGAATAGGCAAAGCAGAAACCAATTCTTTAATAGACAAATTAGAAGACCCTATCAAATTAACCGAGCAGGGCATCAAAGACATGAAACAAGATCTCGATAAAAGCTTGCAAGCTTTGGCTGAAGTAAAAGCCTTAGCTATTAGAAGCCGAAATGAAGCTCAAGAAAACAAGTCAAGATCAGAAGATTATGAGCGAAAAGCCATGATGTTAGTTAAAAAGGCCGAAACAGGCCAAATGGACGCAGCTGAAGCTGATAGGCTTGCCACTGAAGCATTAATGAGAAAACAACAATGCGATGACACCGTACATCGAGCTAATACCGAAAAAGCAAAGTTTGACGAGCAAATTGCCAAAATGGATGCGAACATTAAAAGACTAAGATCAAACATTGGCAAGTGGGAAAACGAGCTAAAAACTCTCAAAGCAAGGGTTAAAGTTGCAAATGCCACATCTAAGCTTAACAAACAAATGGCGCAAGTTGACGGCACTGACACCATCGCAATGCTTGAAAAAATGAAGGACAAAGTTCAGGAGAAAGAAGCATTGGCTGAGAGTTATGGAGAAATTGCCAACGAGTCAAGATCTGTTGATGAAGAAATTGACAAAGCTCTTGAAGACAGTGATCAATCAAATGCAAATGATGCATTGGCTGCCCTTAAAGCAAAAATGAAGGGCGGCTCATCTGAAGGATAACAAAATGCCCCGTTCTTAATGGGCGGGGTACTTTTCACAAAGCAACCTAAAGCACAAAAATGAAAGAGATACTCATAGAGGCATTTATGCCAAGTAATATAATACCTACCACCTTGCTTCTTTTCGCTGCAGGCTACTGGGTAATTGTATTAATTGGCTTGGTTGACATGAGCTCTATTGATGTAGATCTTGACATAGATGCCGAAGCTGATTTAGATTTAGAAGTAGACATTGATGCTGATGCCGACATAGAAACAAGCGAGTCTTTTAGCAATAGTGTTTCATGGTTCAATAGTGTCTTAATCTTCTTCAATTTACACAACGTTCCATTAATGATTTTTTATAGTTTTCTTGTACTTCCCATGTGGATGATTACTATGATAGCAAATCATAACCTTGGAATTACTTCATTTACCCTTTCTTTAATAGTGCTTTTGCCAAGCTTTGTAATATGCTTGTTTTTAGCAAAATACGCTACTCTTCCAGTCGCTAAACTATTTGCTAACATTGAAAGGAGCACGGAATCTACCAACCCAATTGGCAAAATATGCATCATCGCCTTGCCAGTAAAACCGGGCAAACTAGGTCAGGGAATTGTGAAGGACCTAAATAACAATGTCGTAAGACTTAATCTCATCGGGCTCAAAGATGTAACAATTGACAAAGGCCAAAAAGCCTTGGTAATTGAATATAGAGATTCCGATAAGGCTTACTTAGTAGAACCTTTTACACAACACTAAACAACAACAACTAATGGATTTTGAATGGAAAATTTTAGCCATAGGGGCGGTTGCTGTAGTAATTATTTTCATTGTAGTTATTGCAATCGTTTCAAAGTGGTATAAGAAAGCAGAACAAGGGCAAGCCTTTGTAAAAACGGGTTTTGGAGGAACTCAAGTGTCTTTTAACGGCATTTGGAAAATACCGGTAATTCATAGGCTTGAGATAATGGATATCTCATTAAAAACTATTGTAATTGCCAGGCAAGGAAAAGATGGCTTAGTATGTCAAGACAATATGCGGGCCGATATTAAAGTAACCTTCTTTGTAAGAGTAAATAAAACGGTAGATGATGTGGTGCAAGTAGCGCAAACTATTGGATGCGAAAGAGCTTCAGATAAAGATGCACTTGAAGCATTATTTGATGCTAAATTCTCTGAAGCTCTAAAAACTGTAGGTAAGCAATTTGACTTTGTAGATTTATACAACAAACGCGATGAGTTTAGACAAGAGATATTAAACATTATTGGAAGAGACTTGAATGGCTACATTCTAGATGACGCTGCAATTGATTACTTGGAGCAAACACCTTTAACATTTTTAGATGAGAAAAACATTCTTGACGCTGAAGGTATAAAGAAGATTACTGATCTCACGGCGAAGCAAAAGGTTTTGTCAAACGACATTGAACGTAATAAAGAAAAAACCATAAAACAACAGGATGTTGAAGCAAGAGAAGCAATTCTTGAATTAGAAAAGCAATTGGCTGAAACAGAAGAAAAGCAAAAACGGGAGGTTTCATCTATAAAATCAAGAGAAGAAGCTGAAGCGAAAAAAGTTGGAGAAGAAGAACGTTTAAAATATGAAGCAGCCAGAATAAAATCTGACGAAGAGATAGAGATAGCTGAAGAAAACCGAATGAGGCAAGTGCTCATTGCCACAAAGAATAAGGAACGTACTGAGGCCGTAGAAAACGAAAGAGTTAAGAAAGAGCAAGAAATAGAAGCTACCGAAAGAGAGAAAATTGTTACACTTGCTCAAATAGCTAAAGACAAAGCAGTAGAAGAAGAGCGTAAAAACATTCAAGAAGTAATTAGAGAACGCGTTGCTATTGAGAAAACTGTGGTTGAAGAACAAGAACGAATTAAAGATACTGAAGCTTTTGCCGGAGCCGATAGATCTAAAAAGGTATCAATTACTGCCGCTGAAGAAGAAGCACAAGCCGAATTAGTAAAACGTATAAAACTGGCAGAAGCTGAAAAAGATGCCGCAGAACTTGATGCTAAACGCAAGGTTATTGAAGCAGATGCTGAACAAGCCACCGCTGCTAAAAAGGCCGATGCAATTAAAATTCTAGCCGATGCACAAGCAGCTGAACATGCCGCTATTGGATTAAGCGAAGCACAAGTTATGGAAGCTAAAGCCGCAGCGAGAGAGAAAGAAGGCGAAGCAGAAGCATCTGTGGTTGAAGACGCAATTTTAGCCGAAGCTGCAGGTATTAGAGCTAAAGCTGAAGCACAATCAGAATACAATCTAAAAGTAGGTACTGCCGATGCTGAAGTAATTGCTGCAAAAGCTAAAGCTGCAGAAGAAAAAGGATTAGCTGAAGCTAGAGTAATGTATGAGAAATTCGATTCTGAAGCTCGTGGTATAAGTTCTAAAGCCGATGCAATGAAGCAACTTGACGGCGTTGGTAAAGAGCACGAAGAGTTTAAACTTAGACTCGAAAAAGAGAAAGAAGTAGAGCTTGCTCAGATCAACATTCACGAGAAAATTGCCGAAGCTCAAGCAAGCGTTATTGCTGAAGCCCTCAAAGCTGCCAAGATTGACATTGTAGGTGGTGAAACCATGTTCTTTGATCAAATCATTGGATCCATTACAAAGGGTAAATCAGTTGATAGCTTTATTAATAATAGTAAAATGGTTACTCAGCTTAAAGACAACCTGTTAGATGGCGGTGCCGATGGCCAATCTTTTACAGAAAGTATTAAGCAATTGATCAATAGATTCGGAATTACTTCAGAAGACCTTAAAAACATGAGTATTTCCATGCTCTTGTTTAGAATGATGAATCAAGCCGAAGACTCTGAAACCAAAGGATTTGTAACTAAACTAATTGACCTTGCAAAAGGTATGGGAGTTTCTGACCAATCTCCATCTAGTTTAGGAATCAAGTAATAATCTACGCCCCTTGGGGTAACTCCAAGGGGCTTTTCATCAACATCAACAAATCACAAACACCATGAAGGTATTATCTTTTATTGCCCTTTTTTTTAGCATTACGCCACAGGTTCCTGCTGAAAAACAAGATGTTAAAACTGAAATCAAAAAAGAAGTGATAACCGAAAGTCAAAGTTTCATTAGGGTTAACAAATCATCAAAAGCCCACAAAAGCTTTTTTTCTTTCTTCTTTTTTAACTAAACCACTGAATCTAAATGGCTGATAAAAACACGGATATTAAAAATAAAACGCAAAAGCTTGAGCAGGATACTTATAACATTCTGCGTAACAGATTAAACAAACAAAACCAAGAGCTAAGTAAAAGACTGCAAAAACTCAATAATAAGAGAAAAGAAGCTTTTGGATCTGTTGAAACAAAACTTTTGGCCAACGAAAGAATCACGACCAATAATAATTGCTTTGCACGTGACATGATTCCACTCGGTAATCGTTTTATTTTTGGATACAATGTGGTAATGGGCCTTAAAAAGGAAACTTCGGTTTCTGATGTGTTAAGTGTTTTCCAATTTGAAAATGAAGAATTTCACAGCGATAATGCAGATTTTCTGAACACAAAACAGTTTCTAGAAGACTTCAAAAACCTTTACAAATACTATAAATTAACCCAGTTTACAAAGTTTGCCATTCATGGCCCGCATTTATATATGGTATTTAGGGTTGGCAAAGATGTTAAGGATATTAAAGCTTTTAAGTGGCTTATTGAAGGTAATAATCTAAGGTATGTTGACAACAGATCAGACCACGAAGTAACACTACCAGACCAGCATCAATACCAGTGGATAAGGGCAACTCGCGACATGCATCGTAAAGGTACTCATCCGCACATTAGTATTGAAGACCGTGTATTTGTAGAAACGATTGGCGGAGATTTAACAATTAAAGTTGAAGATAACACCGAAAGTGGTGAAGGAATTTACCAAGAAACGGTAGAATTTACCGATCAAACATTAGACGATGCTGAAGTCTATTACGCTCTTTTAAACAACCTTATTGTCTTAAAAATCAAACCATATCAAGAAGAAAAATTTAGGTTCATTGTTTTTAATGAAAAAATTCATGAGGCTAAAAGAATTGATGCTTTAGAAGATTCTTGTGTTTTACTTCCTGATGATCATGGAATAATATTCCCAAAAGGGTTTTATTTGCAAACAGGAGTATCGAAAGTATTTGATTACGATCAGGTTAATATGCTTTTTGAAAAGCGAATCCCCTCCCCTAATGGAGAAGATTTTCTTTATGTTTTTTACAATAAAAAAGTTGGGTTGTATGTACTGCTTTCTTACAATTTAATTTCTCAAGATGTGAGTACTCCAATATTCTGCAATGGCTATTCTATATTTAGAGATGGTAAGCTCATTTACTTTAAGAGTGATGAAGAGCAGAAAAAACATCATGCAGTTCAAATTTGGCAGACTCCTTATTATCACCCTGATTTTGAACCTCAGACACATGATAAGGATAGTGCCGTAGCGAAAATTGGCAACAAAGAAATTGTAAAAGGTATGGCAGAGTGCCATGAGCTTATTAGCCTTTTACAAAAAGAAGATAGCTATAACGACCTTTATGTTGACCTTGTCAAAAAGTCTGGCGATATACTTGACACTTTTCATTGGCTTCCGCAAGAAGACACCTACAATTTAGCCGAGCCATTATCAGAAATTAAAAGAACAGCAACATCTGCACTTGATGAATTTGAAAAAGTGCAGCGAATACGAAAAAACACAACTGAAAAAGTTGCTGAAACGGGCAAAAAAATAGATGTATTAAAGTCTGAACAAAGAAAAAGCAAAAGTGACTCTATTGATCATTATGTGCACTTTTTAGCAGAATATAGAAAGCTGCGTGGAGAGATAATCGCACTTAAAGATTTGCGCTATGTAAACCTAAGTGAAGTAGAAACCTATGAGAACTTTGCACAAAAACAAACCGAAGAACTATCTGAGAAATGCATTGGATTTTTACTAGGCGAGCAAGCACTGGCTCCTTATGAAGAAAAACTGATTGAGTTTGATAATGCAATAAAAGGAATAAGCAAGGTTGTTGACGCAAACGAGCTTGAAAAAGAAATTGAAAAGATTTCTTATGAGTTAGAAATGCTTATTGAAATTGTAAGTAATCTAAAAATTGACGACGCAACTCAAACTACTAAAATCATTGATGGTATTTCAAACCTTTATTCTCAATTTAACCGGAGTAAAACCCAGCTAAAAAAGAAGCGTAAAGACCTTTTAAGTGTTGAAGGAAAAGCTGAATTTCATGCACAGCTCAACTTATTAGAGCAGGGTATAATTAATTACCTTGACATTTCTGAAACACCTACTAAATGTGAAGAGTACTTAACCAAATTAATGGTTCAAATCGAAGAGCTTGAAAGCAAATTTTCTGAGTTTACTGAGTTTGTTTCAGTTTTAACTGACAAACGAGAAGAGGTTTACTCGGCCTTTGAAAGCAAAAAAGTATCATTAATTGAGAAACGAAATCGAAGAGCAAATTCACTTTTTGAGTCGGCAGAAAGAATAATTAAAGGAATTGGTAATCGCTTAGACTCTTTTAAAACCGTAGCTGAGATTAATGGATATTTGGCTGGCGACTTAATGATAGAAAAGGTTCGGAATATCATTACTGAACTTCAACAACTTGATGACAGTGTTAAAGCCGATGATCTTCAGAGCCGATTAAAAACAGCTAAAGAAGATGCCATTAGACAGCTTAAAGATCGCAGTGAACTTTTTTCAGGCGCTGGCGATGTAATAAAGTTTGGTAAACATCAATTCTCTGTTAATCAGCAAAATCTTGACCTTACTACTGTGGTTCGTGGCGACGCAATGTTTTTTCATCTTACAGGAACCAATTTTTTTGATGAGATTGAAGATCAGCAAATAAATGATCATAAAGACTTCTGGAATCAAGCTTTTGTTTCTGAAAACAAAGATGTCTACCGGTCTGAATATTTGGCTTATCAAATTTTTGACGAAGCTCTTGGTTCAAACGAAAAAGGGTTGGATCATTTTGAACATCTAACCCAAAACGAGTTACAAAAAGAAATTCAAGAAGTAATAAACAAAAAATACAATGAAGGTTATGTAAAGGGTATTCATGATGTGGATGGAGCTTTGATATTACAAAATCTTGTTCAGCTTCATCAGCATAGCGACCTTCTTAAATATACTTCAATAGCCAGAGCCTGCGCCGCCGTATTTTGGAATGGTTTCTTAAATGGCGGAAGCAAAAAAATGTGGCAAACACGATTAAAAGGCGCTGGAGTGATTTTGAAAGTGTTTCCAAATACAAGAGAGTTTGAAGGATTACTCAAACAACTTAAGAAAGAAGTTGAGCAATTTATTAAGCAAACAGAATTGTTTGATATTGAAATTACCAATGAAGCAGCTGAATATCTTTTTTATGAGCAGGCTAGAGATGATGATTTTGTAATAAATGCAGATGCAGCCAAACTCTATAAAGATTTTAACGAGTACCTAAGCAAGAGCAACAACAAGCAAATTTTTGAGAATTCGATTAAAACATTAGCTCAAGACAATATTGCCCATTTTAGCCTAATAAAGCAATGGCTTCATGCTTTTATCGAAAGCAACAACCTTGTTGATTTTAAGGAAGTTATGCATGAGTCAGCTCATATAATCTACTCAAACTCGTTTAAACCAAACTTAGTCATTAGCACTCCAATGCACAGTACAATTGAGGGGCTACAAGGCGAACATGCTTTGGTAAATGAAGGGGTTTACCAATTGAATTACAATGAATTCATATCCCGACTAAGAGCATTTAAAAACCAAACAGTTCCAGCATTTCATAATTTTCAAAAAGTTAAACACGAGCTTGTAGAACAGTTTAGAGAAGATATTAGGCTTCAAGAATTTAGGCCTAGAATAATGAGCAGTTTTGTTAGAAACCAACTTATTGACCAGGTTTACCTTCCTATTGTTGGAGACAACCTAAGCAAGCAAATAGGGTCGGCTGGTGAAAACAAGAGAATAGATAGAATGGGGCTATTGCTTCTTCTTTCGCCTCCAGGTTATGGCAAAACCACATTAATGGAATACATAGCCAATAGACTTGGAATAATATTTATGAAAATTAATGGACCGGCTATTGGGCATCAAGTTACTTCTGTAGATCCTTCTGAAGCCAGTAATGCAGCAGCAAAGCAAGAACTGGAAAAACTTAATTTAGCCTTTGAAATGGGCGATAATGTGATGATATACCTTGACGATATACAACATTGTCATCCTGAATTTCTACAAAAATTTATCTCTCTTTGTGATGCAACTAGGAAAATTGAAGGCGTTTACAAGGGCAAAACCAAAACATACGATTTCCGTGGTAAAAAGGTAGCAGTGGTAATGGCAGGTAATCCATATACTGAAAGTGGTGAAAAGTTTCAAATACCAGACATGCTCGCAAATCGTGCCGATATATATAACCTTGGTGATATTATTGGAGATGGCGATCAAGCATTTAAACTTAGCTATATTGAAAATGCGCTCACATCTAACGCTGTATTGGCCAAACTGACCAGCAAAAGCCAAAAAGATGTTTACAGCATGGTGAAAATTGCCACTACTGATAGCCAAGAAGGAATTGATTTTGAAACCAACCATAGCGCAGAAGAAATTAACGAATATGTTACTATACTTAAAAAGTTACTTCAAATACGGGATATAGTATTTGAAGTAAACCAACAATACATCGCCTCAGCAGCACAAAGCGATGAGTTTAGAACTGAGCCCCCTTTTAAGCTCCAAGGCTCATATAGAAATATGAATAAATTAGCTGAAAAGGTGGTAACAATTATGAATGAGAAAGAATTAGAAACCTTGATCTTATCTCATTATGAAAATGAAAGCCAAACTTTAACCAGCCATGCTGAAGCAAACCTTCTTAAGTTTAAAGAACTTTACAAAAGGCTTGATGAAACTGAGAATGATAGATGGGAAAGTATTAAAAACACTTTTGCGCAAACCAACAAAGTAAAAGGGCTTGGAAAAGATGCTCAAGTAAGTCAGCTCATATTGCAAATGAGCAACATAATTGAAGGGCTTGGCGGTATTGAGCATGCGCTAAATCAAGACAAATACTTTTTGAAGGTTAAAAACATAGACAAACTAAAAAAGAATAAAGAAGAATAAAATGTCAATACTAAGAAATGCAATAACCTTGGCAATTGCCATCGCATTAGCAATCTTTCTGCTAAGATTAGCCAGCAAAATATTCTTGTTTATATTGACTATTGTCGGCATCTATTTCATTTATAACAAGTTTGTTAAAAAAGACAATTACAACACGTATAGGTAGTATTTGGTAGGTAATTTTGCGATATGCAAGTCCTTTTTGCGCTGCTAAAGCCATTTATTTACATTGTTGCCATTAGTCCATTTTGGCTTATATACGTGTATTCTAATTTGGCCTACTTAGTTTTCTACAAACTTTTTCGATATAGGTTACGGGTAGTAAGAAAAAACCTGGGAATGGTGTTTCCTACTTACATGATTCCAGAACTAAAGGAAATTGAACGGAAATACTATAAGCACTTATTTGATTTACTTTTTGAAGGAATTAAATTGACAAGAATAAGTGAAAAGGAACTTCTTAAAAGATGCGACTTTAAGAACCCCGAGCTTCTTAATCAAATATATGACAGTGGCAAACATGCGGTTATTGTAATGGGGCATACGGGTAATTGGGAATGGGCTTCAGGGGTAGTAAACTTAAAAACAAAACACCAGCTTCAATCTTTGTACCAGCCAATTAAAGTACAAGCCTTTGAAAACTTTGTGTTAAACACACGCAAGCGATTTGGAACCCAACTTATAGAGCGTAAAAAAGCATTGCGTACCATTATTCAGCAAAAAGACTCTGAAGTTCTTTACGCTACAAACTTCTTGGCTGATCAATCGCCTTATCAAATGGAAAAAGCTGAATGGTTGAATTTCTTTGGTTTAGAAACCCCCTTTTTCAATGGTTATGCTGCAATTGCTAAGAAAATAAAAAGTCCAATTGTTTTCTTGCAAATTAAAATGGTAAAAAGAGGTTATTACTCCATTGAAACCGAACTTCTAACCGATACCCCTGAAAATTTAGATCATACAGAAATTGTTAAACGATTTGCCAACAAACTAGAACATGAATTATTAAGACAACCACATAATTGGTTGTGGACCCATAAAAGATGGAAAAGGGCTCATCTCAAGCCAAACTAAACTTTTCTATAGTTTTAAACTTATTCTGAGCATTAATAGCTTTTCGGCTTAATATTACTCCCTTAATTATAAACTCTTTGGCTTCTATTTGATGCTCTTTGGCTACTTGACGTAATAAGTTATAAGGTAGATTTTTTGCTAAAACCAATCTTCTACAATTCCTTGCCATAATTTGAGAATTATGAATCTCAAATTTATCAATTAGCATCTTGTTGGCTCCAGAAATTAAGCGCTCAATGCTGCTTTCAAATTCGAGTTCGTAGCCGTAACTACCCGTAAGTTCATCAATGAAAAGCCCCGTGAGTTTGCAACGCACGTTTGCACTTAATTTAGTGAATTTATGTTTACACCTTAACCTTAAGGCTCTTTCGTCTTTTTGCAGCAAGGGAAAACCAATTAATGGAATTGATCTATCAAATGCAATTGTCAGATGATTTTCACCAACTTCTGGTTTAAGGTCCTTTTTTAGCTTTTCAAGCTCATAAAAAAATGCACTACTTGGCTTTAAACCCAAATAATAAACACTTTCCACATTTATATTTCTGAATAAACTAAACAAACCTTTTACACTATCCCTTACAAATACTAAGAATAGCCGCCGAATTTATCGAAATTTTTGAAACCTGAATAATTTCCTGGGCTCATACTTTATGATTATTAAAAACTTAATAAGGATTAACTAAATTCGATAATCAAATCAATCAAAACCTTTATAATGAAAGCATTAAAAGTTATTCTTGGAATTATAGTAGCTATAATTGCTGTTTTTGTAGTTCTCGGAGTTATGGCTCCAAAAGAAGAAATTGTTGAACGCAGCATTGTCATTGACGCACCTGCTGATATCGTTTGGAAAAACATAAGTTCCCTTGAGGCGCAGCTTGAGTGGTCGCCTTGGGCCAAGCGAGATCCAGAAATAAAAAACAGTTTTGAAGGACAACCCGGTACAGTTGGCAGTAAATATACATGGAGCGGAAATGAAGATGTAGGTTCAGGATACCAATCTATTGCTTTAATTGATGAAGGGAAAAGAATGCAACAGGATCTTACTTTTACAGGCGATTTTGAATCTCATGCCGATGTTTGGATTGATATTTTAGCAGAAGGTGAAAGTCAAAATGTTACTTGGGGATTCAAAACTGAATTTGATTTTGTTGGATCTGTTTTTATGCTAATGCAAGACCTTGAAGCCATGCTTGGTGCCGATTATGAAGAAGGACTTGGTTACTTAAAAGAAATTTGTAAAAAACAGGCTGAGTTAAACAATGCAGATGACAATGTCGGCGAATCGTTTGAAATTAACGGTCAACTAGTAGTTGAAAAATCTTTTGGCCCAAAAACATATATTGCAGTTAGAGAAGAAGTTAAGTTTGAAGACCTTCCTAAATTCTTTGAAACTAACTATGGTAAAATTATGCAGAAGGTTTTGGGCGCAGGTTACGAAATGGACGGAATGCCTTCGGCTATTTACTTTGTTTGGGATGAAGAAAATATGAAAGCCGATGTAGCTGCGGCAATTCCTCTAAAAGGTATGGAAATTGAAATAGAAGGCTTTGAGAGTATTACTGTTGGCTCAGGCTTGGCCTGTCAAATTGAGTTTATGGGATCTTATGACTCACTTAAAACTCCGCATATGGCCTTAGAGAAACACTTTGAAAACAAAGATTATCCATTTTCGATGGCCATAGAAGAATATGTAACAGACCCTACTACGGTTGAAACCGAAAGTGAAATTAAAACCTTAATCACTTACCCCGTTGTGTTAGAACAATAGGAAAATGAACATACGAAAGAGAAATAGGTCATCAGAATTTGATGGCCTTTTTTTATACAGTCAATTTCATTTTCTTAGAAACAAAAGTGGTATCAGTTTTTTCAGAACCTACTGGCTCAAAGCCCATCTTTTCAAAGGCCAAATAAGCATTTGGCGAAGCCTGAACCACAATATCGGTTCCAAGATTATTATCAGAATAGAATTTTTTTAGCCAATTAATTGCCATTCGGCCGTACCCTCTACCTCTAAATTCATCTACTATGAAAAATTGAGCTAATGATTTTTTATCAAATTCAAAAACCCCAACTAAGTCGTGTTCTTCTTTTACAAGATAGATATGGGCGCCTTTCTTTGCGCGCTTTTCCAATTCTTTGGCACTTGTAGTCTTCCTAAATTTTTCATCGCCTTTTTCAGAATAATATCTTTTTAGGTGTTGATTATACATATTCATAATCAACTCAGATACTGCTTCAAACTCCTTCTTTTCTACTTGCTTAAATATTAATTCCATCAATCAATAATTTTTGCCTGCTGTACGAAGGTATATTTAGTTAGAAAACCACCTAATTCTTTTACGTTAAAAATCAATATTTTGGAATTAACCTAAGCTAAGGCTTATACCTGGCATCTTTAAAGATTTGTCTGTAGTCGGTGTTATCAAAAAGAATTTCAACTGGATTACCTTTTTGGTTATCCAGATAATTTCTTACAATTCTCCATCCTAAATACCACCCCATTCTTGGTGCAGACTCTACAGGAACATCAGGTGCCACCGTATAAGGCCCATCAGTAACATAGCGATATGTTTCGTTTTGATCTGTACTATACCATAGATTCCTCTCTACAAAATGATTGTAAATCATCCCTTCGTTCTCAGCACACCACTTAAGATTTTTGGCAGTATATTCAATGATTATTGAATCATGCACTTTTGGCATCATCATTTTTGTAAATTCCAATTGCTTACCCCAATAGATCATTTCACTCAATAAGGTTCCATCGGTGTTTTTGTCAAATGGATACTTATCAGTAAAATGAGCCTTCATTACTTGTGGAGTAATGTAGTTTTCATTCATTCTTCTTTGCATATATCTGGGAAAAACCTGGTGATGGTAATATTCATATCCTTTACCCATGTACCAGTCTAATGAAATGCCCAGTATATTCTGATAAGTAAAACCCGGCACTGCAAATCCGGTGATTATTGTGTAGGCTTTTTCAGGAATAGAGTCATTGGGATAATAATATTGGAAATAATCAAATGCGTTATTTAAGCTATTCTCAATTTCAACAATACTCACATATTTATCAGCCACATTTTTAGATACCTGAGCAAAGTTTGTATCCAATAAAACACGTTTTAAAACATTATAATTAGGATTACTTGATCTACCCGCCCTAAACACTTGTTCTATAAGTACTTCAGAGATAAGCGGTTCTTGATTTTGCAAAGCTTCAATGCTTGTTTCGAAACCATCATTATTTAGCTTTCCCAACTCACTTTCTAACCTCAATATTTCTATATTGCTCTCTATACCTGTTAGGTCTACATTATATCGGTCATTTTCACAACCAAATAAGGTGATAAAGGCAAAAATTATTAAGGAGATTTTTAGGTATGTTTGTCGCATTGTAACCTGTTAAAACAACGCAAAAGTATGAAAAAGCACCTTCTGCTTATCGTAATTACATCACTTGCCACCACCCTTTTTGCTCAAGACAAAAAGTTTAGCTTAGGCTTTTGTGCTAACCCAAACATTGGCTGGATTAGCGCTGAAGATCTTGATATTAATGATGACATTGACATAACAACTTCTGGTGCGAGACTCGGCTTTTCATATGGACTAATGGGTGAGTTTCACTTCACAGAGAATTATCATTTAGCTTTGGGTGTTAATCATGTTTTTGCAGGCGGAAAATTTGCAGGAGGATTTTCTGAAAATGCACTTGGAAGCGTAGCAGACCCTACTTCTACCAGTACAATCGTTTACTCAAATGTAAGCTATGAGCCAGCCAAGTTAGCTTACCTACACATACCAGCCCTAATTAGACTTACTACTAATGAAATTGGCTACATAAGATATTTTGGAAACATAGGCTTTGCAATGGATTTTGCATTGAACGGAAACACAAACATTAGCCTTAATGGCAAAGAATACAATACCGAAACGGGCGCTATTGAAGCATTCGACAATAGAACATTTGCAACCGATATAAGATACCAACAAAGGTTTTTAAACCCATTCTTTGTTGTAGGTATGGGGGGACAATATTCATTGGGTGGCAACTCAAGAATACATGCGGGAATTGACTTTAACGCTGGTCTTGGGAACGTAATTTCTAAAACTGAAGTGGAGAAATATGACAATATATTTGAAAATGCCAGATTTCAAAACTCATACGTTTCGCTAAACATTGGAATCTTTTTGTAATTAATGAGAATCTGCTTAGCTCAGCTCAATTATCACACGGGTAATTTTGAGGAGAATACGAGGAAAATCATTGATACTATTAATGAGCACAAAGGCACTGTTGATATAGTTGTTTTTGCGGAGCTCGCAGTATGCGGATACCCACCTAGAGATTTTCTGGAATTTGATCACTTTCTAGATAAAGTAGAAGCCAGTATAAATGAAATTGCCAGGCATTGCGATCAGATTACCGCTATAGTTGGTGCACCGTCAAAAAATAATACAGGTAAAGGGAAACCACTTTTTAATTCAGCTTATGTGTTAGGCAATGGCCAAATACAAAACGTTGTACATAAAACGCTTTTGCCGACTTATGACATTTTTGATGAGAATAGATACTTTGAACCCAATAGAAACTTTGGCTGTATTGTAATTAATGAAAGAAAAATCGCTCTCACAATTTGCGAAGATCTTTGGAATGTTGATGATATTCCCTTGTATTACCAAAACCCAATGGATGAGTTGGCAAGGGAGCAGCCTGAACTAATTATAAATATTGCAGCATCCCCTTTCAGCACCAAACAGGCTCAAAAGCGCTCTGAAATTCTTGAAAAGAATGCCAAAAAATACGGTTTGCCAATTGTTTATGTAAATCATATTGGCGCTCAAACTGAATTGATTTTTGATGGCGATTCTCGATTTGTGAATGCTAAAGGTGAAATAGTTGACAAAATAGACTTCTTTGATGAAAGGGCGATTGTAATAGATTCAAATTCTACCACTCCAAAACCATATAACCATAAATCAAGTATTGCTTTAATTCATGATGCTCTGGTTTTGGGAATAAGAGATTATTTTAAGAAGCTTGGTTTAAAGAAAGCTACCTTAGGCTTATCAGGTGGAATTGACTCTGCAGTAGTTGTTGCTTTGGCGGCAAAGGCGCTTGGTGCAGAGAATGTTTTACCGGTGTTACTCCCTTCTAAATACACACATAGCCTATCAATTACCGAAGCTGAAAAACTGGCCAAAAATCTTGGTTGCCCTAATAAAATCATTCCTATTCAAAATATTTACTCTGCTTTTGAAAACGAGTTGAGCCAACATTTTGATGGCCTTGAAGCAGACGTAGCTGAAGAAAACTTACAAGCAAGAAGCCGTGGCGTAATTCTAATGGCGCTCTCAAACAAACTAGGTTATATTTTACTTAACACCACAAACAAAAGTGAAATGGCCGTAGGCTACGGAACACTTTACGGCGACCTTTGTGGTGGACTAAGTGTAATAGGCGATGTTTACAAAACTGCTGTTTATGAATTGGCAGAATATATTAATCGCGAAGAAGAGATTATTCCTCGCTTTATAATTGATAGACCACCAAGTGCTGAGTTAAAAGAAGATCAAAAAGATAGTGACTCTCTTCCTACGTATGATGTACTTGATCCCCTTCTTCATTTATACATTGAAGGTAGAAAAGGGCCAAAAGAACTTATTAAAATGGGCTTTGATGAAGCGGTTGTTAAAAGAGTTGTAAAGCTTGTAAATTTCAGTGAATGGAAACGCCACCAAACGGCTCCAATTCTTAGAGTTAGTGAAAAAGCCTTTGGAATGGGCCGTAGAATGCCAATTGTTGCGAAGTATTTGGGGTAATACCTAAGAAATTGAATTTTCTGCCAATAAAAAAAGCCCCATCAAAAGATGAGGCTTTAACAGATTTGCAGTTAAATCTTTTACTATACTAAGACAATGATTTTATCTTGATTAACTTCAACCACACCACCTTTTACGTCAAAGGTCTCTTCGCCTTTCGCAGTTTTTACTCTTACTACTCCGGCTTCAAGGTTACTCATAATTGGGGCGTGACCTTTTAATACCTGAAACTGTCCTTTAGCTCCTGGTAAAAAAACTGAATCA
Source organism: Bacteroidia bacterium (assembly GCA_049115495.1). Taxonomy (GTDB): domain Bacteria; phylum Bacteroidota; class Bacteroidia; order CAILMK01; family JACPUW01; genus JACPUW01. The sequence goes on along the minus strand of JAGDZV010000002.1, from coordinate 102,632 downwards.
GCTTCTCCAGAATACAACTTGGTTTCAGGCGATATGATTTCAATTTGCATAATTCTAAATATTAAGCGTTTGCAGCTTCAGCTAACATTTTCTTACCAGCTTCTGCTACCTCTTCAATACTTCCTTTTAAGTTAAAGGCTGCTTCAGGGTACTCATCCATTTCACCATCAAGAATCATGTTAAATCCTTTAATTGTGTCTTCAATAGATACTAATACACCTTTAAGTCCTGTAAACTGCTCAGCCACGTGGAATGGTTGAGATAGGAATCTTTGAATTCTACGTGCTCTTGATACCACTAATTTATCGTCTTCGCTCAACTCATCCATACCTAAAATCGCAATGATATCAAGCAGCTCGTTGTAGCGTTGTAGAATCATTTTTACATCTTGTGCGCACTTGTAGTGCTCCTCACCAATTACATCTGGAGTTAAGATTCTTGAAGTAGAATCTAGTGGATCTACCGCCGGGTAAATACCTAATGAAGCAATTTTACGAGAAAGTACTGTTGTGGCATCCAAGTGAGCAAATGTAGTTGCAGGAGCTGGGTCAGTCAAGTCATCAGCAGGTACGTAAACCGCTTGTACTGATGTAATTGAACCACGTTTTGTTGATGTAATACGCTCTTGCATTAAACCCATCTCTGTAGCAAGGGTTGGTTGGTAACCCACCGCTGATGGCATACGACCTAGAAGTGCTGATACCTCGGAACCTGCTTGAGTGAATCGGAAAATATTATCAATGAAGAAAAGGATATCTCTACCACCTGATTCTTCGTCACCGTCACGGTAGTACTCAGCAAAAGAAAGACCTGAAAGGGCTACACGAGCACGTGCACCCGGAGGTTCGTTCATTTGACCAAATACGAAAGTTGCTTTTGAAGTTTTAAGTGCTTCTGAGTCTACTTTAGATAGATCCCATCCACCGGCTTCCATAGATTCCATGAATCCTTCACCGTAATTAACAATGCCAGACTCAATCATCTCTCTAAGAAGGTCGTTTCCTTCACGAGTACGCTCACCTACACCAGCAAATACTGATATACCGTCGTAAGCTTTTGCAATGTTGTTGATCAACTCTTGAATCAATACAGTTTTACCAACACCGGCACCACCAAATAATCCAATTTTACCACCTTTAGCATATGGCTCAAGTAGGTCAATTACTTTAATACCAGTCCAAAGTGGCTCTGTAGCAGTAGATAAGTCTTCAAATTTTGGTGGAGCTTGATGAATAGAACGTGTTCCATCACTTTCAACTGCACCTATACCATCAATTGCGTCGCCTACAACGTTAAATAGTCTACCTCTAATAGCTTCACCAGTTGGCATTGCTATCGGTTCTTCCTCGTCAATAACTTCAACTCCGCGGGTAAGGCCTTCAGTTGCGTCCATTGCTACGGCACGCACCATGTCTTCACCAAGGTGTTGTTGTACTTCAAGAATTAATTTTTCACCGTTCTCACGGGCAATGGTTAATGCGTTGAAAATCTTAGGTAATTTGGCATTTTCGTCAGAAAAGCTAACGTCCACAACTGGACCAATTACCTGAGCAACTTTACCAATATTTTGCATTGAATATACTTTATTTTATTCCGCCAAAAATTCGGGTGCAAAAATAGGCTAATTTTAAATTAAAAAAGCTATTGCCCTTGCAATGTTTTTTAGCACCAATAAGAACTGATAATCAACAACTTAAACTACTCCAAAATAAGCTTGCATTGCCCTATTTGCTTACCAGAGCGCACTTTAACCACATAAACTCCGCTTGCGCCCAACTCATTTCTGTTAATATTCACTTGTTTTAGAACTGTTTCTTTTGTGTAAACCAACTGCCCAGTTGTATTGAAAATTGTAATTAAACTTACATCATCGGCACCAGAAAAAAGTTGAACATTGAAAGCACCACTTTTTATTGGATTGGGGAAAACTTGAAGGTTTGTAGGATTTGAGTTATCATCTATTGAAACACTTAAATCAAAAACGAACAAACCGTAAATCTGGTCGCTCGCAATTATGTTTCCAGACGGTAAAAATGGATATACTCCCCAACAACCGTACATGCCATCAAAGTCTAAATTATCTGGGTAGGTATCCCAATGTGCAATTTCTTTTGGATTTTCAGGGTCGGCTATATCATATACCAAAACACCCTGATGATAGTAGGAAATATAAACACGATTATTTAGAATAAAAGGATTGTGTGGTAATGAACCCTTTTCACTTTCTGAACCAAAGGTGCTTAATACTTGCGGAATATCTTCCCAGGTAAATTCAACTATCTTTAGCTTGGTTCCGGGTGTTTCATCTGCCATAACCATATATCGAGAGTTTTTATCTAACCAACTTGAATGATTATATCCTTGGCTAGGATAATTAACTAAAGAGCCCCATTGAATCATTTCATAACTGTGGTTAAACTCATACCAAGTGCTATCTTCTACGGTTTTTAAGGTACTATCTTTCTTATAGTTTAATGCAAACAAGCCTTTGTATCCCGTTGAACAGTAAACAGTATCGTTTACGGCATACATATCATGTACTTCATTAAAAAGTGATTGGCCACCAATCTCAGGTCCTCGTACGTCGCAAAGTAATTCTGGTTGTTCTCTATCTTTTAAAGAAAGTACTCGCATGGGCACATAATCACCCTTTCCGGTGCGCACAGTGCCACAATACAGCTTTTCAGCATCAATAAAAATATTATGAGATCTTATTATCAGCTTGTCGCTGTCATATACCTTATGAACTGAATCAGGCAAATAACTTAGATCGAAAATTTGAAGAGATGACTCACCTTCATCGGCAACGGCGTAAGCATAATTGTCAAGTGTTTTAAAGTCTCTATGAACACAAAATCTTGACTTTCCGGCTTCAACATCTCTAAGAATAGGCTTTTGGGGATCGGTAATATCAATAAAATAGATTGAATCTAAACTCCCCATTATGGCATATTCTTGACCTAATCCATTATGCCACCCCCAAACATCATTAAATGATTGCTTATCAATTTCAAGTAACCCTTCTCTTCTCCAGCTAGAGAGTGAATCCAAACCATAATTCTGGGCTTGCGAGTACATGCCAAAAATTAAAAACAATAAGGATATCAGTACTCTTTGCATGGCCAATTCAATAATACTTTATGGTTTTAAAAGTTTCAACGCCAAATGCCGTAGAAACTTCAACTATATAAACACCCTTGCTTTTTAGACTTATTGGTTGCTCAAAAAACCTACCGTTAAACATAGTGTTTGTTTGCGCTACAATTTGACCCCGAATCGAATAAATATTTACATTAATCTGCCCGCTATATGCATCTTTAAAATCAACTTTAAGCTGGCCATGATTTAATTGTGCATTTATACGATTGGGTTCTGTTTGTTTATTTACGATGGGGTTGTCCCAGTTTTTCGTTTTAAACAAAAACAAACCATGAGACATATCGCTGACTGCAATAAGTCCAGAGCTAAAAAACGGATACACACCCCAGCAACCTTCGTAGCCACTATAAACCGTATCGGCATTGTTTGGGTAAGTATCATAAGCATCTGCTATATAAACATCTTCTGGATTTGAAATATCAAAAACTACAAGACCATCGTGATAGTAAGAAACAAAACACTTATCGCCATTAATTATTGGATTATGAGGAATACTCCCTTTTTCAGCGTTACTTCCAAAGGTTCCAACCACTTCAAGCGAAGAAAGGTCACTGACATCTACCATTTTTAATCGCATTCCATGGGTCTCATCGGCCATTACTAAGTAGTTTCCATCATCAGCAAGCCAACTTGCATGGTTATATCCTTGGTCAATGTATTCGGTTATTTGACCAAGCAATCTTGGGCCGCGCACTACCTTATTACTAATATCATATATAAAAAGACCTCCAGACCCATTGCTGCAATAGGCTATCTCATCTCTTACAAAAACATCATGAACATGAGAAAAGATAATCTCATCATCAATTACAAGCCTAGGCAAATGGTTTATTGCTGTTGGTTTCTCAGGATTGCTTTCAATATCCAATATTGTCATAGGAATTCTACCCCAGTCTAAATGAGTATTTGTAGCCAAAAATGCCTTGCCATCAGCAATAAAAATGTTATGACTCAACCTTGTAAGCTCATCGCTATCATATACCTTATGTACAGAATCAGGTAAATAGCTAAGATCAAAAACCTGCAACGAAGATGTACCTTGATCTGCTACGCCATAACAATAATTTCCAAAGGTTTTAAAATCTCTATGAATGCAAGAGTCGTACTGACCAGGTTCCACATCACAAACCACGGGATTTTCGGGAAACGTTACATCTATAAAATATGTGGCATCTACAGAGCCCATTATGGCGTACTCTCGCCCTTTTTCGTCTTCCCAACCCCAAATATCATTAAATCTTTGACCTTTCAAATTGGGCAAACCTTCTTGGCTCCACCTGCCTACAAGCTCTAGCTCAAAATCTTGAGCCTGCATTTGGCCTGAAACGATAATTGCTAGGACTAGGAAAAATACTTTTTGCATGCTATTATATAGAAGCAATAACGCGTTTAATAAGTTCTGTCATCTTAGGTTCAGCTTTATTTGCAACTTCAATAACTTCGGCTACCGTAACCTTAGGCAGCGGCTTTAGATATCCTTCATCAGTTATAACCGACACGGCCATAACCGGAATACCTGAATGAACGGCAACCAAGGCTTCTGGCACGGTTGACATTCCTACTACATCACCTCCTATAATTCTTAGATAATTGTATTCGGCACTCGTTTCGAGATTTGGTCCAGTCACTACTGCATATACCCCTTCGTGCACTTTAATATCAATATTTTTTGCTTTTTCCATGGCTAAAGCGATAAACTTTCTATCGTAGGGTTCGCTCATATCAGGAAAACGCGGGCCAAGTTCATCAAAATTCTTACCACGAAGTGGATTATCAGGAAGCAAGTTTATATGATCATTAAGCACCATTAAATCTCCTTTTTTAATTGCGGGATTTAATGCGCCACAAGCATTTGAAATAAACAAAGCTTCTACTCCCATTGCTTTCATTACCCTTACCGGAAATGTAACTTGTTGCAAGCTGTAGCCTTCATAATAATGGAAACGCCCTTGCATAACCATTACCTGTTTACCTTCAAGCCTTCCAAATAATAGTCTGCCGCTATGGCTCTCAACAGTTGAAACCGGAAAATGCGGAATATCAGTATATGAGATAGTGTCTGTAACCTCAATCTCTTTAGCCAAAGCACCTAAGCCTGTTCCTAAAATAATTCCAAACTGCGGATTAATATCTGTTTTGCTCTGAATAAATTCAGCAGCCTCTTTTATCTGTTCAAGCATTTATTCTCAATAATGTGGTTGATTTCAGCATTCAACTCATGGCTAGTTTCTAATTGAATTGGCCAATAAAACAAAGGTAAATGCCCCAAGGCCTTTTTTGCTTTTGAAGTTTGCAAACGGGCGGCATCTTTTTCAGTAGTAATCAATAATTCAATTGAGCCTTTCTTTTCAAAGGCGCTTGCTATTTGCCTAAAATCCGATTCATGATACTCATGATGGTCTCCAAATTCTACGAAATCTACCAATTGAAAACTATCATTTAGCATGAATCTAAACCCCGCAGCGTGCGCAATACCAGAAAAGCCGACTACTTTCTTCCTTTCAATATTCAATTTTTTTGATTCATAAACCGAAAACAAATTATTTGAGCTTTTAACAGAAGTAAAACGGGATTCACGTTTAGAAAGCTTCTTTTGAGCTTCGTTAATGTTAAGCTTTTCTCGTGGGCTAACATTGGGCGGAGTCTTAGTTACTACAATTGTTTCAGCTGTTGCTGCAAAAAACCGCGGCTCTCTTAAATCACCAATTGGATAAATATAATCTTTAAAAAAAGGCTTTTCATAAGTGGTTAATAAAAAGTAATGGTCTGCCATTATTCTCAAATGCTGAAAAGCATCATCCATTATTACCACTCTGCTCAGGCTTGAACTCTCTACGAACTGAAGACCTTCTTTTCTATTCTCACAAACCACCACATCAATAGCGGGAAAACGCATTTTCACCATCAGCGCTTCGTCACCAACTTGCTCAGGTGTACTCTCATTTTCTACTTTTATAAGACCTTTTGTCTTCCTACCATAACCTCTGCTCAAATAAGCCACCTGAATATTTCGCTTAAGCAATTGCTCAATAAGAAAAATTGAAAAGGGAGTTTTGCCCGTTCCGCCCATGCTTAAGTTACCAACAACTAAAGTAGTGAGACCACTTTGGTAGCGTTTCTTTATGCTAGCCGCATAAATCCATCTTTTAGCCACAGCAAAAAGCCACCAAAAAGGTGCAAGCGGCGATAAAATTATTCTAAGGGCTATGTGCATGTGGTGGCAAAGATGCAATAACACATTGCTTTAATTGAAATCAAACATTTATGAGCATTGAATTATTACTTTGCGACTTAGAACCTCGGTTATGCAGCTCCATCAAATTACTTCATTCCTCGAATCAAAAGCACACCTTTCACTTCAAGAAAGCTACGACAATTCGGGCCTTATTGTTGGCGATAAAAATGCTGAAATCACCAAAGCAATCATCTCATTAGATTGTACCGAAGCTGTGGTAGATGAAGCCATTGCAAAAGGTGCAAATCTTATCATTTCTCATCATCCCATTGTTTTTAAAGGCTTAAAATCTTTTACTGGTAAAAACTATGTTGAAAGAGTGGTGATGAAAGCCATTAAAAACGACATCGCCTTATACGCCATTCACACCAATTTAGACAATGTGCAACACGGCGTAAACAAGAAAATAGCTGACTTATTGGGTTTGGAGAACACACAAATCTTAGCGCCAATGAGCGGTAGGTTGCAAAAGCTCGTAACTTTTGTCCCGAAAGCAAATCTTGATGAAGTCTCTCAAGCCATGTTTAGTGCTGGCGCAGGCAATATTGGAAATTATGACCAATGCAGCTTTAGTACAGAAGGATTGGGTTCATTTAGAGCTGGTGAAGGCGCTGATCCTTTTATTGGTGTGCAAGGCAAGATTCACCGAGAAGAAGAATTTAGACTAGAAGTAATTGTGAATGATTTTAATTCAAGCCAAGTAATAAAGGCTCTTTTTAATGCTCATCCTTATGAAGAAGTAGCTTATTTTCTTCAAGATATAAAAAATACCAATCAAGAAATTGGCGCAGGTATGGTGGGGGGTCTAAGCAAAGAAATGAGTTTTGAAGACTTTATTCAGCACCTTAAAAGGTCTATGCAGCTCAAAATTATTAGAGCAACAAAGGCGGTAAATAGACCTATAAAAAAGGTGGCACTTTGCGGTGGTTCAGGATCTTTTCTTTTGAACAAGGCCAAGGCCAAAGGTGCAGATGTATTTATTACAGGCGACTTTAAATATCACGAGTTTTTTGATGCCGAAAATGAAATAAGCATTCTTGATATTGGGCACTATGAAAGTGAACGCTTTACGATTGACTTAATACATGAATGGTTAAGGGAAAAATTTTCTACCTTTGCGCTCCTTAAAACGGACGTAAATACTAATCCAGTTAATTATCTGTAGATGGAAAACAGTGTTGAAGTAAAACTCAAACAGCTTTATAAGGTTCAGGCCATTGATACTAAGATAGATAAGATTCACGCCATTCGCGGAGAACTGCCAATGGAAGTAGCTGATCTTGAAGATGAGATTGAAGGTTTGAACACCAGGGTTGAGAAGCTAAAATCTGAGATTGATGGTTTGAATGAAGACATTGATGCAAAAAAGCAATCAATGAAAGATTCAGACGTACTTATTAAAAAATATGATGCTCAGTTAGGTGATGTAAAAAACAATCGTGAGTACTTAGCTCTAACAAAAGAAATTGAACTTCAAAATCTTGAAAAAATGGCTTCTGAGAAGAAGATCAACGAATTCAAAGATAAAATTGAAGAGAAAAAAGGTTTGATAGAGTCTTCAAAAGCCTTGGCCGGAGAAAGAAAGAAAGACCTTGATGTAAAGAAAAACGAGCTCCAAAGCATTACCGGAGAGACTCAAAAAGAAGAAGATGAACTAAATGGCATTCGTAATTCAATTATGGATGGTATTGAAGATAGGCTTAAGAAGGCTTATGAAAAAATAAGAACATCTTACCCTAACAAAATGGCCGTGGTGCCAATTGAAAGAGAATCTTGTGGTGGCTGTTTTAGCTTAATTCCACCGCAGCGTCAATTAGACATCGGAAACCGCAAAAAGGTGATCGTTTGTGAGCACTGTGGAAGAGTATTAGTTGACAACGACTTGGCTGAAGCTATAAAAGCCGAAGTGAACAAAGAAACTGCGAAAGCATAATCCATTGCATAGAATTGCAATTACTGTTGTTGCCTTGTGCATCTTCTATAATTGCAATGCCAGTTTTGTTTTTAGCCCTGAACTGCAAAAGGCGTATAAACACACTTTTAGCGGAGAATTTAATAAGAGCTATACCATTTTAAATAAGAAAGAAAATGCCGCCAATGGAGCGGCATTTTACTTTTTGGGCTATAATAATTTTCTAAAAACCGTTTTTGCCGAAGACCCCATTTTTGATGAAAATTTAGCTGACAGTCACTCAGTGTTAATTGATGCGGTTGAGAAACTTGATGCTCATCCTTTTAAAAGGTATGCACTTGCAGAGCTTTACATGCAACAGAGCATGATAGAGTTAAGAATTGGAAACTATATAAGTGCGTTATTTGGTCTTAGAAAATCATATGTTCTTCTAGAAAAGAATATTGAGAAGCATCCGGATTTCTTACTGAGCAAAAAGACCTATTACATTCTTCAGGCATTGTTGAGTAATGTGCCTGAAAAATATAAAGACCTTGTTGAATTATTAGGATATAAAACTGACCAGTATGTTGCATTAAGGGAGCTAAACGAGCTTCAAATAAATCTAAAGCAACATAAACAGTACGGTTTCTTTAGACCAGAAGTAGAGATTTATAGGGGGGTGCTTATGCATAAACTTACCGACCTTTATCAAGAAGCTTTTGAGATTATAAAGGCTCAAACCAACGATTATAAGGTAAACCCAGTAAGTTGTTTTATTAGAGGTAAAATTGCTTTAGACAGCAAAAAAACCGGTGAAGCCATTGATATTCTTAAGCATTTTGCAGGTAGCAAATGTCCTTTTCCATATATAAACTATGATATTGCAAATGCCTATTTGTATTCACTTGACAAAAAATGCCTAAGCCATTTTGGTTACTTTATTCAACAAAATAAAGGCAATGGCTTACTTAACGATTCGTATTTAAGAATAGCAAGGTGGGCACACCTAAAAGGCGATGAAAAAATGCGCGCCAAGTGGTTAAAATTCATTGACCCGGACACCGATAGTAATAGAGAAAGAGATAAATGCGCCATTACAGAAGCAATTAATCTATTAAAAGTATCTCCAAAACTTTTGGAAGCATGGCTTGCCTTTGACGGTGGATATTACGAATACTCTTTGCGAACATTAATTGAAAATGAAAGTTCAATTAGCACTGATGACTATAACAGTCTGCGCTTTAATTACCTACAGGCCAGATTATTTCAGGACATGAACTCTTTTAAAGAAGCCATTAAAAGCTTCAAAAGTGTAATTGCAAGAGCGTTCGATAATGACGAATATTTTATTCCCGTATCTTGTTTCAATATTGCTATTATATATGAAAACAAGCTTAATTCAAAAAAAGAAGCTTTAATCTATTACAAGAAGTGTTTAAACTATAAAAACTACCCATACGCATCAAGTTATAAATACAAATGCGAGTTGGCTATAGAACGCCTTGAAAGCGATGAGTAAAATTGCTGTAAAACAGACTCATATTAACTTCTGAAACTATAGTTTTGCCCGCATAATTAATCAAATCTTTAAAGATGAATATCGACAAGATTGCAGAATTGCTAGGCAACCAAGCCGATGAGCTTTTAAATCACAAGTGCGAAACAATTTCAAAAGACAACCTATACTTACCAAACGGTGACGTGGTTAGTCACATTTTCGCCGATACAAACAGAAACAACAAGGTTTTAAGTAACCTACAGAGAATGTATGGCAATGGAAGATTGGCCAACACCGGTTACTTATCAATTTTACCAATAGATCAAGGTATAGAGCACACAGCTGGTGCTTCATTTGGTCCTAATCCAATGTATTTTGATCCAGAAAACATTGTTAAACTAGCTATAGAAGGTGGCTGTAATGCTGTTGCATCTACTTACGGAGTATTGGCTTCAGTATCTAGAAAATATGCGCACAAAATACCATTTGTAGTAAAGATTAACCACAATGAGTTGATGACTTACCCAAATAAGCATGACCAAATTATGTTTGGTACTGTAGAAGATGCTTGGAACATGGGTGCTGCAGCTGTTGGCGCTACCATTTATTTTGGTGCCCCTGAGAGTAACAGACAATTAGTTGAAGTTGCCGAAGCATTTGCCCTGGCACATGAGCTGGGTATGGCAACAATTCTTTGGTGCTACACTAGAAATAGCGGTTTCAAAAAAGATGGTGTAGATTACCATACAGCGGCCGATACAACAGGACAAGCTGTACATATTGGCTCAACAATACAAGCTGACATCATAAAGCAAAAGTTGCCTGAATTAAATGGTGGTTTCACAAACATTGGCTTTGCTAAGTCTCACCCGGCAATGTATGATCAACTTTCTTCAGCAAATCCAATTGATATGACACGTTACCAGTTAGCCAACACATATATGGGCCGCGCCCCATTAATTAACTCAGGTGGTGCTTCAACTGGAAATGCTGATAACGATATGGCTGAAGGTATAATGACAGCTGTTGTAAATAAAAGAGCTGGTGGTGCTGGCTTAATTTTGGGTAGAAAAGCTTTCCAAAAGCCTTTTGAAGGTGGCGTTGAGCTTCTTAATGCTATTCAAGATGTTTATTTGAACGAAGACATAACAATTGCTTAATTGCAATATGTGTGAATAAAACAAGGTTGCTGCATTGCGGCAACCTTTTGCTTTTTAAAAAGAATAGTATTTTAGCACAAAGGCTTTTATATGAAGTGGTTTAACAGAGTAAAAGAAGGAATTTTAACTTCAACAAAAGAGAAGAAAGAAATCCCAGATGGAGTTTGGTGGAATTGTCCATCATGTAAGAGTAAAATTACTACTAAAGAACTTCAAGAAAACTTAAGTGTTTGCCCAAGCTGCAACCACCATTCGCGAATTGGTTCTACAGAATATTTTGAGCTTTTCTTTGATAATAATGAATTTACAGAGTTAAATGCTGATTTAAGAGCGGCCGACCCTCTTGAATTTGTAGACACAAAAGCTTACCCTGACAGGGTTAAATCGGCTCAAAAGAAAACCAATCTTAATGATGCCGTAAGAACTGCGTGCGGTAAAATAGATGGCCATTTTGCAGTAATTGCATGCATGGATTTTAGTTTTATTGGTGGATCTATGGGCTCTGTTGTTGGAGAGAAAATAAGTCGCTCAATTGATCATGCGATAAAGCACAAATACCCAATGATTATAATTTCAAAATCTGGTGGTGCGCGTATGATGGAAGCTGCATTTTCTCTAATGCAAATGGCTAAAACTTCGGCCAAACTCGCGCTTTTGAGCGAAGCTAAGGTTCCTTATTATTCAATTTTAACCGACCCAACAACTGGGGGTGTAACTGCATCTTTTGCTATGCTCGGCGATATTAATATTGCCGAACCAAAAGCCCTAATTGGTTTTGCTGGTCCTCGAGTTATTAAAGAAACCATTAAGAAAGATTTACCTGATGGCTTTCAACGTTCTGAGTTCTTGCAAGAGCACGGTTTAGTTGACATTATTGTTGACAGAAAAGACCTTAAAAGCACATTATCTAACCTTATGGGTATGATGAAGGTTGCCAAGAAAAGAAAGAAAAAAGAAGAAGCCACAGCCTAATTAAAGGCGTATTGTATATAAAAGGGTTGGGGCTTTGCTCAACCCTTTTTCTTTGCCCTTAATCTAAAGTTATCTCCTCTTCTCTTTTAAATTGTTCCCAATTTTTTCGTTGCGATTTCGTAAACTCTAACAAGCCTGGTATTCTGGTTGTAAGCCCACCCAAAACAGTAGTATTTAGTGAAATATTGAATGTATCGGTGCTGTAAAACTTGTTCGTATCATCTTCTACTGCTCTTCTTATCAATTTACTATTACGTTTTAAGTCAAATTTAAATCTGCGACTTGAAGTGATTTTGGATACCTCTTCAATGGCTTTCCAATACTGAAGTAAGTATTCTTCGTTTGATAATAATCTTCGTAAAAGAATATTTCTATCGGCTTTTACAGGGTAGAATACTTTTTCACTTTGATCATAACCAAAAGATAAATTATAATCCCACGCTATCCAGTGCGCCTTTCCAAATTGATCAAAATACAAATAGAAATTATGGCATCGTCCCCAAGCATAACTATCCAGATTGGCAAGATAAACATCAACTGCACAAGCTCTTATAAAACTTTCTACATTAAATCTAGATTGGAGTTCTGAAAAAACTGTCGTATCGCTTGTTTTTTTTATTAGATCAATAAATTCAACAACTTCAATTTTCTTAATATCAACATTACTGCCCTTAAGCTCAAGGCCTAAATCTTCATCACCTAGGCAATACCCTTCACTTTCAAACAAAGACCCAGAATCATTATCGAAACAACGTTTCAAAAACTCACTGTCGAGCTGCTCAATTAAAATGTATAGTCCAAAATATTCTCCATTAATAAAAACCTTTGCATAAGAAGCCAAGGGAGCAGGCACACCCATTTGTCTCATTATTTTAAGGCTTAGCACATCGCGCTGAAACGATGGATCTTCAAAGGCATTTGAAAGATTGAATTTTGTGACTCCATGATATGATTGATCATCATATTCATTCAGCTTTACTTTTAGCGGCTTTTTATCAGTCCATGCAAAAGCGTAAGAATGTTTACCCTTAAAACGAATTCCTGTTGTTCCAAACTCTTCTCCATTCAAAACACACCTTACTTTAAAGTAATTTTTGGTTTTGAGCCTGTATTCATTTGCCATTCTATCCCAAAGGCCGTCATCTTGAAACCAAAATTCAACTTTGTTGATTTTTTCATTTTCAAAAAGTGGATTTAGGTACTCATTTGATTCTTTTGCGTGAGTCTTTCCTAAAAAAGAAAAAACAATAATTCCTAAAAAAATCCCCTTCAAATGCCTAAGCAACATTAAGCCCCTTATTAATTACATCAATTGCAAAGTCAAGTTCTTCATCAGTGATAATCATTGGCGGAGACACTCGAACTGAAATTTCGTTGAACAAAAACCAATCGGTAATTACTCCATTGGCGATACAATGTTTTACCATATTCTCAACCTTATCAAAGCTGCCTAGCTCAACTGACATTAAGAGCCCTGCGCCATTTACTTTGGCTTTTACACCGCCTTTAAATCGAGCTTCAATTTCAGGAACCCTTTTAATCAGGTCAGCTTTTTCAATTTGCTGTGCCATTGCTAAGCCAGCTGCGCAACAAACAGGATGACCACCAAAAGTTGTAATATGTCCAAGTACTGGATTTTCTTGAAAAGAAGCCATATTATCTTTTGAAGAAACAAATGCACCCAAAGGCATGCCGCCACCTAGTGCTTTTCCAAGTAACATTATATCGGGGGTAACTCCATATTTAACAGCACCAAACCACTCTCCTAGCCTTCCAAACCCCGTTTGAATTTCATCAAAAATGAGCATGGCACCCACTTGATCACATCTATTTCTCAGGTTTTTAAGAAATGTATCTGGTGGAACCACTGTACCACCTTCAGCTTGTAAAGGTTCAACTACAACACAAGCCGTATCTTCATCAATTTCATAAAACCCATTTTCGCTTGCATATTCAATTTGAATGCAATTAGGCAGCAGCGGACGGTAGGCTTCTTTTAACCACTCGCCACCAGCTATGCTCAATGCCCCCTGAGAACTACCATGGTATGAGTTTGCAAATGAAACTACTTTAGACCTTGAAGTTAATCTTTTGGCCAGTTTCATCGCTCCTTCTGTAGCTTCAGCTCCTGAATTAGTGAAGTAAACACAATCCAAATCTTCTGGCAGCTTTTGAGTCAAATAATTAGCGTAGGCTACTTGTTTGCTCTGCACAAACTCTCCATAAACCATTACATGTAAATGATCATCAACCTGTTTGTGAATAGCTTCTTTAACCTTTGGATGGTTATGGCCTAAAGTGCTCACGCTTATTCCTGAGATTAGATCAAGATACTTTTTTCCATCAGTGTCATAAATATATACGCCATTTGCCCTAGCCACATCAATGGCTAATGGAATTGGATTGGTTTGCGCCAATTTGCTAAAAAAAAGTGCTTTTTGCGAAGGAATACTCTTCATAATTCTTTTCAGATTCCATTTCAACATTAATCAAAAATGCCCTTACAAACAATTTGCAAGGGCATTGAAATTATGATTATAAATGATGAGCTATCGCTTACCAGGGCCACGGCCTTCTCTCATTTTTTCCAAAAGGGTTCTTTTGTACATCATTTCGGCCCTGTGCATTAGCGCTACTTTCTTAATTGGTAGTACTTTTTTAAATTTAGCATAATACTCTTTTTGAATTTCGGCTTCTTTCATTCTTAGTTCTACCATTCGATCTACTCTTTCTTCAATTTCTTTATCATTGAAATCAGAGAAATTCTTTTCTAGTTCTCTTTTTATTTCATTTTGTTCTTCTTTAATGCTTTGCATCTTCTCTTCTTGCTCGTTGTAAACAGGCCAAAAAACTTCAGCTTCTTTAGTTGTTAGTTCAAGAACTCGTGTGTAAATACCAACTTTAAGGGTTTTAGCTTCTTCCCTGTCAAAGTTTCGTGGTCCGTCCATTGGTCTTTGAGCAAAGGCAAATACACTTAATAGCATTAATAATGCGGTAGCTCCGGTTTTAATAATTTGTGGTTTCATGATTTAATGATTTGTGGTTAATGTTTAAATATTAATAAGGTCTTCTAAATTATTTTCATCAAGTAAAAGGTCTTCAGCATCAATTTCTTCGGTGTATGATTCTAATTCTAGGAGGTACTCCATATCAAACACATCGAGTTCTTCAACAACTAGCTGTTCGTTTAGGGTTAATGGCTCAAGTTGTGGATATTCAATACTTAAATTACTTGTATTGGTTAAAAAGAAAAGCGCTACACAGGCTGCAATAGCCGCACCTGCAAACCACCAAAGTTTTACAATTTTTGATTTTTGTTGTTTTACGATTACCTGTTCATCAAATATCTTACTTTCAACTATTTCACTTAAAGATTCAAAGTAACCATCTGGCAACATAGAATGCTCTTTTTGACCTGCCGATTTGAGCTTTGCCAAACTAGGCGAAAGATTTTCAAGCTCTTTTTGTATTTCGTTTTTGCGAGTCATATTGGTTTGACTTTTAGGATTCTAAAAGGTTTAATCATGCTTTAAAATATGTTCTTGAATTTTTGAAACCGCATGATGATATGAAGCCTTTAAAGCCCCAATGCTTGTTCCAAGTTTTTCAGCAATTTCTTTGTAGGTAAGCTCGTCATAATACCTTAAGCAAAAAACTTGCTTTTGTTTCTCAGGAAGCAAATCAAGTGCCTGTTGAAGCAAGGCCAAAGTCTTACTGGTATCTATATCAGTTTTGGCTTCAATTGTTTCTTCAAGCCTCGTATCGTCTCCATGAATAGAAAGCGACATGTTCTTTTCGCGCCTTTTTAAAAAAGTAATGCACTCATTGGTGCCTATTCTATAAAGCCATGAATATAAAGCGCTATCGCCCCTAAAGTTTTTTAGCCCTTTCCAAGATTTTACAAGTACATCTTGAAGAACATCATCAGCATCTTCGTGATTCTTTAGTATTCCGCGCAAATGCCAATATAGCCTTTTGGCATAGGTGGTATATAAAAGCTGAAACCCTGACCTTTCAGTGTCAGGGTTTCCTATAAGTTTTAATATTTTTTGATCTGTATCTATTCCGCTCATGCCTTAGGCATTCTTGCGGGCAACTGCTTTTAATGCTGCTTCAACAATATCTGGGGTGTCTAAATGGTATTTTCTCATCAATTGATCAGGAGTACCACTTTCTCCAAAGCTATCGTTTACTGCAACAAATTCTTGATGAGCAGGATAGTTACGAGCCAATACACCCGAAATACTCTCTCCCAAACCACCATTAATTTGATGTTCTTCAGCAGTTACCACGCATTTTGTTTTTCTAACTGATGCTAAGACTGCTGCTTCATCTAAAGGTTTAATCGTATGTATATTTATTAATTCAGGTTTTAAACCTTTTTCTTCTAAAATCTCACAAGCTTCAATGGCTTTGGCTACTAAGTGACCGGTTGCGAAAATCGAAACACTTTCTCCATCAATAAGCTTTAGCGCCTTGCCAATTACAAATTCTTCGCTTGATGTAAAGTTTGGAACTCCCGGCCTACCAAACCTCAAATAAACTGGAGAATCAATTTCTGCAATGGCCATTGTTGCCAACCTTGTTTGGTTATAGTCGCATGGATTAATCACTGTCATGTTGGGCAATGCCTTCATCATGGCTATATCTTCTAAAATCTGATGCGTTGCACCATCTTCTCCTAAGGTAAGTCCCGCATGTGATGCGCAGATTTTCACATTCTTATCAGAATAAGCCACTGACTGCCTAATTTGATCAAATACCCTTCCTGTTGAAAAACTGGCAAATGTTCCGGTATAAGGTATGTGACCACCTATGGTTAAACCCGCTGCTGTGCCAATCATGTTGGCTTCGGCTACTCCACATTGAAAAAATCTCTCAGGAAATTCATCAATAAAAGCGTTCATTTTTAAAGAACCAATTAGGTCTGCACATAGCGCCACAACCTTATCATTCTTTCTTCCTACTTCAAGTAAACCTTGTCCAAAACCATCTCTGGTCGCTTTTTTCTGGCTTAAATCAAATCTTTTCATTTTGGTTCTTTAAATATTCACTTTTATTACACCGTTGCTTTTTATATAAAAGTCTTTTGTTTTAGTATAAACTGTTTTGTCTGAATTAGCTGGTCTCACCACAAAGCGATAATGCCCTGGCTGAAGATACATAAATGCCTTTCTAGCGCTGGGGTCTATCTCTTTAACCATTTCTAGTTTTTTATCACCCACCTTGTAAATGGCACCTACAAAAGAGCCATTATAATCGGCTACAAGCTGTCCTGGACTCAAAACCATTTGGTTTGAAGTTGCCTTCGATGAGATTTTTACATTTTCAATAGTAGTTCTGGGTAAGGTGAGTACTTCAACTCTATAGTTGCCCGTTAAGTACTTGACTTTTGAGTCAATATTCTGCACATTAATTAGTGCACCGGTTTTAGCATCGTATACCAGACACTTCAAATCCTTGTACTCCATGCTCCCATCCATTTTTAAATGAAGGTAGCCTTGTGCCGCCTTTAGGTCAATTACATTATTCTCACCTGGTCTTAGTTCAACTGCCTTTTTAAAAATGGGCGGAATGGTATGGACTTTAAGGTTATAAACTGGAGCTGCATCAATTACGAATTGATCAGGTGTTTTATCAGCGTTTAGCGTATGTTCTAAGTTATACCAAATATTACCCGTTTGACTATCAGAAAAACTCATTGCCACGTTGGTTTCAGTAGGCCTTTTATTGTGATCTAGTAAATTAACTTGAACCGTTGTTTTGTCCAACACATTTGAAACTACCACTTTGAGAATGGTTTCGAGACTTTTTTCATTATTGGCATTAAAAAAACGCCCCATACAATCAAAGTTCGTTACCAAGCTTCTATCAATTCCCAAACCAATTATAAATGGTTTTAAAACTACATGGTTTTCTTGTAATCTTTCAGATACAGCGCAAGGATCTCCGTTACACTCTTCAATTCCGTCTGTTATCAAAATAATAATGTTTTTAGCATCATCATCTTTAGGAAAATCGTTTGCTGATTGTTCTAAACTGTAAGCAATTGGAGTAATGCCTTTGGGTTTAATATCTCTCAGCACACTTTTTATAGTACCTGAATTTGAATTTCTAAATGGTACTTCTAGCTTAGTATCTTTACAGTCTCTTGGAAATTGATGGCCGTAAACCCGAAGCCCCATGGTAACATTTGGAAGCTGATCAAGGCTATCGACCAACTTACTTAATACTTTTTTGGCTGACTCAATTTTTAAGTTGCCTTGCCATTTACCAAACATTGAGCCCGAAGCATCAAAAACAAAAAGAATTTGATGCTTTACAGGTGCATTCTGTGCTTTTGCCTTAAAGGAGAATCCACAAACGGCAAATGCTAAAAACAGAATAGCAAGCTTGATATTTTTTAGATAAATAGGCAAATGCTAGTAGTCTCCTAAGGTTTCAGGAATTTGCTCTAGCGCTTTTGCCAATAGCTCGTTGTTTGGCGCTTTTCCGTGCCAGTTATGATCGTCTTCCATAAAGTCTACACCATAACCCATTACTGTTTTTAGAATAATTGCTTGTGGCTTGCCTTTGCCTACCTGCGATTGGGCAAACTCTAAGGCGCCATTAATCTCGCTAAGAGAGTTTCCATCTTCAACTACTTGAGTACTCCATCCGAAAGCTTCTACCTTGGCTCTTAGATCTCCCAAGTCCATAACATCATTTACATTGCCATCAATTTGTTTGTTGTTAAAATCAATTGCAGCAATAACATTATCTAACTTTTTATGGGCAGCGAACATAAAGGCTTCCCAGTTTTGACCTTCTTGCAATTCGCCGTCGCCGTGTAGAGTGTAAACTATGCTTGAGTCTTTGTTTAACTTTTTGGCCAAGGCAGCCCCGCATGCAACGCTTAACCCCTGACCCAAGCTTCCAGATGCCATTCTTACACCTGGTAAATTTTCATGTGTTGCAGGATGTCCCTGTAACCTTGAATCTATTTTCCTAAATGTATTCAACTCTTCAATTGAGAAATAGCCGGTTCTTGCTAAAACGCTGTAGAATACTGGCGAGATATGACCGTTTGACAAGAAAAATACATCTTCACCAATGGCATCCATTGAGAAATTTTCTGGATTATGTTTCATATGGTGATAAAACAATGAAACCATGTATTCAGTACAACCCATCGATCCGCCAGGATGCCCAGAGTTTACACGGTTTACCATGCGCAAAATGTCTCTTCTTACTTGATGACAAACCTTTTCTAATTCTTCGTAATTCAATGTATTCTTATTAAATGGTCATTATATCCTTCTCTTTGGAATGATAGAGGTCTTCAGCTTTATGTGTATAGTCGTTTACTATTTTTTGAACTTCTTCCTCTACATCTTTACCAACATCTTCACTTAACCCATCTTTTACTAGCTTTTTAATGCCTTCCATTGCATCTTTTCTGGCATTTCTGATTGAAACCTTAGCATGCTCCAATTCGCCTTTAGCTACTTTTACCAATTGGGTTCTACGCTCTTCTGTTAACGGCGGAATAGAAATCCTTATCAAAGTTCCATCGTTCATTGGATTAAAGCCTAGGTTGCTATTAATTATTGCTCTTTCAATATTTCCAATTACGCTTTTATCAAATGGTTGAATGGCAATGGTTCTTGCATCAGGCGTATTTACTGTGGCTACAGTATTTAGTGGGCTAAGGGCACCATAGGCTTCAACTTGAACCCCCACAAGCATATCAGGACTAGCTTTACCTGCTCTTACTTTTAGAAGTTCGTTTTTAAAATGGTCTATGGCCTTGTCCATTTTTTCTTGTGCCTCCATTTCTAATAGTTCAACCTCTTCTTCCATGGTATTTGATTTTAATTTGGCAAAAATAAGTTTAGCTGATGCATGGTATTATTCAGCAACTGAATTGTTTTCCACCAGCTTAGTAAACAAATGATCAATAACTTTCTTCTTTCGGTAGTATGGTCTTATTACATCTAAATATCTACGAATTAAAACTTTGGTAGCACTATAGTTCTTTGCGCATTTAGCTCTAAATGCAGGTATGCTACTTTCAAGTTTCTGTAATTCTTCGCCTTGATTTTCCTTTAAACCTGATCTTAATTGAACCAACTCTTGCTGAAGCGATTGGTTTTCGAAATAAAGGGCATCAAACTGATCAACATATTCAATAAATACAATCAAGGCATTTCTATAAACACTGTAAGCCAATCCTACCTCATCTTCTCTAATAACCAGGCCTGGCACCAATGAATCAATATAAAGGAGCTTTGCCTGCATGGTATCAACTCTTAACTGAATTTGCTCGGGGTCAAGTGCCAAGTTTTGGTCAGCATGAGTAAGCATTATACCAATTGTATCTAATTGTTTGTCATAATCAACTGACTTCTTACTACCACAGCTCGTTATACAAGTAATGGCCATTAGACTTACAATTGAAAATGTAGACAGAAACCTCATTGATCTTTGTAATATTTACGACACCGCAAAGGTGATAATAATTCCATAATAAAGTTTCTCAATGAGACTCAGTAAGTTGCGAAAAAAGCAATAAAACTTGCATTAATTTCTTGGCTAAACCAAAAAAGGAAATATACATTTGCACCGCAATTGGCCCATGGTGTAACTGGCAACACGTCTGGTTTTGGTCCAGAAGAGTCTAGGTTCGAGCCCTAGTGGGCCAACTTTTCTCACTAAGTTGGTAATTTAAAGTTGTATGCCGTCAAGATTTAACCCCATTAAATTATTCGCTGGTGGGAGTACGAAAACCCTGGCAAAAGATATTGCAAAAGCTTACAATGTTGAGCTGGGTGAAACAAAAATCAACTACTTCAGTGACGGCGAATTCCAACCGGAAGTTCAAGAAACAGTAAGAGGGTGTGATGTCTTCTTCATTCAATCTCTTACACCACCTGCTGATAATCTTTTAGAACTTTTGCTTCTTATAGACGCAGCCAAAAGAGCTTCAGCGCACTACATTACAGCTGTTATTCCATACTTTGGATATGCGAGACAAGACAGAAAAGACAAACCACGTGTACCTATTTCTGCCAAATTAATTGCAAATCTTTTGGCATCTTCAGGTGTAAGTCGTGTTATGACTATGGATCTTCACGCTCCGCAAATCCAAGGATTTTTTGACATTCCTGTTGACCACTTGGACTCTTCAACCATATTTATTCCTTATATAAAAAGTCTAAACTTAGAAAATCCGGTTATTGGGGCCCCTGATATGGGTGGTTCTAAACGGGCTCGTTATTTCGCCAACCCGTTGCAAGCAGACCTTGTAATATGTGACAAACACAGAAAGAGGGCGAATCAGGTTGAAGAAATGCATCTTATTGGAGAAGTAGAAGGAAGAGATGTAATTATAGTTGACGACATGATTGATACTGGAGGTACAATAGTGAAGGCGGCTGAAATGATGAAAGAAAAAGGTGCAAAAACGGTTCGTGCCTTTTGTACACACCCTGTTTTATCAGGTAGTGCACACGAAAGAATTGCCAATTCGGTACTAGAAGAGTTGGTAGTTTGCGACACCATCCCTTTAGCTCAAGAAAATCCGAAAATAAAAGTGCTTAGCATTGCCAACTTATTTGCCAATGCCATTCACAATGTATACGAGTACCAATCTATTAGTTCTCTCTTCGATGTAGAAGAAGATTAATTTTTCGCAATCGCGAAATGAATAAAAACATATCTTTGCACACCTTTTTAAAAAAGTTGTAATGAAAGAAGCCAAATTATTTGGAGTAAAGCGAGAAGATTTAGGAAAAGGCGCTTCTGGCAGAATGAGAAAGCAAGGCATAATTCCTTGTGTTATAACACGTAAAGAAGATAACGTTCACTTTTCTGCTTTCATCAATGATTTCAATGATATTGTTTTCACTCCTGATACATTCTTGGTAAATGTTGAAGTTGAAGGATCTACATATAAGACAATCATACAAGAGGCTCAATTCAATCCTTTATCTGATGAAGTAACTCACATTGATTTTCTTGAAGTAACAAACGATAAGCCTATTACTTGTGAGCTTCCTGTTGTAATTACTGGAAATTCTCCTGGTGTACAAGCTGGTGGTAAACTTGCTACTAACATGAGAAAAGTTAGAGTAAGAGGTTTGTTAAGTAATCTTCCTGATAGAATACCTGTTAGCATTGATGGTTTAACTCTAGGTAAAAGTGTAAGAGTTAAAAACGTAGATGTTGAAGGCGTTGAAGTTTTAAACTCTCCAAACCTACCTGTTGCTACTATTGAAATACCAAGAGCGCTAAAAGGTAAAGGAGCTGAAGCTGATGAAGCTTAAAAATTAAGATTCTAAATGAAGTACCTGATTGCCGGTCTCGGCAATATCGGTCCAAAATATTCCAAAACCCGACATAATGTCGGGTTTATGGTTTTAGACGAATTGGCCAAAACTAAAAATGTACCATTTGAAGAGTGCAAACTCGGAAGCATTGCCAAGTTTCGTTTAAAGAACAAACAAGTGGTTCTTTTAAAGCCAAATACGTTCATGAATTTGAGTGGCAAAGCAGTTAGATACTGGCTGCAGGCTGAAAAAATTCAGCAACAAAATCTTTTGGTGGTTACTGACGATATAGCCATTAACGAAGGTTTAATTAGAATGAAAGGCAAAGGGTCTGATGGAGGGCACAATGGCTTAAAAAACATCAATGAACTGCTGGGCAACAATAATTATCCAAGACTTAGATTTGGCGTAGGAAACGACTATTCTAAAGGCAAACAAGTTGATTTTGTATTGGGAGAATGGGATCAAGAAACGTTTATAAGCATTTCTCAGAGTATTGTAATTGCTAACAAGGCAATTGAGAGTTTTGTGCTTGAAGGGCTGCCTAATGCCATGAACAAATACAACAACAAAAGAGGCGAGTCTTTCTCTCTCTAACTTTATATTAGGGCCTGCAAAAGCCTTCCCAAGTAATTTCTTTTGAGCTGGTTAACCTATTACCTCCCATCTCGTAAATTTCTACATCCATGGTTCCGCATCCTATAAAGTTTAGCGCAAGGTGTGCTGATATTGGACCTTCAGATATAAATATTTGACTGTGCTCAGAATAATCATATGGCCTAATAAACCAACCGCTATTTTGATTTGCGCTTACCCATTGCCAGTAAGATGCTGTAGTATCTTGCGCATTTTTAGGCTTGTTGCTACTCGTATTTTTTAAAATCACCTTGTATTGCATATCTCTATCTAACTGCACAACCATACTGTAGTTTTTCGTTGAATCAAGCTCAATAATTTCTTCGTGCAATATATTGGTACCAGAAAAGCCCGATTTTGGTACGTTAACAAAGAAGATTAGGTCTTCTCCACCACATGCGCCAAGCAAAGAAATTAATGATATAGCCAAAAGACTGAAAAATGCTTTCATATTGGCAAAGTTGCAATTACCTAAGCGTTGATACAAGTAGAATTAAATGAAAACTGCTTAATTGTGATGGGCTATTATTTTGATTGGCTCAAGCCCTTTTTAAGATTTACTTTTGCACCCAAATTTTATTAAGAACAATATGGCTTACGACATAGTAATAGTTGGTAGCGGTCCTGGTGGCTATGTTACTGCAATTAGAGCTTCTCAATTGGGTTTAAAAACTGCTGTAATTGAGAAAGAATCTTTAGGTGGAATTTGTCTTAACTGGGGGTGTATACCTACCAAAGCGCTTTTAAAATCAGCTCAAGTATTTAATTATATAAATCACGCAGGTGATTTTGGTGTTGAGGTAAAAGAAAGCAATGCCGATTTTAATGGAATAATTGGAAGATCAAGAAACGTGGCCGACGGCATGAGCAAAGGAGTTCAGTTCTTGATGAAGAAAAATAAAATTGATGTAATTAACGGCTTTGGCAAGCTCATTAGCCCAAAAAAGGTTGAAGTAACCGATGATAAAGGTGAAAAGCAAATAGTTGAAGCCAACAATATAATTGTAGCCACTGGAGCTAGAGCTAGAGAATTACCACATATTAAAGTTGATGGCGAAAAAGTAATAGAGTACAGAAAAGCCATGAGCTTAGAAAAACAACCAAAGAAAATTGTGGTAATGGGCACCGGCGCCATAGGTTGTGAGTTCGCATTCTTCTACAACTCAATAGGCACCGAGGTGGTATTGGTTGAGTACCTTGATAGAATTGTACCTAATGAAGACAAGGATGTTTCTAAAGAACTTATGAAGAACTTTAAGAAACAAGGCATGAAGGTGATGACTTCAACTGAAGTTACAGGTGTTGATACTAGCGGTGATGGTTGTAAGGTAAATGTAAAAACTAAAAAGGGCGAAGAGGTAATAGAATGTGATGTGGTGCTTTCTGCTGTTGGTATAAAAACTAACATTGAAGGCATAGGACTTGAAACGCTTGGAATAAAAGTTGACAAAGACAAAATTGTGGTTGACGATTTTTACCAAACCAGCGTGCCAGGTATTTATGCTATAGGCGATGTAGTACATGGGCCTGCTTTGGCACACGTAGCTTCTGCAGAAGGTATAATTTGCGTTGAAAAAATTGCAGGTGAAAAGCCAGAGCCAATGGACTATAACAATATTCCTGGTTGTACTTATTGCTCACCAGAAATTGCATCAGTGGGTTATACTGAAGAGGCTGCAAAAGAAGCCGGATACGACATTAAAGTAGGAAAATTCCCATTCTCTGCGAGTGGAAAAGCCAAGGCCTCAGGCCATTCAGAAGGTTTTGTAAAAGTTATTTACGATGCTAAATACGGAGAGTGGTTAGGTTGTCATATGATTGGTTACAACGTAACAGAAATGATAGCTGAAGCTGTTACAGCAAGAAAGTTGGAAACAACAGGACATGAAATACTTAAAGCGGTGCACCCACATCCAACCATGAGCGAAGCTGTAATGGAAGCAACAGCTGCTGCCTATGATGAAGTGATTCACTTATAGAAATAAATTTTCAAAAATGATAGAATCCCCGCCTGATTGTTTAGGCGGGGATTTTTTTTGCAGGTTAGTACACCTAAATATTCCATTATACAATCCCGCTTTTTAAGCACTTTACCTAAGCTCCAAAAGGGACCTAGTAAGTCAGAATAGTACGTGAAAGCTATTCTCACCCCCAACTCTAAAATTACATACAATTGAAATAAATTCTTAATTCAGCGAATTAGTTAAGTAGCACTCTTAATAATTTGATAAACTTGCTTTCAGAATTAAAATCGAAATCAACATGAAGAAAATTTACTTGCTATTATTGGTTACAGCTTTTGGCTTTGAAGCCATGGCACAAACCTTTGTAAGTACTTCTGCCGAAAAGAAAAATGCCGTTTTAGAAGAATTTACTGGAATCAGATGCACCTTTTGCCCTGATGGACACAAAAGAGCTCAGGAATTGAAAGATGCCAATCCAAAAGATGTTGTTTTAATAAACATTCATCAAGGAGGTTATGCAACAAAACAAACCGAAAGCGAACCAGACTTTACAACAAAATGGGGCGATGATATTGCGGGACAATCAGACCTATCGGGATACCCAGCAGGAACAGTAAACAGACATGAATTCTCTGCATCTCAAAATGGAGGAACTGCACAAAGTAGAGGCGACTGGACAAATTCTGCCAATGAAATTATGGCTGAGAACTCTCCAGTAAACGTAGCTATTGAAGTTGAATTAGATATTGAAGAGCGGGAATTGACCATTGTTGCCGAAGTATATTATACTGCCGATGCGGCAAACGCAACAAACAAGTTGAACATTGCTATACTTCAGAATAACGTTCAAGGCCCTCAAACGGGTGCAACCAGCTATTATCCTGAAATGATTCTTCCTAATGGAAACTACAATCACCAACACATGTTGAGAGACCTAGTAACTGGACAGTGGGGAGAAGATATTACTGAAACAAGCATGGGTTCTTTCTTCACCAAAACTTATACATATTCAATTCCTGAAGATATTAATGATGTGGATGTAGATTTAATTAATCTTGAAGTTGCTGCTTTTGTAGCAGAAGGTCAGCAAGAGATTTTAACAGGTGTTAGCCAAATAGTGTTAGTTCCTGAAGAATTTAGAGCTGATTTGGCCACTTCTGAAGCTAGCGTAATGGAAAACGGTATCTGTGCCACTTCAATTTCTCCAAAACTTAACATTACTAATGAAGGAGACAACACCATTGAGTCTTTTGATGTAGTTGCTACCATAAATGGAACTGAATATGAAAAAAGTTTCAGCGGTTCTATCGCTTCAGGAGAAGGTACAACCATTGAGTGGGATGAATTAAGCCTACCTGGTGGTTCATTTAGTCTAGAATTCTCAAGCCCTAAAAACATTAATGATGGCAAATTAGTTGATCAAAACAATACCAACTCTATGGCCATAGCAGTTACAGGTCATTCTTTTAAGGCTGATGCTGTGGGTAACGGATATGAAGCCAAGTTTGATGGTTCTATGCCAGATAATCTTGCCTTTGATAAGTCTCAGAACGACAAATTTGACATGTACTATACCACTACCTATCCATATGGTGCAAAGGCTTCTTACGGTTCAATAAGATATTACTTACATAGCAGCTGGAACATTGCAGGCAAACCAGCCGATGTGCTATTTGGCAAATCAGATCTTTCAACTACTACAGACCCATATGTTTCATATTGGTATGCTTACTCTGATGGCGGACAAGGTGGTACTGCACCAACAATTACAATTGAAGTTTCTGATGATTGCGGAACTACTTGGAATACTGTTCACACAGAAAATTGTCGTGAAACAGGATCTCCTTCAGACCCAACCAGATTGTATCAGCCTGGATATGATGAGTATAGAAGAATGTACGCTTCTCTTTCTGATTACAGCGATAAGGAAGTAATTGTTAAAATAAGTATGACTCCTGGTACTTCAGGTAACTCTTTGTGGATTGATGAAATCATGATGATTTCTGACGCAACAAGCCTTGATGAGCCAAAGGGTTTCAGTTCATTTACTGTATATCCTAATCCAGTTCAAAATCAAGCGAACATCTCTTTTGATTTAACAGAAGCGCGAAACATTGAAATTAAGGTTTACGACGCTATAGGAAGAGTTGTTAAAACAGTAAACAATATTGAATATGCTTCAGGAGCGCATAATGTAAACATTGCAACATCAGATCTTGAAAATGGTATTTACATTTTAAGAGCTGAAAGCAATGGCGATTTGCTAACTACTGAAACAATAATTAAGGAATAAATCTTTTTTCAAAAGATACTTTTGAAACCGCCTTGCAAATTATTTGTAAGGCGGTTTTTCTTTTTATGGCAGTTAAATGAGAATTAAATTATCAAACCACTATTGCATAAGCCCTTTTAGAAAAGATGATGAGCATTTACTTGCTCAGTATTTTTCAAATCCAAAAATTCAAGCGTGGTTATTAGACGTTCCTAATCCTTATACTAAAATAAATGCCAGAAATTGGATTGAACAAAACATTGAATTTTATAGCCAAAATTTTCACCATTTAAATCTTGTAATAAGAAGTGAAAATGGCGACTTGATTGGTGGAATTGGAAAAAAAATAATGCCTGGAGCAAATTATGCCCATAGTTGTGAAATTGGCTATTGGTTAGCCGAGCCATTTTGGGGCCAAGGAATAACCACTTTGGCTGTTAAGGCCTACACTGCCCATTTACATGATAATGAGCACTTTGTCAGAGTTGCAGCCATACCGTTTTCAACAAATTTGGCATCAGCACGTATTCTTGACAAATGTGGTTATAAACTAGAAGGTATTCTCAATAAGTTTGTAGCGAAAAATAAAGCATATCTTGATTGTAAAATGTATGCTTGCATTAAGTAATTAGTTATGGATAGAATAGAACTTCTTAAGCAGAAAAGAGCCGAAAGCCAAAAAGGTGGTGGCGAAAAAAGAATCGATTCTCAACACGCCAAAGGAAAACTTACCGCCAGGGAAAGGCTCCACTTTTTACTTGATGAAGGATCATTTGAAGAGATTGGTGCTTTGGTTACCCACAGAAGTGTTCAATTTGGCCTTGAAAGGCAAAAGTTTTTGGGCGATGGCGTTGTAACCGGTTATGGTACCATTAATGGTAGAATGGTTTATGTTTACTCTCAAGATTTTACCGTGTTTGGCGGATCTTTGAGTGAGACTCATGCAGAGAAAATCTGTAAAATCATGGATTTAGCTGTGCAAAATGGAGTACCTGTTATTGGCTTGAATGATTCAGGCGGCGCACGAATACAAGAAGGAGTAGTTTCATTGGCTGGTTATGCAGATATATTCTTCAGAAATACAAGAGCAAGTGGTGTAATACCACAAATCTCAGCCATTATGGGGCCTTGTGCTGGAGGCGCCGTGTACTCGCCTGCAATTACTGATTTTATAATGATGGTTGAGAATACTTCTTACATGTTTGTAACAGGACCAAACGTGGTAAAAACCGTTACGCATGAAGAAGTAACTTCAGAGGAGCTTGGTGGTGCATCAGCCCATGCATCTAAATCAGGCGTAACTCATATTACAGCGGCCAATGAAATGGAAGCCATTGAGAAGTTGAAAATCTTAATGAGTTATATTCCTCAAAATTGTGAAGAAAAAGCCCCGGCAATAGCCTATAATGTTGGTGATGAAACCCGGCCAAATCTTAACACAATAATTCCTGAAAACGCAAACCAGCCTTACGATATGCGTGAAGTTGTGGAGAGCTTGGTGGATACAGATTCTTTTTACGAGATCCATAAAGATTATGCAGAAAATATTGTTGTGGGTTTTGCAAGGCTCGCCGGTAGAAGCATAGGCATTGTAGCCAATCAGCCGGCCTTTTTAGCAGGTGTTTTAGATAATAACTCTTCTGAGAAAGGAGCTCGTTTTGTTAGATTCTGCGATGCATTTAATATTCCGCTTCTTGTCTTAGAAGATGTACCTGGATTTTTACCTGGTACAGATCAAGAATGGAATGGAATCATAAAGAATGGTGCCAAACTACTATATGCTTTTTCAGAAGCAACAGTTCCAAGAATAACGGTAATTACAAGAAAAGCATACGGAGGGGCCTATGATGTAATGAACTCTAAGCACATTGGCGCCGACTTAAATTTTGCCTGGCCTACGGCTGAAATTGCTGTAATGGGTGCAAAAGGAGCCGCTGAAATTATTTTTAGAGCCGAAATTAAAAAAGCTGACGACCCTGCAGCAAAGCATGCCGAGTTAGAAGCGAAATATGTTCAGGAATTTGCACATCCATACAAAGCTGCCGAGCGCGGTTATATTGATGAAGTAATAATACCTGAAGAAACTAGAGTTAAACTTATACGCGGCTTCTCAATGCTGGAGAATAAAGTAGATACTTTGCCAAGAAAAAAACATGGAAATATTCCACTATAAGTAAAAAGTTACAAAATGAAAAAGCCCTGAAAGCATGATGTTTTCAGGGCTTTTTCATTTTATCTAGAAGAAAATTGTCATAGGAACAAAATCTGATTTAGCCCTTTCATAATCGTTTATATACACTGTTGCTTGCATAAAAACATCATACCTTGTTCTGCCACCTGTATTTACAAAGTTCAAAGCATAATATGGAATTTCCATAACTGGTGAAATAGGGAAACTATTGGAATTTATTGGTGCCCGTATACTACCAATAGCGGCTAGCCCATGCGCATCTTTGTAATACCCTTCCCTAGCATTTGCAATTAGTGGTTGTCCATTGCTTAAGTAAAACCTTACTACAACTTGACCATAAGCTCCGTTTCCATTATTTATTTGCCCTGGTAGCATTATTTTCATGGTAGGCACCCTTACGCCATTCATAATTACAAATTGATTATGAAGTACTTGTGGCGTTTGCAGAAGAATATTTAAGTTTTCGGTATGCGCTATCGGACGCGGAACTGAAACATCTGTTGGTGTGCTTGATGTACTATTTGTTGAAACTTCATCTTGGGCAGTAAATGCTCTCTTTACCAACCTTGCAAATGCCCCATAAGAAACCCAACCATAACCGTTGGTACCCCAGTTGGTACCCCAAGAGTTAAAAACCTTGTAAGCACCTTTTGCGTCATCATAACCTACTACTACCATTGCATGGCCTCCCCTGCCTTTACCAATCATTCCTTTGTAAACTTGATTATAACCAAGCTTTTCGAAAGATCTATCGTAGTACATACCTATAACAATTGGAAAGCCCTTATTAAGCTGGCTTTTTACTTCAATATCATCAGACGCATTAAGCCTTCTATAGTCAGCAATTTTAAAATTTTTGGCCCCATTTTTAACATCTGAACCTGGTTTATTGCCACAGCTATAGGCAGAATATGGAAACATTGCCATACTTGCTACACCTTCGTTTTTTAGAAGCTCTAGTGCATCACTTATTTGACTCCCTTTTGAACAACCAAAACGTTGTATCTGATTATAAATGTAAGAAGGACTATAAACTTCGTTTTGGTTTTGAGCTCTTCTGCCCCTTTCAACAGCTTCTTGATATGATTTTAAACCATAGCCAACAGCCCAACCCACACAAGAAGCTTGCTGCCCTTGATGACCAGGCTTGGGAAACCACTTTGAAAGATCCACCATTTCGGGGAGAGACCCCATCATTGGAACAGAAGCTTGATCTAATGCTTCGTATAAATCATCGTCTTCAAAAATTAAACCTCCTACATGATTGGTATCTGTGCTTGTAGAATCGAGCTGGCCAAAACCTTGGCTTGCAAAACCGCATAAAACCAAAACCCAAATAATAAATCCTTTTACTTTATACATTTTAAAAACCTTTACCAACTAAATTAGATAAATGAATGTACGCATTGCTAATTCTAAAATTTTTAAAAGATATTTTTCACCAAAATTGCTTTTTAATTTACTTTCGCACACCCAAACGGCCTCGTAGCATAACTGAATAGTGCACCTGATTACGGCTCAGGAGGTTGGGAGTTTGAATCTCTCCGAGGTCACTTAAAACTAAAAGGCTTCAGCAATATTGTTGGAGCTTTTTTTTTGGCCACTATCGTAGCATTTAATTAAAATTGCTGCTGAACAAAAGGAAATGCTCAAGCGCTTATTTTTAAACGACAGGTTTATACTTTATCTAATTCTGATAAATGTATTGCTGCTGTTTATCGGAGGATTTGAGATTCCTAGGCCATATGCCGTTTATATTGACTTTATTGAGCATTCGTTTACTTTACTTTTTGTTATTGAGCTTCTTATAAAATGGAAAGAGCTTGGATTTAAAAAATACTTTGCTGTAAATTGGAACAAGTTTGATTTTGCATTGGTCGCCATTTCAGTACCATCAGTTTTGGCCTTTTTTATGCAAAACACTGGGCTAGACTATTCCTTCCTACTCGTTTTTAGAGCTTTCAGAATATTCAAAGCCTTTAGGTTTATTAAATTTATTCCTGGCATTGACGAACTACTTGAAGGCGTTATTAGAGCCCTTAGAGCTTCTGTTTTTGTATTTTTAGTATTTACCATCTACATTTTTGTAATTGGAATTTTATCATTTTATCTATATAAAGACCTGAGCCCTGATTTTTTTGGAACTCCTTTAAAATCCCTCTATTCTGTTTTTAAGGTATTTACCATTGAAGGATGGAATGCCATACCCGATAGCATTACAAAAGCGCTAGGCAATACGGGTACCATAGCCACCAATATTTACTTCGCCTTTATCCTGCTTACCGGTGGAATTTTTGGCCTATCACTTGTTAACTCAATTTTTGTTGATGCCATGGTTAGCGACAATAACGATGAGCTTGAAGAGAAAATTGATAGGCTTGAAATGAAGATAGATCAGTTACTAAAGGAAAAGGAGAACGAAGAATCATAAAACATAAAAAGGGCTGCAATAAGCTACCCTTTCTCTATATACAGTATAAAAAGTCTATTTAAAAGGATCTGAATAAGCTTGATTGGTTGCCAAACTCTCGTCAGTAAGGGTTTTTAAAAATGAAACTAAATCTGCTTTGTCTTGCTCAGTAAGCATTAAGCCTGTTTCTCTTGTTTGCTCTAGCGCTGGATCTAAACTGGCCGAAGCTTCCAAACCTTCATTATAATGATCAATTACTTCTTCAAGAGTTTTAAATCTACCATCGTGCATGTAAGGACCTGTTAGCTCTATATTTCTTAATGTAGTAACCTTAAACCTTCCTTTATCTCGGGGTTCTCCTGTTACTTCAAACCTGCCATCTTTTAAATTCGACTCATTGTCCAGCCCATTATTCATGTAAAGGTCATTCTCAAAGTTTTCACCACTATGGCAATGCGCACAATCTGCCCCTGATTGCTCCGGAAAAAACTTATTGTATTCAGTAAAAAACAATTTTCTCCCTCTTTCTTCACTTTCGCTTAATGTGACTTCTCCCACCAAATATTTATCATACTTTGAGTTAACTGACACAATAGAATTCATAAATTGCTCTAGCGCTAATGAGATACGCTCTGAAGTAATTTCGTCTGTTCCAAATGCGCGAATGAATTGGTTTCTATAATCTTCAATTTCGCTAAGCTTTACTATTACATTATCCAAGGTTTCATCCATTTCAAGCTCATCTTGAATTGGTAATATGGATTGGTCTCTTAACAAATGTGCTCTTCCGTTCCAGAAGAACTCATTCTGGTGCCACGCCATGTTAAACACAGCCATTGCTTGCATTTTACCAGGCAAACCACGTACCCCAATTGAGAATTGAGCCGTATCTGAGAACGCGAATTCCTGCAAATGACAACTTGCACATGCTTGACTTCCATCTTTCGACATTATTTTTTCGTAAAACAACATTCTACCCAACTCTACCCCTTCAACAGTAAGCGAATTATCTTCAGCAATCGAAGGTTCTGGAAGAATGCCATAATCAAGTGCGTAAGGGGTTTTATCCCATTCAACAATTGGCTCATCGCCACTGCAAGCTCCTATCATTAGGGCCAATAACAAGCTAAGTACAAATACTATTTTAGTTTTCATTTTTGAAAAATTCTTCTTGATTAATAAAACTATAATCACTCAGTGCTATTAAAAAAGCTAAGAGCTGACTTTTTTCTTTTTCGCTTAAATTCAGTGGTTTAATGAGCCTACTCTTATTTTCAAAATCTTCACCACCTTCATTATAATGTTCAATTACATCTTCTAATGTTTCAATTGATCCATCGTGCATGTACGGTGCTGTAAATTCAACATTCCTTAATGATGGTACTTTAAATAGCCCATTATCTTCGTCTTTACCAGTTAGTCTTCTCCTTCCTTCATCAGTATATTGCTCGTACAAGCCGTTATTTTCAAAAGTGTAATTAGTGAAGTTTATACCCGAGTGACAATTGCCGCAGCCTATTCTTTCACTAAAAAAAAGCTCCATTCCCTTTTTTTCTCGCTTTGTAAGTGCGTTCTCTTGATTGTCAAATTTGAACTTATCATAAGCACTATTGCCGCTAATCAAGCTTCTTTCAAAGGTGGCCAAAGCACGAGTTATAACAAAGTAATTAGGCTCTCTGTCATAGGCCATTTTGCTTAGCTCAACATAGTCAGGTATTCGTTGTAGTCTTTCTTGTGCTAATAAAATATTGAAATCGAACTCATTATGCTCTTGAATGGGGACGAGTATTTGCATTTCAAGTGTGGGAACTCCTCCTTCTCTGGTGTAGTAAGGGTGATAGGCAACATTGGCCAAAGAAGGCGAGTTTCTTGTTCCAGGCCTATTTTGTACACCATTGCTAAAAGCAAGGTTATCAGAAAAAGCGAATTGTTGTTTATGGCAAGAATTACAGCTTTTGGTGCTATCTAATGAGAGTATAGGGTCATAAAAAAGCTTTTTGCCCAACTCCCATCTTTCTTTAGTAAAGGTATTATCTTCAGGGAATTGAATATCAGGAAATCCTTTTGGAATTTCTATTCCTTGCTGATTTAGCGCAGGAACAGGCTCAAAGGCTTCTACACAAGAAAAAAAACTTATTGAAATTAAGAGTGCAGTTACTGAGATGCGCCAATATTTTGGCAGGTATTTCATTTATTGAATAATCACTCTTTTAACTGCGAGCACTTCACCTTTTCTCTCCACCTTAGCAAAATAAAAACCGGCTTCCAAGCTTAAGTTTAGGTTATCTCCATTTAGAGGAATTCGCTGAACTGATCTGCCATTTAAGTCAGAAATGATCAAGTTTAAGTTCTCGTTTTCAAATTGTTCGTTGAACTGAATTGAAACATTGCCTTGAGCTGGATTCGGATAAACTATTAAAGATTCATTATATGCGTATTCTGTTGTGCTCAACACATTAGTTTCGCCATTTTGATTTGTAAAGACGTAGTTAGCGTAATTCTCTAGGAGCGTTACTGCTTCATTATAATCACCGTGCGTAACTACACCTTTGCTTACATCTATATTATTTAACCCCTTTGCATAATCTGCATTGAGTTCAATTACCAAAAATCCATTTTCATCAGTGGCTTCAACGGGTAATTGACAAGCAAAGTAGTTATCATTCCCAAGTGCATGAATTTCATATGTTCTCACAAATGAATCTCCAGATTTACCTTCTAAAGCCACAAATCTGTATCCTGCAGCCCAACCCCAATGCATTGATGGAAATTTAGGAGCAAGAGCATGCCCTTCTGGCCATTGAGTAGGGTCATGGTTGTTTGCCGGTGCGTTTACACCAACATGAAACCTTATTCCTTCTATCTCATTAACCCCATAATCTCCAAGAATAAACTTTCCTTCCATGCTAGCGTCTACATAAAGATAAACGCTATCGCAATAAGTTTCATTTCCACCATCATGAATTAAGGTTATCCCCGAAATAAAATATTGAAGCCTACCAATTTTAAATTCATTTCCTAAATTATTCTCGCCAACTTCTGTAGTATTAAATATTTCTTCACCTAAAAGGTGATTTATATTTAGTTGAACGGTTGATTGGGCTGAAACATTAAAAACAAGAGCCAAAACGGCTATAGAAGTAAACAAGAACTTAATCATAGGTGTTGATTTTGCTAACGAATGTACTTACCGCATCTAAAGCGCGGTTTAAGTCTCTTAGCCGGCGTCTCCAATACTACCGAAACATCGTGAGACGAGACAGACTCTTTCTTAGCATTACACTCGCCATGGGTATACGAGTTAGCCGATTGCCATAGCGCCGCTACGGCTAAAACTGTAATTATTAATGCTTTAAATTTCAATGCCTGAGCAATAATTAAATGCTTAAGCAATGATATATAGAAAATGCTTACGCTGTGATGCGATTAAGAAAGATTTAGATTGGTATTTAATCCTTTTAAGAACTAGCTAGTGGCTCCGCTTTAAATCCTGCTTCTTCAACTACTTTCACCACTTCTTCTTTTGAGAGATCAGTTTCTACCGTTAGCACTTTATCTAAGTTTTCTGTATCAACTTCCCAGCTCTCAATATCAATCTCTTTATTCATAAAAGGTGTTACTGATGCTATGCAATTGCCGCAGTTTATATTGGTTTTAAATTTATGTTTCATCATATTTATGGTTAAAAAGTGGAATATTAAAAAGCTAGAATATTGTTATAGTTCAAAGTTAAAGTTTTGTCTCAGGTCCATTAACCCAAGTTTTTTTTAGTTCAGTTATATCTATTGTTAACAGCCGAAAGGCCAAATAACGCAAAGCATATCTCAGCGAAGCGTTTCTCGGCGAAGCCATATCTCGTAAAGCAGATTATATCGAAGCATTTTTCATTCTCAAACTGTTCAACACAACACTAACCGAACTAAAGGCCATAGCTGCGCCCGCTATCATAGGACTTAATAAAAACCCGTTTACAGGAAAAAGAAGGCCGGCCGCAACGGGAATACAGATAACGTTATAAAAGAAAGCCCAAAACAAGTTTTGATTTATAGCTTTTGATGTCAATTTTGAGAGCCTAATTGCCAATGGAATATCTGTTAGTTTTCCATGCATTAGAGTTATTCCTGCCACATCCATGGCAATATCGGTTCCTTTTGACATGGCAAAACTCACATCAGCCAAGGCCAAGGCCTCAGCATCGTTAATACCATCGCCTGCCATTGCCACCACCGAGCTTTGGCTCGAAAGTTCTTTAATATAATCGCCTTTTTCTGAAGGCAAAACACCTGCTTTTACTTTTTGAATACCCAATTGAGTTGCCACCTTTTGAGCATTCTCTTTTCTATCTCCGGTTAATATATGAGCTTCAATTCCTAATTGTCTCAATAAATCCACAGCATTTTTTGATTCTGGCTTTAACTCATCATCAATGGCAAAAGCACCTATAAACTCGTCCTGTTTTGCCGCATAAACCAAAGTTGTATTTTGAGGAAAATCATTGGGCAAAAATTTGGAAGCTGCTATGAAGCCTGCATTTGTCAAAACCCATTCAGGTTTTCCAACAAAATAGCGCTGACCATTTAGCATTCCTTTTACGCCTTGTCCTTTTACAGTTTCGTGAGTTTCAAACTCAACACCATTTGAATCAACATCTGCTTTATCTAAAAAGCTTGTAATAGCCGCTGCCAACGGATGCTGGGATTGCTCTTCTAAAGCCTTAACCACATAAAGCAAATTATCTCTTAAAATATAAGATTCAATAACTCTAGGCTGACTCTGTGTAAGTGTACCCGTTTTATCAAAAACTATTTTATCAATGCTTCCGGCTCTTTCTAACTGGGTAGCATCTTTAATTAAAATTCCATTTTGGGCGGCACGCCCCATGCCCACCATTAATGCGGTTGGTGTGGCCAAACCAAGCGCGCAAGGGCATGCAATTACCAAAACCGCCACTGCACTATTTA
This sequence comes from Bacteroidia bacterium, assembly GCA_049115495.1. Classification (GTDB taxonomy): domain Bacteria; phylum Bacteroidota; class Bacteroidia; order CAILMK01; family JACPUW01; genus JACPUW01. Next base: position 65,970 of record JAGDZV010000002.1, on the reverse strand, counting down.
TGGCTTGTGGTAAATACGCCATACCACCAATAATAAGCCAAAGAGCGACAGTAACTATAGCAATTGCAATTACTGTGGGAACAAAAATCGATGCAATTTTATCTGCTTTTTTCTGGGCCGGAGCTTTACTGCCTTGGGCCTTTTTTACCGCATCAATAATCTGCGCTAGCACGGTTTCTTCGCCAACCTTTTGGGCCAAAATAGTTACAAGCCCACTTTGGTTTAAGGTGCCTGAAAAAACTTTGTCTTTCTTTTGCTTTTCAATGGGTTCGGGCTCTCCGCTAATCATGCTTTCATCAACCAATGTGTTTCCCTTGGCTATAATGCCGTCAACAGGAAACCTATCGCCCGCCTTTACCACAAGCCTATCAAATTCCTTTACATCAGTAATAGGTATTCGTTTTTCTTCTCCATTTACAATTGCTGTGACTTCTTTAGGCTGTAATGACATTAGCCCTTGAATTGCTTTTCCGCTTTGGTTTTTAGCGCGTTCTTCAAAGAATTTTCCAAGTAAAATAAAAGCAATAATCACCGCCGCCGATTCATAGTAAACTGAAGCTTTTAAACCATAACCCTCTATCAACTGAGGATAGACCGTATTTAAAACGCTGTAAACAAAAGCGATTGCCGTTGAAAGTGCCACCAAAGTATCCATGTTGGTTTGTCTAAACCGTAAGCGTTTAACTGCATTTACATAAAACATGCTGCCCGGAAAAGCCATGGTAGCTAATGTGAGCACCATTGAAACATACTCAGCCCATTTTCCGGCATGCATAAAAAACATTCCCAACACAAAAACAGGTGAAGCCAAAACCACAGCCAAAAGCATTCGGTTTCGAGCCCTTTTTAGTTTATCTTCTTCTTGTGCTTCAAAATTTTCTGCCTTTTCACCTGTAACTAATTCGTAGCCAATTTGCTTAAGAGATTTTGCCAAACCTTCTTCATCAATCGTTGCCCCTTCCCATTTTATCCTAACTGAAGCATCAGCAAAATTTACTACCGCTGCATCTACCGCATCATTGCTTTGCAACCAACTCTCTACGCTGCTTGCGCATGAGGCGCAGGTCATTCCGCTTACCTTAAAAGTGGCTGTTTTCATTGTTCAAAGGTGATAAGAATTTGTTGATGGAACTTAATTCAGAGTTTAAGGCTGTTTAAGACTTAATAAAGCATATAAAAGCCAAAAATGATTGCTTTGCCTATAGCCATAATCAATTTTTCGGATTCCATTTAAGCTACCATATCAAGTTCACTATTGCTGAAAGAACTTTGGTTTCACCTTTAGAATTCGTGTATTCAATTACACAGTAATAAGGTTGCATAGGTGCCGCTTCACCATTAATTGTTCCATCCCATGACTCGTTAAAGTTAACCGTTTGAAATACTCTTTGGCCGTTTCTATTAAATATATACAAGGCAAAATCAACAGGTTTCTTTCCGTAAACTCTGAAACTTTCGTTTTCATCAACTCCTTGGTTATTTGGAGTAAAAGCATTCGGTATAAATAATTGATCACAATTTTCTTCTATTTCAATTTTGAAATTAGCAGATTTTACGTCGCAGTTCCCATAAAGAACAAGCAGGTAATTGCCATCTTTATTTAAGTAGAATATATCAGGGGTGGGACTTTCATCAAGCTCCCAGCTAACGCCTGAATTGCGCACGAATTCAAGTGAATCACCTTTGCAAAGTGTAGTATCATATGCTGATAGGTTGAGTACATCATCTTCATAAAAGTTTAGCACAAATGAATCGCGAACTGCACAAAGATCGTTGCTTAGTAAAACGGTATACACTCCTTGTTTTCTAACTATTATTTCATTTGACTCTATGCTATCGCTCCATACTGCATTTTCAAAACCACCATTTACTAATATTTTAGCTTCTTTACCATCACAAATGAGAGAGTCTCCGTTAAATGTATATGCTATATCATCCGCTTCTATGGTAATTGTATCATCCAATACGCATCCATTTCTATGCACCTTAGCCGAGTACATACCAAATGGTTTATAAATTATTTTACTTTGACTATTACCTCCATTACTCCATGCTATGGAGTCGAAGCCTGATTCAAGCCTAAGTTCATATTCACTAATGTTACAAAGAGTGGTATCGCTTATGGCAAAAGCTTGAGCAATGCTATCAATAAGCAAATTGAACGTATCGCTTACATTGCACCAAAGATTTGGATCAAATGACATATCGGCCAGCGTATAATTCAATATATATTGTCCAGATTCACTCAAAAGAGCACGCGGTACTCTTTTTAAATCTGTGAGCTCCCTACCATCTTTATACCATTCTAAGTTTTGACTTGTTTCATTACCATTATATGTAAAGGGTAAATGTGTTAAATCTACACTAAGCACTTGATCATAACAAATTGCTGTATCGCCAATTGGCTTATTATCATAAATTTCTACATAGGCCGAATCTCTAGAATAGCATCCTGTAGGATTTATAATTTCTACCTTATACCAACCGTTTTTTGTGGCATAAATCACAGAATCGGTACTACCTGTATTCCACAATATTTCAGAACCTTTGGCAATGCCTTTGGTAGCACTAAGTTTTTGTTCAATGGAGCTTTTGCAAATAGTACTCTGTTTAAACGGCAAGAAAGCCAAACCACGATCATCGTAATTGACCTTAACCGTATCTACAAATTCACAGCCTTCTTTTATTGCCCTAAGGTAAATTGTGTCGTAACCATACCAAAACCTTTCAAAACTGTCGCTTACACTATTTATATATTCGTTGAACCTGTCGGCTGTAAACCATTCTAGGTATTCATAATCTCCACCTGTAGCTTTAAGTGTTGGTATTGACCCTAGGTCAAGTCTTGGACAAGTATTTACATTTTCAAAGTTTATAAAAGGACGAGGAAATTTAACATCTACAACATCTTCATAACTACAACCATTATTTCCAACGTGCTTTACGGAATAAGTTCCGGGTTGAGTAATTAATATACTTTTTGTTGAATCTCCTGTGCTCCAAACAATACTGCCTTGAGTATTTGGTAGTTTTAAACTAAATGTATCATGTTCGCATTCTGAAATATTAGATTTTAAAAACTCATTTTTTAACGGCTTATTTGTAGAGTGAATAATAATACTATCTCTAATTGTAGTGTAGCCCACATCATATTCTACCCAATATATTCCAGGCTTCTTTACCGTGATTGAATATCCGGTTTTTCCATTAGACCACCTGAACCTTTCTGCGGGCAGATTAATAAGGTCAAAATCTAATAATAAAGTTTCTCCTTGCTGTATACAAGTATCTGGTCCAAGATATGGGTGTCTTGCTAGAGTAAAGTCATCGTAGATCAACGAGAGCGAAATTGGGTTTGTATCATCACCATTTCTCAAATAATCATAAGTACCATAAGTTGATAAAGTAAAGTCGCCAATAATTATTTTGGATTCATTACCTGAAGCTTTAAAATAACCACTTATTTCAATCCATTGGTTAGTATCTAATAATGAACGCGCAATGGAATTCTTTATCTGGGGGGTGTATTCAAAGTACTTATATTTTTTTTTATCACTCGGAAATATCGAAGGTGATGAAGAAAAAAACACCGAATCGTGACAAGCCAATAGGCTAATATTGCGGGTAAGCAATACACTTTTATGTAAGGTTTCTTTGTGATACACGCTAGCCTTGTCAACATTACAGCGCACATAAAAGCTTGCATAATAATACTTCCCTTTTTTAAGGCTATCTTTTAATGAACCTGATAAAAAGTGTTTGTTTTCAGAAGCGATGGTTTTAGTGCTGCTATTATTTGTTGGATTTCCTGTTGTTCTACTTATAAATGCGGCATCTCCGCTTCTGGTAAATACTTCAACCCCTCCATTTCTGCGGAAATATGTATGATTTTTCCAATTGCAATAATCGTTGAAATTATAATAGGAGTACACATTATAACTATGGTCAACAATGCTACCTCCAACTCTTAGAAAAACTGGGTTATCCCAGCCAACACATAAGAATTTCGACGTTCTATAGTTATATTCACAATTATAAAAATGTTCAAGCGATGGATTTAACACAAGGTTAAGCGATGAGTCAATACTTTGTGCCTTAAGGGTATTGAAAGACCAAAACAAAACAAGTAAGAAAGGGCCCCAAAGGGCATTTGGTGATGTTAAATGACTTGCTTCTTTAATTATCCTGTTTAATTTATTTGCGATGTTGAAGTTCAATATCAATGATCAAAACCCATTTATGAAATTAAAAACGGTCACGTTTTTTTTAAGAAGTTAATGCATGCCTTCAAATATTACGTGTTTTTTCAAATAAAGAAGGGTAGTTAAACGACTTTTTAATCTCTCATTCAATCAGCGGTATCATTAACTCCAACAACGCATTTCAATTGAATGAATACCTAGCTCCCAATCAGCGGTAGGTAATTTTAAACGGTTCAAATGAAATCACTTGTACTCAAACCCCGCTTATTCCGTTAATTTGCCGTAATTGAAACTATGCCTACTTTAAACCCTACACAAGCCCTTGACTATAAACTTTTGCAGCAATTTGGCTCGCTTGAATTATTGGCCAAGCAAATAGTTGAAGGTTTTATTGTGGGTTTGCACAAAAGCCCTTTTCATGGTTTTTCGGTTGAGTTTAGCGAACATAGACTCTACAATAAGGGTGAAAGCACCAAGCACATTGATTGGAAACTGTATGCGCGTACAGACAAGCTCTTTGTAAAAAAGTACGAAGAAGAAACCAACTTAAGATGCCATATTATTCTTGACACAAGTTCTTCAATGTATTACCCTGGGCCTGAGCGAAACAAAATGCTTTTCTCAGTTTATGCAGCGGCAAGTATTGTGCATTTACTAAAAAAACAACGAGATGCTTCTGGCTTGGCTCTTTTCTCTGATAAACTTGAAGATTTTTTACCTGCTCGCTCAAGTAACACGCATATTCAGTTAATGTATGCCAAGCTTGAAGAACACATGGCACGGCCAAAAGAAGCCAAAATAACAGCTGCAGCTGATGCCATACATCAGCTAGCAGAAATTATTCATAAACGCTCGCTAGTTGTAATTTTTAGCGACATGATGGACAGCGATGAAAAAGCCGATAAGCTGTTTCAATCGCTTCAGCATTTAAAGTACAACAAACATGAAGTACTGCTTTTTCATACGGTTGACAAATCATCTGAGCTAGATTTTGAATTTAGTAATCAGCCACGCAAGTTCATTGATATGGAAACTGGTGCGGTTGTAAAGGCGTACCCGGCTGACGTAAAAGAGCAATACATGAATTACATTACTGAATTCAGAAAAAAGCTAATGCTTAAATGTGCTCAATACGAAATAGACCTGATTGAAGCTGACATTAGCAAAGGTTTTGCTCAAGTACTACAGCCTTTTTTGATTAGGCGCAGTAAAATGATGTAATTAGTTTTCATTTCTAAGTTTTTTCCAACTGCTAACATTATAAAAAACGGTTGAAACAGCTAGCATGATCATGATTGAAATAATCACCCATGGAAAATAATCAGTTGTATTAGTACCATCAAAGCTTAATTCACTTTTTAGGATTAGATACCAGTAAACCAATAATGCAAAGTTTGTAACAATGGGCATAATCCAAATCCAAGTATAGCCCTTAAATCTCTTACTAGTCTTAACAATTCCTTCATCAATCAAATCACTTTTAAGATTCTTCTTATTGAAGTTTAAGCCTTGCGTATTGATGATAAAATACAGGTTGAAGATCAATGCCATTGCTACAAAAAATGAAAGCAGCATTCCTCTATAGTGTACTTCATTTATTGAAGATGTTGCAATAACACTCATAAATGAAACAAAAACGATTAGAAAAAGAATATTGGTTAAATAATTAAAAACGATATATATTTTTCCCCAGATCATTTCACTTTTTTAAATGCTATATAGCTATCTATTTATTACTCTGGTTTAGTTGAAACCAATGCGATTATGCCAAAAGTATAGAAAAACAAAAGCATCAATTAAACAAGGGTTTTAACAAGGACAGATATTTTTGCTGTATGGTTGACCAAGAGAACAATGTTGGTAATGAAGATGAGTTTTATGAGCATTACCGTGTGGTTGCCGATTTAAATCAGGGCCCTTTGCGTATCGATAAATTTTTGAGCAACAGGCTTGAAAATGCTTCTAGAAACAGAATTCAAAATGCTGCAAAAAGCGGATACATAAGAGTAAATGATGAAAAAGTAAAGCAGAACTATAAAATTAAAGGCAATGATGTGGTAACAATGGTATTACCACACCCTCCTAGAAATCTAGAACTTATACCTCAAAATATTCCTATAGATATTGTTTATGAAGATGAATATTTATTGGTAGTAAATAAAAGTCCTGGCATGGTGGTGCACCCTGGTTATGGCAACTACAAGGGAACTCTGGTAAATGCCCTAGTTTATCATTTTGATAATTTACCAAGCCAAAGCAAAGAAGTTTCAAGACCCGGTTTGGTTCATAGGATAGATAAAGACACTTCAGGTTTATTAGTAATTGCAAAAAAGGAAGAAGCCATGACTGATTTGGCCAATCAATTTTTTCATCATTCAATAAATAGAACATACAGGGCCTTAGTATGGGGAAGCTTAAAAGAGGATAAAGGCACCATTGACAATTATTTGCACCGAAGCCCTAGAGATAGAAAAATTATTGCCGTAGCTAAGAACCCTGAAGATGGTAAAAGGGCTATAACACACTATAAGGTATTAGAACGTTACGGATTTGCAACATTGGTAGAGTGCAAGCTTGAAACGGGTAGAACTCACCAAATTAGAGCGCACTTTAAGCACTTAGGGCATCCGCTTTTTAATGATAGCACATATGGTGGTGATAGAATTACCAGCTTTACATCTTTCAACAGATTTAAAACCTTTGTAGAAAACACCTTTAAAGTGCTACCACGTCAAGCATTGCATGCAGGCTTACTTGGGTTTGTGCATCCTTTAACCAAAAAAGAAATGAATTTTGAACAGCCTTTGCCCACAGATATGGCTGAGGCTATTGAAAGATTTAGAAAATTTGCTACCAGTTACGATCAAAAACTTTAGATGCAAGTAGAGCTTTTCATATCATGTTTAATTGATCAATTTTACCCCACCATAGGTTGGAACATGGTAAAAGTGCTTGAAAAGCTTGGTTGTAATGTACAATACAACCCAAACCAAACTTGCTGTGGCATGCCCGCCTATTACAAGGGACACAGAGAAAGCACTAAAGAAGTAGCCACTAAGTTTTTAGAAGACTTTAATAGTAAGAATATAGTTGTGTCTCCATCGGCCATGTGTACAAATATGGTGGTAAACTCTTACGATCACTTTTTTAAGAATACATCTAATCACAATATTTATAGAGCGTTGCAACAACGCGTATTTGAGCTTAGCGATTTTCTAATCAATGAACTTAAGGTTGAGTCATTACCTTCTGTTTTCAATAAAAAAGTGGCTTTTCATCACAATTGCAACTGTGTAAATTATTTAGATAAAAAAGAAGAATCGCTTCAACTGCTTAAAATGGTGAAAGGTTGCGAGCTTGTTTACACAAATGTGCCTGGTACATGTTGTGGCTACAGCGGCGAATACGCAACTAACCACGAAGATGAAGCTATTAAAAAAGCCGAAACACTCATTAATATATATGCAGAAGCTGGTGCTGAAGTAATCGTATCAAATGATCAGCATTGTTTGTTTCATTTTCAAAGCATTAAAGGTTTAAATACTTCAATGGAGTTTATGCATTTAGCCGATGTGCTTGCCCAAGGATTTTAATATGGAATATCAAAATATTACCAAAGAAGAGCTGTCGCGGTTTATTTATAGCGTTTTTGAAAAAATGGGATTCAATAATGCTGAGTCCCAGAATGCGTCAAGGGTACTGGTAACATCAGACCTGCGAGGTATTGAGAGCCATGGTTGCGCCCGCCTACATGGCTATATTAGATTGGTTGATGCTGGAAAAATTAAACCCAACGCTAGCCCCTTTGTTGAACGCGAAAAATTCTCAGTAGCCACGTTAAATGCAGATGGTGGCTTAGGATTACATATGGGCTCTGCAGCCATGGATATAGCCATTGAAAAAGCTGAAAAACATGGATCGGGTTGGGTTTCAGTAAAAAATTCAAGCCATTTTGGTGTAGCGGTAGGCCATATTGAAAAAGCACTTGAAAAAGGAATGATAGGCTTTTCGCTAACCAATGCAAGCCCTTTAGTGGCTCCAGCGGGTGGACGAGAAAGGCTTTTAGGAACTAACCCTATTTGCATAGGTTTTCCGGCTCATGAAAATCCACCTTTCATTTTAGATATGGCCACCACAGTAGTTGCCAACGGAAAACTTGAAGTGGCTAAGAGAAAAGGCGCTGATATTCCTGAAGGATATGCGCAAGATTTTGAAGGTAAAAAAACAACAGACCCTAGTATACTCGCACAAGGTGGCAGTATGATTCCTTTGGGTAGTGATTTGCAACACTCAAACTATAAAGGGTACGGCCTTGGTGCAATGGTTGATATTTTAACTGGCGTTTTAAGTGGGGCAAATTTTGGTCCTTGGGTTCCACCTTTTGTACCCTTTTTAAACCAAACCGAAGAAAAGGTTGGCGAAGGAATTGGTCATTTTGTTGGCGTTTGGAACATTGAAGGGTTTATGGACACCAATGAATTTAAACGCAGAATGGATACCTGGATTAATCGGTTCAAATCATCAACTCCTGCTATTGGTATAGACAAAGTATTAGTTGCTGGCCAAAAAGAATATGAGCTAACTCAAGAAAGAGAAAAGAACGGAATTCCAATTTTTAATGCTGTTTGGGATAATTTAAAAGAGATTGATGCTCGATTTGAAATTGGAATTATAAAGTAGAAATGATTCAGCCCAATACGTTTGGTTTTTTAAAAGAACTCTCTGAAAACAACAACCGCGAATGGTTTAATGAGCATAAAGTTAATTATGAAAGGGCAAGAGATGATTTTGCTGCTTTTGTAAATGCACTCATTTCAAAAATTGAAACATTTGATCATCATTTAACAGGTCTTTCAGCAAAAGAATGCTTATTTAGAATTTACCGGGATATTCGTTTTTCAAAAAATAAAAATCCGTACAAAACCAACTTTGGAGCATATATAGCTTTTGGTGGCCGAAAATCGAATTATGCCGGCTATTTCATTCATTTATCGCCTAGCAATTGTTTTATAGGTAGCGGTATGTACAAACCAGGCACACCAGTTTTAAGAAAGATTAGGCAAGAAATAGATTACAATCCTATTCATCTAAAAAGGATCATCCACAACCGAGACTTCGTAAATACATTCGGAAAAATTCAAGGTGAGCAACTGGCAACGGCTCCGCAGGGTTATCCAAAAGATCATCCTGAAATTGAATTACTAAAATTTAAAAGCTTTTTCGTTATGCATAATTTCAATGACCAAGTTCTATTAGAACAAAATGCTCTGGAATACTGCACCAACATATTTAAAATGGCCTTTCCTTTCAACCGATTTTTTAATGAAACATTTATAAGCTAATGAACAAGGTAATTGAACTCTTAAAAAGAAGACCAAAATTTGGCTTAGCCTTAATTGCAAGATACTATCCATTAAACGAGCAAGACTTAGACAAATTCGGCGACAAACTCAATTGGACCCTAATAAGCAGTAATCATAAAATCAATTGGAGTACAGAGTTAATAGAGAAATTTGCCGATAGGTTTGACTGGGAAATACTCAGCTACAATCCATATTTTAACTGGAGCGAAGCCTTAATTGATCAATTTGCTGAATATTGGAATGTAAGAACGCTTTGTGAAAATGAAAGTATTCCGTGGACTGCCGATATTATTAGAAAGCACGAAGACTTTTGGGTATGGGAACTAATTTCAACTAATAAAAAGATGCCTTGGAGCGTTGAGTTTATTGGTGAATTTAAAGACCGCCTTGACTTTGGATATTTAAGTACCAACCCAGCCTTAAACTGGAGCGAGGAGCTTATTGAAGCCTTTGCTGATTATTGGGATTGGGAATCTTTAGCCGCTAACCCCGGATTACCATGGGATTTAGCGCTCGTTGAAAAACATCTTGATAAATGGAGTTGGCAATCACTTGTAACCAATGAAGCCCTGCCATGGAAAGAGATTCAAGAAAAGTATCCTGAAGAAATTGATATGTGGTTTGCAAGTGGCAATCCTGGCTTTCCGTGGACTAAGGAAATCATTGAGCAAAACCAAAACGATATAAACTTTGAAATTCTCAGTGCCGTGAGCGGATTACCTTGGAGTGAAGAACTAATTGATAAATTCAAGGATCATTGGCATTGGGGTGATTTTGGAATTAGCACCAATGAAGCAATTCCATGGACTGATGAGCTAATTGCCAAATACCAAGACAAGCTTGATTTTTTTGCGGACTTTGGATTGGCCGGAAATTTATCTTTGCCATGGTCAGTGAAACTACTTGAAGATTATAAAGATGTTTGGAACTGGAGCCGTCTCTCTTTAAACCGTGTGCTTTGGGAAAAGGTATTTCAAGCACATATTCAAAAGTTTAACCTAAACGATTTGATTGAATGAATTCTTTTTTGACTGGTATGCAACGTTGGTATTTTTCTACTGTTTATTGAAGGCGTAAACACCAACAAATCATGAAAAACCTATTTATTATACTTTCAATAGTACTCATTTCTTCATTTACCGCTTGCGACGATGATTGGAATGAATGTTACCGTGGCAACGGTATTCTTGGCGAAGAACGAGTGAGTATTGATAACTTTGAGTCTATAGAAATTGAAAGTTCAATTGATGTTGAATTGGTTCCTGACACAGCCAATTTTGCCATAATTAGTGGAGACGACAATCTAATTGACCTGGTATCTTCAAGAGTAATTGGCAATAAACTAAGTATTGATTACAGAGAAGATATTAATTGTGTACGTCCAACCCAAAAAACGGTAATGGAGCTACACTTCACCAGCCTAAATGAAATTATTATTGATGGAAGCGGTGATGTTTTTGGTTTAGACTCAATAATAAATGACAGGCTTGATATTAAAATAAATGGCAGCGGCAACATTCAACTTGAAGCTAATATTCAGAGCCTTTTAATTGAAATTGATGGTAGCGGTGATGTAGAAATTGATGGCAAAGGAAATTCTGGTTTTGTGTTAATTGAAGGCAGCGGCAATGTTGACCTTTATGATTATGAAATGAGAGAATTAGGTGTTGAAATCAATGGCAGCGGAGATACGCGTGCTTTTGTGCAAGATCAATTGCAAGTTTGGATCAACGGCAGCGGCAACGTTTGGTACCGCGGCGAAGCAGGACTGATAATAGAAGAACGCGACGGAAGCGGTGACGTAAGAAAAATCTAAAAAATCTACTTCTTATATTTAAAAAGCGGAATCAGCAATGGTTCCGCTTTTTTATTTCAAAATTTTATTTCAATAACCAATATTCCCAACCTGCTGAATTCCCCCTACTACCTGTGGCTCTGAAAGTGCCATCAGCATTAACATCAATATAGTTGGGAATTCTTGTAAAAAAGTTTTGACCACTACACAAAATCATACCAGCTCTTTGTCTTGGTGCTAGTCCCTCTTCTGTGTTATGTACATATTCTGCGGCATTTTCTCCTAAAACTAAAGACCAAGTAAAAGTACTTACACTGTCTCCATTACTGAAAACGCTACATGTAAAATCATCATTAAACTTTAGCTCCCTTGTTGAAGTTGGCTCATCTCCCCCTCTGTAATATTCGCATTTCAAAGTTTTATTGGCTATATACTTAAAGCCATCATTATTGATAGTTAAATCTACATTCACGCCAATTGTCTGATTTGAACCAATCAAGGTTATCGTAGTAATTCCAAGATATAACGGCTTGCCATCATTAAAGCTGTAACCTTTATTCAAATAAGAAAACAAACCCAGTTCAACACCTTCCTCAAAGACCAAAAATTTATGATTTAAGCCATTCATGGCTTCAAACTCATCTCCCGTTTTGAAAGTTTCATGCGTTGCTGTAATTTCTGAACCACGAACGGAAACCCTTTGCAGGGTAAAGTTTCTAGGTTTAACAACCGAACCCGTTACTTGATGGCTTCTAATTTCTTGATTGCCGTAATCAACTTTTAAAATAAAGTCGAAATCCTGGTCAACAGTTTCATTTGTACTAAATGTTAAGTGTATTACTCCATCAATAATTTCTTTTTTTACTTGAACGTTAGAGTTCGATTTTATAATCTCAATCGATTCCAAATTCTTAGGAGTGTAAAGTCCTCGCTTTTCTGATGGAAGAGTAAACCCGGGACGCCTTAATACTTTTGTACTAAAAAGGTTAAACGTATTAATCATAGTGAAGAATGCACTGAACTCTTGACTATTGACATCTTTAGACTGGTTTAATGTTCTTGTTTCAAATTCAAAGCGAACTGGTTTAGGTACCCCATTCTCAAAATCCAACTCTTTTTTTAAGGCATCGACTTCGGCTATTACATTTTCGATCGGAATCATTGCCCAATTTACCAATTCGGCAAAAGCAGCTTTGAACCTATTTCTTCCTTCAATAACTTTCCAATCCAGTAACAAGGTACCGATTATGGCGCCCGCTGGGGCTCCAATTCCAGCGGTTAAACTACCACCTGCTAACGCTCCTAAAATAGCGGGTGCTGTCATTTTTGCTAAACCCAATGTCATTTCCTTGATTAAACATGCAGCCTTACCAAAATCTTCTGTATTGTCACAATTCCCCTTCTTGAATCCACCATCTAAGAAAACTTGATCCATAATTCTATTGAATTCGTCAAGGGGCTCTCTATTAGCTTCAATAAATTGAGCAGCAATTAATTTGTCTGCATCTGACAGGTTTTGAAACTCTTGTAAGCTGAATTCAATAGAATCCTTTATCCCTTGGATTTCATCAACTTGCTGATTGTAATCTTTAATAAAACCCAAAGAATCAAGCCTTTTGGCATTAAGCAACAATTCATTTATTGAGCTCTCATAATTCCCAACAAAATCCATTATTACTTCTTCTGGAGCACTAATTTCTGGCGCTTTTTCAAGTTGAATCTTAATCCTTTCTTCAAAGCCTTCAATACGAAATTCATAATCACCTGACTGAAGGTTGGGTGTTATAAATGACAACATGCTATCATTAACATATGCAAGTTTAAGTTGATTAGAATCTAAAAATCCAAAGTAGGTTTCTGAAGATGAAAAGGCGTTAGTGCTTTTAAGAACGCCAACTTCATAAGCCACTAAATTTTCCTTTTCAATACTTAATCCAGTTATTACATTATTATTTCCTTCATCAGTTGGAATATCTTCATCTGGATTACAAGAGAATAAAACGGATAACAAAAAACTGATTAGAACAAATAAGAAATTTCGCATTTGGATTTTTTAGGTAGCCAAAGGTATTAAGACAATTTTATCTCATGCTCCCTTGATTATCTTTACACTATGAGAAAAGTCTTACTCATTTTAGTCTTACCATTCATTTGGTCTTCCATTTTTGCTCAATTCCCAGTTTCAAAACCAGAAATTGATTTTCCACTGCATAATCTATTAAAGCAAGAATATGCACCAAAGAAGATAAATGTGCTCATTTCCTTACAAAAAAGACAAACACTTTTTGAAAACGAAAATGTAAAAATCAATTCGAGACTGGGTTCAGTTGTTACGGCTGAAATTGGCCTTGACGCCTTGCCTCAGCTTATGCAAAACTTTGCGATTGAAAGCATTGAATACTTTGGTTTAGAAAGTCCAACTATGGATTCGGTGAAGCACCACACTTTTACTTATGGCGTACACAAAGGCTGGGGCGGCATTGACCGCGCCTATCAAGGCGAAGGCATTATAGTAGGAATAGTAGATTCAGGAATTGACTTTGACCACCTTGAATTTAGAGATGGACAAGACGATTCAAAAACAAGAATACATAGCATTTGGTGCCAATGGGATAGTACCGGCACTACCCCTGATAGCTTTAGCTATGGCAGCATTTACCCCAAAACGCAATTAGAAGATGAGATAAATGGAATAACCCAAGAAACTATTCCAAATACTGATCATGACCCTACAAATCGTGGTGCGCTTGGACATGGCACTCACGTTGCTGGAATATCAGCAGGACTTAACGGCATGGCACCCAAAGCTGAAATTATTGCTGTGAGTACCTTATGGTCTTCGGCTTCAATAATTGATGGGGTAAAATACATTATTGATGAAGCAATTAAAGCCAACAAACCATGCGTAGTTAACCTTAGCCTTGGTAGTATGTACGACTTACATGATGGTACTGGAGCTAGAGCTAGGGCTTATGACGCTTTGGCAAAATACAAACCAACTGGAAGCATTATATGTGCTGCGGCCGGAAACAGTGGGAGCTCATACGTGCATTGGGGGAATTTCTCAACCGATACGCTTACATCAGTTTACTTATACGGAGATCCATTAACATTAGTAATGGCTATCCCTGACTCAATGCTCGATTCAATTCGATTTAGGGTTACTGGTTTTGATGGTGTTTATGATTACAGAAAAGATTCATTTGACAGTTTGGAGTTCTATCGATCATCAAAATGGGTTACTCCAGGTAAAATTGAAGAAGACTCTTTTTATGAAGAGCTCTTTTACAAAGGCATGTTTGAAGTAGGCTCTGTTGTCGAAGCCAAATTGAGAAAACTACAAGAAGGAAGCGAGCACAGAATGTTTATACTTCAAATAGATGACAAAGCGGATATAGACCTTCGCCAAGACCCGCCAAAAGCCAATGGTCTTGATCTATTTAGAATCGATGTTGAAGGAAGTACTACTTTCAATTCTTGGCTGATGGGTGTATCATATACTTATTCTGGTAGCCTAGCTCGTTTTGCAAGAAACCCTGAAGCTCTAGGAGCACCGAATGTTGAGCGCTATCGGGGGCCTGATAATGATTTCACCATAATATCGCCTGCTGTTCACAAAGAAACATTCGCCGTTGGGTCCTATGTAAACCTATGGATGTATAAGGATGTACTAGGCCAAAGACAACCGCCACGCTGGGCCAGAAAAGCTAGTGGCAGCTTATCAACTTTCTCAAGCAAAGGGCCATCAGTTGACGGCAGAACTTTACCTGAAATTACTGCTCCAGGTCAGAATGTAATTTCGGGAATTCCGGACTATTACAGCGGATGGAGCCCAAAAGTGAAAGATGGAACTTATGCCGTAAGCAGCGGCACAAGTATGAGTACACCTGTGGTAGCAGGGGCTGTTGCGCTTTATCTTGAGCAAAACCCTAATGCAACTTTAGCTGATGTAAGAGAAACTTTCTTGAACAATACTCATGAAGACGAGCACACAAACTCAAACGGCTCGCTGCCCAATAATTATTGGGGCTACGGCAAATTAGATGTGTACCGAATAATGAGTGGCGGTATATTCTTTTCGCAAGAAGAATTGAATAGTTCAGGTATAAATATTTATCCTAACCCAGCTAGCAACATCTTAATTATTAAAGATGAAATTGTTGAAGCAGCAATTCTGAGTATTGATGGCAAGGAGCTTATCAAAAGTCAGTCAAATCAGATAGATGTTTCAGGCCTAGGTACTGGCACTTATTTAATAAGAATTGAACAAGAAGAACAAATTGTGAATGCAAGGTTTGTTGTGAGTAGGTAAAAGAATCTATGTAAAGAAAATCGAAAAATCTTTACATAGGTTTTTCAAAGTGTAAAGAAAACTTCAAAATCTTTACATAGATTTTAACCAAATACCTTTCAACAAAGTAGAGCGCTTCCTATCCATCAATTCAGTTATTTTTGAGCGCTTCAATTCAAAGATTTCATGAAAAGGATTATTGCTCTACTCGTTCTTATTTCAAGTTTTACAGTTTCAATTGCTCAAGATAAAAAGCTATTGAGTATTGAAGACATCTCTGTTAACTACAGTCTTTATGCTCGAGAACTTTCGCAGTGTAATTGGATACCAGAATCATCTATGTGGAGCCATGTAAAAAACGATACCATATTTATTAAAACCGCTGAAAACAAAAATTATTACACCATTGGCCTTGAAGAAATCAATGAATCATTTGCAGCGATAGAATCACAAATAGGTGAAAAAGTTGAGCTTAGCAGAATGCCTTATATAAGATGGCATAATCTAAATACTTTTAGTTTTTCTACCAAAATGATGGTATTTACTTGCGGCGCAGGAAAATCAAGAGACATTAATTTATTATTTAAAATTCCGGCGGGTGCAGCAAACCTAGAATATGATGTTACCACAGGCAACTACTCTTTCACCATGGAAAACGATCTATACGTAAATGGTAAAAAGATTTCAAATGCCGAAGAAGATGTTGTTTACGGACAAACCGTTCATCGCAATGAGTTTGGTATTAATAAAGGTACTTTTTGGAGTGAAAATTTCGGCAAATTGGCGTTTTATAAAAACGATCAGTCTCCTGTGAGTGATTACCCTATGCTCAACATCACTACAAGGGTAGCCGAGCCAAACATGATTAAATACCCAATGGCTGGTGATGCCAATGAAATTGTTAGACTTGGAGTTTATGATGTAAAATCGGGTAATACTGTTTACATGAATACGGGTGATGCTGATCAATACCTAACCAATATTACTTGGGATCCCAACGGAAAATATGTTTACATAGGCGTACTTAACCGAGGCCAAGATCATTTGAAATGGCAGAAGTACAATTCTACTACAGGCGAACTGGTTAAAACACTTTTTGAAGAAATGAGCGAGAGCTTTGTTGAGCCTTTAAATCCGCTTTATTTCAATTCTAAAAGACCCAACGAGTTTATTTGGAAGACTTGGAGAGATGGCTATACCCATCTTTACAGATATAATAATGATGGAAAATTGCTTAACCAAGTAACCAAAGGTGATTTTGAAGTTACAAGCTTTGTTGGCTTTGGAGAAAAAGGTAAGTACATCTATTACATGAGTGCCGAAGATAGCCCGCTAGAAAAACAGCTTTATAGAGTTTCAATTAGCGGTGGCCGAGCTAAAAAAATAACATCAGCCAGAGGTCAACACAGTATAAGAAAAAGTGATAAGGGCGATTACATTATTGACTCTTATTCAAACAGAAGTGCAGCAAGAAAAATGGCTTTAATAAGCAGCACAGGTAAACTAATTAAAGAAATTCATGATGCAGGAGACCCTTTGGTCGATTATGTAAAAAATGGCGTTGAGTTTGGAACCATCAAAGCCAAGGATGGTAAAACTGACCTATATTACAGAATTATAAAACCTTACAATTTTGATCCTTCGAATAAATATCCTGTAGTTCAATATGTTTATGGTGGCCCTCACGCGCAAATGATTACTGAAAACTGGAACGGAAATGCCAGCTTGTTTTTACACTACCTGGCGCAACAAGGATTTATTGTATTTACCGTAGACAACCGTGGCAGCGACAACCGTGGCGCTGCATTTGAGCAGATAACCCACCGTCAATTAGGCACTATTGAAATGGAAGATCAATTAACTGGCTTAGAATTCATTAAAAACCAACAATATGTTGATGCCGACAGAATTGCGATTCACGGTTGGAGCTTTGGGGGTTTTATGACCACGAGCTTAATGCTTCGCTCACCAGGCTCATACAAAGTTGGTGTATGCGGCGGCCCCGTAATTGACTGGAAATATTACGAAATAATGTACACCGAACGCTACATGGATACGCCACAAGAAAACCCTGAAGGTTTTGAAGCGGCAGCACTTACCAACTATGTAGAAAACCTTGAAGGTAAATTGCTGATAGTGCACGGCGCTGACGATGATGTAGTGGTTTGGCAACACACCCTTGCTTTTGTTGACGAATGTGTAGCCAATGCGGTACTTTTTGATTATTTCCCTTACCCTGGGCATAAACACCATGTAAGAGGAAAAGACCGCATTCATTTACAGAAATATATGGCGCAGTATTTTATTGACAACCTCTAGCTTCGACTTCGCTCAGCTGCCGGTCACCACATGCAGACATATTCCGTCCGCAAGCCAGCGGAAGGGAATCTAACACGTAGTGGCGTAGCAACGCAATCGTGATTCTTCCTTCACTACGTGTGAGATGTCTCGTCCGACTACTGGCGGATCGACATGACTGTTAGCTCTGGGTTTTCATATTTTATTCTTCAACTAAAAGTCTGTTGGTTAATACAGAATCCTCACTTCTATAAACAACCAAATAAAGCCCTTTTTCAAATTGAGAAACGTTAATGTAGGCCGATGTAAAGCCATCTTGCTTCAAATAAGAATGAACTCGTTTGCCGCTCAAAGAGTAAACATCAATTCTACCTTTTGCCCTATTAAGGTTAGCGATTGTTATTATTTCTTTTGCAGGGTTTGGATAAACTCTTAATTGGTTCTGCGGCGCTTCTGAAACAGTGCTCTCCCCCCAAAAGAATGTACTATCGCATTGGTTAACCCATTCTGGCGAATAGTGATATTCAAGA
This sequence comes from Bacteroidia bacterium, assembly GCA_049115495.1. Lineage (GTDB taxonomy): Bacteria > Bacteroidota > Bacteroidia > CAILMK01 > JACPUW01 > JACPUW01. The sequence continues at coordinate 47,491 of JAGDZV010000002.1, read as the reverse complement.
TCTTGCCCAATAAAACAACGGAGATTGATAACTCTAATGTTATGGCAAAAGCCATCCCACCACGGAAAAAAATTAAGCGTATTGCCAATACCTTCAATATTATAGATCGTGTTTTTGGGGAAGAAAGTGAACAGCCTATCAGGAGGGTCTACAAGGCCGGTACCAGAATAGTGAACATATTGCACCGTTAGTGCAGTATCATTAACCTCCATTGTTCCTAGAGAATCTAAATATGTAATCAAAAGCCCAATATTTGTTTGTGTAACTAGAGAATCTCCCGGCTGCATATTAAAGTCGTACATTGGATAGAAAGCGCTGCTATCTTCATTGTAGTAATAGGTTACCCTATTTTTAGTATAAGCGTAAAATGTACCAATTAAAGGATTACAGCTATCACCATCATTAACTTCATACACATTACAGGTTTCGCCATTAATCTCTTTGGCTATTGAGCTTATGGTAACTGAAGTATGCTTATATGGCAAGGGTCTTTCCTTACTTGGCCAATATTCTTCGGTCCAGGTGTAATGCCATTGATCGCCTTTATTGCCCCAGTTTTCTTTTTGCCCAAAAGACATTACAGAAATCAAAAGACATACAAATGATATTGAATAACGCTTCATAAGTGTGTAAAAATAAAAAGGTCCTTTCGAAAACTCGAAAGGACCTTTTTAATATAAAGTTTGGTTAACTTTTATTCTGAAAAAGTATCTCTACTTACGTTTACTACGTTGTAAGCTTTGGTAAGGTTACCAGATACACTCCAAATAATTGCTGTAACTGAAGTTCTGTCTTTGTTCCAAAGACCTTCTGGAAATTCAGCAGTATGTGTTCTTTCTATTAAAGTATCTTTTGGAAGTACTTCGCCAGAATTGTTTAATGGAATACCAAAAGTAGCGTGGTTATCAGTTGAAGTTCTCAACACATGGTGGTGTTCAGGAATTCCGTTTGTGTAACCTGCTTGAGGAGCAGTTGGTCCATCCTCATCAATCCATATAGCTAGGTAATACTCTCCATCAGCTTCTTCGAAAAAACGAGTTCTTGAGTTTACAGTAATTACATTGTTTGCAATTGTGTAGTTAAGTGCAGCGTTTGCCATTGGTGTTTGACCAGTAATAGCATCAACATCACCTAAAATATTATTTACATAATCAGTTACAGTAGATCCGCCACCGGTTGTTCCCATTTTACCACCAATACCGTTATTAGCTAAAAATGTAGGCCATCCAGAAACACCAAATTGACCATCTATTTCATTACCTTCTTGGTTGATGAAATCTTTAGAAACAAAGTTGGCACTATGTACTGTAAAAGTACCTGCAAAGTCATGAGCAGCTGTCATTACTTGATCGTTAACTTCCCAACCCCATGATCCACAAGGAGGACACAAAGTACCAGAAGATTTCATGTAGATAGCCTTGATGTTTTGCTCAACGCTCTCAACTTTTGCTAAATAAGCTTTTTGTTCTTCAGTTAGTTCTGGCTCGTTGCCTTCACCACCATCGCCGCCGCAGCTAGCGAAGAAGAAAACTGATAATACCGCGATTGGTAAAAGGAATCTTTTCATTTTTTGATCGATTTATCGAATTTGAGCTGCAAGATAAAATGAATGTTTTCAGCAGAAAGCTAAAAATTATTTAATTGACCTCATCAATTTGATTTATTAACTCATTTGCCTTGCTTTCAGTGTCCCTGAGCTTGTTTTTGCAAAATTTAATTAGCTCGGCCGAACGTTTTAATTTTTTATTTAGCTCATCAATGCTTACTTGATTTTCTTCAATTTGCTGAACAATTTCTAATAGTTCATTATATGCTCTTTCGTAGTTGAGTTTGCTCATGTGCTTAAAGTTAATTGGCTTTGCTAATTAGGGTAATCATTATTTGAAGATTTGTTTTTCCCTTCCCTTTTCACGAATCTTTCGTCCTATTTTTTGAATTCTTCAACCATTTTTTGCTTTCGAAGTAACCGTACTCTTTAGTATAAAATCTTTTCCAACTGTTTCAATTTCATCACCAATACTAATTTCAGTAGGTTTTACCGCAATGCTATTCTTTAAGGTTAAGGTATATCCCTTTTCAAGAATTCTCATTGGGTTAATCAATTCAAGGGTTGTTTCAAGTTGCTGAAGTATTGACACTTTCTGGCTTAAACTTGACTTTAAAGCCAATTTTAATTTAGATACCATAACATCAAGCAGTTTCTCATTTTGTGTTATTGACTTTTGGGTGTTCATCTCAAGCTTTGAAAGGGCCGCTTCTACCTTTTTCTCATTTTGATAAAGAAGCATTTGACTTTCAGATCTCAAGCTCTGAATCGCGCCTTCAAGTCCATAGCTTTTTTGCTCAATTATTTGCTGAACTAAATTGGCTATTTCGCCACCAGCATCAAGCACATCTTGTTCAAAACTTGAATTATGATCAATAATAAACTCAGCCGTAGCCGTGGGAGTTTTTAACTGTGTATGTGCTACTCTATCAGCAACGCTTACATCTCTATCATGACCAATGCCCGTTAAAACCGGATATGTAGATTGAGCGATAATAGTATTGAGTTCGTAGTCGTCAAAGCAACTAAGGTCTATTACAGATCCTCCACCTCTTATTAATATAATAGCATCAAAGCCTTGTTTGTCCATCTCTACCCTATTTAGGGCATCAATTATGCTTTCTGGTGCTTTTTCTCCCTGTACCAAACACTCAAACAGCTGGCAATTAAAGGTGTAAGCATACACATTGTTTTCTAGCTGTTTTATAAAGTCTTGATAGCCAGCGGCGGTAGCGCTGGTAACAATTGCCAATCTATTTAATACGAAAGGAAGCTCTAATTCTTTGTTTAAATCTATTAATCCATCAGCTGCTAATTGCTTGATGGTTTCTTGTTTTATTCTTTCAAACTCACCTAAAGAATAAGATGGATCAATATCAACAATATTTAAACTGAAGCCATACTGTACATGAAACTCAGCCTGCACCCGCAGCAATACTTTCATTCCGGGTTTAAGCGTTTCTCTGGTTACATTTTGAAAATGGCCAATAACCCTGTATCTATTAAATGCCCATAGATTGGCCCTACACTTTGCCTTTATTTGTCCTCCTTCTTTCTCTATAAGCTCAAAGTACATATGCCTTGCGCCAGAGAGGGATGCGATTTCTGCTACCACTGAATAGGTATCACTAAAATGACCTCTAATTTTATCTTGAACTTGCTCAAGAAATTCTGAAAGTAGTAGCTGATCTTGCAAAGTGAGCAAAGGTTAAAGTTTAATAAGGAAAGTTCAAAGGAAGATTTGTGTTGAAATTGACCGTGGTTTAACGATCAATGTAAACTTCCTAAAAAATAGCAAGTTTTTACAAACTTCTCTTCTCAACCAATTTGGAAGTTTTGGAGTCTGCTTATTAGCATATAAATATGGTAATTACAGATCCAGAATCAAGTTAAGAGTTACTGGATTTTATACTTGTAACAGTCTCAAAACTCGGGGTTGAAACTTTTGCCGTTTAAAGTTTTTCTAAAAAAACAAAAAGCCATTTAACACCGATGGCTAAATGGCTTTTAAAATCTTATAATGCTATTAGACTATGCTTCTACTAACGCATCAAGTTTTTGCTTAAGTACCGCCTTTGGTACTGCGCCAACTTGTTTGTCAACTACTTTTCCATCTTTAAAGAAAAGGATTGTTGGAATGTTTCTTACGCCAAAGTTTGATCCAGAAGTGTGATTGTCTACATCAAGTTTTCCAATTACTGCTTTACCTTCATATTCAGTAGCAAGCTCTTCTACAGTTGGAGCAATCATTAAACAAGGGCCACACCATTGTGCCCAAAAGTCAACCATTACGGGTTTTCCTGAATTTATGGTCTCCTGAAAATTTGCATCTGTTAATTCTAGTGCCATTTTGTATTGTATTTATTTAGATTTTAATTGATAACTAATTGCGTCGTATTCTTTCAAAGCGCTAAGCAAGTTGTTGTTAATTTCAACTTTCATTTTATTTGATCGCAGCGGCAAACTTAATCGCTCTGGTTCATGTAAAACATTAATAGATATACTAGAGTTCCCAGGATTATCACTTATTAACTTTCCAAGTTCAGAAACCACGGTTCCAGATATCTCGCGCAAATTTAGCGTAATGCTCAATTCTTTTGGAATACGCTCTTTGGCTTCATCCATCTGCATTACTTCCATCATTTTATACTCAATTTCTGGTGGCTGGCGGTATCTACTTAGCTCAGCTTGAATTTTCATTAGCAAAATCTCACCTTCTTGAAAAAAGTGTGAAAACTTCAGATAATTTTCTTTGAAAGCATTCATTGTTAATGAACCACTATAACCTTCAATGGTAATTTGCCCCCATTTATTACCATTTTTGGCAATACGATGTGCAGCGTGGGTTACTATTCCCGCTACGGTAAACATGCCTTGCTTACCCCCTTCTACCATATCTAATATGCTAGATGTTGTAAAACCTTCAATTTCGTACCTGAATGTATCTAAAGGATGACCCGATATATAAAACCCAATTACTTCTTTTTCATTTTCAAGCTTTTGCATGAGTGGCCACTCCTCAACTATTGTGCTTTTTGGTGGGGTTAATGTGGCATCATCTTGATCTCCGAATAATGAGCCAGTGGCAGAAGCTGCAATTGCTTTAACTTCATTTCCAAACCTAACCGCCTGTTCAATCATTGTGTACTTATCACCAGGTTCTAAGTGAAAATAACACCTTCGGGTATAGGTTTCGTCTAAATCGAACCCACCCGCATAGGCCAAAGATTCAAAGCACTTTTTATTTACGGCTCTAAGGTTTACTCGACTCGAAAAATCCCAAATATCTTTGTAATTGCCACCATTTTCTCTTTCTTCAACAATTGCTTCTACAGCACTTTCGCCAACTCCCTTTACACCGCCAAGACCAAATCGAATTTGCCCCTGATCGTTTACTGTAAATTTCTTAAACGATTCATTAATGTCTGGACCTAATACTTCAATTCCCATGCGCTTACATTCTTCCATAAAGAAAGTTACCTTCTTAATATCGCTCATGTTGTGAGTCAATACCGAAGCCATGTATTCGGCAGGATAGTTTGCTTTTAAATACGCAGTATGGAAAGCTACCACAGAGTAACAAGTGGAGTGTGACTTGTTAAAGGCATAGGCCGCAAAGGCTTCCCAATCCTTCCACACTTTCTCAGCTTTTTCTCTTAAAATTCCGCGCTCCTCGCAACCATCAAAGAATTTTGGTTTTAGCTCATCAAGTATCTCTTTCTTCTTTTTACCCATACCCTTACGCAGGGCATCGGCTTGGCCTTTGGTAAATCCGGCCATTTTTTGAGACAACAGCATTACTTGCTCCTGATATACCGTAATACCATAGGTTTCAGCCAGGTATTCTTCCATTTCAGGCGTGTCATAAACTATCTCTTCTCGTCCGTGCTTTCTGGCTACAAAGTTTGGAATGTATTCTAACGGACCTGGACGATAAAGAGCATTCATTGCGATTAGATCTTCGAACCTATCGGGTTTCAGCTCTTTTAGATATTTCTGCATTCCTGCAGATTCAAATTGAAAAGTACCGTTGGTTTCTCCTTTTTGATAGAGTTCGTAGGTCTTTTCGTCCTCAAGGCTTATTTCGTCTGTAACAATTTCAACCCCGTGCCTTTCTTTTATTATAAGAATGGCATCGCGAATAATGGTTAAGGTCTTTAACCCTAAAAAGTCCATTTTAAGTAATCCTGCGTTCTCAACCACGCTGTTGTCAAACTGGGTAACCAAAAGATCGGAATCCTTAGCCTTGCCCATTGGCACGTGCTCTACCAATGGCGATGGTGCTATAATTACACCACAGGCATGCACACCAGTATTTCTAACCGAACCTTCAATTACCTTGGCTTGGTTTACCGTAGCGCCTTTTAGCCCATTATCGTTTTCAGAAATGGCAATGAGCTGATCGGCTCTTTCCATTCCTTCTGAATTAACTTTTGATTTTAGAACATCTCGTGGACCAAAAATCTTTTTTAGTGAAACATCAGGAATTAGTTTGGCCAAATGATCAGCGTCGGGCAAAGGAAGATTCATAACCCTGGCAGTATCTCTTATGGCTGACTTTGCCGCCATAGTACCGTAGGTAATGATTTGTGAAACCTGATTTTGCCCGTACTTTTCTACCACCCAGTCAATAATCCACTGCCTACGTTCATCATCAAAGTCAATATCAATATCGGGCATTGACACCCTTTCTGGATTCAGAAAACGCTCAAATAGCAAATCATATTTAATCGGATCTACATTGGTAATCCCAATACAATACGCCGCGGCCGATCCAGCTGCAGAACCACGACCTGGCCCTACAGAAACACCCATTTTACGCGCTTGCTCACAGAAGTCTTGAACAATTAAGAAATAACCTGGATAACCCGTTCTTTCAATCGTTTCTAGCTCAAAGTCAAGCCTTTCTTTTATATCATCTGTTACTTCTCCGTAGCGCTTTATAGCTCCTTCAAATACTAGATGTTTCAGGTAGTTATTCTCTCCCCTTTTACCACCATCCTTCTCATCTTCTGGATCTTTGAATTCTTCTGGAATGTCAAATTTTGGAAGAAGAACATCGCTGGCTAGTCTAAAGGCTTCTACCTTGTCAACTATTTCTTGTGTGTTTTCTATGGCTTCTGGAATGTCGGCAAAAAGCGCCTTCATTTCATCTTGAGTTTTTATGTAAAACTCATCGTTTGGTAAGCCATATCTAAACTCTCTGCCTTTTCTGCCCGTATATTTTTTTGGTGTTTCTACCAGCTCGTTGTCTTTTACACACAATAGGACATCTTGCGCTGTAGCATCTTCTCTGCCCAAATAATAGGTATTATTGGCCGCCACCATTTTAACACCGTGTTTTTTGCTAAACTGCTTTAAAACTTCATTTAAATGGTTTTCTTCTTCTAAACCATGTCGGTTTAGCTCCAAGTAAAAATCATCCCCAAATTCCGTTTTCCACCAAAGAAGTGCTTGCTCAGCCTGCTCATCGCCCACATTAAGCACCAAATGCGGTATTTCCCCAAACAACCCACCTGAGAGTACTATTAAGTCTTCTTTATGCTCTACAATAGCCTTTTTATCAATTCTAGGTACGTAATACATACCATCAACCAAGGCCATGGTGCTAAGCTTTGCCAAGTTTTGATAGCCATTTTTATTCTTGGCCAAAAACACCACTGAATGCCCATTGTCTTTGGTAGATTTATCGTGCATATCTCGGCACACATTTATCTCGCACCCCACAATGCCTTTTACACCCGCTTTGTGCGCCGCTTCAGTAAACTTAAATGCACCATACATTACGTTAGTATCGGTCATTGCAATAGCAGGCTGGCCATCGGCTTTTGCCTTATTAATCATTGCTCCAAAATCTGTAGTTGCCTGCAGCACCGAAAACTGGGTATGATTATGTAAATGGCAAAAATCTGAATCAATCTTTTTAGCTGCCCTTTTATCTACTTTTAAACCGTCATTTCGCTCATTTTCAATTGAATAATCAATTGAACTTAGAATCTCTTTGGCTACTTCTGCCAAATGATCCATTATCTTTTCATCAAGCGAAATGTCTTCTCTCTCAATAACCTTTAAGTCACATAATTTGAAAAAACACCGTGTAGTTGCTTCTACATCAGCCGCTGCGTTGTGTGCTTCTTCAAACTTGTGTCCAAAGAGTTTTTCATGCAGCTCAGAGAGTGTGGGATACTTAAATTTCCCACCTTTTCCGCCCGGTAGAGCACAATAATCTGTACTCTCATTTTTGGTATCGATGGTTGCCAATTGGGTTAGCTGGCTCTCAATCTCAGTTCTTAAGTACTCGCAGCCCACAATATTTACATCAAACTCAATATTATGTCCAATAACATATTGGGTTTTTTCGAGTACTTGATTAAAACGATCTAGAACTTGCTCTAATGGTTTACCTTCTTCATTTGCTCTTTCGTTGGTAATACCATGAATTTTAATTGAATTGAACGGAATAGTAAAGCCTTCAGGTTTTACGATAATATTCTCAGCTTCAATCAAATGCCCATTATCATCGTGCAATTGCCATGCAATTTGCACTAAACGCGGCCAGTTATCAAAATCCGTTAATGGCGCATTAAAATTTTTAGGTAAACCCGTGGTCTCGGTATCGTAAATTAAGTACATATCCTGTGTTGAAAGAGCCCCACAAAATAGCCATTTAAAAGACTCACTTTTTAAACATTTTATCCACCCGCCTTACATTTGAAAGCCATGAAAATTCAGCTATTTTTTGTATGCCTAATTGTGCTTTTTTCTTCAACAGCTAAAGCACAAGAAAAGGGGCGTTTTGCCCAACATGAAGTGGGTATAAAATTGTCATTTTCTTTTATTCAAGAAAAACTATCAGGAGACGAAGGCTACTACCAGCCTGTGCTTTTTCAAGGCTACTTTGGTTGGCACCTAGGAAAAACAGAAAACATAACTGAAAAAACCGGTCATTTCATTGCATATCTTGAGCCTCAAATCAATCCGGTTTTTATATCAGGACAGTTTAGCGACATTGAGTTTGGATGTAATTTTGGTGCTAGATATGATCTTGAACTAGGTTTAAACAATAGACTATTTTGGGCAATTGGCACTGGGCCGCATTACATTACGGTTGAAACCCAAAAGCAGCACCGTGGTTATATTTTTAGCGATAATTTTATTATGGGTTGGCAGCACAGGTGGGAAGGCCAAATGTATAGTACCTTACAATATCACTTCAGACATATTTCTAATGCCAACTTAATGAAACCAAACCAAGGTATAGACAATCATTTTTTCACCCTTGGAATAAGTAAAATTTTGGATTACTAGATATGTATTCAATCATTTTAGGCCAACAGTTTTCATGCTTTTTAATGAGCTTCGAACAGCATAAAAGTTCGAAATAAGCTTTTGGCTTTACTTATGCATCAATTCACTTACCTTTTAAATTTCAATAAATCGGTGCATATCTCAATAAATAAAGCGCAAGGTTTAACATTCTTATTACCAAAAAATTCGCCAAACCGTTCGTCAAAGAAATACATCCGTTCATAACTTATCCATTGAAAAAACTGCCGTCCAAGTGTTAATTTGTTTTTAACATTTAGCAAGTGAGATCAGTTTTCAAATCAGGACGAAGCATTTTTACTACCACAATTTTTTGGGGAAGTATAGCCCTACTTCTTGGTCTTTTTGCAAATGACGTTCTTAAACAAAACTTAGGCAGCACATGGTATTATCATGTATTTGATTCAATTGTAATTGCATTCTTACTTTGGGTTTGGTTTAGAACCGATTATGCTTTTTATGGAGAAAATCTGGTTTGCAATGCCGGACCATTTAATGCCAATATTAAAATAAACTCAATTAGAGCAATTGACCTTAATACAAAAATGTGGAGTGGTTTTAGACCTGCCTTATCTTTTAAGGGCATGGTAATCTATTATGAGAAATACAATGAAATATTTATCTCACCAAAAGACATTGAAGGCTTTATAAGCGTATTAAAGCGCATTAATCCAACTATTCAAATTAACCAGAACTAACCATTTCTCAACCAACTTTTGGCCCTTATTCGCACATTTGGTTCGGACTCATTATTTCAACTTTTGAGTAAATATTCTGTTAATCATTGCATACTGCTATAAATTAGCTTTATTCGCTTTTTTATTTTTGGCAACATAAACAGGTATTTAACATGAGAATTTTAAGTGGACTTTTCATTCTTATAGCAGCAGGAGCTTTTCTTGCTTCTTGCGGATCAACGAGTCAAGAAACGGCGACATTGGAACTTTCTACCAAAGTTGACAATGATATGGGTATGTTTTTCGCTGGCCCCAACACATTTCAGGCACAGTACAATGTAGACTTGGCTACGTTAATTGAAGGAAAAGAGGTTGCCGCTGATGATATCAAAAGCATATCGGTTAGCTCGGCAACCATTAATGTTTCAAAAAATGATAGCTTAAGCTTGGCTGATTTTAATAGTGCTTCGTTGCAACTTGCAAGTAATAATGAAGATATTGAAATGACATCTTTTGCAGTAATAAACCCTATTGAAAGTGAAGGCGATGAAATTGCTTTAAACGTGAGTTCTGAAGCTGATGTCGCTGCTTTTTTTAAAGAAGATGTAATGACATTTGTTCTTGATTTGGACCTAAAGAACGAAAACTACTTTGAGAGCATGATGTGTGATATTAAACTTGAATTGAACCTAGAAATTAAAAATTAATAAATGAGATACTTTCTTTTAACAGCCCTTTCACTAACCCTAGCATTTGGATTTTCATCATTTAAGGCTGATGCCGGCGGAGATAGACTTATAGGTGTTTGGGAACCTAGTAACGGAAGAGCCAAGGTGAAAATTGAGAAAATTGGCGAAAAATATTTTGGCAAAATCGTTTGGCTAAAGGAACCAATTGACCCTGAAACAGGAGCAAAAAAGGTAGACAAGAACAATCCTGACGAAAGCATGAGAAGTACCCCACTTTTGGGATATAGAATGCTAAAAGATTTTACTTACACAGACAAAAACACTTGGGAAAATGGTACGATTTACGATCCCTTAAATGGTAGTACTTACAACTGTGTAATTAATATGAAAGATGATAATACACTTGATATTAGAGGATATATTGGTGTAAAAACCTTTGGAAGAACTGATATTTGGAAACGCTTGGTTATTCCTAAAAGGAAAAAGAAATAACCAAATTTTCAAAACAGCCTAAATAATATCATGCGATTAATTTATAAAATGTGGGTAGTCTTGGTGGCTTTTGCTTTTCCGGGATTTGTTCATGCCCAAGAAGATACAACGGCCACCGAAGAGGAAGACTACAGCATGTACGACGACTTTGGTTACGCCGATGAAGGATCTGTAGAGTTTGCTAATGCTAAAGTGATTGGTATAAGTCCGGCCAGGTTTATTTCAGTTGGATATGATTACCAAGCAGGTTACGACATTAATGCTGCTTCAATGCTTGATGGCGCTTATGGCTCACAAACAGGAAATGTACTGAGCACACAAGGTGTTAGACTGGCAGCAAACGTTCCTGTTCTTTCCAAAAACAGCATACTAATTCAGTTAGGTGGTCAGTATTGGAATATGAACTACAATTTTGACAATGCCGATGATCTTACTAATCCTTTATTAAACACCTTAAGCGAAAATGGATTATCAACCGTAGGCCTAAACACTACCATTTACAAACCTTTTAATGGCGAAACTTTTATGTTGGCTCAAGTTAATGCCGATATGAATGGCGACTTTGCATTTGGAGCGTTTCAACCTATGAATTACAACAGATATTCTGTTGCTTTATTAATGGGTAAAAGACCAAGCGATTACAAACAATGGGCCTTTGGTTTGAGCAGAACTTACCGTGCTGGTGAGCTTAATTATGTTCCTATTTTCATGTACAATTACACATCGTTAAATGAGAAATGGGGTATTGAAGCCTTATTACCTGCACGTGGACATGTTCGCTATAAATTTAGTGCACGTAGTTTATTAATGTTTGGCTTTGAGCTTGAAGGAAACAGTTACAGAATAGGTAATGCTGAGAATTCTATACTTCAAAACGAAGACCTAGAAATAAGACGTAGTGAGATTAGAGCAAGATTTATGTACCAAAAGCAACTAACTGGATTTATATGGGTAGCTGCAGAGTTGGGTTACAGAATAAACTACTCTTACAATGTAGATTATATTGAAGACGGTAAAGACTTTTTGAGACTTTTTGGAATTGTAGACGATAGACCAAATTATATGGTTAACGATATTGGCAATCCACTTTACTTTAACCTTAGCTTAAATTTAGTTAGTCCTTAAGAGACTTTATAAAATATTCATGTAACAAAAGTCAGCTTGTTGTAAGCTGACTTTTGTTCTTTTTGCACCATGCTAAACAAAAAGTTATACTGGGGTACTGCTTCAGTTATTGCATTTATGGGCATTAGCGCCTTAAGTGCTGGCTATTCTTTAATAAATGATCCAACAGGGGCTGATATTGGGCTAAACCATGAACTTCTTAAAAACACTCCATTTTCTGACTTTTCAATTCCTGGGCAGATTATTACTTATTGGTTTGGTATAGGAGGTTTGGCTTCACTTTCTTTTAGTTTTAAAAGATTTAAAACTTTTACACAAACCGTTTTTGCTTTTGCAGCCACAATTACCATTTGGATTTTGGCACAGACATTTCTAACCAAACAATTTAGTTTGACCATGGCCGTTTTTCTTTTGGTTGGCCTTTTACTTTTTTACCTCGGAAACAGAATAATGACTCAGCTTAAAGTACTTAAGCAGTGGTAATTTAGACTTAGGCAATTGCCTTTTTCTTTTTAATGAATTCAGTTAGAATTAAGCCCACTATTATTACAATACACGCAACTAAAAACATCAGAAATTCGGTTTGGGTATTGTCTAAATGAACCCATCGCATGGTTATTCCGAATAAAGCCCATGCTATAACTAAGCTAAAAACAAAATCGCGTTTTGCCTTTACGAAAATTGAAGCTAAAGCTGTTGCCAAAAACACAATTGCATAGGTTATTGGCCATTCAATTTTTAAAATGCTCATAACCCAACCAACACTTTTAAGCTCAAGGCTGGTTAAATACGCTGCAGTATTGGCAATTGTAGCGACTGATATCCAACCTAAATAAAGACTGAATGGTTTTACAAAGATTGATAGATGCCATTTGTTTGAGGTTTTTCTCATCTCATTTATTGATTTATAAATTTTGATAAGGGTAAGGAGCAATCCTAGCATAACCAAAAGACTTAGACCAATTTGAAGGTGATGCCATAAAACGATCCAAAGCGAATTGAGCACATTGCTCAGGGTAAACCACCAAGAAATTTTGATATTGGTATGTTTTGCCGTTTGAATAAAAACATTGTTCTTTTTTCCTTTAATGAAAAGGCCAAAAAGCAAAGAGATTACAAAGATTAATAACCATAAATATATAAGGCCCCAGATAGAAAAGGTAAAACCTGCTGGTACAAAATTGTTGCTGTAAATCGATGACACTTCACCTGTTTTTAGCCCATTAAAGCTCAATGAGTTTGCAAGAGCGTTTATCACAATCATTGCAAAAAAGCTTATTACGGCAAAAAGAAATCTAAGTTTTTCCATTTTGAATCATTACTCAATTAAAACCTTCAACTATTTCATAGATCATTATACTAAATATAAAGACAACCGTTTTTTCAATCTAATTTTCTTTTTATTCTGAGTTGAAAATCGAATTCATTAAGAACATTCTGTTGTTTATGATTGCCAAGACCTTTTGCCTGGGCCAAATAGTAAATCAGATCTAAAATACTGCAAGCACCAAGCAAGATTTAGCTTCAAAAGTCGCTCACAATTCTTGTTTTTAACATTTTAGTATTGTTAGTTATTAAGCAAAAAAGGGCAGCCATTGCTGACCACCCTCTCTCATAATGCTTATGCTTATAACCTATGTCTAACTTTTCTTTTTACGAGGCACAATGCCATAGGTAAGCTGCCCTAAGAAATCTTCAGGAAACTCGTCTATATCATCAAAACCTAATTCAATTTCGCCATTTTGGGTATCATCTATGTAATTGGTACCAAATATGTAATCCCAAAAACTCAAACTAATTCCAAAATTTACGCCAGGCATTTGGCCTTTTGGTAATGCTTTAACATGGTGCCACAGGTGCATTACTGGATTATTGAATACATATTTCAGTGGGCCATAGGTCCAATTTACATTGGCGTGGTTTAAATGACCAATGGTTATGGCTATAAAATGAACAATAAAAGCTTGCTCAGGTTCTCCACCAATAATTATCATTACAGCCAATGTTTTTAATGGCTTATAAAGAATGTTTTCCATCCAATGGTAGCGAAGGTGAGCTGCAAACCCCATTTCTTTTACCGAATGATGAACTTTATGAAATTGCCAAAAAAACTCATACCTATGAAGCAATACATGCGTAAACCATTGTACAAAATCATTAATAATGAAAAATATAATTAGTCCTAGCCATGCTGGCAAGGCTTGTAAATTCAAAAATGAAAGTGAGCTCATGGTAAAGCCAAAATCTCCGGCAAGGGTTTCAATAAAAGCATAAAACCCGGCTATGGCGATTGAAAAAATGAAAAAGTTGAAAAACATGTAGAAACCATCAAGCCAAAAGTCTTTTCTTACTGGTTTCTGCTTTTTTCTCCAAGGAAAAGCCAACTCCAAAGCCCAAACCGCTAATGAAATAACCACTAAACCCCAAAAATAATTTGTGTACCATGGTACATCGAAGGTTATGCAGTTTATGGTCCAATTGAGCGTTCCGCTGAAAGCTTCAATAAAGGCGTTTAAATATTTGTCCATCTTTTATGTTAAACTTTTTAATGTGTGCTAAATAACTTCTCCTGGATCCTTCTCAGACCTTTTAGGAGTCTCAAATTCATTTATAATTGGTAAGTTGGTGTTGGCGCTCCATTCAATCCAAGAGCCATCGTAGTTATAAACGTTGTTGTAGCCAAGCAGTTCAGTAAGTACGAAAGTAGTTTGAGCACTACGCACCCCTGATTGACAATAAACAATTATAGTATCACTTTTTTGCAGGCCCAATCTTTCATATTTCTCAGCAATTTCGTTTTTTGACCTAAACCATATCTCACCTTCAGGGCCCATGTTCATGTTTTCCCAAAAATCAAAATGCATTGACGTTGGGATGTGCCCTGCTCTAAAAGCTCCTTTCTTGAGTTCTTCACCTGTATATTCTACCTTGCTTCGGCAATCAATTATATTTATATCTTTCTCGTCAATGGCCCTCTTAACCATTTCTATATTCGCCCATTTAGCAGTGTTTGTTTCGTTTTCAAATTCAAACGAAAAAGGCTCAAAGTCTACTTTCTTTACTTCGGTTTCTAATGCATAACCACGAGCTTGCCAATCTTGAAATCCGCCATCAAGTACCATTACATTAGAATGGCCATAACTTCTCAAAAGCCACCAAAACCTTACGCTCTCACATTGTGCTCGGTCATCATAAAGCACAATATCTTGTCCCGTTTTCACACCTTTATCACCCAAAATCTTTGCCACATCCGCCCTATCTAATGCCAATCCCGAAATGGTATCAACGGTTTTAGTCATTTCACTTCTAAAAATATTAATTGCGTTTTCAATATGACTTTCTGCCCATTGCTCTTCTTTTCTGCAATCAATTAATACAAAATCTGCATTTGATTCAATGAGTTTATTAAGATCTTTAGGGTTTAATAGATGCTCACTTTTGGTGTATTCGTGCTCAGGAGTTGACTCTACCTCGGCACTTTTCTTTTTACCACAGGCAGCCAATATAAATATGGCCAAAAGAAGTAATGAAAGGTTTTTAACTTTACTCAATATCATACCATTCTTCAATTGCGAGTGCTTTTCTGCGTCCTGTATTTTGGGGAGCGTAATGTGTTGCCAAATAATTTATGATCTTACCTTCTTTATTACCTAAAGGCCATAAACCTTGAGTCTCTTGCATCCATTTAATCATTTTTTGCCAACCATATGCATCGGCTCTATTTTGGGTAATGAGCTTTGCAGAATGACACTGAGTACATGTTTGCTTAACCATTAACCAATCTCCTTCAGCCACCAAGCCTGTTTCTACATGTATACCGTCAATAATATTATATGCATCATTTGGATTTTTTTCTGGAAGGTTTTGAAACCTTTGAGCAATGGCTTTGCTTGGCTGTGGTACAGGCTCACAAGCAGCCATGAATACAGCGACTAAGGCCATTACTAAAATATATAGTCTATCTATTTTCATAAATCTTGCTCAAAAAGTTTAAACCACTTTAATGGCTATTCTATGGCAGGCATTGTTTAAATAGCCTTTGGGGTTCCAACCTGGCACTACCATAGGTTGAGAACTGCCTTTCTCATCTGTTGCTTTGGCCCACACTTCGTAGTAGCCTTTGTCAGGAAAATCTACCTGAGCTTTAAAATGTTGCCAAGCCAATCGATTTGCAGGCGCTTCTAGGGCACACTTTTGCCAAGTTGCGCCAAAATCAATTGAAATATGCATTTCTTTTACGCGATTATCGCCTGCCCATGCATGGCCTCTAACTTCAAGGCGCTTACCCATTGGTAGTTTACCACCAGACTTAGGATATGTAATCAACGATTTAACAGGCATTGATTCAATAATGCACATTTCATCTTCAGGAACAGATTCTCCTGGTGCAACAGGTTTACATGGCACGCGATAGCTCGGAGCTTCCATTTTTGGACCATCGTGCACCTTGTTTCTCACTACCAGTTTGTTTAACCACTTGCCAGATGTAGAAGCAGGCCAACCGCCAAAAACCAATCGTAATGGATGACCATTTTGGTAAGGAATATCTTCGCCATTCATGGCCCAAGCAATAAGACTTTCTTCTTCAAGTGCTTTAGACATTGGTACACCGCGTGATATGGTTACTTTCTTTGGATCTCCTGAAATATGTTTATCAGCTCCGTAGTATCCAACGTAAACGGCATCTGGCTTTATTCCAGCATATTCCAAAACATCTTTAAGCCTTACTCCTGTAAATGATGGACTACCCACGGCACCGGTACTCCATTGGTTGCCTTTGGCCGGTGGGTTAAACTCAGAACGACCATTGCCCCCACACTCAATGGTAAGTTGGTATGTGTAAGTCTTAAACTTTGTCTTTAAGTCTTTAATACTTAATGTTACAACTTGCTCTACCGACTCTCCTTCTATGGTTAAAGTCCATGCGTCAACATCGATATTCTCCGGTGGCAAGCCGTTATTTCTTACAAATAAATGCTTACCCGGTGTTACCTTATCGTCAAGCAAATGAGCAGGCGTTTCGGCATTTAGCGGCTTGTCGTTTAAAATTACAAGACCATCTTTACCAGGAATTTGAAAGTTATCGTTAGAGTTGAGCAGTGCAGCCGGAATAAGGCCTGACGGGTAGTTTTTGGCAAAAACCAGTGGTGCACCAAGTACAGCTCCCATAGAAAGCATGGCAGCTTTCTTTAAAAATCCGCGTCTTGACTCATCGGTTTCTCGCCCCCAAACTAACTTATCAGCAAGCTTCGGGTCTTGGGCATACAATTCTCTAATTCCAACTTTTCTTTTTCCCATATCAGTGGCAAATTACAAGAAGTGGGAAAAATCAAATTGTGACAGGGGTCACTTTCGCCAATTTATCAAGTATTTGAATTACTTAGCCCCCATTGATTTATTCAATGAAAGCTCAATACATCAATTGAATCTGCTTAATAATACAACCATTATTCTAACCTTGTATTTTACCGACTTTGTTTTAAGCAAAAAGTTGAATTTAGTTTTTGCCTTGGTTTACAGCTTAATTTTGATTGCTTAGGAAAGAATTTGTTTATACGGACTTAAGAACACTTAGTAATAAGATGGTAAATCTTTAGAGCAAACCTTCTAGCGCAAAAAAAACATGAAAGAGACAAAAAAAGCGGTCTGGTTTAAGGGAGATCAAAAAATTGAATGTAACATTAATTCGTTGATTAAATCAATATCAAACCTGGGCACACATTATTCGGGTGTAACCGGCCTTATGAAAGGTATTACTCGTGCCGAACTTGTAGAACAGGGGATAGATTTTGTTACCATAAAAACTAATGAGGGTATTATGAAACGAACTGGAATTAAAGTACAAGGTGATAAAGAGAAAGTAACCGTTGAATTTGACGAAGAGTACAAAGCGGGGAAAACCATTACAACAAACTCTCATTTTAAAGAAGAGTTTAACTCAACCAGTAGCGGAATCACATTCAGTTTAGAGATTAGTAATTTGGCTGCTCCAGGACTTATGGGATTCTTTTACCGAAACTTTGGAAATAAAAATATCGGAAACGCCTTTCTAGATTCTAGTAGATTATACTTAGAGAATATTTAATTGAACTTTAAGAGATGAATTATTATATAAGAATTAAACAGCAAAGCTTTCTCCACATCCACAAGTGCGGGTAGCATTCGGATTATTGAATACGAATCCCTTTCCGTTTAAGCCGCCGCTGTATTCTAAAATGGTGCCGTGTACATAAAGAAAACTCTTCATATCAACTACCACTTTTACATCGTTATCTTCAAAGATTTGATCGCCTTCTTGTAAGTCAGTATCAATGTTAAGATCATACATAAGGCCACTACAGCCTCCCCCTTTTACTGCTACTCTCAGAAAAGCTTCAGCACCTTTCCCTTCCTCAGCTATTAAAGAGTACAGTTTTGTTTTTGCTTGTTCGGTTACAGTAATCATCGTATCAAATATTTGTTGGTACAAATTTAACAATTGAACCAAAGTATGGTTCTAAATTATATGTTGCGTTCTATATAATCAATAAGGCAATGAATTACCTTAATATGTATTTCTTGAGCTCTATCGGCATAAGGTGCTTGTGGTGCTCTAATTTCAACATCGCAAAGAGGTGCCAACTTACCTCCATTTTTACCTGTTAGGCCAATAACTTTAATTCCTTTCTGTTTTGCTACTTCTGCCGCTTTTATCACATTACCTGAGTTTCCGCTGGTAGAGATTCCTAATAAAACATCCCCTTCTCTTCCTATGCCTTCAAGGTATCTAGAAAAAACATGATCATATCCATAGTCGTTACCAACACAAGCCATGTGGCTTACATCACTCATGGCTACAGCTCCAATGGCTGGTCTATCATTACGATATCTACCCGTTAATTCTTCAGCAAAATGCATAGCATCGCACATTGACCCACCGTTACCGCATGATAAAATTTTACCACCGTTTTTGATGGATTGTACCATTACATCACCTGCCTGGGCAATTTTTTCATAGTTAGCGGGAGTACTAAACTCTTGTAATACTTGCAAGGCTTCTTCAAACTGTTGTTGGATAGAATTCATAGTGGATTGTTGTAAAACCAAAAGTAAGCTCATCGAAAAAATTAAGGTCAATTATCCAAAATTTTAAATCAAATTCGGCTCAATGTTAAATTATTGTTAAGTTTATGTTACCTTAAAATTAATGAGACAATTATTGGTCATAGCCTTGTTTTTTCCGTTGTTGGCAAATGCACAGTTAACCAACCTTAAATTCAGTTCAGAATTTGAGCAGCAGGCTTTTTCTATAATTGACTCTACTAAGCAACCAAAAGATATTCTAAGGCTATTCTTCGCTGCCGAAAGCAGTATCTCAAATGCTGATTTTGAACTTATTTACAACCAAATATTGGCATTTAACGAAACTCAAAAGCTTCATAAAAATCCAAGACATTTGTTTGAAGAAACCCAGAATAGGTTTTTTTCGCATTACGAATTAAGCCCTACTATTAGTAGCTTGATTGTTGATAGCACTTTTAGCTGTTTAACAGGGTCTGCTCTCATGAGTTTCTTCCTTGAAATAAATGATTTTGAATACGCTATTAAAGAATTGCCTTTTCATGTTTTTCTAAATGTAAAGTATAAAAATCGTGATTTTATACTTGAGACTACAGACACCGCTTATGGCTATTTGCCTGACATTGAGAGCAACCGCAGAGCTTATCAAGCGGACTCAGTAGACGACAGCCATATTTTTAACGAAATTGGAGATTATAGCAATTTATCGAACGGTAAGGTAGTGGTAAGTGGTAAGATCTCATTTATTGAATTGGCCGGTTTAAACTATTACAATACCGCAATAAATCACCTAAACAATCAAGATTATGAGCTAGCTGTATATCAATTACAGAAAGCATACTATCTCTACCCATCGCTCAGAATAAAGGAAGCTACCAAATATTCACTTCTGCAGGTACTAAGCAATCCGCAACTCAGCAAAGAAGAAAAAATCCCATTTTATGAAATGCTAATGTTGCTTACCTACAGCTATTCGGCTCAATAATCTTTAATTGGTCTAAAACTTATGTAAGCTTTACCACTATTTGTTTGCCCTTTTTACCGTTTTAATTTCTTTTGAAATATGAAACGTTTGTTTGTTGTAGTTATCTCAATTTTCCTTGTTGTACAATTTGCTAAAGCACAAACCTATGCTCAAAAAGCTGCAGTAATTGCCAATGCACAAATTCAAACTGACCCTTGGTTGGCCATAAATTTAACTTGGCGAGATGATGCCCTTGCATCAAAATGGACAATTTATAAAAAGAACATTACCACAGGCGAGTTTGATCAAATTGGCTCTGTAAATGCACCTGACACTTCATATACAGATGAAGATGTGGATTTAGGAGAATCTTACACTTATTTAATTCATAAAGAAAATGTAAATAAGGTAATGGGCTTTGCTTTGGTAACTGCTGGCGCAAATACTAAAAGGAGCTTTGATTTGGGTACCTGCTTGGTAATACTTGAAGAAGACCTGGACGCCCCTTTAAAAAACGAAATAAACACACTTATTAATGACCTTTATAAGGAAGGCTGGAATGTACTTTTTGAAACTCAAAAAAGTACTGATAAGCCAACGGTGATGAAAAACACCATATTAAATAATTACACCAATTCAGATTCTACACTCAATACAGTTATACTTATTGGAGATTTGCCTGTTGCCTATTCTGGAGAAATGGCACCTGACGGTCACTTTCCTGATCATCAAGGCGCATGGCCCACGGATGCTTATTATGGCGATATTGATGGAACATGGACAGACAATACTGTGAATACAGGAACTGGCCCAGAAAGAAGCGAAACCGAAAATAAGATTGGAGATGGCAAGTTTGATCAAAACCTAATTCCAGGGATAACAGAGTTAATGGTTGGCAGAATTGATCTTGAAGGGTATGGAGATTATGAAACGGATAGAATTACACTTTATAAAAGGTACTTAGATCGAAACCACGAGTTTAGAACAGCACAATTCAAAACCAAAGAGCAGTCTATTGTTAACGATAAATTTGTAAATCTTGTTGAAGGCTTCGCAGGAACGGGCTATAGAAACTTTCCGTTAATTAAGGGAAATGAAAGTGTTGGCGAAGGTAGTCTCTTAGAACACGCCTTAAATGACACACTATTATTTGCATATGGTTGCGGTGCGGGTACTTACACATCTGCAGGTGTAAAGCTTAGAGATAAGAACAGAGTTAGAATTGACTCATACGCCGTAACGCAAACATCTGATTACTTCAACTACAGTATCAATGCGGTGTTTAATATTCTTTTTGGAAGTTATTTTGGCGACTGGGATAATGAAAATAACTTATTGCGAGCCCCTTTGGCAGGGAACTCACCTGCCTTGGCTACATTTTGGGCAGGCAGACCTGTATGGCATTTAAATGACTTTATGCATGGAAAGCCATTAGGCTACAGTTTGCACACCTCTCAAAACTCTGATATTTATTTATTTAGTGACATTGAACCTGGCTTTACCTATGAAAAATGGATTCATATTGCGCTAATGGGAGACCCCACCTTACACATGCGAAATATAGACCCTATTAAAGGGCTAAAGGTTACTTGTAATGAAGCGAGAGATGAAGTAAATGTAACTTGGGAAACATCGGCTCAATATGATGGTTATAATATACTTGGGCGAGTTAATCATACTGATAGTGTTTGGTATCACCTATCAATGGTTGACAAAAACACAAATAGTTTTAAAGACACAAGTTCACTTAGTGGAGATTTATTATACAAAGTAATACCTGTAAAGAATCATATTGGGCCTACAGGATCTTATGAGATTTTTGGTCAGTTTGACACTGCAGGAATTGACAATATTAAAAAGGGGGTTTCTGCCCCAGAAGTTTTTCCAAGCACTGATATTTCAGTTTTCCCAAATCCTGCTAATGATTTAATCATTGTAAATACAAGCCAAAATGTAGAATACTTATTGATTACTGACCTTGCCGGTAAAGAGATTATGAGAATTGAATCTAATGAGAAAGTAAATACAATTAACGTTTCAAAGCTTTTGCCAGGTCTGTACAATATAGTTGGCATCAAAAACAATCAAACGTTCCAAAAACAGTTCATAATTACCAATTAAAACGGCCCATTACAACAACTCAAATCAAAATATTAAAAACCAAACCCAACCTAATGGGCTTATCAAACGTTTTCTAAAAAGTAGTTTATCAAAAAATAATTAATTCGAGGCCTGCGGCATCTATATTGCAACTTGTTAGCTCGTTAATTGACATTAAACTACGAGTAAAGCGTTATTAATGGAGTTTACAATAAAGTCAGGTATTCCTAATTACTTTAGATCGCTTGTAGCGCTTGTGCTATTTGCCTTTATTTCTTTTGATTTATCAGCTCAAATCAATTTTATTGAAAATAAAGGCCAATGGCCGCAACAAGTAATAGCAAAGTCTCAAATGGGCGGTAGTGCCATTTGGATTGAAAACCAAGGACTAACATATCAATTTTGGGATTATGAAAAAATTGCAAAATTTCATCAGAGAACAGCCAAAGATTCCATTGTAAACTTTCATACGGTTAAACTCAATTTTAAAGGCGCTAACCCAAGGCCATATATTCAGAAAAATCAAGCTCAAGAAACACTCCACAACTACTACTTAGGTAGTGATAAAACCAAATGGGCTTCAGGTGCCTTAGCCTACCATCAAATAACACTTGTAAACATTTACCCCAACATTGATTTACAGATAGATGCGGATGAAAAGGGGTTTAAATACTCTTTTATAGTGCATGCAGGTGGAAATTACGAAAACATAAAAACTGAAATTCTTGGGGCAGATGACATTTTTCTTCAAGAGGGAGCTCTAAATATTTCAACAACTTTAGAGGGAATAAAGGAAGAAGCTCCATTAACTTACCTCGGAGATTACTCAAACCAAATTGCTTCATCTTTTGAGTTAACAGGCAATATTCTCTCTTACAAAATTGGAGACTATAACAAAAGCTCAGGAAGGGACTTAGTCATAGATCCAAGCGTAGTTTTTTCATCACTCTCTGGTTCTAATGATATTGATAACTGGGGATTTACCGCTACTTATGATGAAGATGGAAATGCCCTAACAGGCGGAACTGTTTACGGTTTAGGCTACCCTACATCTTTAGGTGCTTATCAAAGAAATTATGCTGGTGGCACCGGTTTTTTACCAAGAGATTGCGGTATTTATAAACTAAGCTCAGATGGAACCAAACTAGTATACATGACCTATTTGGGGGGTAATGGCAATGAGCAACCACATAGTTTGGTAGTAAATCATAACGATGAACTTTTAATTTTTGGAACAACAACTTCAAATGATTTTCCTACAAGAAATGCAATACAATCAACTTCAGGCGGAAGGCATGATGTATTTATTTCAAAACTTAATAGCAACGGTACACGGCTTTTGAGCAGCACCTACCTTGGTGATGATGGCGAAGATGGAATTAACGGAGAGTATTTTGATGAAGGCTCAAGATCATTTAGAAACACAAGGGAATTAGTATATAATTATGGCGACCTGTATCGTGGCGAGATCATTGTGGATTCTGCCAATAACGTATATGTAGCAACAACCACAGAAAGCCAGCGGTTTCCTGTTACAGGTAGTTCTGCTCAAAATAGGTACCAAGGTGGGCAGCAAGATGGTATAGTAATTAAGCTAACCCCTAACATAGACACTATGGTCTGGGGAACTTTTGTAGGAGGAAGCAGTCATGATGCGGTATATAGTTTAGACCTAGACATTGAAAACAATGTTTACGTTACGGGGGGAACAAAATCATCAGATTTCCCAACAAGCAGCACTGCATATGATGATACTCGAGGGGGCGGAATGGCCGATGCCTTTATTACGCTTATTGCCAATGATGGTAGCGGTTTTGATGCTTCAACCTATATAGGCACCAATGATTATGACCAAGGCTTTTTTATTAAGGTTGGGCCTGATGGCGCACCTTATGTGCTTGGCCAAACGGCAGGATCATCTTTCCCTAACAAGAACACCACTAACAACTCGAATTTTGGTTTATTTATTACCAAGTTCAAACGCGACTTATCTGATATTCAGATGTCAAAGAAAATTGGTGCTAATAATATTGTAGGCCTTTCACCGGCAGCATTTACAGTTGACCAATGTGGCAGAATATACTTCTCAGGCTGGGGCGGACTTAATGCCGGAGATAACACAGCAGGCAACTCAAGAGGCTATGCTACCACTGTTGATGCCATAAAACGTGCAACCGATGGTAGAGATTTTTATATGGCTGTTTACACATCGGACCTGCAAACGATAATCTATGCTACATATTTTGGTGGAAATGATAGCAATAGCCCTAATACCAGCGAAAGCTCTGAGCATGTTGATGGTGGTACTAGTAGATTTGATAAAAGAGGCGTTATTTACCAAGCTATTTGTGGGGCCTGCGGAAACGACAGAGCTAGATTCCCAACTTTTCCAAGCAATGTATATGGTAGCAGCACCAGCCATGATGATGACATAAACTGCAATAATGCTGTAGTGAAAATTGATCTTGAAGGTCCGGCGCTCTACGCCGAATTTGAAAGAACGGATATTTCTTGCGAAATACCACAAACCATAACATTTACCAACTATACCCAAAAATCAACTTCGTTTAAATGGGATATGGGCGATGGAACAACTTACTCAGACAGCAATGTAACACACACATTTACACAGCCAGGTACATACATAGTTACCTTAGTAGCACAAAACCCAATTGCATGTAACCTTAGAGATACCGTAAAAGAGCGCATAACTATCTACGCAAAAAGTGAAGCCGACTTTGGCTCTGAAATTGACGTGTGTACTGGCGAAGTAACTTTTAATCATACAGGTAATTATGCCAAGTCTTTTAATTGGGATTTTGGTGATGGTAACTCAAGTAAAAAAGAAGATCCTGAGCACCAATTTGTTGATACAGGGTCTTATACCGTAATTCTTTATACCGACTTAAATACAGATTGCGCCGACACTTTTGAAGTTGAGTTAGAAATAGTAGAACCTGAAATAGACTTTGAACTTGAACTTGATACATGCAACAAAATTCTGACAACAAAAAATTTATCAAAAGGCTTTGAAAGCATTTTATGGCGATTTGACGATGGTGATACCAGCTCAAAATATTCACCTTTTCATGTATTTGACCAAAGAGGCCAGTACAGTGTTTCTTTAACTACCAATTTGAATACCGAGTGTGAAGATTCTGTGGTTATTCCTATAGAAATAATTGATCCTGAAGCCGGCTTTACAATTGATATTGACACCTGCGCTTCACGAATACGATTAGAAAATGAATCAATTGATGCTTCTGGATTTAAATGGAGTTTAAGCGATGGCCGAAAGTTCAACACTCCCTCTCCTTTGGTAGATTTTACACAACTAGACCAATCTTATACATTAAGTCTAATAGCCGCCCCTTACTCCGCTTGTGCCGATACGGTAGACACCACTTTTAGAATGCCCGGGCTACCCAAAGCCGATTTTGCTTATGAAGCAGATACTTGTGTTTCAGCACTGCAGTTTATAAATCAATCAAAAGATGCCCCCAATTTTAAGTGGGATTTTGGAAATGGTGAAAGTAGCACCTCAAATTTTCCTTTTGTAAACTTTAGAGATACTGGCGAATTTCTAGTACAGCTTATCGCTTACCCCGGCAGTCAATGCCCTGACACGCAGGAGATGATTGTTTACGTTGACACTTTTAGGTATGCCGAGTTTGAGTTGGATTTAGATACATGTAATTTTATAGTTCAGGTTAATAATAACTCTGAAGATTTGGATTCTTTTTGGTGGGAACTTGGAGACGGTAGCCTTGCCAATGGATCTAACCCAGAACATACTTACAACGAAGACGGTGAATACATAGTTACGATGTATGGTCTAAAAACGCGGAGTGGCTGCCGCGATACTTTTGAGACAGCATTTATAATCCCAGAATTGCCAGAACCTTTCGCAGTTGAAAAAACAGATTCCTGTTTAAACACATTCATTTTTACAGATACATCAAGGTTTGCAGAACAGGTAATTTGGAAAGCTTCAAATGGTGACTCTTTAATTGGTGGAAATGAATTTAGGGTAACATTTAATAGAGTAGATAGCCATCAAATAACGCTTATTGTTAAATCTCAATATGACTGTTGGGACACCTTGATTACTGATGTTGTAATTGATTCAATGCCAAAAGCACGTAACTTATTTGCGCTTGATAGCTGCAACGGAGCATTGCAAATTAACGACCAAAGCTATGGTGCGTTTAGGTGGTTATGGAATCTTGACGACGGCTTTAGATCAAGAGACTCAATGCCCTTTGTTGAATATGAGCAAATGGGAACCAAGCAAATAATTATGGTAATAAATAAGGGAACCGAGTGTGAAGATACCCTTATTAGACAAGTTGAAATAACTGAATACCAAACAGGCGCCATAAGCACAACAAACATTTTTACGCCTAATGGCGATGGTTATAACGACATTTGGAAAGTAAGCAATCTTAGAACCGATTGTGACGAATATGTGCTTTACATTTATAACCGCTGGGGCGTTTTGGTAAAGGAAGTAAGAAACGGCGACGCGTTTGAGTGGGATGGCAATAATGTTAACGAATTGGTGCTAGGAGATGGCGTTCCCGTTAGCACAGGTGTTTACTTCTTTGTTCTTACATCGCCACGTATAACCCGTACAGGCAACATTCATATTGTTAGGTAACCGCTTAACCACAATTAACCAACATACAATTAGGCCAAGCAATTATTTTTGTGAGAATTAAGAAGAAAAAACATGAGTTTTATAAATGGAAACCCCCTTTTATCTGAAGAGAGATTTTTAGGCGCCCAGGATTTTGCTGACACAATGACCGTAAAAGGTACTGCTCAAAAAACTGGAATCCTATTCGCCATAGTACTATTCACTGCTTCAATTTCTTGGAGCATGCCTGAGTTATCAAAAGTTACATCAATTGTTGGAGCTATCGGTGGCTTAATCGCATTACTCGTGGGCATGTCTAGACCACAATCGGGTAGAATTGCAGCACCAATTTATGCTGCATTTGAAGGCTTGTTTCTAGGCGCAATATCTTATTGGTTTAATGCAGCATATTCTGGAATTGTATTTCAAGCTGTACTACTAACACTGGGCGTGTTATTGGTTATGATTGGTTTATA
This sequence comes from Bacteroidia bacterium, assembly GCA_049115495.1. Taxonomy (GTDB): domain Bacteria; phylum Bacteroidota; class Bacteroidia; order CAILMK01; family JACPUW01; genus JACPUW01. The sequence continues at coordinate 20,398 of JAGDZV010000002.1, read as the reverse complement.
TACAGGAAGATTCATTAAGGCTTCTAATACCTTTATTAAGGTGGTAACAGTTGCCACCATAGCAGTATGTGGGTTTTATTTGTTTTCTTGGGTTGCCGGAATGTTTGGTTTTACAGCTTTAATGGACTTTCATACAGGCAATTCATTAATTAGCATAGGTTTCTCGCTTTTTGTGGTAATTCTTGCAGCTCTAAACTTTGTAATTGACTTTGACATGGTTGAGAAAGGAGAGCAACATGGAGCCCCAAGATATATGGAGTGGTTTGGAGCCATGTCAATAATGGTTACACTCATATGGTTGTATGTAAATATCTTAAGGCTTTTGTCAAAACTAGCAAGCAGAGATTAATCACAAAAATTTGAATATTTAAGGGGGCAATGCCCCCTTTTTTTATTTCTATATTCGCCGCCAAATGGCCGATAACGCATTTTCTAGATTTATTTTTAACAACCAAAATGGTGTTAACAGGGCAATGAAAGCCTTAAGCTTGTTTGCTTCACTTACATCTTTGGTTTTACTGGCCTATTACTATGGTTTTCCGCATAATGCCGAAAGAGAAAAAATAATCCTTGGTGGTTTTCAAGCTATCTTTACTATCTATATCTTAAGCTTTTCGTTAAGGTTATTATTTACTTTTCAAAGGTTCGCCTTTCTAAAACAAAACTGGTTCGAAGGGCTTTTAATGGTGCTTTTACTCTACGATATTGTTAGCCTATATCTTTTTGGAGTTCCGGTATTAAATAATGTGTTTAGAAGTTTGGGCTTTGAAAATTTCACACTTGTTTATCTCGTTTTTGTACAGTTTTACCTACTTCTATTTGTAGGTATTGATGCTGTAAAAGTTAGTCTTTACCTATCACGACTAAAAATAAAAACACCTGCAGTATTTGGGTTATCTTTTATTCTCTTGATTTTAATTGGCACATTGCTATTAATGATGCCCGAGATGACAACCATTGAAGGTAGCATGGCATTTTTAGATGCACTTTTCACATCGGTAAGTGCTAGTTGTGTTACGGGATTAATTGTTGTTGATACGGCGACTTTTTTCACTTTCAAAGGGCACTTAGTAATCATGCTGCTATTTCAAATAGGAGGTATAGGTATTATAACATTCGCTCTATTTTTTGCTCTATTTCTAAGATCAGGTGCTGGTATTCAAAGCCAAAACACATTAAAAGAAATGCTTAATACGGCTAATTTGGTGGCATCAAGAGACCTACTTAAACAAGTAATTGGTCTTACCTTTTTTATAGAAGCCATTGGTGCATTTTTAATTTATACCTTGATTGGAGATGTAGTTAAAGGCGCTGACCGAGTCTTTTATTCCATTTTTCATTCAATAAGTGCTTTTTGTAATGCAGGCTTTTCTCTTTTTTCAAATGGTTTGTATGAAGATGTTTTAAGAGAGAAGTATTATCTGCACATTGTAATTGCAGCAATTATATTTTTTGGCTCATTGGGTTTTCCTGCCATTCAAGATGTTTTTGGTGTAAAAGCACTTAGAGAAAGAATGCGTTACCCATGGAAAGACTGGCGATTAAGCACAAAGATCTCGTTATACACCAGTGTGGTTCTAGTTGTAATTGGAGCAGTACTTTACTTTTTCTTAGAACAAGAAAACACCCTTAAAGGAGTCAGCAATTTTGGGCAAGTAACGGCATCTATTTTTCAATCTGTAACTACGAGAACCGCTGGTTTCAATAGTGTAGATTTTGGAGAATTAGCCGCACCAACGCTCATAATGATGGTGCTTTTTATGTTTATAGGTGCTTCATCGGCTAGTACAGGTGGTGGCATTAAGACATCTACTTTCATCGTGATTTTCTTATCAGCTTTTGCTTCCATCAGAAACAGAAAGCAAATTGAGATTAATGGTAGAACGCTTTCAACAGAGCTACTTAATAGAGCACTAACCATCTTCCTGTTTGCTGCGAGCTACATATTTATAGCATCATTCATTTTAAGTATTACCGATTCTGATAAAGATCCTCTCAATATATTATTCGAGACCGTTTCGGCATTCTGTACAGTCGGGCTTTCAACAGGAATTACTGCCGATTTCTCTACCATTGGCAAAGTGATTTTAATGATTTCCATGTACTTAGGCCGTGTAGGAATTCTCACACTAATAGTAGCGCTAAGTACTGCCACGAGAACCAAAAACTACACTTATCCAAATGCGCATTTGATGATTGGATAGCTTACTCAAGAAAGTTAACTAAATGTAAAACCCGCTTAGAATTTGGAATTGCGGTATTTGGAGAATGTACAGTGTTAAGTCTAAAGATTGGAGCGCACCATTGAATTGACGTAAAGGCTCAGAAATGCAAGACTAAAAACTAAGAGCGAATGGCTACAATCGGGTCTAGCCTGGCCGCCCTTCGTGCAGGTAAAAAACCTGCAATTATTCCAATTACAGAAGAAAGGATTAGGCCATTGAGCACATTAGCTACCGTAATAAAAATGGTAAAACTGAGCACTTGATTTAAGATCGCTGCCATTAAAACAATAAAACCAATACCTACAGCTCCTCCCATGGTACAAAGCATTACCGATTCGCCTAAAAATTGGGTAAGGATATGATAATTTGGCGCCCCAAGTGCTTTCTCAATTCCAATTAAACCTGTTCTCTCCTTTACCGTAACAAACATGATATTAGCTATTCCAAAACCTCCTACAAGAATTGAAAATGCCGCTAAAACCCAACCAATTAAACTCACGGTATCAAAAAAGGAAGACACCTGATTGGTGATACTAGTTATTTGATTAACGGCGAAATTATTGTCTTGCGAAGGTTTTAACCTTCTAATTGATCTCATAAGGCCGGTTAGTTCATATTTCGCGGTATTAAGGTCGTACCCATCCTTAACTTTCACCATTATAGAGCCATTAAAACCTTTAACTTTCATTGTTCGCCCTACAAACTGCTGAGGCACATAAATTACATTATCACTGCTAAAATTAAAAAGCCCCTGCCCTTCTTTTTCCAAAACACCAATAACCCTCACCTTTTGGGCATTAAACACAAAGGTTTTTCCCAATGGATTTAAATTTTTAAAAAGCTCAAGAGCTACATTATGTCCAATTACAGCCACTGGCGCCCCGCCATCATCGTGTTTTCTTGTAAAAAATCCCCCCGCGGCAAATTCAAGAGGATAAAGGTTTAAGTACTGGTGATTTACTGGAGTAACGGTAACCCCTTCTAAGGTACCCACATTTGATTTTAGCTTCTGGTTAGGAATCCATGAAGAATAAGAAATAGCTTCTAAGAAATTATACCTTTTTTCAAGTTGCTTTTTTTCCTTCAAACTCACATCAGGCCTTGCTGCTATGGCCGCCCTATTTCTGTCTTCTTCGCCACCCCAAGCATTTTTTTGAATGTAGAATACATTATCTCCGAGTTTAGAAAATGATTGCTGAATATTTTTTTCGAGCGAATCAACAAGCGTTAAAATACCCGTAATACATAAAATACCAACCATAACACCTAGCAACGAAAGCGCTGTTCTTAGCTTGTTGGCTTTAAAGTTTCTAATGGCTGAAGAGAAACTTTCTGCTGTAGTATTGAGTATTAAACTCGGTTTCATTCATTCGAAAATAGCCTTAACATGCTCTCAAGGCTCATAAAAAATATAAAATAAATTTCAATTGTATTCGCTCAATAGACTTCTTATCTTTGCACGCATTTTTTAGAAATGGCTAAATCACAGTAAATGAAGCTATCAAGTTTTGATTTTGAACTTCCAGATGAAAAAATTGCTCAGTATCCTGCAGATTACAGAGACGAATCTCGTTTAATGGTAATACACCGAGAAACTGGCAAAATTGAACATCGAACTTTCAAAAACATTGTAGAATATTTTGACGAAGGAGATTCGTTCTTGTTGAACGACACCAAAATTTTTCCGGCTCGCTTATATGGTAAAAAAGAGAAAACTGGTGCTAGAATTGAAGTATTCTTATTAAGAGAGCTAAACCATGAACAACGCCTATGGGATGTTATCGTTGACCCTGCAAGAAAAATCCGTGTTGGAAACAAACTCTTTTTTGGCGAGGATGACAACGAAGTTTTGGTTGCTGAAGTAATTGACAATACCACATCAAGGGGTAGAACCATTAGATTCTTGAACGATGCAGATGAAGATGAGTTTCAAGCCACTTTAGGTTCTTTGGGAGAAACCCCTCTACCCAAGTACATGGGTCGTCAAGCAGAAGATAGAGATGCTGAAGACTATCAAACCATTTTTGCATCAAAAGTGGGTGCCGTAGCTGCACCAAGTGCTGGACTTCACTTTTCTAAAGAAGTGTTTAAATGGTTTGAAATAAAAGGCATTAATGCTGGATTTATTACCCTACACATGGGGCTTGGATCAGAAAGACCAATTGAGGTTGAAGACCTAAGCAAACACAAAATGGACTCGGAAAACTTTATTATTCCGGCTTCGGCGGCTGAAGTAGCCAATACGGCCAAAGCAGCCAAAAAGAAAGTTTGCGCTGTAGGAAATTCAGTAATGAGAACCATTGAATCTTCGGTTTCTGCCGAAGGTTATTTAAAACCAGCTGAAGGTTGGACTGAGAAGTTCATTTACCCGCCATATGAATTTAATGTAGCCAACTGCATGGTTACCAATTTTCATAGGCCTAAATCGGCACATTTTATTACCACCGCGTGTTTTGGCGGATATGACATTGTAATGGAAGCATATAAAACTGCCCTAAAAGAGGACTACAGATTCCTTGACTATGGCGATGCTATGCTAATTCTATAAAAATCACCGCATTAGCTATTGCGGATTTGTATTAATGGCTACATTTGCAGCCCGATTTTCAAAACTTTTAATTAACCCAAATCTAAGTAAATGTCAGACAACAACTTAGAAGAAAAAAAACCTACTGAAGAATCAGTAGAAAATCAAACAAACGAAGCCCAAGTTGAAGCCAATGCTTCTTCAAAAGAAGAAGTTGCCGAAACTGCTAAAGAGGATGCTGATAACAGCGAAGAAACAAAAGAAGTAGCCCAAGTTGAAGCTGCTGTTGACACTAACGACAGCCAAAGCGAAGACGAAGAAGATGAGCTTATCGTAGAAGAAAAAGCCATTGAAAAAGTTGCCGTTGAAGACTTCAATTGGGATGCATACGAACAAGATGTTGACGATTACGGTGCAACCGACCGTCAAAAACTTGAAGAAATGTATGCGCAAACCCTTAGCCACGTAGACGAAAGAGAAGTTCTTGACGGAACCATTGTTTCAATCAACGAAAGAGATGTTGTAGTAAACATCGGCTTTAAATCTGATGGAATGGTGCCTGCTTCTGAATTTAGATACATGGGCGAAGACCTTAAAGAAGGTGCTACTGTACGCATAATGGTAGAGAAGCGAGAAGATGCCCAAGGGCAAATTAAGCTATCTCATAAAAAAGCCCTTGAAGAAAGTGCTTGGGATACCATTGTTGATGCACATACCAACGATAAGATCTTAAAAGGTTACATAGCCGATCGTACCAAAGGTGGAATGGTTGTGCAACTAATGGGCTTAGATGCTTTCTTACCTGGTTCGCAAATTGATGTGAAACCAATTAAAGACTACGATATGTACGTGGGAACTACCATGGACCTAAAAGTAGTGAAGCTAAACGAGCAATACAGAAACATTGTAGTATCTCATAAAGCAATTATTGAGAGCGATCTAGAGCAACAAAAAACTGAAATACTTTCAAGCCTTGAAAAAGGACAAGTATTGGAAGGTGTTGTTAAAAACCTTACAAGCTTTGGTGTATTTGTTGACCTTGGTGGTGTTGATGGTCTTATTCACATTACCGATGTTTCTTGGGGACGTATTAACCACCCAGAAGAAGTATTGGAACTTGGCCAAAAGATCAACTGCGTTGTTTTAGATTACGACGAAGACAAAAAACGAATTTCTTTAGGTTTAAAGCAATTATCTCAACACCCTTGGGAAACATTGCCTGCTGAAATCGTAGAAGGTTCTGTAGTAAAAGGTAAAGTAGTAAACATTGAAGATTACGGTGCATTCCTAGAAATCTACCCTGGTGTAGAAGGTTTAATTCACGTATCTGAAATGAGCTGGAGTACTCACCTAAAGAGCCCTAAAGAATACCTAGAAATGGGTATTGAAGTAGAGTCTAAAGTACTTACAATAGACAGAGAAGAGCGCAAGCTTGCTTTAGGAATGAAGCAATTAACTCCAGATCCATGGGAGAAAATAGTTGAAAAATATGCAATTGGCAGCCAACACGAAGCAGCTGTAAGAAGCATGACCAACTTTGGTCTTTTCATGGAACTTGAAGAAGGAATTGATGGCTTAGTTCATATATCTGACCTTTCATGGACCAGAAAGTTCAACCACCCTGCAGAATTTACCAAAGTAGGTGAAAAGCATAAAGTGGTTGTACTTGAAATAGATTCTGATAACAGAAGATTAAGCCTAGGTTACAAACAACTTGAAGAAGATCCATGGGATACTTTCGAAAGCATTTTCTTAGTGAACACCATTCACCAAGCAACTGTAGAGAGAGTTGAAGACAAAGGATCAATCATTGTAATGCCTTATGGTGTTGAAGCTTTCTGCCCATCTAAACACTCTTCTAAGAAAGAGAAAGGCGCAAGGCTACAAGATGGCGAAACCAATGAATTCAAAGTAATTGAGTTTGATCGTGATAACAGAAGAATTGTAGTTTCTCACTCTTTAGTATGGAGAGATGAAGAGCGCGCTGCTAAAGATGCTGAATTTGCTGAGAAGCAAAAGAATGCTGAGAAAACAACTAAAGCAGTTAAGAAACTTCAGAAATCTCAATCTAGCGATACATTGGCTGATGCAAATGATGTACTTGCTGGCTTAAAGAGAAATATGGAAGCTGAAGAGCTTGAGAAGCAACAAGAAGCCATTAAAGAAATGGAAGCTAAAATAGCTGCCAAAGATGGTGACGAAGATGCCGAAGCAACTGAAGAGCCAAAAGCTACGAATGAAGCTGAAGCTGATAAAGCAAGTGAAGATAACAGCGACGAAGAGAAAAAAGACGCTGAATAATCTTACAATATTGCAAGGATGATGCGATCTGTTGAGACAGATTGGAGCGATAGAGATTGAAATGAGAAATTGAAGAGAATCCTTGCGAAACACAAAAGGCCCGAATCTAAACAGATTCGGGCCTTTTTTATTAAAAATGATATTCATTTGCACCTATAATGCTATTTAACTCAATAGAGTTTCTAATTTTCTTACCAATTGTACTTGTGTGTTTTTATGTACTGCCGCACAAGTATAGATGGATATTTATGCTCATAGCCAGCTACTTTTTTTATATGAGCTGGAAGGTTGAATACATCGCTCTCATAATCGCTTCAACCCTAATTGACTTTTTTTCTGCCCAACAGATAGAAAAAGCCAATACAAATTCAAAAAAGAAGGTTTTCCTAGCCTTAAGCATTTGCTCAAACTTGGGGCTATTGTTCGTTTTTAAATACTTCAATTTTGCCGTAGCTAGCCCCAATAGCTTGTTTGATTTGATTGGTGTGGAAAGCTCATTTCCCGTACATGAATTACTGCTGCCAGTAGGAATCTCATTTTATACTTTTCAAACCCTTAGCTATACCATTGATGTGTACTACAAAAGGCAAAAGGCCGAAACGCATATTGGACACTTTGCGCTTTATGTAAGCTATTTCCCCCAATTGGTAGCCGGGCCTATTGAAAGGTTTAGTAGACTAAGTAACCAACTAAAGGCTCAGGTTAATTTGCAATACGAGAACATTGCTAATGGACTTAGACTCATACTTTTTGGCTTTTTTCTAAAAATGGTAATAGCCGATAACCTTTCGGTTTATGTTGATGATGTTTATGCTTCGCCTGAATCATACGGCGGGTTTGATGTGGCATTGGCCATGATTTTTTATTCATTGCAGATCTATTGTGATTTTCACGGCTACTCTAGTATTGCCATTGGAACAGCATTGCTCTTTGGGGTAAAACTTATGAATAATTTTAGCACGCCTTACTTGGCTACAAGCATTAAAGAGTTTTGGGAACGCTGGCACATTTCTCTTTCAACTTGGTTTAGAGATTATTTATACATACCCCTTGGTGGCAACAAGGTTAAAATTGAGCGTTGGGCAGTCAACATATTCATTGTGTTTGCCGTGAGTGGTTTATGGCATGGTGCCAATTGGACATTTGTAATATGGGGTTCGTTATATGGTATAATATACCTTATTGAACATTGGCTTAACAAACTAATTAAACCCAAAAAGGCTGTTAACAAGCTTACCATTAGAAGAATTATTCTTTCACTTAAAACTTTTACTCTAGTTACGCTTATATGGGTGTTTTTTAGAAGTCAAGACTTAGCTCAAGCTCAAGAAATGTTTGCAGGCTTGCTTAATACCACTGGCGAAAATGAATTAACTTTAGAGTATTCGATTTTAATATGGTTGTTGCTTTTCATAGTATTTGAATTTGCTTTGTTTAATTCAAGGTTTGACCAATGGATCAACTCAAAACCCATTGTAATTAGGTGGTTTACTTATGCCCTACTCCTATTTGCTATTTTGGCATTTGCCGGAGTACAAGAATATCAATTCATTTATTTCCAATTTTAATGTGGCCAAAGTTTGCATATCGCCTAATTGCTTTAGCAGCCATTCTAATCGGGCTCAATTTCACTTATAATGAATATTTTCTTAAGTCAGATTTGGAAAAACATAGCGACCTGTATCCAAAAATTGCAGCACTACCTGATTCTATAGATGTGCTATACCTTGGAGAATCTTCTAACATCACATTTAGTCCAACTGATATTGACAAACGGTCTATTAGCGGATTTTTAGGCGACTTTTATCCTAATTTAAAGGTTAAAGACATTACTCAAGCAGGTGCACATTCGCGCATTTATTACGAAATTTTAGCTGCCATAGCAGATTCAGTAAAAATAAACTCGGTTGTAGTTACCATAAACTACCGCAGTTTTTCTGCAGACTGGATTTATTCTAAACTTGAAAAAGCACTTCTTAAAAAAACATTGCTTTTACGACAAAGCCCTGCTATTTACAATCGCTTTTTACTGTCATTTAAAGCCTTTGGAGGGTACAGCGAAGCTGAACGAACGGCAAAGATACTTTTAGATAGACAAGCAAAATTTAATGACCCAAACTTACCTTTTAGTTGTGTAAAGGAATGGGACGACTTTATTGACAGTGCGGCCTTTATTTCTGCAGATGGTAATAAGAATTGGAAACTAACTGCTTTGGCAGCTGCAAATGTTAAAAATTTTGCCTTTGAGCTAAATGACACAAATCCGAGAATACAAGACTTTGATAAGATTGTAGACTTAGCCAAAAAGCACAAATGGAATTTGGTTTTTTCGATCATGCCAGAGAACCTTGAAAATGTTGAATTGCTGGTAGGCAAAGAATTAGTGCAGCTCATGATAAAAAATAAGGATTATCTAGTATCACGATATAATAATGAATACATAACCATAATTGATAATTTTGAGGCCGTACCACATGAACACTTTGTAGACAAAGATTTTCCTACTGAACATTATGCCGAAGAAGGAAGACGGCATGTTGCTAAAGATATTGCAGACGCACTAAAACCAATATATGCAAATGAATATGTTGAGCAGGTCTATTCTTCAGTAGATAAGAGAATTTACTTTTTTCACAATGGTGAGACAGACGAAGTGTGGGGGCAAATGCAAACGCTAAGTACAGAAAAGTCGTATTCAGGAGAAAAGGCAAGCAAATTTGGTAAAAACAACCCTTTTAGCTTAACATTTGATCATCCACTCAGCAGCATACCTAATTATGCAAAATCAGAAATAAGCTTTGAATTTCAGTTTTATATTGACAAAGCCCCCAAAGACACAAAGTTGGTAATTGAATTTAGCGGTACCAATACCGAGTTTAGTTGGAATGCGGTACCCCTAAAAAGCTTGGGAAAATTGAATTTGGGTGGCTGGACTAAAATTATGCACTCATTTGAGATACCAAATTCTGTAAAAAATGCTGATGTAATTAAAGTTTATCTATACAACCCTACCGATCAAATCGCATATTTAGACGATTTAAAAATTCAATTCAAATAGCTTTCACCTTTTTATTTGCACCTATATTCTATTGCCTTACTTTTGGGCAATTTTAAGACCCTATGGCCAAGGTTTTACTAGAAGGAAAACAATTTGAACTAACGCTTAACCGCCTTTCTGCTCAACTCATTGAAAATCATAAAAGCTTTGACGACACTGTTTTAATTGGATTACAGCCGCGAGGAATTTATCTTGCCCTTGCAATTCAAAAACGGCTTGAAGCTTACTTTGAAAAGAAAATCAAAACCGGAAGGCTTGATATTACTTTTCACAGAGATGACTTTAGAAGACGTGACGAACCTATCTTACCATCGGCGCTTGATATAAACTTTAGCACCGAAGACAAGAATGTAATATTAATTGACGACGTTTTTTATACCGGAAGAACCGTAAGATCAGGTTTAGAAGCCATGCAAGCTTTTGGCAGACCTGCCATGGTTGAACTTATGGTTTTGGTTGACCGCAGATATAGTAGACATGTACCAATTCAAGCTGACTATATTGGGATAAAAGTAGACACACGATCTAACGAAAAAGTGAAGGTTCGTTGGCCTGAAATTGATGGTGCCCAAGGGGTTTGGCAATTAACTGAAGAAGAATCTAAAGCAAAAGAACAATAAATGAGTGCTCTAAGCGTACCCCATTTATTGGGTATAAAACACCTTACCCGAGATGATATTGAGTTGATATTTTCAACCGCCGATAATTTTTCTACCATATTAAATAGAAGGATTAAAAAGGTGCCTTCTTTACGTGATATCACCATCGCAAACATCTTTTTTGAGAATTCAACGCGAACAAGAATAAGTTTTGAATTAGCGGAAAAAAGACTAAGCGCAGATGTGGTAAACTTTAGCGCTTCTTCATCTTCGGTTAAAAAAGGAGAAACCCTTCTTGACACGGTGAATAACATATTGGCAATGAAGGTTGATATGGTAGTAATGCGTCATCCACATGTAGGCGCATGCGACTTTTTGGCCCAACACATTGATGCCAATGTGGTTAATGCAGGTGATGGTACTCACGAACACCCAACGCAAGCATTGCTCGATACTTTCTCTATCAGGCAGAAATATGGCAATCTTGATGGTATGAACATCTTGATTTTAGGTGATATTGTGCATTCAAGAGTAGCGCTAAGTAATATTTATGCCTTGCAAAAACTAGGTGCAAACGTTAAGCTTTGCGGCCCACCCACTTTAATTCCAAAAAATATTGAGTTATTAGGCGTTGATGTTACTTACAATATTGCCGAAGCTTTGGAATGGTGCGATGTGGTAAATGTGTTGCGCATTCAGCTTGAAAGGCAAAAAGACAGTTATTTCCCTAGTCTTAGAGAATACGCCCGCATATTTGGCTTAACGTACGAAAGGCTTTCAAAGCTGAATAAACCTATTACCGTAATGCATCCTGGCCCTATGAACCGCGGTGTAGAAATTGAGAGTAAAGTAGCCGACCACCCTGACCATTCGGTTATTCTTCATCAGGTTGAAAATGGAGTTGCGGTAAGAATGGCTGTACTCTATTTATTGGCCGCAAACCCAGGAGATTAATGAGTAGTACTTTAATAATAATTGCCGGAACGGTTATCGTTTCGTTTATGAGCTTTAATAATTCAGAATTAAAATACAAGCTCATCTTCTATCCTTTTCAAATGAACGATAGAAGTGAATGGTACCGTTTTGTTACATCTGGGCTTATTCATGCAGATTATATGCACCTTTTTTTCAATATGTTTACCCTCTACTTTTTTGGGCGAAATATTGAAATGTATCTTGGAGCATTTGGCGGACCATTTCCTGAAACAAAATTTTGGCTGCTCTATATTGGCTCAATGATTATGGGCAGTATGTTCTCTTATTACAAACATAAGAGCAACCCCAACTACATGGCTTTAGGTGCTTCAGGTGCGGTTTCGGGCGTGTTAATGGGTTCTATTCTGTTTGAACCTTGGGCCATTTATCAAGTGTATTTTATTCCAGTACCGGCTATAATTCTTGGTGTGCTTTATATTGTTTATAGTGCAAGAATGAGCAAAATGGGAAATGATAATATTGGCCATGATGCACATATGTATGGGGGCATATTTGGTGCTTTATTAACCATTGCATTTAACCCAACAGTGATTTTTCCAAGATTTTTAGAAAAACTATTTGACATCCCTTATTTCTAATATGGCAATTATTGATTTAAGAAGCGACACAGTTACCAAGCCAAGCAAAGGCATGCTTGAAGCCATGATGACGGCTCAAGTTGGAGACGATGTTTTTGGTGATGACCCAACTATTAATAGGCTTCAAGAAATGGCAGCTGAAATGTTTGGAATGGAAGCAGCACTATTTTGCCCTAGTGGCACCATGACTAATCAAATTGCTATTAATGTACACACCAAACCCGGAAATGAAGTAATCTGCGAAGAAAACAGTCATGTTTATTTATATGAAGGTGGTGGCATAGCCAAGAATTCAGGTAGCTCAGTTAAACTTTTAAAAGGTAATAAAGGTCAGATTACAGCTCATTCAATTGAAACTGCGGTTAGAGCTGATGACATTCACTTCCCTAAAAGCAGATTAGTTAGCCTTGAAAACACAAGTAACAAAGGTGGAGGAACTTGTTATGATCTTGAAGAGATTAAAGCCATTAAGCAAATAAGCCTAAAACATGGTTTGGGGTATCATTTAGATGGCGCAAGACTTTTTAATGCATTAGTTGCCACCGGACAAAGCGCCAAAGACTATGGGAATGCTTTCGACTCTATTTCAATCTGTTTATCAAAAGGATTGGGTTGCCCTGTCGGTAGTTTGCTATTGGGCTCTGAAGAATTCATTTACCATGCGCGTCGGGCTAGAAAAGCCTTTGGTGGTGGAATGCGCCAAGCTGGTTTTTTAGCGGCTGCTGGAATCTACGCGCTTGAGTACAATATTGAAAGATTAAAAGAAGATCACGAATTAGCTCAACTTCTTGCAGACAAGCTCAATTTAGCTGATGAAGTAGTTGAAGTTTGGAAGCCTGAAACGAACATTGTGGTTGGAGTTCTAGAAAATTCAGATGCCGTTGACCATTACCTTGAAAAGCTAAAATCAAAGGGTGTTTTGGCGGTTCGTTTTGGCGCCAATATGATTAGAATGGTTTCGCATTTAGATGTGGACCTAAAAGCGGTTGAAGGAGTGAGTTTTTAGCTTCTCTGCTAATGCTTCGAAGTTCGTAAGTTTAAAGTTTCTTGTTTCTTGTTTCTTGTTTGGAGTTTTTTGTAAGACTCTTAGAATGAAAAAATTTCGGGCATCTAAGGATCACCGATCTGGATCTAAGCGCTTAAATAGATTTCTTTTTAACCCGATATGTTTATAGGTCAAAAGGTCATAGTTATTCCAATAAACTCCGTGAAACATGGACATGTATTGGACACTTAAAAACCATCTTCCTATTATATTGTAACTTACTTCTACACCCACTCCGTAAAAAAAGCGCTTGCCAACATCCCTATGATTAAAGGGCTCTGGAAATGCGTAATCAGTTCTGGCCAAATTTGCAATTAAGCCCACGCTAAATCGTTCATATTTAGGTACCAGAAATTTGTATTCAACCATGTAAATATTGGCCGTCCAGGATTTTTTGCCCAAATAAAAATTCGAAGAGTTTATAAAGAATCGGTCATAACCTAAAACCCAATGGGTATCTAGCTCAAGTTCTAAACCCACCCTATGGTTGTGCTCAAAATAATTACTGCCGTAGTGATCAAACTCACTATCAAAATAAAACGAAAAATAATATTGTGCATTAATAGCAACCTGAATTGGCTTTTTCTGTGCTAGTAGTGAGTTAACTCCTACAATTAACAATGTTATTAATAACACGCACGTTTTCAAAATCGGTTGTTTTAAGGTATTAATTAACGATTAGTACTACCATTTTTTATTATCGTTCCAAAGCAAGAAAGTATAATGTACATCGGGTTTTATGTTAAAAACAGGTGTGTATTCGGCACTCATACCCTTTTCGCTTAAATAAAGTGAACCCGAAACAATTAGCTCAATTTGAAACCATCTAAAAGGCCGCCAATATGTGCCAATAAAAGGTTGCAGGCGTAAGTTATTTAATTGTTGATCAATCACAGTCATTCGTCTATTATCATCTAAGCCAACATTGGTAATATCTGTTGCTAAACCCACGCTTAAGTTTGTAATGGCGGTGTTTAAATAACTAAAGTTTTTTACAAATTCTCTCTCGCCAATTAAAGGTTTTAAAAAATATCTACCAAACACGCCATAGCCGTATCCATCTATCGTTTGCATAGGAACCAAAGATCTATCTGTAGAATACCTGAACTTAAATCCAATTTGTAAATTTTGATTACCTACACCAATTATTGGTTCAAAAGTATAACGCCAAAAAATGGGCGATTGACCTTGGTCTGGATTTCGAGCATAAACGAAATTGAATAAGTTACACTGGAATAAATGAACGCCCGTTTTAGAGTTTGTTTTAGTTGAGTCAAGTGAGATAGCATTACAAAAGAATGCGATAATTGTAAAGAAAAATATTAGCCTTAGTTTCTTCATTTCCTGTCAAATGATTCCTTTCAAATTTAGGTATCACGTTCTTTCTAAATGCTAATGCACATTTTGGACGTAGTGCTTTCTTGTTTTTGAATAGAACAATTTCGGAAACCTATAAGTGTAGGAGGTTAAAGTTTCAATCATTTAGAATTGTTCGCGCTCTCAATTCATCAGCCTTTAGCTGCGCAATAAGGGCTTCTTTGCCATCAAATCTTTGCTCATCTCTTATGCGTTCCACAAATTCAACTCTAACATCTTCGGCATAAATATTCCCATCAAAATCAAAAAGATGTACTTCTATGCTTTGCTCCTTACCATCAAAAGTTGGTCGGTTCCCAATGTTGAGCATGCCATTGTATTTGGTGTTTCTTACGCAGAAACGCACTGCATAAACTCCATCTTTTGGAATCAACTTAAAGGGATAGTTCACTTTTACGTTTGCTGTGGGGAAACCTAAGGTTTTGCCAAGGCTATGGCCTTTTACCACAGTACCATTTACAAAGTAATTGTAGCCTAAAAATTCTTTTGTTTTATCTAAGGCTCCATCAAATAAAGCATGGCGAATTTTGGTAGAGCTTACGTTTATTTCATCTATTTGTTGCGCTGTAATCTCTTCTAGTTCAAAGCCAAAAATTGGTTGAAACTCTTGCAGCACTTCAAAGGAGCCCTCGCGATTGCGCCCAAAATGATGATCATAACCAATAATGATCTTCTTCATTTTCACCCTATCAACTAAGATATTTCTGATGAATTCGTGTGAAGTTGTTCTAGAAAAATCTTTGGTAAACGGCACAATTAATAGATTTTGAAGTCCAGCTTTCTCCAGAAGCTCTACCTTCTCTTCCATTGTGTTTAGCAAGCGCAAATCTTTATAATCAGGCTGCAGTACCATGCGCGGATGGGGCCAAAAAGTAATTAATAGGCTTTCTCCACTGAGTCTTTTTGCTTCTGAATTTAACCTGTCAAGAATTGTTCTATGGCCAAGATGTACCCCATCAAAAGTGCCAATAGATACAACAGGGTTTTCAAACGCTTCAAATTCTTCTATGCCCTTAAAAATCCGCATTAAGTATGCTTTACCATGAATTCGAACTGCGGAAGAGTTAAGGCATCGGCCAAAGAGTATTCACCTATCCTCGTTCTTCTTAGCGTCTTTAGGTAGGCGCCAGAATTAAGTGCTTTTCCAAAATCATTAGCCAAAGATCGAATATACGTGCCTTTACTGCACTTAACTTCAAACCTTACTATTGGCGGGGTGTAATCAAGTATTTCGAAATAATGAATTTTAATACTGCGCGGTTCCAACTCCACTTCCTCACCTTTTCTTGCTAGCTCATAAGCACGTTTACCATTTTTCCAAACGGCAGAGTGAGCAGGCGGATATTGCTGCTGCATGCCTGTAAACTTTTTGGCGGTTTCTAAAAGCTTATCATAGTCTATATGATCAATTGGAAAGGTCTCGTTTACTTCTGCTTCAGTATCAAAAGTTGGCGTGGTAGCACCCAACTCAAATTCGCCAGTATAAATTTTGTCCAAGCCTTGTAGACTGGCAATGGTCTTTGTTTTCTTTCCTGTACAAACAATTAATAAACCAGTGGCACGTGGATCTAAAGTACCAGCATGACCAACCTTAATCTTTTTCTGATACTTATCTCGTAGAAGATATTTGATCTTATTTACGGCGTCGAAAGATGTCCAATCCAAAGGTTTGTCAATGAGTAACATTTCACCTTCGGCAAAATTGAAAGGGCCGTCAGACTCAAGAGAAAACTGTGTATCCAATTGCTATAATTCCGATTACAAAACAATATATTGAAAAATAGGTAAGCTTACTGCGCTTAACCAATGCTATCATCCATTGGCAAGCAAATAACCCTGATATAAAAGCAGTTACAAAACCTACACCAAGCGCCAAGCCATTTACATTAGTCTCAGTAAGAGCACCATCTAAAATGTCTTTGGCCATTTTACCAAGAATTAAAGGAACCACCATTAAAAATGAAAACCTTGCGGCTTTGGCTCTATCAATTCCTAGTAAAACTGAGGTTGAAATTGTTGCTCCTGACCTTGATATTCCTGGAAGAATAGCTATTGCCTGAGATATACCTATAATTAAGCTATTAACATGTCTCACACTTTTCTCGGTGTTCTTGGCTCTATCAGCTAACAACAGAAGTAAGCCCGTAATCAAAAGCATGAAACCAACAAGCAGAATATTCCCTGTAAAAAACTCGTCAATTTCATCTTCAAACAACACACCTACCATAGCCGCTGGAATCATAGAGAAAATGATCTTTAGGCTAAACTGAGTTTCTTCGTTGTTTTTGAATTGAAAAAGGCCTCTGAAAATCTCAGCCACATCTTTTCTAAAAATAACAAGTGTGCTCAAGGCAGTAGCAGCATGCAATACCACGGTCATTAACATGCCTTCTTCTTGCACCTTGTCATCTCCAAATATTGCCTTAGCAATTTCAAGATGTCCACTACTGCTTACAGGCAAAAACTCGGTGAGTCCTTGTACAATACCATAGATAATGGCTTGCAATATTTCTTGCATACTAAGCTTCTGTGTTGAAACGCTTCATAATTCCAAAACCTGTAACTGCAAAACCAAGCATTATAAAAATTACAGGTAATGTGGTTTTGCTAAAGCTATAGATTACTTCAGACTTACCATGATTTTCTTCGCTAACATACATGAAAATGAAGCCAATAATTACAAGCAAAAAACCACCCGCCATAAATAGATAGTTCTGCTTTACAAAAGGAATCTGGATAGATGAATTATTGGTTGACTGTGTATCTTTATTCTTACTCATTTTTCTTATTAGTAAAGCTCTTCAAGCTTTAGGTTTAGATATCTATTAATTGCAAAGTAACTACTTACTGCTGTAATGATAAAACCCAAAACTAGTATAGACGCAAATAATATGGCAATGAGAAAAGGATCGTTAACAAGGTTTAAGTTGGCATTAAACTCCTTAATGGCAAACATTAAGCCCAAAATAACCGCGCATGCCATTAATCCAGCCATTATTCCTGTTAAAATACTCTCCCACATAAATGGTTTTCGAATAAAGGACCTAGTTGCACCTACCAGTTGCATGCTTTTAACCAAAAATCGTTTTGAATACACCGTAAGACGTACAGTACTATTTATTAGCGTGATTGAAATAATGAGAAAAGCAGCCGCTATGGCCAAAAGAACCCACCCAATAAAACGTAAATTAGTTTCAACCTGCGCTACTACTACGGGTGGATAATGTACTTCTCTAATAAGTTCATTCTTTTCAAAAAAGCCTGCAATTTGAGCCAATGAATCAATATTTGCCCATTCTTCTTTAACCGTAAAATCAATGCTGTAAGGAAAAGGATTAATTCCTATTACTTCTTCAAAGCCTTCGCCCATTTCATCAGCCATAATTTCTTTGGCTTCTTCTCTGCTTATAATCTCCGAAGTACGTAAGTAAGCGTTGTTTGAAAGCTGATTATGTACCAATGCCACATCTGCTTCTTTTGCACTTTCTCTAAACATCATTCGCAGCACAATATTCTCTTTGGCGTATTTGGCTATGTAACGTGCATTTATTAAGAATACTTCAAGCATACCAAAAAGCAATAGAACCAAAAAAATACTGATTGTTGTAGAGACTACAGAAACTGTTCGGTTACTTGACTTAAAGACTTTTGCCACGCTTAATGGTTATTTAAACAAATGTATTGATTAGAAGTTTGGTGCTTCGTTTTGAACCTTTCATAGATGTGCATTAGTCCAGGTCTTTGACTTCTTCTTCAACTTCGTAAAACTGAATTCCACTTTTTCTTAAACTCTTAAGAATAGGATCATATAAGTTTTTGGCAGTAGGTATATGTAAACCCGGCTCATTAAAAGTGCCTAAAGCCACCTGCTTTACAGCTGCAGCTAAGGGCAGGCCAACGGTTTTAGCCATGGCGGTTTGTTCAGTATCTAAACCTTCAACGGCCAAGTAGCTTTTTCGCTTATAAACTTTATTATTTAGCTTATAATAGCATACATGAGCCATGTAAATAGCATCTTTATCATTAACATCCATTTGCCATTTAGGCATTATAATTTGTTCTAAAAATTGCGCTGAAGTGCCGTTGAGCATTTTTATAGGGACATTATCAAATAACCCAAGCCATTGTAGCTTTTTAAAAACTTCTGATTCTTGCGATTTTCCGGTGGCCTTTTCAACACGCTCTTCTAAGGTACCTTCTCCCCTTCTTATAAACATATTCAAAAATTCCCTATTGGTTATTGGTTCATTTAAATTGAAAATGAAATTGTTATCGGTTAATCCTAATGAAACCAATTGCGCCCATGCCTCACAAAAACCTTTGCGCCTAAGTGTATATCTAATTACACTCTCTACTTTTTGAAGCTTGTATTCCTTTATGTACTTAAGACTATCTCGGTTATAATAAGCATCAAAATCACCGTGATCTGGAATTGCTAACTCGTCAATTTCCTTAAACAAACGGTGATAAGGAATTCTCTTTGTTTTTCCTCTACGCAAATAAATACCACCATCTCGCCCCGCTGTAACTACATACATAGGATTCCATGTAAACTTGTATTGCCATGGGTTGCCTTTAAGGTCAGGTGACATAAGGCCACCAGTATATGACAAAAACCGCATGATTTCGCCGCCCTTATCTCTAATTTCATCAAGCATTTGCATGGCACTCATGTGGTCTAAACCAGGGTCTAACCCTACTTCTTTTATAAAAATTAGTCCTTTATCTTTAATCTCTTCGGCTGCAGCCTTAAACTCATCAGAAACATAGCTAGCTGATAGAAAGTGACTACCAAACTGTATGCATTTTGAAGCTACAACATAATGAAATTGAGCGGGTAAAAGAGACACTACTAGATCTGCTTCTCTTACTTCTTTTTCAACTTGTTGCTCGTTTTTTACATCAAAAAGAAGCTTAGAGAATTGCTCAGATTTAGACGGTAAACTTTCAAGGCTAGTTTGCAAGAAGTCGCCTACGCGCAAATGCCAGTTATTTTTCACTGCACTTTGCAAAATATCATTCACAAAAAAATGAGCCGTACGGCCCGCCCCAAGTAGTAAAATTCTATACATTCAAGTTTTGCTTAAGTGTTTACGAATGTATAGAACCAAGCGCTGTTTCTTTCAAGAAAAACACAAGGTTTTAGGCTATTGCCACAATATCATATTGCACTCCATTAAAAGAGCACTTATCCCCTTTTCCCTTGCCTCTAAACTCTTGCGCCAATGGGGCATTGCCTCCCATAGTAAAATAGGTTTTGTCTTCTACTTTAACTTTTCCTGCAGCCACCGAAATGAAAAAGTTACCCTTATCAGTTATCACAATTGCTCCCATATCTATTTTAGGAAGAATTTTAGTTATTGTTAAAGTTTGTAAGACTTTTTTTAACGTGATTGTTTTGGCCAATTGTTGTTCTGCCTTGTTTATTTCGCCTTGCATCATGGCTCTACCTGTTTCAAATTTATCGCCAGCTGTGCTTTTTGTATTTTCATACAAGGCATCTTGCGAGCGTTTTATGTTTTCTTGAAATTGATTGATCTTACCATCCACTACTTTGTTGCATTCTTCAAGTAAAGCGTGTTTAAGTTTTAAATAGTCCATGCTGCTTTGTGTATTCTTGGCAAATTATGGAATTAATTAGACAATAGAAATTAGCAAACACATCATAAAGTAAAAAGCCACCCCTTTCGGG
>JAGDZV010000011.1:0-604430 GCA_049115495.1 Bacteroidia bacterium | reverse complement strand
CTCAAAACACTGTCCGCAAAATGAATAACACGGGTTAACTATTGCTTTTCAAGCATTTACCACTCATGTAAATGCAATTCCACTCAACACCAATTGTTCGATTAATTGTTAACGAGTGTTAACAAAATGTAACTTTTCAACTACTAGTTACCAAATAATCTCTTGCGATAGCACTTCGAAATCTTCGCGCTGTGCTTTGTCTACTACAACCTTAAACTGCACCTTTTCTTCCAAGGGCCTATTATTTAATGTAAGATATATAGCACCATGCGCAGGCCATAGCGGAGTATTAACAAAATCAAGCAACGAGTCTTTCATAGCTGGGGTCCATCCACCTTCTTCCATAACCGATTGTCCGGCGGCAATTCCTTCGAGCGGATAAACAGCAATTATATCTACATTTCTTATAGAGTCTCTAAACTCCACATACTCGGGATCACAAGCGGCGTTTTCTAAATCATGGCTATAAACGTAAACAAAGTTTACCCCCACCCTTATTTCATCACCCAAAGCAAGGCTATCGCACTGTCGCCATTCTGTTTCAACACGCTCTGTGCTATCTTCATTATAATCTAGCTTATCAAAAATGTAGATTGTAGCATCATCAAAAGAATAGTTGGCTCTGTAATTTTCGCATCCGCAAGAATAGAAATACATGGCGGCCAATACCATTGAAACAAGTATTAGTGAGTTACGCATTTTTAGTTTTACCTTGACTCTGCCAAAGTTATACAGAATTAGCCACGCAGCATCTCTGCACATCTAAATTTAAGCTTTGAACAAAACAAATGACTAATTATTTCTCAGTGCTGAGCTTTGATAATTCATAGCTTTGATATTGAGAGTTTATCTCATTGAAATTATACTATGGCATTAAGCATATACAAATCATCAGCCGGAAGCGGAAAAACCTATACGCTTGCAAAGGAGTATATTAAGCTATTATTACAAAACCCTTTACAGCACCCGCATATTCTCGCTGTAACCTTTACCAATAAGGCTACCCAAGAAATGAAAGAGCGCATCATCAAGTTCTTGATAAACTTATCAAAAAACGAAGATGATAACCTTTTGCAAATGCTAAAAGCCGAAACCGGTTATGCTGCAGATCATATTAAAGCAAATTCAAAAAAGGCGCTTCAACAAATACTCCATAATTATGGTGATTTTACCATTGTAACCATCGACAGCTTTTTTAACAGACTCATTAAATCCTTTGCCCATGAGCTAAAGCTGCCATTGCGCATGGAAGTGCAGCTTGATAGTGATGAAGCACTTGAAGATGCCTATGACCGCTTGATGTTGCAATTGGGAATTGATAAAGACTTGGCCAAATACATAACCAATTACATGTTTCATAAGCTGGACAATGACAAGGGTTGGTATGTAGAGCGCGAGATCAAAGACCTAGGAAAGCAGCTCTTTAGAGAATCATTTGATTCGGTTTTTAAGAGCCTTGCTAAGGTTGAATTTAATAAGATAAAAGAGCTCATAGAAGACACTAACAATTACTTAAGCAGAATCAATAACCAGATTAAAGACTTGGGCAATGAATGGTTTGAGCATTTAGATGGATATGGGCTTAAAGTTGAAGACTTCTCATACGGTAAAGGGGGAGTTGGAAACTTCGGAAATCATCTGCTTGATGTAAGGACAGATAAGCTTGGAGAACCTGGAATACGGGTATTATCTGCGCTCGATAATCTTGAAAAATGGCATAAAAAGAAACATCCGAAGTCTGAAGAAATTCAAGAGTGTGCATCGAATCACTTGATAGACATCATTAATAATGCTCTGCAAATTTGGCAAGAAGTAAAAGCTGAATACAACATAAGGCTAATGCTGTTTAAAAACCTGCATGCTTTGGGTTTGCTTAAAAACATAAACGAACATCTCAAATCATTTAGAGATGAAAACGATAGAATCTTAATCTCAGATCAAAACCGCCTGATAAACGAAATTATTTCGCAATCTGATGTTCCTTTTCTATATGAAAAAACGGGTGCCAAGTACCGTCATTTTTTGCTTGATGAATTTCAAGACACATCAGCTCTGCAATGGATAAACTTTAAGCCTTTGCTTGAAAATGCTTTGGCCGAAGGTGGTAAAGTATTGGTGGTGGGCGATGGTAAGCAAAGCATTTACCGTTGGCGTGGTGGTAAAATGGAACTGTTGCTCAAAAACGTTTCTGAAGACTTGGCGCACTTCGCCGATGAAAATTCAATTCAAAACCTTGATGCCAATTTCCGAAGCCGCAAAGAAATCATTGATTTCAACAATCAGTTTTTTAATGAGTTTGCCAAAGCAGCAGCTAAAAAGCTAGAAAAAGATGAGAGCCCTTTGGCCCAATTGGCCTTTGCCGATGTAGAGCAGAAAAGCACCCCGCAAACTAAAACTGGAGGCTATGTGGAGATGCAGTTTATTGATGATCTTAAGGAAGAATACATAGATGATGCTGGGAAAAAGAAAAAAGAAGTAATTGAAAAAGCCAAAGAAATAGTTGATGAAAAACTGATTGAAACCGTTAAAAGCTTAAAAGACGAAAACTATAATTGGCGCGATATGGCTTGTTTGGTGTTTACCAACTCGCAAGGCGCCAGGGTAGCTGAACTATTGACCAAAAACAACATTCCGGTTCAAAGTAGTGACTCTCTACTGCTTAAAAACTCCTACGCCGTTCGCCTGCTCATTTCTATGCTTAGGCATTTACAAAACCCTGAAGATGCTCTTAGGCGTGGGGAAGTAATTTTAATGCTTGCTCAGTTAAACAGTTTAGAGTTCCTTGTTTCTAGTCCAGAGTCTAAAGAAGATGAAATTGAGGAATCGGCAAGTAGGCTGAGCAAAGCCGAAGCCGAATTGCACACCAACCTACAAAAAGCAAAAAGCTCAACACAAGCCTTTTACGACTTGTTGCCCGAAACTTTAAATGCAACTTTGCAAAACGCTAAAGGAAGCCTTTTACACCAGGTAAATGAGTTAATTAAGGCAGCTGAATTAGAAGACCATCAACCTGAATACATTCAACGTTTTACTGAAATAGTTTACAATTATGAAATAAAAAACGAGAGCCACTTGGGTGAGTTTTTAGATTGGTGGGACGAAACCGCTAAAAACCACAGCATTCAAACGCCTGAGAACGAAGATGCCGTTGTGATCTTGACCATTCATAGGGCTAAAGGGTTGCAATACCCTGTTGTGCTAATGCCTTACGCGAAACGAGGAATAGACACCAAGAGCAGCGACATAATGTGGCTAAAAAATACCAGTATTGATGCGGATTGGCTTGATTTCTTACCCCTGAATTATACTCAAAGTTTGCTTGAGACACCCTATGAGCAGGATTATTTAGAAGAGAAAGAATTGGCTATGGTTGATGCACTCAACATGCTTTATGTTGCTTTTACTCGACCTGAGGAACGGCTATATGTTTTGGCTGAATACCCTAAGCCACAGAAAAAACCAGAGTTTCAAAAAGCGAAGTACACCACAGATTTTCTTTACTTGTATCTCAAAGATCACTCAAAACTATCTCCATATTTTGAAGGTGACACTCTGGTTTTTGGCAATAAAACTTCTCCTGAAAAAAGAAAAGTATCTGAATCAAAAAGCCTTGATTCACTGATCAAAACAAACTCACAGGCTCCTTTACTCAGAAAGCCACGTCTCCAAATTGCAGACTTACGTTCAGGCAAAGTAAAACCCTTCCAAAAAGGAATATTACTGCATGAACTTCTGGCTCAAGTCAATTCTAAGGCTGATATTTCTAAATGTCTGCAATTAGCAGTGGCCGATGGCATGGTAAACGAAACCGAAGTTGAGATTTGGACTGAAAAATTAGTTGAAGTGCTCGATAACGAACAAATAAAGCAGTGGACCGAAGACGCAATTGAACAACTAAATGAGCAAGAATTTTTAACGCCAAATGGAGCTTTAAGGCCTGATAAGATCTACGTTTTACCCGATAGAATTATCGTTCTCGATTACAAAACAGGCAAGCCAAAACCCGAGCATGATGAGCAGGTGCTTCAATATCTAGATGTTGTTTCTAGTCTAGAGTTTGAAGTTTCAAATTCTTTGAATCAAGAAGGTGAAATTCAAAATTCAAAATTCAAAATTCAAAATTCTGGTGGTCAAGCAGACTTGTTCAACCAAGAACTGGCCGCGAGTAGCTTAAAGCTTGAAGCCTATCTTTTATATACCCAA
Source organism: Bacteroidia bacterium (assembly GCA_049115495.1). GTDB lineage: Bacteria > Bacteroidota > Bacteroidia > CAILMK01 > JACPUW01 > JACPUW01. The sequence goes on along the minus strand of JAGDZV010000011.1, from coordinate 600,227 downwards.
ACCAACCAACTTGTTAAAGTAAACTAGGCCATGACATTTATTCAAGAAATTCTTCAATCCATTATAAGTGGGGCTAATGTACAAGGTCTAGCTTCTCATGAAGATGATTTAAAGTTTAAAGCGCAAAGTTTAAAGGAAAGAAATAGTGAATTCCCTTCTCTGGAAGAAGAAAATTTCGCATCTAGATCAATTCGCAGGGATGGGGATGGGTCGACTTTAAACATTAAATCAGCAACTCCTGTCCCGAGCAATTCGGGATTAAACTCAATTAACTGGCGCAACCACACTTTCCTTTTCCCTTCAAAACGACCCGCGGCTTACTTAAAACAAGAATTGAGCAAGCAAATCAGCGGGCCAATTCCAAGTCCGCAATGTCTGGCCATTGCTGATTTTATTACAGAATACAGCAAACTGACACCGGTTGACACCATGACACTGGTTTTTGAGCTTTATGAGATTTATTTAGGTCAAATAAATCCCGGCCAAAAAGCACTCGATCTTCTTACCTTTTATCCTTTGGGCGAAACGCTCATTGCTGATTATGGCGATATTGATAAAGACATGGTTGATGCAAAGTCGCTCTTTGCCAACTATAAGGCCCTAAGCGATTTGCAAAATGAGTTTTCGCTTGAGCAAGAACATATGGAAACCTTCAATAACTTTTGGAGCCATTTTTCTGCTCAAGAGCCTAAGAAAATGCAAAAAGAGTTTCTTGAGCTTTGGGAGCTAATGGGGCAGCTGTATTTTGAGTTTAGAACCACATTGCAACAGAAAGGAATCGCATATTCAGGCCTTGCAGAGCGCAATATGGTTCATAATTTTGGCGGTTTAAGTGAAAAATTCAAAGGCAAAACCATTTGCATTTGTGGCTTCAACGCACTCACCAAAGCAGAGATTAAACTCTTTAAAGAGCTTGAAACCGTGGCGGAAGTAAAATATTTCTTTGACTACGATAAGCACTACATGGCCAAACACCATGAAGCAGGCCATTTTATGAGAAGAAATTTTCATGAGTTTAAAGGTGAAAGTTCAAGGTTTAAAGGAAAGAGCAACTTGAAACTCGAAACTCGAAACCTAAAACTCACTAGCGCTAGCGGCACCACAGGCATGGTACAGGCCCTTTTTCATGATGTATTGGCACTTGACCCGAGCCAATTCAATGAAAAAACAGGAATTGTTTTACCTGATGAAAATGCGCTGCGTGCTTGTATTGAAGTCTTGCCTTCGCTACCTACTACGCTAAACATTACCATGGGTATGCCTTTGCAAAGCACAGGAATATGGAGTTTGGTAAAATCTCTTTTTGAGCTTCAGATAAATTATAACGAGTCACGAAAAGGCTTTTTGTATCGGGATGTAATTGCTATTCTTCAGCATGCTGAACTATTAGCCTTACAAAACAATGAGAGCCACAAGCTTCAAAATTCTATCGTTAAGCAAAACATCATTTATTGCGGTGAAAAATGGCTGCAACAACAAGAGATTCACGCATCGTTTAAAGGCATCTTCTCCAAAAAATCCTCTGCCAAAATAGTAGAGTTTATTCAAGATGTGCTTGCAAAAATTGAACAACACACTCCTGAGCATGATATTGTAAAACATAGCATTTTGATCAATGCTTATAAACAATGTACTAGATTTAGCGACTTGTATGCCAATCATTTGGCCAATGAAGAACCACGGGTAGTTTGGTCAATCTTTAAAAAAGCCACCAAAGCGGTAAATATTGCTTTTGAAGGTGAACCTATAAAAGGTGTGCAGCTCATGGGTTTGCTCGAAAGCCGTGCCATTGATTTTGAAACCCTTTTTGTGCTCTCGGTTAACGAAGGCATTATGCCTAAATCATCACGTCATCAATCGCTTATTCCATTTGGTATTAGAAAGGCTTTTGGCATGAATACGTTTAGAGAAGATGATGCTGTAAGCGCCTATTACTTCTATCGAATGCTGCAACGCGCCAAGGATATCCATTTGTATTATAACACTGATACTGATGGCGATTCAAAAGGCGAAATGAGTCGATATATTTTGCAGATTCAACAAGAGTTGCCCAACTTTAAGGTAACCGAACATAACTTTTCTATAAGATCGAAAGCTGTTGCACAAGAGCATTTGAGTATGGAAAAAACTGAAGCGGTATTAAAAGGATTAGAGCAATATCAAGTAATTGATGGTGAAACAAAAAGGCCATTAAGTCCTTCAGCTTTGAGCACTTACATAAAAAGCCCTATGCAATTCTATTTGCGCTATGTGGCCAATTTTAGGGAGCGAGATGAAGTGCTTGAAGAAATGGATCCTATTACCTTAGGAAATATCGTTCACAATACGCTTGAAGAGCTTTACACCCCGCATTTGTATCAAGAAATTACGCATGAGCTGGTTAATGACCTAAAAGGGCCAAAACTGAGAAAAAGCCTTGAGAAGTACCTTGAAAAAGAGATGAACCTAAAACCTGAACATCTGCAAGGGCGCAACCTATTGTTTTACAATATCTGCGAAAAACTATGCCTTAATGTATTAAACAACGATGCTAAAACCCCTGGGTTAAGAATACAAGCTTTGGAGTTTGATGAGCTTTTTTACGATATAGAAATTGAAACCCATCAAGGACCTAAAACCATTAGACTAAAAGGGCAATTTGACCGGTTAGATGAAGTTAACGAGCAAATTAGAGTGGTCGATTACAAAACCGGGAAAGTTGAAATTCCGAAAGATGCCAAGAAGCTAATTACAGAACCATTTAAAGAAGGCAAATTCGCTGCCGCTTTACAAACCCTTTTCTACACCTTAGTTTACCTAAAAAACTACCCAAATCAATCAGTAGCACCTGTAATCTATCATTTAAAAAGCAGCGAAAACATGATTAAACCCGTAAGTGAAAATCCTATCGGATTAAATCAATTGGCAGAATATGAGCTGCTTCTAAAACAAAAGCTAGAAGAAATTTGGAATAGCGAAACACCATTTGCTTTTACTGATTATGAAGAAGAGAGCAAGTATTTGATGATGGAAGTGCTTTAGGGTTTCTAGTACAAAGTATGAAGTTTCTTGTTTTACTCAATTTAACCTTGAATTAGTCCGTCACCCGCAAGGCGTTAGGTTACCTTTGCATAACCGAATCCAATGCCCAACAGATCAATCAATATTCCCGATTCTGATCTACCAAGAATAGTAGTCATCGGGGGTGGTTTTGCCGGTCTTACCTTTTGCCAAAAGGTTGACACCAAGCAGTTCCAGGTAGTTTTATTAGACCGACACAACTTTCACACTTTTCAGCCTTTATTATACCAAGTAGCCACCGCTGGTTTAGAACCCAGTAGTATTTCGGGCCCCTTGAGAAAACTCTTTAACAACAAAAGAAATTTCTATTTCAGAGTAGGCGAAGTTGAAAGCATTGAACCTAAGAATAGTTGTGTTCGCACGTCACTTGGTAAGTTAGAATACGATCACCTAATAGTGGCCAATGGAGCCAAAACCAATTATTTTGGAAATGAAGCCAACTACGAAGGCGCTTTTCCACTAAAGCAAACTTCTCAGGCATTAAGCTTAAGAAATAGCGCATTGCGTTGTTTTGAAGATGCTTTATTAGTAGAAGACCCTGAAGAAAAGCAAGCTTTACTCAATTTTATAGTTGTTGGTGGCGGCCCTACCGGCGTTGAAGTTTCAGGCGCCTTTTCAGAGCTTAAAAACAATGTTTTGCCTAAAGACTACCCTGAACTTGACTTCTCAAAAATGAAGGTATATCTTATTGAAGGCAGCCCAAGGCTACTAAACGGAATGTCTGATAGCTCTCATGAGCATGCAATTAAAGCGCTCAAAGAAATGGGTGTTGAAGTAAAGCTAGAAACTAGAGTAAACTCTTACAAAAACAACATTGCCGAACTAAGCAATGGAGATAAGATAAAAGCCAATACATTGGTATGGGCAGCAGGTGTTACTGGGAATGTAATTAAAGGATTAGAAGAATTTGTAGCAAAACCTTCAAACAGACTTCAAGTGGATCATTTCAATTTGATAGAAGGTTCGAAAAACATTTATGCTTTAGGTGATATTTCTTTAATGAGCACCGAAGCATTTCCAAAAGGACACCCACAATTGGCGCCTGTAGCCATGCAACAAGCAGCACTTTTGGCTAAAAACCTAAAAGCTGAAAAGTCTGGTAAAGAAAAACAGGCGTTTAAATATTTAGATAAAGGCAGCATGGCTACTATTGGTAGAAATAGAGCTGTTGTAGACTTACCCGGCAATGTACATTTTAAAGGCATTTTCGCATGGTTTGTTTGGATGTTTGTTCACCTAATGTCAATCATTGGCTTTAGAAATAGAGTGGTAATTCTATTCAACTGGATTTGGAACTACTTTACTTACGATAGAAGCATCAGATTGATTTTAAGGGCAAGGAGTTAAAGTTTAAACACCTAGCGTAAAAGTAAAAAATGATTATTGCCTTTCTAAACAGGTTTAGATTTCTTTGAAGCGTATTTGCATGAACATTTAATACAAATAACATCACCTAAAGTAGCATCAACTACTTTTACCAAAAACTAAAAGCACCTAATTGAGTCATCCAATTCTACAGTTTCAGGAAAATATGCGATTCAAGTCAGGACACTCTTTTAGTGTGGTGTCGTTAAATAAATTGCTCAACAATAAGTATGAAGATCATTCTCCTTTAGATTTTCATCAAATTGAATTCTTTGTTTTTATCCTTTATGCCAATGGAACAGAAAATCACATTATCGATTTTAAAGACTATGCATGTAAAAAAGGCACACTACTTGCCATTAGAAAAGGGCAGATTCATAAATTTTCAGCAACTGATCTAGATGGTTTTATTCTCGTTTTTAACTATGAGTTTTTAGGCAGTTTTTTCACTGAAAGCGAAGCCCAAAAATCTCTGCTTTTATTCAACGACTTCTTATTCGATTCTAAAATCCAGTTAAATAAAAAAAACTTCCAAGAGCTGTTTTCTATTGCTAAAGAAATAAAAGAAGAATGGCAAAATGTAGACGATAATCTATCTCCAAGTATTGTAAGGAGTTTGCTTCAGGTTTTTATAAATAAGCTTTATAGAATAAAATCGTCATCGCAAGAAAAGGTGTCAGACCATCAGAATTTAACCGAGTTTATTCAATTTCAAACCAAAATTGAAGAGAGCTACGCCCAATCGCTAAAGGTTAAAGACTATGCTCAATGGCTGGGTATACACTCAAAAACGCTAAATAACATTACCCAAATGGTGGTAAAGAAAACAGCAAAAGAGTTTATTGATGAAATATGTATTAAAAACATAAAGATTGCTCTGGTAAATACGCAGTTATCAATAAAAGAAATTGGGTTCAACAGCGGCTTTGAAGAAAACACCAATTTCAATAATTATTTTAAGAATAGAGTAGGAATAACACCTCTTGAGTTTAGAAAAAAGAGATTTTAGGATTTTCCCATTTTCATACTTCTTAGTCGCGTTTTCATTCTAAGGTCGGTTGGCCGGCACGTGTCCTTTGTAGTCTAATTTAAAGACTAAAAAATGACACTCAAATTCAAATTTCAAATCACATTATTTTTCGCTTTGGCAGCAATGGTATTCTCTTCTTGCCAAAGAAATGATGATGGTAACTCAAGAAGACTTGAAGTACCAAGTAACCTAAGCATTACAGATTCAAGCTTTTTTCCTGAAGACATTGTGGTGGCACACAACACCGTTTACGTTAGCGGGCTTGGAGATGGTACCATTAGATCTTTTGACTTAACAGAAGAAACTCCTACTGCCAACACCTTTGCTGCCGCAAAAACAGGCTATAGTCAACGTTGGGGGCTTACTGCTAACAAAAAGGTACTATTGAGCATTGCAAATAATGCTGATTTTGGCGGTGGCGCTCCAGGAGCATCTAAATTAATTGAATACGATAGAGAAGATGGTACCGAAACCAACTCATGGGACCTACCAAGCTCAACCATTGGCCATACGGTATCAATTGTTGAAGGGAAATATTACGTAAGCGACTTTGCCAATCCAAGGATAATTGAAGTAGATCCGGAATCGGGTAACGTAAATGAAAGTTGGTTTACTTCATCTAAATGGGACCCTTCTATTGATGGCAACCTAGGTGGTGTTATCTATGATAAAAAAGGTGGCTTTTATGCCTACCTGGGTTTTAAACTATGGTATTTGCCAATTGATAAAGGTGAACCAGGAGAACTACAAGAAGTAAGTATTTCTGGACTAAGCGCCGAGCAGATAAATGTAGACGGCATAACATGGGTAAAGCGTAATAATACACTCTACTACGCGTCAAACGATACTGGAAATCCTGAAAACGTTGGAACAGTATATAAGCTGGAGTTTTCTGACGAAACAACTGCTGAAGGTAGTATCGTAAAAACGGGATTAGATGATACTTCTGGACTATGGCATTTAAAAAGCCGTGAAGGAGAGTATCTTCTTGTTTGCGAATCTCAATTTGGAGCTTTATTCGGTATAAATGGATTTGAAGGTCCATTTAATATTGAAGTAATTAGTCTTTAATTCTGGTTGTTGCAATTACCAATCCAGCTTCTATTACTTAGAAGCTGGATTTTTAGGTGAAATAAGGTAAAAAAAGCACTAGCCAATTACATAGATTTGCTTGACTTTTTAGCGATTTATAAGTACCACGCTTACTGTAGTTGGGCATTGCCAAGAAAACATTTGATGCGTTATTCAAATCCTAAAATCACTTAGCTAAAAAACATCGGCTTTGCGAGTTAAGCTATTAGCTACTTGCTTCTAGCTAGTGGCATCTACTCACTTTGTGATGTAGGAGCCGTAAATACTTTTCCCTTAGTTTTATCTTTGAAACTATGAGAATAATCTTAGGGTTTCTGTTTACAACAATAGCTTTTGCAAGTTGCTCCACGGTTTACCAGCCTAAAACCGTCTACACACCTACTGTAGATTCTACTAATAAGTCAGAAATTAAACTTATTGCTGGTTTTAATGCCATTGAAATTCAAGGTGCAAAATTGCTAGGTGACAATAACATTGTTTTTCTGGAGTATAGCCAAGATTTTCAAAATCGAGGTCACTATCATAATCTAAGTGAATTCTTTTCAAATAATCAATATTTTGGCTTAGGGTATGGCCGAACATTTAAGGGTTTCTATGGTAATCATTTCTTGGGTTCTGCTTTCGGATTTACAAACAGAAGCAATTTGATAAATCATGACTATAGAAGGAGTGGAGAAGGTCATTCAGAGCTTTTCACGCATAATGCCGACCACTATAACTTTAGACTCACCTATTCATATATACACAATAATCAGATTAACTTTCAACTTACGCCATTTTTTGATTTTTGTTATGCCCCAAAACTTGCATACGATTGGTCTGTAACGGATTACGTAATTAACAATACGTGGGGTTATCAACTAAGCACACACAAAGCACTTTTTGGCATTGTGGGTGTACAAGGGACATTTTACCCTTCAAAATATGTTCAAGCTAGTTTTGGAATAAAATTGCCAACTTTTGTACGCGCAGGCGAGTACACCAAATCATATTTAAATGAAGAAAGTGAAGCCCGCTACAAAGATGAATACTACCAAACGTTTACCCATGAGCTCATTTATGTTAGAGCTATAATTTGGTTAAGATTTAAATAAATAGAGAGCCGCTCATTATAAAAACCAAAGATGGTTATAGAATTCACGACTCCTTGCTTACCTTGTGGTATGAGCAGTTTTAGTTGTCTCATGGCTCTTCATTATTCTTGTTTAAGATGTCGGTCGTTTTGGAAACGTCGGACATCAAAACTATAGCCGCTAGCTTCAAAGCGAGTGGCAACTATGCTAATCCTACATTTTTTAAAACGTCACGGGAACTCGCTACCGAATTATTTTTGAATTATTAGATCTGCTTTAAATGAAATCTGCTTCACAAATAAGCCAAGAGTTAAGGACCTTACAGCAAAAGCTAAAAAAGCGAGAAAAGTGGTTTAAACGCATCAAATGGATATTTAAGCCATTTATTGTTGTGGCTACCATTGTGTTTTTTGTGGCAACAGTTTTACCCGTAATAATTCCCTTTGCCATACCTATAGTGGTGGCTGGTATTGCGGCATTTATTGTTCGCTTTGTTCTGTATAAATATGCCTTTGGAGACCCTAAAAGCAAGCTTCAAGAAGCATTTGATCGCGAAATATTAAGCTTAATCAATCAATTTGGCGAGTTTGGTTTTGCTCAGGTTCCCGTTTATAACAAAGAAGATTTTGACTTGATTAAAGTGGGAAGAAAAACTGCGGACGGCCTAAGTCATGGACTAATCTTTAGTGGAAAATGGCATGATGTTTCATCTATTTCGGGCTACTTAAGTGCTACGAATGAATCCATTTCGGTTTCTGGATTTTTACAAGATGCCGCCGCAGGAATTTTAGATGATCTTGCCGGAATTGGATTTGATCCTGGAAGCGAAAACACAAGTTATGCGGCAGACCAGAAAAATATTTTCAAAGGCTGGGTTACGGAATTGGAGACTGAAAAAGTGGATGACGAATGGATGATTGTACCAGCTTCGCTTTCAAAAGTCTTTATGGAGAAATCAAGCTTTACTCATGGTTGGAAAAGTGTTACTGCTCTTGAAGGTGAATATGTATTTGCAACCAAAACTGGCGAAACGCCTCAGATTGCACTAAACATGCTAAAGGTTTTAAAGGAAAATGGCCCGCTCAAAGTCGTTTTCACTACAATAAAAGGTCGACTATTTATCACGTTTCCGTGGCACTCCGAATACACTTTTGTAAATATTGAAAACGACAAAGGCTTATCAGAAAACCTATTTAATGGATTTGAAAAGCAGTTTAGATTCATAGATGCTTGCGCTAAGGCATTAAAGCAATAACAAAAACTTCGGTTTTGTAACTTCGGTTTTGCAACTTCGGTTTTGCAACTTCGGTTTTGCAACTTCGGTTTTGCGAGTTACTTTTGACACAAAACAAGTAATGAATCCATTCCAGATATCAGGGTATGTAGAAGAAAAGTATTTCTGTGATAGGGTAACCGAAACCGAGACTCTCATTTCTAGCCTTAAAAATGGCCGAAACACTGTTGTATATGGGTGGAGAAGATTGGGAAAGTCGGCATTACTTCATCACGTTTTAGCCAAGCTGAGAAAAGAGAAATTTATTGGGATTTATGCCGATTTATACGGCACCAAAAATATGCAGCAGGCCATTGAAACCATTGCCGAAGCGCTAATGCAACAAGGAAACTCAAATGCTGGAATCGGTAAAAAGCTCAGTCAACTTCTTGGAAGAATTGGGGCATCCATAAGCTTTGACCCTTTTACGGCAATGCCTTCGTTAAAATTCAATCTAAATACCGAAGCCCAATCAGGAGAGCATAACCTTACTCTTCTTTATGAATATTTAAACGAGAATCACAAAAATGTGGTGGTTGTTTTAGATGAGTTCCAGCAAATAACTCAATACAAGCATGGTCATAATCCTGAGGCTATCTTTCGTTCTTTAATGCAGCGTTTCCCAAAAATCAGGTTTGTTTTTTCTGGGAGTCATCGTGGATTAATGCTCTCAATGTTTGGAGATATCAACCGCCCTTTTTACAAGAGTTGCGATATGCTTTTAATTGATTCTATTCCGCTTGAAACTTACAATGAGTTTGCCCAAAAGTGGATGAAATACAAAGGCCCAGTGATTGAAAGCACCTTGTTTGAAAACATATACAATTGGGCCAACGGTCAAACACTTTATATTCAAATGGCCTGCAATAGGCTTTATGAAAAAGGAAAAGCCATTACCCAAGAGACTTTGAATGAAGTTTATACAGAACTTATCCATCAAGAATCACATTATTTTCAGCACATAAATGATTTGCTTACACCAAAGCAATCGGACGTTATGATTGCGATTGCAAAAGAGCAAGTTGTTGATTATCATACTTCAAATGCATTTTTAAGCAAATACAATTTGGGCTCATCAGGTGGTGTAATAAGGGTGCTAAATTCTCTGGAAAGCAAAGCACTCATTATTAAAACCAAAGAAGGATACAGAATTCACGACACCTTGCTTTCTAGGTGGTATGAGCAGTTCTAAATGTTTATTATGCTTTTTAAGATGTCGGACGCTTTTGAAACGTCGGACATCTATCATGCAATAAGACGCTTGTTTCAAAGCAATTGATAACCACCTTCAATATATTACTAGGGATAAATAGATTCCTTTAAAAATCTCTGATATCCGACACTTAAAAGTGTCCGAAATCTAACACGTAATAAGCCGCTTGATTCAAAGCGAATGGCGACTATGTTTTGTTTTACAAAATTCTTAAACTTTTGAAAATAGCTCAAGTCCATTTCAATAATATGTGCGTCATCCCATTTTCGACTTAGCACACTTACCCATCTTAATTTAGCCATATTTATAATTTGTAGATGTCATGTTGTAAAGAGTCATTGGGCCTACAAATGCCGATAGAAGAATAATGAATAGTAAACTTATCTTCGACCAATGAAATGGCTCTGAGTTATCGAAAACGCTATAAATGAAAAAGCTAAGCATAATAATAGCAAAAACAACATTCAGGAAACCATAAATACCGTTACCGACTTTCAATAAAAAAGGGACTCTTATTTTTACTGTTTCTACAGAACCAACAATTTCAGAATCCAGCAAATTTTCAGCATCACGATTTTTTACTAGTAATCTATTGAACTCTATATATCTTAACTTCGCAATTAGTGAGCACACACCTAACAGCCCGATCAAAAGGAAATATATAATTTCTTCTTGAAAACCATTTGTCAATACTTGGTTTTTGATAAACAGAAAAAATAGAATTGCCCAAAACAACATCTCAAAGATAATTGCTACTATCAGTAAATTGTGTCTATTAAACTTCATTACCCACAATATAAACTTTTAAGGCAAAAAACGCATATAAGTACTCCATTCGGTTAATGAGTCTCTATCGAACTGAGCTATGCTAATTAATCATTTTATTTTGCAAATGGATTGTTCAAGTTCAGCATCAATTAAATCAATTACAGGCCCAAACCACTTGACAAACTCTGCACTGCTGCTTTTTCGTTTCGCCATAAATCAACTTTCTTCAAATATACACGACCAGCGCAAAGCGCCTAATTATGAGATCATTAAAAGAATTTTCGAACTATTTAAATCATCTAATGCGATGAATAGGCCTACTGTTTAAAATATACACAGCGCAGAGCACTTTCTTGATGTTTCGTAACGATGCAGGAGCATCGCGACAGCACTCGACAACTAAGCCGCTTGCTTCTAGCGAGTGGCAATTATGCTAATCCTACTTTTTAGGGCATATCTGGAACTCGCTGGAAGCGAGCTCCATTTGTATAGAATAGGACACTTTTTACAAATCCGTTAGAAGAACCTTCAAAATCTCTCCAGCTGCTTTGGGAATCTTGGTTCCTGGGCCAAATACTGCGGCAACGCCATGATCAAATAAATGCTGATAATCTTGCTGCGGAATTACACCACCTGCTACTACCAAAATATCTTCTCGGCCAAGTTTTGTAAGTTCTTCTATTACCTGAGGTACAAGGGTTTTGTGCGCTCCAGCTAACGATGACACGCCCAGAATATGAACATCATTCTCAACGGCTTGCATGGCAGCTTCACTTGGTGTTTGGAACAATGGGCCCATATCAACATCCCAACCTAAATCGGCAAATGAGGTTGCAATTACTTTGGCGCCACGGTCATGACCATCTTGGCCCATTTTGGCAACCATTATTCTTGGTCTTCGGCCTTCTTGCTCTGCAAATGAATCTGCTAATGCTCTGGCTTTATCAAAATCTTCGTCCATACCTTTTATTTCTGCTGAATATACTCCTTGTATGCTTCGAATCACCGCTTTGTGTCTGCCCCAAACTTTTTCAAGTGCGTCAGAAATTTCTCCCAAAGTTGCTCGTTCTCTTGCCGCTTCAACGGCTAATGCCAATAAGTTACCTTCATTGGCTTCAGCACTTTTTGTAATCTGATTTAGCAATGAATCCACTTTATCATTATCGCGGCTAGACTTTATGCTGTTAATTTGGTCAACTTGCTGCTGGCGTACCTTGGCATTGTCAACTTCAAGTATATCCATCTCGCTTTTCTCATCAGTCTGGTATTTGTTTACACCAACAATCACATCTTTACCAGAATCGATTCTAGCCTGTCGCTTAGCGGCTGCTTCTTCAATTCGCATTTTAGGCAGGCCAGTTTCTACAGCCTTGGCCATGCCGCCTAATTCTTCAACTTCTTCTATCAGCTTCCAAGCTTTATCGGCCAACTCTTTGGTAAGCGTTTCTACGTAATGCGATCCTGCCCAAGGATCGACAGCCTTGGTAATTTGGGTTTCTTCTTGCAAATAAATCTGCGTGTTTCTGGCTATTCTAGCAGAGAAATCAGTTGGTAGCGCAATAGCTTCGTCGAGCGCATTGGTGTGTAAAGACTGCGTTCCGCCGAGGGCTGCGCCCATGGCTTCTACACAAGTTCTTGCCACATTATTAAATGGGTCTTGCTCGGTTAAACTCCAACCACTTGTTTGGCAGTGTGTTCGAAGTGCCATTGACTTTGGATTCTTTGGATTGAATTGCTTCACCAATTTTGCCCAGAGCATACGCCCGGCGCGCATTTTGGCAATTTCCATAAAGTGATTCATACCAACTGCCCAAAAGAATGAAAGTCTCGGTGCGAAGGCATCAATATCAAGCCCGGCGGCTAATCCAGTTCTAATGTATTCTAATCCATCAGCTAAAGTGTAGGCCAATTCAATATCTGCTGTGGCACCCGCTTCTTGCATGTGGTAGCCCGAAATTGAAATAGGATTGAATTTTGGCATATTCTCGCTACAATAGCGGAAAATATCTCCTATGATGCGCATACTACCCGCAGGCGGATAGATGTAAGTATTACGGACCATAAATTCTTTGAGAATATCATTCTGAATAGTTCCAGCCAATTGATCTGGAGAAACGCCTTGCTCTTCAGCAGCCACTATATAAAAAGCCATAACGGGTAGCACTGCCCCATTCATGGTCATAGAAACCGACATTTTATCCAATGGAATCTTATCGAAAAGCACTTTCATGTCTTCAACAGAATCTATGGCAACACCTGCTTTACCTACATCACCAACTACACGCTCATGGTCGCTATCGTAACCGCGGTGCGTTGCCAAATCAAAGGCAACCGAAAGCCCTTTTTGGCCAGCAGCTAAGTTTCTACGATAAAAAGCATTTGATTCTTCAGCCGTTGAGAAACCTGCGTATTGGCGAATGGTCCATGGGCGCGTAACATACATAGTGCTGTAAGGCCCACGTAAAAACGGCGGCAAACCTGCAGCAAAATCCAAATGCTCCAGTTTTTCTGAATCTTCAATGGAATAGAAGTTTTTTACTTCAATGCCTTCGGGCGCTTCCCAAGTATTTGAAGCCAAACTCGCAGCTGACTTTGTTTCAGTTGGTTGAGCAAGTTCTATGTTTTCGAATGATTTTCTCATAGTGTATTATTCAATTATCACCTTTAAGTAGGCAGCATTCCCTTTTTTGTGGTATTTGCAAGGCAGAAAAAAGGTATCGTCACTTAACTGTTCTAAATCATTTGAATAGAAATTAAGCAGTGAGATATCTCCTTTCATACGCATTGATATTTTTTTCATATCGCTACCGTCAAGATTCATGGTAACCAAAGCTCCTTTATCTCTTTTATCGCCGCCAGGAGCAGCTTTCAGTACTTCGTCATCACACTTTACCGCACCAAAAGAACTATTAATAAAAATGTAGATCTTATCATTAGCCACATAAGCCTTTTGGGAGTAGCACTGCAAGTTGATATCGTAATAGTTAACATCGTTTGCTTCTATTTTTTTAGTAAAAATGTGCTTCCCCGTTTTGTCAAACTTTACAATCTCCACATGATCAGCAATGTATTTGGTTACTTGATTTTTGTCTGGGTCGCCTTTTTGAACATAAAACTCATTGGTCATAAACAAGAAACTGCCATCATCAAGCACAGTGATTTCACCATTGTATAAATAAAGCCCTAAATAAGAAGCTTGATATTGAAGAATACCTTCATCTTTCAAATCATTTAAAGGAAAAACTCCTGCAACATAACCGCCTTCTCTTGTTTCTTGCCCGGCTATGTATAACGTTTCGTCTTTTAATTCAATTTTTAAAGAAACTCTTGCCCCTTTCTTAAAATCTTCATTACTTACTTTTACTTGAGAAAAGCCTATTCTTTTTCCTTCTTTGTTTATTACAATTACTTGTCCTCCCGCTTTTAAATCAACATAACTTGTTTTCTTATTCTCATATAAATGCATGTAAAGGACAACGGTCCCTTCGTTTGATACTTTATTCTGAAGACTACTTGTAATATCGGCGTATTCGGTGGCAAAGTCTAACATTGACTCACTTTCTACTTTTCCGCGATTGTTTAATAGAAGGCTTTTGAATTTGGCTTTAACATCTTTTCCCCATGTATTTATGCAGAAATGAATGTACTGGCCATTTTCAGACTTTGTAATCCTTGTTCGGTATTTAATCTTGCGCTTTACTTTTTTTGAGAGCTTACCAATATTCTCGTCATATTGCTTTGCAATAGAGAAAAGCAGCCTATCTCTATTTTCTTTTAATTCAAGTGTTCTTACATCAATTTCTAGTAGTCTGTATTCAAGCTGTTCTGTCTTGCTTACAATCACGTAAATGGTTCCTTCATTGTACCAATAATCAATAAACTTGGTTTCACCGCCGAAAAAAGAAATGCTCTCATAGCGCTTTTGTTTTACTGTTTCTAAAGTGTTTTTGTCAACTATGTTAATGGCCAAAAACCTAGTTGAAACATTTAAATAGCCATCAATTGCGTCACCTTGAACAACTATAACTTGATCATCAGTTACGGCAGCAACATCAAAATATTCGCTACGGTATTTTTCAGGATCAAATGATCCTTTAACTGTTACTCGCTTTTGAGCAAGAGAAAGTGTTGTTACTAGTATTAAAGCTAGTGTTACTAAATTTTTCATATCGATAATTTTTAATTTGATTACTTATTTACATAAGCCTTGAGTATATCAAACACATTACACCCCATATAAATGAATTCTTCTACGCCCATGTCTTCGTAGTCTTCTTTTTTATCTCCAGGATAACCGGCTAAAGCAAGCTTTGGTAAAATACCTGCTTGTTTTAGCTTCTTACCAATTTGTGGGATAAGCTCCTTATACTCTGCATCTGAAGAGCAAATTACAAGAACACCAGTTGGGTTGGCTTTAAAAGCCTCAATGGCTGTTTCAACAGAATCGAATCCCGCATTATTGATTACCTCAAAACCACCGCATTGATAAAAATTCAAGGCAAAATTGGCCCTTGCACTGCGCATGGATTTATTGCCTAAGGGCATTAGAAAGAAACTTGTAAGCTTTTGACCCTCTTGTTTGGCAATTTCAGTACCTGCCCGCAATTGTTCAAATGCCTCAGTTGCAACATAGTGCTTAACAGGCTCGCAATTTTCGCTACCACCCTTTAGCAACCAATCAGCATACTGGCGCACATTACTCATGTTTTGCCAATTGCTTTCTTCATCAACCTCGGTAGTAAAAGGTGTTCTTGGCTTACCTTCTACAACAAGGTCAAGCGCTTTATCATTTGGATTTGGAAACTCGTTTACACCTAAGAACTTTTCTTTTCTGGTGGCCAATCGCTCTTCTCTGCTTCTTCTGCTTTTTCTAAGCTCGGTTTGCAGCCAACCACTTTTGGCCAAGGCCAAAATGCCACCTTTTTCTTCTACAGTCTTAAACAATTCCCAAGCTGTCATTGCAATGTCTTCGGTAAGCTTTTCAATGTAATAAGAGCCACCAGCAGGGTCAACACTTTTGTCTAAATATGACTCTTCTGTAAGCAGATGATGTAGGTTTCTAGAAATACGCTCACTAAACTCGTTGGTTGGTCTAAATCCTTTGTCATAGCCATCCAATTGAATCTCATCAGCTCCAGCAATTGAAGCGCTCATGGCTTCGGTTGTTAAACGCAACATGTTTACATAAGGATCGTAAACCGATTTATTCCATTCTGAAGAACGAGCTACTAAATAACAGGTTTGTGCTTCAGTGTTTTTGGTGTATTCACCAGCCAAAGTAGCCCACAACCAGCGGAAGGCTCTAATCTTGGCAATCTCTTGAAAATAGCTTCCACCAACACTTAATTCCACCTGAAGGTGATTGAAAAAATCATCAAGCTTAAGGCCGTGTTCTTCAAACTGATGCAAATATTCATTTGCAACAGCCAGGGTAAATGCCAACTCTTGCACTATTGAAGCACCCCCATTATGAAAAGTGCTACTATGAATGTTTAGCGACTTGTAATGCGCAAAATTCTCTTTTGTATAGGTTATCACTTCAGCTAAATGAGCAAAAGTGTTTTCAATACTTGGTGATGATACCCCGCTTGAAATAAAAGCACCTAAAGGGTCATGATCAATACTTCCAAAAACCTGCGATGCATCATGACCCGCATTTTGAGCCCAATCATGGAGTAGCTTCAAGTAAAACGGGCCCGTTTCGCCTGTTTTAAAGCTTACACCTGTTTGAGCGGGGTCAATTCCCTCTAATAATTGGGCAAGATCTTCAATGTTCTTAACCGGAATTCCATCAAAACCATCGCTAAAAGCTTTTGTGGCAAAAACTAAATTATGAGCGCCATGCTCTATGGCGTTTAATGCCTTTTTATTTGTGGCTTTAAAGTTTTTGTATTGACCAATTTCTTCACGAATAAGCCAACCATTGCCTAGCTCTTTTTGCGAACGTAAATAAGGTGCTTGCCCTGGAATTAACGTTTTATTTGAATTATTGGCTAAATCTTGAGTAGTATAGTAAGGCTGTGTTACAATACCTTCAAAAGTTCTCCAATTAATTTTTTCAAGTGGTTTTCCCTTAAGGTCTTTTTCGGCTTTTTGCTGCCAGCTTTCCTTAGATTGTTTCTCGAAGTCTTGAAACATGTGTAGGTTGTTTTGCTTGCGAGCAAAGATAGCCCACAAGGCTCAGAAATGGCACTTTGTGTTAATGCTTGATTAAAGCGTAATAAGTGTTAAAGCATTTCGTTTTCTTGCAGTGAAAATTCAATCTATGAAACAACTTAAATTAGCAATTCTCCTACTACTCGTTTCAATTTCATTATTCGCACAAGATGAAAAAAAGCCGGTTGCACTTGTATTTAATAATGGACTTGGCAGTGCGGGTATCAGTTTTTCTTATTTTGAAAGCTTGGCTCACAATGCACAATTATTAGAGCTTAATTCAGGTACAACTTCACCTTTTGTTGCCAACCCTGGTTTGCGTTTTTACACCAAAAGGGGCTACAACGAAATTGGATTCAACAATATATTGATTGGTGGGCGGGGTGAAGGAGTTTTTGACAACTCACAAAACTTGGTAAGCGCTCAAGTTCTAAGTCTATTTGCAAGCTCCGTTTATTTTAACAAAAGTATTAGAGTAAGAACCATAATGGGCGGTGACCTATTTGCTTGTATTGAACCCACTTTTAACTACTCTACCATTAGCAAAGGATTCCAAAGAGAATATGATTATATAGGAAGAAACCTTGGAGCTGACTTTAAATTCCTTTTACGATGGGACCACTTTTTTAAAGAGAATGCATTTGTAAGTCTCGTTGGTGGATTATCACCATTTGAAATGAATATGCAAATGATCGAGCACCGACTCACCGATTTTGACAACCCTATTTTTATAAATGAAGCCAGATTTAATTGGCGGTTTTCTCAAGTAGTGCAATTGACTTTTGGAATTTTAATTTAGAATTATGAAATACCTAGTAACAACTTTTTTAGCAGCACTTTTAGCTATAAATCTTAACGCCCAAGAAAATGATTCGTACTGGACATTAAACATGGCAAGCCATTTTTATAACGACAACAGCAATACAAGACATACCGTAAACCAAAATGAAGACCTTTACCGAAGCATTTTCAACTCCTCAACAGGATTTTACATAATGCAGCCCAGCCTAAGAAAGTATAAAGAACGGACCATTACAGAGTTTGGCTTGAGAAATTCGGGTTGGCAAAATGAAGTAACATGGGTAAACGATAATTTCAATTTTAACAACTTATCAAATGCCAATACAGTGAGACAGTTGAGCGCCCAAACGACTTTGTTTTTTACAAGAAGTGCAAGAATATTTGGAACAGAAAGAAGTGGGCTTTATTTGGGGGGCGATGTTTATTTTACTCCTAGCTTTCAAAGAGTAGACTATTGGGACAATGTAAGCCAAGAGAACACATATAACTTTACCACAACGGCTTTTACTCTGGGTGCAGGTGTAATACCAAGTTATCAGCAAAGCCTAGGCAAGCGACTTTACCTTGATTTTTCAATAATTATGTCAATTGCAAAAACTAGTTACGAAATGCAAAACCTAGGCACGCACGACACATTTGGGCAAAGAAGTTCGGTATTTAAATACAGCCTAGGTGGCTATTGGACACCGCAATTGGCGATTGGGTTTAAAATCTAGAATTATGAAAAAAAACTTTTTAATCATTTTGGCAATTTTGCCTTTGGCGCTTTTTGGGCAAGAATATGAAAAACCTGAATGGACTCTTGGTGTAACGGCGTGGAATGAAAGCATTAAATATACCAGCACAAGCAACTACACCAACAGTAGCGGTAATACATTTACCCAATACTCGTCAACAAATTACAAAGAATTTAGCAAACCCTTCCCTACTGTTTCTTTTTCTAAAAATAGACTACATACTTGGGAGTTTGGCATAATTGATTTTAGTGTTAGGAAACATGAGAGCATTGATAAAATAGATAGTGCCACTATTTCAGTATATAAGGATAATAGTGGTACAATAAATACTTTGGATTTAAACTACTTTGTGGTACGTAAATTTGGCTTTGAAGAGAAGTTTTTGCCTGATGTGTTTATTCAATTTAATCTTCAAAAGACCTACCGCAAGAATAAACCGTTGGTATCGAATGAGTTCAATTCAAGAAGTTTCTTTTTTCAAATTAATATGATTTTGGGTGCTGAATATTCATTTGACCTAACTGAGCATATAGTAGGAAAAGCTGGTCTCCAAATTGCCCCGTATCGCTTGGTTTACAACAATAGATACACCAACAACCCTTCACTCTCCCGTTATCAAAGAAATACAAGCTATTTTTATTTAACTCAAGTTCCATTTAAAGCCCCTCAACTAAGACTTGGCTTGAGTTATAAACTCTAGCTACTCTTCTTTATCTCCACTTCCATCACCAAACTCACCCGAGCGGTCAATTAGCTTTTTATCATCTACATGACGATCTAAAAACTCATTGATCTCATCAATTTTCTTATTACCGATGATCTCTCCAAATTCATTGATCTTTAGGTCGAGCCCCTGAAGCTCTTCATGTACCGAAGCGTCCTTTTTCTTATCGCTTTTTTTTATTCTTCCCATCTTTAAAAATGCTTTGTGCTAAGATTACAAAATTTAGGTAGAAATGATTCGAACAAGCTCAGTTTTTTGGCTTGTACGCAGGAGCGTAGGAATAGTTTTAAGAGTATTGTCGCTACGCTCCTGCGTTGTGACCCGATTTCAGTTGACGCTCCTGCGTCAATAGATAAATTTTTATTTTTGAGAAAAAGCGATGTCAAAAACTAGGAAATTTCATGGCAATGAGCTCACGTATTTCACCATTACCGTTGTTGGTTGGCAAGAAATATTCACTAGAAGAAACTTTCAAGATATTTTAGTTGACGTCTGCAACTTCTCAATTGAAAACAAGGGATTGAACATTTATTCTTATGTAATAATGCCTAACCATGCTCACTTTATCGCTGATTCACAAAATAGAAGCTTAGGTAGAATCATTGCTGAACTTAAGTCTTTTTCTGCTCAAAAGCTGATAAGTGAAATTAGAGAATTTGAACAGGTTTCAAGAAAGGAAAGATTCTTCAATGCTTTTAGATTTTACAATAAACACTTTGACCGCGAACATCAATTGTGGATAGAAGAAAGTCACCCTGTGATATTAGAAGGCAATGAAATGATAGAGCAAAAGAATGAATACATTGAGATGAACCCCGTTAAAGCTGGCTTCGTAGATGAACCACATTATTGGCGGCTAAGTAGTGCAAATGCAGATTCGCCAATTACTGTTTCGGAGCTTTAGTGTTTATTTGACGCGGGAGCGTCCTTAGAATTCTCATCACGACGTAGGAACGTCGCGATAGGATAAAGTACTTTCGCGACGCTCAGACGTCGTAACCCGATTTCAGTTGACGCTCCTGCGTCAATTAACAAAAAGAAAAAGCGCCTTTTGCAAGGCGCTTTCAATTCAATAAAGCAAACACGTTATGTCTTTATTATTTTTAATGATGATAGTAATGTAGCTGTCTTTTTACTGGTGCTACGCTATCATCGTTTAGCATTCTATTGTTTACCCATTCTACAAAATCAAAATATTTAAAATGAATTTTCTCTTTTGGAATTTCTCTAAGTTTCATTAGGTCTTGCTTTAGCTTCATCCACTTACCCATAGTTTCATTGGTCGCCTGCTGGCTTAATACTTCTCCCAATAACCTTTCAAGTGTAGATGAAGGCTCATTCTTTTCAATATCGGAATTTACTGCTCTAAAATTCCTTTTTTCAAAATTGCAGATCCATTTAACACCCATTGCTGCCTGTATGGTTTGGTAATTAGGAATATCGCGCTTCATTTTACTTATTGTGGTGGTAGCATCGTCAAGTTTTTTCATTTTAAAGTGCCAATTAATTAGCTCCCAGTAGTAAAGATTCTTAAGCGCTGGCGATGGATGTAATGACTCATCACTTTTTATGGTATTAATGGCCTTAACGTGCTCATCGTAATGATTAACTCTCCCATTTAGCCTGTCGTACTCACTTTTCATCAGGTTCACAAAGGCATCAATATTGGCTCTACCCTCAGCACTAATGGTAAGCTTACTTGCTACAATGTAGGGTGTAGCACGTTTGATGTTCATTTTAAAATCGGCAAATTTTCTATTATTTAGTAGCGCGTTGCAATACTCTAATAGTGGCTCTAGCGTGTATATCAATACATCTTCATTTTTAAAGGCACTATGTACATCACTTAAGTCATAAGCATCTCTGGCAACTTTTAAATAAGACGTATAATCTCTATTGAGCCTGTAGTAGATAGATTTAATTCTAAGGTTAAAAAATCTAACCTTTGCGCTATTGCCCTTGGTTGGGTTAAAATCTAACTTTTGCAATACAAGCGCTGGTAATTCTTGATTGGTAACAATTGCGCTACAATTTCTTGTAAACTCTTGAATTTGACCAAAAGCTTCCATTTGCTCGTTTAGTTCATTAAACTCATTTAGTTTTTCGTTTAAAGAGCCAATTTCGGCCGATTTCTCAGCATCTATATGAAGGTTTACCCTACGTTTCCAGTTATCAATTAAAAAGTTATACGAAAGCAAATCGTACTCGTCAATTATCTTCTCTGCTTTTGTAATTACTTTTTTAGCTTGTTTGTATAAACCTTTATTAAAAAGAATAGAGATATCATCAATTGTTGCAGTGAGTTGGTGCGTTCCATTTTTATCGGCATTAAAATTTCTCATTGCCTTAAGAATTAAATCGTATAGATACTTTTTAAGTTTTGAGAAGGTAACGCCACCTTTATCATTCACTCCTTTTATTAGAATCTCTTCATTGTACGCTTCCATTTGATCCATAAGGTCAAAAAGTTTCATGTATTTATTTTCGGAGCCAACGGTGTGAAGAGAAGTAAAAATCTTTAGATATCGCTTTTCTGAAGGGGTCATCGCTTTTACAAGCTCAAACAATTCGGTAGATGTTTTTCGTGCCATAACTTGGGTTGTTTTTAATTGACAATACCAAAGTAGATTTTACCAAAGCACAAAAACGAACAAAAAGGGTGTCAAAAAATAAGTTTTGTCGTACGAAACATCAACAAATACCACGTTAAAACTCCCTATTCAACCAATTACAAAAATGTTGTCTGAAATATGTTTTTATTTTTTGAATTGATATTGAGAGAATTTAGGGGTAAATGCCAACATTGGTTGAAATTTGAAACGAATTAAGTTCAATTGAAAAAAACCCTAAAATGGAGAATTGCTCAAAAACTTGAGCGCCTGTGGTGGCAGCAGTACCTAAAGAAACAATCGCCTGAAGAATACCGTAAATGGAAAACTGAGTATTGGCAGAAGTTCTATGGTATTGTGGCAGATACCGTAGATCTTAAATCCAATAGCACAATTGCGGATCTTGGATGCGGACCTGCGGGCATTTATACCATTTTCACTAAAAACAAGGTAACAGCGGCTGACCCTTTGCTTGATAAATACGAGCAAGACTTAAACGTTTTTAATAAAGCCGATTATCCCAATGTTGATTTTGTTACCTCTAGTATAGAAAATTTTGAAATTAAAAATCCATTTGACCTTGTTTGCTGCTTAAACGCTATAAACCATGTTAGCGATCTTAGATTGTCTTTCCTAAAACTGGCTGAAGCCACTAAATCAAATGCATATTGTTTATTAAGCATTGATGCTCACAATCATCAGTTTTTAAAGCATTTATTTAGGGCAATTCCCGGAGATGCCTTACATCCGCATCAGTACGATTTAAAAGAGTATGAGCATATGATGGTTGATGTAGGTTTTGAAATTGTAAAGACCGATCTCTACAAGCGGCACCCCATTTTTAATTATTACCTTTTGCTCGCAAAAAAGAAGGAATAATAAATACATGAAAAAGCACATTATTTTAGCCTTACTCTTAATAGGATCATTGGCTGCTTGGGCTCAAAAACCAATAGCTAATACACCTTACAGGCTCGACACCTTCAATGTTAATCGAGCTAAGTTTTCGGTAGGTTTACAAACAGGGGTTGCTACTACAGTTTCAACGGGCTTATATTTTTTATGGTACAGTAATTATGACCAATCTGGCTTTCACTGGATTGACGATAGCTATGGCTGGCTGCAAATTGACAAGTTTGGCCACACCTTTACCAATTACCAAATATTGGGTAAAAGCTACATGATGAACCGATGGGCAGGCTATAATAAAAAGCAAGCATTAATGATTGGTGTTGGCGTTTCTTATGGTTTTCAAACCCTAGTTGAAGTATTTGATGGTTTTTCTACCGCATGGGGAGCTTCAGCAACAGATATTGCCACCAACACCTTAGGCATGCTCACCTTTGTATCTCAAGAGTTGCTGTGGGACGAACAGAGAATCATGTGGAAATTCTCATTTACGAATGGTGATTATAGCGCATATGACGAGCACGTAAATTCTAGAGCTGATAGGCTTTATGGCACGGCGCTATACGAAAGCTTTTTAAAAGACTACAATAGCCAAACTCATTGGCTTAGTATAAACCCCAGAAGTTTTAGCAACGGAATGGAATGGATGCCAGAATGGCTAAATGTAGCATTTGGTTATAGCGCCGAAGGATTATTTGGCGCCAATTGGAATGTGTGGTACGATAAGGCAGGGTGCTATCGAGACTACGAGCATATTGAGCGATACAGACAATACTACTTTAGCCTTGATATTGATTGGGAGCGTATTCCTACCAGCAGTAGATTTTTAAAGGCAATTGCCCCTTATCTTAATATTATAAAAACACCGCTTCCGGCCATAGAATATAGCCGAGTTGACGGATTTAGAGCAAAGGCGTTTTACTTTTAAAACATAAACCAAAACCTATGAAACTTAAACTGCTTATTCTTCCGTTCGCTGTTCTTTTACTTTCAATGAAACCTGAGGTATTAAAAATTGAAGATGTTTATGAAGACCCTGAAAACCTTATGCTAAGAAGTGAAGTAATTGAATTACCAGGCAAAACTTTAACTGAATTAAAAGCCATGGTTGAAAACTGGGGCGAAACATCTTTGGCCAATACCAAAGAATACTGGGCCGATAAATCAGAAAGTAGTGTTAAATTTTCTTTTTTAATGCCCTATGAAACAGCTGGACTTTTTAACACAACAGTAACTGTTCATTACTACATTGTATTTCTTGTTGAATACAAAGAAGGCAAGGTACGCTACAAAATGTATGATGATGGTAATGCCTATGAACCGCCTACAGAAAACACAAAAGAAAGATTGGCTAAATCTTATTACTATAAAGACTTTTTTGGAAAGGATGGTGAAATTGAAAATAAAGGACTAATTGGTAAGCTGAATTACCGATTGGTAAATGATTTTAACACTAAAGTAATTGCCACGTGCTCCGACTTTAAAGCCGAGATGCTTGGCGAAAAAGAAGGAGAAGATGACGATTGGTAGCGGTTGAAAAAAGACAGTTTATTTCTTAGAAAAATTGGAATAGCCCTTTTTATAGCGGCTGTTTGTGCTTATGGCCAATTCTTTATAAGTACATCGTTATACTTTAATTTTTCAAGTACCTTAAAAAGCGTATTTGACTTTTCAATTTTTGCTTTCCCAATAATTTTAACTCAGTATATTCTTAGAAGATTTATTGATAGAGAAATAAAAGAGTCTCAACTTACCTTTTTGGGCTGGCTAACTTCCACAATCAATCTGGCCTTTTTAATTCTTTTTCTCATGTATTTATATGATGGCCGCTTTCAAATTGGGAGTTATAGCTCTATAGTAGTTACCATAACATTAGCCTATTTTGTAAGCTGGGTTTCTGCATTTTTAATAAAAAAAGCCATTCTCACAGCCATTGATGAGCAAGATGACCTTATTGATAGTGATTTCACAAGATAAAGAGCTAAAAATTACCTTCACAATCCCCTCCGTTCATTAGGCAGGCAATGTTTCTTTCCAAAACCAATAGAATTACGGCATCGGGCTTTTCATTGGCAATAATTTGTGGATTAAGACGGTATTGCCATGAATCGAAAATCTCTACCAAATAGCCTACATTGTGCCTAAGGTGCGGCCTAACCAAACGCCCAAAAGAATCTCTAAACCATAATACTTTAGGTAACGTAGAGTCTCTTGTATTGATGGTTCTTTGCTCATATTCTTCAGGATACCAAAACCCCTTTAAAGGTTCGTATTTCTCATTAGTATCTGTTTCAAGGGTGTAATCATCAACCCAAATATTCATTGGATACTGAGTTTCAGTTATCTCTTTCTCGCTTTTTAAATAACGGGCCAAGGCCCCACCATTAGTAATCTGTTCTTTAACAGCATAATCTGAGTAACTATAAGGTTCAGGAATTTGAAAAAAGTATTCTTGTAGCTTAGATACCATCTGCTGGTAAGCTAAAAAGCCACCAACAGCATTCCAATGGTTATCAGCTTTTTGATAAATTGGTTTATCAAATTCGTCTTTGGCTTTAATTAGTTCAGGAGCTAAATCTACAACCTCAATACCATCTATTGTTTTTGTCAAAGCAATCAATTGCTCTACCTGAATTGAATCTGTTAATCGCTTTACGTGATAAGGCAGCTTTTCTTCATAAATGCGGTGTTTGTTGGGCGCAATAAAAATGATATAAGGAATACCCATTTCCTTGGCATATTCTGCACGTTTGGTTAATTCAACTCTGCCTAGTGCCAACTGTTGCGGCGTAAATTTATTAAGCCCAGAGTAGCACTTATAGGGCTTACCCTTCATAAAATACCAGTTATCTTCACCAAAAATCACTTTATCAGGAATTGGAGAAACACCCAAATAGTCTCTTTTTATCTTGTGGCTTGCCGTAATAAACTGGTCTCTACCACCAAAATGATCTCCCCAGTACTTATTAAATTGTGGAGGAAATTTATCCAAAAACCTTAAATCAAATTTTGGGAAAAGCTCTAAGTCTCTTTTTTCGTTCTCTGATACCGTTGCGTTGTTAAAAAATGAACCAAAAAAAGGTACTATTATAGCCAAAAAAAAGGCCACTGCAAATGCTATCTTTATGGCTCTTCTCATTAGAATCTGAAATATATAAATGGGTTATAAGTATCGGCAGAGAGAAACGCCATACATATTAAAAGCGCCAATATTAAAGTAGCATATTTAGCTGAAGTAAACAACGAACTTTGAAATAGTCCCCATTTTCCATCTTCTAGTTTTTGGTAGATTTTTTCAGTTGAACCTACAAATGCAAAAAGAGCAAAAACACTGGCAATAATTACATCTTTGGTCATTAATGAAGCCGCTTCAGCGATGTTAAACTCATTAAATGCGCTAAAGAATTTTGATGTCATTTCTAAAGCATTGTGCAAGTTTTCGGCCCTAAAAAATATCCAACCTAAAACAACAATTATTAAGGTGTAAATGCGGCTTACTGCTGCCGGCAGTTTAGCCAAAATATTTTTAAACCCAACCCTTTCAATTACCAAGAATAAACCATGGAATAAGCCCCAAATAATAAAGTTCCAACTGGCACCATGCCAAAACCCTGTGCACAAAAACACAATAAACAGATTGATGTAAACCCTTCGCTTATTAGCCCTATTGCCACCTAGTGGAATGTATAAATAATCTCTAAACCAAGTAGAAAGCGAAATATGCCACCTGCGCCAAAACTCTTGAATGCTCTTTGCCAGATAAGGGAAGTTAAAGTTCTCTTTGAATTCAAAACCAAACATTCTTCCTAAGCCTATGGCCATGTCAGAATAACCTGCAAAATCAAAATAAATCTGTAACGAATAGGCCAAAGCACCTACCAAAGCCATGGTTGCAGTTACACTTGCATCGCTTCCAGCAAAAACATCATCGGCAACTAAGGCAAAAGTGTTGGCTAAAAGCACTTTCTTACTCAAACCAATTATAAAACGCTCAGCACCAGAAACGAACTTTTCTAAATTCCTTACCCTGTTTTTAAGCTGTAAAGCAATATCATGATAGCGCACAATAGGCCCTGCAATTAGTTGCGGAAATAATGAGATATAAAGTGATAAGTCAACTATGCTTTTCTGCACCTTGGTTTCTTTTCTGTAAACATCAACCAAGTAAGAAATGGCCTGAAAAGTAAAAAATGAGATTCCAATAGGGAGCTTAATATTTGGTAGTGGAAACTCTGCCCCAATTACCTGGTTTATATTTTCTATAAAAAAATCAGCATACTTAAAAACGGCCAATATGGCCAAATTAAGCCCCACTCCTATCCCAAGAACCCTTTTTTGATTATTTGGAAACTTATCTATTAAAAGACCAAAAACATAATTGATAACTAAAGAACCTATTAGAATAACAGAGTAACTTACGCCACCCCAGGCGTAAAAAAGCAACGATGCTATGAGCAACCAAATGTTTTGGGCTTTTCTGCTTAAAGCAAAACTCACCAAAAGCACTAATGGCAAAAAACAGAATATAAAAACAGTTGAACTAAATACCATTTGATAAATCGGCGCGCAAAAGTAAGTTTCTAGTCATTGAGTTTTTTGTTTTACGCTATGTCACTGAAAAAATCCATATCTCTCAAACAAGAATATGCTTTAAGCAACCTATTCCCACTCTACCCAGCTAGTACTTTGCTCAAGGCTGTTTTCAATTGGGTCTGGCAGCATAGGATAAAAGTCAAGACCGGTTACTTTTTCAAGACTATCAATGCTAACCACATAATTGTAAATTGACTCTTTCGACTTTTCATTGGGCATAAGAAAAGCTATGCACTTGAGTTCTGGTTCGGAAAAATCAGCAATTACCTTGTAGTAATACTCAGGAACAGAAACCTCATTATCGCCAATGGTTGGCAGCCCATCTCTTAAAACCGGTCCGGTTACCACGTACAACAATGTATCTTCAAGGGTCCAATCGCGTACTTGTTCTTCTAGCTTTTTCCAAATGCCTCTATTAAAACTGGGGGTTTGCGGGCTCATGTTGCTCATATAAAAGCTTTCGTCCATAATTCTTTGACTTTTACTCATATCAGCTGCCGGGGCCAGGTGTCCCCTGTCGTATCCGCTCCTTTTATAATCTCCAAGTGATGCACTCCCAGAATTAATATCCCCATCAGCCTTGAAATTATCTTTACGTTTTGCATCTCCCATTACTTCGCTTTTGCTTAAAGTATAAGCCACCCACTCGGCTTGCTCATGCTCCTCGTTAAAGCTTAAAGTGTAGGCTATTCTTTTTATAATTAAATCATTGTCTTCTACTTTAGGTATTACCAAATCTTCAGTTAAAACCAACTCTTCTTTTATTGGCTTTGTGTTGATACTCGTGTCTTCTTTGATATTTTCATTTTCCGCCAATTCCAATTCATTCTTCTCTTCAGCTTGCCCAACTTGCCCTTGTTTTTTATTAATAAAATACCAGAAAGCGATTCCTATGAGAATTACACCAACAACTATTAACAACTTTTTCATACACCAAATATGGGTTTAAAAGCACTAAAAAGCCCTACTATTAGTTATCGATAAATTTCTTCGTGTTCTTTTTACACTAAGGGTTTGCCGAATGAAAAAAAGTTTTACCTTAGCTACATCTTTTCGAGATTACATAATCTAGAATAGGTCAACGCAGTTAGTCCCCTTGCGGTCAGGTTTGGGAGGTCCTGACCGCTTTTTTTTGCCCAAAAATTCAAGCGGATTTCTAATTTTTTACTTTGCTTTTGTAAATGATATTGGCGATGATGCTCAACACTATTATACCCATTCCCGCCAGTGCTGGGCCGGTATAAACTTCTTTAAAATCAAAATAGCCAATGCCAAGCGCCCATATTACGCCAAGGTAAGTGAGCAAAGAAACATTTGCTACGTTTTCCATTTGATAGGCTTTGGTCATAAAAACTTGTGCATATTGGGCAAAAACTCCTGCCAGCAAAAGCATTCCTACCTCAAACCAAGTTGGAGTTACCCAATTAAAAAGTAAATAAATACCAGCAATAGGTATCGTTATAAATGGAAAGTAGAATACAATTACAATTGGATCTTCTTTGCCTTTTAACATTCCAATGGTATTGTAGGCCAGTGCCGCGCCAATTGCACCGGTAATTCCAACTACTAAGAGCCAAAGGTTTACTGTTGGGTCAAAGCCCTTAATTAGAAAAACACCACCAAAAGCCATGGCGAAAAACAACCACTGAATCCATTTTACGTTTTGTTTTAAAACAAAAACCGCAATAATTGTGGTGAAAATAGGCGACAAATACTGAATGGTAACTGCACTAGCCAAAGACATTCGTTGTACAGTGTATATGTAAAGCGTTAGGCCAATAAACCCAAAAATACCTCTTAGAATAAGGAGTTTCATATGCGTACCAAAAGGGTTTAATCTTTTGCGTTTAATCACCACCCAGCTTATGCTCAGGGTAACCAAGCTTCTAAAGAATACCACTTCTGTTGCCGGTATATCTCCTACATACTTAATGCACCAATTCATGCCCGCATACAATAGCGAAGCAAGAATCATAAATTGTATGCCTTTACTCAATAAGGGATAACCGTATTTCGGTTGTTTTCGTCAAATACTTTTTTGAGTATATCATTAACACGTGCGTTTACATCGTGTCTTATTGCATTTTCTTCGTTGGCCACTTTATTAAACAAACCACCCAATGCGTGGTGCGTAACGTACTCACTAAGTGAATTTGATTCTACTTTTTTTAGACCGCTAAAAGGTATTTTAGCCGCCATATTGTATTTATCAATAAGCGATTTGTAGGCACTTTCAGCAGAAACATTGTCAACGATTTTTCTACCAAGAGAAGCCTGAATTTTTGGCTTAAACTTATTGTAAAGCTGCTTGTAGGTTTGATCTCTGAGATAATGTGTAGCAGCAGAATCATTTCCGTTTAAAATTCCTATAGCATCAGTTATACTCATGCTGGTAATTGCATTTTTAAAAATTGGAGCGGCTTCAGTAGCAGCATCTTCTGCAGCACGGTTTATCAGCTTTTTAGTTTCATCAATTAGTTTATCGCCAATTAACGGAACTTTTGATAGGTTTTGAACAATAAGATCGGCTTCTTTTGGCAAACCAATTTGCACTGCCTTGTCTTTGTAAAAGCCATTGTTTCGTGAAAGTCGAGTAACTGCGGTATCAGTTCCCACCTTTAGGGCTTCTTTTAACCCTTTTGCAATTTCTTCTTTGGTTAAAACGGGTACTTCAATGTTTTTTAAGATTTCATTTAATAAATCACAACTGGTAAGTACCGTTAAACCTAAAAACAATGCGATTGTGTGTGCTTTGAATCGTCGTAGCATATTGACCTTATTTTTGCTCCAAATTAAACGCAAAGCTATCTAAATGGCGCAAGACCTAAGCCCCTATTATTTTATTGTTGACAATGCCATGCGAGATCTTGGCCTAGAACCTAGCGAAACTCGTGGCGAAATGCAAGGACAATGGAATTTGGCCTACGGAGAGATAACACTCAACATTGACCTTTGGGAGGTTGAGGAGCAAGATGGAAAAATTGTTTTTCAAGTTCAGGCTCCCTTGGTTATTCAACCCAAAAAGAAGCTAGGTGAGTTTTATCGCGAGCTTTTAGAAATTAACTACATACTATACAGTGTTGCCTTTAGCACGGTAGAGGAAAGTGTTTACCTAAAAACCATGCGCGATGCAGGAGCCATTAAGCAGAAAGATGTTTCTGAGATGATTGAATATGCAGGGTTTTATGCCGAACACTACCAAAAAGCATTAGCCGATAAATACGGGTGTAAGAAGCTGTAACCTTAGTTAATTGTAATTGGTTATTGAGTTATTAGTTTTGTTAAAAGGTCAAAAAGCTATTGACGCTCGGGCATTTTAACCTTTTTACAGCTACTCAACCTATATCAATTCAACTACCAACTAAATTAGTATCCAGCCGCTTGGCCATCTTTTCTACTTTCTGAAGCGCCATAATAAACACCATTTTTTCTCATAATGGCTTGGTAACCACCGTATGGCCCAATAGAATATTGAATTTTATGTCCTTTCATGGCTAGGCTTCTAATTACTTCGTAGTCAAAGCCTGATTCAAGGTTTACAATCCCGCCGTTGGTCATAACTTCACCTGTTGGTTGGCTTGAGCCAGAATGATGCATTCTTGGCGCATCTCCTGCCTCTTGCAAATTCATGCCGAAATCAATAAGGTTAACTACTATTTGAGTATGTCCTTGCGGCTGCATGCCACCGCCCATTAGACCAAAGCTTACGTATGGCTCACCATCTTTGGTTATAAACCCCGGAATAATGGTATGGAAAGGTCTTTTTGCGGGAGCATAACAGTTGAAATGATTGGGGTCGAGAGAGAAAAGTTCTCCCCTATCTTGAAGTACAAAGCCTAATCCAGTTGGGGTCATGCCACTTCCCATACCACGATAGTTACTTTGAATTAAAGAAACCATATTGCCTTCTTTGTCGGCAACGGTAAGGTAAATGGTATCACCCGCTTTGTCTAGCTGGCCAGCTTCATAGCTACGAGCTGCACGGTCCATTTCAATCATCATTTTCCGTTCTACAGCATACTTCTTTGAAATTAACCAATCAACAGGAATCTCATTAAAATCAGGATCAGCATAAAATTTAGCTCGGTCTTCAAATGCCAATTTTTTGGCTTCAATTAGAGTATGTAGGTATTCTTCGCTTCCAAATCCCATTGAAGCAACATCAAACTGTTCCAATATATTTAGCATCTGCAAAACGGCTATTCCTTGTCCGTTTGGTGGCAGTTCCCACACATCATAACCGCGGTAATTTGTGCTTACAGGCTCAACCCATTCTGATTTGTGACTGGCCAAATCTTCGTAGCTCAAAAAGCCACCATTTTCTTTCATATAAGAAGCAATGATTTTAGCAATTTCTCCCTTGTAAAACTCATCTCTCCCTTTTTTTGCTATTTGCTCAAGTGTATTTGCTAGAAAAGGGTTCTTAAATACTTCACCCTTTAAAGGCATTTTACCATTTGGCATATAGGTTTCGACAAACCCCGGATATTTACTCAAATAGCGACCACTTCTTTCCATGTAAAATGCAATGAGCTCAGATACAGGAAAGCCTTCTCGGGCATAATTTATGGTGGGTTCTAAAATGTCTTTCATTTTCATTGAACCAAACTTATTATGTAGTTCAAACCAACCATCTACGCAGCCTGGCACCGTTACTGGTAAGGGACCTAGAGCTGGAATTTTATCGTACCCATTTTCTTTGAAATAATCTAGGGTAAGTGACGCAGGAGATCTTCCACTTGCATTTAAACCATAAAGCTTCTTGGTTTTTGAATCCCATACTATGGCAAAAAGATCACCACCAATTCCGTTTCCTGTGGGTTCAACTAAGCCCAACATTGCATTCGCGGCAATTGCTGCGTCAATGGCATTTCCACCTTGCTTCAAAACATCTAAGGCAACCTGAGTTGCTAGCGGTTGACTTGTGGCGACCATACCGTTTTGGGCAATTACTTCGCTTCTTGTGGCAAAATTCTTACCTGTAACTCTGTCTTGAGAAAATGATGCTTTTGCGCTTAGCAAAGCAATAAAAACTACCAAATAAACTCTCATAATGCCAATAATTGATATAAATCTAAAAACCAATTTTACGCAATTTGGTTTTAAAGAGTAATTTACAATTGTATTGAAAACCGTTTTTACCATAGGCGCTGACTCAAGCAACGATATTGTGCTCACCGGCAAGTACATTGAAGCTTTTCATGCCAGAATTGACAGAAAAGGAGACGAATACTACCTGCTGGATATTAGCCAACATTTTGGGGTAACTATTAATAATGATAGGATTACCGAGTCAACACTGCTAAATGGTAAAAA
Source organism: Bacteroidia bacterium (assembly GCA_049115495.1). Taxonomy (GTDB): domain Bacteria; phylum Bacteroidota; class Bacteroidia; order CAILMK01; family JACPUW01; genus JACPUW01. The sequence continues at coordinate 567,508 of JAGDZV010000011.1, read as the reverse complement.
GAATGTAAAAATCAGCACTCATGTTTTCCATTGGCAAGATGAAATTGAAGATGTTATTAACCCCAAAACCACAGAAAGCACCGATTTTTACTTCAGTGATTTTTTGCAATGGAAAGGCACATTAGACTGTAAAACTTACAGATATATTCTTTTGCTCGGAGCTATTTCGCCAATTCTAGTTTTTCCTGGAGTACATGCCATAGTATCTGTATTTGGCAAAATAATAAGGCAAAACCTACAACCAATAGTACCATTTGTTTGGATACTTTGTTTTGCTCTAATCGGTTATGTTCTGGTTGCTCAAAGCATAAAAAGAGCCAACTCTACCGGCTTAGAAAAATGGAAGTTTTTTATACCTGGCTATAATCTCTATTTGTTGTTGTTTAAGAAATAGACAATGATCTTATACATATCTAATTTACTGATATTCGCTAGTAAATTGATACAAGCTCTGCTTTATGTGGAAACTGATGCTCACCACTACTATTCTCTTAATTATTTCACAAAATTCTTTCGGACAAGAAGCATTCTGCCCAAACCCCTGCTACAAGCACGAGATCAAGTCTAAATACCTTAACGAAAACCGAGATATTTGGGTGAGCACCCCGCTAGAATATAATGATACGTTAGAATTTGAAGTAATCTATGTTTTAGATGCGGAGTGGCGTTTTGATTTGATAAGAAACATGGCCTTCGATCTCGGTGCAAACAAGAAGGTAAATCAAGCCATAATTGTTGGCATACCACATGTAAACTGGCAAAATAAGCGAGGTGTAGATCTTACTTTTAGTCAATCTAGAGTTGAATATGATGGAGATATGGTAGACTCAACGTGGTATAATGACACGAACTCTGGGGGTGCTCTAAACTTCTATAATTACTTAACTAAAGAGGTAATTGAATTCGTGGGCAACAACTATAAAACTAATGGTATAGAAACATTAATTGGGCACTCTTATGGCGGCTATTTTGCCGCCTATTTAATCTCTACAAAGCACCCTTTTGAAAAATTACACATTTACGACCCATCTATTTGGTTCTCCGATGGTGAAGTAATCAAAAGAATACAAACTAATTTCAATCATCAAGACGTAAAAGTATTTCTCACTTATCAACCAAAGCCAAAGTTTCACAGTGGCAAAATTGAAGAGTTGGTTGAAGTATTGAAAAAAACAAAAAAAGTAGAACTAAAAGTAGTTCACTACTTAAGTGAAACACATAATAGTCTCTTCTTAGATAGCTTTTACCAGGGAATTTTTTACACTCATGGAATAGAAAAGTAAACACCTTAGCATTGATAATGAATAAAACGCTTAAATACCAATATGCAGGGTCTATTCAGCATTTGGTAAAATTGATTGATGCTTTTGAAGATCCTGAAACTGAATCTTTAGGAAATTATGAATTTATATTGAGAGCCAAAACTTCTATAGGCGTAGTCCTGAGTGCCGGAGTACCTGTTTTTGACAGCTTTAAAGTATATGGTCAAATTGAGTCAATTTCAGAAAGTATCCAGTTAATTTCATTAAAGAGAAAATTGAGACCAGAATTCTTCATATCAATACTCATTTCATTTTTACTGCTATTTGCAGCTCTTTTTAAAGACATAGGTTTAACACCAACAATCTTATTTCTATTCTTAGGTTTAACCTTTCCTGTAATAGTTCAATTATTATTGCGTTCACAAGAAAATGCTGTTATCCATAGGTTTGTGGGTCAACTTGGTTTGATAAAAAGATGAACTTTCTCCAAATCACTTCTTCAGCTGAATTTAAATCTAAAATGGATTCTTATCCTAATATGGTTAAATCTAAAATGATTGCGCTTAGGGACCTTGTTTTGGAATCAGCTAATGAAATTAAAAACTTAGAATCAATTGAAGAATGCCTTAAATGGGGAGAGCCGAGTTTTGTAACTAAACACGGTAGCACAATTAGAATGGATTGGAAAGAAAAGGCACCAAATAAATATTCGTTGTTTTTTAAATGCACCAGCAAGTTGGTACCAACTTTTATAGAATTATATAGCGATAAACTCAAGTTTGAAGGCACACGTGAAGTTTACTTTTTACTTAATGATGAAGAATTGCCAATATCCGAATTAAAAAAGTGCATAAAAGCAGCTCTCATGTACCACAGAGTGAAACACTTGCCATATTTGGGGATGAGTCAATTTTAATTTAGTCATCCTGAACTTGATTCAGGATCTTAGAACACGGTGATGACAAACGTTTTTCAAAATATAAATAATCTTGGATATGTGTACATTATGTCTAATAGACACAGAACTACTATCTACATCGGAGTAACTTCAGATATGGAACGGAGAGTTTATAAACATAAAAATTCATTGATTAGGGGCTTTACTGAAAAATACGAGCTTTTCGAATTAGTCTATTTTGAAGAAATATTCGGGATGCAAAATACGATCAATCGCGAAAAGCAATTAAAAACTTGGAAAAAAGAGTGGAAATGGGATTTGATAAAATCAAAAAATTCAAGGCTGGTAGATTTAGCTAAAAACTGGGATCTATAATGTAAGATTCCGGATCAAGTCCGGAATGACAAATCAACAACTCGGTTTTAAACCGCAGGCTATTGAAAGTATTTGAATTTCAGATCATTTAAACAACTCAGCCCTTCCGTAATCTTTACAAATGGGGCATTCATGCGGTTTATGACCACGGGCAGGGCAAAAGGCTCGTCCAAAAAATATGATCTGTAAATGAAGCTTGTTCCATGTTTCTTTTGGAAATAGCTTTTTAAGGTCAGCCTCAGTTTTATCTACGTTCTTGCCCGTACTCAATTTCCAACGGTAAGCCAGTCTGTGTATGTGTGTATCAACCGGAAAAGCAGGTTCTCCAAAAGCTTGGCTCATTACCACCGATGCTGTTTTATGCCCAACTCCTGGTAGTTTTTCTAAGGCTTCCATATCTTTTGGCACTTCACCATTGTATTCATTCACCAAAATATTCGAAAGCTCTGAAATGGCCTTTGATTTCCTCGGTGAAAGTCCACAAGGCCTAATAATCGACTTAATGTCTTCAACAGGCTTGGTTGCCATATCAAATGGATTATCGGCCAATTGCCATAAAGAAGGTGTAACTTTATTTACTCTTTCATCAGTACATTGGGCCGAAAGCAAAACTGCAACCAAAAGTGTATATGAATCTTTATGGTCAAGCGGTACGGGCACTTCAGGAAAATGGTGTTCTAAAATTGCCGCAATCTCAAGGGCTCTTTCTTTTTTGGTCATGTGCTTTGAAATAAAAGGGCAATTTAAAAAGTTATCTGTCCTAATAGAACGAACTTCATTACACTCATTTATTATGAGCTTCTATATCCTTGCCTGATAAGTGTACATCTCGTAATACTTACCTTCTTTGGCAATCAAATCATCATGGTTTCCACGTTCTAAAATTTCACCATTTTCTACCACCAAAATTTGATCCGCCTTTTTGATGGTACTCAACCTATGCGCAATTACAAATGTTGTTTTGCCGTCCATCAGTTTTTCCAAACTTTTCTGAATAAAGCCTTCACTTAAGGTATCAAGGTTACTTGTAGCTTCATCAAGAATTAACACCTTAGGGTTTGCCAACATAGCTCTTGCAATTGCCACGCGTTGTTTTTGACCACCAGAAAGTTTCACACCTCGTTCACCAATTAAGGTATCAAGTCCATCTTCAAATCTATCGGTAAACTCATTTACATAAGCTGATTCAATGGCGTTTCGCAATTCTTCTTCAGTTGCCACGGGTTTGCCAAAAAGTATGTTTTCTTTAATGGTTCCTTCAAACAAAAAGTCGTCTTGAAGTACAACTCCTAATTGGCTTCTGTAGCTTTCAAGGTCTACAGTTGCTAAATCAAAACCGTCTACCGTTACCTTACCAGAATTGGGCGAAATAAATGTTCCAACCAATGACGCAATGGTTGATTTACCTGATCCTGAGCCACCAACCAATGCCGTAACACTTCCTTTTGGCGCTTTAAACGAAACTCCATGTAAAACTTCTTTACCTTCTTCGTACTCAAACCGAATATCGTTGAATTCAAAATCACCATAAATCTCTCCTAACTTATTGATTCGTTTTGGGTCGTCATTCTCTGCCGTTACTGACAATAGTTCTTCAGTTCTGTCAAGCCCTGCTATGGCTTCAGTAAGTTGAGTGCCAATATTCCCCATTTGCACAATTGGGAAAATCATGATTCCCAAATACATGGTAAAAGCCAAAAGGTCGCCCGTTTTCATTGTACCTTCAATTACATCGCTTCCACCTACATACATTATTATAAGCGTTGCCACACCTGCTATAAAAGAGCCTAAACTGGTAACAAAACTGCTTGAAACCAATGAGCTTTTAATGTTTTTAAAGAGCTTCATAACACCGTCTCTAAAAGTATCAATTTCTCTTCTTTCAGCATTGAACCCTTTTACCACTCTAATACCGCCAAGGGTTTCAGTAAGTCTGCCAGTAACCGATTCTTGAATTTTGCCACGCTCTCTAAAAATCGGTCTAATACGCTTAAATGCATAAAATGAGATAACGGCAAAAAGTATTACCGGGATTAGGATATATAAAGTAAGTAAGGCATTAAAATAAACTAAGGCCGAGAAAGCACCAATGGCAGTAATTATTCCTCCAAAAAATTGCACTACGCCTGTACCCACAATGTTTTTCACCCCTTCAACATCGTTCATTATTCTAGAAACCAAGCCGCCTGATTTCATTGAATCAAAAAAGCCAACTGGTAATCTAAGAATATGTTCTTGCACCTTAACTCTTAAGTCTGCAATGAGCTTTTGAGCCTGTACACTTAATAGTTGAGTTAGCGCAAATGAAGTAATAGCCTGTATTAACACTGCACTACCCACCACCAATACAAACATGGTCATTAGTTCAGTTTTACCGCCATCAATAATGTCGTCAATTAATATTTTGGAAGAACCTGGTAAAACAAAGCCCATGATTCGGTTAATCATTATCAATAAGAAACCCAAGGCCAAGGTTTTTCTTCTAGGATAAACTATGTTTTTATAAATACTTTTTAAAGAATTGGCTTTTATCTTTTTGCCGGCCATCGTAGTAAATTTAGGTAGGTATGGGTCATTCAAATTTGTGCCACAGTCAAAGACTAGACAAGTTGTCACCCTTCTTAAAATTCGTCTTATTTAAATCGAACGAAAATGATGAACTGCTTTTTGAACAAGACCTAAAAGTACATTAGCTGCTGCTTATGGAAAAAACGATTTCACTCCTAAATTGCATCTCAAACAAGCCGGTTATCTTGTTTGATGCTGATGGGCTAATTTGTTGGCAAAATGAGGGGGCCAACATGTATGGTTTCGATGCCACCCAAAGAATTGCTCAAAACATTTGGCAAAAAGTTTTAACCCAGATTGACAAAGAAGGTAAATGGCAAGGCGCTCTTGATATTAAGTTAAAAGAGCCAAATAGTCTGGTAAACAAGGATTGTTGTCTTACCAAAATAATTCTTGACGCTGGAGAACGGTTTGCCTTAGTAGTAAATGATGATGATCATCTTGAATCGGAAGAAAAAAAGCTCCTTAACCGACTCAAAATGATATCTGAAAATTCATCGACCATCACAACGCTTTATTCAAAAAATGGTGTTGTAGAATACATCTCGCCACAGGCTGAAAGAATTCTAGGGTACTCGATTACAGAACTAGAAAATAATTCGGCACATTTTGGTATTCAAGAAGAATATATTCAGCGATTCAATGAATATTTCCAAAAAACGCTGAAAGGTTACAAACACGAAGACGGACTTGAAGTGGCCTTTATTCGGAAAAATGACACGAGTATTTGGCTTAAAATTAGAATGACCCCTATTTATAATCATCAAGGAGAGATTTCTAATGTTCAAGCGACTACAAATAACATAACAAGGCGAAAACTCGCTGAAGAACAGTTGAGAAATTCGGAGCAAAATGCTCGAGCTATTATTAACTCATCTGACTCTGCAATTCTTTTGTTAACCAAGGATTATAAAATTATAACTGCGAATGACAAAGCCAAAATGATTGGCCATGAGCTGTTCAATTCTTCACTTTCAGAAGGGCAAAGCATTGTCAACATTATACCAAGAGTACATGTAAAAATATTTACTGAACTATTTAATAAAGCATCTAACGGAACCACCAGTAGATCTTATAGACATCTTACTTTTAGTAATAAAAGAAAATATTGGTTCATATTTAAATACACTCCTATTTGGGAGAGTGATGGTACAGTAAGCGCAGTTGCATGGACAGCTACGGATGTAACAGATCAAAAAAGGTCTGAAGATTATACAGCTAAACTTTTAGAGCGGTTAAGCCTTGCTAATAGTGCAGGTCAAATTGGCATTTGGGAATATGACTTTAAATCAATGGTTATTAAGTTTGATGATCAATGTCTTAACCTGTATGACAAACATATCGGGGTAAATGAACATCTACCAAAATGGGCCAAACTTTATACAGTAAACTCAAGAGCAAAAATTTTAGCAACATTTGGTAATAAAGATTTAAGCGGCGTAAAAAACTTTGACCATGAGCTTCAACTAAATTCCGTATTAGGAAACAATGAGTTTCATAAGGTTAAGGGCATAATTTCTTATAGCAAAGGAAAACCAAAAACGGCCACAGGTGTAATAATTGATTTTACAAAAACAAAAGTTGCTGAGCGAAATCTAGAAGCAAGTAGAGATAAACTATTGCAAGCTCAAAAACTGGCCAAAATGGGAGATTTTGAATATGAAGTGGCTAAAAAGAAAGTAACCTGGGGCGAGAACAACTATAAACTTCATGGCATAGGTACTAGCCAAATTCCTTCCTTATTGCAATATGTAAAACACATTCGCCAAAATGAAAGGTTTGATTTTGTGGAGGCTATAAGAAGGGCTAGCATAAGTAATTCAACTCAAAAACTACTTATCCATTTTGGTAAGCATGTTTTTAGTTATACCATAAAAGGGATTTTTTATCGGAATAAGCTCACTAAAATAGTTGGTACGGTTCAAGACATTACAGATAATATCACAATACAGAAAAATCTTGAACAAAAGGAAAAACAAATTAGCGCCAACAAAAAGCTGATTAGTGAATATTCATTTGTTAATTCTCATAAAGTAAGGGCACCTTTAAGCAATATTTTGGGCTTAATACAACTCATAAAGCTTGAGCATAATGAGGAGTTGCTCGAAATGTTAGAAAAATCAGCAGATGAACTTGACCATGTAATTCATGAAGTGAATTCCCTTTTAGCAGAGTAGTTTAATTTTCAAGATCATCCCTCTTGAAACCACCCAAAATATGGCGAATACAAGCCACAAATAATATGAGGGCCTTGCTAAGATTGAAGTTTTTAATCTTTTCACAATTGTATTGCCCAAATTTGCATAAAAAAAGTGCGTTTAACACTTACAGTATCTCATTTTAATTTTGAAGGAAAGCTAGAGCAGCTTCCGGAGCTAATTCTAGATGCAGATGGCCAAGATTACTGGTTGCTTCTACCAACTTTTGAAGAAATTGAAGAAAAAACAGGTAAGCTTATTGATCTAGGTGAATCAACCTTTTTTGAGGCTCATGAACTCGAAATAATTGAAGACACTTTGAATAAAGCTCAAAAGCAAATAGAAAAACATGAGCCTGAAGAAGAACTACTTCTTGAACGAGATGACGAAAGGTTAGAATACCTCATTTCAAGGATAGCGGAAATGATTAACTTAAGCATTGCGCACAAGCTTCAATTAATTAGCAAGGTGTCTTAGTAGATTTTGAATCACATTAACCCAAATATAAAACGACGCAATTCTTCGAAAACGAATCTCGAAGAGCTAAAAAATGGCATACTTAGTGGAAATAGAACTTCTTTAAGTAGGGCCATAACGCTAGTAGAAAGCCAACATCCCAAACATAGGTTACAAGCGTTTGAACTCTTAAACTGGGCATCTCAGCAAAAAAACAGTAGCATTAGGATAGGAATTACGGGTGTTCCTGGCGCAGGCAAAAGCACTTTAATAGAATCTTTTGGACTCCACATAATTGAAAAAGGCCACAAAGTGGCAGTGTTGGCAATTGACCCGAGCAGCCAAAATAGCCGCGGAAGTATTTTAGGCGATAAAACAAGAATGGAAGAGCTCGGAAAAAATGAACGAGCTTTTATTAGACCATCGGCAGCTGGTAAACACTTAGGGGGGGTAGCTGGTAAAACCAAAGAAGCCATGACCCTTTGCGAAGCGGCAGGCTATGATGTTATTCTAATAGAAACTGTGGGTGTAGGCCAAAGCGAAATTGCGGTAAAAGAAATGGTAGATTTTTTCCTATTAGTGCTGGTTGCAGGCGCGGGAGACGAACTACAAGGTATAAAAAGGGGGATTATGGAAATGGCCGATATGATTCTTATTAACAAAGCAGAGGGTGATAATAAGGTAAGAGCGCAAGCTTCAAAAATTGAATACTCACGCGCACTCTCTCTATTTGCAACCAATGCCTCTAAATGGAAACCTAAGGTGGCCCTTTGTAGCGCATTAGAGCGGTTAGGGATTGAAAATTGCTGGCAAACAATTAATAGCTACTTAGACCTTACAAAAGCGAATAACTTTTATTCTGATAATAGAAAAAAGCAAAATGTAAAATGGTTTGATAAAACTATTAAATCTGGTTTATTAGAAATATTTTATGAAAACCCTGGACTGATGAAAACTATTGCCGAAAAATCAAAAAATGTGGCAAATAATCAGATTGACCCCATTGCTGCGGCCTATGAACTAATTCAAAGTATTGATGTTAAAATAGTTGCAACTTAAGAGTACAAGTTTCCGTCTATCACATTGAATTACATAGCGAAACTACATTTTGCTAAATTTACACCTTCAACAAAACTAAAATGCGAGCTCTCCTCCCTCTTATTGCATTTTCGCTTTGCCCTTTTTTTACATGGGGTCAAAGTCCAATTTGGACCGATGCATTTAAAATTAACAATGCAGGCCAAGCACAAACTGCAGATTTTAAGAAAGATAACGCGGGTAACTTTTATCATACTGGTTTGTTTTCATCCAGCGTTTCGTTCAAAAATGAAACGGTAACCAGCAAAGGTTCAAATGATGTATATATTGTAAAATCAACCAAAGCAGGTGATGTAACATGGGCTGTTTCTTTAGGAGGCAATAGTTTTGATGATGTTCAAGACATGGCCATTGACGACTCAGCAAATGTTTATGTTACGGGTAGGTTCTTTAGACAATTTATAGCTGGGAACGATACAATAACCACTTCAGGATTTTCAGGGAGTGCATATTTAACCAAAATTGATTCTTCAGGAAACATCATTTGGACCAAAACAGCTACAGGTACAGGAAACCAACAAGGCAAGGCAATTGCAACTGATGGTAAGGGATTTATTTATTGGGCTGGAGATTTTACAGGATCTACCAACGTTTTAGGAAAAACCGTAACAGGCGGAAGCGGCTTTTCAACAGATGTTTATTTCGCTAAAATAGGTAGTACAGGTAAGCTTGTTAGGGTTGAATCGTATGGTGGAAACTCTGTTGATCAGGTAAGAGCGGTGGCCGTTCAGGGCAAAACGGTATTTATTACTGGAATATTCTTTGGAAACAGCTTTAAAATTGGATCAACCACAATCTCATCATCAGGTAACTATGATATTTTTTTAGCAAGAATGGATACAGCTTTTTCTAAAAGTTGGCTAATAAAAGGTGGTGGACTTGGAAGTGATCAAGTAACCGATATGCATGCCAATAAAGATGGTAGTGTTTCATTGGTTGGCCCAATTACTGCCGGTTTTACTATGGGTAGTAAAACAATTGCAGGTAGCTGGGGAAACAACTTTGTTGCAAGAATAGGAACCAATAGAAGAGCAACTATTCTGTCAAGAATTCAAGGTAATACAGGTTTTGGCCAAAACGTATATCCAACAGGTGTAGTAGGGCTCGACAACGGAACAGTAATGGTGTGTGGCTATTTTAACGGAAGCCTTTCTGTCGGTAACAAAAGTTTTTCTGCTTCTACTTCAAACGCTTTTGTACTTCAGATAAAAACAAACAGCACCCTTGATTGGCTAAACCAAGGAGGCGGTAATAATAATGACATTTGCAGTGGGATAGAAGTTGATTCCAACGGACTCTATTATATTGGAGGGTATTTTAACAGAGCCTCAAAATTTGGAAATACAAGTATAAGTGGTACAGGAAATTTTATAAACTATGTGGCAACAGGCACCCCTCCAATTGTAGCCCCAAAGTATAATGGATTAAGAAATAGGGTGGTTTATGTAGACTCTACTTTCAATAGAAGCTACGCCGTAAAACCTACTACAGATGCCAAATACACACTAGTTAATGGACCAACAGGAATGGTTCTAGATAGTGATAATGGGAATCTTACCTTTCTTCCCAATGTTAGTCAACTGGGAAAACACAAAATCATTATTGAAGCCGAAAACATTGCTGGTAAAGCACGAGATAGCTTTGTACTAGAAGTAATCTATCCATTAAACGCCCAACTAAATCTACCTGAATTTGCATGCCTTGATCAGGATATCACATTTTTTCAATCAATTGACAATATGGGGCCTTTGGTAATTGAGTTTGAATTTGGCGATGGTTCTAAGAGGTTAGTTCAGGCTCCAATTGATAAAGCCTATAGCGACACAGGAACTTATGTAATAAGAATGGCAGTAACAAATTTTGTTGGAGTAAAAGACACCGCTTACGATACCATTTATATTGCCCCTTCTCCCATAGCTGATTTTAATATTGAAACTGCCTGCAAAGGAGATTCAATACAATTATTAAATACCTCTGATGTAGGCATCGGATCCATTACTAATGCGGTTTGGGAAAAAGATGGCTCCGTTGTAAGCAACAATTTAGATTATACTGGTTTTGCCCTAGACTTTGACACCAATAAATATGAACTTTTTGCCATATCAAATTATGGGTGTATTGATTCTGTAACTAAAAAAGTAATAATTAGAGGTAAACCGTCTGCTGGCTTTTCAACCTTTAATGCGTGTGCCGGAGATGATGCTCTATTTTTTGATAACAGCTCTAGCATTGATGATAAAATTGTGGCCTACCAATGGAACTTTGGTAATGGAAAGTCACGCAAAGTTTCTTTCCCTGGAATAACCTTCAAATATGATACAGGAGGCACTTTTAGACCTGAACTAATAGTTGTAACTGAAAATGGATGTAAAGATACTTTTAAGGCAAGATTAACCGTGTTTGACAAACCTGAAGCACAATTTCAAATTGATAATATTTGTTTTGGAGAAAGCATATCGTTGGTAGATCAGTCTACCACGCCTGTTGGTACAATTTCTCAAAGAAGATGGACCACAGGTGATAATAGGTCATACTCGCAAGCCAATGTAAACCATACCTACAAGTCGTCAGGAAAATATGATGTAACGCTCATAACTGTAAACTCAAGCGGATGTACTGACACACTTACTAATAGTATAATAGTTGCATCCAAAGCGAAGGCAAAAATATCGGCTTCAAAAGCTTGTCAAGGCAGTCTAATCTCCCTTACAGACTCATCTTCAAAAGGAATTAATGATTCTTGGTTACCAAATAAGTGGTTTCAATCTTCTACTGAAATTGGATCAGGTATGCTTTTGAGTACCAAAGTTGACTCTACTGAAACTACGTTTAAACTCGTAGTAGAAACTCAGGCTGGTTGCAAAGACAGTATAGAAACAATTATAACACCTCTAGCTCCCGTCAAAGCCAAGTTTTCAATAAATAGTGGGTGCGAAGGTGATACGTTAAAAATAAATGAAGAATTTGAAACAACTCAACTTGAAAGAGTGGTTTGGGTTGGTTTAGGAATGGAAACAATTTCAAATGATTCGTTTTGGCAAGTAGTGTATCAGCCTAATGAAAAACACCAATTATTTGCTAGAACTATTGCGAAAAATGGATGTCAAGACAGTGCTGTTTTTGATGCATTTGAAGTTTACAATACACCAAATGGTGGATTTTCATATACAATTGATACACCTTCTAAAACTGTATCCTTTGTTTCGCTTGACACTGTTGGAACTGGCTACGAATGGGACTTTGATAATGGATTTGATCCAACAATTACAATTTCAAAATCAGTAAGTCAAGCCTTTAACCAAAATGGCATTTACAACGTGAGTCTTACCGCCAAAACTGATAAAGGATGTGAAACTCAAACTGACTCTACGCTTCTAATTTTCTTTACGAATTCAATTGACAATTCAAATCCCATAACCGCATCAGTTTATCCGAACCCGGCTACGCAATTTGTGCAAATTGCTTTAGAAACAAATAACTCTTTAATAAAATGGCAATTGACCAATACCAATGGTCAAGAAATCGCTTATGGAAACACAACAACTGTAAATATTGCAAACCTTTCTGAAGGTATTTATTTATTGAAAGTTCAAACAGAACAAGGCCTTTTAGTTAAGAAAATCCAAAAACTATAAAGGTTTAATAGGTAATTGTATTGGTCTATTTTTGCATTATAATAGACTTTGATGTACAACAATATTCTCTACAGCGAAAACAATGGAATTGCCACAATTACCATAAACCGAGAAAGCCAAATGAATGCGCTTACTATTGATACTATTCAAGAAGTAGGTGTGGCGATTAAAGAAGCAAATGCAAACAACGAAATTTTCGGGATAATTCTTACCGGAAAAGGCAACAAGGCTTTTATTGCAGGAGCAGATATTAAAGAGTTTTCTGATTTTTCTGTTGAAGAGGCAGAAGATATGTCAGCATCAGGTCACGATGTATTCAACTCAGTTGAAAACTCTCCAAAACCTGTAATTGCCGCCGTTAACGGATTTGCGCTTGGTGGTGGTTGCGAATTAGCCATGGCTTGTCATATGAGAATTGCAGCAGATAACGCCAAGTTTGGTCAGCCAGAAGTAAACCTTGGTGTAATTCCTGGTTATGGTGGCACTCAACGTTTAATTAGACTTGCTGGACACGGAAAAGCGCTTGAGCTATTAATGACTGGCGATATGATTGACGCCAATGAAGCTCTTAGACTTGGGCTTGTAAATGATGTAGTTGCACAAGATGAACTAGTACCAAAATGCGAAAAGCTTCTTTCTAAAATTGGTAACAAGTCACCGTTAACAATTGCACAGATTGTAAGACTTGGCAATGCCTATCAAAATCCTGATGAAGACGGATTTGCATTGGAAATAAAAGAATTTGGAGCTGCCTTTGGCACCCAAGATTTTAAAGAAGGTACCGATGCCTTCGTAAACAAAAGAAGACCAAAATTTAACGGAAAATAGTTTGTAAATTATAAATGTCGGACGTTCTAAAAACGTCTGACATTTTCATCAAATCAACTTAGATCTTCTTGAGCTTTATTTGCTGACCCGGTTTAAGGTTTCTTGCATTACTAATTCCATTAAGGCTCATAATGCTATGAATAGAGTTGCCGGGATATTTTTGAGTTAGATCCCAAAGAGTATCACCACTTTTAAAGGTATAGTAGACATAATCTCCTTTTGAACCAGTTGAGCTATTTGAGCTAAAACTAGAATGACTTGAAATATTCTTTTTCTCATCAAAGGTCATGTTGTTTATGGCAGAATAATAGTTAACCTTCTCATTTGCCACATAAACCTTTATTCGCTGCCCTACTCTTATTCTAGTGCTGTACATTCCGTTCCAAGATTTTAAGCTAGAAACATAAGTATCATACCAATCAGCAATGTATCCTAGGTTATCACCACTCTTTACAGTGTAATAAACCGCTGTTTTACCTGCAATTGAATAATTTGAACTCGATTGATTTACAGGAGAAGATGTTCGAGTTCCTTTTCTTGCAATATATTGTTTATATAATGTATCAGCTGCTTCAGAAAAAACAAGAGAATATTCCATGGGGAGTATAACGGCATAAGGTCTTGTTTTACTTGCCGGAACTATATCTACCCTATACTGCGGGTTCAACTCCCTTACTAAATTAAGATCAATATTAAACTGATTCGCAATATCGTTTAGGTGTACATAATCTTCAATCATTACGGTATCAACCACTAGCGGCATGTCAATTTTTTCAATACCAATATTGTGTTCTTCGTGATAATTAAAAAAGTAAACTGCCGCAATAAAAGCAGGTACATATCCACGTGTTTCTCTTGGCAAATAGTTATATATTTCCCAAAAGTTAGTTTTCCCTCCTGAACGTCTTATCGCTTTTCTTACATTGCCTGGGCCACAATTATATGCAGCAATTGCCAATTGCCAATCGCCAAACATTCCATAAAGGTCTCCTAAATATTTACACGCCGCTTCAGTTGCTTTTAACGGGTCTTTTCTTTCGTCAACATAGCTCGTAATGGTTAGCCCGTTCATTTTAGCCGTTGGATACATAAATTGCCAAAGCCCAACAGCACCCGCTCTTGAAACGGCTCTTGGCTTTAGTGCCGACTCAATTACTGGAACATATTTAAGTTCTAATGGCATTTCCCTTTTATCTAGCTCAGCTTCAAAAATTGGAAAATAATAATCGCTTAAACCGAGAATATAAGGCACCAAAGTCCGCTTCTTGCGGGTATACATATTAATAAATGCCTTGGTTCTATCATTATAGTCAAGTAGAATCAAACTGTTAATTTCCTTTAGTCTATTTTCTAATACAGAATCAGAAAATTCGGGGATAAAAAGAGAATCTAACTCCTTGCTTAACGTTCTTTTTCGTTCAATACTCTTTGCTACAAAATAGCTAAGCACTGCACTGTCTAGCTTTTCTTCAAAGGTTTTCATTTCAACCACCTTATCCTTGAAACCTTCAGCATTAGGGCCTTGTGCCATTAAACTCACAGCCAATGAGATATAAAAAAGAGTAAATATGTATTTCATGTAAAAAAGATCCTGCTAGTATAAAATCAAAGAACGCAAAATTTGGCTTTAAATCATACCAAAATATTAACAGCCAAAATTAAATTAGGTTTTCACCAGCTCTTAGAACCGAATTGGAAAAGTCTAAAAGGTTTGGTTCTGAAAAAGCCTTTGAAATTATTTGTGCACCAAGTGGCAGACCTTCAGCGTTTGGTTGTATTGGAATTGAAACTGCTGGGACCCCAGCTAAAGATGCCTGCATACAAAAGATATCCTCTAAGTACATGGCAATAGGATCTTCATTAGCTCCTAGCTTAAAGGCAGGGTGCGGAGAAGTTGGCAGCATTATAAAGTCATACTTAGAAAGAAGATTATCCATTTCTTCTTTAACCAACCTTCTTACTTTCTGCGCCTTAGCATAGTATGCATCGTAATATCCAGCACTTAAAACAAATGTGCCTAACATAATTCTACGTTGCACTTCTTCGCCAAAACCTTCGCTTCTTGATTTTACTATGGTTGATTCAATATCATGCGACTCACTACTTCTATGGCCGTATAACATACCGGCAAACCTTGCCAAGTTTGATGAGGCTTCTGCGGTAGTAAGCATGTAGTAATTAGGCACTACATAATCAGTATATGGAAAATCGACCCATTCAATAGTATGACCTTGGGCTAATAATTTTTTCTCTAAGGCGTAGAACCTTTCTTTAATCTCTTTATCAAGTGCATCGTGTTCTATGCAGTCGCGCATGAAGGCAATCTTTCTTGGCTTATCTTCTTCAACCTGAGAATAATCCACTTCTACACGAGCAGCCGTGGCGTCTTGATCATCGGCTCCGTGCATTACACCCATTATTAGCTTTGCATCATCAACCGAATTGGTAAATGGGCCAATTTGATCGAAGCTAGAAGCATATGCAATTAAGCCAAAACGAGAAACATGTGCGTAAGTTGGTCTTAAACCAATAGTGCCTGTAAAGGCTGCTGGCTGTCTAATTGAACCACCTGTATCAGAACCCAGAGAAGCCAAACACATATCTGCTTGCACTGCCACAGCCGAACCACCTGAACTTCCGCCAGGCACTCTACCTGTATCAGCGGCATTTTTCGTAGCCCCAAAAGCTGAATTCTCAGTTGATGCCCCCATAGCAAATTCATCGCAATTGGTGCGACCAATTACAATTGCATCTTCATCAAGTAATCGTTGAAGGGCAGTTGCCGTGTAAAGCGACTCAAACTCATTTAAAATTTTTGACGAAGCAGAAACCTTGTGGCCCGCATAACAGATATTGTCTTTAATGGCCAACACCATTCCTGCCAATTTACCAGCTTTACCTTCTTTTTGCTTTTGCTCAATGGTTTCGGCTTTTTCCAAAGCTTCATCGGCAAAAACTTCAAGAAACACATTGAGTTCGCCGTTGCGAGATTCAATGTTTTTTAGGTAATGGTTTACAATACTGGTAAGCGTGGTGCTACCACTATTTAAATCGGCTTGAACTTGGGAAAGACTGCTATACAAAGGCACGGTAGTTGAAATTTAAAAAGTGAAAATTACTTTTTGTCGTCTTCGTGCATCCCATCTTCAATGCCATCTTTTACTTTGGCTTTGGCATCGTTAAACTCTCTAATACCTTTACCAAGACCTCGCATTAATTCTGGAATTTTTTTACCGCCAAATAAAAGAAGTAAGGCAAGTACTACTAAAACAATCTCTGTTGCTCCTAATCCGAACATCTTATAATATTTTGTGCAAAGGTAAAGACTATGTTAGTTCAGTGAGTTTCTAGTTTCTAGTTTTAACTAAACTTGGCGGTTAACCGGCTAAGATGGTAATTTGATCTAGGGTGGTTCAATGCCTAAAGGCTAAGGTCACATCGACTGAAATAAAGGTTCGCGTTCGCATTAAGTCGGATTTGAAATTTAATAACTTTTCCAAAGTTGTCTTTCTTAGAAGTAGCATTTGTTAAACCAATGCATTGTTTTCGGCTGCGATAGCTTTGGAAAAGTTGAGTAACTCAAGCAGCACAAACCTGACAGGTTTGCAATGAATTTAAAGCACTACATCGAGCAAACTTCTAACCTTTTAGCCAGTAAAAACCTGTCAGGTTTTACCGCAGCAAAAGAACGCAACCCACTGATAACCAATAACCAAAGAAAAAAATAGTTTGGCAATTAACAAAATTTAGTTTAGGTTTGAAATTAACTAGTTGGCACCCGGGAAGGTCAGCTTGGAAAAACTAAAATTCAATAATTGAAAATCAGGAACTTTTAAATTAAAGCAGGCTGCCTTTTGGTACGCTCTGTGGAAAGATAACACCTACGGGCAGCCTTCTAACATCAAAAAGATGCGAAGCAAAATTAAACCAATGATTTGGATACTAGGAGTATGCCTTATCGCCGCTACGGTAATTGTAGCATGTGAAGAAGTAAATGTGACGGAAGACATTGAAAAAGATAAATATAAACCTACACTACCATTGACGTCAGGCTATGTAGCTACTAGCTGGACTAATGATGTTGATGTGCAAATTACATGGGTAGCGCAAGGGATTGCTTATTATGTCCAGAATCGGACTTTTGTAAACGTAGTGCACGATTTATGCCAAATGAATCACTACTTTCAGTCTGAATTTCAACCTATTGAAGATGAATTTGAAGCTCTAACTGGAATTCCTTTCCAGAACACCCATAACGATACAGTCCAAATAAAAATCAACCCAAATAATTATAACAAAGATTTTTTACCAGGTTTTTTGATGAATACTTTAGACTACACAAACCATGTCTATATACCAGAAGCTGACACAGTTGACACTACCAAACAATTAATCATTGTTCCTTATAGAAATTGGGAGATTAACCAAAGTAAGCCGTATACAGGCTTTTTTCTTAACCCTGCAAAGCAACTTGACTCTGTAAGGGTATCGCGTCAAGAATTACCTGTTGATTCCTACTATATCTGGATTGTTGGTTATGACCCAGATGATAACAATTTTAAAGATGAGAGATGTTTTCCTGAAGGAATCAGTTATTGTGGAGATAGTATTTGTGATAAATATCGAAATGAAGATGACCCAAGCCATCCAAACTATTGCCCTGGTGACTGTAATGGAGTTAATGTGGCCTTTAATTATAAAGTTATAGTTGAGTCAATCCAAATCTACAATGACAATGCAACATACTTTGAAAGTTGGACAAGAGGTAAGTATGATATGTTTTGCAAAGGTGCAACAATACGAGACACAAATGTTTTAGATTATTTTGGCGATATCGATGAAGATACCGATTTTAAACTTGGAAAAATTAAAAAAAGAGAAGCTTGTAGAATAAAATCCAATGGGACTCCACAAGGAACTTGTCCCGCGCCAGTGATCAATGTCGACAAAGAAATTTTCAATTATTTTAACCCATTAACTGACACTTTGTTCTTTGTTTGCTACGAACAAAATTCAAGTTCTAGATATAAGATGAATTACAAATTAGCTGGTAAACATCATCCTAGCTACCCTAAGTTAAATATACCCAGCGTGACATTTCCCTGTTGGTTTCGCAGAGATAATCATGTATATGGTGGCTTTAACCCAAGTGCATTTTATGTCAATAACAATGCAGCTCAAGTCCCACAGGAGCAATATGGATTGATGGTTGCTGGAACAACTTTTCTAGCGAATAATAACACTCATGTTTTTGATAATGGGGAATACCGCGTGACTGTCAAAATTATCTCAAACTAAATAGTTTAAATTATCTCTTCAGGTTAAAGTATGCTTTAGCCTGAAGATAATAACTTACAAGTCATGAAAATTGTATCATTCTTAATATTATTAACGGCATGTTCCGTCGGCCCGGTAGATTTAAATTTAGAAGAAAAAGACAAACTGATCTTCACGGATATCTATCTAAAATATGACAAGGATTCTTTAGTAAAGATTGATATTGAATGTTGGGAAGGGTCAATTATTGATAGCGTTGAAGATATACCCAGGGCAATTTCTGGGTTTTATTTCTTTGAACCAAACACCTTGGAGTTAATCAAAAATGCTTGGTTAGAAATTAACCAAAAGACACTCATTCTTAAAAACCCAGATTACAACTTAAAACTCCCACTACTTATAAGTGAAGAAGATTTTATTGGAGTAGAGTTAAGTTCTGGCAAAAAGTTAAGGATGGAATTACCCAGGATCGCTATGACTGTAAATAAAATCGACACGGTGTACAAGGACGGTAAAGTATTTGATATTAAGGCTAGAATCAATAATTACAGTGCTGACACGCTATACTTAACCTTTCACGGACGTATTCTTTCTCATTCTCCGAAATCATATTCGCAGATAATTAATAACTTGAATATTCAAATCCCACCTGGCAAAATGGAACTTTCTAAACGGAATTATTTCATTTCAAGTACTGCTGAAGATTTAATAAAGACAACTGATGAAGCTTTGAACTATCTCGTAGAATTTAACTCATTAGCAATCACAAATAAAACTAATGTTTATTTCAATGATGCCTTAAAACAAAAAAGAGACGACGCAACCAATCCTTTTTGGATACCCGAGAATAGTCTTATTTCCAACGAAGGAATTGTTACATCTATTCGTCCTTACGTGATAATATTTTAGTTATATCAACAAGTTTTTGAAATATATTCTTCAAATATTACTTCTTAGTGCGTTTCTAATTAACGCTAAGCCTACAAGTGCCCAATGTATTATTTTTAAAAATAAACAAACACACACCCCGATAAGTAATTCTGAACTTATCATCAACGGCCTAAGTACCCAACAATTTAGCAACTCCCAAGGCATTATAAATTTGGAACTACCAAAAGATGCCGAAACCTTTGGATTTTTTGCCTTGGGCTACGAACCAGTTACTTTTAAAGCAGATGCACTTGACACTTTGAATACCGTTTACCTAAAACCCTTAGCCTATAACCTGCGCGAAGTTGAAATTATAGAAAATAAAAAGATACCCCTGCGCAGCGAAATTGGGGTTATTCAATTAGACGCGCAGTATATTTCTAAGCTACCTACCGTTTTTGCCGAGCCTGACCTTCTAAAGTCAATACAGCTAATGCCCGGCGTTAGCAGCGTAATGGAAAACAATGTGGGTCTTTATGTGCGTGGTGGTAAGGCACAGCATTCTCTCATAACCATTGATGGTGCTGCGGTTTACAACCCTGCCCACTCAGTTGGTTTCTTTTCTGTTTTGCATCCAGCTTCGGTTAGTACCTCAAGTTTGTACAAAGAAGCTTTTCCCGGCCATTTGGGTAGCCGTTCATCAGCTTTTTTAGATGTTCAGCTTAAAGAAGGTAATTATAACAAATTTCAAGGCGCACTAAGTATTGGGCTAATCAGTTCTTACTTAGATCTACATGGCCCTATAAGCAAAGGTAAGAGACCTACTAGTTTTCAATTTGTGGGGCGCACCACCTACATTGACCGTATGGTGCGGGCTTTCAGTTTTGAAGAACCCCAATTTAATACCGGTTTTAGTGATTATAGTTTTAAGATAAGCTCTAAGCTCAACGAGCATAAAAAACTAACCTTGGCTTTTTATCACAGCCACGACCATTATAAATTCTTAAACGTTCAGTTCATCAATTTTGGGTCAACTTCAAGTTGGGATAATAATGTGGCAAGTATTAAACTAAGCAATACAAAAAGTAATAAATGGCTAAAAACCACCACTGCAACTTATACGCAATATGAGCTAGAGAATAATTTTACCGGAGCTGTACACACCTCAGGCTTGCAAGACTTTGGGTTTAATTATAATCTCAAGGCTTTTGACCAAAGTCAATTGGTAAAACAAGCGGGCATACAAAGTACTTTACATTTGGTAAGCCCCGGGGAAATGAGCATTACTGATTCTTCGTTTTTTAATTATGAGCCTTTTACCATGGGCACACAAACCTTTGTTGAATTTGCACCTTACATTGATTTACAAAAAGAATTAAAAAATAATTATGTAGCCACTGCCAACTTTAGGCTAAGTAGCTACTTTACCAATAATTATACATCAATACAACCCGAGCCACGTTTGCAAATTGCCAAAAGGTTCGCACAAAGCACCATAGCCTTGAGCTACGACCGCCTAAGCCAATTCATGCAACTGTACTCGGCCAACGTAACTCCTATGCCTACCGATGCATGGTTTGTAAGCTCGCAAAATATAAAACCTGTTATTTCAAACTCTTTTAGTTTGAGCTATAATCAATCGGGCTATGAGCGAGATTACTCTTTAACCACTTCCATTTATTACAGAAGATTTTCTAACGTGAGCGATATTAGAGCCGGTGGCAGCGCTTTAATTGAGCCCGATTATGAAAAATGGCTGCGGGTGGGCAGTAACAACTCTTACGGATTTGAATTTTTACTGCAAAAGCAAAAAGGCTCTTTAACGGGTTGGATAGCCTATACCTACAGCAGATCGATAAATAATATCAACGGCATTTTAGATGAAGGTTCAGTTTACAATGCCAATCACGACAAGCCGCATATTTTAAACATTACGGCCAACAAAAGAATTAAGAATTGGGAGCTTAACGGCGTTTTTGTTTTGCAAAGTGGCCGACCAATCACCTTACCGCTTTATACCGTAGGCATTATTAGTTTATACTCAGAGCGCAACGAGTACCGCCTACCGTGGTATCACCGCATGGATCTTTCGCTTATTCATTATCAAAAAAAGCGCAAGCATTTTCAAGGCTCTTGGATGATTAGCATTTATAATGTTTACAGCCGCAGAAATGTATATAACGTTCAATTTAACCCCGTTCAAGGCCGAGTTGATTATCTAAACCTATTCCCCATTCTACCTTTTGTGAGTTATAAGGCTGAGATATTTTAATCTTGCCAAACCTGACAGGTTTGCATTAAATTAAATGCACAACAACCAGCAAATTTCTAACCTTTTAGCCGGTAAAAACCTGTCAGGTTTAATTTTACGACCAACTAATAATCACTCTAAAAATAAACCCGATACTGTGCCACGGGTAAAAAGCCTAATTGGTATAGCTCTTCAACTTCTCCCTTTTCAGCGTTGTATTGAATGGTAAAAACGTTATTTCTTGCAGTTACATTTTGCAATTCTACCGCAAGTTCGTGGGTTACTTTTTGGCCGTTTCTTTTTAAACCTAGCCTAATATCAAAACGCATATAATCATCAAATTGCGCTTGAAAAGTTTGGGTTTCGTCAAGAACGCCTACGCCTAGCAGGTTTGACAATTCCAAATCAAAAGGTGTGTATCGTTGACCGCCGTTTAGCGTAAACCTTGCATTTGATGTGAATGTCCATTTGCCACTTTGCTCCTTTTTAGTAAAAAGTTCGCTTTCATAACCAACCAAAGCGGTGAGATTGTAATTGCCATTAAATGCGGTATTATAGGTACTACCATCCCTTGCGGTGTATTTGCTTTCAAAAAGTGAAGCTGTGAGCAAGTAGTAAAAGCCTTTGTCTAAGAATCTTTCTAAAGTGAGTTCTAGTCCATAGTTTTCTCCTGTTCCTTCATTTACCAACTCATCAGGGAAGAAAAAGTAGAAATTAGCCCCTTGGTTAAGCACCGAGTAGCTCGATGGATTTGCATCAACAGGAATATCAAACAAATGTTGGTAATAGGCTTCAAGCTTTATTCTTGCTACCGAATTAATACTGAAATCGTAGCCCATTACATAATGGTCGCTTTTGATGAATCCGAGCTCATTGTTCAAAAAACCTTCATCTTCTCTACCTTCCACTTCAGTAAAATAAAAACTGATGGGCGGCACTTGAGAATGCCTTCCATAAGCTAAACTAAATCCACTTCGCTCGGTAGCTTGCCACTTAATGCCTATTCTTGGCTCTACAGAAGTGGCATTATTAAACAAAAATTGCTGAATATGCACGCCTGTATTAATAACCAGTCGCTGCGATACTTTGAATTGCCAATGTGCAAAGGGCTGTAATAAGTAGGTAGCACCACGGTAATCAGTTTGTTGGAAATAATCACCCAAAACATTACTCCAGTAGCGCTCGTCAAGGTTAAAAAGCAAACGGTCAAAATAACCACCTGCTCTAATAAAATGTCTACTATTGAATTTATGCTGAAAAATGGCTGCCACTGAGTTTTTACCTTGTCCGCTTTTATTTTCATAAGTTGTAAAGGGGTTGTTCTCTAGATCAAGCGTATCGTTTTGGATATTGTTGGCCGAATATTGAGAACTTAAAATAAAACGTACAAAGCTCTTCTTACCAATTAGCTGCTTGTGCGATATTCCAATAGACCCCATTCTTGTTCCGTAATACAGGTCTCGTCTGCCAGGTACAAAAATGTCTTCACCATCGGTCTCTTCATTTAAAAACGAAATGGTGCTAATGCCACCTAAACCATAGATACTAGTTTCGCCTTTGGCAGTTGGAAAATTGAGTTTGAAGTTAACATCTTGATACTCGGGCACTGCCAATGTACCAAATGAAATGCCCATAAACTTAAATGCTTCGAGTGTTGAATAACGGTAATTCACCAAATAGGAAGCCCTACCACCCTTTTTAAGCGGCCCTTCGGCCATGGCTTCTATTCCATTAAAACCTATTTGACCCAAAAACTCGTGTTGTGTATTGGAGCCATCTCTCAATCTCAAATCAAAAACTCCTGCATAGGCATTTCCGTATTCGGCAGGAAAGGCACCGCTGAAAAAGTCTGAGTTATCTAAAACATTGTTGTTAAGAATAGAAATAGGCCCGCCTGAGCTACCCAACAAGGCAAAATGGTTCGGATTAGGAATATCCATTCCTTCAAGCCTGTAAAGTACACCAAGCGATGAGTTTCCTCGAATTACTAAATCGTTTCGAGTATCATTGGCTCCTTGTACACCCGCAAAGTTTTGTGCCATTCGGCTTACATCATTTAAACTACCGGCATAGCGTTTTGAGTTCTCAATTGAAAGCTGCCTCGCGCTCACCGTAGCTAATTCATTATTTGGATTCCCTTCGTCTTTTTTACCTATAATGGTAATTTCATTTGTTCGCACAATGGTTTCTTCCATGGCAATATTTAGCACCAGCTGCTTTCCGCTGTTTACTTCAATATTGTTGAGTAAAACATCTTCGTAGCCCATAAATTTCACCACAATAGTGTGCCTGCCAACGGGTACATCTTTAAGTATAAATTCACCAAAAGCGTTCGTTGTTCCTCCAATTAAAGGGACTGTTTCTGCAACTATTACCGATGCACCAATAAGGGGCTGCTCCGAATTTTTATCTGTAATTGTACCCTTAATGCTTGATGTTAAACTTTGTGCTTTCAAACCAAAGAATGCCAACATGGATAGGCTTAACAGTAAGAACTTTTTAAATTTTCTCATAGATTTACAAAAGTATTTAGCAGCTTAGGCTAAACAGAACAAAAGGTATTAAGTTGACATGAGTAGCACAGAAATTCAAAGTTTAAGGGCAAGGCCACGGTTTAGAAGATATTTGAAAGCCAATCAAAATGATGTTTTAGAACAATTTGACTTGGGAATTAAAGCAAGCGGTACACTAACGGGATCTGTAGCAACACACCATGTAAGCATAAGAGTACCAAAAAGTGAAGAGCATTTTTGGAGTCCACAATTGGGTGTAGTGGTTGAAGAGCATCCAAAAGGAACCCTAATTAGAGGACTTTACGGACCTAAACCTGGCATTTGGACTATGTTTATTTTCTTTTACGCAGCATTTGGAGCGGCCACCTTGGCTATGCTTTTTTGGGGCTTAAGCCAATGGCAAATTGGTGCTTATCCTTGGGCTCTTTGGTTTGTTCCTGGCGGAATTTTAACCATTGGTGGTATTTATCTATTAACTCAATTTGGCCAAAAGTTGGGATATGATCAAATGGATAAAATACATGAGCTTTTTAAAAGTTGTATTGACGAATATGAACAATTCGTACCAGAAGAATGATGAATATCGATTTGCGATTTTGGATTTTAGATTCTGAAAATGGCACTTTAGCAAAAAGAGAACGGCGAAGCTTGTGACTTACAAAATGACCAATTTAAACCGCAAATGAGTTAGAATAATTTCTCCAAATCTTTCATAAAAGTATGGTTCATGCGCATTAGTCATTGAGTTATTGAATACCGATTTTTATTTTTTGAGTTTTGCACATTCAATCACGATAAAAAACATACTTAAAGAACATAAATTGCTTCACATCAAGCCTAAACATATCCCAATGAATCAAAGAAAACTAGCGATACTTTTTATTTCAGTTCTGGCCTTCAGCGCTTGTCAAAACTCTAAATCAAAAGAGCAACATATAGAACAGGCTCCTGCTTCTGAAAACAAGGTTAATCATCTCTTTGAAAGGAGTAATAAAATTTTCCTAATTGACTTAGAACCATTATTTGTAGGCCAAGATTCAACAGAATTAAGTAATCATAGTATGTATCAGCACGCTTCAATTATTAAAAACAATGGAGTTGACACTAACAGGTTCAAGTTTAAAAATGAATTGACTGATACTTTTCAAATCAAAAGGATTCAAAAATTACTTAAGGATACCAGTACATCTTTAACAGCAACAGAATGTTACGAACCAAGACACGCAATAGCTTGGTATAACGCTGACCATGAGTTAGAAGCTTTTTTAGAATTGTGTTTTGAATGTAGCAATTATAAAACCGCAGGTAACATTACAATTTCTGGTCAAAAAAGTGGGGCTTGGTTTAAGCAGTTATCTTTGTTGTTCGAGAAGGAATAATTAAAATCGGTGTTGATTTTTGTCATGATACTTAAAGCGTGAAGTTCACTCTTTTGTACTGCATGCAAGAGTTTATAGAACATATTCCCATTGCCACTACCCTATTTAGCATCTACTTTGCCTACAACATAATAAATCATTACCAAGCAAAGCCATCTAAATATGTACTATGGTGGACTATTGGTGTGTTGACTTTTGGTGCCGGAACTTTAGCTGAAAGTATAAATGCCTTATTTGGATTCAACACCATCAATTTAAAGTATTGGTATATAGTAGGGGCTCTTTTGGGCGGTTTCCCATTAGCGCAAGGTTCAGTTTACTTATTAATGAATAAGAAGTTTGCCAATGTAGCGGCAGTAATTGTAGTAACCATTGTGGCTGTTGCTTCAGTTTTTGTAATTCTTACACCCGTTGCTCTACCCAATCATTTTGACGGAAAACTTACGGGTAAAGTGTTTGAATGGACTTGGGTAAGGCTTTTCTCACCTTTTATCAATATTTACTCCTTTATCTTTTTAGTAGGCGGAGCCATATATTCTGCTTTTTATTACTTCAAAAAAGCCAACGAAAAAGTAAAGTTTAAAAGCAATATTCTAATTGCCATTGGTGCTCTTTTACCTGGCATAGGCGGTACTTTTACCCGAATGGGCTATGTAGAAGTACTCTATATCACCGAATTTATAGGTTTGATCCTTATTTTCTTGGGTTACAGCAGCATAAAGAATTACAACAGACAAAATGTTTCTTTTGCTTAATCTCTAGGCTATTTCAAAAGATAAATCGCTACACTTTTTGTGTGCAATGCGCCAGTCTCATCTGTGTATGAAATCAAAGTTTGATAAACACCAGCCGGCACATTTTCGCCATTCAAAGTTCCATCCCAAGCTGTATTTCCTTCCGATTCAAAAATGAGTTGACCCCAACGGTTATATATTTTGTAGCCTTTAATCTTACATTTATAACATTTTGGTTGCCATTGCTCGTTTAAACCGTCATTATTAACCGTAAAGGCATTGGGCACGTATAAAAATGGCGTGGTAACATAATAGGTTTTACTTGCACTATCACTACAATTCAAATACTCGCCTTTTATAGTTAAATCAAAAATCCCAGTATCAGCAGGGAGATGAGTAAACCGCTGATTGGAATGCTGTGCAACTTCATTCAAATACCAATAAAGCGTACCATTATCTACTGAAGCAAATGAACTAAATGTGCTACCGAGTAAAAGCGTATCAGCTCCTGAAAAGTGCGCTTGTAAATTGAGTCTTTTGGCCTTTGTATCAACTGTTGGAATGGCCATACGGCGATTGCAATCATCTTTTACTGCAATTTGGTAAACCTTGCCAATGGCATTTTGCAATTCATAATTATTAGAATCCAATACAATTGAACTATCATTTATTACTATGAAAAATGATGGTTTACCCGTTTCTACTTTTATACTCAGCTTAAAACTATCTGATCTGCAAGTAAACAAAGAATCATAATTATAGTCAATTTGTAGTTTTTCATGCTCTTTTAACAACATGGTGTCTGCATCTGTGCAGCCTAGCGAATCAACAATTAGTATTGAAACAATACTATCAGTAGTGCTTAGTAATGCATATTGAGGTTTTAACGAATCGGAGATTTGGCCATTTAAAAACAGGTATGAATTATAACTATTTGAAACAGCTAATTTCAAATTCATTTTATCGCAAAGCAGTGTATCAGTTGGTAATTCAATAGTTGGTATGGAATTAGATAAGCTAAACTCAAACGTTTTTGGACATTGGTATTCGGGTTTGGTTTCTAGTTTAAAATCCCCTTGCTGCGTAAGCCAAACAGCCGACAGGTTAGCATTTCCAACTAAAGTATCGTCTCCTTCAATCAAATTGAAATACTCAAAATCCTTGACTGCTATTTCAAAAGAGTCATGCTCACATTTGTAAAAACGGTTTCTTTTAAGAGCCAAAGGATTTTTAATGAATTGCACATGAATGGAGTCTGTAACCTGACACGAGCTGTTTGATACGGTTGCAAAATAATAGCCTGAGCTATTTATTATAATGGTTTCAACAGTATCTCCAGTGCTCCATTGCACTTTGGCATGGCTTGGTACGCTATCCGCCTTCAATTCAAAACTATTGTCACAAACTACAGTATCATTTGGCAAATACTTGCTTGGCAGCCAATCGTTTGAGCCACATATTTTTCTTATTTCAAAATCACTATCGGCTATTGTAAAAGTGGTGTCTTTTAAAAATATTTTGGGCCCGGGTTTTAAAATTTCTCGCGTCCAATCAACTATAATAGTGTCTTCAACTTTAAAGCTCCATTTTGACTCTGCTGTATCGCTACAGTAGCCTGAATTGTAATCTATGATGTCAAACCAATGGTTGTTTTTGAATTTTGATAAATGCTTGTTTTGGTTGTAAATAATTGAGGTGTTGAATACATCTTCTTTGTGTCCAAAACCATATTCGCCTGGTGTGTAAGCGTCTAATGCATATCTCTGATTGAATCTGTCACCTTTATTACAACTTTCTAAGTGAGCTTTAGGATATTCAGCTATTGACTTAATCCAAATAATGCTATCGTTGGTAGTGTTAAGGGCGCAACGTTCATCTCCTGTACCATTAAAAAAAGGTTTATAAGTAACTACCGAATCAAACCTACCATAAATTTCGAACAGCCACTTTTCATTCCGATTAAATTCAGTGTGGCCATCTAATTTATATTCATTCTCATTTCTTATTTGTGTTTTACTAAAATCTATGTAGCGCTTAAATCCTGTTTGCGAAAAATGCCCAACTAGACTTAAATCATTAAGCCTAATTATCGTTTTTTCTAATTTATATTCATTCTCATTTCTTATTTGTGTTTTACTAAAATCTATGTAGCGCTTAAATCCTGTTTGCGAAAAATGCCCAACTAGACTTAAATCATTAAGCCTAATTATCGTTTTTTCTAATTTATAATCTTTTGTAAATGTTAGGAGTTCAACTTCATTATTAATTTCATAAACATTAATCAATGGAATATCGTACAAACCAAACCCTCCTTGTACAAAATTTTTAGACCAAGAATTTTGATTAATTATTTCTCCATTTTGTTGGTTTAACCTAAGTACACTAAAGTATAAACTATCTGTACTACTGCCACTTATAACTTCTTTAAAATAAGACAACACTAGATGCCCATTGGCATCAACAAAACCATTTAGCTCAGGACTCAGTCTTTTATTAGATTTAATGGGAAATATTCTGCTCCATTTTAATTCGCCACCTGTAGTTAAACAGTGAATTATTTCCCTCGTATTACTTCTGAAGGTGCTTAAATAAATCTGTTCAATAACGATATAAACATTCTTTCCAACAAAAGTAAATCTCAAATTTTCTGATGTGATTAACCTAACTTTTTCCTTGTGAATGGCGGCTATTCGTTTTGCCCAAAGCAATGTACCACAAGTGTTTATTTTGGAAATCACAGTTTCTCCATTCTCGCATAAGCTTAAGCTGTAGATATTTCCGTACACATCATATTGAAAAGTCGATTCATTGAATTTTTGAGATGAAAGTATTTTAAATGTGCCGTGAGTTTGAGCAGTAATACATAAACAATAAAATACTTGTAATACTATGTAAATAAGCCTTTTCATAATGATAAGAGCAGAAAGATAAACTTTCTGCTCTTACTGAATAAGTTTAGACTAAATGCATTTTATCGTAAGCTTTGTATTTGGCCCTAGATTATCAATTTTAATCTCCAATGTGCCTGAGCACAAACAACCTCCAGGAAGATGATAAACTGCTGA
Source organism: Bacteroidia bacterium (assembly GCA_049115495.1). Lineage (GTDB taxonomy): Bacteria > Bacteroidota > Bacteroidia > CAILMK01 > JACPUW01 > JACPUW01. The sequence goes on along the minus strand of JAGDZV010000011.1, from coordinate 538,101 downwards.
ACCACCAGGTGCAGGAATTGGTAACGGAGTAATGCCCGCACTTCCGCTCATTTCAAGGCCTAATGGACAGCTGTTACCGCAGTCATTTGAAACGCAAGGAACTGGCGGTGTGTGAGTTCCATTGCCTAAAGAATTCAGATCAACCCAATTGCGAGTGGCGTCACAATATATTAATCTAAGCCATTGAGGAGTAGAACATTGTCCTGCTGGTATGTGATTTTCAATCACAATATCATCACAAGGTCAAGATATTGGTAGTTGCTCATCCGGTGAATTCATACTTGAATAATTAAAGGCAAATAGGGTACTAAGGGCAATAATCAGCCCAGCAAAAAACATTTTTGTTTTCATGATTTTAATTTAAAAGTTTTTCAAAGCGCTCCCTAGGTTTATGGACTCCATTATCTAGCTTTTTCCCTAACGAACGGGTTGAATATGAAAAAAAACCGAGTTATCAAAATTTTTAACATTTTAATTTTCTAATCAATTTCAATTACATGACCCAAGTCATCAACTCGAAAGCCTTTTGATTTTCATCTTTGAACTTGTTGAAAAACAAAAACAAATGATCACATCTAAAGCATCTCCTGCAGAGCTAAGCGTTATTAGCTCATTCTCAGCCAATGTGCTGCGGCGATTTAATGTTGATGTGAATGCCACAAAGCCATTAAGTACATTACCATTAGCCGATAGCATTGATCCTGATTTTATCATTGATCTTATATGTGCGCCTTTTCAAAATGAATTGACCAACATTAGATCTCTAAAACGATATGATGTTGGCATGGTGGTTAAATACTTACAGCGTTCTCACAACGAATATTTGTACAAGCGAATACCTGAAATTGAACGCACCCTTGAAATTCTTACTGAAGGCTTTAGCAACAACTCAGCTTTTGCCATTGCAATTAATTCCCTTTTCTCAAGTTACAGAACTCATTTAATTGAACATATCACCTACGAAGAAGAAAGGCTTTTCCCTTATTCGCTAAGCCTACATGGAACATACACCTTAAGTGCAGAGCAAAGCATGATGCTTTACAATTATTCATCAATGCAGTTTTTAGCTGAGCATAACCACTCACCTATAGATATTTCGGTAATTATAAAACTTTTTAAGGCGTATAGGCCTGATGAAATGAATGCTTCGCCTTACCGATTACTTATTCAACAGATCAACGCTTTCAAAGAAGACATGAATATTCACGAACTTTTAGAAGATCATGTTTTGGTGCCCAAGCTCATTGAATTAGAGATGGCATAGAGTTATTTTCTGTAAATTTTATTTAGAACGATTCCAAATAAGATGACGAAAGTCATCTTTTGGCCGTTTGAGCAATGTAATTTTGCCTTGTTTAAAATCATTCTAAATAAGAAATGCAAACAAAATCAATAATCACCAACCTACTCGTATTCATTATTTCGGTTTCATTTATAAGCTGCAACCCTGATCCAGAGCCATTAGACATCCCTTCTGAATATGTATCGGCAAACTTCGAAACCAACACTATTTCAGAAACTACTGTAATTAATGAGCTTTCAGAACTCGCAGATGCCCTAAATATTGCCGAAGCTAATGCACAAAGCGAAACAGTAAGCGCCATTTCTTATCCTACAAGTTTGGCATCAGTAACCCTTTCAACCTATAAAGACCTAATAGATTCATGGCTTATAGAATTGGTTAAAGCGGCAAATTCAAGTACCGGTTTTCAAATGCCTGACGCCAACGGACCTGCCAATGGTGAAGAAGGTGGTTTATTAGGCTCAAGACTACTGGATGAAAATGGATTGGAACTGGAGCAGATGATTGAAAAAGGCTCATTTAGTGCAGCTTTTTATAACCATGCTCTCTCTGTCGTAAATGGTAACCTAAGTTCAAGCGCTTCAATTGATCAATTGATAAAGGTTTTTGGAACCGATATTTCTTTTAATGCTGAAACCGCCAAAGGCCCGGCAAAGTATGCAAAACGTAGATCTAACAATGACTCAAAAACGGGCGTTTTTTACGACATTAAGACGAACCTAATAACCGCAAAAGCTGCTATTGAAGCCGGAGAAGACTATAATACTGAAAGAGATGAAGCTTTAGATGCTTTTTTGCTTAACTGGGAGAAATCAAACTTTGCAACCGTAATAAACTACTGCAACGCTACCAAATTATTACTTCAAGAAGCCACAAGCCTTAGCGGTGAAGAACGTGAAGCCAAGCTAGGTGATGCTATGCACGCCTATGCTGAAGGTGTAGGTTTTACCAGTGGATTAAAAGGAATAGCCGAAAAGCAAATTACGGATGCACAAATTGATGCAATTTTAGATTTGCTACTGGCTCCAATTGGCGAGACTCCTACGAGCTACAGATTTTTAAACCAGGCCAGTTTACTTGCCAACCTTGACCAAATAATTGATGACATCAAAGCTATTTACGATTTTACGGATGAAGAAGTAATTAGTTTTTACGCCAATAACTAGAATTAAAAACAGTCTTTATTATGAAGACAATACAACAACTTGGTGGATTCATATTGCTCATGGTGACAATAGGAATTTGCTCTTGTGGTAGCGACAATACGCCCGAAGAAAATAACTTTGATAGGAAGGCCATGCTTACAAGTGTGGCCGATAATTTGATTATCCCCAATTTTGAGCAACTAAATACAAGTGTTGTTGCGCTTAGCAATCAAGTAGATCTTCTAACTCAAAATCCAAATATTGAACAGCTCAAGGCAACTCAAAAGGCTTGGAAACAAGCGGCAATAGATCAACAGCATTGTTCAGCATTTGGTTTTGGCCCTGGTAACCTTTTACTTGGCCCCTACGCTGAAGTTTTGGGTGTTTTCCCTGTAAATGAATCAAAAGTAGAAGCCAATATATTAAACCCTGATTTTGATCTCACCAATAGTTTTGATAAAGATGTAAGGGGCTTTTATGCAGTTGAATACTTGCTTTTTGGAAACGAAACTGATAGCGCTTTATTGGCATCTATTACTCAAGAACGCATCGACTATTTGCAATTGATAACCAATGAACTGAAAACAACATTTACCGAAGTAGTTAATGAATGGAAAAATAGCTATCGAGGCGAATTCATTAATAATGATGGAACATCTGCCGGTAGCTCAATTACGCTTTATTACAACAGTTTTTTAAAGGATTATGAAAACCTTAAGAATTATAAAGTTGAATTACCTGCGGGTTTAACTGCTGGACAAAGCGGCCCTGACAGCAACCTAGTAGAAGCTCGGTACAGCGGGATTTCGCGCGAATTGATTTTTGAACATTTTGCCAATGCAAGAAATATTTGGGCAGGCGAAACAAGAAATGGAGAAGCTATTATTGGTTTCGATGATTATTTAGAAACCGTAATTGGCGGTCCTGAGCTGATAACTCAAACCCGAGAAGCTTTTGCCAAAATAGATGCTGCCATTGAAGCTTTGCCAAAGGGCAGAATATCAAATTATGTTTCTGGTGAAGAAATGATAAACCTTAGAGACCAATTACAAAATAATACGGCCAACATAAAAAGCTCAATGGTTTCTCTGCTAGGACTAACCATTACATACAACTCAGGAGACGGCGATTAGTATTTTGAATTTTACCAAGAAAATATCATCGGCTATTAGCCAGTATTCAAGGCAGAGCACGTCCATTGCGCCATTGGTTACCTTTAGAATAGCCTTTGGTATGGTTATGCTTTTTAGCACGATTCGTTATATGTACATGGGCTGGATTGACACTCAGTTGGTTGAACCTATTATACATTTCAATTACTTTGGTTTTGATTGGATTGAGCCACTGTCAAAGCTTGGTATGTACACCATTTTTGCCGTTTTGGCCATTGCTTGTTTGGGCATTACTCTTGGTTTGTTCTACAGGCTTTTTACAGCATTGTTTTTTCTATGCTTTACATACGTTGAGCTTATTGATATTACCTACTACTTAAACCACTACTACTTTGTGAGCTTGGTTTCTTTTCTATTGATTTTGTTGCCGGCCCATAAAAGCTTTTCCATTGATGCTAAACGCAACCCAAAAATTCAAACAGATCGAGTTAATCGTTTCTTTATTGATGTAATTAAGCTTCAGATTGCCATTGTTTACATTTACGCAGGTTTAGCCAAAATAAATTACGATTGGTTAGTAGAAGCCCTACCATTGGCCATTTGGCTTCCTGCTAAAAGTAGCTTACCAATAATTGGTTTTTTATTTGAATACAAAGCCACGGCTTATATTTTCAGTTGGGCAGGCATGTTTTTCGATACCTTTATTGTTTTTGCTCTGCTTTATAAAAGAACAAGACTTTTAGGGTTTATAGCAGTTGTCATCTTTCACACTTTAACTGGCATACTTTTTCAAATTGGGGTATTCCCATTGGTAATGATTTTGGGAGTAACCATTTTCTTTTCGGCAAACTGGCATGAAAAACTATTGAAGCGTATAGGTTTGGTTTTGAGCTTTATTCAAAACTTATTTCGACTCTATCTGTCTCGAAACAAATTCGGGACATTACTGAAAGATTCGGTAAAAAGCACCCTTGCTTGGAAGAAGAAAGTTGTAAATCCCGACCATTTTAGGGGGCCGGGGATAGGTCGATTTACGTTAGCTAAAAAGTTACTACTTCCATTTTTCATCCTTTTCTTTTCCTTTCAACTCTTATTCCCTTGGCGCCATCTGCTTTATGATGGTAATATGTTCTGGACTGAAGAAGGCTACCGCTTTGGTTGGCGCGTAATGCTCATGGAAAAAGCAGGAACTGCTACATTTTATGTGAAAGATGGCGAAAATGGTAGAGAAGGCTCTGTGAGAAATAGCGAGTTTTTAAATGAGCATCAAGAAAAACAGATGGCGATGCAGCCCGATCTCATTTTGCAATACGCACACTTTTTAAAAGATCATTTCAAAGCAAAAGGCATGAATGACCCAAGAGTGCGGGCCGAAGTATGGGTTACACTTAATGCCAATAAGGCAAAACTGCTAATAGACCCAAATGTGAACCTTGCTCAATTTGAAGACAACTGGAGAAAGAAAAGCTGGATTTTACCATTCAATAAAGCTGAAATGCAATGAGAATTATAACTACTATTCTCATATCTATATTTTGTTTTGGTTCTCTAAATGCCAAAAGCATTACCATTAATGGGCAGGTTTTGTGCGATAAAGACAGCGAACCTATTACCAATGCTGTGGTGGTTATTCATTCATTGAATAAGGTTGTACATACCGATCATTATGGAAAATATGAAGCGATAATTCCTAGTGGCTTACACAAAATTGAAGCTTTCGGGCTCAACCGAGCATCAATCATTATACAAACAAGAATTACAAGAGATACAACTATAGTTTTTAAACTATCGAAGCTCTCAATTGATCTTGATGCCATAGATATTGTGGCTGAAAAATCTACCAATGGCATGGCTCGCTTAGCATCTGTAGAAGACTTTGGTATTTATGAATCAAAAAAGAATGAAGTAATTGTACTAGATGATTTTGCCGCCAATAAAGCTACCAATAATGCGCGACAAGTTTTTGCCAAAGTACCAGGTCTCAACATTTGGGAAAGCGACTTTGCAGGCCTTCAATTAGATATTGCAGCGCGCGGTCTTGGCCCAAGTAGAACCGCCAATTTCAACACCAGACAAAATGGCTACGATATGAGCGCTGATGCATTGGGTTATCCTGAAAGCTATTACACGCCACCGATGCAAGCTGTAGAGAAAATTGAAGTGATTCGTGGTGCAGCTTCATTACAATATGGAACCCAATTTGGTGGTATGCTCAATTTCAAGATTAAAGAAGCACCAAATAAACCGCTTGAAGTAAATGCTGAGCAATCTATTGGATCATTTGGACTCTCAAACACCTTTTTGAGTGCTGGTGGAACTAAAGGCAAAATTGATTATTACACCTATTATCAGTACAAAACAGGTAAAGGCTGGAGAGAAAACTCAGGTTTTGATGCACAAACCGCTTTTGCTAGAATTGGTTACCAATTAAATACTCGTATAAAACTTGGGCTTGAGTACTCTTACATGAAATATGTTGCCCAACAGCCTGGGGGAGTTACTGATCAAATATTTGATAATGGTGATTTAACAGAATCACTAAGAAATAGAAATTGGTTTAATGTAAACTGGAATTTAGCGGCTGCAACTTTCGATTACCGAATAACTGAGAATACAAGAATTAATTTTAAAGGCTTTGGTCTTAACTCTGGCCGAGATGCTCTTGGCAACTTAGAACAAATTGGAGTTCCTGACAATCCTTTTGAAAACAGAACGCTAATAAGCGACCAATTCAAAAACTACGGTGCTGAGGCAAGATTTCTGCATGAATATGAAGTGAAAGAAAAAGAAGCTACACTTATTGCTGGGTTTAGATATTATCAAGGTTTAACCAAAAGGCAACAAGGCCTGGCAAGCGCCGATTCTACACCAACCTTTAAATTGCTTAATCCTGAAGTGCCCGAGCATTTCAACTACGAATTCCCTAGCCAAAACGAATCATTTTTTATTGAAAACCTTTTTCATTTTAACGAAAAACTAAGTGTAACCACAGGTTTTAGATTAGAGCATATTAGAACTGATGCCATTGGCACTTGGCGACTTAACCGATATGATTTTGCCGGAAACTTGGTTTCTTCAACTCAAAACTTTGATGAAAGTTCTACAACGCGTTGGGTGCCACTTTATGGCATTGGAGCGAGTTACCACCTAAACGAAAAAGCGCATTTCTACACCAATTATGCTAGAAATTTTAGGTCAATAACCTTTAGCGATTTGCGAGTAGTTAATCCAAACTTTCAGCTTGATAGCTTAATTACTGATGAAAACGGTTTCAATATGGATTTTGGAATTCGTGGAGCAATTACCAATTGGCTTAATGCTGATGTGAGTTTTTTCATGTTGAAATACAATGACAGAATTGGCCAATATGAAATGCCAGGAAGCACAACTTTGCTCAGAACTAACATAGGTGATTCAAGGCATGTTGGCATTGAAATATTTGGTGAAGCCAACATTTTCAAACTACTCAATAAACCGCAAAAGCGCTCAAGCCTTGCCTTATTTGTAAACCTTGCGGCCACCGATGCGCGATATATTGAATCTGAAATCGGATCAATAGCCAATAAAAAAGTAGAATACGTTCCAAGCCTTATGCTGAGAACAGGGCTCAATTACAAATTCAAGGGCTTTAAAGCCACTTTTCAAGCTTCTTATGTGAGTGAACAATTTTCTGATGCCACAAACTCAACTTTCAACCCGAATGCGCTCACAGGCACTATTCCTTCGTATTTAGTTATAGACTTATCATTAGAATATGAGGTTAAGCACTACCGATTTTCAACAGGCGTAAATAACCTAAGCAACGAAAGGTATTTTACAAGAAGAGCCGAAAGCTATCCTGGCCCAGGAATTATTCCAGCAACACCAAGAAGTTTTTATTTATCGGTTGGGGTGATGATTTAATATAAAATCACTTGATTAGCATAAGCCTTTTGCCTTGACTCTTTTTTAGCCCTTTTGGAATCAGGTAGCACACCTCCCCATTTCATCAATACTAGGTTTCCCGATTCATTAAAAAACTCCAGAACGTTATTAGCTGTCTCTTCATCGGTTTTGCCAATCAATTCATGATAACAAGTTACACGGCCCACCCTATTGTTATGCAAATCCATGAATCTATCGCGTGGTGTATTGGTTTTTCTAACATCGCGAATTAGCTCATTTACAAATCCAGAGCTTGAAGCAATGGCTCTACCAAATAGTTTTCTGCTCAAAACGCTAGCCAATACGTGACGGTAAGCATCGCCTTTTTCTCCCCCGCCCATTTGATTAGGAAAATGACTTCTCGCTTTATCAATACTCCAGTCTTTCAAATCCAATAACCTTTTAAACATAATGGTCTCATTAACTAATGGCATATTCTTCAAGTCAGAATCTTGCTCATTTGTAGCTGAAATTGTAAAAAACGAAAATGCCAATATGAATATGAAAAATCGCATCAGTTACAAATGTATTGTCAACTCGCCAACACAATTTAAAAATTGAGCTTTCTACCTTCGCACAGTGCAATTGCAGCAGATTAAAATAAGCCAGTTTAAGAACCACAAAAGCACGGCTCTAAGCTTTAATAAAAGTATAGTATGTTTTACTGGATTAAACGGAATGGGCAAAACCAATATGCTCGACGCAATACACTATCTATCAACTGGTAAAAGCGCGCAAAACAGCGTAGATTCACAGAATATTCTAAAAGGTCAGCAGTTCTTCACCATAGAAGGAACCTTTAAGAGTAAAGAAGAAACCAACATTTTTTGCGGATTTACCCAAGGCCGAAAAAAAGTACTTAAAAAGAACGGAAACGAATACGACAAACTCATTGAGCATTATGGTAGGTTTCCGGCTGTAATGGTAGCACCTACAGATTTGGTTTTGGTTACTGAAGGCAATGAAGAAAGGCGAAAATTTATTGATAGTAGCATTTCATTTTTTGATACAGACTATCTCAGCACCCTAGTTAAGTATAATCAAGTATTACAGCAACGAAACAGCTTTTTAAAACAAGCCAAAGAAACCAACCAACTAAACGAAGGCCTGTTGCAAGTGTATAATCAACAAATGCATGAGCTGTGCCAAGCACTATACCCTAAAAGAAGTGAGTTTATTAATGAGGTAGAGCCGTTATTTGCCCAGTTTGCAAATACCATAAACCAAGACCAAGAAGCTTTACAGATTAAATATAAATCACAGTTGGCCAATAATGATTTGTTTGAGCTTTTTGAAAAGAACTTTGACAGAGAAAGGATCCTCGGAAGAACCGAATGTGGTATACACAAAGACAAATTAGAGTTTTCAATTAATGGAGATTTACTTAAAAAATTTGGTTCTCAAGGACAGCAAAAAAGCTACGTTTTGGCGCTAAAGTTGGCTCAGGCGAAATTGATTGAATCTAAAACTGGTAGAAAGCCAATACTTTTACTTGACGATCTTTTTGATAGACTTGACAATGAAAGAGCTGCCAGAATATTAGAGCTGGCCAATGATACTTTTGAACAAATATTTATAACCGACACGAGTAAACCACGGCTTAAAAGCGCCTTAGAAAAAGTGAATAAAACGGCGCAATTTTTTAAGGTTGAAAATGGTGAAGTTGATGAAGATTAATGAACGGATTTGATGAGTTTTAAAAGAAGTTACATTTGATTTATGAACTTGCCTGAAATAGAAAATAGTGAGATAGTAATATTTAAGCCTAGAGATGGTGAGACCGAGTTTCAGGTAGTTATTGATGGTGAACAAGACACAGTCTGGGTGACAGAACAACAAATTATGGATCTGTTCGGAAAAGCTAGACGTACCATAGAATACCATATAAAGAACATTTACAGAGAGGGAGAACTAGGTAAAGAGCCAACTTGGCGAGAATTTCGCCAAGTTCAAATGGAGGGCGACCGCAAGGTATCGAGAAAAGTATCATACTACAATTTAGACGTTATTATTTCAATAGGTTATCGCGTTAAATCACAGGTAGGTATTGAGTTTAGAAAATGGGCTACACAAAGATTAAAAGACTATCTACTTAAAGGATTTACTATCAATGAGAAACTGCTAAAAACCGAAAAAGACAAGGTAGCAACACTGAAACAGGAAATCAATCAACTAAATGAAGAGCTTTTTCATAATCAAATGAAGTTGACTGATGGATTACTCTCAATTATCTCACACTATTCAAAATCATTTGAGCTACTAGATAAATATGACAAAGATGAACTATCGTCGGAAAACCTGAATAATGACTTGATATACGTTATTAATTACGAAGATGTTAAAACCGCAATTGAACAATTAAAAACCACATTAATCACTAAAGGGGAAGCTAGCAACTTATTTGGGAACGAGAAGGATGATTCATTCAAAGGAATTTTGGGTAGCATTTCACAGACAGTCTTCGGAGAACTTGCATATCCAACAATAGAGGAACAGGCCGTACAATTGCTATATTCTATCATCAAAGGACATCCTTTTAGCGATGGTAATAAGCGAATTGGTTCGTTTATGTTTGTTTGGTTTCTTGAGAAAAACGGACATCACTTAAATGAAAAAGGTGACAGAAAAATAAATGACAATACGCTTGTTACATTAGCTCTTGCCGTAGCACAAAGTCATCCAGAACAAAGGAAAACTATTCAAAAACTCATCATGAATTTAATAAAAGCAAATCTCAACTAAATTTAGATTCTTATTTGATACCCTAATTGCAAATTTCAACAATTTATTTGTCGTTAACAAGATTCCCCGAATGACTTAATTATCAGCCTAATCCTACAATCGAAATTGGGATGAACATTTCTTTCTCTAGAATATAGAACAGTATTTTGAATCCGATTCTTGAAATAATTAAACGAAACTATTTAATTAAAATCACCCAAATATGCTACTACACGATAACGTACTCATATCATTTGATGTAATTCAGAAGGAGTTTGTTTGTAACCTAAGTGCTTGTAAAGGTGCTTGCTGTGTTGAAGGCGATTATGGTGCGCCATTGCTTGAAGAAGAGCTGCCCATAATTGAGAAAGATCTTGACAAGATTAAACCTTACTTGGGAAGACAATCGCTTGAAAAGCTTGAAAAAGATGGCTTCTACGAAACCGATGCTGAAGGTGAATTGGCCACTACTTGCCTACCCAAAGGCGAATGTGTTTTTGTGATAAGAGAAGATGGTATGTATAAATGTGGCATTGAAAAAGCCCATGAAGAAGGTAAAACCGATTTTAAAAAGCCTATCTCTTGCCATTTATATCCAATTAGAATCAGTCAAGTAGGAGAATATGAAGCTTTGAATTATCACAAATGGAGCATTTGTAATCCGGCCTGTAAGCTTGGGAAAGAGCTTGAAGTACCTACCTATTTGTTTTTAAAAGAACCACTTGAGCGTAAATATGGAAAAGAATGGTTTGCCGAACTTGAAGAGATTGTGGAAGAGTCTAAAGATGACCTGCCTTTTGGTTAATGCAACCTAAATTTCACGTATTTGGTCTTGAAAAAAGACGCATGAAAAATTTAATTGTTGTTTTAGCTTTAATTCTTCCATTTCTGGTAAATGGGCAATGTGACTCACTTCTAAAGACAGAAAACTTGCTTTCTCCTGTTTGCGAAAATGAATACGTTAATTTCATATTGACAGATTTGGAAAATAGAAAAGGCGGAGTTTGGAGCAGTAATAATCCTAATTTCTCGACATTTCAGGTAAAGGGATATATTAAAACAAACACCACATTTTATTACACCTATATTGACTCCATTAAAAATTGCACCGCAGTGGATAGCATTTATTTACGTTCAAATAAAGTACCTGAATTGAGATTGCTTAAACCAGCTGACGTTTGCTGGAATACAGAAGACTTTCCCTTAACCTTTAATGCGACACCCTATGGTGGCACTTGGTTTGACACCGTTGATACCAGAGCATTCGTAGAAAATGGTAGGTTTTTTCCCAACAGAACGCCTCGAACTGATGGCGGAAAACTATGGGCATATTCACTATTCTACACCTACAAAGACCCAGGGACACAATGCACTGACACAAATGAGACAATAATTAACGTGAAACAACTACCAATAGTAAACCTGAAATATGATGCCATAAGATTTTCTACAAAAGACACCCTACTTCTTTTAGATACCTTGATTCAATTTCCAGAAAATCAAAGCGGTTATTTTAATGGACCTGGAGTAATTTATAAAAAAGACTCCGGTTTCTATTTTGACCCCGCAGAAGTAGCTTTCGATACTGTTTATTCTTATAACTTGGTTTATCGCTTCGTATGGAAAATTGGCTCACAACCCTATTGTGAAAACTACGACACCGTGAAGCTTACATTAACTAAATCTGGCATAACCACAGATATTAATACAACTCAAAAGATTGCCGCAGTTTATCCAAACCCAACAAAAGGTGAACTAAACATTGAAGATGAACTTCCTTTTAAACTTGAAGTTTATAATAGCCAAGGGCAAATAATTATTGTAGAAAATACATTGAAGAAATCTCATACATTAAACCTTCCCAAAGGGGTTTATTGGTTGAGATTGGAAAGTGTTAATCAAAGCAAAACGCAAAAAGTAATAGTTCACTAAAACTTACTTTGCGCTGCAATGAAGCGCTTTAAAAAATTATGGAAATGGTTGCTATTCTTATTTCTAGCAGCCATTTTTTATGGGTTTTATGATTTGATTCCGCGCAGCATGGTAATGACAGGCGATCCGGTAAACAAGCAGCGAAAACTAATGGCTAGCTTTCAAAATCCAGGAGAAATTGGTTTAGACTATGATTCTGTTTCATATTCAGGTTATGAAGATTTCAAGCTTGAAGCTTATTACATACCAACAACTTCAGTCTCAGCAACAGCAACCATAATTATGGTTCATGGTATTCGCGCATACAAAGAACACTTTCTTAGAAAAGCACCCGACATTATTGCCCAAGGCTACAATTTGGTATTGGTTGATTTGAGAGCACATGGCGATAGCGAAGGTAAATTCTGCACTTTTGGTGTTAAGGAGAAACATGACATAAAAGCCCTAATTGATGTACTTATTGAAAAGTACAATTGCAAAAACATTGGCATATGGGGCCAAAGCTTAGGTGGTGCTGTTGCCATGCAATCATTAGCTTTAGATTCCCGAATTCAATTCGGCATAATTGAAAGTACTTTTTCAAACTTTGAAAAAATAGCCCACGACTATATTAAAAGAATGGGACCGTTTTTACCTGAATGGTATCGTAATTTCATGATATACCGCGGCGAACAAATGGCTGGTATTAAAGCTGAAAATGGCAACCCAATGGATGCCGCGACAAATATTACTCAACCTGTTTTAATAATTCATGGCACCGCTGACAATAGAATCAGTTTTGACTATGCCAAAGAGAATTTTGAAGCTTTAAAATCTGAAAACAAAACGTTTCTTCCAGTTGAGTCAGCTACACACACCAATGTTTGGCAAGTGGGTGGGCTATCATATTTTGAGCAGATTTATAGCTTTATAAACGCAACTGCTAAACCTTAATCGCTTTCACAAAGTAGTTTCCTTCTTTGCCTGTATGCACTATTTGACCCGGGTTTCTAGAATAGCCAATATTGTGAATCCATTCAATTTTAAAGCCAGCCCCTTCTAGCAGTGATTTAATTTCAGGAATTGAAAAATAGTGAACAAAGGCAATCTTTTCGTATCCTAGTTTTCGGTAAAACACATCTCCTTTTTGATAACCAAATTCTGACAACCCTTTTGTTTCAAAAGCTCGCTTAGCCAGCGGACCCCATTCATTTTCATTCTCAATGCTAAAAAGGTCAAAGTAAAAAGCGCCCCCTTTGTGTAAACACTTATTAATTTTTTCTAGCGTTGTAACTCTACACTTTTCGCAGGCCAAATGACCAAAAGCGTATAAAAATGTCACAGAATCAAAGGTATCAGCAAAAGGAACATCATCGTTTACCCAATCAATATTGTGAGTTTCAATACCACGCTCATTGGCAATTTTGCTCATTTCAGGACTTATATCTACACCAACCAAGTTGTAATTAATCCCACTTTTTTCTCTAATGGCAAGCGCTCTTCGGCCTGTGCCAATTGCAATATCAAGGTGCTTGGTAATGCCTCCTGTTTTTCTTAAGTCACTTGCTATCTGATCGTCAATTGCTTCAGTATACTTTTTTCGATTTACATGAATTTCATCGCCATGATCATACTTATCAGCATGCTCGCAGAAGTACTCACTGTTCATCTGACTTACCCTTTTTGAATTGGGTTTAGGCATTACATTGCTTATTACATGGCTTTTATGCTTATTAAGTTCCTCATAGCTCACATATTTAAAAGCATTACGATCAATAGATTTAAAATGGCCATCTCTCTCAATCCAAAAAGCCGATTTAGCCTCAGCGCTAAGTACTCCTGAATCTCCGGTTTCAATATTATAAATACGCATGCCATCAAAACTGTGTAAGGCAGGAAAATAAAAGTGAATACTTACTGCTCTTTGATCGGAGTGGTTATTTCTAAGTTTATGAATGACCCCATCAGGTTCGGGCACAAGGCCGTTTCTTACGTATCTATCAACAGCGTACTCTTCTAATAAGCCATTTCTATCTCTATAAAATACATTATCAAGTTCGCCTTCAACCACCCATACGTAGCCAAAAAGACCATCGTGAAAGTGAATGGCACTTTGCGTTTTAGGCGGCCAACAAACCAAAACGCATTCAAAAGGCTCCATAGTTAATTCATTTCTACCATAATCACCCGCTTCTTTAGGTTCAATTATGTGAGTACCATAATTAAGCGACTCAATGTCAACGCCTTTTATAAATTCTCTTAGCGACTCAAAAGTCACCTCTTTGTCAAACGCTTTTATGCTTTCAATGAGTTGTTCCACCTTAAAAATGCCTTTGTGGCGAATTTAACACTTGGATACTAAAAAATCTTTAGTAACCAGCACGTCATGAGTACTTCTTAACAAAGGACACATCTCTCTTTTAATCAAAAACAGAATAGTACAGAACTAAAAAAGGCAGTACTTAAATACTGCCCTTTTGTAAACCGTAATTTCAGGATTCTTCTTTATGAAAATAATCTACTCAATAACAACCCCGATTGGGCAATGGTCACTTTGCTTGGGCTCATTGTCTATAAATGCTTCTTTTACCCTTGGCAATAAAGCATCTGATGCCGCACAGTAATCAATTCTCCAACCTTTGTTATTAGCACGTGCATTTGCTCGGTAGCTCCACCACGAGTATTTCTGGATTTCAGGGTTTATACTTCTAAAAGTGTCGTGCATTCCGTTCTCGTAAAACTTATCTAGCCATGCGCGCTCTTCAGGCAAGAACCCCGAGTTCTTTTTGTTCCCTTTTGGGTTGTGAATATCAATTTCGTGGTTGGCTATGTTGTAATCACCACACAGTAAAAGGTTAGGATGTTCATCTCTAAGCTCTTTGATGTAGTTGTAAGTGAAATCAAGAAATTCATATTTAATATCTTGTCTAATATCACCGCTAGTGCCTGATGGAAAATAAGAAGAAATTACACTTAAACCATCAAAATCAGCCCTTATAAAGCGCCCTTCGCTATCGTATAACTCGTGCCCACAACCATACTCTACATGTTTAGGCTCAACCTTAGTTAATAAACCAACACCACTGTAACCTTTCTTTTGGGCAGAATACCAATAACATTTGTACCCTAAGGCTTCAAAATCAGAAACATCAAACTGATCTGAATTGGCCTTAAGCTCTTGAAAACAAACTATATCGGCATCAATTTCTTTTAAATAGTCAAGCAATCCTTTCTTAATGGCGGCCCTAATTCCGTTTATATTGTATGATATAATCTTCATTTCAATTGTTTTCCCTCCAAAAATAGAATACCTTAGCCTAGGCATCAACGAATTGATGCTTATTCAGGCATTCGATTAAAATGATTCTTATTTGAAAACACTGTACACTAACAGAACTTTGGCAGAGCTGTACGGTAATAAACTTAATGAATTGGGGTGGAAAATAACATCTAACCCACAGCAAGCCAATACTGTAAGCCTTAAGACCAGAGGCATGTTTAAAAAGCTAACCGAGTTTGGTCACTGCTCAACCGTTTGGGGCATTCCAAATTCTTTTCATTTGGTAGCCAAACAAAACATGTGGCTTTATATATATAAATACTACGGACTAAGACGCGCTAAGTATATTACACCTCGTACATACATTCTAAAAAACGCAGATGACCTTAAAAGTATTGAAGAAGCATTGGCCAATGGTGAAACATTGATTTTAAAAACCAATAAACAACGAAGGCAAGGAATTGAAATTATTGAGCGGTTAGATCAACTAACTGAAAAGCGAAGTAATGAACATGTAGTGGCTCAGCAACTTAAAATCAATACACTTGGCTTTGAACAAAGAAAGTTTCATTTGCGATATTACTTGGCTTTCACTGTAGACAAAGGAAAGCTAAGAGCATTTATTCACCCTAAGTCTCGGGTTGTTTTTGCCTGTAAAAATTCAAAATCTAAACACGAAAAATACATTACTCATAATGACTATTATGAAGCTCATCTGCCGTTATTCGGATTTGATTTGGTAGGCAGAAAGGTTTTAAACCTGCAAACATTTACCCGGGTGCAAAAGCTTTTACGAATAGCTTTAAAACCATTTGAGAAAATTTTGACTAGCCATTTGAGTAATGAAACTCAGTATTTTGACCTTTTTGGCGCTGACATTATTTTTTTAGAAAATCAATACCCTCTCTTGATTGAAATAAACCGCTCGCCATCAATGAAACCCATCAATAAGAAAGATGAAATTTTAAAAAAGGAAATTGTAAGTTCTTTTTTAAACTCATTGAATGAAAACAAATTTGATTTTAAAGGATGGCAGCAGTTTTTCTAATGCTAGAAATTAAAGTAAACCGAACCCTTAATGCCAAAATTGCTTGTTTCTTCGTTTAAATAGCTTAGCCTATGATAGGCTTGTAACCTTACGAACCTGAATATATTTTCAAACCCATACCCTATTTCATAGTATGGTTCATTGGGTACCAAGCTTTTAACCTGCGTTACCGGTAAACCATTTGCGTCAAAATCAGCTATGTAATCCATGTTCTGTTCTGAGAGCGAGCCCATTGCCACTTTTCCTGAGAGCACAAGCCGCCACTTAAGTTTTCGCATTAAAGGAATGCGATTCATAACCACACCATCAAAATGATGAACATAAAAAAGCATTAAGCTTTCATCGGCCACAAACTCAAAAAAGTTCATCATATTATAGGTACCAAGGGTTCTTATAAACGTCTCATTGCCTGGGTATATATTGAGCAAAGTATATGGTAGGGGTGTAAAGGTTTTACTGTAATTAATTATGTATTCACCTCTACCAACTATGCCCAATCGAGCTATTTGCTCCATTCTTAAATCAAGCTTTTGGTAGGCAAAGTCACCACCAAAAACATCTTTTAATCCCAAAGAGTATCTAAAAGTAAAAGCCGGCGCTTTGTTTACATTTAGCCTGCTTCGCCTATTACCATTCACCAACTTTGTTTCAAAAGGCGACCACCTGGTTTCAAACGCCAATTCAGTAATTCTAATGTCGTTTGCGGTAAGGCTCCTTTTATTGAAGTCAGGATAATACGCAAACACAAAATCACCCTCGGGGCTTTGAAACTTGCTGGTAAAAATCACTTTTTGAGTAACTGATCTATGCAAATCAGTATGAAACCAAATTCTATTGACCTGTACCCTATTGAGTCTTTGTAACAAACCCAGCTGAGTAGCTGCTTCCATTAAAGGGTTTAGGTCTTCATAGTCATATGATGCGCCTAAACCTTCAAGGTCATTCTTGTATTGGTAACCAATCTTAGTCCAATTTTCTCGGTTTAAAAAAACTTCGGCAATTGAACCGTATTTAAACCTTTGATCTTTAAGACCATACGCTCCGTATGCCTTTAGTGTAAACCTTTTGCTTAGCGCTCCTGTGGTTCTAAATCCAGCTCTAAACCTATGTTGCTCAACTACATTGGTGCCATAGGTAAGTAAATATGAGCCAAACTCAACTTTTGGGGTAATTTTTATATAACCCCCAGCTAAAATTTTAGCTAAATCAATGTAAGTTTTCACCCTTGGAAAGTTTCTGATAGTATCAACCATGGCGTAAACCTTCAAATCATCTGAAGAGAGCTTATCATGCCTACTTTCTACCCAAAAGCTGTCATTTTTTATTATTGCTTCAGGCTTTACCAATAGGTCATCTTTAAAAAACTTTTCAGCGTATTCCCTATTTACCTCTACATTCTTGTTGCTTATATAAACCTTAGCAAGCATTCCAAAACTCTCGTTGGTAGGCTGCGCTACATCCATTAGTATTCTTGTTTTTATAGGTACCCAGGCCCCTGTATTTGTAGGAGCCAACTCTTGTTGAATTTTGTAGCGATCAACAAAATTTAAATTAGCTGTGCCTACCACTTCAACAGATAGCTTTACCAATGCAAAAGTTGTGTCTTGAATCCACATGGTGCCATTAAACACCATATCTTCTTCTCGCTTGGGCACCAACTTTATTTGGTAGCACCACTTATTACCAAGGTACATGCTATCTTCAAGAATATGTATATAGAACCCAATTGCCTCGTTAGAAATAGGAGAAACCACATTGTGCTCAAGTATGGTAATGTTGTTTTTGTAAAAATTATAGTCATGAAAACTTGAACCAACAAATTGAGAAATATAGCTTCCGTCTTCCATACCTACTCCAGTAACATGGGTAGCTTTAATTACTTCTTTCTTTTGGTAAGGCTTGGCTTTAAAGTAATAATCAGACAGCGTTTCTGAAATAAATACGGGAAGTACAGACTGGCCATCTTCTCCTGCTGCTATTTCTAAACTATCAAACAAGTAGCCAAAAGGTTTCATCACCTTTCTATTCTTGAACTTGTCACTAATGTTATCTACATCAACCTGCACCTTAGTATAGCTCTCATAATCAAAGCTTTCAAGGTTTCTAATATCATGTTTCGTTTTATTATCCCAAACCTTTCTTAAGATTTTATGGGCCGGGTTCTCTCCTGGCAAAATATCAATGGCGTCAAGTTTAAACTCAGCACTTTCTAGCTGAAAATTAATCTCTTGGGTTGTCCCTTGCTCTACGGCCTTAGTACGCTTATGATAACCTAAAAAGATAACTGAAATTGAATCGAATACTTCAGTTGAGCTAATGGTATAATAGCCTTCAAAATTTGAAGTGGTGCCAAGGGTACTTCCTGTAAAAACAATATTGGCAAAAGCAATCGGCTCTTGGGTTTGGGCATCAACTACCCTGCCATTTACCGTGGTTTGACCATTAGTTATAAAAACTATTAGTTGAGCAAAAAGACTATATAAGAGCTTCTTGTTCAAAGTATTTGATCACATGTTCTTTTATAAAATTCTCTTGCTCTTTTGTACTCATTTTGGGTAAGGGTTTGGTCTGATTCCAAATGGGCCAACCATCTTTGTCCTTCTCAACAGTTTCAAAATAGCCTGATGTACTGGCTATTCGGCAAAAGCCTACATTCATTAGGTCCATTTTAGCTTCTTTGCTAAAATCGGTTTCTTTTCTGCCTAATTCTCTCAAGCCCAAAATGAACAAGATGCTTTTTATATCGAGTTGCTTATTGAATCTATTTTTTAAGTAACCTTCTACGTTACTCCATTTCAATTCTAAATCTTCCATTAATCTATTATCTCATTGTTTTTATACGCTTCGTAAAGCGCTAAGGGTGCAATGGTAATGCCTATATCAAACTTAAAAGAGCTTAGTTGTACAAGAGTAGCTGGGCCACCCGGAAAAGACATTCGATAACCAAATTGGCTAGCCAAGCCCAACCAATTTAAAATGTAATATCTGCCATGCAATGTGGGCTCAAAGCTGTATAAAGAGTACCTTGATTTTTGCACGTTTAAACTACTAAAATTTGTATTACCAAATCCATTACCCAACTCTGCCACTATTAAGAACTTTTCTTTTGAAACCAGCTCGTATGCAAGCATAAATGATAAATAACTTATACTCATTTGCCAATTGGCATTATTGGGAGAAAACTCATTTGTTATAAAGTTAGTTCCAAGCCTATAAAATGTTAGCCCTAGAGAAACTCCACTCTCCCACTCTAAACCAAGACCATATCCATTGAATTGTACTGGCTGGCCCAAAAGGCGAGAATAATTACTTTCATAAGTTAAATAGGGAGAAATGCTTCCTGAAAAATAGGATCTCAAGTCCAATGCATGAACCGAATTAAGGCAAAGCGCAAATGTTATTACAAAAAATGTACTATTTGAGAAGAAGCTTTTCATTTACAATAAGTGCCGAAAAATAGGGTTTTTCATTTTCTGACTTACCAATTTCAATAGTAAACGGTGGTTTAATAATCAGCTGATTTTTATCTTCTAAGTCAAAGGCGTAGGCATTGTTCTGTTTTAGAGAAGGTCCAACAAGTAACTTAAGCTCTCCCTTGCTCTCTGTTACAGTCATTTTTGTTCCACTGTTTAAAAACTGCTTTCCCAGATCATTTGCATTTGAGTACAAAACGTCAAAATCTACTACAGGCATTTCAATTAAATCTGTAGGCTCATCAGTATCAAAATTTAAGGTTTCAATATCTGAATTTAAAGACTGTTGCACTACTTTGATATATGCTTCTTGAAATGGACTTTGCCATCTAAACCCATTTGACCCCACTTTTAATTCTCCGTCAATTGAGTCGGCATAGAAGCTAAATGTTTTAAACAAGCCTTCTTTTCTCCAATTAACCATGGCGTGATATGGAAAAGCAAAATGCTCGAACTGAATGCTACGCACTGCAATGCCTTCAACAGGCTCTATTAAAACCGGTGGTGCATTATGAAATCTTTTCTTTAGCTCATTGTCAAAGGCTTCGCCGAACCCTTCTTGAATGGCTCCACTAAAGGCTGCGGTTGTTCTTTCGTTAATATACAAACCATCTGCATTGCCTTCGTAACCCCATCCGCCAAGTCCGTTTTGCAAGGCCTTAATATGGTTGTTTGTTCCTAAAATATTTGATTTTGAGCTACTTAAACCATCAAACCCAATACTCTGTAAAACAACAAGATCAGACTCAACATCAGCATTGTAAAGATTAGTTCTTGAGTACTTATAAGAATTTGAATAGTAATAAATAGAGTAAACCACTATAATTAACGCAGTACCCAAAACTGATAATTTTAAAAGCTTATCAAGTCCTTTAGCATCATCCTTTGCTCTTACTCTGCTCATTTATGCTTCTTGTTCTTCATCTTCTTCACTAAAACTAACTTTAACCCTTCTCACTTTTTTTCTATCGGCAGACTCCACTTTTAAAATCAAATTTTCAAAAGGAATCTCGCTACCAATGTGAGGTATTTTACCGTTGATTTCCGTTGCCAAGCCTCCAATGCTTTCTACATTATTTCTGTACTCATCAAAAATTTCAATATCAATCTTTAGCACTTTAGCTACATCAGTAAGCGATGTTTTGGCGTCAAATACAACTACGCCTTCGTCAATAATCGAATAGAATACTTCCGTATCGTCAAATTCATCGTGTATTTCACCAACTATTTCTTCAAGAACATCTTCAAGTGTTACAACCCCTTCAGTACCACCGTACTCATCAACCACAATGGCCAAATGCATTTTTTTGGTCTGAAAATCTTTCAACAAATCGTCAATCTCCTTCATTTCAGGAACAAAGTATGGCTTACGCAGAAGTGTCTTCCAGTCAAACTCATCGTTGTTCCCCAAATACGGCAGTAGATCTTTTACATGAAGTATTCCTTGAATACGGTCAAGGTCATTTTCAAAAATTGGAATTCTTGAAAACCTATGTTTGTTAATATGTGCTTTTAAATCGCCAAAAGCAGTATCGCAAGAATATGCTACTATTTCTTGCCTTGGTTTCATAATCTGTTTTACGGTAATGTCGCCAAAGTTTACAATACCTTTAAGTATGTTTTTTTCCTCTTGGCTTGTTTCGTCATCAGATGTTAACTCAATGGCCTCATTAAGTTCTTCTTTAGAAAGCTCAGATTGATACTTGCTAATTCGTTTCTCAAAAAAACTAGAAGACTTAACCAGCAACTGAGAAAATGGTAAAAAGATGGTATTGAAGAAATTCATGGGATAAGCCACTAACCTTGCCATTTGTACATTTCTGTACTGGGCATAAATTTTAGGCGTTACCTCACCTAGCAACACCAAAAGAAAAGTTACCACCACTACTTGAATCACAAACTCAAGCACTTTATTCTCAAGATTTAATAGCGCTGCAGTAACGGCTGAAGAAAGCACTACAATGGCAATATTAACTACATTATTGGTAATTAAGATCGTGGCCAGCAATCGCTTAGGCCGCTTTAACAACTGCAGTATTAGTTTGTCATTTTTTTGATCACTTAGTTTCAGATTACTAAGCTCTTCTCCTTTTAAAGAAAAGAAAGCTACCTCGCTACCCGATATTAATGCTGACAATACTAGCAAGAGCAGCAGAAATGCTATTTGAGCAAGCATTGCCGTAAATGACTCGCCGCCGGCAGCTTGTAAAAGCACTAATATTTGTTGAATACCAGGTTCCCCGTCAGGTTCCATTAAAAAAAATTGATTAACTAAAAAGGTAGATCATCGTCAAAACCCGCATTTGCATTAGGTTCTGAAACGCCACTACTTGGTTTATTACCTGTTGAAGTTGTTTGGTAAGATGATCCAGTGTTTTGGTTTGGTGAAGAATCCTTAGGATCAAGCATTCTCATCTCATTACCTACTATATCAGTAGTATATCTTTTCTCACCACTCTGGGTTTCATAGCTCCTTGTTTGAATTTTGCCTTCAATATAAACTTGTGAGCCTTTTTTTAGATATTTTCCAGCTACATCGGCAAGCCCTCTCCACAATACTATATTATGCCATTCTGTTTTTTCATTTCGATTACCATTCGAATCCTTATATGTTTCTGAAGTAGCAATAGGAAAATTGGCAACAGCTATATTATCGTTAATATATCTAATCTCTGGGTCCTTACCCAATCTGCCAATTAGCATCACCTTGTTTAAGCTCATTCCTTTCTTAAATTAATTCGCAAATATCTTTTAATTATACCAATATAGGGTTTAATCTTATAAAGGTGAAAACCCTATGGCTTGGAAGTACTCTTCAATTAATCTTGGCACTGGTTTTTGACCTAAGGATTCTGAATCTATTTCTTCATATTCACCAGTTAATTTCAACCTACCTTTCACTTTGTAAAAACGAGCATGAATATCTTGATGTGAAAGTTTATGTAGCTTAGAAAACTCTAATTCGGGCTTTTCATCTACCGAAAGCAATGTAGAGCATTCTTGCTTGCTTAATTCCTGATCTTCTGATTCGATAAGCGGAAGCTCCATTAAGCCTTGCCAAATATCTTTGAGAGATCTGGTTCTTAAATATATTGTTGTTTTACCTTCTTCTCTAAAAAAGTGAAAATAGCGGGTTCTTCTTTTAACTTTTTTTGTTTTTACAGGCAGCTGATTCACTTTTCCTTTTTCTAACCCCTCGCATAGCATATTTAAAGGGCAAGTAATGCATGCTGGGCTTTTAGGTGTGCACTGTAGGGCCCCAAAATCCATTATGGCCTGATTAAATTGCGCAGGATTGGCTTTGTCTAAAAACTCATCAGCCTTAGCTTGAAAAATTTTTCGAGATGCAGACGCAGCAATATCTTCATGCATATTGAAAACTCTTGCCAGTACTCTAAACACATTACCATCTAAAACCGCTCTGGGTTCATTAAACGCAATAGAAGAGATTGCAGCAGCTGTATATTCTCCTACCCCTTTTAGTGTAATAATATCTTCATAAGTACTAGGAAACTGTCCATTAAATTCGTTTACCACCTGTTTTGCAGCAGCATGTAAATTTCTTGCCCTTGAATAATACCCTAAGCCTTGCCAATCATTAAGCACTTGTTGTTCGTTTGCACTTGCCAAACTTCTAACATTTGGGTAATTATTTACAAACTTTAGATAGTAGGGCAAGCCTTGATTAACCCGCGTTTGCTGCAGAATAATTTCAGACAACCACACCTTGTAAGGATCTTTTGTCTCTCTCCATGGTAAAGATCTACCATTAACCCTGTACCATTCAAGCAAGCCATCTCTAAGATTATCAATCATTTACAATACTATTTTAGCAATTTAATTTTTGTGATTTTTCAGTTAAAATAAGTTTTATATTTGCACTCGCTTTTTTGAGCCCTAATTATCTAATTGTTAAACATTTAAATACACAAGCGTGACTAAAGCTGACGTTGTAAATGAAATTGCCAACAAAACTGGTATAGAAAAGGTAGATGTACAAAGAGTTGTTGAAACTTTTTTTGATGTGATGAAGGACACTATGGCCGATGGCAACAATGTTTACTTCAGAGGATTCGGATCTTTTGTAGTGAGAAAAAGAGCCAGAAAAGTAGCTCGAAACATTGCCAAGAACACATCTATGATCATAGAACCACACTATGTTCCTGCTTTTAAACCTTCAAAAACTTTTGTTTCTCAGGTAAAAGAAGGTACTACCGGAAAAGAATAATTATGATGACCAAAAGGCCTATTCAAATAGCATTAGCACTTGTAGTAAGCCTTTTGGTCGTTACCATTTTTATGCAGGGTAAAAACTCTGCAACAGACACACTCGAAGTAAGCCCTCAAGCTAAGTTACCTAATCAATCAAATTGGGATTTTAACTTACAGGGTGCCATTGAAGGTGAACTTGAAAAAGATTCAATAGCCATACATTTTGGATCATTGTATGAAGTTGAATCAGAAGACTCGATAAACTGGCTACCCAAGGTGGCCCAAAAGTGGGACAGCCTAGGACACAGTTTATTTGCCGGATATTATTTTGAAAAACTTGCTGAAAAGAGTAATAAATCTACAGATTGGTACTCAGCAGCAGTGAGATACTTTAACTTGGTAAATAGAACCAACGATACCTTTGCAAGAAGAGAAATTGGAAATAGGGCAATTAATTCTCTACAAAAAACCGTAGAGCTTGACCCAACCAATTTAAAAGCAAAAGCTGAACTTGGTGTTTCTTACATGGAAATATTGCCAGCTGGAGTATCGCCAATGACCGGAGTTGGTTTACTAAGAGAAGTTTTAGAGTTAGACTCTAATAATATAGATGCATTGTACTACTTGTCTTACTTGTCTATGAAATCTGGACAGTATGACAAAGCGGTTGTAAGGCTTGAGAAACTCACTAAGCTTGAACCTGAAGAACCTGCTTATTATGAGTATCTTGCGAATGCATATTTGAAAGCTGGTGATGAAAATAGTGCCGAAAGGGCTATTAGAAAGTACGCCGAGCTTGAAGAAGACGAAGGAGCGAAGAAAAGTGCTCTTGATTTTATTGAAAAATTGAATAATTAATTTTAAAAATATTTGTTATGCCTTGCGGTAAGAAAAGAAAAAGACATAAGATCTCAACTCACAAGAGAAAGAAAAGACTTAGAAAAAACCGTCATAAGAAAAAGAAGTAATCCTAGCTTCTTTTAACTAAGAGTACAAAGGGCGCTTCAAATTTTGAAGCTTGCCCTTTTTTACATTAACCCCTATAATCTAAGTCTTGCAAAAAGAATTAGTGGTACAAACTAGTGCCAAAGGTGCCGAGATTGCCCTTTTGCGCAATGGTAAATTAATGGAAATTCACAGAGAAAATTACTCTGGAGAATTTCAAGTTGGCGATATGTATTTTGGTAAGGTAAAAAAGATAATGCCTGGCCTAAATGCCGTATTCGTTGACATTGGTTACCATAAAGACGCCTTTTTGCATTATCATGATTTAGGCCCAGATATTCCTTCTTTTAAGAAGTTTATCGACGATCTCAAACATAAGCGAATCCACACCCACCTTTTAGCTCCTTTTAGCTTTGTGCCTCCCATACATAAAGATGGGAAAATCACTGAGGTTTTTAAACCAGGAGAGCAAATTGTAGTGCAAATAATGAAAGAGCCCATTTCTACAAAGGGCCCTAGGTTAACATCAGCTATTTCACTACCCGGCCGATATGTAATCCTAATTCCTTTTGCAGATAACGTTTCGGTTTCTAAAAAAATCTCATCGGGTGACGAAAGGTCTCGCTTAAAAGAACTTATTAGATCAATAAAACCAAAAGGGTTTGGTGTAATAGTGAGAACAGCAAGCGAAGGCCGTAGCGTGAACGAGCTTGATACTGACCTGAAAGACTTAGTAAGTAAATGGAAAAGTATTTACCAAAACCTTAAAGACAACAAAAAACTGTTGTATCGTGAGCCTCAAAAGGTAGAACTTTTGCTGCGCGATATGTTCAATGATTCTTTTGAGCAAATAACCGTTGACAACAAGGCTTTATACAAAGAGCTTAAGGAATATGTTAAAACAATAGCTCCTGAAAAAAAGGATGTTGTTCAACTAAACGAACCCAAAAATCACACGCCACTTTTTGCCGAACTGAATATCAATAGGCAACTACAATCGCTTTTTGGAAAAATCGTAAACATTGGTGGTGGTGCCTACTTGGTAATTGAGCATACAGAAGCTATGCACGTAATTGATGTAAATAGCGGAAGTAAAAGACTAAAAAATCAGGACCAAGAAGAAACGGCACTTAAAACAAATCTTGAAGCAGCTGGTGAAATTGCACGCCAACTAAGGCTTAGAGATATGGGCGGCATTATTGTTATTGACTTTATTGACATGCGAAATGCCGATAACCGCAAAAAGCTTTTTGCGGCGGTTAAAGAGCAAATGGCCGATGATAGGGCTAAACACACTATTTTACCTCCTACTAGATTTGGTCTAATTCAAATTACACGACAAAGGGTAAGGCCAGAAAATACAACTGATGATAAGCCTGTTTGCCCTTTATGCAAAGGAACAGGAAATGCACCACCTACCTTAATGGTGGCTGAGCAAATTGAAAACCGATTAGCTGAGGTTACACATCAGCATGGCAATAAAATAGTTCTTCAAGTGCACCCTTACCTAGAAGCTTTTTTAACAAAAGGTTTTCCTTCAAAGCGCATGGAATGGATGTGGAAACACAAGAAATTCATAAAAATAGATTCGCACGAAGAGTTCGGAATCACCCATTTCGAATTTGAATAACGGGAGACAATAGCCATAGTTTTTAACTCATTTGATGGCTATTGTTTAGAAAATGAGCAATCCATGCTCGTTTCATAACTCACATTTGTATCAAAATCAATAAGTAATGAAGCTAAGCATCAAACTAGCCCTATTTGCATTTGCTTTTATGGTTTCTTGTGTATCGCCAAGAGTTGTTGAAGATCTTGAAACGAAATTAGCCGCCATTGAAAAGGCGAAAGAAGATTGCAATGAAAACCTTGAAATAAAAGAAGAGCAGCTTAAACGAGCAGAAAAACAACTTAAAGAGTCTGAAGACGCCGTTAAAGAATTTGAAAAAACAACATCGTCTTTATCTCAAGATACGCTCTCTATGGGCAGAAACTATAGAAGACTTAGAACTGCTAATAAAGATTTAAATAATGCACTCGAAAAACAGGTTCAGGTAAATAAGCAAATGGCCGCACAAAGCGAAGCCAAAAATCAAGAGCTTTACTCAGAACTATTACTTCTAAAAAAACAACTTGACGAAAAAGAGAAGAAACTTAACGAGCGCGATGCGAACCTTAATGAACTACAAAAAGATCTTGTATCAAGGGAGAATAAGGTAAAAGAATTACAAAACGCTATTGACGAAAGAGATTCGTTAATGTCGACCCTTAAGGATAGAATTACCAAGGCATTATTGAGCTATGAAGATAAAGGCATATCTGTAAAAGTTGAAGGCGATAAGGTTTACGTTTCTCTTGAAGAAGAAATTTTGTTTGCGTCTGGTAAATACAAGCTTGACAAAAAAGGCGAAGAAGCCTTGCTCGAATTGGCTAAAGTACTTAAATCAAACCCTGACCTGAGCATACTAGTAGAAGGACATACTGACAATGTTCCCATAAAAACAAGCTGTATTGCCGACAACTACGATCTTAGTGTTTTAAGAGGTGCTGAAATTGCTAGAATTCTTACCAAAAAGGGCAATGTTGATCCTAAAAGAATAATTGCCGGAGGTAGAGGTGAGTTTATGCCTGTTGCCGATAATGATAGCAAAGATGGAAGAAAGAAAAACCGAAGAATTGAAATAATTCTAACACCAGACCTAGACAAGCTCTTAGACTTACTGAATGAGTAAGCGGCACTTTGAGCTTTATATAAAAGGAAAAGTACAGGGTGTATGGTACCGAAATTCATGTAGCGACACTGCCAAAATGCTTGGAGTATTTGGCATAGTAAAAAATATGAAAGATGGTAGCGTTTACTGTGAAGCAGAAGGCGATATTGACAAGTTAATTGACTTTATAGCTTGGTGCGAACAGGGCCCTGAGCTTGCTTTAGTAGATTCAGTTTTAAAGGTTGAAGGACAAGTAAAAGGTTATTCTAAATTTTCTACTACATATTAAACGTTAGATGATTTACAGCGTTTGTAATATTGAAGAAACAATTTGACTTAAACATGAACAACAATATAATTGGCGTAGACGAAGTACAAGTGATTGAATTGAGCGAGAAGCTGAATGATCTTTTGGCCAACTACCAAGTGTACTATCAAAACTTACGTGGTTTTCATTGGAATATTAAGGGAAGAGACTTCTTTGAGCTTCATACAAAATTTGAAGAGCTTTATAATGAAGCTGCTACTATCATTGACGAAATTGCTGAACGAGTGCTAACCCTAGACCATATTCCGTTACATAGTTTTAGCAATTATGTGAATGTATCAGATATTCCAGAAGCTACCAACGTTACAAAAGGATCAGAGTGTGTGCACATAATCCATGACAATATTCAGACACTAATTAAGAAAGAAAAAGCGATTCTTAAGTTGGCCGAAGAAGCTGATGATGATGGAACAGCAGACCTAATGACTCAATATATTTCAGCTCAAGAAAAATTGAACTGGATGTTGAGGTCGTATTTGGCTTAATTAGAATTTGTTTAAGATAGAAAGGGACTGTCTAAAAAGCACTTTGTCAATCAAAATTTGAAATGGAATCTACCATTAAATGGTGTGCCATATGGCTTTGGGTTCTAATTCAACTTTATAAAGATATTCTCATAGCTTTTTAGATAGTCCTTTATGTTTTTTTACCCTTCTTTCTTAATCCAACTGCTCAGGTTGGATGTCGCAGAAAAGAAATGCGAAGCACCGGCTAAATGAAAAGAAGTTCTGGCATAGTCAACATGGAAACGCCAAACCCTTAAACCAAATCCCCAACTATAACCCACGCCTCCTTTTATACGGTCAAGGGTTAATTCCCTTCTCATTTGGTGGTTGTAGCCCACTCTTATATGAAAGTTTTTAGATATGAGAAGGTCTGTACCAATTACAAAATGTCTTAGAATATTATCTCCAAGCGTTACTGTCTGCAATTCTGGTTCACCAGTTTCAAGGTTTATTGTGGCTTGAGCATTAGGATTAACATAGCTCATATCTGGCGTATTTAAGTGATGCGCCATTATATTAAACCTAAAAGGGGCATTTGCTAACTTTTTTGACATTCCCAATTGCACATCAAGCGGCATTTGTTCTCTTGTTCCAGAGTAACTATTAAACTGAAATCCTAGGTTTCTCACCACAAAAGAAGCTGTAAACTGATACTCTGGCTTGTGATAAGTTGCACCTAAGTCAAAGGCCAAACCTGATGAATAATAAGTAGCTAAGTGAGAATAAATAAACTTGGCATTTAGTCCAAAAGACAAACCATAATCCCATTTACGACCGATGCCCACAGATACTATTGATTCATCGCCAGAGAAGGTGCCATTTATATTTCCGAATTGATCGGCTCTTATAAAGTCACCATAATTTATATACTGAACACCAACTAAAATGGTGGTTAAAGAATCAAGGCTATGGGCATAACCTGCGTATCCAAAATTTATATCGCTTATGTAGTTTACTTGGTTAAAAGTAATTTGCTTGTGCATTTCTTCATTGAGCAATGCAGGATTTTGATAACCAAGGGTAAGCTCATTATCAATAACCGCTATTTGGTAACCGCCTAAAGCGGCAACACGAGCCGATGGCGGCAAATTCAGTGCCTGAAAAGTTCCCCTACCACCTATTTGAGCATTTACAAGTCCACTGGTTAATAGCAAAACTGCAATTACATAAAGTCTGAGCATAGCTGTAAATTGATAGGGCTTAACGCAAAACAAACAATTATAATCTACTTGGTTTTCTTTTTTTCAAAATCGGGCTTGTTTACGTTAATGGCATTAGGCACTTTCTCTTTTAACAAGGCCACTTTTAGCACTTCGCTCATCTTTTTCACAAAATGAAAAGTCAAACCATCAAGGTATTTCTCATTGATATCACCAACATCTTTTCTATTGGCTTCGCAAAGAATAATATCAGTAATGCCGAGCCTTTTTGCAGCAAGAATTTTTTCTTTTATACCACCAACGGGCAACACAATTCCTCTCAAGGTAATCTCACCTGTCATGGCCACATCATTTCTTACCTTACGTTGGGTAAAAGCCGATGCTAATGCTGTAAGCATAGTAACCCCTGCACTTGGCCCTTCTTTTGGCACTGCACCTTCGGGTACGTGCACATGTACATCCCACTTATCAAAAGCGGCTGGCTCAATACCAAAGTCTTTGTACTTACTTTTTAAATAACTAAGAGCAATGGTTGCAGATTCTTTCATTACATCACCAAGCTTACCGGTAAGTATAAGCTTTCCTTTACCTGGGCTAAGGCTTGTTTCTATATAAAGCACATCGCCACCTACTGGGGTCCATGCCAAGCCATTAACTACTCCAGGTAAGTCTTTATTCTTATAAGTATCCTTATCAAATTTTATTGGTCCCAAAATCTCTTGAACCTCAGCTTTTGATACCGCCTGAGACCTTTCTATTTCAAAAACAATATCCTTGGCTCTACTTCTGGTAATAGCCGCAATTAACTTTTCAAGTCCCCTTACTCCAGATTCTCGAGTATAGAATTCTACAATAAAAGCCAAAACAGCGTCGCTAATTTTCATTTGGCTCTTTTTGAGCCCATGCTCTTTTATTTGACGAGGAATTAAATGACGCTTAGCAATTTGCACTTTCTCTTCTAAAAGATAACCACTTAGATCTATTACTTCCATTCTATCTCTTAGTGCCGGATGAATGGTATCAAGCGAGTTTGCTGTGGCAATAAACAACACTTTAGACAAGTCATAATCAAGCTCCAAGAAATAGTCATAAAAAGCGGTGTTTTGCTCAGGATCAAGTACTTCAAGCAAGGCTGAAGCAGGATCTCCTCTAAAGTCTGAACCAACTTTTTCAATTTCATCAAGTACCATTACCGGGTTACTAGACTTGGCCTTTTTAATGGATTGAATTACCCGGCCAGGCATAGCACCAATGTAGGTTTTTCTATGTCCTCTAATTTCAGCTTCATCTCTCATTCCGCCTAAGGCAATTCGAACGTATTTACGCCCCAATGCCTCAGCTACTGATTTTCCCAAAGAAGTTTTACCCACCCCCGGAGGGCCTAATAGGCAAAGAATAGGGCTTTTCATATCGTTCTTAAGTTTTAGAACCGCTAAAAACTCAAGAATTCTTTTCTTCACTTTTTCAAGACCAAAGTGGTCTCGGTTTAAAATTTCTTCGGCGCCCTTAAGGTCATGATCATCTACGGTTACTTCATTCCAAGGCAGGTCAAGCATCAACTCAAGATAGTTGTACACTACGCTGTACTCGGCAGCCGCAGGGTTCATTCTCATAAGTTTTGTAAGCTCCT
Source organism: Bacteroidia bacterium (assembly GCA_049115495.1). Classification (GTDB taxonomy): domain Bacteria; phylum Bacteroidota; class Bacteroidia; order CAILMK01; family JACPUW01; genus JACPUW01. The sequence goes on along the minus strand of JAGDZV010000011.1, from coordinate 506,692 downwards.
TGTTAAAAGTTTCAGCTACGTATGGTTCCCATACTTTGCTTTCGGCCCTTTTCTTTAGCTCATCTATTTCGTGCTGCTGGCCTTGGTCTCCAAGCTCTTCTTGAATGGCCTTCATCTGCTGTTGCAAAAAGTAATCTCTTTGCTGCTTATCAAGATCAGTTTTTACTTTATCTTGAATTTGAGACTTGATCTCAAGCATCTGAAGCTCTTTGGTCAAATGCTCAAGTACCTTTTTGGCACGCTCTTCAATATCAATTATTTCAAGAATGTGTTGCTTTTCTTCTAAGCTAACGTTTAAGTTAGAAGAAATAAAGTTGAGCAAAAATCTTGGGCTATTAATATTCTTAATTGCGATAATAGCTTCAGAAGGTATATTAGGAGAAGCGTTAATTATTTGCTTTGAAAGATCTTTTAGTGTTCGGAAAATTACATCGGTATGCTCATTTTTTTTATCAAAATCTGGCTCTTGAATTGGTGTAACTGCCGCTTTAAAATAAGGATCTTCTGAAGTGATTTTATCAAGCGCAAACCTTCTTTTACCCTGAATAATAACGGTAATATTTCCATCAGGCATTTTTAGCATTTTGATAATCTGAGCTATGGTTCCCATACTCGTTAGATCATCAGCATCAGGATCTTCAATATCGGCTGATTTTTGAGAAAGTACCCCAATAATTTTCTTTTGCTTATGTGCTTCTTTAATCAACGTAATAGACTTATCTCTACCTACGGTAATTGGTGCCACCACGCCTGGAAAAAGCACTGTATTTCTTAATGGTAATATTGGAATTTCGGCAGGTATATCTGCCGTATGCATTTCTTCTTCTTCTTCTGGTGAGATCAACGAAATGAAATCACTCTGTGGCTCATTTGAATCATCGGCCACAAAACCAAAGCTATCTATCTTTTTTCTGCTCATAATCTTTTCTAAATGCGAAAAGGAGCGCCAAAGGTATCTACTTTAACGCCCCTTCTAAATATTTTGTATTTGTTTAGTTTAAAATTGGGTTAATGGGTGCTTTTGCAAAACTGAAATTTCCATTATTTATATCAAGAATTAGCTTACCCCCTTGTGGTACACTGTTAGATAATATCTGTTTGCTCAGCTCATTAAGAATGTTTTTTTGTATCAATCTCTTCAATGGTCTGGCTCCAAATTCAGGGTCAAAACCAAGGTTAGCCAAGGCATCTAAAGCAGTTTCGGTAAGCTCTATTTCAATTTGATTGCTGGCCAATATTTCATTTAATATCGCCATTTGTATGGTTACTATTTTTTTGATGTGGGTTTTCATTAAAGGCTTAAACATTATGATATCGTCTACCCTATTCAAAAACTCAGGTCTTATGGTCTTTTTCAATAAGTTAAAAACTTCTATTCTGGTTGTTTCAACTACACCAAGCATGTTTTCAGTGCTTACGTTTTCAAAATTTTGCTGAATTATAGGGGCACCTAAATTCGATGTCATTATAATAATGGTGTTTTTGAAATTAACAACGCGGCCCTTATTATCAGTTAAACGTCCATCGTCTAGCACTTGCAATAGAGTATTGAATACATCAGGGTGCGCCTTTTCAATCTCATCGAGTAAAACAACTGAATAAGGTTTCCTTCTAACAGCTTCAGTAAGCTGTCCGCCTTCATCATAACCTACGTAGCCGGGAGGCGCTCCAATTAATCTTGATACGCTATGCCTTTCTTGATATTCGCTCATATCAATGCGGGTTAGCATGGTATCATCATTAAAAAGAAATTCTGCAAGAGACTTTGCCAATTCGGTTTTTCCTACACCGGTGGGTCCCAAAAATATGAATGATCCAATTGGCTTCTTTGGGTCGGCTAATCCAGATCGGCTTCTTCTCACAGCATCGGCAACAGCTTCAATAGCCTCATCCTGACCTACAACTCGTTGTGTGAGTACAGTTTCCAGGTCAAGGAGTTTTTCACGCTCACTCTGTAACATTTTGGTTACAGGAATACCGGTCCATTTAGAAACAATAGATGCTATGTCTTCGCTTTCTACTTCTTCCTTTATCATGGCATCGGTGCCCTGCATTTCAACCAGTTTTTGCTGATATTCTTGAAGATCGGCTTCTGATTGCTTCACTTTACCGTATCTAATCTCAGCTACTTTGCCAAAATCACCACTTCGCTCGGCTTGCTCCGCTTCTAGTTTATAAGCTTCAATCTGCCTTTTTGTTTTCTGAATATTATCCACCACATCTTTCTCGCTTTGCCACTTGGCTCTAATTGATTTTCTTTCAGTATCAAGCTCTGCTATCTCAGAACTAAGTTTATTGAGCTTATCTTGATCTTTTTCACGCTTTATGGCTTCACGTTCTATCTCAAGCTGCTGAATTCTTCTTTCAATCTCATCCAGCTCTTCGGGTAAAGAATCTATTTCTAATCTAAGCTTTGCAGCAGCCTCGTCTAAAAGGTCAATGGCTTTATCAGGCAAAAATCTATCAGCTATATACCTATTGCTTAGTTCTACTGCCGATATAATGGCTTCATCCTTTACTCTTACTTTATGATAGGTTTCATATCGCTCTTTTAAACCACGTAAAATCGAAATTGAATCTTCTACTGTTGGTTCGTCAATTATCACTTTTTGAAAACGTCTTTCAAGTGCCTTATCTTTTTCGAGATATTTCTGATACTCGGCAAGTGTTGTTGCTCCAACGGCTCTAAGCTGTCCACGGGCCAGCTCTGGTTTTAAAATATTAGCGGCATCCATCGCACCTTCTCCTGCCCCTGCGCCAACTAAAGTATGAATCTCATCTATAAACAGAATAATCTGTCCATCTGAATTCACTACTTCTTTTATTACTGCTTTTAATCTTTCTTCAAACTCGCCTTTGTATTTGGCACCTGCTACCAAAGCCCCCATATCAAGGCTATAAATGGTTTTGGGTTTTAGATTTTCTGGTACATCTCCATTTACAATTCTAAAAGCAATCCCTTCGGCAATCGCCGTTTTACCAACCCCTGGCTCACCTATTAAAAGCGGGTTATTCTTGGTTCTTCTTGATAGGATATGAATTACTCGCCTAATTTCTTCATCTCTACCTATAACGGGATCAAGCTTTCCATTTCTCGCAAGGTCGTTTAGATTATTTGCATATTTACCTAGTGCATTGTATTTGGCTTCGGCACTTTGATCTGTAACTTTACTACCTTGTCTTAGCTGGTCTATGGCCTTTTTAAGCTCTGCTTTAGAAACTCCACTCTCTTTTAGCATTGATGCCACTTGATCATTGTTTTCAATAATTGAAAGCAATATGTGCTCAACAGATACAAATTCATCGCCCATTGATTTTGAATGAGCGATGGCTTTATTTAAGACCTTGCTTGAATCATTTGACAAATACACTTGGCTGCCACTTGCCTTAGGCAGTGATTCAATCATTTTATCAAGAACTTGCCCAATTCTTGAACTATTTACATTAAGCTTATTCAGTAAAAACTTTACTACATTTTCATCTACCAGTAGTAGCCCTTTTAAAATATGCGATGTTTCAATTGCGGGATTAGTATTGCCCCCAGCAATTTCTTGAGCCTTTTGAATGGCTTCTTGTGCTTTAATTGTGAAGTTGTTAAAGTTCATCGTTTCCCTGTTTGATACGCCGGCTTTACATCAAATACCAAACCTTTATTGCATGACGAAAAAATGGCAGCATTGCTTGGCAAGTGCATTGACAATGTGACGAAACGCACCATTTATGAAACCAAAATTGGCAGAACCCGCAGTACATTAATGACAATTCTTATAATTGCCAAATAATTACAGAGCCATACAACTATTTACCTTTTGGCAAGTTAATAAGATACGTAGTTACATACTCCATTGAAAAGAACCATCGTCATATACATATTATTGCTCGCAGCATCAATTGGATATTCTCAAATACGAGTTCCGGAAGAAACGAGAGAAGACAGAAGAGAAAAAAGAGATGTATCAGTTGATGATGAAGATAGAAAATTTGATCCGTCACTATTATTTTCTGGCGGCGGTTTTGGATTACAGCTAGGTCAAAGTACTTTTTTAGAGTTTTCACCTACGCTTGGATACAAAGTGACCGAAAGATTATGGCCTGGTGTTGGTTTTAATTATCAATACTGGCGACAAACCGACCAATTTGGTGGCACCGTTTCTCAAAACATTATTGGTTGGCGGGCTTTTTCATCTTATCAAATTTTTGAAAGCATTGTGGGGTATGCCGAGTTTGAAAGTCTTCAACTCAATTTCCAGGGCACCGAAATATTTATGAATAACACTTGGCTTGGCCTAGGTTTTAGACAGTGGATTGGATCGGGATCGGCACTAGATGCACTCATTGTTAGAAACATGCAATATGAACCCGGCAACATTCAAGGTGCTTTTTATGGAAGCCCTTGGGATATTAAAATGCGGTTGATAATAGGCTTTAATTAAAGAATTTAGGATAATCTCAGAAGCTCTCTTTTAAGCTTTTTCATTTCTCTGATGTGATAGACCTAATATCAAAAAGATCTATTTCTGACTAAAAATCCCACAACCTTGTACTTTTTGTTCTAAGTTGGCCTGTACAAGCTCCCTATAAATAACAGAATAGCCGATTAAGAATAATCGGCTATTTCTATACAGATATAAAGTTGAACTTTAGATCTGAATAACTTTTATGTTTTTAATCGCTTATTAAGGTTATTTCATTTTTGAGTAGTTTTCAAAGAACAATGGGATGGTTTCTATACCCTTTAAGAAGTTGAAAACACCGAAGCTCTCATTTGGCGAGTGAATGGCATCGCTGTCTAATCCAAAGCCCATCATAATTGATTTAAGACCTAAAACATCTTCAAAAAGGGCTACAATTGGTATAGACCCTCCACTGCGAACGGGTATTGGGGTTTTACCAAAAGTTGTTTCGTAAGCCTTGCTTGCTGCTTGGTATTCTACCAAATCTACTGGTACAACAACTGGTTCGCCACCATGGTGTGGTGTTACTTTAACTTTAACTGATTCAGGGGCTATTGATTTAAAATGATCTTCAAAAAGCTTTGTAATCTTTTCTGAATCTTGATTTGGCACCAAACGCATGGAAATTTTTGCACTTGCTTTTGATGGCAATACAGTCTTAGCTCCTTCGCCTATATAACCACCCCAAACACCATTAACATCTAAAGTTGGCCTAACTGAAGTTTTCTCATAAACCGAGTACTCTTGCTCTCCGCCAATGGCTTCAATATCTAAATGCTTTTTGTACTCATCAAGATTAAAAGGAATGTTTTTCATTGCCTCTTGCTCCTCTGCCGGAACTGCCAAAACATCATCATAAAAACCAGGGATGGTGATCATTCCGTTATCATCTTGTAATGATGCAATCATTCGGCTAAGGATATTTATTGGATTTGCAACAGCTCCTCCATAAACACCTGAGTGCAAATCGCGGTTTGGGCCAACAACCTCAACTTCTAAATAAGCCAAACCTCTTAAACCTACCGTAATACTTGGGTTCTCAACACTTAGCATTGATGTATCAGAAATCAGAATTACATCTGCTGCTAACTTTTCTTTATTCTCTTTTATAAAAGTACCAAGGTTGGCAGAGCCTACTTCTTCTTCCCCTTCAATCATGAATTTTACATTGCACGGAAGGCTATCGTTTTTCATCATGAATTCAAAAGCCTTAAGGTGCATATACATTTGGCCTTTATCATCACAGGCGCCACGGGCATATATCTTACCATCTTTAATTACCGGTTCAAATGGTGGTGAGGTCCAAAGCTCATAAGGGTCAGCCGGTTGAACATCGTAATGACCATAAACCAAAACTGTTGGTTTGCTTGGGTCAACCATTTTTTCTCCATACACAATAGGATATCCTGCAGTAGGGCAAATTTCAACTTTATCAGCTCCTGCTTCGGTCATTCTTTCTTTTATAAACTCAGCTGCTTCAAAAACATCATCTTTAAACTCAGGATCAGCACTTACTGATGGAATTCTTAGCAAATCCTTCAACTCATCAATAAACCTGTCTTGGTTTTTATCTATATAGCTCTTAATCTTATCGTGCATTTTCAAATAGATTTGTTAGCTAGCAAAAGTATAACATCAGCCCATTGAGCCATAAAAAATCTGATTTACCCAAATTATTAAAAAGTCATTTTGCAAATGAAGGAACAGAAGTAGGCTGTGATGAAGCCGGCCGCGGCTGCTTGGCGGGTCCTGTTGTTGCAGCTGCAGCTATAATTCCAAGGGGAAAAAGCTTTGATTTTTTAAATGACTCAAAGCAGCTTAATGAAAAGCAGCGAAACGATGCAGCCGAAAAAATCAAGAACGAGCTTGAGCATTGGGCCATTGGCGTGGTTTCGCCTGAGCGAATTGACGAAATCAATATTCTCAAAGCAAGCTTTGAAGCCATGCACTTGGCATTAAATCAAATTAAAAGTGACTTTGATTTAATCTTGGTTGATGGCAACCGCTTTGTGCCATACCTAAATAAAAAGCACGAGTGCGTAATTAAAGGCGATGGCAAATACCAGAGCATTGCAGCGGCCTCAATTTTGGCAAAAACGCACCGCGACCATTTAATGCTTGAATACCATGAGCAATACCCACAATATGGCTGGAACACCAATATGGGTTACCCAACCGTAAAACACCGAAAAGCCATTGCCGAATTTGGCGATACGCCGCTTCACCGTAAAACCTTCAATCTGCTTGGGGACAAGCAATTGAAATTATTCTAGAGTTAGGTTTCTTGAATGGTAAGAATATAGAACCGTAATACAAGGAATTTAGAGTATTGATTTGTGATTGGTGATGGTTGATCTTTGAGTTGTGATTGAAAAACACATAGCCCATCGGTTTTAAACATGGAGAAACGAGATCAAGATCTAAATCTCGATAAAACAAACGTCAGACAACACTTTCACTGCTATATATAGTTGTCATACGTTTACAAACTTTAGATTAGAAAACCATAGAACTACGAAGCCTTAGCGAAGTAATTTGGACCTGAGACTTTGCACAAGTTGAGAGCCACCAAGGCACCAAAACAGAAACCTTCAAACTCTAAACCTAAAAATGTGAGACGTTAGCAAAGGATTTCAAATACTCAACTTGCAAACTCTCTAAACTTATTTACTTTGAACCTTAAACTTTGCTGAGCTCATGAAAAAACAAGCTATACTTCAGGCACTCGAAAAGTATTACGGCTACAAAAGATTCAGACCCCTACAGCAAGAGGCTATTGAAAGTGTTTTAGCCGGTAAAGACACCCTAATCATTCTACCAACTGGCGGGGGTAAATCCATTTGTTATCAAATACCACCAATAGTGCAAAATGGGCTTTGCTTGGTGGTTTCGCCTTTAATCTCGTTAATGAAAGATCAGGTAAATGCTTTAACACAAAATGGAATACCTGCGGCCTACATCAATTCAAGTCTTTCTGCTGCTGAGAATAATAACATTCTTAATCAAGCGGCTAACGGGCATTTGAAACTGCTATATGTTTCGCCTGAAAAGTTGGTGAACGATATGGGTATTTTCACCGATTTGCCTTTGACATTGATAGCAATTGACGAAGCACATTGCGTGAGCCAATGGGGGCATGATTTTAGACCTGAGTACACCCAACTTAAAATATTAAAAGATCGGTTTAAAAATGTACCTGTAATGGCACTCACCGCTACGGCTGATAAGGTTACAAGGCGTGATATTTCTAGTCAATTAGGCATGCATGAACCCGTAGAAATGGTGGGTTCATTTAACAGGCAAAATTTGAGTTTAGAAGTACGAGCCAACCTACCTGCAAGAGAACGCTACGTACAGATTGCCAACATGGTACACAAATACAAGAACGACAGCGGAATTGTGTATTGCCTTAGTAGAAAAAGTACAGAAGCTGTTGCCGAAAAACTGGCTGGTTTTGGAATTAAAGCGGGAGTTTATCATGCGGGTTTGCCACATGAGCAGCGTAATCAAGTTCAAGAAGATTTTATAAACGATAAGGTAAAAGTGATTTGTGCCACCATTGCCTTTGGAATGGGAATAGATAAGAGCAATGTGCGATTTGTAATTCATTATAACTTGCCAAAGAACATAGAAAGCTACTACCAAGAAATAGGACGCGCAGGTAGAGACGGCTTGCCCAGCGAAACAAGATTGTACTACAATTACGGCGACCTAAAGATCTTAACTGAGTTTGCCATGCAGGGCAAGTTGGCCGAGATAAACATGGAGAAGCTCAAGCGCATGCACCAATATGCCGAAGCTGATGTTTGTAGAAGAAAAATCTTACTGAGCTACTTTGGCGAGGTAATGGAAAAAGACTGCGGCAACTGCGATGTATGTAAAAACCCAAGAAAGCATTTTGATGGAACTATAATTGTTCAAAAGGCGCTCTCTGCTATGAAACGCATGAATGAAGAAGTGGGCATGCAAATGCTTATTGATGTTTTGCGGGGTTCTCAAAAGGCCGAAGTAACCGAGAAAGGCTATCAAAAAATAAAAACCTTTGGAGCGGGCAGCCAACACAGCTTTTTTGAATGGCAGAACTACATCAATCAAATGATCAACTTTGGGCTAGTTGAAATTGCTTATGATGAAAGTTTTTCTTTAAAAATTTCTCCATCAGGCGATCAGGTACTTTTTGGGCAAAAGCAACAACAACTTGTATTCTTTGATAATGAGAAAGAGAAGTTTAAGAAGCCAGAGAAAAAGAAAACCAAGAAAGAGCAACGAGAAGAAGGCTTATTTGAATCTTTAAAACGAGTGAGATATAAATTGGCATTGGCAAAAGGAGTACCTGCTTACACCATTTTTAGTGATGCAACTTTAACAGAAATGGCCGAAGCTTCGCCCGTATTTATAGAAGACCTTACAGAAATTAGTGGAGTAGGACAACACAAGCTCAAGGCATACGGCGAAACTTTTATTGACACCATTAGAGAATACTTACTCAATAATGAAGTTGGCCAAGTAAAAAACCTAAGCTATTTTAAGACGCTTTTAGAATACGAAAAAGGACTTAATGCCAATGCCATTGCAAAAGAACGCGGTATTAATGCAGGAACCGTTTATGGTCATTTTGCATGGCTCATTGAACGTGGCGAAAACATTGACATAAGCCCCTACTTAAGCAAAACTGACCTTGACGATATAGCTAAAGCGGCTAAGCACCTTGAAAGCACTGAATACCTTAACGGAATAAAGGAATTTTTAAACGACAGAATTGAATACGGCCTAGTAAAGCTTGGGGTAGCTTTTTTAAAAAAGAAAGGAAAGCTAAAGGTGAAATTGACTTAATATTTAGCTAAAGATAAGTAACTCCAAACTAGAAAGTTATTTGATTTGCTCGCAGGCAATCTTAGCGCTCAATAAACAAAGTGGAATGCCACCACCGGGATGCACTGACCCACCGCAGAAAAACAGGTTTTTAATATCACTGCTGAAATTTGGATGCCTCAAAAAAGCCACAAACTGTGAATTGCTGCTTGCCCCATAAAGTGAACCACGATGTGAGCTGGTTTTACTTTCTATGGTAATGGGTTCAAGCACATCTTCCGTTTCAATCAAGGCTTCTACATCGGTTTGCAAAATGCGATTAAGCTTTGCAATAATATTGGCACGTGCTTGCTTTTTTAGTACTTCCCAATCTTGACCAAAATTACCCGGTGTATTAATCATTACAAACCAGTTTTCACAACCTGCAGGTGCATCATCTTTTTTGTCTTTGCTGCTTATGTGTATATAAACCGTAGGGTCATCATACAACCCCTTTTCATCAAAAATCTGCTTGAATTCTTCGCGATAATTTTCACTGAAAAAGATGTTGTGTAAATCCAATTCAGGAAACTCCTTTTTAATGCCCCAATAGAAAATAAGTGCTGAGCTTGATCTTTCTTGTCGCAATGTACGCTCGGGCTGTTTTTGATCTTTAAGCAGGTTTCTATAACTTGAGAATACATCCATATTACTCACCACAACATCTGCTTCTTCATTCTCATTATTATACTCAATCCCTTTAGCAACTCCGTTTTCAACTATGATCTTGTCAACTTTGGTATTCAGGTTAAACTTAACGCCGTGCCTTTGTGCTAAACGTGTTAGAGATTGTGAAATATCATGCATCCCCTTTTTTGGAAAAAAGGTGCCAAAATGCATCTCTAAATGCGGTATAATGCTCATAATCCCAGGTGTTTTATATGGATCGGAGCCATTATAAGTAGCATATCTATCAAACAACTGCACTAGCTTTTCATTTTTAAAAGAGCGCATGTTGTGTTTATGCAACGACTTTGAAATGTGCAGCTTTGGCATTTTCAAAAACGACTTGAAAGTTTCCCAGTTTAAATATGTACTTAGTTTATGTAGCGACTTTTCTAAGAAAACATGATTTGTAATTTGATACTTTTCGGCATTGCGTTCTAAATATTTTTCAATATTTCTTGAATCCTCATTAAAGGTCTCTGCGGCTTCTTTTATAAATGCTGATTTGTTTGCTTTTGCCTGAAAACGAGTGCCGTCATCCCAAAAATAATTACAAACCACATCCTTTTTAATGTATTCAAAATGTTGGTGTGTTTGCTCGCCCATAAGCTTAAACAAATCTTCAACATAATGTGGCATGGTAAATAATGATGGCCCAGCATCAAATCGGTAGCCTGAATTTTCAAAGGCATGCAGTTTACCACCTGTATAAGGGTTGGCTTCATATACCTTTACTTCATAACCCTTTTTGGCCAAACGAATTGACGATGCAACACCGGCAATACCGGCACCAATAACAATTGCTTTAGGCATAAGCCTGAAACATAATAAAATTATTAAGGTTTAATAAAAAGAAAGGTCAGTTAAAAAACCAAACCTAAAAGTAAGGCAACAACCCCAATACCAACTGAAGCCCAGATAATAACTTCTTCAATTAGCTTTTCACTTTTGTTAAATGTCGTTTGAGTTTTTGACTCAGATTCCATGTTTTACTTGCCGTTTGCAACAAAAGTAAAAATGGGTCTTTTTAGCACTATCGGCATTTTGTAAAGTCCCCATTATTTTGAGCGAAATTGGCCTAATTATAAGTAAAGCATAAATCTAAACGAACTCTAAACTCTCAATTCTATTTATTGGGATTAGCCGCCCAGCTTTTAGCACTATATTTTTCTCCGTAATGGCCCAAATAGTGGTATTAACCATTTTAGTAGATTCACTATCAGTAAAAGTAATTTTTACTTTTACCTTGTTCAAATTGCCCAGCGATAGCGCTTTATCTAATTTTTTCTTTCTTTCTGTTATTAGACTCGCACCTTCTAAAACTTCGTGTGACGGAAATTTAAGGTTATCTACATCTTCTTTTTCTATTAATTGTACTGCTTCCATTCAATGCGTTTTTCGTTTACAATTAAACAAAAAATTAGCAAAAAGGAATATTAATAGTTTAAATTGTTGGTATTAGAGCCTTTATAGTTCTAAAGCATCAAGACTCCAATCTCTATCCAAATCATATTTCAGAAAACCATTATCTATTACCAATGGGCTATTTACATTATTTAAATAAAGGCTTCCGGTTCCTAAACCTTGAGGCCTGGTAAGGTCAAGATCACTTACCCATTGAGCAATGGCATTTAAGCCAATATTACTTTCTAAGGCTGATGTTACCCAATAGCTAATGTGTAATCCATCTGCTATTTCCATCCACTCTTCGCTTAGGCCAAAACCACCTACAAGCGAAGGCTTTAAAATTATATACTGCGGCCTTATAGTTTTTAGCAGCTTTTCTTTCTCTTCGGGCAACGAAACTCCAATCAACTCCTCGTCTAAAGCAATATCAATTGGCGAATTCTTAACAAGCTCTGCCATGGCATCCCATTGTCCGGCAGCAATTGGTTGTTCAATTGAATGAATATCGTACTCTGCAAGAATCTTTAGCTTATCCAAAGCTTCATCAACTGAAAAGGCGCCATTGGCATCGAGCCTTATTTCTACTTCTGATGATGTGTATTTATTTCTTATAAACTTAATCAAGGCCACTTCTTCTTTAAAATCAATAGCTCCTATCTTAAGCTTAATGGCCTTAAAGTCTTTATTAAGTAAAGCTTCAATTTGGTTGCTCATGTCGGTAGCCGACCCCATCCACACTAGGCCATTAATGGCTATATCTCTTTCGCCATTAAAAAAATCATTCTCCTCAAAATAACACCTTTCACCACCATTCTCAAGGTCCATTATGGCCATTTCTAAACCAAACTCAATGCTCGGAAAAGCATCAAAATCAAAGTCTACATCTGCACTGCCGCTCTCGTTTATTTTAGTACACAGCAGAGCCAGTTGAGCTTCATATTCGTAGCTACTGTCAATACTCAATCCCTTTATAAAACTGCACTCACCAATGCCAAAGGTGTCAGAACCTGCTCCATCTCTTAATACAATGTAGTAAGTATCTTTTTCTGTTAAGGTGTTTCTTGAAGTTGTTGCGGGCTTTTTAAATACAAGGTTGTGCTTTACAAATTCAGCAGTAAGATTTTCCATTTTAAAAAAAAGGTGTTGCTTTGATAGATTAAGTTTATAAGATATATGCTATTGAAATGCAGATTGCAATTAGTGCACTGCTTAAGGCTAATTCTTTAAGAAGGGGATCAAATTCTGCGTATGTCGATCGTTTTTTCACTTTGGTAAAATGCACATACAGAAGTAATAGCGGTATCAAAAATAAAAATTGATACCACATAGCGTATTCCGTAAAGCAAAATATTAAAAATGAAATGGTAGCTATTGAAATTAAAGTATAATGGTAATTCTTGGCATTTTTAATGCCTAACCTTACGGCAATGGTGATTTTGCCAGAGTTGGCATCATTCTCAATATCGCGCATATTATTAAGATTTAATACCGCAGTACTTAATAAACCAAAGGCACAGGCCGGCAAAAGCACAATGGGGCTAAATGCATTGGTTTGCAAAAAAAATGAACCTAATACTGCCAAAAGGCCAAAAAATAGGAATACGGCAATATCTCCCATTCCTTTATAACCGTACGGATTTTTAGATGCGGTGTATTTATATGCTGCGCCAATTGAAGCCAAACCAAAAAGCAACATAACTAGTAGCCAAAGTACATTTACGGTTTCCGATGCCAAGTAGAGCAACCATACTCCTGAGATTAGAGATAATGATGCGAAAAATAAAATAGCTTTAAACATTTGCTTCTCAGTAATGCCACCAGATTGCACTGCTCGTTTAGGTCCTATTCTATTTTCATTATCAGCGCCATTTTTAAAATCGCCATAATCATTGGCATAGTTTGACAAGATCTGTAATAGGGCTGCCGTTAAAATTGAAAAATTAAATATTGGCCATGAAAAGGTTTCATAGTTATATGCCAACAAATTACCCATTATTAAACCAGCCAAGGCCAATGGAAGCGTTCTGGGTCTAGCAGCTTCAATCCAAAGTTTTAACCTTGCCATTAAAACAAAAATGCCGATTTAATGATAGTACAATCAAATCGGCATTTTTTAAAATTCAAGTTCATGAATTAAGCGATATACATAGCAGACTTAACTGCGTCAATTACTTTTTTAGCATTTGGCAAATACTCTTCAATTAGGTTAGGAGCATAAGGCATTGGCACATCAGCACCATTTACCCGCTTAACCGGAGCATCTAAATAGTCAAACGCATTCTTTTGAATTTGGAAAGCTATTTCGCTTGAAATACCACCATAAGGCCAAGACTCGTCAATTACTACTAATCTATTTGTCTTTTTTACTGACTCAACTATTGTAGGATAATCCAATGGCCTAATTGTTCTTAGGTCAATTACCTCAGCGCTAATTCCTTCTTTGGCCAGTTCTTCAGCAGCTTCATTTGCCACTTTCATCATTTTATTAAATGATACAAGTGTTACGTCGCTACCTTCTCTTACTACGTTGGCTTTTCCAATTGGCAAAATAATTTCACCTTCGGGCACCACCCCTTTGTCGCCATACATCTGCTCACTTTCCATAAAAACAATAGGATCGTCGTCTCTAATGGCAGCTTTTAATAATGCCTTTGCATCATATGGGTTTGAAGGAGAAATAACTTTTAGACCTGGTACATTGGCATACCAACTCTCAAAAGTTTGAGAGTGCGTAGCTCCTAATTGACCAGCAGATCCACTTGGCCCACGGAAAACCATAGGGCAAGAAAGCTGACCGCCAGACATTGAAAGCATTTTAGCCGCTTCGTTTACTACTTGGTCAATGGCCAAAAGGGCAAAGTTCCAGGTCATAAATTCAACTATTGGTCTTAAACCATTCATTGCCGACCCAACAGCTACACCGGCAAATCCGAGCTCAGCAATTGGTGTATCAATGATTCTTTTTGGACCGTATTTATCTAAAAGGCCTCTTGAAGCTTTATAAGCACCATTGTACTCGGCAACTTCTTCACCCATTAAGTAAACTCTTTCGTCGCGAGCCAATTCTTCATCCATGGCTTCCTTAATGGCGTCTCTAAAGGCAATTACGCGTTCTGACATAGTCTTTCTAAAAATTTGAGCGGCAAATGTATTACATCTGTTAAAGTAAGAGCAACACTGCAAACTGGTTTTAGTTTTAAAAAAGGATTGGCATTATTGTATTTTCGATTTTCTATGAAGAATTCTTCCGTTTTAAAGTTTTTTACAGTAGCCTTTTTCTTGTTTTCATTTTCTCAGGTTTATGCCGATACACTTACGGTAGGCATAAAACAAGCCCCCCCTTTTACTATTAAAAATGGCGATAATTGGGAAGGGTTAGCTGTTACTATTTGGGAAAAATATGCAGCCAGAGATAGTGTTCAATTCGTATTTAAAGAAATGAACATGGATGAGCTCACAGAAGGGCTTCAAATAGGCGAAATTGACGCCGCCTTGGGTGCCATTACTGTAAGTGCCGAAAGAGAAGCATTTTTCGATTTTAGCCGTTCGTTTTATCCTTCAGGTTTAGGGATTATGTTCAATAAAAGAAGCGGCACAGCGTTAAAAGTGATTTACAATGTTTTCTCAGAATCATTTTTTCAAGCAGTAGCTTTATTAAGTTTAGTTCTATTTTTCGTTGGCTTTATTATATGGTTGGCAGAAAAAAGAAAAAACCCTGAAGAGTTTGAAGGTGGTATAAAAGGACTCTTTTCTGGCTTTTGGTGGAGCGCCGTTACAATGACCACAGTAGGTTATGGCGATAAATCGCCAAAAACCTATATTGGAAAATTGGTGGGCCTTGTTTGGATGTTTGGCTCTTTAATAATGATTTCATATTTCACGGCATCAATTGCAAGCGCCTTAACCGTTTCTCAGATTGGCGATAACATCAACTCCCCTTCTGATCTAAAAAATATAAGCGTTGGTGTAGTAAAAGGAACAATCTCTGAAACTTATTTAAGCGAGCATAGAATTGACTACCACACCGCAAACAGTTTTGAAGAACTGGTAAAACAGCTAGAAAATAAAGAGATAGATGCGTTGCTCAGTGACTATCCTTTAATTAAATACTATATGAACAGCAATAAAAAGAACAAGCTTAGAATGCTACCGCACAAGCTAAATGAGTTTTTTTATGCATTTGCCATTTCTGAAAAATTTAAAGATGATGAAGTACTTAATAGAACCATTTTAGAATACATTGAATCAGAGCAATGGCAAGATGAACTTTATAACTACTTTGGCGACTTTGAATAAAGAATGGAATGATACTACAAAATAAAATTACAATTAGAGAATTGGCCGAGATGGTTGATGCCCAAGTTTTTGGAGATGAGCAAGCCTTAGTAAGTGGTATAAATGAAATTCATAAAGTAGCTGAAGGTGACTTAACTTTTGTTGATGCTGAAAAGTATTATAACAAAGTTCTAAACAGCAAGGCTACCTTTATTTTAATCAATAAAAAGGTTGAGTGCCCCGAAGGAAAAGTGCTTGTATTTCATTCTAGTCCTTTCGAAGCTTACAACCTAATTGTTGAGCACTTTTACAAAGTTGAAAATGCTTTTGACCTTGAAAATGAAATCTCTGATGAGGCTTCAATTCAAAAAAGTGCGATTATTCACCCAAATGTGGTTATTGGTAATAATGTTACTATAGGAAAAAACACAATTATATATCCTAATGTAACCATTTACGATAATGTGCAAATTGGCGATAATGTTATAGTGCATTCTGGTTCTGTAATAGGTGGGCAGGCTTATTATTATGCAAAAAAAGATGGCAAATACACCAAATGGCATTCGTGCGGATCGGTGCATATCGATGATGATGTTGAAATAGGATCATGCTGTACCATTGATAAAGGTGTGAGTGGAATAACACGCATTGGCGAAGGAACAAAGCTAGACAACCAAGTGCATGTGGCACACGGAGTTGTAATTGGAAAAAACTGCTTGTTTGCAGCTCAATGTGGCATTGGCGGTAAAACCATAGTTGAAGATGATGTAATATGCTGGGGCCAAGTGGGTATTACAAAATCAATTCGAATTGGAAAAGGCGCCGTGATTAGTGCCCAAAGTGGGGTTAGCAAAAGCCTTGTTGGTGGCAAAGCCTATTTTGGCTCGCCAGCAAGAGAGATTAAAACCATTCAAAAAGAGATGGCTGCGCTTAGAAAATTGCCTGAGTATTTCAATAACAATTTATAGTGAGAACTAAATACAAAAAGGCCGTTGAGCGCAATACATGGGCTTCCATAATTGTGAATTTGTTGCTTTTTGTATTAAAAATGTGGGCAGGTTTTGTTTCTCAATCTGTTACCTTAATAGCTGATGCCTGGCACACCTTAAGTGATAGTCTTTCTTCAGTAATTGTATTAATCGGAGCCCGAGTTAGCAAAAAACCAGCTGATGATGAGCACCCTTTTGGCCATGGTAGGGCCGAAACCATTGCGGCTCTTTTTGTAGGTGCTATGTTGGGCTTTGTTGCTTTTCATTTTTTAATTGAAGCCATTCAAAAATTAATATCGAAAGGCGATACCAATTACGGTACTATTGCTATTGGAGTTACAGCAGCCAGTATTCTTGTTAAAGAAATTCTTGCTAGGTTATCAATATCCATTGGCAAAAAAGCGGGCTCAAGAGCATTGGTAGCAGATGGTTGGCACCACAGAAGTGATGCGTTATCTTCAATTATTGTATTGGTAGGAATTTTCATTAGCCCATACTTTGGGTTTATCGACGGAATTATGGGTGTTTTGATCTCATTATTTATTGGCTATGTTGCCTACGGTATTATTGATGAATCGGTAAGCGCTTTGCTTGGAAAAAGTCACGACCAACAAATGCTTTTGGCCATACAGAAACTTTGCAATGAAAAAGCAAACAGAGATGTACATGCCCACCACTTGCAAGTACATGATTACGGCAATCACTGTGAAATGGTTTTTCATATAAGACTACCCGCCAACTGGACACTAGAAGATGTGCATGATCTAGTTGATGTTTTAGAAGATGCGATACAAGAAAAGTTTAACGCTTCAGTTAATATTCATGTTGACCCTGTTTGAGTAGTCTAACATTTTTCTTAGCCCCACCTATTACATTTGTAGCTTAAACAATCTTTAATGGACGAAAGATTTTGGTGGGCATTTAGCCTTTCTCTTCTTGCAGGGCTATCAACTGGTATTGGAAGTGTAATTGCCATTTTTGCTAAACGAACAGACAAAAACTGGCTTTCAGTGAGCATGGGCTTCTCGGCAGGCGTAATGATTTATGTGAGTTTTGTAGATATTTTTCCAAAAGCTCAAGAATACCTTTCTGCCGAATTAGGCGATATAAATGGCACATGGGTCACGGTTGCCGCCTTTTTTGGGGGCATGGCGCTAATTGCGTTAATTGATAAACTCATCCCACATCATGAAAATCCACATGAATTTGCCGAAACTGATACAACCGATGAACTTGATCATAAAAAATCAGTAAAAGGAAAAAGCAAAGAAGCCGCACTTTATAAAACTGGCGTTTTAACTGCTCTTGCAATTGGTATCCATAATTTTCCTGAAGGGCTCGCCACTTTTGCGGCTGCCTACCAAGATTTAGCACTTGGCGTATCAATAGCCATTGCTATAGCCATACATAACATTCCTGAAGGTATGGCGGTTTCTATTCCGGTTTACTACGCTACAGGTAGTAAACGAAAAGCTTTTTATTTCTCTTTTTTATCAGGAATCTCAGAACCCATTGGCGCACTACTTGGGTTCTTTTTACTAAGGGAAATTTTCAATGACCTTACTTTCGGAATCATCTTCGCCTTAATTGGCGGTATTATGGTTTTTATTTCGCTTGACCAACTGCTACCTGCTGCTCATAAATATGGTAAACACCACCATACTATTTATGGCATGCTGGCTGGCATGGCAGTAATTGCCATAAGTTTGGTGTTATTGATGTAATCAGTTCAAAGATTTTAAATTACCCAAAACCACGTAGTTTGGCTAAAAATGATCAAAGCAGTGTTTGAAATATACACATCAAACAGATTCTTGCAAAGAAAGTAACTCCAAATTCCCTTTCAAAAACTCAGCAGTTTCTTTAATTGACTCATTAAAGTTTTTATACTCAAGCCCAAGTACGTTTTTTGACTTATCATTTACAAAGTGTGTTTTCCTATTGGCGCTTTGAGCCATTTCTCTGGTTATAAAAGCTTTTTTACCCGTAAACACTGCCCATGTTTCTGCAAGTACTGCCACCAATTGACTTGCATTTTTTCCAGCACTAATTCTCGGCCTTTTCTTGCCCAAAGCATCAGCTATTTCAAAAAGAAAATCGCGGTAGCTCATGTTTTCACTCACCAATACAAAGCGCTCACCAATGCTTTTTTCATTCTCAAAACTTAAAAGAACCGCTTCTGCCACATCTTGCACGTCCACAAACCCAGTGTAACCACTCGAATAAAAAGGCAAGCCATTATAAACCGTTTTGAACATCTCAACTGAGCTTCCGGCAAACTTCCAAGGCCCAATAATAATTCCCGGGTTTAGTGCAGTTACTTTTAAGCCTTCGCCCAAACCGCGCCAAATTTCCATCTCGCTACGGTATTTGCTTTCACCATAGGTAGTTTCAAATTGGTAAAAGGTGCTATTCAAAAAGTTTTCATCTAGCTCGTTTTTCTTGTCTGGATTTGGCAATGCTGCCACAGAGCTCAGCTGAATAAACCTTTCAATTCCGTTTTCAATACATGCATCAACAGCATTTGCAGTTCCATCAATGTTGTTTTTTAAAATAAAAGCTCTTTCATTTTTCTGGAAACTTACACTTGCTGCCAAATGAACCATTGCTTCGCAGCCTTTGCTTGCATCTATCAAACTGTTTGGGTCTAGCACGTCACCTGCTCTCCAACCAATACTATCAAAGACAATTTGACTACCGTGTTTTTGATTTAGATAACTAAAAATCTTCTTTGAAGTACTTAAGTCAGAAGTTTCTCGCTTTAATGCCACCACATCATAACCTTTTTTCAATAAAAGGTAACAGGTATAGGTACCTGCAAAACCATTTGCTCCAGTAATAAAAATACGTTGTGGATTTGGCATTGGCGCGAAGGTATTACCCCTGTGCATAACAAGCTACATTTTGGCCTAAAGCCGTGTTTACTTTTGGGCTTATGGATTGGCAACAAGTTTTATTTCCGGTTTCGGTTAATTTCAATTTAAGTGGTAAGCAAGTTGGTGATGTAATTACAATCAACAATGGCGAAAGTTTTAAGCTTGATAATGTTTCTACAGTATTTATTGGTGTAGAACAGGGCGGCAACCAACTTAGCAACACCTTAAGGGAGCACCTTTATACTTATAGAAATACTGATGGTTTTGAAGCCTTTGCCGATTTGGGTGATTACACCTTACCAAAAGAAATTACACAAAGCAATATAGATGAGCTGGGTTTCATATTTAGTGATCTAATGGAACAAGATATCCATATAGTTACTTATTGCAATGTTGTTGACTTAATACCTAAAGTGGTTGATCGTGCCTATGACTACTTAAAACAGTTTTATTCAACTATTGAAACCAATGTCACAATTGCCTCAGACATAGATTTTGGTCAACTTGAAGCCAAAAACTGGCTAAGCAATAACTTAGACAGCAGCAAATCATTAATGCATCACTATGGTATTTTAGGTTATCAAAGTAATCATATTTCTCAAGACCAGATTGAGCATTTGCACAAGCTCGGATTTGAATCAGAGAGACTAGGAAATCTTAAGAGCAGCATAACAAAAGCCGAACCTTATGTAAGAATGGGCAACTTCTTACAGGTAGATTTTAGGAGTATAAAATCGTCTTACACAGGTTTGGCTCACCAATATCCAAATGGCCTTAATGGCGAAGAGGCCTGTGCCATTTTAAAATATGCAGGTGCCAATAGTGAGATGAGAGCAGTTAATCTTTTTGCCAATGGTTGGGGCCTACAAGATCTTGGTGCCGAGCTAATGGCACAAATGATTTGGTATTATATAGAAGGTACTCAAATAGGATTTGAAGAAGATCCTTTGGGTGGCAATGATAATTATGCAAAGTATCATACCAATTTTGAAAAATCTAACGAGAGCATAATCTTTTATAAGAGCCTTAGAAGCGGGAAATGGTGGATTTACCTGCCCGTAGATCATGAGAAATATCCCCGATATAAATACCTAATACCATGTGATTATTCTGATTACCAAATGGCCACTGAAGGTGAAATTCCGTATCGGTGGGTTTTAGCGGTTTCAAGGCTCGATTCTTAGCTAAAAATGTAGTTAAATGGCACTGCTTGTTGCAAACGCCTTTTTCCCGAATGAGTACATTACTTTTGCGCCGATTTTTAACTGGAAATTTACGCTAACCGATGAAAAAAACGCCACTCTACCAAAAGCACATTGACCTGGGAGCTAAAATGGTTCCCTTTGCAGGTTTTGAAATGCCCGTATCTTATGCCGGTATCAAACAAGAACACTTTGCCGTAAGAGAAAAAGCAGGAATGTTTGATGTTAGCCATATGGGAGAGTTTTTGGTAAAAGGGCCAAACGCTCAGGCATTAATCGATTATGTTTCATCTAACGATTGTACAAAGCTAGCACCTGGTAAAGCACAGTATTCTTGCATGCCCAATGGCAAAGGCGGTATAGTTGACGATTTGTTGGTTTATATGAAAGGCGAAAACGACTACATGCTGGTAGTAAACGGCGCCTGTTTAGATAAAGACTGGGCATGGATTTCTCAACAAAACGAGAAGTTTGGCGCTGAGCTTGAAAACATATCAGACGATATAGCACTTATGGCTGTGCAAGGCCCTAATGCAACTGCAGCTCTTCAAAAATTAACTAGCGAAAACCTTGGTGATATTCCATTCTATCAGTTTAGAATAAACGAATTTGCTGGGGTTGCCAATGTTGTAATTAGCAATACTGGCTACACTGGTGCAGGTGGTTTTGAGATTTACGTACATAAAGATTCAGCCGAAAAGGTTTGGGATGCCATTATGGACGCTGGAAAAGAATTTGACCTTGAACCAACCGGACTAGGCTGTAGAGATACATTAAGACTAGAAATGGGATATTGCCTATATGGCAACGATATAACCGACGAAACTTCGCCACTTGAAGCAGGTTTAGGTTGGATTACCAAATTGAAAAAAGAATCAGACTTTGTTGATAAAGAGTATTTCATAAAGCAAAAAGAAGCTGGCGTTGCACGAAAGCTTGTTGCTATTGAAATGTTAGAAAGAGCCATTCCGCGAAATGGTTATCCAATTTGCGATGAAAACGAGCAAGAAATTGGTTACATAACCTCAGGAACTCAATCTCCAAGTTTAGAAAAAGCCATTGCACTGGGTTATGTAAACCTTCCGCACAATCAAGAAGGTACCGAAATACTTGTGCAGGTAAGAAAGAAATTTGCAAAAGGGAAAGTTGTTAAACTTCCTTTTTACAAAAAGTAGAAGGTAATTAGAAAAGGTATTAAGGAATGAGAGTTCAAGATCTTGATGTATGGAAAGCGGCAATTGATTTGGCAGCAGAAGCCTATAAATTGGCTGATACTTTTCCCGAAACAAGTAGCCATGGATTGGCTTATCACTTAAAAGCATCAGTAACGCATCTACCATCAAATATAGCTGCGGCGGCAAGTCGTAAATATGGTACAGAATCACTTAAATATTTATTTAAAGCCAAAGGCATTATTTACGAGATTGAGTCGATGTATTATTTAGCCGAAAAACTAGATTACATTGGAGAAGAAGAGCGAGACCAACACCTAGAGTCATTAGACTCAGCCAAAAGATTGCTTTTTGGATTCATTAAATACTATAAAAAGTCGTCGTAAACCCATTTTTGAAAAGTAAACCCGAGCAAGTGAGCAAGAAAGTAGAAGTATGTTTCTCGCCTTTTCACATTCCACTTTACGAGTTGAGTAAAAAGGCAGTAGTCGTGATAGATGTTTATAGAGCTACAAGTGCTATTGTAGCAGGCTTAGGTTCAGGAATTGAAAAAATTATTCCTGTTAGCACCGTTGAAGAAGCCCGCGAATACAAGGCCAAAGGCTACGTTGCAGCAGCCGAAAGAAAAGGTGATATTGTAGAAGGTTTTGATATAGGAAACTCACCTTTAAAATTTTCAGAATCTAACTTAAAAGGTAAAACCGTTGTGCTAAGCACAAGTAATGGTACAAAAGCCTTAATTAAGGCTAAGCAAGCCAAAGAGATAATAGTTGGTGCTTTTCTTAACCAAACGGCTGTTGTAAATTACCTTAATAAAAATCACGATTCAGTAATCTTGCTTTGCGCTGGCTGGAGAGATAGATTTAACTTGGAAGATACCCTTGTAGCGGGTGCCATGGCACAAGCCCTTATGGAGCTTGGTTGGGATACCGAATGCGACTCATGTTTGGCTGCCAGCAGACTTTTTGATATGGCAAAGCCAGATGTTAAAACATTTATGAAAGATGCTTCTCACACCAACCGTTTGGCGCACCTCAAACTTGAAGAAGATATTGCTTATTGCAACAAGGTAGATGAGTTTGACCTTGTTCCAATTTACCATAAAAACGGCGATATAACGCTTTAGTTAATTGTTGATTTGTTATTGGTTAATGGTTTTGCTAGTTGTGTTAATGACACTATAAACTCATAACAAATAATACAAAACCAAAGACCTTGGGGCACAAACTGCCTGAATCATATTATCTACAAGCAGATGTTGTAGCCATTGCCAAAGATTTAATTGGCAAAAGGATTTGTACCCAAATTAATGGCATTTACACCAGCGGACTTATATCCGAGACTGAAGCTTACGCTGGCGAAACCGATAAAGCATCTCACGCTTACGGAGGCAGATATACAGTACGTACCAAACCTATGTTTGCACAAGGAGGAATTGCTTACGTCTATCTATGCTACGGCATTCACCACTTGTTTAATGTGGTAACCAACCATGATGGAATACCACATGCGGTACTTATTAGGGCAATAAAACCTGAAAAAGGCGTAGAATATATGCTTGAAAGGAGAAATTTCAGGAGTCAAAAGGGGTTAGCCGATGGTCCAGGAAAAACGAGCAAGGCTCTTGGTATTTCCACGCATCATAATGGCCTATCTCTGCTTGAAAATGAAATTTGGATTGAAGATATGGGTATAGAAATTCCCGATTCCCAAATTCAAATTGGGCCAAGAATTGGCATAGATTACGCTGAAGAAGACAAGGATTTACCTTATAGGTTTTTGTGGAAGGGGTAGTTTAGTTTAAAGCTCAAGGTTTAAAGCTTAATGGAAGGCCTTGTACTTTCTTTGGGTGATTTCGAACGGAGTGAGAAATCTTTAAATACAACCGTAATGTTAGTACGAGATTTCTCCTAAAGTCGAAATGACTTTGCAACGGCTTTTTTGAAGCTCCGGCTTCAAGAAGAAACACGGTTTGGCGCTCCTGCACTACCTTTTAACGTGGTACTGAACCCTTTTTACAGCACTCTTATTTATAAACCCACATCAAAACAGGTTTATCTGCTTCTTTGAGTTTAGCGTCTACTTTTCGCATAAGATTGTTGCTAACGGCAGGGCAGCCCCAGCCTTCTGGTGTACCGTTGGGGTAAAGCTCAATATCAGGCACCGATTCCCAAGAGTGCAGCACAATATCTCTATCATAAGCATTGCTATTGGTTGTTTCAAGTCCATGTAACTTGTAGTTCACATTAATTCCCCAGTTGCTCCAACCACGTGCGCCTATTTTATATTTACCCAATGAACTACAATGGCTGCCCGATACATTACTAAAGACAGGGTCAGCCTTAGATTCATCACTCCCCCACTCTTTTTTACAACAGCCATGGCTGCAGAGTCCTTTCATCAAAACTTCATTCGTTTTTAGATCAATTACAAAAAACCGGTTCTTACCCGAATGAATTCTCATATCGATTAAAACATAGAAGCCACTATTAAATTCATTAACATTAACGTAATCAAGGGCTTGAGAATTGATTTCAGATTGAGATACCACAGGAGTTTCGAGGCTTTTATTAGCACAAGAAATTACACCAACAAAAAGGGCTAAAAAGAGAGTGAGAGCTTTCAAGAATTGATCAATTTATTGATAATGAACTTTGTCTTGATAAGTAACCTTGGAAATCGAAACTTATTACCTAATCATCTGTTTTAACAGATATTAGATTCATCCGTGAGCAACATTATTTGAAACGATACCTTTGCGCCCTCAAAACATAAGACTCTATGAAAGCTGTATATATAGTTGATGCCCTAAGAACACCAGTTGGCAAATTTTCAGGCACTTTATCAAATAATCGGCCTGACGATTTAGCTGCTCATGTATTGAAAGGCATACTGGCCAGAAACCCAAATTTTGACCCTTCAAGTCTTGAAGAAGTAATTCTTGGTGCTGCTAATCAAGCTGGCGAAGACAATAGAAACGTAGCAAGAATGGCTTCACTTCTAGCCGATATTCCTGATCATGTTGCTGGCGTAACGGTAAACAGACTTTGTGCTTCAGGCCTACAAGCCATTGTTGATGCTAGTAGAGCAATTAAAGTGGGCGATGGTAATGCCTATTTAGCAGGCGGTACTGAGAGCATGACCAGGGCACCTTTTGTAATGGCCAAAAATGCAAAGGCTTGGGGGCGAGCTACCGATATTTACGACACTACTATTGGCTGGAGATTTATAAATAAAACCCTTAGTGAAAAGCATTACCCTTTTGCCATGGGCGAAACGGCAGAAAATGTTGCGGAAAGATGGAATGTTAGCAGAGAAGCGCAAGATCAGTTTGCATATGAGACTCAGGTTAAATACCAAAATGCGCATGAAGCAGGAAGGTTTACTGATGAGCTTATCTCAGTAAGCATACCACAGCGAAAAGGTGATGCAATCATTTTTGATAAAGACGAACACCCAAGACTTAGCCCACCAGAAATTCTTGCTAAACTAAAGCCTGCCTTTAAAAAGGATGGAACGGTAACAGCAGGGAATTCATCTGGAATAAATGATGGTGCAGCTGTGACTTTGATTGTGAGTGAAGAGACTTTAAAAGAGCAAAATCTTACCCCAATTGCAAGAGTTGTAAGTGCCGCCGCCGCTGGTGTAGAGCCTGCTGTAATGGGTATTGGGCCAGTACCTGCGAGCCAAAAAGCCTTGCAAAGAGCAGGACTCGGTGTTAATGACATTGACTTATGGGAATTGAATGAAGCTTTTGCCGCGCAATCAATTGCCTGTATCAACGATTTAGGAATTGACCCAAGCAGAGTGAATGTAAATGGTGGTTCAATTGCTATAGGACACCCATTAGGCTGTAGTGGTACAAGAATTTCAACTACCCTATTGCACGAAATGAAAAAACGCGAAAATGTAAAATACGGCGTGGCTACCATGTGTGTTGGAGTGGGTCAAGGTGTTGCCGTTGTTTACGAAAAAGTATAAATCAGAGCATTGAACAATAAAAAAAGATACTTTTTTGAACTTGCCTATAACGGGGCAAACTACCACGGTTGGCAAGTGCAGCCCAACAGCACCACAGTGCAAGAAGTATTTGAAGATAGGCTAAGAAAAAAAATACGAGAAGAAGTTAGAACATACGGTTGTGGCAGAACCGACACTGGTGTGCATGCGAAGCAGTTTTTCGTTCAGTTTGATACCGAACAAGAACTTACCAAAGATTTGGTACACGAAATGAACGCATTCTTACCAAGGGATATAGCCTGCTATAATCTTTGGATAGTTGCCGATCATTTAGACAACTACAAAGCCCATGCACGCTTTGATGCTTACGAAAGGCAATACGAGTACATTTTGGCCCGTAGAAAAGATCCTTTTGGCATTGGACAAAAAACAGTTTTCTATACTCAAGATTTGGATTTCGACATTATGCAAAAGGCTGCAGAAATTTTACCTGAGTATCAAAATTTCAGAACCTTCTCTAAACTTGAAACCAACACTAAAAAGTTTGAATGTCAAATGAATTGGGCTAAATGGGAAAAAGTTGGCAACGATTTTGTTTTTAATATTAACGCCAACCGTTTTCTACGATCAATGGTTAGAAAAATAGTAGGCACCATGGTATGGATGGGCACCGGAAGAATGACGTTAGATGAATTTAGAGCGGCGCTTGAAAGTGAAGACCCTACCCGCAGCGGCATGGTAGCCCCACCTGACGGACTTTCGTTAGTGAAAGTTAAATACCCAGAAAACACACTACAACTCGTTGAATGAGCGATAAAAACCCAATAACCCAAACAAACACCAAAGGCAAGTTAGATTTTGGCTTACTTACCAAGGTGTTTGACCTTTTAGCTGAGAAAAAAGTCCTTTTCTATTTGGCTATTTTCATTACACTTTTGGGTGCGCTTTGGGCGGTGTTGATTCCCAACACCATGAAAATGATAATTGACGATGCTATTGTTAATTTAGATAAAGGTTTGATTCTAAAGCTATCGGCGGTTTTGGGTGGTCTTTTCTTATTTCAAACGCTAACATCATACTACCAAACCTACATTACCAATGAGCTTGGACAAATAGCGGTAAAAGCGCTTAGAATAAGAGTATTTAAGCACATTATGCGCTACTCTATGAAGGTGTTTGATCGTACTCCAATAGGTACGCTTATTACCAGAACGGTTTCTGATGTAGAGAAGGTAGCGGATATTTTCGCTCAGGGGCTCATCAACATCATTGGCGACTTTTTGACCATGATTTTCATTATTGGCGTAATGTTCTATTACGACTGGAGAATAGCGCTTTTCGTATTGATTCCTTTCCCATTGCTTTTGGCTAGTGGCTGGATATTTAAAGAAGCGGTAAAAGTGAGTTTTAGAGAAGTGAGAAATCAAATCTCAAGACTAAATGCATTCCTTCAAGAGCATATTACCGGCATGCAAATCATTCAGCTTTTTAATAGGCAGAAAGAAGAGCTTAGAAGGTTTAAAGAGATTAGTAAAGACGAACTTACCGCTAACCTTAAAGCGGTTTTGTATTACTCCATTTTCTTTCCTGTTATTGAAATTTTGCAAGCTATTTCTTTTGCACTGCTCATTTACAAATGGGGGCCGGCAGCAATTGCTAACAACACTTCGCCTGGAGAGATCACTGCATTCATTTTATTGATTTATGCCCTTTTTAGACCTATTAGGCAAATAGCAGATAAATTCAATACGCTGCAAATGGGTCTTGTTTCATCAGAAAGAATTTTTCAATTACTAGATGATGAACGTTTCCCCAACAATCAAGGAAAAATTAAGGATGGTGATATAAAGGGGCAGATAGAATTTAAAACCGTAAAGTTTGGATACTTAGAAGGTCAAGAAATTCTTAAAGGAATTGATTTCAAAGTAGATCAAGGTAAAATGCTGGCTATAGTTGGGCATACCGGCGCCGGAAAAACAACAATCATCAACTTAATCAATAGGCTTTACGAAATTCAATCAGGCCAAATAAAACTTGATGGCGAAAACATTGATGACTACGAGCTTAGTTTCTTGAGAAAGAATGTTGCTGTTGTATTGCAAGACGTGTTTTTATTCTCAGATACCATTGCAAACAACATTAGCTTATATAACCCTGATGTAAGCAGAAAAAAAATTATTGAAGTGGCCAAAATGGTAGGCGCTCATGAGTTCATAATGGAGCTTCCAAATGGCTATGATTATCAGGTGCAAGAACGCGGAGCAACCTTGTCAACTGGACAAAGACAATTAATCTCATTCATAAGAGCCTTGGTTGCTAATCCCAAGGTTTTGATTCTTGACGAAGCCACTTCATCAGTTGACAATGAAACCGAAGAGCTGCTGCAAAATGCTACGGAGCTTATGCTCAATGGCAGAACATCAATAGTGATTGCACACAGGCTCAGCACTATTCAAAAAGCGGATCAAATCTTAGTAATGGAGAAGGGTGAGATCAAAGAAACTGGCACCCACCAGGAACTTCTGGCCCAAAACGGCCTCTATAAAAAGTTGTACGAGCTGCAGTTTGCAGAGTTGGTTTCATAACTACTTAACCACCCTAACCCTACCACTAATAAAGAAAGTACGTTTACGGTCTTTACTTATGTAGCCAGAGTAAGTGCATTTATACAAATATTGATCTACGGGACTTAGCACGCCTCTAAAGGCACCATCCCACTGAGTCTGTAAGTCAAAGGTTTCAAAAACACATTGCCCCCAGCGGTTATAAACCTGTAAATGGTAGTCGGTAATATCCTCACCTGTTCCTGCAAACGAATCGTTTAGGCCATCGCCATTTGGTGAAAAGGCATTCGGAAAATAAAGAGAAGGAGGGCAGCGACGCTTTACTTCTGTTGAATCGCTTGTAGAGCACCCCCTAAAATCATCAACCATAACAAAGTATTCCCCTAACTCAGCCACTTCAATCCATTGGGTAGAATCTCCAGTTGGATACCACAAATATTGGCTAAACCCTTTACCTGCGTCTAACTGCACCAGCTCATTATTAAAAGGGCATAGAAAATACTCATCGCCCAAGCTTGCCCAAATACTTTCGTGATGCGCTATATCAATGCAATGAGAACTCTTACAACCATCTATATCTATGCTGAGGCAATAGCTTCCAGTATCACTTACGTAAACAAAGCTATCAGTAAAATTGCCGTGGCTCCATTCATATTTGGCGCTATTGCTTGCTGAGAATCCAATTCTCAAGGAATCTTGAAGGCAAATGCTTGTGTCTTTTCCAAGGCTAAAATCAAGCGGCTGAGTTATGCTAAAATCACCTTCTACAGAATCAAAACTATTGCAATACTCCCAATAGAATTTGTATTTGTAAGTTCCAGCTTCAAGGTTATTGACACTAATTTTTGTACCGAAGTAAAACACTTCATTTATTTCCCAATAAAAAGTGCCTATACTACCCGTATTGCTCTTTACTTCAATTTCAAAAGGTTTGCCTTGGCAACTTGATAGAATTTCAATTTTAGGCTCTTCATTAAAGCACTCTTCATAAGTATAGTCTTGTATAAAATTCGGAAAATGAAAATTGCTTGAAATACCGTTTCCTAAGTTAAGCGCTCCATATTCATATTCGCATCCAGAGCCAAATTCATTGGGTTTATTTATTACATCTACCCTGCTGCCTGGAATACCGACCGTATGGGTGGCCACGTAAATTTTACCATCAGGCCCAAGCTGCAATTCGTTTAGGTTATAGGGCTCTTGCCTAATTAAATCAGAAGTTTCATTTTCAATATCTATTTGTACCAGTTGGCTTACGCCTACCGAATAGGTAACATATAAATATTGATCATTAGGAGACCAAGCCAAACCATAGGCATACTCACCATTATTGCGTGTAAATACCTTATGATCTTGCAGTATTCCACACATATTGTCAACTTTTAAAACCACTACCTGAGCAAAATCGGCATCGTTGGCGTATTCTGAAATGGCCAGCAAACTGCCATCGCTATTGCTCACCAAATCGCCAATGGCAGAAAGTTTTTGCGAAATAGGCGATACAACTGGGCTAGGTGCCATGCCATCGGAATCTAAAGCAAAAGCTTCAATGGCATTATTTGCCGTATTAAAACTTAAAACCCAAAATGCGCCATTGGCACAATTGTGAACCGCGGTGAGCCCCGAAATATTTCCTCGATAAATGACGCCCACTGAGTTTATTGAAATGGTTTCACTATTGGGAGTTACAGTTATGTTATAAAGGCTCAAGTCTTTTTGACCAGTAGGCCCACCATTGCCCGAAAGGGTAAGTAAATACCATTCATAGTTATTTTGGGGGTGATTGAGTATTAAAACATCAAAGTTTGACTTACCGCTATCTATCTGCGCTATTTGCAAATGCGCTGAGTTTCTTATTTCAAATCCATTGGTATAAAAAAGCATTTTGCCACTTAGCGGATGATTGGCGGTTGCCGAAGCTCTATTATACTGAGTAAGCACGTTGTCTGACAAAACCGTAGGACTGCCTGAATCAAAGCTCATGGCCGCTCCCCTACCAAAATACCAATTGTTTTTGAGGGTTTGGCCCATACAGAAACCAAAAAGGCACATGTAAAATGTGGCAATGAGTACAATCTTTTTCACGAAGCTAATATGGGTATAAAATAGAATTGGTTGCATTACCATTCGTGTAAAATCTAAGAATAAACCCTTATTATTACACTCGCTAATGAATATGAATTGATGCTAGGTTGAATTAAGTACAAAAGGCCATGAAAGTATTTTTAATTCCAGGTTTGGGCTACGATTGCCGAATATTTGAGAAGCTTGACCTTAGATATTTAGATATTATACAACTTAACTGGATTGAACCCGAACGAGAAGAATCTTTAAGCCAATATGCGCTAAGGTTCTTTAAACAAGCCAGTGCCACATCAGATAAAATAATGCTCATTGGGCACTCCATGGGTGGTATGTTGGCGCAAGAAATTGCCGCTGTTTACAATATTGATAGCATTATTTTAGTCTCTAGCCTTAAATCACGAAAAGAGCTGCCTTTTATATTTAAAACCTTAAAACCGCTTGGGCTACACCAATTGGTTACAAAAAAGCTAATGCTCAAAAGCTTTAAACTTTGGGCTAATGCTCACGATTTTAAAACCGAAGCACTTAAAAGCCTTTTTGTGAGCATGACCCAGAAATTGACTAATAATTACTTACAATGGGCTTTGAGAGAGCTATCTGCTTGGCAAAGGCCCAAACTTACTGGCAAAACCAAGGTATTTCATATACATGGAAACAAAGACAAAACCCTGCCCTACGGCCTAATAGAAAACCCAAATTTTACCATAAAAGGTGGAAGCCACATTTGCCTGCTTACCCAAGCCAATGAAGTAAGCCAAGCTATACAAGCTTGTATTGAAGAATCAAAGTTAAACAGCAAATGAAAAAATTTATATATCCGCTCTGCCTAATGATTTTAGTGGCTTGCCAAAACAATAAAACTCAGAATGAAAACCTAAATATGTTAGATCAAACCACCCTTGAAAACCCAAAAATTAAGTCGCATAAATTCTTGGGATGTATGTACAACGACTCTTACTTCCCAAAGGTTTTAGTTGACAAATGCAAGAACATTTTATTAGGTATGTGCAATGATATTGAGACCCAAAAACCCGCTGATCTTAAGCAATTGTACAAGCTCAGCCATGCCGCAACCGAGCGAATTAATGACTTAGAGAGCGAGTTTGATGAAAACGACAGTGAAATAGAAACTGTAGCAAGAGAATGTCTAGCCATGAATTTTGAATCTATTGCAAAAGCCTATGGTTTTGACGCTGATATAGAAGAGTTAATTGCTACTAGGGAGTGGTAAATAAATGTGAACTTTAAAGCTGGCAACAACCTATTCATGGGCTGTTATCACTAAACTTATGAGTGTCATAAACTAGTGATGCGTCATTCCCATAGGATTAAATTTAAAATAAAACGATAATTATTATTCGTTTTATTTTAACATCTCAATATGTTTGTCATACATTTTGCATCTTATTTCTATGGACATTCTGAAATTCTCCAAACTAAACCTCATAAAACTCACTTTGTGGATAGTTATAATGCTCTCTTGTTCAGCCATCATTTACAATACTCGATGGATGATTCCTTACTTATTGAACTCTGTTGTTTACAAAGTTCCAAACGGACAATCGCCCATGATTTGGTTCATTACCCAAATCGGATCTAACCTTATATTTCTTTATGTTGGATATATTCTTCTTAGGCTTTTTAAGAACTATCAGAAACAAGGATATTTTGAAAAGGACAACCTAAAAGTTTTTGATCATTTAATACTATCTTGTTTAGGGTTAGCCCTTCTAACTGTAATAAGGTTGGCCTTTAGTGACTTCTATTTTCTTCCGTTAGATCAATATAATTCATTTGAAGGTATGATTAACTTATCTGCACTTTTAATCCTAGACTCACTTACGTTTAAGGAACCCCAAACTATGTATATCCTATTGGCACTTATTATGTGGGTTGTAAAGCAATTCGTTACAAAAGCACTATCCTTTAAACACGAAAATGAAGCGTTCATTTAGCATGGGGATCATTATTAACTTGGACGTAATGATGTCCAAAAGAAAGATATCACTTAATGAATTGGCTAGTCGCGTCGGAGTAACTAATGTCAATTTATCAATACTAAAAACTGGAAAAGCAAAAGGTCTTCGATTTAACACGTTAGAAGCCATTTGCAGAGAACTGGATTGCCAACCTGGGGACATTTTGGAATATAGAAAATGAAAGTGTTAAATAAGATCGCCCAACATAACCTACACGCAATGATCTTCGGAACACGCGCATAGCCTAAGCGTGATTAAAAACCCCAAACCAACCCAATCCCCAACCCTATCTTATTATCTGGGTTGAATTGGTAAATCATTGGTAATAAACGATATCCATAACCCAGCTGCCGCAAGGAGTTGTTTAAAGTGGCTTGCACACTTAATTTTTCAGTGACCTGGTAACCAATGGCAAAGCGAGTACCATAATCTAAAAACAGCTGGCTCGCAACGTAATCTTGGTTTATTTGCAAGCGCTCATGGTATTGGTTGCCGCGCATATAGGCATGGTAAGCACCAAAATAAACTTCTGTAGAAAGCATCAACTTCTTGCTTTTAAATAAAGCCCAACGCAGTCCAGAATACACTCTCAGGTGGTTATCAGTATTGAAACCAGTAATATCAGTTAAGGCATTCAACTCAGGAAAATATTGTGTGTAGTTTTCTACTGAGCTCCAATAAGTATTAATACTTAATCCGCTCATAATGGTAAGGTGTTCATACTCCTTCCAGTGGTGGTTGGCTTTGGCTTGCAAGCCAAAAATGGCCCCACCCAAACCCAGATCAAGTGATGTTTCAAAAGAGTTGGTAATAGCCTTCACTTGTGCTTTGCTGCTATTGGCAAAAAGCAAAAGGGCCAATGCAAGGTTTAGTGTTAGTAGTCTCATAAAGGCCTTATTCATTATAAATGTAGTTTAAACCCAATTGAAAACCATTTTTTGCGCTAAACGAGTGTCCATCTCTATAGCGCTCAAACTTGTATTCCAACCCGCTAGGATTAGCAGCCTTAAGCCTATCCATAAATTCATTGATCAAACTATTGGTATCAAAATTGGCAAACTGCGCTGCACCCATGTAGAGCTTAAAAGGTAGCTCCACATCATTGTCAAAAGCTTCAGTGGCCATCTCTAACAAATGCATATCCGCCCACCAAAATTGGTTATCAAGACAAATGATGTTATTAAACAGCGGGTTTTCTACAAACTCAAACATTTGAAACATCACAAAGTATGCTCCATATGAGTGCCCCATAATGGTGCGGTTCTGGATATTGGTTGAGTAGGTAGCATCAACCAATGGAATCAACTCATTTTGAAAAAAAGCATAGAAGTTTAGGCCGCCACCGCCGCCACCATCTAAACCTTCGGGGTATAGAAAATCAACAGCTCTTAATCTGCCAATTTCGCTGCTGTTGTTAATGAGCGTTCCTACACCTGCGCGCTCGGTACTTGGTGTAATGGGCAATGGATAATCCTTGTAAAATATGCCAATAAAAATCACATCACTCAAGTAGTCCTGCTTGGAAAACTCACTGCGCATATAATCAAAGTGGTAATAACCATCTACCATATAAGCCACGTCATATTTTGCGTTGGGATCATAGTTTTCAGGTAACAGTACTTGTATCTCGTAGGTTTCGCCTGTGTGCACTGACTCTATTTCAAGTACGTTTTCTGGTAATACTTCGAGTATATCTTTTTGGCAAGACAACAATAGAAAAGGCAGTAATAAAAGGAGTATTCTTTTCATCAATTGTTTTGAGTTGAATGCATTTGTAAAACTACTTAATGCACAATAAGTTTATTGGTTTAGTGTTGGATAAATTTGTTTTCCAATAAAAATTAGCACAATGAAAAAATTTCTGGTTCTATTATTACCATTTTCTCTAATATGGTCTTGTTCTGATGATGAAAGCAACCCTTTGACCATTGATAGGGGAGAGAATTCGGAAGATTATTTCCCTTTAGCTATTGGTTCGTTCTGGCAATACAATGTAATTGATTCAACAAGTAACGGTTTAGAAAATTCGGTGAGGAAAGAAATTGTAGACTCTTGTTGCTACTACCTAAATGTTTACATAGATGGCAGCGAGCAGTCGTCAGGTTGGGCTTGGAGAAACCCTAGCTACGAAACTATGTACGCAAATGGAGGCATTAAGTTTTTTACCACTGAGTATGCAAAAGAACCAAAAGGCACCCTTTATCATCTTGACTCTAGCAGCTCAATAAACTTTGTGAATAAAGAAGTAGCCTCAGGTCTTTATAAAATAAGAACTGAACTCGGAGATTATGAATGCATTAAGACCATTACACACATTAGCAGTACATCCTCAGATTTTTATGTAACACATGTAAGATATTTTGGAAAAGGCATTGGCCCTGTAAGGATTGTTCAAAATTTTTGGAACAATTACGGTACCCAACAAGCATCAGTATATAAAAGCATTACTTATGAGCTAACTGCCGCTGAATTAAAAAACTAGCTTAAACTTATAGGGGTTTAGGTGGTCTTGCCACGAATTTAAAAAATAAGCCACAAGGCCTATATCCATTTAATTCGAGCGATTCAGCCAATAAATTGGGGTCAGCAAAAATTGCTCTTTAGTAATCGGAAACGATATAATTCATTATTTGATTAGTCCGAAATTCTATACTAATGAGAAGAGTTTTTTCAATACTTAATTCCGCTTCATTACAGGTCGCTCAAGCCCTAAAGGCTTCAGTCAATAAATATCGGTGCAAAAATCTAGTTGTCAATCTCGTAAAAATAGGGTGCTTCTTAGGTTTCGCAAAGTTGCTCAAACAGCTTTGAGAACGGCTGTTAATGTGTGCCTTTTCAGGTTTATAAGTGCAAAACTATGCTATTTTAATTCTGATTAAGTCGCTTAATGTTACTACCTACTTAACTTTAAGCGAGTTATAAAGTATTTATATCTCGCTCAAAGTACTATTTTTGGATAGATTAAGCGAGATATAATTGATAGGAAGAAGAGAAGAAATTACCATTTTAACAAAGTTTCTTAAAACCAAAGGTGGGTATTTAACCGCAATGGTGGGCCGACGTAGAGTTGGTAAAACCTACATGGTAAGGCAAGTTTTAAAAGAAAATCTAGTTTTTGAGTTTACTGGAACCCAATATGCCAATAAGGCAAACCAACTACAAAAGTTTTCGCAGAAACTACAAGAACACCAAAAGCTTAAGTATGAATTAAAACCGCCGAAAGATTGGGCTGAAGCTTTTGTACAATTAAAACTGTATTTAGAAGGAATAAGAAAATCTAAAAAGAAGCCCGTAGTATTTTTTGATGAACTTCCGTGGATAGATTCCCGTAGATCGGGATTCTTACAAGAATTTAGTTATTGGTGGAACGATTGGGCAAGCAAACAAAACATATTGGTCGTAATATGTGGCTCAGCAGCAAGCTGGATGATTAAGAAAGTGATCAATAATAAAGGGGGCCTACATAATAGAGTACATCGTACAATCAATTTAAAACCGTTTTCACTTAAGGAAACCCATGAATTTTTACTCAGCAAAAATTTAAAATTTAATTATTACCAAACCACCCTGCTTTACATGGCACTTGGCGGGGTTCCCTTCTATCTTGAACAGCTTGAAACTGGTGAAACTGCTACTCAGGCCATAAACAGACTGTGCTTTAGCAAAAATGGTGCGCTCGCAAACGAGTTCGGGAACCTATATGCAGCCTTATATGAGCATCCTGAAAACCATATAGCCATTATTAAAGCACTAAAAAAGAAATGGAAAGGACTTACTCGCCAAGAAATTATTCAGTCAACAGGAATTTCAAATGGCGGTGGACTCACCAAGGTACTTGATGAATTAACAGCATCTAGTTTTATTATTGAAATCTTACCATTTGGCAAAAAGAAAAAAGACACCCTTTATAGACTAGCTGATGAGTTTAGTCTGTTTTACATTCAGTTTATGGATGGTAAAAATAGAAAAGGACAAGACCAGTGGATGAAAACTTTTGCCAGCCAAGCCTATAAAACCTGGTGTGGCTATGCCTTTGAGAATATTTGCATTAAACACGAAAATGCCATTAAAAAATCACTAGGTATTTCTGGCATAAAAACTGAAGTTTCAAGCTTTGCAGGAACAAGGGATAGTGAAGGCGACGGATTGCAAATTGATATGCTAATAGACCGTGCCGATATGGCAATAAACCTATGTGAGATTAAATTTTATGCCGATGAGTGGAAGCTAAGTGCAAAAGATGCTAACTTGCTTAGAAAACGTAGAGAACGCTTTAGACAATTAACCGGCACTAAGAAAATGCTTATAAACACTGTAATAAGTTCATACGGAGTTATGGCAAATGAACACGCAAATGCTCAAGTTGAAAAAGCACTAGAGTTGAAACACCTATTTAACTAAACACAAAGCTATTTCTCGCTCAAACTCAATGTTTTCCTAACTTCAAGCGAGATATAAAAATAATACATCGCTTAATCTTTATTCTATTTTCACTTTAAGCGAGATATAGTATCAGAAAAGCAATGATCTCAAACTCATTCACAAAGTTTGCAATTGATATGGAACCTTTCAAGAACGTATTCAACCCAAAGTTTTACAGTGGCTTTTGTAGTATGATAAAAGAATTTTATCCCTGCTTTGATAATGAAGTTTTCACCAAAAACATTTTCGATAGTAAATGGGAAGCTAGAGAACTTAAAGAGCGTATGCGGCATACTACTTTAGTGCTTCATGAATTCCTTACCCAAGACTTTAAACAAGACCTTGACATTTTGGTGAGAGTAGCTAAAAAAGCGATTGGCACAGTTAATACCACAGAAGGATTGGCCTATATGTTTATTCCCGATTATTTAGAAGTATATGGTTTAGAACATAAAGGAATAAGCCTTAATGCCATGAAAACCATCACTCAATTAGCAAGTTGTGAGTTTGCCATTAGGCCTTTTATCATTAAATATCCTTACGAAGTAATTCCAGTATTATATGATTGGGCCAAAGATGAAAACGAACATGTAAGAAGATTGGCAAGCGAAGGTTCAAGACCGCGATTGCCGTGGGGCCAAGCCATTAAAGCTTTGAAACAAGACCCTGCTCCTATTCTTGAGCTTCTCGATTCACTTAAAGATGATGAATCGGAATATGTAAGGCGAAGTGCAGCCAATAATGTAAATGATATTTCAAAAGACCATCCTGAACTTGTAATTGAAATTGCCGAAAGTTGGATTGGAAAATCGAAAGAAGTGGATTGGGTGGTGAAGCACGCTTGCCGAACTTTGCTAAAAGCAGGCAATCAACGCGTAATGCGCTTATTTGGATACGGATCAAGCGAAGAACTTAAAGTAGAAGAATTCAAGATTACTAACCCAGTTGTGCGCCTTGGAGAGTACGTAAACTTTGAATTTGACTTGGTTAATACAGCAAATGAAGACAAAAAGGTTCGCTTGGAATATGCTACCTACTTTTTATTAAAAAATGGTGAACATAGCCGAAAAGTATTCAAAATCAGCGAAAAAGAATATGATGCTAGTAGCAAGTATAAAATTGAACGCCGACAACATTTTAAGCCAATAACTACTAGGGTTTATTATGAAGGCTTGCACAAAATCGCACCAATAATTAATGGAGTAGAATACGAATCAGCTTCATTTAAATTAAAACTGTAAGCAGGGCCTATTTAAAACTTTTAGGAGATGACTTTTGTATATACAACTGATCTATGAAAATAAGACCCAACTTACAGGCTTTTGCACTTTTGCTTGGTGGCGCTTTGCTTCTATCGTTAGCAGAACCACAAGTTGAGATAAATACAATAGAAAAGAAGATGAAAATAGAAATATGGAGCGATGTAGTATGCCCTTGGTGCTACATAGGCAAACGCCGATTTGAAGCCGCACTAGAAGATTTTGAACATGCTGAATATCTTGACATTGAATGGAAAAGCTATCAGCTTGACCCAGAAATGGAGACTGACCCTAGCATTAGTACTTATGAATATTTGGCTACAAGAAAAGGTATGAGCATGGCACAAGCCAAGGCCATGGGCGATAATGTTACCGAAGTAGCGAAGGACGTAGGATTGACCTATGATTTCAGTAAAACCATTCCTATCAATACCATAAAAGCACATAGGTTATTACATTTTGCTAAGTCATTAAACAAACAAGATGAGTTAAAAGAAGCTTTATTAAATGCCTACTTTATTGAAGCCAAAAACCTAGATGATAACGAAACCCTAGCTGCCATTGCTGCAAAAGTGGGCATAGATAAAAAACAAGCTTTGGTTGTGTTGGAAAGTGATGCTTTTCTAAGTGATGTTAAAACTGACATTAATGAAGCTGTTCAATTGGGATTAAGAGGTGTTCCCTTCTTCGTTTTCAATAGAAAGTATGGCGTATCAGGCGCTCAACAAGAAAAAGTGTTTTTAAATACGCTTGAGAAAGCATTTAAAGATTGGGTAAAAACCAATCCAAAAGGAGACCTACAAATTATAGATGGCAAGGTTTGTACGCCTGATGGCATCTGTGATTAAAAACATTTGCTGATTATTTTACAACATTCGAGCTCTAATAGCTTTGGAACTTGGAGATCAAGTTTAAGATTGAATGTTTTAATTGCGTGAACCTAATACCCTTAATTCAAGGTGTATCTCCAATTATTCATCATTTTGATTGATGGTAATGGTCTTTTGAATAACTATGGTATTTGGCATAGTATAAACCACGTTTTCTTTATCTCGTATATGAAGAAAAAACAGTGAGATATCAATGATTTGACCCGTTAAAGGCAGTTCTGCGTCTACTATAGTTATTTCATCACCAATTTTTAAGGGATGATTAAAATATAGCAAAAGACCTGCGGTAATATTTGAAAGTAAAGACCATTGAGCAAAAAAACCAATACCCAATACCGCCAATATTGAAGTTACAAAGGCCAATACTTGCTCGCTTCTAAATCCCCAAACTCCTGCCAAAAACACTATAAAAACTATGGTAAATAGAAAGTTTGAAGCCTTTAGCGTAATTTTTTGTCGCTCTAAACTAAACTTAGCTTTTGACAACCTTCTGTGAGCAATTTTAGAAACCACTCCCCGTAGAAGAACCAAAACAACAAAACCACCTAAGGTTTGTAACAAATTCAATTGGTATTGTTCCATGCACAATAAATTCAATTAGCTTTTTGCATCTCATCAAATAGATGAGCCTCTGGTTTTAATTTGAGGATTTTGCCTATTTGCTGCATAAAACTTTAGTGCAATACTGTTAATCAGGCATGCTAAAATTAGCAACATGCATTAAGCTAACTATATAATAGTGCAATATATGACAACAGAAAAAATGATCTTTTACTGATACTATTCTTTCACAAAACTATAATCGTAAATTTCTCTACCGCTTAGCAACTTAACTGAATAAATACCACTTGGCAAATAGCTAATATCTATTTCATTTACCACACTAGCCAAAACTCCACTGGCTGTTTCTTTACCCATAAGATCGAAAATGAAATACGATCCGCTTTCAAAGGTTTCAATCACAATTTTGTTTGAAGCGGGATTTGGGTAAATTTTAAATTTTTCGTTAGTAAAGCTTTCAATGCTATTCGTGGTCTTTTCGGTTTCAAAACTGTAGACTTGAGACCATGGGCCTTGATCGCCATCAAGCTTAAAACGTAGTCTCCAGTAGTAGGTCTGATCTTTGGTAAACCCATTAAGAGAAATGCTTGTACCTGTAACATCAGCATTATAAAGGGTAGTAGAAAAATTGCTATTGCTTGAAATTTGTAAACGGGCATTAGTACCCGTCACGCCACTAGCCTGCCATCTAAAGGTTACTACTCCTTCTTCAATATTAGTCGCATTATTGGCCGGAGCTCTAAGTTGCGGTTGATTTAATTGCGGTGCAGGCTTAGTTGTAAAAGAATATACTTCGCTCCATTTGCCAGTATCA
Organism: Bacteroidia bacterium; assembly: GCA_049115495.1. Lineage (GTDB taxonomy): Bacteria > Bacteroidota > Bacteroidia > CAILMK01 > JACPUW01 > JACPUW01. Next base: position 466,266 of record JAGDZV010000011.1, on the reverse strand, counting down.
AATTCGTGCCTTGGTCTTACCCGCCAATAATAAGTTGCATCAGGCAAAAGCCCATTTTTAGTTAGTTCATTATTATCACCCCCATTAATATTCTCAGGACTTGAAGTTGAAAAGCTAGATGAAGTATCTAATTGAAACTGAAATCCTGTAAGTCCCGGAAATGAAGTTGACCACTTGAACTTAACCGATTTTTCAAGGTTCTCGCTCTTGTTTTTAGGTTCAAAAAGCAATGAAATATGCGATTGAAAATTCCAAATAGGACCAAATGCCGCTGTATCATTTCGGTGTGCTGGAGCCACACGCCAATAGTATTCAGTACCCAAATAGTGCTTGGAATTATTCTCCATATCCTTGCCAGTTGTATCTCTCCCCCTTTGCAATGCTGAAGAATTAAATAAACTTGTGGTATCAAGCTCCCAAACAAAGTATTCGTAGCCCCTTTTAAATTCATTTAGCCTAATTATCATATTATTTTGAGTACCCCAGTTTCTTGCTCCATTTGGCGGATAACTAGCACCAATATTTAAAGTGCTCCAGGTTTTGAAACTGTCAAGGTTAGACCAAGCCGATACAGAATCTTTGTGTAAGACTCTATATCGGTAATAATGTACCTTTCCAAAGTCTAAATATTCAGGCATAATTTGTCCATTTGGATAAGCTGATCCAAAGTAGCTCTTGTATTTACTGTTAAAGTCTTTAACCGTATCAATCATAATAGATATGCTATCGGCCCCTGTTAATTGAGAAGTTGTGCTAAACCTAAAACTCGGATCAACTTCAGTTCCACGAGATGGATACATTAAATTGTTAAAACGTGTAACGTCTACAGTTTGCCAGGTGTAAATTGAAGACCAATGGCTTGTATCCTTAAAATGCATCATTCTAACCCGAGCATAATATGTGGTATTATAGTTTAGACTAGGCATTTCCCAAAAAGTTGTAAGAAAAAAACTATCTATTAGTAGGTTTTTGAAATTTGAATCCGTTGCAACTTGTAAGTGGCTGGTATCAAGTCCAGAATTATAGAAAAACTGAACTTTTTCTTTCCTAAGTTTTAGAAAAGCATTGTCTCGCGGGGCAACTAATCTTATATCACGCGTTCTGTACACTCCTGTTCCTTCCCAAGATCCTACTTGTAGCTTATTTCGCCAGCGCCACCTTGCATAATACGTTTGGGCAAAATCTATCTTATCAAACTGACCTAAGGTTGAAGCCGAAGCGTCGAATACCTTTGATCTTTCAATAGTGCTAAAGTCACTTGATTTACTCAATTGAACTTCTAGATTCATCATTGTTGTTTTATCCCAACCTAGCCTTAGCTCTGTTGACCCCAATTGATAAATAACCCCGGTTCTTGGATATGTGACTTTAGCCGTAGGCTGATAATTAAAACTCCAAACCCTTGACCATTTAGATGTATCGGCCTTAAAAAAGGTTCTTACTTTCCAATAGTATTTCTTGTCTAAATAGATGCTATCGAGCATGGTAAGTCTTATTGGACTTTGACTCAGGTCTTTATAAATCACCTTGTTGCTTGAGTTAAAGTCTTTTGTTGTGTCGGCCCAAAGTTCATATCCTTCAGAACCTCCCATTCCAAACCAACGCAAATCTTTAAAATCTCCCGTGGTGCCATTTGCAGGCGATTGAAGATTTAATTGCCTGCCTATTATGGCTTTTATGGGCGTACTCCAATCAGAGCTATCGCTTGTGCTATAAACCTTTGAACGAATGTATATAGTTGTGCCGAAGCTGAATTCATTTAAGCCATACCCAAACCTGTTTGAGAAGGTTGTATCACTCAAGGCAGGTGAATTAAAGGTATTTACAGAATCTACCTGAAAGCGATATGCTACTAAATTAACCCCCGAATTTGCCGTAATGAGTGCATAATGATCAGATAATGTATCACCATTAGCGGGCCTTAGAAAACCGGGGTTGGTAACCTGGCCAAAGCTCATTTTTGGATTGACCAACTGAGCAATGAGAATTAAAGCAAAAAATAGATAACGCATGACTAGGAGTTGAAAATCTCATTGACAAAAATAACCTACATACCCTCTGAAGAATTTGCAGACTATTATTCGTTCTTGGTAAATTATCGTTTGATTTAAGCTCTACTTAAATCTTTTAGCCTATTAATTAAGCGCAATTATTCCCTTAAGACCAAACGTCTTTTATTGAAGGGTCTTTTCTAAATACTGAATGAGCAAAAGGGCACAGCGGCAGTATTTTAAAGTTTTCGTTTCGAGCTTTTTCTACCAATGCCATAAGCATTTGCTTGCCTGCTCCTTTTCCTTTAAGACTTTCATCTACCTCTGTATGGTCTATTATAATTCTTGTTGGCCCAGCAATAGAAAAAGTCATTTCTGCCAAAGGTTTATTCTCATCGCCAATAAAGGCATGTCCCTTGGTTTCAGTTTGAGTAATTTTTACTTCCATTTTATTTTGGTTGTTCTAAAGTTCCATCTCCATGTAAGGCAAATCTGCTTTTTGACCTAGGGTGAACATTCTCATTACTTGGCCAAGGCCACCCACCCCATTGAGTTCTCTGAAAATCGTTGTAAGCCTCTTGTATTTCAGCTTCTGAATTCATTACAAAAGGTCCGTATTGAACCACTTTTTCATTTAGCGGCTTTCCTTGTAATAACAAAAGCATGGTAGTTTCATTGCCATTTTCTAATTCAACTTCATGTTCGGCATTCAGCTCAACTGCCTTAAAATAGTCCAACTTTTCATCTGCCACCTTTACCGCTCTGCCTTTGAAAAAGTATAGGCTTCTGTTCACATCAAAACTCGCTTTTGGCAACTTCCACTTGGCATTAGGAGCCATGGTAACTTTCCAAATAGCCACTTCATTATTAGCATTTGCCGCCCAAGAATTAGGTGCCGGATTTAAAGCCTTCTGAGTGCCGTAATTTCCTGCAATTACCTTGATTTCTACATCATTACCATTATCATCTTTCTCCCTTAATACCGGAATTTGCTCATGCCAAAGCATTTTAAAATGCGGTTTTACCATTTTATCCTTTGCCGGCAAATTGAGCCATATCTGAAAAAGTTCTAGCTCGTTTTTATCTGCTTTATTAAACAATGGAAACATTTCTGAGTGTTGCACACCGCTTCCGGCGGTCATCCATTGCACGTCACCTTGCCCAAACCTACCAGCTGCCTTCATTGAGTCTGAATGGTCAACAAATCCGTCTTCAACAACGGTTATAGTTTCAAAACCGCGATGTGGGTGCCCAGGAAAACCAGGAACTTTACTACCGTGGTACATTCTAAAGCCATCTTTAATTTGAAAATCATTACCAATTGGTCTATCATTCAATGGCACATTTGGTCCCATTTCATCATTTGCAGGGGGATAGATATCATGATGATGAACACAAAAAAGAAAAGGGTCTTGGGTTTTCCAAGGAAAACCTAAAGGCAGAATGTTTCTAATTGAACTTGACATATGTGTAGTAACATATTTTTAATTTTTTAGTTTGACTTCCTTCAATTCAAAATTTTTGATTAGCCCGCGCGTTTCTCTTTTCAAAAGATTTTCACCTGGAATAATTCATCGCTATAGAGTACACCATAAAAAACCTAGCCGTTCTTCTCTTAACTAGGACACCATGACGTTTCAAACTAAGGATTGTTATCATTTAGTTTTTAATGGTTCGGTTTAAAAACGAATGTTATTTCATGTATTTAGGACTTTTAGCTGGGTTGTCTAAGTCACTATTTAATAATTACATTACTAAATGGTTTTAATGGCTGGGCCGGACATACAGGACCTTACATGCGAACAAGAGTTGCTTTTGGCTTTAATTTGCGGGAATAACTAAGTATTGAATGAAAAACGACTTAATATACGGCTGCATGAGCCTTGGTGATTGGAACAATAAGCCATTAACCAAAGAAAGCATTGACAAAGGATTTAAAGCTCTTGAAACGGCCATAATGTGTGGAATTAGGATTTTTGACCATGCAAACATTTACACTTTTGGCAAAGCCGAGAAAATATTTGGCGAATACCTTGATGCCAACCCAGGTCTAAGAAAAGACATTAAAGTAAACTCAAAAGCGGGGATAATTCTAAATGGGGGCTTAAATGGATCAAACACTTATAGCCCTTATCGACAGTATTTATTAAATGAGATTGATAAGAGCCTTGAAAGGTTAAGAGTAGACTATTTAGATACTTTTATTCTACACAGATACGATCCGCTTACATCAGCCAAAGAGATTGCAGAAACATTGGACCACATTGTTGAAAGTGGGTTAGCCAAAAGTTATGGCTTAAGCAACGTACCGCCCAAAATTGTATCCAAAATAACATCGTTTTCTAAATATGAGCCGGTAAGTTGTCAAATTCAATTTAGCCTTGGGCACTCTGATTTGATTAAACACAATACTTTCTTTAACCACCGAAAAGGCGATATCTACTTTGACACCTTAGAAGATTATGAAAGCCTTAAGCTTGAAATACAGGCATGGGGTCCGCTTGATAAAGGACTATTCTTGAATAATTTTAGCTCTAACCCTTATGTACAAAACACCAAATTATTGGTGAATGAGCTAGCTTCAAAATATGGCGTTCCGGGAGAATCAATTCTCTTAAACTGGATTACGAAATTGCCTTTTGAAATTAAACCAATTATAGGCACAAGTACTCCTGATAGAATTGAAAACTGTATGCACAAAGTTAATCTGGATCGAGAAGACTGGTATAACCTATGGATAAGCTCATTACATGAGCCTCTTCCTTAGTTTACTTAAACAGTCTTAAGAGCGTTCCAAAAAACCATTTTTCTTCAGCCTTTACCAACTTCTCTACGGCCTTATCCGCGTTTTGGGTAAAGTCTGCAATGTTTGAAACCATGGTTTTAAACTCTTTTACTTCTTCATCTTTAGAATCACCATCTACCGCCTTAAAGTCGTCAAGTAGATTTACTACTGGCTCTAGCTCCCTTTTTCTGCGCTCTTTAAGAATGCGCATGGCCACTTTATACATGTCTTTCTCAGCCACAAAAAAATCTCTCCTTTCGCCCGGTATTATTTCTCTATTTACAAGATTCCAATCAATTAGGGCTCTTAGGTTCATATTGGCATTTCCTCTAGATATGCTCAACTCTCCCATTACATCCTCTGCCGACAAAGGGTTTGGACTTATAAGCAGCAAGGCATGAATTTGAGCCATGGTGCGATTTACGCCCCATTTATTGCCCAAAGTTCCCCAGGCTTGTACAAACTTATCCTTTGCCGTTTTGAATTCCATTTCATTCATTTTTACAACTTTCAAAACTAATTGAAAGTTAAACAACTCCAAAAACTTTATGTTTAGGCTTGTATTATTTGCCTGGCCACTAACTTGAGTAATTCGTCTCTTTTAAATGGCTTTTGCATAAACGCATTAAGGCCCATTTCGGCAAGTTCATGATCTTCTTTAATGGTTGAGCCAGAAAGTCCTACTATTGGTATATGGGCTAAATAACCTTTTGATCTCCTTATTTCTTTTGTAGCTTGTTCACCATCCATAATTGGCATATGCATATCCATTAGAACTATGTCATATTCCTTTTTTGATAGTTTTAGTATATCCAATGCCTCTTGGCCATTGTTGGCAATATCAATTTCAATATCTATGGTTGAAAATGTTTTGGCAATTAGCTTTTGGTTGATCTTGTTATCTTCAACAACCAAAATGTTTATCTCAGAAGGCACTTCAGTTAAAAAGTCTTCTTCAACTGACTCAATATTTTTCTCTCCTTCTTCTAAGCTAATGTCAAAAAAGAAAATAGACCCTTTACCCAGCTTACTTTGTACTTGCACCCTGCTACCGTATAATTCTACAATTCTTTTTGATATAGCCAACCCAAGCCCTGTACCGCCGTATTTTCTTGTAGTATCAGCAGACGCTTGAGTAAAACGTTCAAAAATCATTCCCAACTTTTCTTCTTCAATACCGATTCCTTGGTCTTTAACCATTACCCTAAGCTTGTATTGACCGTTTTCGGTTGACAAGCACTTTACTTTCAACCATACTTTTCCGTTTTGCGTAAACTTGATGGCATTGCTTAAAAAGTTGTTGATTACCTGACCAATTCTTACCGGGTCAGCTATGAAATATTCGGGCAGATTGTCATCATAGTCAAGCAAAAGTTCAACTCGGTTTTGTCTGGCTCTTGGCTTTAGCGCTTTAATTAATTTTTCAAAATTCCCTTTTAGGTTAAATGAAATATGCTCTAATTCAATTCTACCACTTTGTATTTTGTTATAATCGAGAATATCATTTACAAGGCTGAGAAGGTTTTCGCCTGAAAATTTTATAATCTCAACATTTTCTCTTGTTTTTGAATCATAGGTTTCTCCTAACATTTCTTCAGACAAACCCAAAATGGCCGTTAAAGGTGTTCTAAGTTCATGTGTTACTGACGAGAGAAATGTGTCTTTTGCAGTAGACGCACGTTCTGCTGCATCTTTTTGTGAAATGAGCGCTGCCTGTATTTTTACTAATTTTCTATTTGTTTGTTTTAGTTTTTCTGATGTCTTTTTAATCTTATCTCTACTTTGCTTTATATCATGTGTAAGCTTTAGGAGCTTTTTATTGGCTACCCTGGCCCTAATCAAAGAGTAAACTGCCAAAATTCCAAAAAGTATGAATAAGACAAGCCCAATCAAATAAATCTTCTTCTCAAGTTCTTTTCTTTCAAGCTCAGACTCTTGATTAATAGCTTTTTCAACCAAAATTGCGTTTACTTCTTTCTGCTTCTCATTTTCCTTTATAGCTTCAAGTTCTGCAATTTCTTTCTCTTTATTTGTGCTCACCAAGCTATCTCTCAATATCAAATATTGCTTGTAATAGATCAAGGCACTTTTGGTATCGGCCATTATTTCACTTAACGAAAACTTTGTTTCTATTACTTGAACCTGCTGATACAATCCCGTTTTCACACTTAGCAGTTCGGCTTTTTCAAGCTGAATTTTGGCACTATCTAATTTACCTACCCTTGCATAATCCAATGCCAAAATATTTAAAGCATCAATTTGTTGATTTACCAAATTATCTCCCTCAGACTTTTGTAAATACTGCCTTGCACAAAGGAGGGATTGCTTAAATTTTTGTTGCTTGTAGTAAATTTTGCTTAGCAACTCATAAACTTCAATTTCTCCTCTTGAATCGCCAATCTCTTGTAAAAACACAAGGGACTTTAAGGTATTTTCATATGCAATGCTAAACTGCTGCTTTGCCAAGGCAATTCTTCCTTTGGTTAAATAAACATAAGGACTTGCTTCGCGTTCTGCAATTTCATTTGCAGCGTACAAATACTTTTGGGCTGATTTTAGATTATCTTCTTTAACATAAAGGCTAGCTATATTTAGCAACAGCAGTGCTTCTTCATCTTTTGTGCCCAAAAAGTTTTCTCTAGCCTCTAAAAGCTGCTTTAATGCTAAAGAATAATTACCATTTGCGATTTCTCTATCGGCATAGCCTTGGTACTCAATAAATGTTTTTGAAGAGTCTGAGTTTAACGAGTAGGCAACTTGAGTAAATACTAAATTACACAGTGCTACAAGAAGTGGAGCCACCTTGCCTTTAAACCGATATATTAAACCTTTTGTAGCCATGCAATTAGATTTGCTATCTCAGTTGAGGCCTTATATAAGTTAGGGTTACTCCTGTAATAATATACCAATCGTTAAATGATCCAAATCTATTAGAGCCAACCCTATGATAGGTAGGGTTTAAACTTCTATGATAATCATAAGCTACATCAGCCCTCTTTATATCAGTGCCTGGTAGTGTTGGATTATCTTTAAATGCTTCTACAAAGTACTCGTAATCACGATATACGCCTGGCTCTCCAAAATCATCAATTAAATCTGAAAAGGTAGCTCGCCAGGTAAATGAGAAATCAAGCAGCACTCTGTTCTTAATTATTGATTTTATGTGCAGCCCAAAAGGTATACATAATGCAGCCCTAGAATAGTTTTGATCAAGCGGTAAACCTGCAGTTCGGTAATCGTATAAATTTATCCAACTTTCTTCAGGAGAAAATCCTCTACTGGCCAAATACGTTGAATATCCCTGTGGATTAAAATAAAAGTAGCCAACACCAATAGATAAGGCAGGTGTGAATCTACCTTGATCTCCAAAACCTAATTTATTCAAATTATATTCAAAACTGGTTGACAATTCAAGTAAGGGAGATCTAAACTGAAAGCCCCTATCAGGATAACCTGTACCTCTTAAGTTATCGCTTTCATCTCCTTCTAAAGACCCGTAAATAAAGCTTCCCCCTATGGTCATTCGTTCGTTGAAGTTGTACTTAGCCACCGCTCCTATAGATAAACTTGCATCTGAAGGATTAAATACATCGTTGCCTGTAAAATCGCCAAAGTAAATAGAACTGCCAATGTATGGGCCAAACTCAAAGGAACCTTTATAGAACTTTGCGAATATAATCTGCCTTTCAGCTTCTTCAATTATGTCTTCGTAAGTCGTATTCTCCCCCATTTTCATCTTATCAAGAAGATCTTCTAAACTATCTTGCCTGGCCATGATTTCTGCCAAAAGCGCCGGATCTACAGGAGAGTTACCGTCATCAGCACCAGAACCACCTTGGTTTGTATTATAGCGCGCTAAGTTTTTGATGCTTTCACCATAATTTTTAGCCATAAAACCTCTATACCCGTTTTCACCAAAATAAAAACTAGGCGCACTGTACTGAGATGCACTTACAATTCCACTGAACTTAACGAAAATTACCTTCAACTTTCCAATGGCCGCATCGGCACTTCTTACAATGGCTTTTTTACTACCAACCCATTCAATTTTTGCATCTAAGGTTCCAGTAATTTCTTTCTCTGTCACAGAATCGAGCCCTGTGTAAGCCACTACGGGTGTAGAGTTTGCAATATCTACATCTTTGTCAAACTCAAACTCCATCTCGAAAGACTCTGTAGGTTCGAAAATAAATTTGGGTTTATTACCTATATTTTCACCATTTAAATGCACATTACCAACTACCGGTGGCACATTGCCTGGCATTTGTTTGAGCATTGGAGATATGTTTATAAATGGCGCATTATTGTTATTTGAGAAGTGATCTAAATTTTTAGTATTTACTTCTACCGACTGATTTCCATAGTAGTTTTTGGGTAAATTCACCTTTGAAGCACTACCTGCTACTCCCATGTTTACTTCATGAATAACAGTATCGTATTCAGAATCAAGAATAAAATTATTAGAAAGGGTATTATTTGTAAATTCAAAATTGGCTGAAATATCTTGGTTATCTGTTCTAAAAAACAGCGGTGCGGTAAGCATACCTTCCCTGCCTGCTCCATAAAATCTATTCCCGTAAATGAAGTTATCTGTGAATTTTATATTGAAGTTTAATTGATCTACATTTTCAAAATAAATACCACCAATGTTGTCGATATAACTGTTGCCTTCAAAAACAAAATCGCAATTTGTGGCAACCTCAATGTTCTCTGGTACACGAACAAAAATACCAGGCATATAAGATTCGTTTTCTTTAAACTCACATCCCTTGATTTCTATCGTATTTCTGTGCCAATCTTGATCAAACTCTATAGGTAGTTCTAGCCCATGCAACCTTACTTTATTCAAAGCAATGTTCTTTTTACTTATCTCAGATACTACAAGTCCGAGACCTCTTGCATTTTCATCTTCACTTGTTATCTCAGCAAAAGACAACTCACTGCCTAACATTTCAAAACCGCCTTCAATTCTAATAACAACACCCGGTGCCAAAATAATTTTAGACCCTGGAGCCAATCTTAAGGTTGCTTCTTTTGAAACTAGAATATTATTCTCAGCAAAATAGGTTCCTGCAGCAAGCATGGTGTCATTTAAAACCACTACCGGCATTTTCCTTTGAGCATTGGCTACCACCCCGCTTAAGAGCAGTATGAGAATAATTAGATATTTATTTTTTAAACTCACTAAATCTAAATCACTTTAAATGCAAGAGCCTGAAGCTCATGCTCCTTACCATTTGCTCCAATAACTACTATCTCGTCAAATACAAATAGATCTCCTCTGTCTGCTTTGTTTACCATCTCAATAGTTGAAGGGCCAAAATTTGCAGTTCTATTTACACGAGGCAACTGGTTTACTTCAAATCGATCGCCCGAAATTCTCGTGAGCCTAAATTGCTTCACGTTGTAAAAATCTTCAGTATCATAAAGGTCTGATTCAATAAAAAGCTTGCGCTGTTTCTTCATATTATCAACCAAAATCTCACCGCTACGTAGCGAGTTTAAAGTTGCAAAAGGCAAGGGTAAATCCTTTACGTAAAACTTTCTGCTGTTTACATGAATTGTTTTACCATCAACGTTTGATTCAACCGTTATTGTTACCTCACCCTTTTTATCGAATTTGGCATAATACAGGTCGTTTATCTTTCTAATTTGACCTAGGTCACTTTTAACAACCAAACTATTAGGATTAAGATTATCTGTTTCAATTCTTAGCGGATTTCTAATTCCTAAGTATAAAACTTCAAGGTCTTCTCTATTAATCACTGGTTTGGGATTGAATACAGAAATTCCTACTGAAGTACTTGATTGACCCTTAAAATCAGCGTTAACTGTGTATTCGCCACTAATGGTTGGTGTAAATTTTATAGTCCCATTTTCAGACACTTCAGCCACCTTTACAAGGTCTCCTACTTTGTAGTTTGCAGTAATATTGTTTGGAGTTATTGAGTCAGAAGAAACTCCTTCAATAACGGGCTGTATTTCTACTTCTTCGCCAACCCTATAGAAAGGTTTATTCTTTCTTAATATTAGGCTGTTCCCTTCGGCCAGCCCTTCGTCGTCTTTAATGGGAGCGGCGATACCCGTTTTAATAAAAACATCCTGAAGAAAATCTCTCTCATACTTATCGAGCACCAAATACTCAACTAGTCTAATTTCTGACTGAAATTTTGAGAGCATCATTTGGGTTACGCTCAATGGTGTTTTCTTGAAGTAAAATTTCTCCCACGGTATGAGTTTTCCCTTTGAAGTTTGAATTTCTTCTTTAATGACTAAAATAGAATCAAGAATGGTCTCTTGGCCTTCGCTTAAGAAAGGTCTAATTTCCTTTTTGTACTCAATTATCCAATTCTTAAGATTGGTAGCTCTGTTTGAGTTAAGCATTAGATGATCAATAAGATCAAATTCTTTACTCTTGGCAGGATATCCATATTTGTTTAAACCTCCCGTTTCATCAATCAAATAATCTTTTAGTCGCTCAATTCGATTAAATGCCGAATCACTTACCCCTGATATTAATCTGTATTTAAAACTATCGGTAAGATTTTTAAAGCTAACACCAAAGCCCGTTTTTTCAAACATTATGAATTTGCTTTTCTTGAGTTGCGAAAGCTCCTCAGCCGTTTTTTCAAACGAACGGTTGGTGTCATTAATTGAGTCAAGAAAATCTGATGGCACGTAAATAAAGACCAGTGCAATAAATAATAGATACAAAAGGCTAATGGCTCTTTGTCTAAGTTCTTCGCTATTTGATCTTTCGTCGTTCAATTTATCTATCCTATTTCTCTAGCCGCTACTTCACTAATTTGCTCGTATGCTGAGCTTATATGTTTAACTCTTGTTGAAAGTTGGTCAAGCTCCTTTTCATATGTTGAAGAAGCCTTATCTATTCTTTCAATACTTGTTCCAATTCTTTCGACATCAGAATTTAGTTTGGTCACCGCTTCGTTTAAGGCGTTAATTGTTGTACTAAAGCTTGATATGGTGTCTACCAGCTGTTTTGTTTTCTTAAAATAAACTTCTTGTGTTTCTGATAAATCAATTTGATTCTTTTCACCACGATACCTTGGGTCTAATTGTGGGAAAACGCGCTCCCATTTAAGCTTACTCTGTTTCTGCTTAAATTGAATTCCACTATACAAGAAAATAATTGCCTCTGTTGTAAGACCTACCAAGAAAAGTGTATCTGCATACTTCCATCCTAAGAACTTGAACATAGCACCAACTATTACAATAGCTGCACCTGCACCATATACAAAGTTCTTTACATCAAAGCTCCCTCTGTTCTTGTTTGACATCGTACTCTAGTTAGTCGCTCTTGTGGGACAAACTCCATGCCTTTAACATTAACACTTTAAAAACAACATAAAATCACCATGCAATAGGTCATTAATCCATCTTTTAGACGCTAAATAGATGATTATCCGCAAAAAATAAGAAACATTTGTTACCTGATTAAACTTTCCCATAATGGGATAATCATTGTAATATGAGCAAACTGAGTTTGAATATTGACGGAGATTTTAAATTCGACACCAATAAATACCCTTTCTTAAAAATTTCAGCTGTTAAAAAGAAGGCCGCAAGCTTTGTAAAAGGCCAATACCCTTCAAAAACTAATATTCACGATGGTGAAATTGATTTTGCAAACTCTGTTTTTCGATTTAAGGTTAATAGATCTAGAAACGTGCTAAGGGCTTTTCATAAAGGAAGTATTAAAGTAAGCAAAGTTGAAAACTCAATAATTATCAAATACTCAGGAAAGCTTACTCGTGGACTCACCATAAGTGCTTTACATACTTTGGTAGTTTTCGTAATTTTCGCTTACTCTGCTCCGCAGGCTCTATATGTTGCTCCGCTTTTTTTTATACTCAATTACTTTTTGCAGATCTATTTAACACACATCGTTTTCCCAATGAATCTGGGAAAGGCATTTCATGAATTATTAGTTGACGAAAACAATGAAAATACTTAGCGCTGAGCAACAGCGACAAGCAGATGCTTATACCATAGAAAATGAACCCATCGCCTCAATCGACTTGATGGAAAGAGCTTCAAAAAGGTGGGTAGACCATTCAATACCTTTTTTAAGATCAAACAACATTTACATTTTCGCTGGTTTTGGCAATAACGGCGGCGACGGATTGGCCATAGCTAGGATCTTATTTAGACGAGGGTTCAATTGCACAGTAATTCATTTACGTTTTGACAAAACTTTATCAGCAGATTCAGAAAGCAATCTTGATAAGCTACCAAGGGGTATTGACTTGATTAATGTCTTTACAATTGCTGACCTTGACAAACTCAACCTTAAAAATGATGCAGTTCTAATTGATGCAATTTTTGGTTCAGGACTTACCAGGCCGCTTGATGGTGATTTTGCTGAAACTATAGAAGTATTCAATAGGAGCACAGCATTGCTCAAAATTGCTATTGACGTGCCTTCAGGATTGTTTTCTGACAAAACAAATCAGCCTAAAGACACCATTGCCAAATGCAACCTAACCATAACTTTTCAGGCCCCAAAGCTTTCATTCTTATTTTCAGAAAACTTCAATTATGTTGGTGAATTCATTGTAGCCAATATTGATTTGCATAAAAGCTATCTGAATACTGCCAAAAGCCAATACAATTACGTAACAAAACGTGATATTACCCCCCTTTTAACAAAGCGCAAAAAGTATACACATAAGGGCTCTTTTGGACATTTAGGCGTAATTAAAGGCAATTACCAGACAATAGGCGCATCTTATTTAGCAGCACTATCTGGATTTAATAGCGGAACGGGCTTGGTTAGTTTGCTTGATTTTGAAGAGTCTAATAATTTGACGCAGTGGCCTGAACTTATGCATAAAAACTTGGCCCCTGAATCTATAAACCACTTTACCCTTTGTGTTGGCCCTGGCTTAGGAACTGACTCAAACTCCATTGCAAAACTAAAGTTATGCTTAGACAACAACCCTAAGCCCATGGTAGTAGATGCTGATGCCATTAACATAATTGCCAAACATCAAGAATACTTAAATAAAGTACCAAAAAACAGTATTATTACGCCCCACCCTAAGGAACTAGAAAGGCTAATAGGAAAAACCAAAGATAGCTTTGAACAGCTTGAAAACGCCAAGGAATTTGCCAAAAAGTATGGAGTTATCCTTTTGATAAAAAGGGCCAACACGGCCATTGTAAATTCTGATGGAATTGTTTATTTCAACTCAACCGGAAATCCTGGTTTAGCTAAAGCTGGAAGTGGTGATGTGCTTTCTGGAATTATTGCATCGTTCTTAGCTCAAGGTTACGACCCTATTATTGCGGCAAAACTTGGTGTGTATATTCACGGTAAGGCAGCCGATGATTTAATTAAAAAAACAAGCGATTATTCTTTTAGCCCACAATTATTAATTGGTCAAATTGGTAAAACGCTTAAGCGATTAGGCGTTTAGTTGTTGAATCTGCGAAAGCTTCCAATACAAACCTTTGTTAGCGATCAACTCGCTATGGCTTCCTTGCTCCACAATTTCACCCTTATTCATTACCAGAATACAATCAGCATGCTGAATTGTGCTTAATCTATGTGCTACCACTAAGCTGGTTTTACTTTTCATTAAACCATCTAAAGCATTTTGTACTTCTTGTTCGCTCTCTGCATCTAAAGCCGAAGTTGCTTCGTCTAACAACAGAATTGGAGCTCCTTTTAAAACTGCTCTTGCAATACTAATTCTTTGCCTTTGCCCACCTGAAAGCAACACTCCCCTATCTCCTATCTCAGTTTGATATCCATTTGGTAATTCTAATATAAACTCGTGTGCATTGGCAATTCTTGCTGCTTCTTCAACCACTTGTTTTGATGCGTTCTCATTGCCAAAGGCTATGTTATTGAAAATGGTATCGTTAAACAGAATTGGATCTTGAGTAACAATAGCCATTTGTTCTCTTAGGCTTTTTGAAGATACCGACTTAATATTATGACCATCAATACTTATTTCACCCGATTGAGGATCGTAAAACCTCATTAAAAGCTCTATAGATGTTGACTTACCGCAGCCCGAAGGCCCAACTAGGGCGTAAAAGCCGCCCTTCTTAATTTCAAATGAAACTCCCTTTAAAACGGGATCTTTATCATATGAGAAAGCTACATTCTTGAAAGAAATGTTTGCATTAAAATCTTGTATCTCTGTAGCATTATTTACATCTTTTACTTCAACCTTTTGATCCATTAAGTTGAAGATTCTTTCGCCAGAAGCTATTCCTTTAAAAATGCGACTTATTCCATTGCTAAGCTCTTTTGCAGGCTGTAGGGTCTGGGTAAAAATGAATATATATGCCATAAACCCTGATGCTTCTAATTCTCCTTCGAAAACCAAACCACCACCATACCATAATATAAATCCAACTGCAATTACACCACTAGTTTCGCTAAATGGCGATGCCAAAAACACTTTGAGCAACTGAGCTCTAAATAATCTCTTATAGGCTGAATTAAAATTATCGAACACTTTTTTCAAATACCCTTCAGAGCCAAATGCCTTAACTACTCGCATGCCGCCCAGGCCTTCTTCTACCACCCCAATCATACTACTCATTGCTTTTTGACCATCATGAGCATTCTTTTTTAAAGATCTACCAATTACGCTTATAAAAACTGCTGAAACAGGCAGCACTATGAATATAACCCCAGTTAAAGTTGTAGAATACTGAAGCATAAAGGTTAAATACAAAGCTATTTGAACTGGATTTTTAATTACTGCATTTAATGAGCTTACAATTGATCTATCAACTTCGTCTACATCCATTGTAATTCGAGCTATCAGATCCCCTTTGCGTTGCTTATCTATAAAAGCAATATTCTTACCTACAATTTTGCTCATTACATCTTTGCGCAAATCATAAATTGAGGCGGTTCTAAGTAAGGCTGAACTGGCATTTGATGTGTACCTAAATATATTACCCAGAACATTTAGCCCCACAATTATGAATATGAAAGTAAGTAAGGCTTGGTTGCGTCCTTCGGCTTTAATAATGTCGTTTACAAAAAAGTAAGCCGTTTCTTTTATGTTGTGAATATTCAAACTAATATTCATGGCTCCATCGGTAGGAGCAGCATCACTTGTAAAAAGAAGCTTAAGCACAGGGTCTAAAAGAGCAATGCTAACACTACTAAAAAGGGCCATTAGCAATACAGAAACCACATATCCAAGTATGAATTGCGGGTACTGCCTAACATAGGCCATTATGCGTAAATAAATTTTCAATTGTGATTATTGAGAGCGCAAATATGAGGTTTTGAAAGCTGAGCACCCAATAGAGGCTTACTTAAAGATAATGTTTAGATATTTGCATCTATGGAATCAAGAAGGCAAGCTAAAGTTTCTAAACTTTTACAACGCGAATTGGCCGTGATACTGCAAAAAAATGGCAAAAGCTGGTTTGCTATTCCTTTTATTACGGTGAGCCAAGTTAGAGTTACACCAGACCTATCTTATGCCAAGGTTTATCTTACTTTTTTAGGCGATGACAATCCTGAAGACAAGGTAAAATTGGTAAGAACTAAAACGGCTGAAGTAAAAAGACAGTTGGCCAGCGCACTTAGGCATGAAATGAGAAAACTACCAGAGATCAACTTCTTTTATGATGATACTTTGGACTATGCGGACAACATGAACAAGTTGCTTGATAGTTTAAAGCCAGATGACTCTACCCCTTCTGACAAAGAATGAAATACGCCCCAATCTTTAAGCGGATTGATGACCTTTTTGGCAATTCTGCCATTGGGCATTTCTTCCTATTCAATGCCTTAAACGTTCTCTTACCTAGATCGTGGCATCTTAAAAGGGAACTTAAAATTTGGAAAAAGCGATTTCCTGACCACCAGTGCGTATTAGATTCAGGTTCTGGGCTGGGGCAAAATAGCTATATGCTCTCATCACTAAATAAAAATTGGAGTGTTAAAGGGCTTGATATTAATGAATCGCTAGTAGCACATAGTAATAAGGTTTTTAGAAAACTGGGTAGGGAAAATGTAATTTTTCAAACTGGAGATTTAACAGAACCCATTGCCAATGAAGGCTATGATCTTGCGTTGGGAATGGACATTGCCGAGTATGTGGCAGAAGATGAATTGATGTTTGATAACCTTTACAAGGCATTGAGACCAGGTGGTGCCCTTTTGATTTACAGCCACTTAATTGATGAGAAAAATCCGCATAAAAAGCGCAAAAGACTTAAACTGGTTGAAGAACAGGTTAGAAATGGTTACAGAACTAATGAAATAAAAGAAAAACTTAAAAAAGTAGGATTTGAAAAAGTAAAGTGTCGGCCAGTTTTTGGCGTAAGCGGAAATTTAAGCTGGAACCTGAGCATTTACGTTCCTCTTAAACTCCTTAACATTACATTTCTTACCGTTTTGATGCTCCCCTTGTACTATTTATTGCTTTTGCCTTTAATTATTATCTTAAATTACATTGAAACTCACACCGGACATTTAACGGGTACAGCCATGTTTGTAAAGGCATACAAAATTTAGTGAACCTATCATATAACATAGCGCGCAAGTATTTTTTCTCTGGAAAAGTTAGTGGTGTTGTGCATGTAATTTCTGGAATTTCTATGCTTGGCGTGGTGGTTGGCACCGCAGCGCTAATTATAATTCTTTCTGTTTTTAATGGTTTTGAAAACCTTGTAGTTTCCCTTTACAACAGCTTTGATCCGGATATTAAAGTGCTTCCCCACGAAGGAAAGTTCTTTGAAGTAGATTCAGCCAAAATCGCTGAGCTAAAACAAATTGATGGTGTTTTGGTAGTGAGCAAAGTACTTGAAGAAAACGTGCTAGCCCGCTATGAAGAAAGTCAAACTTTTGCAAGAATTAAAGGGGTAGAGCCCAATTTTATAAAAACAGTTGGCATTGATACTACTGTATTTATTGGCGAGCCTTTTGTAAAACAAGGCAACATACCCTATGCGCTGTTGGGTATGGGTGTTTCTGGCAAACTTGGCGTAAACGTTTATAACGACTTTAGGTATTTGCAACTTTTCATTCCTAAAGGGGATAAGAAAATAATCATCAACCCAAAACGTGCTTTTAATAAATCGGCTATCAGACCAAGCGGTATTTTTTCAATTCAACGTGAATTTGATGATAAGTACATTCTTACGCCATATAGCTTCGCTGAAGAACTAACCAGCAAAAAAGGCCAACTTACATCAATTGAAATTAACGTAAACCAGACTGCTGATTTAGAATTTGTAAGAACAGAAGTTGAAGGTATTTTACCTGACCTAAAGGTGCTTGATCGGTTTCAGCAACATAGCTTTTTGTACAAGATTCTAAGGTCTGAAAAAACGGCTGTTTATCTAATTCTCACGTTCGTATTGCTTATTGCAGCTTTCAATTTAATCGCATCACTTAGCATGCTTTCTATTGAAAAGAAAAAAGACATTACCATATTAGCCAGTATGGGAATGCATGTAAAAGACATTCAACGCATTTTCTTAACTCAAGGGCTAATGCTCTCAATTTCAGGGGCGCTCATTGGCCTTTTTATTGGCGGATTTCTTGCCATTTTGCAAGAACAATATGGGCTTGTGGGTTTAGGTGGAACTTCATTTGTAACAAATGCCTACCCTGTAGAGCTAAGGTGGCAAGATGCCTTGCTTGTCTTTACAACTGTGTTGGTAATTGGATTTTTGGCTTCTTACTTACCTGCAAGAAACTCGACCAAAGGTATTCAGGTGAATGAGTTGCAGACTAGGTGAGTTGGTTGTTTGAAGTTTAAAGTTTGTTTCGTTGGTATCACTAGCTTCCGAATTTCTCGAAACGGTTTTTCGCAATCGACCACCAAAAAAACGCTTGTTTCCGAACGAGTGTTGAATACCCCAAATACACACTGTCACGCAGCAATCTTTTAGCTTTTTAACGCTGTCTCAATAAATCAAATCCACAATCTCTTTCGGTACAAACTGGGCTATATTGGCTTTGTTTCTAATCAACTCGCGCACTATGCTTGAGCTAATGCTTGAAACTTGTGGCGAACTAAATAAAAAGATAGTTTCAATTTTATCGTTTAGCTTCTGATTGCTTTCCGCAATGGCTCGCTCGTATTCCATATCGGTGGTTGACCTTATGCCACGCACAATTACTTCGCAATCTAATTCCTTGCACAAGTCAACGGTGAGTCCATCAAAAGCCACGACTTCAACCCTATCGTTTCCTTTATAAATTTCCTTTAGCATTTGCACGCGTTGTTCCATAGAGTACAGGTATTTTTTATTCGTATTTGTACCTACCCCTACATAAACCTTGTTAAACATTGGTGCACAGCGTTCTATAACATCGGTATGGCCAAGAGTTATTGGGTCAAATGAGCCCGGATATAATGCGTTTGTTTTCATCTCGTTCTAATCAGCAAATCCTTAATCAAGTTCAGGATGATGTATTATAAATAATTGAACATACTGTTCGATACCAAATTTGCAGTTTTTTCCCAACTAAAACGTTGTGAAGAGATTTTAGCTTTCCGAATCAACCCATTTCTTAATTCAGAATTGCCATGAGCTTGCATGAGACCTTTGTTAATTGACTCAACATTAAATGGGTCAACTTTAATACAAGCATCGTCAGCAACTTCTACCATTGAAGTTCCCTGGCTTGTAATCACAGGTACTTCGCATTTCATAGATTCTAAAATTGGAATACCAAAACCTTCGAAATACGATACATTAACATGATACCAAGCCGAAGCCATGATATTACCTAGCTCTTCTAATTGCAAATGTCCGGTGAAGCTTACCATTTTTTGTAACAAATCACTTTGGGTAAAAGTGGATTCCATTTCAGCATTTCCCCAAGCTTTTCGGCCAACAATTAAAAGCCTTTTAGGCTGTTCATTTCTGTTTTTCTGTTCTATAACATATTGCTCATATGCTTTTAGCAATCGTGTAATATTTTTTCGCTGATGCAGCGCCCCAACGTATAAAAAGTACTCTTCGCCCTGAGCGTATTTCGTCTTTACCTTTTCTCTTTTAGCATCATTTAAGGGCTGGTAAATTTCATTGGCGCCATTATAAACCACTTGAATTTTATCTGGCACAACACCGTATTGTTTTTGAATATCGGCTTTTGAATACTCAGAAACGGTCAATATCTTCTTTGCTCTATTGGCATATCTCGGGAAGAAATAGCGGTAGTGTTTTGCTGCAAGAAAAGGTACATCATCAGGATAATGCTCAAAAGCCAAATCATGAAAAACCGGAATCTGTGGCACCTTGCTTCTAAGGCTTAAGTATCCATCAGGCGAAAAGAAAAGATCTGCTTTATGCTTCTTAATGGCTTTGGCTACCGAAAACTCAAACCACCAAACAAACAAAAAAGGATGCCTTGCTGGTGGAAAAAGCACCACCGGTGTTACGTTTTCAGCGTACACAAAAGACTCATGGTATGGTCTATCAAAAAAAAAGATGAACTCATGCTCAGGGTGCTGTTTTACCACACGCTGCAATACTTCATTGCTAAAAGTGCCAATGCCTTCTAATTGGCCATGAAGTAAAAAGCGGGCATTTACGGCAATACGCATATTATTGAGTGCTTTGTAATTAGAAAAAGCAGGTACTTTTGACCGCGCAATATGCTGAATAAATTCCTAAAAAGCCTTTCGATACTGCTTTTACTAAACCTTTTAATAAAGCCCTTTTGGGTTTTGTTTGTTGATAGGTTGGTGCAAGAGCAAGTGGGAAACGTGGCGTTTGGTATGTACCAAACCTTTGCAAGCTTTTCGCTCATATTTAGCATAATTCTAGATCCCGGGCTTAAAAACTTTTACAATACCTCATTAAGTAAAGATATAAGTATGCACAGCCGAGATACGGGCCGCTACATTCTTATAAAACTCCTTTTAGGCAGTATTTTCTTTGTTTTAATTGGCGCCATTGCTTTTACATCTGAAGACTACAGACAAAACTGGGACCTATTTCTTTTACTTGCTACAAACCACATTCTACTCTCTTTTCTTCTCTTTTTCAGATCAACACTTACGGGTTTGGGCTATTACAAGAGAGATAGTGTAATGTCAGTTGTTGATCGAGTAATTATGGTGCTCACTGCTGTTCCTATCTTTTTTACCGATTGGTTTCAAGGCTACAAAACCGTTGAAGCCTTTGCATGGGTTCATACTGTTGGCTACATAGGCGGAATCATTATTTGCTTCATCTTCTTAGGCAAGCACACTTTTGAAATTAAGTTCAAATTAGACTTTAAAGGCTTTATCCCAATTTTAAAGCGTTCGTTTCCCTTTGCATTATTTACTGGCTTAATGTCACTTTACATTTATGCAGACTTTATCATGCTTGAGCGCCTTTTGCCCAATGGATATGAAAGCGCTGGTTTGTACCGAAAATCTTATCGATTCTTAGAAGCATCAAGCATGTTTGCTTTGCTTTTTGGCAATTTACTTTTACCCATTTTTAGCACCATAATTGGCCAAAAGGGCGACTTGAATACCATGATAAAGGTGGTTTTTAAAATACTTGTGGTGCCTTCATTTTTTGTAGTAATAGCATGCTTTGGTTTTAGTACCGAAATTATGGAACTGGCGTACCCAGGCGAAAAAGCCATAGTAGCGCAAAGTTTTGGTTGGCTTATGACCGATTACATTGCCATTACACTTTTCTATCTTTTTGGAACCGTACTTACTGCGGCTCACGAGCTTAAACTGCTAAATATTTTTGCGGGTATTGGTGTAATTGTAAACATTGGGTTAAACGCTTTTTTAATACCTCGAATTGGAATTATGGGTGCAGTTGTTGCTACACTTAGTACTCATGGCGCGGTAGCCATATTTCAAATGACCACAACTTTATTCAAATACAATATTGTTCCAAATGCCAACGTTATTGCCCGAGTAACAGGATATATAGGTTTTTCGGTTTTGGCATTATACTTATTACAACAAACCCCAATTAACTGGATTTATCAATTATTTATCCTGAGTGCATTAAGTCTTACTTTTGCGCTCCTTTTTAAGGTTTTTTCTTTCAAACAACTATTGGTTTTACTTAAAAATAAAGTGAATGAGTGAAGAAATTCACAAAGAAGATGCTGGCCTACTCATAATTGTAAAGCACATTTTAAAATGGCGATTACCAATTATAATTATAACTGCAGTGGCCATTTTAGCGGCAATAATTTTTACAATGCCGGCTATTTATCCGCCTAAATTCCAATCGGTTGGCGTGTTTTACCCAACGGCATCTACTTCAATTTCTAAAGGTGTATTGGCACTTGACATGAGCGGTAGACAAGACGCTTTGAAATTTGGTGAAGAAGAAGAAGCAGAGCAATTGCTTCAGATTTTAGAAAGCGATGCTATTACAGGCAAAATCATTGAGAAATACAACTTAATGAAGCGCTACCGTATTAAACAAACTGACAAGTATAAGCTTACCAATTTAGCCAAAAAGTATTATGCTAACGTGGGGTTTAGAAGAAATGAGCATATGGCTATTGAAGTTTCGGTTTTGGATGAAAGCCCTGATACCGCAGCCCTAATGTGTAATGACATTTTGAGCCTTATGGACAGCGTAAAAACTGAAGTTGTAAGACAAAGGGCTCGAGATATAATGGCCATAGTAGAAAAAGAATACAAAAAGAAAGAGCAAGAAATAAGGCTACTAGAAGGGCAATTGGCAGAGTTTGGTGAAAAAGGAATCATAAACTACGAAGAACAGGCTGCAGCAATGAGCGAAGCTTTGGATAAAGCAAAGGCCGATTATTACAGTGCCTTGGCGTCATCAAATGGCAATGAAAATACTGCTAAAGTAAAAGCCATGAAAGCGAGGCTTGAAGATGTACAAGGGGACTACAACAACCTTGGTAAGTACGGTGGTGCTTGGCTCTCTGTTAAAGAAGGCTTAGTACTTGAAAACGAACAATTTAAGGTGCTTAAAGAAAAATACGAACAAGCAAAGGTTGATGTTGAACAAACGCTTACATACAAGTTTGTAATTAACTACCCTAGCGTACCCGAGAAAAAGGCCAAGCCAGTAAGAAGCCTAATTGTAATCGTTTCAACGTTTGCTGCATTCTTACTAAGCTCATTGTTCTTTATTCTTTATGAAGTTTTCAAAAAGAACAAGAGCTGGTTACTATCTAAAGACTAATAATCAAAACCACCAATATGGGTCAAAACCCATTCATAGATTTAATCAAATTCCTTCACAAACACTTTAGGCTATTATCTATTGTATTTGTTGTGGTATTGGTACTCACTTACTTGGGCTTAAAGTTTTTTGTTACGCCTAAGTACATGTCAGAGGCAGTTATTTACCCTGCAAATATTCATACCCTTAGTAGTGAAGACGAAACGGAACATGCCATTCAAATCTTGGCATCAGAAGATATTAAATGGAAAATGATTGACAGTTTTGGTCTTATTGAGCATTACGGATTTAATACCGAAAAAGTTAATTACGAAAACCTATCGAGAAAATATAGCAAGCATGTAAATGTTGAGCGCACTACTTACTCTTCAATTAGTATAACCGTACTTGATATTGAAGCTGAAAAAGCAGCGAATATGGCCAATGCGGTAGTTGAGCTAATGAATAGAAAGATTTTAACCATGCGCAGGCAGAAGTATAAAGAATGGGCCATTACTGCTAAAAAGAAAATGGATGATAAGCAGACTCAGATCAACGCAACAGAGGCCGAAGTAAATAAAATAAAAACTAAAAATGGTATAGTAAATCTTGATGAGCAATCGGCCGATGTTTCGCAGCAAGTAAATAAGGTACTTTCTAAAATTGAAGAAGCCGATGCAAAAATCAAAGTATACGGTAAATACACATCTGCCAAATACAAAGATTCCGTGCTAAAATATACCATTATAAAAGAGACCATTACTAGCAAGTACCGAAAACTTGATACGCTGTTTAACAACATGCTTAGGGTTGGCGATAGAATTAGAAGTCTTGAAAAAACGATTGAGTTTGAACTTGAAACGCTTGCAGAATACAAAGCTGAATACGAAGAACACAAGCAAAGCGCTGAAAGAAAAATATCTTATAGCTATGTAATTTCTAAAGCTGGAGCGGCTGATAAGCCGTTTTATCCTAAAAAAGTAATTAGTTCAGCCATTACCGCTATTTCGGTAGTGTTGCTTTTGATATTGTATTTAATAATCGCAGAACAATTTAGTAGAATAAAGGACCAATTGAATTGAGCGCATTAAGTATTCCTAAAATACATAAGGGTACCCTTGCAGTAGCTGTGGCAAGTCTTATTGCCTATGCTGTGGCAAATGTCTACGCCATTTCTCAAGACTTTTGGTATTTATCATTATTACCATTAGGCCTTGGTTTAGTTGCCTTTGCGCTGTTAAAACCAGAGCAATTTTGGTTGTTCATGGTGTTCCTTACGCCTTTCTCGCTAAATGTACATATCGACTTTTTACAATCATCGGTTTCTTTACCTACCGAGCCTTTTATTGCCTTTTTTATGTTGCTTTTGGTTTTCAAGTTTTTGCTCGAAAACAAAGTAGATATGGATATTTTAAAACATCCGATTACAGTAATAATCCTACTACAACTGGCTTGGATGATTGTTTCCGCATCATTTAGCACCTTGCCGTTAGTTTCATTCAAGTACCTACTGGCTAGGCTTTGGTTTGTTATTGTTTTCTACTTTTTTGGTGTCCATATTTTTAAAAATATGAAACGAATTGACCAATTTAATTGGTTCTATTTGCTATCTATGGGCGCGGCTATAGTTTATACTTTGGTGAGACACTCTACTGAGTTTTTTAGCCACGAATACTCTTACAAAGCCGCTTTACCGTTTTTTAGCGATCACAACATTTACGCAGTAATTGTGGCCTTTTTTGTACCAACCGCCATCATTTACGCTCTTAAAAGTAGAACCCTTAAGGTTAGCGTTATAAAAACCATTTTCTTTTATGGTTTATCATTTATTTACTTGGTGGGTGTAATTGCTTCTTACACCAGAGCGGCATGGGTTAGCCTTGGTGTAGCACTGGCCATGTACGCGGCTCTTTTACTCAAATTAAAGCTTAGGCATTTGCTAGGTGCCTTATTTTTAGTGGTTGGCTTAATTGCATTTAGCTGGAACGATATAATGATTTACATGAGCAAAAACAAGGTAGAAAGCGATAGCGATCTTGATGCTCATGTGCAGAGTATATATAATGTAACAACTGACGATAGCAACACTGAAAGGCTTAACCGATGGACTGCAGCAATTAGAATGTTTGAAGAGAAACCCGTATTTGGTTTTGGGCCAAACACTTATCAGTTTAAATATGCACCGTACCAATTAAGTAAAACTAAAACTGAAATCAGCACAAACCTTGGCGACCTTGGCAATGCACATAGTGAGTTTATTGGCCCCCTTGCCGAACAAGGATTAATTGGTGCCTTACTTGTAATTGCACTAATGCTCTATGCCATTCATATTGGCATGCAACTTTTTTATAAAGGAAAAACCGAGCGAATTAAATATATGGGCTTAATGGTGCTTTTAAGCTTTATGACTTACTATTCTCATGGTCTGTTAAACAACTATCTTGATATTGACAAGGCCAATGTGATGTTTTGGGGTGCTATGGCGGTAATCACAGCATTAAGCATTCATCAAAAGAATTTAGAATCAGAGCACTCGGCTACGAATAAGCAATAAAATAGTAGTTGAGCTTTTGATAAAACTGCTGCTCAAAACTCTCTGCTGAAAGTGGATCTTCTTCTTTGATAAAGCCTTTTAGTGTACCTAATTTAAGGCCGCATTCTGTTACCAGCAATTCATAAACATCACTAGGTTTTGTTCCGTATTTATCAGCTGCGCCCAATCCATGCTCAAATACAATGTAGGGCTTACATCTTTTAATTAGTTCAGTTGCTCCTTTTAAAACTTGTAGCTCTGCTCCTTCAACATCAATTTTTATAAAATCAATGAATACTTCGTTTGGTATAACCTTATCAAGCCTTTGAGTTTCTACTTTAATTTTAGTTATTTCTTCTTCTTTAGGGTACTCCCTTTGCTCAATTCCACTATAAGCAGGGTTGGTGGTTACATAGTTAAACTCTATTTCTCCCTCAGAATCGCTTAATGCGATCTGATAAAATGAACAATTATTAGGAAATGAACTGTTTAAAAACTGATAGAAATATGGAATTGGTTCAAAACCAAAGTGCTGCCCTTTAGGTGCTAATTCCAAAATTTGCTCAAGCACTTCTCCTTTATGGCAGCCTACGTCAATACAATTTGAGTTTTTACGTAATGCTATATCCATAATTTTAGCCGTTTGCTTATCGTAGGCTATGTTTTGAGTGATGGCAAAAGGCAAAGAAGCCGCCATTTTGCGTAAGAGATCTTTAAACCTGTTCATTCGTTCTTCTGGTGCAAAAGTAGGTATTCATAAACCGAGCCTAAACGCTGCTATGGCTAATTGTTATTTCTTTGCACTAGGCATGCTAAAAGGTGTTTCATACATATTAGATTATTTAAAGCAGAAACCAAATTTGGTCTTTTGGCTTATCGTTCTCATAAACATAGCTTTTAGAACATTTGGAACCGATGCATCGAGCATTTACTTAGATGAAGGCCAAACCATGTTTCAGGCCAAAAGAACCATTGCAGAGATTATCGAAGACTATGTGATGAAGCAACAAAATGCGCCATTATACTTCATTTTGGTGCATTTTTGGATCAAACTTTTTGGTCTTTCGGTGTTTACTGTTAGGTTTTTCTCGGTTTTAATGATGGCCCTAGCAGGCGGATTCTTTTTTAAGCTCTCTAAAAAACTGGTATCATGGCCATTTGCTATTTTGTGTTCAATACTGTTTTTAGGTGTTAATGATTTTATGTATTACGCCCATGAAGCACGAGGCTATGCTTTAATTGCCTTTCTGTGTTCGGCAAGTTTCTATTCACTTTACTCTCTATTAATATCTGGCAAACGCAAATGGGCATATTTCTTAACTCTTACTAGCATTGCGCTTCTTTACACCCACTATTTAACCATATATATCTTTCTTGTTCAAGGATTATCAGTTTTAATTCATCTTGCTTTTTATAGAAATACAAGCACTTTTTTGAAGTATGTTTTTAGCCAGTTAGCCGCTGCAGCGCTATTTGCTCCTTGGCTTGGGGTGGTTTTCTCTGTAATGCCAGAGAAAGGTGATTTTTGGATTACCGAACCCACATGGAACCTTCTTAAGAATACCTATTACTACATGATAGATGGACGGTTGAAAACCCATTGGTTCTTCGGAATATTAATTGGTCTTCTTATCATTCGTAATTTCTGGGCTCAAAACAGAGCCAAGGAGCAAGTTCTTAAGCTTCTATTGCTTATAATGTGGGCCTTTATACCCGTTATTGTTAACTTTTTTATTGGATTTCATATACCTGTTTTCTTGGCTAAATACACATTTTATGCAACACTCGGTTTTATACTTCTGTCAGCATATTTATTGTACACCACCTTTAGTTCAACCTTAGTAGGTGCTATTTTGGTTTTGGCCATGAGCTTCTTTGCCTTTAAATCTTTAAAATGGGAAAGCAATAAGGGCGAAGATTGGAAAAACGCTGTGGCGCATGTAAAACGACTTAGCAACAATAACACCCTGATTATTGGACAAAGATTTTATACTTATAAGGCCTTTTACATTTACTATGACCTTGATTTTTTTGCCAGTACTGACAAGCCTTTTATTGAAGGCGAATCAAAGAATATATTCTTTAGAGAAAATGCTGATGATACCAAGAGGTTAGTAACTAACAAATCACCAAAGCACGTAGTATATTTTAGAGCGCACTGGAAAGGTAATGATAGAAATGGTGCAGTAAAGGCCTATTTAGACAGTGAGTTTGAGCTCATTTCTGAAAAGAAATATACTTTCAGAAGCAATAAAGAAACAATAGGAGTGTATGAGTATCGAAGGCCTTAATTCCACTCGGGCCTAAGTGGACTTTTCTGGTAAAGCTTGAATTTTCCGCCTTTCTGTTTCAAGGCTTCTTCCCATACTTTACTATCGGTGCTGCTATTAAAAACCAATTCTTCGCTACCTTTTAAAATCACCCAACTTTTTGATTTGATCTCTTCTTCAAGTTGCCCAGGTCCCCAACCTGAATAACCCACGAAAAACTTTACATCCCTTAGGTCTGCATTTTTATTTCCTATCAAGAACTTGATTTGGTCAAAATCACCACCCCAATATATATGTTTAGAAATGTATTTACTGCCTTGTACATGATCGCCAAGCTGATGAATTACATGTAAAGTATCATTACCAACAGGACCTCCTGTAAATAATGGAATATCAAGATCATCAACTGGGCCGGTCTGAATTACATCTTTTAGCATTAAACCCATTGGCTGGTTTAGAACAAAACCTACCGTACCATTATCGTCATGCTCTACAATATACACCACAGACCTACTAAAGTTTGGATCAGGCAGAAAAGGATCTGCAGCAAGCATCATTCCGCTTTTTAGTTTTATCTGTTTAGTCATCGCTACTAATAAACCACATTTTTATCAAAACCATTGTGTGGTTGCTAGCGAATTTGCAATTCTTTGCACAAGAAAGCCACAATGCTGCAAGCAAAACCAACACTATTAATAGCGAATAAACCATGGTAACAGTAGCTTAACAAACGGTTTAAATTGCCATAACAACACTCAAATACTTTCGCATCAAAATTTATTCAAAACACCAATGCTTAGAATTTACTTTATTGTTTTTGCCCTTTTTACTTCTGTAGCGCTTAATGCAGCAGATGTTATAAAAACAGGTGAAATAACTGCTGATGAAACATGGACAGCTGACAACACGTACTACCTAAATGGTTTTGTATTTGTTAAAGAAAATGCTACCCTTTCTATTGAGCCAGGAACTGTAATAAAAGGTTTTGCCAATGCCAACATTACCAGCGGCGATTTTACATCGGCACTGGTAATAACTCGAGGCGGCAAAATAAATGCACAGGGCACAGCTACACTACCAATTATTTTCACCACTGAATTAGATGATGTTACAGATGCAGAAGACCTTGACCTAACAGATGAAGTGCAGTCTAGAGGCTTGTGGGGAGGTGTAATTATTTTGGGTAAGGCGCCAATTGGCGATGAGTCTGATGAAGCCACAATTGAAGGTTTACCTGCAGGAGAAAACTCTACTTATGGAGGAACTGCGGAAGACGACAATTCAGGAATAATGAAATACGTTTCAATAAGACATGGGGGTGCTGAGATTGTAACCGATGAAGAAATTAATGGCCTTTCATTAGGTGGAGTTGGTTCTGGCACTACGTTAGAAAATATAGAAGTTGCATTTAACAAGGATGATGGCATTGAATTTTTTGGCGGATCTGTTAGTGTAAAATGGGCCATTGTTTCATACTGCGGCGATGACTCTTATGATTGGGACCTTGGCTGGAGAGGTAATGGACAGTTCTGGGTTTCAATTGGCGATACTGAAGCTGGAGATCATGCCGGCGAATGGGATGGCTGTAAACCAGATGATAATGCCCGCTATGCAAATCCAAACATCTATAATTTCACATTTGTTGGTGGCTTTGATGGTACAAACAAAGGCGCTGCCAAAAATGAGCATGCCATAATCTTAAGAGATGGTTCGGCAGGTACTATTGCCAATGGCATTATTGCTGGCTTTAACAATTATGCATTGCAAATTGAAGAGACTGAAAGTGCAAAACACAGCTTTGGATACCTAGGTAGTGGCGAGCTTGCTTTCTTAAATAATATTTGGCACGATTTCGGTGCTGGTTCTAGCTGGGATAATGTAATTCTTTCAACACCATCTACTGCAAGTGCTAATCACCTTGAAGATATTAAAGCACACCTTTCTGACAACCAAAACGAACTTGCTTTTTCTGGAGTAGGTGTTGGAAGAAATGGTGGACCATTCTTGGTGCCAAACAAATTTTCAATAGCGGCAACAAAGCTTGCTCAAGAAGTACCCGATACATGGTTTGACGATGTAGATTACATTGGTGCTTTTGAGCCTGGTGTTAATGGCGATTGGGCCAACTGGACCGCTTCTGCAGCCTATGGACTTGCGAATTTTAATATTAATGTTGGTATAAAAGAAAATATAAATATTGCTACCGCAACTATATTCCCAAATCCTGCTACAAATTATGCAACACTAAGTTTTACGCTTGAAAACAGAGATAATATTAATATTAAAATGGTTGATGTTACCGGTAAAGTAGTTGTAGCATTACGCGCTGCTGAGTATGTTGCTGGTGTAAATCAAATAAGCATAAATACAGCAAGCCTAAAGGCTGGTGTTTATTTTATACATATGACTGCTCAAAACTCAAATTATACCAAGAGATTAATCGTTGAATAAACAGCAATTAATCGCTTGATAAAAGGGAGCTTAGCCTGTGCTAGCTCCCTTTTTCTTTTTAATAATATTCACTTAACACAGGCTTAATATTGGTGTACAACCAGCACTCAACCTTTGCATTATTATAAAGCAATTAATGAGAGTGAAAAATTTGGTTTTGGCAATACTATGTGTAATGCCTTTCTTCCTAAAAGCTCAAAACGGAATTTTAAAAGGAAAAGTAGTTGACAAGACATCTGGCGAAGAGCTAATTGGCGCTGCTGTTTTTTTGCAAAATGAAGTAACCACTGGTACTATTACTGATCCTTTTGGTTCTTTCCAAATATCATTACCAGTGGGTACCTACAACATACAATCATCTTACGTAGGCTATCAAAGAATTACAATTGAAAACGTTGAAATAAAAGATGGAGAAATTACTGAAGTTTTTATTGAACTAGGTAGCGAAGCTATTGGCTTAAACGAAGTTGTAATTGACGCTAAGAAAGTTACCAATACTGAGATGTCAGTAATTGCTGAACGTAAAAAATCATATACGGTTAAAGATGGTATCTCAAGTCAAGAGATTTCTAATTCAGGAGCAAGTAATGCTTCACAGGCCGTTAAGCAAATTACCGGAGCATCAGTAGAAGGTGGTAAATACATGGTAGTACGCGGCTTAGGAGATAGATATTCTATTACCCAATTAAATGGCGTAACTCTACCAAGCACCGATCCATATAGAAACTCAGCAAGTCTTGATCTTATTCCTTCATTTATGCTGGATAATATCATGACATCTAAAACTTTTTCACCAGACCAACCAGGCAACTTTACAGGTGGAAACATGAACATTAAGACCAAGTCTTACCCAGAGAAATTCTTCCTAAATTTTGGTATTTCAACATCTTATAACACCCTTTCTTCTTTCAACAACAACTTTATTACTGCACCAGAAGGCAACGAAATGCCTGAGTACTTAAAAGATGCAGATGTAAGAAGAGACATGTCGGTATTTGGTTATATAGATGCAAAACGCGATGCCAGAAATGGTGATTTGAGCAGACTAGAACAGCTAAACCGTTCAGCAAATGACCTAAATAGCCCAATGCTTCCTATTTATACCAATTCATTAATGGACCATGGTGTAAACTTTTCAATTGGCGACATGAAGAAAGTTAGAGGTGAAAACCCTTTGGGCTATGTATTTGGCATTAAGTACAAGAAAGGTTACAACTACTACGATAACGGATTTTTTGGTAGATGGGAAGCCATGAAAGATGGAATGATCTACAAGTTTGATATGACCGATGAGAATGGAACTATCAATGAAAATGTAGGTGCTTATGCAAGTTTATCTTATCAATTTGCAAGCAACCATGAAATTACCTTAAGCGGATTATACAATAATGATCACGATGTTTTTGGCAGAGAGCAAATTGGCTTTACAGAGCAACTGGGCAATGCCAACCTTTACCGTGCAAGGGCAGTGGGCGAAAAAGAAAGAACCATGGCCAATGCACAACTTAGAGGTACTCACGCCTTACCAAACCTTAGAGATGCCAAAATTGAATGGATGGCGGGCTACACCCAATCATCGCAATATGAGCCAGATCTTAGATTCTTTTCTGATCACGTTGCTTTTGCCAACGATCAGGTTGAAGGTAATGAAGATGTGAGAATGGACATAAGTTCTTATGGTTTACCAAACCACTTTTTTAGAGACCTAATTGATAATAAGCTTGACCTAAAAGTAGATTACAAACAACCTTTTGGACAGAGAAAAGGAAGCCATTTAAAATTTGGGGGACTTGTTTCAAGAAAAAGCAGGAACTTTTCTGAATACAGGTACAAAGTGGCAAAACCACCGCAACCTGAGATTGGAACTGACAGAGATTGGGATCCGTATTTTAATGAGTGGGGCATATCATTAGAAAGTCCTTATGGTTATAGCAACTACTTTTTAGACGATACGAGATTGCAAAACCTATACACAGGTCATGAAAATATTTGGGCGGCCTACGGAATGTTTGTTCATGATTTTACATCGAATATTAAAGTAGTAGGCGGTTTAAGAGTAGAAGGTACTGATATACAAGTAACAAGTGCCGATTCACTTTTAGGCAGTGGTAAAATTGATGCCATTGACTTTTTACCGTCATTGAACATTATTTATGCCCTTAATGACAATTCAAACATTAGACTGAGTGCAAGCCAAACCTTAGCCAGACCTAACATGAGAGAAATGGCTCCATTCTTCTCATTCGACTTTTTGGGCGGCTTTTTATACTCTGGAAACGACTCTCTAAACCGAACTCTAATCCAAAATTTTGATTTGAGATGGGAACTATTTAATAAACCTGGAGAAATGATTGCCATTTCGGTTTATTACAAGAATTTCATAAATCCAATAGTAAGAGTATTCTCTCCGGTATCGTCAACAGGCGAGATCACTTTTGAAAACCTTGATAATGCAGTGGTTTATGGCGCTGAGTTTGAATGGCGTAAAAACCTAGACTTTATTTCTGAAAGCCTAGATAATTTTAAGATTGCTGCTAATGTTTCTTATACCTACTCTCAAGTTGCTATTCCGCTTAAAGATCAAGAATCAATTCAAAGAAATGGCTTG
This sequence comes from Bacteroidia bacterium, assembly GCA_049115495.1. Classification (GTDB taxonomy): domain Bacteria; phylum Bacteroidota; class Bacteroidia; order CAILMK01; family JACPUW01; genus JACPUW01. The sequence goes on along the minus strand of JAGDZV010000011.1, from coordinate 433,502 downwards.
CTAATGGGCGATACACGTCCTTTTCAGGGTCAATCTCCATTCTTAGCAAATGCCAATATTTATTACAATAACGATTCTCTTGCATTGCAGTCAAGTTTAACATTCAATGTATTTGGTAAAAGACTTTATGAAATTGGTGCAACCGGAAACCCTGACATTTATGAGATGCCAAGACCCTTACTTAATTACAACATAACCAAAACGGTTAAAGAAAACCTTAGCATAACCGTAAGTGTGGGCAATATTTTAGGTTCCAAATTCTTAACCCAGCAGTTTTATGAATCAGAAAACCTTAGCCAAGTTTACAAAGTGCAGGAATATGATTTGGGCCGAACCTACTCATTGAGTCTTGCATATAAAATCAGATAAAACAAATCATATCATCTAAAAAAGGCCTTAATCGCATGATTAAGGCCTTTTTTGTTTTTGGCTATTTATATTTGGGCTTTAGGTTAATTTTATGCTAGTAAAAACATTTGGCTCGGCTGTATTTGGGGTTGATGCCATTACCATAACTATTGAAGTAAACGTATCTGCCGGAACCAAGTTTTTTATGGTTGGCTTGCCCGATAACGCCGTAAAGGAAAGTCAACACCGTATAGAATCTGCTTTAAAGCACAACGATTTCTTTGTTACACGTAAAAAAACGGTAATAAACATGGCGCCTGCAGATATTAGAAAAGAAGGTTCGGCTTTTGACCTTCCTTTAGCTATGGGTATGCTCGCTGCTTCAGATCAAATTGAATCCAAAGAACTAGATAAGTACATAATAATGGGTGAATTGTCTTTAGATGGTTCAGTAAGACCCATTAAGGGAGCTTTGCCAATTGCTATTCAAGCAAGAAAAGAAGGGTTTAAAGGCATTATGATTCCAAAAGAAAATGCCCGTGAAGCTGCAATTGTAAATGACCTTGAAGTTTACGGTATTGAGCACTTGACTGAAGTGGCTGGTTTTTTAAATGGCACTTCTACACTTACTCCTGAAGTGGTGCATACTAGAGATGAATTTTTTAGCAATATTGATAATGTAAGTGCAGATTTTAATGAAGTAAAAGGTCAAGAAAACATTAAACGCGCATTGGAAATTGCCGCTGCCGGCGGACATAATGTAATACTCATAGGCCCTCCGGGTGCTGGTAAAACCATGCTAGCCAAAAGGCTGCCTTCAATTCTTCCACCACTTAATCTACACGAAGCCCTAGAGACAACAAAAATTCATTCGGTAGCCGGAATTTTACCAAAAGATTCTTCGCTAATTACACAAAGGCCATTTAGAAGCCCGCACCATACTGTAAGCGATGTAGCGCTTGTAGGAGGTGGTTCTTTTCCACAACCAGGAGAAATCTCGCTAGCACATAATGGCGTTCTATTTCTTGACGAATTACCAGAGTTTAAGCGCACTGTACTTGAAGTTTTAAGACAACCACTTGAAGATAGACATGTAACCATTTCAAGAGCTCGCTTCTCGGTTGACTACCCAGCCAGTTTAATGCTGGTAGCAAGTATGAACCCCTGCCCTTGCGGCTATTATAACCATCCTGATAAAGAGTGTGTTTGCTCGCCAGGTGTGGTGCAGCGTTACTTAAATAAAATATCAGGCCCTTTGCTAGATAGAATAGACCTACATGTTGAAGTGGTTCCGGTGCCTTTTGAAGAGCTACAAAAAGAAACCAAGACCGAAGACAGTTTAAATATTAGAGAACGCGTAGAAAATGCAAGGCAAGTGCAAGAAGAAAGGTTTAAGGAACAAGCCAGCATATTTTGTAATGCCCAAATGCAAACCAAAGAACTTAGAAAAGTCTGTCAACTAAATACAGCCGGCCAAAACTTGCTTAAAACCGCTATGAATAAACTCAATCTATCTGCAAGAGCTTATGATAGAATTTTAAAAGTGAGCCGAACCATTGCTGATTTAACCAATAGCGAAGAAATTAGAATTGAGCACCTTGCTGAAGCCATACAATACCGTAGTTTAGATAGAGAAAACTGGGCGGGATAATTAAGTTATGCTCAGCCAAATCTCATGCACCCCCTCTTTTAGCTGAATATAAAAAAAGCCAACCCTTTCGGATTGGCTTTTCATTTATAAAACCAAACTGTAATATTTATTCTCCTTGTGCAAGAGAGTAACCTCTTTCTCCATCAAAAAGACATAATTGCTCTGTTTTGATGAAATCCCAACCGGCATTATTAAGCGCTGTCAAAAGTGAAATCATATCACTATGACTTATTTCCTTTCCTTCAGGGTTGGTGAACCTACATCTCCAATGATCAGTGCAGAATGTTTCTGGCATTCCTTCAGGATATACTTTAACACCGCGATTAGTAATAAGTTTAAGTTTAAGCGAATCATGCGCTACTGCTCTTAAACCATCACCAATGGTGTTGGCATCTCCGTCAAAGTCTATAAATACATCAACTCCCACATATTTCTTTTCTGGTCTTGCTGCACGTGGCACTTCGTAATCTACTTTTACCTCGTCACCATCTTGGTATTCAGCAACAGGGAAATGTTCTGGTTTTTGACCTAATCGGGCAATTACAGCGTCAGTAAACTCTTTTGTTCCTACTTTTTCCTTACTTAAGCCTTCCTTATAGATATCTCCCGTGTGAATTCCATCTTCTAGGGTTTTTAACCAAGCATTTTCAATATTTGAAGCTATTGAGCCCATTCCTAAATGGTTTAGCATCATAATGGCGCCATTGATTAAGCCGCCTGGGTTTGCAATGTTTTTACCTGCAATATCAGGAGCCGAACCGTGTATGGCTTCGAACATGGCACATTGGGCACCAATGTTTGCGCTACCCATCATACCTACAGAGCCTGCTATTTGCGCAACAATGTCAGATACTATATCGCCGTAAAGATTCAATGTTACAACTACATCAAAGTCTTCTGGAGTATCAGCCAAAAGAGCTGATCCAATATCAATAATTTTATGATCGTTCTCAATCTCAGGATACTCTGCGGCAATCTCATCAAATATTCTATGGAACATACCATCGGTATGCTTCATAATGTTATCCTTAGTCATACAGGTAACCTTTTTTCTGCCGTTTGCTTTTGCGTATTCAAAGGCATAGCGAACGATTTTTTCGGTTCCTGGCTTTGTTATTAGTTTAAGTGTTTGCACCACTTCTGGAGTTTGTTGGTGCTCAATACCAGCGTAGCAATCTTCTTCATTTTCACGAACAATCACCAAATTCATTTCTGGGTGGTGCGTTCTTACGTAAGGGGCGTATGCTTTTACTGGTCTAACATTTGCAAAAAGACCAAGGGTTTTACGAGTTGTTACATTCAAACTTTTGTAACCGCCCCCTTGCGGTGTAGTAATAGGAGCTTTTAGATATACCTTGTTATTTCTTAGAGAGTCCCAAGCTGAAGCTTCAATACCGCTTGTATGACCTTTCAAATAAACCTTCTCTCCGATTTCAATTGTATCGTACTCTAGTGGAGCGTTTGCAGCATCTAATATTCTAAGAGTCGCTTCCATGATTTCTGGTCCAATACCATCGCCATGAGCTACCGTAATACGCCTTTTTTGCATAGTAGTGTTTTGATTTGGTTTTTTCTTATTGCAAATGTCTTAACTATTAAGTCTTAAAACCTAAAAAGGTTGCCACTTTATATGTAGCTACTAATAAAACATTCTAATATTACTTATAAAAACAACTACAGGTGTATTCTTTACTCCAAAGCCCCTTTCAACTTTTCGTTCATTTTTGTTATTACCAATTGGTGTATCTCGCCATTTGTGGCCAAAATTTCATTGCCGTATAAGTACTGATTTCCGCCAATAAAGTCTGAAACAGAACCGCCTGCATTCTTAACAATTAATGCGCCTGCGCCTACATCCCATGCCGAAAGATTGGTTTCATAATAAACATCAAAAACCCCACTTGCAACATAGCAAAGATCTAGTGCCGCAGATCCGAGTCTTCTTATTCCGCGAGTTTCTTCTATCCAAAGTTTTAGTAGCGCTAAGTTTTCATTAAGTTTTGAATTGTCTTTAACACTAAAGCCTGTGGCAATTAATGCATCTCTAAGCTTATTCTTTTTAGAAACAGAAATTATGTTTTCATTACAGTAGCTAGGTGCATCTTTCCAGGTATAGTACATATCATTATTGGCTACATCATAAACAACTCCAATAAGGTGTTCTTTGCTTTGTACAAGCGCTACACTTATGCAATAATGAGGTACTCCCTGCACAAAGTTGGTTGTTCCATCAATTGGGTCAATAATCCAGTTTAGCCCTTCTTTATAATTGCTGTTGGTTTCTTCAGTAATAAAACCTGCTTTGGGTACTAGACCTTTTAAAGATGTAATCAAACGTTTCTCACTTTCAAGGTCTACATGTGTTACCAAATCGTGGACTTTTGCGCCTTTCACTTTCACCAATGATTCACTAAAGCTTTTTCTTTCACTGGCTATAAAGGCACCAACTTCTCTGCATATTTCAATAACCCTTGATGTTATATTTTCTAAATTCATTAGCGAATAATTCTAGTTGCCATTTGAGAGAAAAACTAAAAAGGCAGGTAATGTAACTGTAATCATTGTTGCCAAACCCTGCATTAGTGAATTAAAATCGATTACTGTGGTATTTTGCTCCGCATCGGCCGCAGTCTCAACTGTTTCTAGTTTTATCACCAAATTGTCTTGATTTACTGTTACCAATAAATCAACAAAATCGCCTTCCATTTCAAAACCAGAGTTTCTTCTCATGATAATGGGTATACGCTTAAGTTCACAAGTGCGGTACTTGTATACATATACTTTCCAAGCATCTTTTACGTCTTCTTTTACATAGTAGGGCTTAATTCCAATTGAATCTTGAAGATCATCAAAGCTCATTCCTGAATAAAGATCAACTACTTTTTCGTACTTAACATATTCTGGATGTTGAACTAAACATGCTGAAAAAATTAGAGCTAGCCCAAAGGCAGTAAGCAAATGTTTCATAGAAAAGTTATTCACTTTTATAAACAGATTCACCATTTATATAAGTTTCAAGAACCTTTAACTTATATAACTCTTCAACAGGGGCGGTCATTAAATCCTTTTCAAGAATTACAAAATCTGCCTTTTTACCAGTTTCAAGACTTCCGAGATCATTTTCAAGGTAGGCACCTTTTGCTGCCCAAATGGTCATGGCTTTTAGCGCTTGCTCACGAGTTAGTGCATTCTCCATTTGAAAACCACCTTCAGGAAAACCTTTTTGATCCATTCTGGCAACAGCGGCATAAAATCCAAATAGCGGATTAATGTTTTCTACAGGGAAATCACTTCCGTTCATAATCCAACCATTTGTCTTAAGTAATTCCTGATAAGTATATGCCGTTTCAATTCTATCGCCTAATCTTTCATCAGCCCAATACATATCGCTTGTAGCATGGGTCGCTTGAATAGAAGGAATTATTGAATATTTATTGTATAAGGCCAAATCTTCTTTTTCTACCACTTGGCTATGCTCAATTCGCCATTTTAAATTGCTCTTAGCATCCAAAACCTCAGCATAAAGGTTAAGTGTATTTCTTACAGCCATATCGCCAATAGCATGAGTATTTACCTGAAATTTCATTTTTAATGCTTTTTGTAAAAGCGTGCGCATGGCCTCGTTTTGTGTAACCTGTAAGCCGCTTTGGCCACCAGCATCATGGTATGGTTGTTTTAACCAAGCACCTCGGCTGCCCAGGGCACCATCCATATAGCACTTGATACTACGCACCCAAAACCTATCGCTTAAAATAGGACCATTTGTCTCAAAATAATTAACCGTTTCTTCTTCATGACTAATCATTTGATAAATTCTCATCCTAAGCTTTTCTTGCTCATAATGCTCTTTAAGAAACAAAACATCATCTAACGGAAGCCCTGCGTCATGTAAAAAAGTAAGACCTACCGCAAAGCAGTTTTGCTGAGCTCTTTGTATGGCTTCAGCGTCGCGTTCTTTCACATTTTCAGGAATAATGTTTAGGACTAAACCTACAGCATTATCAATTAGAATACCGGTGGGTTTACCGTTTTGGTCTGTTACTATTTCGCCTCCATCAATCTCTTGTGCTTCGAATATATCGGCCATTTCTAATGCCTTGGAATTTACCCAAACGGCATGTCCATCAACACGTCTAAAAGCAACAGGATTATTTGGAAAAGCCGCATCTAAAACTTCTTTGGTTGGAAATCTACTTACATCCCAACCGCTTTCGGCCCAATCATTTTGATCCCAGCCCCTACCTTGAATCCAACCTTCTGGGTTTTCTCCAAAAAAATCGCTGGCTTTTTTTACTACATCAGCTTGAGAAGTGGTTCCTACTAAATCAACATTTAAAAGGGTGCGGGCATAACCTAAAAAATGACAATGAGGATCGGCAAAACCTGGATAAACATACGCCCCGTCAAGATCGCTAACTTGTTCAGAAATAAATTGCTTTTCTAATTCTACTGTGCTCCCAATAAAAACGATTTCTCCATTCTTAACAGCCATAGCTTCAGCTGTAGTAAAACCCGAATCTACGGTGTAAATTGTTGCATTTTTAATGATCAAGTCGGCCCTTTTAAGCTCGGCCCTTTCTAAGCTCTTAGGCTTCTTATTTTCTTGACAAGATGCAAGAATGAAAAGGATTGAAATTGCGAAAAACCAAATTTTCTTCATTTGACAAAACTATTTAACATTCTCTTACAAACTAACAACATCGATTTATGAAAACATCACAATAATTTCATTTAGAGCGGGTTACCTTTTCAAAATTGAAACATTGTAGTTCAAAGACATATAAAAACTATTTCATGAAAAAAATTCTCTACGTCTTTATTCTTTGTACAATCACTTATTCTACTTCACAAGCGTGCTACCGAGAACCAACAGTTTTTGAAAAAATTGCTAGCGCTGACGTCATTGCCAAAGTAAACTTTCAGTTTCTTGACTCTTCAACCGTGGATGTAAAAAGCAAACACTCAAAATCAGGTTTAAGGTCCTTTACGGTATACAATTATGCTGTTTCTACGGCAAAATCTTTTAAAGGCGAGCTTAATGTACACAAAATCACCCTTGGTAGTTGGCAGCATAAAAACATGACGGGCAAGCAAATCACTCTATTTATGAACTACGACTCAAGCCGTACAAGCCTGAAGGTTAATTACATTATGAATCTTAAAGGAGAATACATTAGCAAACTATATGACTTTTACTATGAGCCATCTGAAAACGAATTAATGGCGTTTTGCAATGGGATGGAAAACCTAAATGCATTCGATTCTGCAGAAGATTACATACAAACTGTTGAAGCTGCTACAAATGCGATAACCGACAACAACTACTTGATAATTTATGGACAATTAAGTAGACTAAAAGGTGTGCTATATGACTATTTTGACTCTAAAACCGATTGGAGTTTATTGAATGAAAAGACGATTGAAACAACAAAAGAATTCTTTGAAAAAGTACCTAAGAAGCCCATTTTATTGGTGGAAATGGCTTACAATTTAAAATTTGACAACTTCAAAGAAGTAATTGTAAATCATTTGAATGATTTTTACTGTCAAAATGAAACGGAGAATTTCGCAGATTTTAAAAGCTCATACTCATTTTCACTTGAACAATACCTTATTAAAAATGCAAAAACTGAACTTGACAAAGTTCAAGTAGCTTCATTTATTAGAAAAAGGTACATGCATTCTCACTCAAACTACTTAATTCACAGAGAAGCGCCACTTTTTGACTCTCTTTTTGATGGATTGCTAATTTCTAGTGACATTGAAAGTTCTTATGCCAGCTCAACATCATGGAACGAGAAAAAAATGATTAAGGAGCGCATTTTAGCTAAAATAGTCACTTACCAGCCTAAGGAAAATGAACCTAAGTTGCGCACCACATTTTGCACAAGTGAGCCATCTGCCATACCAAAGCTTAAATTCAACATGGCACCAAACCCAACTGACGGCGCTTTTGTAATCTCTTTTGAAGATGTGAATAATGAAGAAGAGATTTTTATTGAGATAATTGGTGTAGGTGGAGATGTTATTTACCAAACATCAATAATGCCTTACGGCTTAAACTTCAAAAAGGAGTTTAATATTGGTCAGTTTGAAGCAGGAATGTACCACATGCGTATTTTCAATAAATACTCTATCGACACCAAAATGATACAGAAATTTTAGGCGAACCTATTGATTGAACCCTAGGCCCATCTAATATTTAGGTGGGCTTTTTTATGTGTTCTTCTCAGTATAAGCAGGGCTTGCTTGAGCGGTTGGCATTATCCAAACATCATTGATGTTTACATGCGCTGGCCTTGTAGCCATCCAATAAATGGCATCAGCAATATCTTCACCTTTTAGTGGGTCAAGCCAATTGTAAACATCTTTGGCGCGGTCTTTATCTCCGTGAAAGCGTACTTCAGAAAACTCGGTTTCTACCAACCCGGGAGAAACTTGAGAAACGCGTATTCCATGTTTAACCAAATCTATACGCATGCCTTGGCTAAGGCTATTCACGGCATATTTAGTCGCTGAATAAACATTGCCATTGGGGTAAGCGAATTTCCCAGCTACGGATCCAACATTTATTATGTGTCCACTTTTTCTAGCTTCCATTAACTTAGAAACTTTGCGTGAGATGTAAAGGAGCCCTTTAATGTTGGTATCAATCATTTTTTCCCAATCTTCTACATCTCCATTTTGTATTGAATCTAAGCCCGAAGCCAAGCCTGCGTTATTGACTAAAATGTCAATCTCTTTCCATTCTTCAGGTAGGTTATCAATTGCAGCTTCAGTATCGTCTTTTTGCCTAATATCGAAACATAGAGTCCAGACTTTTATACCTAAACCTTCAAACTCATTTTGAAGACGTGCCAACCGCATGTGTCTTCTACCAGTTAGAATTAGGTCATATCCGTTTTTCGCAAAGATTCTTGCTGTTGCTTCTCCAATTCCTGATGTTGCCCCCGTTACCAATACTATTCCTGACATGAAAGTTTTGCTTTGGGCAAAAAAAAGTCTCAGTTTTCGAAAAAACTGAGACTTTGTTGTTTTTCTTTTCAATTTTAGCTCGATGTATCTAATGCATTAACCATATCAACATAATCTTGATTTGAGCCTATGCCGGTTGACACTGAATGTTTACAAGATTTAGTTGGCTTTCCATTGCACTGTGGATGAACACTCGGTGTTAAACAAGTGCACGTACCTGAAGTCTCACTTATTTCATGTAGTTCACATCCATTGCAACAATCTCGTGCATCACAGTTTTGACTTCCACCGTCTATTAACATAACAATATTATCTAACTGCTTATCCATTAGCAATGACCAGTCTCTATGCCCACCACTAGTTATATCTCCATCTCCACTAAGCCAATATTCACCTCCTTCAAATTGGAGTCTTAGGTTATTTAAATTGCTCAAGCCCCAATATGTCTTGAGTTCATTTTCTAACAAGGTTACATTGGAATAAGTAATGCTTAATACACCACTCACTTCCTCTCCAATAATCACTTGGGTAGTTCCACCTCCAGACAACGCCCTGTTTTCTTTTTCGCTGATTTCAGCGTCTTGAGCACATCCCACAACCATTGCCGCAAAAAGTACCCAAATTACTTTTAGGTTTTTCATTTAAAAAAGATTTGATTAAGCTGTAAAAGAAAAAAAAAACCACTTCCCCAAATTTATTCATCTTCTTCAATATTAGCTGCTCCAATAACCGAATTCATTTGTTTGTAGCCTACCAAAAGATCGCAGTTAAGATTTACCGAGTACATGTAAAAGAAAATTTGATAGTCGTTTTCAGTTTGATAAAAACTTCCTTCAAGCTCAACAGTATTGGGTTTTAAATCTTTTGTAGTTGCATAATAGTAATTATAGTAGCCCTGCTTTAATAAAAACTTGCCTTCATACATAAGCTTCTTTTTGTTGTAGGTAAGCTTATAGCGCTCATTAATTTGCCAATTGGTAAATGCACCATATAAATACACATCATCTTCTACCTGCCCTGATGTAAGCGCTCTAAAATGAACCCAAACATAATCACCTTCTACATCACCATCAACAGCCTCTGCATCAATTACAGGGTGCCCGTTATAGTCTCGGTAAAACAAATAAGATTCTAAAGACCTATCTTTATCAGCATACAAAATGGCATTATAAACCCCAAAGCTGTCTTGATAAACTTTTTGAATTTGTTGACCACCAAAGCGCACGTTTCTAGTATCAAAAAATCTAAACTCATTTCCGGCCTTAAAAACATTTTCATTTTCGTAGTTGTAGTCTAGCACCCCGTTGCTAAACCATCTGGGCTTAAGATTTTCAATGTTATTATCCCATCTTCCATTCTGCATATACATGATTTTGAAATCGGTATTTACATTTATAGGCTTTAAAGAACCAGGGGTTACCCAAACATCTAACTCATGGTGTGTATCATAATATCTTGTATAAGTAGGTCTTTGAACCTGTGCTCTAATAGCAACTGAGTTTTGATAAACAAAAAATCTTTGAGTTAACACCAAATTGTCCTCATCACCATCTTCATAAACTTTAAGTATATAATTTCCTGAAAGCTTTGGCCTTAGGTTTTCGTTTGGAAATGTTGCTCTGTAGTGGGTGTAGTTTATGTAGGTATTGAACGATGTCTCATTATCCATTATATACTCGTTAAAAACACCATCTATATACTCATTTTGCATTAATGTGCTCTCTTCCCAATTGTAGTTGCAATGAACAATGGTGTACTGGTAGTCTTTCAATTCACCATCAAGATCATCAAAATTTAGTACAAGCTTTTGAGCTGTTCCTAATTGAATTACAGGGTAAAGGAGTCTATCGCCCGGCCCTTTAAACTCGGCAGTTCTGATACTAGGCTTATAAACTTTATTATCCCATGTTTTTTTTCCAAAAAGCCATGCCGGACAGCAAATACACAAGAAGATGAGAATAAAAGTGGTCTTATGCATGTGTTTTAGTGATTCAAATCTTAACAAATTTGGATAATAGGACTCATAAATAACGTTCATGAACAAATAAATTGTTTCCTGCATAGATTTAGTAGTCAAATTTTTAATTTCGCGGTCGATTTTATGGGTAAACTACGTTTATTCAAAAACAGAAACATTTAACAACAAATGGGAAAAACCATTAAGCTCAAGCGCGGTCACGACATCATATTGGAAGGCGGTGCGATTAAAGTTTTAGGCGAAACCCCTCAAATCTCAACCTTTGCTCTTAAGCCAGCTGATAATTTTGGTATTAAGCCAAAACTATTGGTAAAACAAGGCGATGAAGTTAAAGCTGGTACTCCATTGTATTATGACAAAAACAATGAACGTGCCATGTTTTGCTCGCCGGTAAGCGGAGAAGTTGCGGAAATCGTTCGTGGGGAGAAACGCAAATTGCTAGAAATAAGAATCTTGGCCGACAAAGAAATCAGCCACGAAGATCTTGGTACAAAAACTGAAATTGCAGCACTTGACAGAGATGCTGTTGTTGAAGGTTTACTAAAGTCAGGTGCATGGCCAATGCTAAGAATGAGACCATTCGCAAAGGCAGCTAAACCATCTGACACACCAAAAGCAATCTTTATTTCAGGCTTTGACTCATCACCACTTGCTCCAGATTATAATTTTATAATGGAAGGTAAAACTGATGAATTTCAGCAGGGCCTAGATGTTCTAAAATTATTAACTAACGGACCAATCCACCTAAATCTTAAAGGTGGTGAAAAAGCTTGCGACACATTTGCAAATGCCGAAGGTGTTGAAAAAAACACTTTTTACGGACCACACCCAAGCGGAACAGTTGGTGTTCAAATTCACCATATTGATCCAATTAAAAAGGGCGATGTGGTATGGTATATAAATCCGCAAGATGTAATCACTGTTGGCAAAGTGTTTAGTGAAGGAAAGTTTGATCCAAAAAGAACAGTAGCAGTTACTGGAGCTGAGTTAGGTTCAAGAAAATACTACGAAACATATTTAGGTTGCTCAATAGAATCTTTTACAAAAGATAACGTGATTGGCACTGGTAAAACTCGTTTTGTTAGTGGTTCTCCTCTTTTAGGTGAGCAAATTGAATCTAATGGTTTCCTTAGTTATTGGGATTGTCAACTTACTGCTTTGCATGAGCGAGACTATCCTGAATTTCAAGGATGGATTCTACCAACATATAAAAGACCAACTACTTCATTAGCATTTCCTTGGTCTTTAGAGAAAGACACCAAGTTTGTTGCAAATACCAGCACCCATGGAGAGCAGCGAGCTTTTATTGTTACTGGAGAATATGAGAAGGTACTTCCTATGGATATATATCCCGTTTATTTATTGAAGGCTATAATGGCCAATGATATTGAACAAATGGAAGGCTTAGGTATTTATGAAGTAGCTGAAGAAGAGATGGCTATTTGTGAATTTGCATGTACATCAAAACAAGCTGTAACTGAGTGGATCAGATACGGATTGGATTTAGTGGAGCGCGAAGGATAATTAAATTGAATCATGTTAGGAGATAATTTTAAAAATAGAATAGCGGACGAACTTCACAAGGTCTTTGACAATGTGAAGCCAAAAGTTTCTAAAGGAGGTCCTTTTAGCTTCCTTCATAGCGTTTACGATGGTATTTATACTGGAGCCTTTCAACCTGGCCTAGTTACAAATGGCAGAGTACACATAAGAGACGGAAAAGACTCTAAGCGTACCATGGTAATGGTAATTATTGCTATGGTTCCATGTTTACTCTTTGGTATGTGGAACGGTGGCGACCAACATTTCACGCCACTAATTGCTGCGGCTGCCGATCTTTTGGCTGGTATTAATGCAAATGCTCTTTCTTTTGATTTAATCATGGAAAAAGCTTCTGTACTTTCTCAAGTACATGCACCACTTGCCGATGCGATTTACGAAGCAGGAAGAGGTTCATTAGAAGAAGCCGAAAAGTTAAGTATTGTATATCAATCGTTAAATGATCTTGCAAATGTTGGCTTCTTTGGTAAGTTCATTTACGGAGCGGTAAGAGTATTACCAATTGTAGTTGTTGCTTATGGTACTGGATTAGCAATTGAATTCTCAGTGGCCCAAATGAAAGGTCATCCAATTGCTGAAGGTTACCTTGTTTCAGGAATGCTTATTCCATTAATTATGCCAATTACAATTCCTTTATGGATGGTTGCTGTAGCTTCTGCTTTTGCGGTAATTATTGGTAAAGAGATTTTTGGAGGAACAGGTATGAATATTCTTAATGTTGCCCTTACGGCACGTGTATTTGTATTTTTTGCTTACCCTACCTACATTTCAGGAGATAAAGTATGGATTGATGGTTTAGTTGATGGTGCCAGTGGCGCTACAGCTCTTGCCGTTGGTTATGAAGGTGGCGTTGGAGCGCTTACTAACGTTTGGAGTTGGTGGGATATGTTCGTAGGAACAATTCCTGGCTCAATTGGAGAAACATCCTTTATAATGATATTAATCGGAGCCTTTATTCTTGTTTGGACTGGAATTGGTTCTTGGAAAATTATGCTCTCAGTAATGTTAGGTGCTGGCGCAATGGGTGTTATTCTTAACCTCGTAGCACTTTCGCCGGGCGTTGAAAATCCATTCTTAGCCGTACCATTTTATTACCATTGGGTAATGGGTGGTTTGGCATTTGGTGCTGTATATATGGCAACTGATCCGGTTACCGCGGCTCAAACCGAAAAAGGAAAATGGATTTACGGATTCTTAATTGGATTTTTCGCAATTCTTATAAGAGTATTAAACCCAGCATATCCTGAAGGAATCATGTTGTCTATATTATTCTTCAATGTATTTGCTCCATTATTCGACTATTATATTGTTCAAGCTAACATAAAAAGAAGACTAGCATATGGCACTAAATAAGAATGGCACCGGGTATATGTACGGCTTTGCCCTACTCATTACACTTGCATGTGGAGTATTGCTTGCCTTGGTTTCAGAAGCCACCAAAGAAGCCCGTGAAACAAACGTTAAAGTTGAAAAAATGACCAACATTCTTTCAACTGTTAATTACACTTTTGAAAAAGGCACTTCAAACGCTGAAATAGAAGAAACTTATAAAAGTTTAATCACCGAGATTGTGGTTGACAAAGAAGGAGAACTTAAAGACGGTGTTAAAGCTTTTGATGTAGATCTAAAAGAAGAACAAGCAAGCCAACGTGCCGATGCTGATTATGATAAAAACCTAGCTGTATTCGTTTACACAAACCCAGAATCTTCTGAAAAGTACTATGTAGTACCTATGAGAGGAAATGGTTTATGGGGTGCAGTATGGGGCTACCTTTCAATTGAGGCAGATTTTGAAACCGTATATGGTGTAAAATTTGACCACGAAAGTGAAACTCCTGGTCTTGGTGCGGAAATCACTAAGGATTGGTTTGTAGAGCAATTTCCTACTAAAAAGGCGTATGATGCCGATAACCAAGTAGCACTAAGCATATTAAAAGGTAAAGGAAATCAACTATCAGAATACACTGTAGACGGAATTAGTGGAGCCACTATTACTGGTAATGGTGTAAATGATATGTTTAAGGCCGACTTAGCCGAATATGTACCTTATTTTAACAAACTAAAAAATAGCTAGATGAGTACAGCTACAGCCGACGTTAAAGTAAAAAAGAGTGAACCTCTTTTTTCTAAGAAAAATCTTAGACTCCTTTCAGACCCACTAAATGAGAATAACCCAATTACTGTACAAGTACTTGGAATATGTTCAGCACTAGCCGTTACTGCACAGGTTAAACCCGCATTTGTAATGTCTTTGGCAGTAATTTTTGTAACTGCAGCATCAAATGTTCTTATCTCAGTACTAAGAAATGCAATTCCTTCTAGCATTAGAATTATTGTACAACTTACTGTAGTAGCAACTATGGTAATCTTGGTAGACCTTTTCTTAAAAGCCTATGTTTATGATGTAAGTAAGCAGCTTTCTGTTTTCGTAGGACTCATTATTACCAACTGTATTATTATGGGTAGATTAGAAGCATTTGCCATGGGTAATAAGGTATGGCCTTCATTAATGGATGGTATTGGAAACGGACTTGGCTATGGTGCCATTCTTATTGCGGTTGCAGTAATGAGAGAACTTTTAGGTTCAGGTTCAATTCTAGGTTTTACCATTTTGCCAGAATCAATTTACGTAAACAACAACTTAATGGTAGTCCCTGCAGGTGCATTGTTCGCCGTGGGTATCATTATTTGGATACAACGTTCTTATAACGAATACTACGAAGAAGATTAAAGAAAACAGTCATGGAATTATTTAACTTATTCATTAGATCGATTTTTATTGACAACATGATTTTCGCATACTTTTTAGGTATGTGTTCTTACTTGGCTGTTTCTAAAAATGTAAAGACCGCTGTGGGTCTAGGAGCTGCAGTAATCTTTGTTCTTCTTATAACCGCTCCTCTTAACTGGGCAATTAAAACCTACTTACTTGACTCAGGAGCTATTGTAGAAGGTTTAGACCTTAGCTTTTTGTCATACATTATGTACATCGCTGTAATTGCATCGGCAGTACAGTTGGTTGAAATGGTGGTAGAAAAAGTATCTCCTGCACTTTATGGTGCGCTTGGTATTTTCTTACCCCTTATAGCGGTAAACTGCTCTATTTTAGGCGGTTCATTATTTATGGCTCAAAGAAATTATTCATTTCTTGAAACAGTTTCATTCTCGTTGGGTTCTGGTATAGGATGGTTTCTTGCCATTGTTGCAATTGCCGCCATTAGAGAAAAAATTCAATACTCTGACATTCCAAAACCTTTAAAAGGATTAGGAATTACCTTTATCATTACTGGTTTAATGGGTATTGCATTTATGAGCTTTTCAGGAATTAAACTTTAAAAAAAAGATTAGATGTTTTTTCTAGAGATTTCGCAAACAGCAATGTATAGTGCATTATCAATTGCAGGCGTAGTGCTGCTATTGGTTACAGTGTTATTCGTTGCTCAAAAGCAATTGCTTCCTCAAGGAGAAGTAAGTGTAAATATTAACGGTGAGAAAGACCTTGCTGTAAAGCCAGGTGCAAACTTGCTAAATGTATTGGGTAGTAACTCTGTTTTCTTACCATCGGCTTGCGGTGGTGGTGGTACTTGCGCCATGTGCAAGTGCCAAGTATTAGAAGGCGGTGGAGATGTATTACCTACCGAAAAAGGGCACCTAACCCGTGGTGAGCAAAATGATCATTGGAGATTGGCTTGCCAGGTAAAGGTTAGAGATAACATGAAAATCCAGGTTCCAGAAGAAATATTCGGAATCAAGAAATGGGAATGTACTGTTAGATCTAATGATGGTGTTGCCACATTTATTAAAGAATTTGTTGTTGAGCTTCCAGAAGGAGAAACTTTAGATTTTGAAGCTGGTGGTTATATTCAAATTGATGTACCAGAAGGGCAATACAAGTTTGCCGACATGGAAATTGAAACTGAATATCGTGAAGATTGGGACAACTTTAAAATGTGGGATCTTGTAACAAAGGTTGACGAGCCAATTTTTAGAGCATATTCAATGGCCAACCACCCTGCTGAAGGAAACATAGTGATGCTAAACATTCGTATTGCTACTCCACCTTGGGATAGAGCAGCCGGTAAGTTTATGGATGTAAACCCTGGTATGTGTTCTTCTTTTGTATTTACAAGAAAACCTGGCGATAAAGTAATGGTTTCAGGACCTTACGGTGAATTCTTTATTAAACCTACCAATAATGAAATGGTGTACATTGGTGGTGGTGCTGGTATGGCTCCTTTAAGAGCCCATATCTTCCACCTATTCCACACCATGAAATCTGATAGAAAAGTTTCTTACTGGTATGGTGGTCGTTCGCTAAGAGAACTATTCTACACCGAGCATTTTAGAGATATTGAGAAAGATTTCCCTAATTTCAAATACAATATTGCTCTTTCTGACCCATTAGAAGAAGACAACTGGACTGGATACACAGGTTTTATTCACCAAGTTGTGCTTGATAACTATTTAAGTAAGCACGAAGAGCCAGAAGAAATCGAATATTACTTATGCGGACCTCCAATGATGAATGATGCAGTATTTAAAATGCTGGATTCATTGGGTGTACCTGATGAGAACATTGCATTTGATGACTTTGGTGGTTAATCAAAGACAGAATAATAAATCAGAAAAACCGTTTCAGCAGTTGTTGAAACGGTTTTTTGTTTTACCACACACTTATACGCTTTAATTATGAAAAGAATAATTCTTTTGCTTTTTGGTCTAGTAATTCTTGGGGGCATAATATTCCTTTTTTGGCCCAAAACACAGGGAAGCGAAGCATCAAATACAAAAGCTAAAAATGAAATTAAAGTAATTACCGGCCTTAAAACTTGCGAAATTTGCGGATATGATGCCATTGAAAAAAGGCAAAATCCCTGCTTGAACTGTGGATTATCACTTAATGACTCAATTATAAATGAAGAAGGACTAGATAAGCAAAGCTTTTTGGTAATGAAACAAATTGAGCTTTATATGCCTGATACCCTAGGTAAAGAAATAGATTTCCTAAATCCAAGGGTTAGCTCAAAGGGATATCCTAAAAATACCAATTGGCGTCCTTCAGTATCAGAGTACGAGATTTTTGAATTTCAGAAAATGATCTTAAAGATTGAAGCTAAAACTGATAGCGCACAATTAAATTAAAGTTCAATCCTAACAGCGTTTCCTGTTCTTAAACCTTTTGCAAAACCTCCAAGATCAACTTCTTTACCGTTAACTGACATACTCACCGTATTTGGGCCTGAAGAACCTTCGTTGAGGGCAAATACCACCAAATCGTTGTTCCCCAAGTTTAACCAGCTTCTGGGAATATCAAAGCGTCTTCGCTCGTGGAATAATTCAAGTTTCTCGGTAATAGTATTTCCGTTTACATAGGCTGCTATTAAATCTCCATCTTCGGCAGCATTGTCCCAAAACTCAATAGGAAACGAGCTCTGTTCAGGGTCTACAACAATAATACTATCAGGGTTAAGCACTCGGTAATCATCTTCGTCAATTACAGTACAAGGAAAATGAATTCTTAACGATAATTCGTTACTTTGATCCTCAAATTCGTTTTCAATCAAATATGTTAAAACCATATAGTTGGCCTTGGTTTCAGGTGTAGATTGATCTTTGAGTAAGCAATCATATTCAAATGCAATTGCGGTTTCGCTCAAGAAGAACTCGTTGCCCTCATATACCCTATTTACATTGGTAAGTGGAATAGCTTCATTTGCCCCATTGTAGAAGGTAGGATATACTTTAAGAAATTGTATGCAGCTGGTATCTTCATTATGAGAAGCGCTAGAGTAAACCTTAAAAAGATTATCGTCACACGGATCTTCAATTAAGTCATATTGGCCATTATCAATACCAAGCCAACGGCAACCATCTTTTACAACATCAATTTCTATTGAATTTTTAACGCAACTTGCTAAAATAAATGCTAAAACGCTGATTTTTAAAAGACGCATCATTTGTTGATTATATTAATGGCTCCGCATGTATTCATATCTGAAGATAGTCTCATAACCTTTTGTCTTTTTCCATCGTAAATAATTACTGCTGCCGTGTTTGGAGGAGAAGTACCAAGGTTGAGTGCATATAGAATTATGTAATTGTCAGACCGTCTCTCTAATGGAACAACAATTTCATGTTGTTTTCTTCTTAGTCTAAAATCTTTCAATATCCACTCTCCATTGAGATTTATTGAAACAGAATCACCATCTACATGGGCGCCATTATCCCAAATTCTAAGAATTATAGAATCTGCCTTTACGTGTACCGTTTTTGTTTTCAAAATGGTGCGCTCATTTAGTTCTAAAGGCTCACCACTTTTATTTTTAGCTAATTTGGCCTCTGGTGTTTTTGTTTTCTCTTCAACTACAACTTCTTCTTCTTTCTTTTCTTCTTCCTTCTTTTCATTATCCATTACAATGATTTCATCATCAATAGGATCTTCTGGTTTATCTTGTGGTTTTATTTTTTCACGTTTTACAAACTCATGCAGTGGTACACTTGCTTTAAAGTTTAAACTCACGCTGTTCCCGTTATTGAGAAAATTATCTGATCTTAAAAGCTCTCCATCAGTTTGATTGTAAAGTTTATAAGAACCACTTACAAGTCCACTTTGATTCAAGTTCATTTGAATTCCAAAGCTTAGAAAAACATCATTATCAGTATGTGTTTGAATTCCGATTTCAGGAATTATTGAATTGTTTCTATTCGTAAAATTAGTTTCGGCAGAAACCGTCTCTCGCACATTTGCCGATAGAATTTCATAGTCAAAAGATTCCGCTATGGTCTCTTGCCTATCAATTGCCATACTATAGTAACATTTTCCATAAAGCCAGGCATCCCACTTTATTGGCACAAAAAACTGCACTGCACCGCCATAAGCCATGTAAGCACTTCGATGATTGTAAACTAAGCTATGAGCGGTATAATCAGCTTCAAAAGTTGGGTCTTGAAAACGATAACTTTCGAAATATTGACCTGCGCCCAATTCAACTGCAAATGTGTTTCGAAACCTATACTCTAAACCTAAGTCGAAACCTGTAAGTGTAGCGTTCTTACTTGATAGAGTGCCATTTTCAAATGTTGTGGCTTGCATTAAGCCAAGATCCATGGCTCCTGAGGCAAGCAAATAAGTTTGTGCTTTTACCGCTTGAGAGAAGCAAAACATACTACATAGCAGTAGAAATACTTTTGTGGGTTTCAACTTAATATAATTTATCGCAAATTACCTTTAAAGGTTTAAAATAGGCTTGCAATAAATCATTAATAAGATCTATGTAGGCAATCTAACGAACCAAGCGTTCTGAGTATAATTCCCAACCGTCATTTAAAACAACCAAATAAAAGCCATTTTTCAAATCTAGTTCAGCGCTAAACGATTTGGCATCAGCTATATCTTTTACAAAAATCAATTTACCTGAAGCATCAAAAACATTAACGGCTCCCGAAAATTGCTTTTTAAAGGCAATGTTTAACATCCCTTTATTGGCAAATGCATTATGATCTACTGTTATAGCCTTTGTTCCAGGGTTAGCATCTGAAATACCTGTTTCGCAATATTCTTCACTAATACACTCATATTTATCACCAAATATCGAACAGATTTCATCGTGATAAATTCCTTTATAGATCTCTAGCTCAGCTTCAATAAAAAGCTCGGCCGCAACTGCAAAATCCATTCTATCAGCGTATTCAAAGAGCGAGTTAACCAAAATTACGTCAGTAGCTTCTCTGCCTATTTTTTCATTTATATCAAGCAAGGCAGATGCATATATTTCGCCACTTTCATATATTTTGTTGGCCTGATAATCTTTACATGTAAGCTCTGTAGTAGCTTTTCTACCTTCCCAAAACTCATTATGACCATCCCAAGAATATACGTATTCGTACCTAAAGTCATTTATGCCTTTTGAATAACTCGCCGCTAAATAATCGCAAACTCCTTCTTCAATTGCTTTTCGAGCAGCTCCATTTAGTTCATTTAGGTTGGCATGATAACTCATGGCATGTCCATATTCATGTACTATTACATCTGCATCCTCGGCATCATCTACATGTCCATGGCCATTATCACTGTAACCAAAGTTTAGCACTCCTTCGCCATTCGAATCAAATATTCTTCTAAAGTTAGAATTGTCTTCTCTAAATGAGCGAGGTTTCACTTTCATTTGATAATTCATTAAGCTATCAAATCCCAATGAATTCAAGTACTCTTTGTAAATGGTAATATGGTATAAGGCCATAATAAACTCAAACTCATCTTCACTTCTTGTATAATCAAATGTATCTGTGTGGCTGTAAGGTACAGGCACATTTACATCGTCAGATACAAGCTCTACATACCTATTCTCTGCCCATATTGAATCTGATAAATAACGCATAGTAATGGGAAGTAACTGCCTTTCAGCGGTTAACTCTTCTGTATCGCCATCGCTATTGTCAATATAATTACCGCCATAAACTACTCCTGCAGTGGTTAAAGGATCTGGATTGTAAACATATACCCAAGCCACAGTGTCTCTTGGGCCCCGTTTATTTCTATCAATTGAACTCAAGTAGGTTTCTCCATCAACTTGCTGAACAACCTTTAAGTGTTCATTTTGCTCATGGTCATGAATTTCATAAAACCAAGCTCCAGAAACCTCATTATAATCGTAAAAAATAACTGGTACGGCGCTCTCAACTGGTTTATTTTTAAATTCTGAAACACTATTTGCCCATTTTTTAGTTCTTGCAGCGGTAACAAAACAAGATGAAACACGGTTGTCTTTTCTTAGGTTAACCTTAACTTCTGATCCATAAACTTCAACTCCATTAAATATTTGCTTAAAAGTGTAGTGAGTACCGATTTGACTTTCTCTAGTTGCAATTAGTTTTAATGATGTTCTATCATCAGAAAATTCTACAAAGTGCTCTTTGAGAAAAGCTACTAAAGATGCCTCAATATCTCCTTTTGGTTTAAGGGTTTTACCTGCATACTTAAACGGATTTTCGCTGGTTGAAGCACTAATCCAAGACCATGACTTTTCATTTATCATTACCTGCCCCTTGGCCAAACCAAAGCCCATAATGGCAATTAAAAAAACCGCAATTTTTTTAAGACTCGCTAACTTTAATGCCCAAGTTTTTAAAGTACTGAATGAATTCATGATGTTGGGATTTCCTAATTTGAACATACAAGGTACACATTTCTGTATACTTATTATCTTCGATTTCGACATTATTTCTTTTTATGAAGCTCATCACTGCTTCCATAAGACCGTAATCAAATACAACTGTAAGCTTTTCTGTTTCTTCTTTTTCAACAAGACCCGCCTCAATTAAAGCTTCATTAGCTGTTATTTTATAAGCATTAATAAGTCCGCTCACCCCCAGTTTTGTACCACCGAAATAACGAACTACTGCCACCAAAACGTTTACCACATCTGCACTCTTTATTTGATTTAAAATGGGTAAGCCGGCGCTTCCTGAAGGTTCACCATCATCATTGGCCCTGTATTCTCCATTTAGCAATTTGTAGGCATAGCAAACATGTCTCGCCTTTGGGTGCAACTCAGCTAGCTTTTTAAGGGCATCTTCAATACCACTTTTAGAACTCACCCCAAAGGTGTATGCAATAAATCTGCTTCCACGATCTTTAAATTCGGCATGAGATTCGTTCTGTATGGTTTTATAAATGCTCAAAATACTTTTAGTTGCTCAATAATACTATGGAAATGACCGCCAAAACCAAGGCTACAATTTTATTAGCTGATATGGTCTCTCTAAATAGTAAACTTGACAGAACAGTGGCCAATAGCATAATTGAAATACCATTAATTGGGAATATTACAGTTACGGCAAGGTCTATCTGCTCTAAGGCCAAAAAGAAAAAATAAATAGAAAAATAATTAACAAGCCCAAGCACTAAGCCAATAGCTATTGATTCTTTTTGTAAAGGAATCTTTTTTATAAACTTAATAAGCCAACCGTAAATTCCGGCAAATAAGAAAATGCCTAAAGTTAGCTCATGTTGAACGGCTCCTGATTCTTGAACATGATGTTGGCTAAGTTTTAGGCCAACATCAACAACTCCGTATCCTACAAAAACAATGAAAGGCAAGGCGCTATTAAATTTTAAGGCTTGCCCTCTCCTTTTATTAACCAAAACAATAGATGCAATGGCTACAAATATTCCTGTAATTGCCAATGCAGATAATTTTTCTCCCCAAACAAAGTAGAAGAATAAGGCAGGAATAACCAACGAAACTCTTGATATGATGCTAGAAACTGCTACACCCGATTTATTTGTAAGCAGCCCCATTAAATAGAACATACTTATAAAAAGCAGGCCCATAACTGATGTAGACTGAACCAATTTAGAATCTATAACAACTGAAGACTCTTTAAAAAGCAATCCAAAACAACCAATTGCAACACATACAATGTAGTTGAAAAGCACAACGGTAGCTAAATGATGTTGCTTAGCACCCACATACTTAAACAACAAGTAAATTGACGCACTTAGCGCAATGGCAATGATAAAATAAATCAACTATAGATGAGCTTTGGATAAATTCAAAACAAATAAATTAATTAATTGCGCATATTTGAGGGCGTAAAAGGTACTAATAGTCTAATAATGTCAGAATTCGATCTTAGTTATTTAAATGAAATCTCAGGGGGCGATGAAGATTTTATAAAAGAAATGATTGAAACCTTCTTGGAAGAAACGCCAAAAGACCTTGCAGATGTAAAAACCCATTTGGCTAATGAAAACTGGGAAGAATTAGGAAAAACCGCTCATAAGATGAAATCTTCAATTAAAATGTTTGGTTACGGTAGTGTTAAAGATCAGGCGTTTTTTATTGAGCAAAGCGGTAAAAAAAATGAAAATATAGACGCTCTACCGGGTAAAACTCATGAGTTTATTGTTGCCGTAGACCACATGATTGCTGAGCTAAACACTAAGCTCTAAGTCATTCGCTAGCATTCTTATAATGCCATCGCTTAGCCCAAACTTTGGCACGTAAATTTCCTTTATTTTAGCCCACCTTGCTATTTTCTTAAAAATCTTTGTTGCTGGTAGTATTACATCTGCCCTATCGCCTCGCATACCAAGCTTTGTAATTCTTTCTAAGTAGGAGTACTCTTCTAGTTCAATGTATAATTTTTCAAGTTCTCTTAAAGAAATGCGCATATCTGGTCGGCTACCATTTAGCTTGTATAATTTATTAATGTTACCTCCCGAACCAATTCCTTCAATTCCGCTTAAACCTTCAGTATTTATTTCTATCCAATGGCGCATTTCTTTCCATTGCTCTTGTGCAACGTAGTCTTTTAGTAGCCTAATTGTTCCAATATTAAATGACCTAATGTTCTTTAAATCGCCTTTTGAAAATATTGAGACTTCAGTGCTACCACCACCTACATCAATATATACATAAGATTTATTGGGATCTAATAATGCTTCAAAATGGGTTGAATAAAGAAGCTTTGCTTCAATTTTACCGTTAATTATTTCAATATCTATCTGTGATTCTTGCTTAACCCTTTCTACTATTTCTTGCCCATTACGTGCATCTCGCATAGCTGATGTTGCCACAGCCTTAAAATCTGTAACTCCATTTACATCTAGCAAGTTTTTGTAGGCTTTCATTGACTTAAGAATATCTTCTTCCTTTTTGGGAGGAATATATCCAAACTCAAAAACTTCTTCGCCAAGCCTTAGCGGTACCCTTACTAACGATCGCTTCTTATAAAACTTCTCTCCCTGTTCTTCATAAACTTCACATATAAGTAATCGGGCAGCATTAGACCCAATATCTATGGCTCCGTATAATTTCATTCTTGCAACTTGCGCGCAAAATAATGCTCAAGACTTGTTTGTGCTCTAAATTTTCTCACGCCCTTTTTCTTATAACTATTCTTTTGCTCCGAATCTAGAAACCTTGCTTTTGAGTTATCTTTCCATTGTAGAGAGAAAAAGTCTTTAAGTTCCTTCTTAAGATTTTCATCAATTATTGGTACACCTACCTCAATTCTCCTATTTAAATTTCTACCCATCCAATCGGCAGATGTTATATAAAACTTCTCATCTCCCCCGTTTCCAAAAATTATCATTCTTGAGTGTTCAAGATACTTGTCAATAATACTTACTGCCTCTATGTTTTCACTTAAACCTTTTACCCCAGGCATTAGCCTACAAATTCCTCTAATTATCATTCTAATCTTAACACCAGCTTTACTGGCTTCGTACAACTTCTCAATCATACCATCATCTACAAGGCTATTAATCTTTAGGTCAATAAATGCTCTACGGCCTTTTTTGGCCAAGGCTATTTCGTTATCAATTTGCTCATAAAAAAACTCTCGCATACCAAATGGTGCCACTACCAAATATTTAAAGCTTAAGTTTTTGTATGGTGTTTCAAAAAATTGAAAAACACTGGCTACTTCTTTTAATATTCTTCGATTTGAAGTGAATAAGCTTGTATCTGAGTAAAGTTTTGCGGTTCCCTCATGAAAATTTCCAGTACCAATTACCCCGTAGCGCTCGGTGTTTTTTCCCTTCTTACGCTCTATGTAAATTAGCTTACTGTGTACTTTTAAACCTTTTACGCCCTGTATTACCTTAATACCTTCATCAATTAATGAATTGGCTAACTTAATGTTTGCTGCTTCATCAAACCTTGCCTGCAACTCAACCAAAACGGTTACATCTTTTCCGTTTTTATGTGCATTTACCAAAGCATTCATAAGGCTTGATGATTTTGCCACCCTATAAATGGTACACTTAATTTCTGTTACAAAAGGATCAATTGCCGCTTCTCTAAGCAGTTCAATATTATAATCAAAAGTGTGATATGGATAATGAAGAAGCAGATCATTTTTGGCCATTATGCCGAACATATTCCTAATTTGTGGAGCATCATGATGTGGCAAGGGCTCAAAATGCGGATAGGTAAATGTTTTGCGTCCTACTTTAGGAAAACCGATAAAGTCTTTAAAATTATGGTATCTACTGCCTGGAATTAGAAAAGTATCGTCATCAAGGCCAATTCCGTTCTTTATAATTTCAAGCAGCTGTGCGTCTATTTCTCTATCGTAGGTTAGCCTTACTGGCCTTCCTACTTTCCTGGCTTTTACCGATTTTGCAATTCGCTGCAAAAAACTCTTAGAAAGATCGCTATCAAAATCTAGCTCAGCATCTCTTGTAACCTTAAACACGAAGGCTTCGTATTTATCATACTTAAAAACCGTAAAAATCTGACTCAGATTGTATCGAATTACATCTTCGAGCAGCATAATGTACGTCTTATTACCTTCTTTAGGCAATACAAAAAACCTATTGGTAATTTTTGTAGGAATTTCAATTAACGCATACTTGGTGTCTTTTTTAGAAGTTCTTGAAAGTTTTACTCCCAAATAAATCAAGTTATCTTTTAGCAGCGGAAACTCATCTGCATTCTTCTCAACCATAAGTGGTACTAGTTTTCTAAGCACCTCTGATCTGAAATAGTTTTGCACTATAAGCCCTTGACTTTCACTTACTTCTTTTTCGTCAATGATATTTATGTTGCTTTCGGTAAGCTCCTGTTTAATCTCTTCATATACTTTGCTGAAAATTTTGCGCTGAAACATAATTTTCTCCTGCATTTGATCAAATAGCTCTCTTGGGTCATAACCGTATTTAGAAATCTTGAGCTTTTCTTCTACTACGAAATCTATTTCACGTTGAACATTTGCTACCCTTACTCGGTAAAACTCATCTAAATTGCTTGAGAAAATTCCCAAAAACTTAAGGCGCTCAAGAATTGGTACTGATTGATCTGCTGCTTCTTGCAATACTCTTTCGTTAAAAGATAACCAGCTTAATTCTCGATTCAACATCAAGTCGCTTTCCATTATTTACTTTTCATTTACTCGCTTAAAAAAAGTTCTAATTCCCAATGTGCCTTTTGCACATTCCAACCGCTATTGTCACTTCTTAGCCACAAAATATCTCCTGGGCTAAAACCTTGAACAAAATCGCTGCAAAGGCTATTGCCAAAATAACTAATGCTTGGATTATGGGCAATTAAAGCAATTGAATTAATCTGCTCTGGAGTAGACTCAATTATACTTGCATAGTCATGAGCGCTGCCATGGTAAAGTTCCTTACTGCGCCAAATATGATTTTCGGTAACTTTAAATAACCGGTTTAGCCATTCGCAAGTTTGCAAAGTTCTTTTAGCGGAACTAACATGAATTAGCTTTGGCTTTGGTAAGGCACTAAGCTTTTCAATTTGAGAATTCAGTTTTAGAATGCCATGCTCTGATAATGTTCTACCAAAATCCCCATCTTCAGATTGCGAATTCGCATAAGAGTGTCTTATTAAGATTAGGTTTTTAGCATTCATATTCAATCAAAATTAGCGTTCATAACACTTGATACCTATTTTGTTTTTGACCAGAATTTAAAGTTCTAATGATGGATTCCAAACAATGGCTTTAAAATTTACCACTCTATCATGCTTTATATGCACACCTTCTTCGCTGAGCCGTTGCTCCATTTTACCCGGGCCAAAAGCATTTTTACCTGATAAGAGACCCGTGGCGTTTACTACTCTATGTGCGGGTACGTTTTGGCCTTCGATGCTGTGACCCAGCACGTAACCTACTGTTCTAGCAGACCCTCCAGTTCCAATAAAGTTTGCAATTAATCCATAGGTTGTAACTCTGCCTTTTGGAATAAGATTTACCACTTCAATTACCTTCTTAGCAAAATCTTGACTCTTCACTATAGCGCTTTTAAGGCACTCACAAATCCATCTAATTGAGCAAAAGTGTTGTACATATGAGTTGAAACCCTAACTCCGTTTACCTTGGCTTCAGGCACTTGCCTTACCCTATATCTTCTTCTCCAAAGCTTATTTGCAACTTCTTCGTAGCTCATCACCTTATGCTTAAAGCCTAGCATCATGCTTCTCGATTCCTTTTCTGTTGACGATAAAAGTTCGATGCTATCAATATCCAAAAGCTTTTGATATAAGTATTCATTAAGCTCTAAAACTCTGTTTTCTATTTTATCAAGACCTATTTCTAAGTGAAAATTTGCCGCTGCGTGAATACCATATTTAAATGCTGAGCTTTGGGTGCCATAATCGTACCTATGAGCGGTTTTACTGTATCCATTAAATGTTGGTGGGTTTACCGTTATATCGTACCCATCATCTGAATATGCCCCTGCAAAAACTGGGGTTAATACATCAAACATTCGCTCTGGAATATAGGCCATACCTGTTCCTTGTGGGCCAAGTAGCCATTTATGCCCACAAGATGCATACACATCTGCATCAATATCTTTCATATTGAGCTTAAGTGCTCCTACGCCGTGGGCGCCATCAATTACACTGTAAATCCCCTTTTCTCTGGCAAGCTTGCAAATTTCTTTTACCGGAAATTGTTGACCAATTGTACAACTAACATGAGGTACGGTAATTACACGAGTTCTTTTATTAATTAAACGTGCTATTTGCCCAAGAATTTCGTTTTGGGTACCGGCGGGTTTAAAGGTTTGCAGCTTAATTCCATCAAGATGCATTCTATTAATCCACGGCATGGCATTACCTACATGCTCATGAGTGGTCATTAAAACTTCGTCGCCTTTTTTTAGCGGTAGACCCCAAGCAGCAATATTTAATCCTTCAGTAGTATTATGTGTAATGCAGATTTCTTCTTTTTTACAGCCCATTAGTTTTGCTAAAGACTCTCGGCATTCTTCCCCTCCACCGTATCTCAAATTGCTATTAATCTGAGTAATTTTTTCACTTATGGTATGCTCAACAATCGCTGGGCTAGGTCCTAAAGTGCCATTATTCAGATAGGTTAAATTCTCATCAATATGAAAGGAAGAGCGAACCAGTTCCCAAAATTTAATTGGGTCTTGCTCAAAAGTTTGTTGGCTAAAAACCTGCGGTTGTGTAACAGTGGCTGAGTAAGATCTGTTTCCTAAAATTAAACCTGCGGCAGCAGCGCCAATTTTTTTTACAAACCTTCTTCTGCTACTCATTAAACCATGTTAAGTCTATTTAGTAGTCTACTTTTATAGGTTCCACCAATTGGAATGATCTTTTGCTTAATAACAATAACACTTTCATCAAGCGTTTCTATCTTATCAAGTCTCACAATATATGATCTATGTACACGCAAAAACTTATCGCTAGAGAGTTTGCTTTCAATACCTTTCATGGTATTATGCACAATGTATTTACTGTCTTCAGTATTAATTACAATGTAATCGCCAAGGGCTTCAATCCAAATTACATCGCTAGAGTGTATTTTAACCAATCTAGAATCTACTTTAACAAATAGATCTGGATCATCTTCTTGAGACTCGTTTTTAGAGTTATATACCTCTCTGGCCTTGTTTACAGCTTTCAAAAACCTTGAATAGTCAAAAGGTTTTAGAACATAATCTATTACGTTATACTCAAAAGCTTCAATGGCATGCTCTCTTTTTGATGTTACTAAGATTACCATTGGCGGTTTACTTAAAGACTTGATTAAGTCTATCCCAGACATTTCGGGCATTTCAATATCAAGAAATATTAAGTCTACTTGATGCCTTGAAAGATAATTTGAAGCTTCAATACCATCGGCACAAAGTGCCACAGCCTCAAGGTTTTGCGTTTTTCCTACAAAGTTTTTTAGAATGTTACGAGATAATTCCTCGTCATCAACAATGATTGATTTTAGTACTGCCATTTGACTACGCTTAACTGCCTTTTCGATCAATTGAGCGCTAAATATAGTTTAAATTTCGATAAATGAAGATATTTCGTGCCTAAGTAATTATTTTTCGATTATTCATCGAATGTTTTGACGAAATACTCAAACTCATCGAAAGCCAACTGGCAATCATCCCAAACCTCGTCCATAATCTTATAAATGGTGTCTATATCTTTCTTAATGGCGTAGTCTTCTATTGACCCTACTTTTTTTGTAAAACTCCCCATACCCACATAAGTAAATGTAGGTTTTACCTTATGTGCCATAGTTTTAATTTGAGTCCAATCTTTATTATCAACTGCCAATTTTAGTTCATTCATATACTCTGGCGTTCTTTTTAAAAAGATATCGACCAACTGTTTTATAAAATCAGGATCTCCACCTGTAAAATTATTAATGTGCTCAATATCTATAATTCGGTAATCCATGGTTGAGTTTTGGTTTTGGGAGTTTTCAAAAGTTTCTTTGATCTTGGTAAGCAATGTGTCTTGAGAAATAGGCTTTAATGCGAAATAATCTACAAAACCTTCATTCTTAAGCCTATTGGGGTATGGAAAAGCTGACAAACCAATTACTGGTAAATTCTTGTTTTTTGCTTTTGCTAAGGTTTTTAGCTTATTTGACAACCTAATACCATTAATATCGGGCAATTGTATATCGGTAATCACAAAATTTATATCATTTTGCTCAAAGCTTTTTAAAGCTTCATTTCCTGAATAAGCTTCAATAGCAGTACCACCATTTTTCTCTATCAGTTTAGCTAAAACAAAGCTTGCTATTTCATTATCGTCAATTACTAAAAATCTAAGCCCTTTCAGCGTGTTTTCATTTTCGTCGCTCCTTTCTTCATTTACTGTTGAAATTTCAAATGGAATTTCAACAGTAAACCTTGAGCCTTCATTTTTCTTGCTGTAAACACTTATATCGCCTTGCATAAGCGTAGTTATTTTTTTGGTTATGGTTAGGCCTAAACCTGTGCCGCCGTATTTACTTTTTGTATCGGCACTTCCTTGATTATAGCTTTCAAAAATTGAATCAATATGCTCAGAGTCAATCCCAACACCACTGTCGTCTACTTCAAAAGTTAGTACTACTTCATCTTTGTTTCTTTCTTTAAAATCTACGTTTAAATGTACATGACCTTCATTTGTAAATTTTACGGCATTTGATATTAGGTTGATTATAATTTGAGATAATCGGTTTTTATCTCCCTTTAGCCAAACCGGTACTTGATCGCTTACTTTTAATTGAAATGAGATATTTTTCTCTCTAACTTCATTTAAAAACATGGTTTCAATAGACTGTACAAAAGGTCTAATTTCAAATAGGTCATTTACAATCTCAAAGCTGCCGGCGTCTAAAGACGAATTATCTAAAACATCAGTAAGCAAGTTTTTTAACATCTCGCTAGAGTCTGAAAGAGATTTATTTATAAAGTTCTGTTCATCTGTCTGTTCTGAATCGCTAATAAGATCTACCAGTCCAATTATGTTGTTTAACGGCTTTCTTAAATCATGTGCCACACTGGCCAAAAACTCTGACTGAGACTTTTGAGAACTTTCTATATAATCTATACGCTCCTCTAGGCTTCTAAC
This sequence comes from Bacteroidia bacterium, assembly GCA_049115495.1. Lineage (GTDB taxonomy): Bacteria > Bacteroidota > Bacteroidia > CAILMK01 > JACPUW01 > JACPUW01. The sequence continues at coordinate 402,646 of JAGDZV010000011.1, read as the reverse complement.
TTCCTTCTTATTTACCCTATGTTCAATTTCAATGGCAATCTGATATTCGGTATTCGAATACTTAAGTTTATTGCTAATAATATTTACATCAACCTCAAACTCGCTCTTGTTTCTGCTCACTTTTCTCTGAAACTGAACATCTCCAATAGCATTTGACTCATGTTTTGAAACTTTGTAAAGCGTCAAAAGGTCAATCTCATTTTTTAATTTGGCATGTCTTTTTACTATAGAGTTTTTTATAAATGGCTTGTTAAAACTCACTACCTTAAAAGGTCCATTGCCTACTCGTTTGGTTACAATTATGGGCACCTCAATTCGTTCGAAAAAAGCTTCATTTAACTTGTTTCGTCTTCTTAACCTTCTTAGCTCAACATGTTTTACAAGCTTTTTAGCCAATATTCTTTTGAAAGATGTATCGGCTCTGCTGTAAATCAACTCATCAACATAATCGGGCATTGCATCGTACTCTTTTTCGATGCTATATGTGGCCACAATTGTAGCCGAAGGAAAAAAGCTTTTTAGTTTTTCTAATTCATTTAATTTAGGAGAATCAATGACCAATACTGAGAACCACCCTTGGTTTTGAATTTCATTGTCTATTTCTTCAATGCTAGAAAGAATTACAAAGTCAGTTTGAGCTGGCTTTTCAACATCTGTAAAAACGCTCTTAGCCCTTATGTCATTTGCTATGAAAAGTTGCTTGATCAAAGCAGAGTTGTTTAGTTCAATTGAACCGTGCAAGTAAGCGAATGACCGCTATAGTTTTTGTAAGAAAACAATCTTTTTAGATGAAAAAAAGTCTAATTTGAAATGCTCATCAAGTGATATTATTCTGTTGCAATCAAACTCTTGATTGATTTCGTCATTTATTGAATTAAAATCGAAATCTACACCTCTTAGGTATATAATACCTTTGGCCTGTTGGTTATGAAAACCCTGTTTAATCAAACGAAAAACCCAGTTAGAGAATTTATCGAGGCTGGTAACCGCCCTACTCACTACAAAATCAAAATTTCCTTTTAACTCTTCAGCCCTTACGTGCGTTGCTACAACGTTTTTAAGACCAAGCTGATTGGCAAACTCATTAACTGCATCAATTTTTTTACGCTTAGAGTCAATTAATGTAAAGTGTGCATCATTAAACAAAATGGCTAAAGGTAAACCCGGAAAACCACCCCCAGTACCTACATCAAGCACTTTAGCATTACTTAAATTGTAGTAGTTACCAATGGTTAATGAATGTAATAAATGGCGCTCAACTAGGTTATCGGCATCTTTTCTTGAAACTAAGTTTATATGTTTATTCTTCTCAATAAACAGCTCTGCAAACTGGCTAAATAAACTAATCTGCTCTTTACTTAATTCAAAATATTTGCTCAACAAGCTTACATCCATTACCAACCATTTTTTTGTGGGTGAAAAGTAGTAATTAGCCCAAATATGGGATAAAGCACCAACTGGTAAATAAGCTCAAGTATTGGGTAAGCATACCAAATAGAAAGCATTTTGTATTTGTAATTCATAGCAAATGCAAAAATCCAATCAATTAGCATGGGTAATACCGCCAAAGCCAATGTAGTATAACTTAAGGTGCCAAAGATTAAGAAAAGTATTGCAGCCAATAAATATGCTGCCCGGCTTAACCAAACTAGGCCTAAAACAAATTTGAATTTTGGCTTATAATGTCTTCCTGCAGATAAGTGTCTTCTTTTTTGTTTAGTCCATGATTTTGGCCCAGGTTTTGGCTCAGTAATTACATGAGAATCTTTAGAAAGAACAACTTTTGTGTTTTTACCATTTGCGATTTCTTGCACAAGCAGGTCATCATCGCCAAAAGGAACTTTAAGACTATTTGCAAACCCTTTGTTTTCTAAAAATCTTGACTTTCTATAACCCATGTTTCTGCCCACACCCATATATGGTAAACCTGCCAATGCAAAACTAGAATATTGCCAAGCCACCCAAAATCCTTCAAACCTTATAAATGGATTAAAGAGTGTATTTTTTGATTTATATGGCGAATACCCAAGTACAACATCAGTTTCTGTATCATAAGCTTGAGCCATATTTGCTAACCAATGCTTTGAATTTGGTAAGCAATCGGCATCAGTAAACACCAATGCATCGTACTTGGCTTTTTTAATACCTAAGGTTAACCCTAGCTTTTTACCTGGGCTTGAATGAAGATTTTCGCCTAGGCTTACAAGTTTTAGGTTATTATGTAAAGGTAATAACTCATGCAGCCATTCATGGGTACCATCCCAAGACTGGTCATCTACAATTATTAGTTCAAATTCATTATAATCTTGTTCAAGAATTACGGGAACAAGAGCTTGCAGATTTTGCTTTTCGTTTTTGGCCACCACAATTACAGATATTGGTTCGCCTTTATTGCTATCAGCAACTACTGGTTTAATTGCTGCAGATCTTCTGAAGACCACAATTAGCCAAATTAAATACACCATAAAGGTGCCAGCTAGGATGTAAAACCAAAAATCAATAATGTAATAGGCCAAGAATGTTGCTGCTTCAGTTGGCTGCGAAAATACTTTGGCTTTATCCTTTTATAACCATACATATTATGCACAACATCAAATGACTGCTTGGTGGGTTTTACTTTTGCACCAGTATAAATTATGCATTTCAAACTCTTAGGAACAGATAAAAAATCAAAAGCCAGGCATGGTATTTTGAAGACTGACCATGGTGATATAGAAACACCTGTTTTTATGACCGTTGGCACACTTGGAAATGTAAAAGCCGTGCATACGAGCCATTTATATTCTGAAGTTAATGCTCCAATTATTCTTGGCAATACACTGCATTTATATTTAAGACCCGGCACCGAAATTCTTGAACAAGCTGGTGGATTGCATAAATTTATGAATTGGGACAGGCCCATTTTAAGCGATTCAGGTGGTTTTCAAGTTTACAGTCTGTCTGATATAAGAGACATCAATGAAAATGGGGTTCAGTTTAAATCTCATATTGACGGCTCCAAGCATTTTTTTACACCCGAATATGCAATTGATGTTCAAAGAAGTATTGGCGCAGATATTATCATGGCCTTTGATGAGTGTACACCTTATCCTTGCGACTACGACTATGCCGAAAAGAGCATGCATTTAACACATAGATGGCTAGACCGTTGCATAAAACATTTTAACGAGACAAAACCAAAATACGATCATGATCAAGCACTATTTGGCATAGTGCAAGGCAGTGTTTACCCCGACCTTAGAAAGAAATCTGCTGAATACATTGCACAAAGCAATTGTTTTGGCAATGCCATTGGAGGCTTAAGCGTGGGAGAACCAAATGAGAAGATGTACGAAATGGCTGGCTTAGTTTGTGATATACTTCCGCACGAAAAACCAAGATATTTAATGGGTGTAGGCAAACCCGAAGATCTGCTAGAAAATATTGAGCGTGGCGTGGATATGTTTGATTGCGTAATGCCAACAAGAAACGGCAGAAATGGTACTATTTACACAGCTGAAGGAAGAATGAATTTAAAGAATGCCAAATGGAAAAACGATTTTACCCCAATAAATAAAGAGCGACTAAGTTTTATTGATGACCTATACAGCAAAGCTTACTTGCGTCATTTAATTACTTCTGGTGAAATTCTTGGTGGCATGATTGCCTCTTTACAAAACCTTGTTTTTTATCAATGGTTAACAAATACGGCAAGGGAGCATATAAAAAACGGCACCTATTTTGATTGGAAGAGCGAGATTATGCCTAAAATAACCCGCAAACTATAGTTGTGTGATAAAAAAAGTTGACCTATACATTATCCGCAAGTTTTTAGTGACTTATTTTTTTATCATTCTACTTATTTCGTTGGTAGCAGTAGTTTTTGATGCTTCTGAGAAAATTGACAAATACATAAGTGCGGGACTTTCATTTACTCAAATTTTAAAATTTTACTTCGGCAACTTTGTTCCTTTTTTAATTAATCTGGTAAGTCCACTTTTCATATTTACGGCGGCCTTGATCTTTACTTCTAGAATGGCCTATAATTCTGAGATAGTAGCACTCTTTGCATCAGGTGTTAGTTTTTGGAGACTGCTAGTTCCCTATATGGTGGTCGCATTGATTCTTACGGGAGCAGATTTATATTTCAAGAACTATATAATGCCCAGCGCCAACAAGGGCTTGGTTGAATTTGAGACCAAATACCTTAGGCGTGGAAATTTTAACCCAAACATTAACATTCACAGAAAAATTAGTGATACTGAGTTTTTCTCCCTTGAACGCTACCATTATAATGACAGCATGGGTACAAGATTTGCCCTTGAATACTTTGATGGCTTAGAACTAACAGGTAAAATAATGTCTACATATTTGAGATGGGATGCGAGTAAAAAGAAATGGTATGCCCACCATTACCAGCGAAGAACCTTTGACGGAAGGCAGCAAACCATTGACTCAGGAGATACTTTGTATTTGGAGCTGCCCATAAAACCAAGGGAGTTTACCAAACAGCAACTGAGTGTAACCTTAATGCAAACTCCACAGTTAATAGATTTTATTGAAGAAGAAACAAAAACAGGAAATCCTGATTTAAAATTTTTTAAGGTGGAGCTGCATCAGCGCTTAGGTGTTCCATTTGCATCATTCATCTTAATTATGATTGCATATTCCCTTGCCAGTAGAAGGGTTCGTGGTGGTTTTGGAATGCACTTAGCTTTGGGGCTACTCATAACCTTCAGCTTTATACTTATGATGCGCTTTACGCTCACATTTGGTCAGCAAAGTAATCTTAACCCAATGGCAGCTGTTTGGATTCCTAACTTGTTCTTTTTAGGCATAGCCATTTGGCTGTTGATTAGGGCGCCGAAGTAAGTTTAGGGTTTCTAGTCTGGAGTTTCTAACTTCTAAAAACGTCTCTTTTGTGTAAAGTATAAAGACTAAGGTCGGCTTATAAACTAAATTATATCTTATAGGTTTTCATTAAATTAAATGCACTACAACAAGCAAATCTCTAACCTTATAACCATTAAAAACCTATCAGGCTTTATCGCAGCAAAAAAAACCATAATCCACTGATAGCCAGTAGCCAAAGAAAAATTAGTTTGGCAATTAACAAAAATTAAATTAGGCTTGAGAGTAACTAGTTGGCACCCGGGAAGGTCAGCTTGGAAAAACTAAAATTCAAAAATTGAAAATCAGAAACTTTTAAGTTAAAGCAGGATGCCTTTTAGTACGCTCTGTGGAAAGAATACACCTACGGGCAGCCTTAAACATCAAAAAAGATGAAGCCGATTTGGACAGTAGAGAATCTATTACAGCTTCCATTCATTTCAAATCAGACGCTTTGCTTCGTTTTTAATGTTACCGTACGAACCGCGTTTACAATTAGCCAAGCAGTTTGCCCACAGCACTTTGGCATTGAGTTATGACCGCCTGAGCCAATTTATGCAACTCTACTCGGCCAATGTAACCCCCATGCCTACCGATGCTTGGTTTGTAAGTTCAGACAAGATAAAACCTGTTATATCTAACTCTTTTAGCTTAAGTTATAATCAATCGGGCTACGAGCGAGATTACTCCTTGACTACTTCAATCTATTATAGAAGATTCTCTAATGTAAGTGATATTAGAGCAGGTGGCAGCGCCTTAATTGAGCCTGATTACGAAAAATGGTTACGTGTTGGTAGCAACAACTCATATGGTTTTGAATTTTTACTACAAAAACAAAAAGGCACCTTAACGGGTTGGATAGCCTATACCTACAGCCGATCAATCAATAATATCAACGGCATTTTAGACGAAGGTTCGGTTTATAATGCGAACCACGATAAACCGCACATTTTAAACATTACGGCCAACAAAAGAATTAAGAACTGGGAGCTAAACGGTGTTTTTGTATTGCAAAGTGGCCGACCAATTACTTTGCCGCTTTATACCGTAGGTATTATTAGCTTGTATTCTGAGAGAAACGAGTACCGCCTTCCGTGGTACCACCGCATGGATCTTTCGCTTATTCATTACCAAAAGAAAAGAAAGCATTTTCAAGGCTCATGGATGATTAGCATTTATAATGTTTATAGCCGTAGAAATGTATATAACGTCCAATTTAACCCCATTCAAGGCCGAGTTAATTATTTAAACCTTTTCCCCATTTTACCTTTTGTTAGCTATAAAGCCGAGATTTTTAAGACTCTAATCGACCGAATTAGTAATTCGTGTCGCTTTTAATCCGGATTTAAAATCCGAACCTAGGTTAAGCCTTAATTGCAAATCAAGGCGAGTGAAACCACATTTTAACCTACTACTTTTTAACCTTTTAACAGCGAAGCCTACAGAATATCAAATCCTATATCCTTTCTATAATACTTGCCTTCAAATCTTATTTCTTCAGCAATGGCGTATGATTTTTCTAATGCTTTTTTAGGATCAAGGTCAAATGAAGTAATCGCTAATACTCTACCACCACTTGTCTTTAATACTTCGTGGTCTTTTTTAGTACCCGCGTGAAATACTATGCTATCACTTTCAGCAGGAATTCCTTTTATGCCTTTTCCTTTTTCGTAAGCTTCAGGGTAACCACCCGATACAAGAATTACGGTAGTAGCCGATTCATCAATAAACTCTAGCTCTTGACTCATATCTAAATTACCATTTGCACCATTTATAAACTCAGGAAGCAAATCACTTTTTACTCGTGGCAAAACTGCTTCGGTTTCAGGATCGCCCATTCGGCAGTTGTATTCAATTACGTAAGGATCACCTCCACAATTAATAAGGCCAAAGTACAAGAAGCCACGATACTCTAAACCGTCTTCCTTTAGTCCTTCCATAGTTCGGTCAACCACTTGCTCTTTAACTTTTGCCATCAATTCATCGCTAGCAAAAGGTACTGGAGAGATTGCTCCCATTCCACCCGTATTTAAACCTGTATCGCCTTCGCCAATTCTTTTATAGTCTTTGGCGGTTGGCAATAGCTTGTAGTTTTTACCATCACAAATGGCGAATACGCTTAATTCCACCCCATCTAAAAATTGCTCAATAACCACTTTAGCGCCTGCTGCACCATATTTTTTGTCAAGCAAAATATCTTCAAGTGCATTAATGGCTTCTTCAGTTTCAAAACAAACTCTTACGCCTTTACCAGCGGCCAAACCATCAGCTTTAAGCACTATTGGTGCTCCTTTTTCTTCAAGATAGGTTTTAGCTTCATCAAATTCAGCATCACTAAATTCTTTGTAATCTGCCGTAGGAATATTATGCTTATTCATAAAAGCCTTTGCAAAAGCTTTACTACCTTCAAGCATCGCTGCAGCCTTTTTTGGTCCAAATATTGGTACTCCTTGGGTTCGGCTATCCGTTTCAAAAAAGTCAACTATCCCGTATACTAGGGGATCTTCTGGCCCAACTACAACCAATTCGATTTTATTGATGGCTACAAATCCGGCTACTTCATCAAAGTTTCCAGGATTTATACTTACGTTTTCGCCAATTTGATCCGTTCCACCGTTTCCTGGGGCAATAAAAACCTTCTCACATAAAGGACTTTTGCAAATACTCATGGCTAAAGCATGTTCTCTACCTCCGCTACCTAATACCAATATTTTCATTGGATGTGACTTTTTAATGGGGCGGCAAAAATAAGTTTAGCCCCTACACTGACCAATTTTTATAAAATCGTCGAATTTTATTCTTTACCAATGAACCTTGCCTTGTAATAATGCGTGTAGTTAATGCGCTTATTGTTACTTTGAAATGAATAAATGAAAGGCCTTTTTTCAATAATCGTATTCTTACTAAGTGGCTTTGCTGCTTCTGCTCAATATCAGTTTATTGAGAACCAAGGACAATGGAATAAAAAGGTATTGTACAGAGCTTATGTTGACGCTGGAGAGGTTTTTATTGAAAACGATGGTATTCGTTTTATGTTTTATGACGGAGAAAAAGTAGAAGCCTTTCATAAAGGATCTGCATCTGACTCGCTTTTAGATTGTCATTCTCTAAAACTAAAATTTTTAGATGCACAAAAGCCAAGCAGTGTAAAAACGAAAATAAAAAGCAAAACAGAATACAACTATTATTTGGGCAACAACAAAGCCAAGTGGGTTTCTGGTGCTTCGGCCTACGAAAAAATTGTTTTAGAGAATATCTATGAAGGCATCGATTTTGAAATTTATAGTTACCAATTTAAACTTAAGTACAACTTCTACGTGCACCCAGGAGCCGATGCTTCGCCCATAAAAATTAAGTATTTAGGAGCTGACGACATATTACTGAAAAACGGAAATTTACAAGTAAATACTTCGCTAAGAAATATTTTTGAAGAGGCACCTTTCGTTTATCAAAACCTTGAAAACGAGCCTTATAAAGAAGTGGCTTCTTCCTTTATTCTTGATGGAAACGAAGTTACCTTCGACGTTAAAGATACCTATCGAAAAGATAGAGTTCTGGTAATTGACCCTACATTAGTATTTGCCACTTTTTCTGGCTCAACTGCTGATAATTTTGGTTTTACTGCTACTTATGATGAAGACGGAAATGCCTACTCTGGGGGTACTGTTTACGCCTTTGGGTTTCCTACAACTAATGGCGCCTATCAATTAAGGTGGCTAGGTGGCATTAATGTAAACGCCCAAGTGGGAGATATTGCAAGAGATATCGGAATATTGAAATATTCTGAAGACGGCACCAAACTACTGTATGCCACATATATTGGAGGAAGCCACAACGAAGACCCACATAGTATGGTGGTAAATTCTAACCAAGAATTGCTTGTTTTTGGAAATACGGCATCAGAAGACTTTCCGACTACAATAAGTGCACATGATACTACCTTTAATGGACGTACTGACATTTATGTGGCGCACCTCTCAAGCAACGGAAGAAACATGCTTAATTGTAGTTACATTGGGGGAACTGGTATTGATGGCTTAAACGGTCAACAAGTAAGTTTAGGTGGTACAACTTCTAATAACAGTAACCTAGGGTTTAATTATGGAGATATGTACCGGGGTGAAGTAATTGTGGATGAGAAAGATTACGTATATGTAAGCACCGTAACCCGAAGCAGTGATTTTCCTGTTCAAAACAATTCATTTCAAAGAAATAGATCTTCTCAACACGATGCCGTAGTTATAAAGCTTGAACCCGACCTGTCTGATATTGTTGCAAGCACATACTTTGGAGGAAGCGATAATGATGCTGCTTACGGGATAAGCCTTGATGATAGCAGTAATATTTTTATTTGTGGCGGTACAAATAGCGATTCTCTCCCTTTTAACAGCACTGCTTATTCAGACACTTTTAATAGGGGTATTGCCGATGGCTTTATTGCTAAGTTTGATAATAACTTGACCCAATTATTAGATGGTACATTTTTTGGCACTCGAAATTATGATCAAATCTTTTTTATTCAAATCCCAGAGGATAATCAAGTATATGTTACTGGACAAACCACATCTGAAAATTTCCCTGTAATAAATGCGAAATATAGCCAACCAGAAGGCAAACAATTTATTGCCAAATTTGGCAATAGACTGGATACGCTCTTTTATTCAAGTGTTTTTGGGTCTGGTAGAGCTAACCCTGATGTATCTCCGAGTGCTTTTTTAGTAGATCAATGCGCAAGAATATATTTTAGCGGCTGGGGAGGCGGCGCAAATTTTAGTGGTAGAACAGAAGATCTCCCTATCCCGGATTCTTTGGAAGCGGAGCAGGCCACTTCTCTAGGCTCTGATTTCTATTTAGCGGTTTTCGCAGAAAATATGGACACCATCTTATACGGCTCATACTTTGGTGGTGATACTACTGTAGAGCATGTTGATGGAGGCACAAGCAGATATGATCGTTCTGGAATTGTATACCAGGCCGTATGCGCTGGCTGCGGTGCTGGTTCTTCAGATTTTCCGGTTACCAGTGGTGTTTGGAGCGAAAAGAACAAGTCTAACACAGGAAACTTGTGCAATAATGCCTTGTTTAAATTAGACTTTGACGCCCCTGTATTGTTTGCCGATTTTGACGCACAGAATATTTGTATTGGTGAAGAACTGCGAGTAACTGATAGAAGTATTAATGCCATAACCTATTTATGGGATTATGGCAACGGCCAAACATCTTCAAGTAATTCCCCAAGTATAATTTACAAGGATACCGGACTTTATACAATTCAACTCATTGTTGAAAACATACTCTCTTGCCCTGGAAAAGATACTTTTTCTAAAACTATTAGAGTTTATGACGATGCCGGTGCTGCGTTTAACGCATTACCTGATGATTGTGGTTGGGCATTTGACTTTAAAAATGAAAGCCGATTTGGGAACGCCTTTAGGTGGACTTTTGGCGATGGTGGACAAAGTAATCTGGAAAATCCGTTTCACTCATATAAGGATACAGGACTTTATTCGGTAAACTTTTTTATTGATGAAGGAACTGCTTGCGCCGACTCTTTGAGTACTGTAATTAACATTCAAAAACCGGTAGCTGATTTTACTTATTTAGCTGACAGCTGTGAACCATACGTAAACTTCTTTGACAACAGTAACAACTCAATTACTTGGCTTTGGGAGTTTGAACCGGGTAGATTTAGCGACGATCAATCTCCGGGATTTTTGTTTTCTGATACGGGTTCTTATCAAATCATGTTAAAGATTAATCCTGACAAGCCTTGCTTTGATTCTGTAATAAAAACAATTAAAATAGAGAATTATGAAAGGTTGGCCAGCTTTGACATTGCAATTGACTCTTGCAATTTTTTAATTCAAGCTTTTAACACTTCAAAGAATAATTCTGGAATAAAATGGTTGGTAGCAGATTCCACGAAAACAGATACAGCAATTTGGGAAACTGGGACGCCTGGCATTTTTGAAATTAAGCTAGTGGCAGATCCTTTTTCAGGTTGTCCTGATACAAGCTCACGTTTTATACAGTTAAACGAACTACCAAGTGCTCAATTTGAACTGCTTATAGATACTTGCCTTTCTAAGATTGAAACCATTAATAAATCACAATTCTCAAACTCCTTTAAGTGGCAGGTTGGCGATGAAAAAAGTTCAAGTATAAATCCAATATTTAGCCTGGGTGACACCGGAACATTTGCTGTTTTACTTGTCTCTAACCCATTTTCTGCTTGTGCCGATACATTCATAGAGAAGGCCACAATCAATACTGTCAAATTTGCAGAGTTTGAAACCACAGTAATTCCGTGCAGCAACTCATTAATTATTAAGAACTTATCTATAAATGCAAAAACATTAGATTGGGATTATGGTGCTGCAAATGGTGAATATGCCTTTGAAAACGACACTACCATAGTTTACAATAACAGTGGTATAAAAACTATTACTTTAATAATTGATGCTGATGACAAAAGTTGCTCTGACACCTTTTCACAGAGCATTCAAATTATTCCACCGGCAAACGCGAATTTTTCTTTTGAAAATGAATTCTGTGAATCTAACTTCAATTTTTTTGGAGAAAACGACCTTTACGTAAATTATAAGTGGCTCATTGATGATTCATTGGCAAGCAATGATCCTAATTTCAGCAAAAAATTCAATGACACTTCAACTCACTCAATTTCTTTAACCGTAATTGATAGCAATGGCTGCGAAGGTAATTTTATAGAACTGGTAAGCGCTTCTGTAATTTCTAAGGCCAAGGCACAAGCATTACTAGACTCATGTAGTGGAAACGCAGAGCTTTTTAGTGAATCAACTGATGCTACCACATATCAATGGAGTATAAGCGGTGAGGTAATTGGATCAAAAGAAAATAAAAACATTGAACTACCTGAAGCCAACAAACCGCACAAAATAGAACTTATTATAAATGAAGGCACTCCATGTGCCGACACGGCAAATCTGTATCTGCAATTTGATGAAACTGTATTGGAAAATGTGTTTATATCAAATGTTTTTTCACCAAATGGAGATGGTAAGAATGATATTTTCAAAATTGACAGCCTAAATCAAGCTTGCGATGAGACTACATTATACATATACAACAGATGGGGAGTAATGGTGCATGAAACCAGTATTAAGCCCCTTACTTGGAATGGTAAAAACGCAATTGATTTGCCCTTAAATAATGGTGTTTATTTTTACTTGATTGAGGTAAATGGTGAGCAAAGAACTGGTTCAATAACTTTAGTTAGATAAATTCTATTTCCAGAACTGTAACTTATGCAACACATCATTAGGGTTAATACCTAGTACAGCGTAGAGTAGGTAAAAGGCAGTGCTATAAATAGCGAAGGAAACAAACATATAAAGGAAAACCTTTTTTGAATTTTGCTCAATAGTACCAGCTAAAATTGTACCCACTGGCACTTGAAGAAGCAATGGAGTTAATAAAGCTATACCAGCCAGCCCAAATTTCCTTCTAAAGTTCACAAGCCTTCTCATTTTTCTATTCACTCTAAACTTGGTCGGATCAATGCCTCTTTTCTTTTTGATATAATAAAGAATCTCCATAAGGAGCAAATCATAGGCTACAACCCCAATCATTCCCCCACCTATAGTTGAAACAAAATAGGTAACAATACTGCCCCCATTACCCAAATTAATTACGGCCACAGCAATCCCCGCTATGTACTTTGTGGTACTTAGGGCCATGGCTATCAATATTTCTACTATTCCGTCCAAGTGCTAATTCTAAAGCTTTTCCCCAAAAGCCAAATCGCCTGCATCGCCTAAACCAGGTACAATGTAAGACTTTGCATTAAGCTCTTTATCTACAACGCAAGTATAGTGTTGCTTGTTTTGTAGAGCTGCATGCAGATTATCTACACCCTGCTCAGATGCAAATATCGAAGCAAAAATCACCTTTTTTGGCTTGAAACCATGCGTTAATTTTTCATAACATGTAATCATGCTTCTTGCGGTTGCGCACATTGGGTCTGCTATTACCACAATTTTATCATTAAGATTTGGCTTTGCTTCGTACTCCGTTACTATCTCAAAATCATCACCTTCCGTATGCTTTCTGTAGGCCGCAATAAAGGCACTTTCTGCATTTCTAAATGCCTTTAGCATTCCGCTTTGAAAAGGCAAAGCAGCTCGCATAATTCCTACCACTACAATGTTGTCTTCAATAGTATTAACCTTAGCCTGGGCCAAAGGCGTTTCTATAATGGACGTTTTAAACGAAAGGTCTTTTGAAATCTCATAAGCCATTATTGCGCCTATAGATTCTAAATTTTCTCTAAACCTATGTGAATCTTTTTGATGTTCAACATCACGCATTTCGGCCAAATACGAGTTTAAAATTGAGTTTTGATGACTTAGTACTTTTAAGCTTTCCATATGAGATTAAAAGGGAATTTAGCATTTACAATTCGATAATAGGTAGCAGGGTATGCTCCAAAACTTCTAAAAAAGGCTTCTATACTTTCAATATTTGAGCCGAAAAAATCAAACTTTTTAGTTCTTGTACTACACCTGTTCAATGCACCATCTACCAGCAAGTTCATGACGTTTTGTTGTCTGTATTTTGGATTAACATAACCGCTTAAAAAATGACAATAATGTTCATTCAAAAGAAAAAACCCAGCCGCTGCAACTTCTTTTTGAGGGCTTAAGGTGGATAAAAAAAAGCCCTTACCTAACTCACTAGCTTTTACTGAAAGCTCTTTTAAAGGGTTTATAGCCTGTGCCGGAACAAGTTCGCGTCCTTCTTCAAGATTCAACACAAGCATTTGTTCCAGGTCATTTGAGTCTTGCTTAAGTACATTTTCAAAACCATCTCTTTTAAGCTTATTTACTTTTTTCCTCACGGTTTTAGAGTAGCCTTCACGTAATGATTCAATCCCCTCCTCAAAGTTTAGCAAGTATGTAAATCGTGGATTCAGATTAATTTTCTCAAAACTATATTGCGCCGCATATGTGGGGTTTATTCCCGTAAAATAATCAAGCACGGCACATTCGTTTGCTTTATTTAGAATAGAAGCGTAATGTTCTTTTGCAAAAGAAATTTGTTTATATAAACCAACATTTTGCTTTTTGACAATTACTCCCCAATACTTGCTTAATAATGGCTGTCTTGAAAAAGTATTACCCATTTTTTTCGAATTAAAAACAGGCATGGCCGCTTCCCAATCGCCATTTTTATTCGTAGAAATATAGGCGTACCATTTTCCTTTGGTAAGCTGTGTAATAAACCAATACTCAGCACATACGCTTGGGTTATCACTCCTATGAATTAAGTAATCCCACTTTTGAGCATCTATTTTAGTGCTATCAAGAAAGTTTACGGTCATTTAGTCAATTCATCTTTCATTTCCATGTAGACACTTTTCCAGCCTTTCCAACCATCAATCTCGCTCAATGACTCATTATGCCAAAGGCTTATAAAAAGGCCATCGCAAGCCTTTACGTTTTCAATCAATTCAAAAATCAATTGTTTGGCTTGCTTCACATCTAGTTCTAAATAGTGTTTCAACGTTACGTCCATAATTGAAAAAGGCACAAGAGTTAAATCCTTCTCTTCATTATCAAGTAGATTAAAAAATGGAAAAGGTCTTGATGTACCTGCTCTAAAACCGATTTCGTCGGCAAAACCCATGGTAAAATCATGGGTAATGCCAGCACTATTTAGTAGTGCAGGTGTATTTGGCCATTTGTAATGCAAATAATGTTGACGCGAAAAAACCACATCTTTTTGCATAACATTTTCAATGATGTTCTTTTCGCTTTCAATTAAGCCCAGATCATTAAACGTAGCATAAGACGGATGAAGCCCAATTTCAAACCTAAGCTTATTTTGATTTATGCTATTTGATACAAGCGTATCGTTGCGCGTTTCTGGATGATCAAAAGCTGTATTACCCGATACCAAATAAAAGGCAATATCTCTACTCTTAGTTGAGTGCATTAAGGGTAAAACGTCAAAAGGGTCAGGCTTTCCTACAAAGGTTGCGGCAAGTTTTTGTGCTTCGCCCAATTTTAACTCAGTTACCTTTTTTACTTGACGGCCTACCCTCTTAATTAATGGCTTGCCCTGAGATGCAAATACTTGATCAACGTCAACGGTGTTCCACCATCTAAACTCTTCTTTTTTTGTTGTAATTCCTTTGTTGGCAAAAGCATCGCGTAATTTTTTAATCCAAATGTCAACAACAGGAAATTGATGCGCTTTATATTTAAACTGAAGACTTGAAGTAACCAAAAACCGTCCGTGATCATCAAAATTTGATGAAGGTAAAAACTCATCAATTCGAGCGACTAAATAAAATATAGAGGCAAATAAATCAAAGTTCACATCAAACACACCACTCGTTGCCATAGTAAAGGGCTCCCAATTCTGTGCAAAGCCATTTGAGTTTGGCACTAACCTACCACTTTTGTACTCATCTAATTCTGAAAATAGATCACTACACGGAAATCTGAAAATAGGTTCATTGTCTATTTCAATAGAAAAAGCATCAATTTCTTTTCTTGCCTCTATTTCTATATTCTCTAAGCCTAATCTGGTTTTAAGTATATATTTAACTGTAAACTCAAGCGCCAGATTTTTACAACGCGCCGGAACAATTACCTTTATTTTATCTTGGGTTAGTTTCAAAACTCAAAAATGGGGTTAATGATTTTAATTTTGGCACATACAATTACATTTTGAGTAGGGGAAAATACTTTAAAATTATTCTTAAGGGCTGTGGCAACTCGGTTTATAAGAAATTCATTTCTATATCTATCCAAAAGGCCATTATAAGTCTTTTTGAATTGGTTGGTTTGGCTGGATTGTTTTCAATAATCACAATTCTGATAGAGGACTCTGTTCTTCAACAATATATCCACCATATAGATTCCTTTTTTGGTTTAGGATTAAGCAAAAGTCAATTCATTGTTATAGCCCTTACATGTGTTCTTCTATTTTTTGGCTTAAAGAACTTCTTATCTTATCACATTGAATTTAAATCACTAAAACTTGCCGATAGAATCATAAAAAGCTTAAATGAAAGAATTATAAGGAACTTTTTTGCCAAAGGGTATTGGCATTTTAATGATGAGAAAATGTTTAATCTTACGCACAAAGCATTTGTTGTTCCCGACCAATTTGGCAGAAGAGTAGTTGTTGCCGTTTGGCAGTTAATTTCAGAGTTTACTATCCTTTTATTTTTTGTGATTTTAGCCTTTTCTTCAAGTTTCACATTTAGCGCTTTATTAATTGTATTGTCAATACCGGTTTCGGCATTTGCTTTAAAAAAAATCAACAGCAAAGCCAAAACTTTAGGACAAGCAAGAAATGAGCAACAACCAAAAACAGCTAGGGAGTTATTCGATCTTTTTACGGGGTTTATTGAAATGAAGATTTATAATCGCTCTGAGCAGTTCATAGATCAATATTTAAAATCTCTTGGAAAGCTCAACAAGCTTAAAATAAAGGAAAACCGATTATCGCTCCTGCCCAAACGTATATTGGAGATTCTTACCGTAGTAATTATTGGATTGATTTATGGTTTTCATATTGTGGGGCAAAAACTTGGATTTAACACAAACCTTATGGTTGATGTAAGCCTGTTGGGGCTTTTTGGCTATAAAGTACTTCCGGGAATTGCTCGCATAATTGAAAGCATGGTTCAATTGGGTAACACAGAAATTGTAAGACTCACTTTATATCAAAACCTTGAAAGGCCGCAACAGATTCAGTTTAAAGAATTAGACACATTTAAGTCTCTATCTCTAGAAAACATAAATTTTTCATTTGGCGAAAAGCGAATCCTCAAGAATTTCAGCTTATCAATAAATAGAACAGATATTATTGGAATTATGGGTGGTTCCGGGACAGGAAAATCTACCCTAGCAAAAATAATTCTTGGCCTTATTAAGGCTGATGAAGGTTTTTTCTTTATCAACGGAAATGAAACTCAGCTTCATTTAAATGATAGCTGGCAAAAAAAGTTTGGTTACATAGGTGCTGATTCATTTATGCTTGATGGAACGGTTAGCGAGAACATTGCCTTTAGCAAAGAAAACATTAATTTCAAAAGGGTAAATAGGCTTCTTACTGAATGTCAGCTTGCTGAATATAAAAACAATGACATTAATATAGGAGAAGTTGGCAGCAAACTATCAACGGGACTAAAACAGCGATTGGCATTGGCTCGAGCTCTATATCAAAAGCCCGAAATTCTAATCCTTGATGAATTTTCTTCAAACCTTGATTACAAAAACGAAGATGACTTACTGGAGCTGATAAGTAGTGTTGTAAAAAAAGAAAGTACCACGGTAATTATTATTTCTCATAGGCCAAGAACCATGCGTATTGCAAAGAAGGTATATGAGTTGGAAAATGGAAGCTTCGGATTAAAAACTATAAAACAGACCTAAACGGGCACCATGTTGGGTTAGAACATTATCAAATCCGCGGGCTGAGATCAAAGGCTGCATTCTTTTTCGAATCACAGCTTCAAAACTTACTCCAATGTTTTGGGTCAAATAAGCTTCAAAACCTAGCGCACTATAAAATCCTAATCTTGGTGTTTGATCAAATACGGTATGAGCCCATTCATTAGCCAAAGGAAGAAAAGACTCATCACTAAGGCTAAAAGTTCTACGCTGTGATAATGTTTTTTGAACAAAACCTCCAACTTCAAGTCTATAACCTAGCCTTGAGTATTTACCTTCAAATCTAATTCCTAAAGGTGCATATGCAATTGTGGCTTGATAAGATCTGGAGTAATCAAGCTTTGATATTTCGTCTCTGTTCTCAAGATTTAACGAAACCGTATCCTTATCGTAAATTATTTGACTTCCACTAACACTCAAGTTACTAAAGTCAAAACCAACTCCAGAAACAATGGTGAAATTGCGTCCTAATTTTCTGCTAAACCTAAATTCATGGTTTACTGAAGCAAAAACAGACTCTTCACCTGTCCAGGCATCAGTTGTTGCTCTTTCTTTTAAACTTGAATATGAACTTTGATTAGATGAGAATAATGTTTTTGACAATTCAACTTTATGGTGAAATCCCTTTGTGGTTGAGTTAAGTGAAATAAAGCCTTGGTCTAAAGCGAGAGCTTTAGTTGTTATTCTATTAATTGGCGATAATTTGAGCCCCAATTCATCATTATCAACCTGAACTAATTCACTTGTCCGTTCAATAAAATCTTCAGACGCAGAAGATGCCACTGCGCTAAAATGCTCAATTTCTTGCCAACTGTCAATACTTGCAGTAAGTGTATTTGATGATTCTTTTGGATTTTCATTCTTAACCTTCAACAGAATTGAGGCAAACTGTTTATTTTGAGCGTTGTAATGTAACGGCTGCTCCTTTTTCTCGCCCTTTTCCTTTTCAGTACCAAGGGGTAAATTTACAATGGTAGAAGCGTTTGAATTGTTATCAGAAATGTATGCTTGAGCAATAAAGTATCCTACTGTAAAAGACATTAAACTTATAAGAAGAGCTCCAAGCATTGCTTTCTTTGGGTTGTAGTACCAAGGCAAAACAACTTTTCCTTCTTTACTGGTTAGTTGTTTACTAAGCTTATCCCAGCCAGAAGCACCAGGAGCCATCTCGTGGTTTGCTAAACCGGCTCTAAATATGTCGTCTATATTGGGCATACTCGTTATAAACTTCTTCGTCTATACCTTTTATCATATTTTGAAGCGCCACTCGCGCCCTTGATAATTGAGACTTACTTGTACCAATTGAAATTCCTAATTGAATTGCAATTTCTTTATGACTAAAGCCTTCAATGGCATATAAATTAAATACTATTTTAAATCCGGCCGGCAGCGCATTAACGAGTTGAAGCAACTCATTGGCCGACATATTTTCCAAAGCCTTAGATTCAATGCTGTAGGCATCGGCATTTTCTAAATCTTCAACAACCGATAGGTTTTTATTCTTTCTGAAAGATTCTAGTGAAGTATTTACCATTATTCGGCGCATCCAACCTTCAAAAGAGCCTTTTCCTTCGAATTTATGAAGATTCTTAATTGCTTTAATAAATCCCTCATGCAATACATCTTGAGCTTCTTCTCTGTTTTTACAATATCTAAAGCAAACAGCAAAAAGTTTTGACGCATACCTTTCGTACAGCTCTTTTTGAAACCTTCGATCTTCTCGTAAGCATCCCTCTATAAGCTGTTGCTCGCTTGCTTCTGATGGACTTATTTCTTGCTTTCTAAAAAACATAAAGGGTAATAGCTCTTAAGATGCAAATCAATTTAAAATGGTTGCAGTGTTTCTTAATTATTCAGTAAAACTATTCAATTTTAATTTTAGCTACGTGTTTTTTAACTTTTTAAGGATTTAAAACTAAGTATGTAACTCTTGTTCTTTTCACATTAATTGGAAATAGCCCATTTTTGAAACTCGAAAAACAAAATCACTAATCAATATAAATGTCAGACTACAAATATTTAAGTCCTGATGAAGGACGCAGCCTAATAAGACGAAACGGAAATACAAGCCAAACCGAAGTTGTTGGGAATCAAACCCTAGAACCAAGAACCGGCAAAACGGCAATAGTAATGGGAGCTGGTGGCTTTATTGGTTCGCATTTGGTTAAGCGTCTAAAATCAGAAGGTTTCTGGGTACGTGGCATTGACCTTAAATGGCCTGAGTTTGCAAAAACTGCTGCCGATGACTTCATCATTGGTGATTTACGTGATCAAAAAGTAGTAGCTGACTCAATTTTTGAAGATGTAGATGAGATTTACCAATTGGCAGCTGACATGGGCGGTGCCGGCTACATTTTTACTGGTGAAAATGACGCTAACGTAATGCACAACTCAGCCACCATCAACTTGAATGTTGCGCATGAAGCCTTAAAGAAGAATACTAAAAGGATTTTCTACAGCTCTTCAGCTTGTATGTATCCTGAGCATAACCAGTTAGACCCTGATAATCCTAAATGTAGCGAAGACAGCGCTTATCCTGCCAACCCTGATAGTGAGTATGGTTGGGAAAAGCTTTTTAGCGAAAGAATGTACTTATCATTCCACAGAAATTATGGCATGGAAGTGCGTATAGCTCGTTTCCACAACATATTTGGAATACAAGGCACTTGGACAGGTGGTAAAGAAAAAGCACCTGCAGCTCTTTGCCGTAAAGTAGCAGAAACACCCGAAGGCGGCACCATTGAAGTTTGGGGAGACGGAAAGCAAACGCGTTCGTTTTTATACATTGATGAATGTGTTGAAGGTGTGCTAAACCTAATGCGTTCTGACTTTACAGGACCAGTAAATATCGGTTCTGAAGAAATGATTTCAATTAACGATTTCGCTAAAATGATTATTGAAATATCAGGAAAGAACATTTCAATCAACAATATTCCTGGTCCTGAAGGTGTACGCGGAAGAAATTCTGATAATGCATTGATTCAAGAGAAAATTGGTTGGGCACCATCATGGCCTTTGCGAAAAGGAATGGAGCTAACTTTTAATTGGATTAAGGAACAACACGAAAAAGCCAACAGCTAAGCGATGGCCACACTGAGTATAGTTACCATATGCTTTAATAATCTTGAAGAATTAAAAACTACCATGGCTTCTGTGGCGAGCCAAACGCGCCTGCCACAGGAGTATTGGATTATTGATGGTTCTAAAAGCAGCGAAATCCGCGATTATCTTTCTTCAACCGAATTGCCAGATTACGTAAAATGGATTTCGGAAAGAGATAATGGCATTAGCGATGGCTTTAACAAAGGCGTTACGCGCTGCACGAAAGATGTAATTCACATTCTAAATTCAGGTGATTACTATTTTGATGAAAACTCAATAGAAGCGGTAATGGCCGAGTTTGATGCTGATGAGAGTCTGATGTGGACTCACGCACAGTTTAAGCAATTTTTAGGCGGTCATTGGATTATTAGCGGAACGCCCTACGACCCAAATAAGCTATACATGGGCATGAGACAAGTAGCGCACCCCACCATGTTTTTGAGAAGTGAAGTTTATGATAGAATTGGACTTTTCCCTGATCTTAGAGACGCAATGGACTTCGACCTCCTAATAAGATTAAGAAATGAAAAATTCAAATTTCTTGAAACTCCAATTTCTGTTTTCACACCTGGTGGCAATAGCTCAGTGAATTGGAAAAGGACATTTAAAGAAGGAATGAATGCCTACCGCAAGCACATTGGCAACGATTGGCGTTTGCAACTTGGCTACTACAAACAATTAGCAGTACATGCCATTTTAGACACACCCATTGGCGATGCATTTTTGAAAGGAAGAAAAGGATAACACTTTGGCAAAGAGCAAGAGTATTAAAATTGCCCAAAGCAAGGAGATGCCCAATATATTGGAATTTCCGAAAGAACTTAAAGGCAAATGGCACGAGCATTTTGGAAATGAAAACCCAATTGTGCTTGAATTGGCTTGTGGCAAAGGGCACTATACTTTGGGAATGGGCAAAAAAGATGCTTCAAAAAATTTTATTGGCGTAGATATAAAAGGTGCGAGGCTTTACACGGGAGCCAAATTTGCACAAGATGAAGGCTTAGACAACATTCGTTTTTCTAGGTTTAGAATTGAGTTTATTGATGAAGTTTTTGCTGAAGGTGAAGTTGATGAAATTTGGATCACATTCCCAGATCCTCAGCCCAAAAAAGCCAAGAACCGGTTGACCCACCCTTTCTTTTTGGATAAATACAAACAGGTTTTAAAAACAAGAGGTAATATTCATTTAAAAACTGACAATACCTACTTATTTGAATTTACCGTGGGCGTTTTAGCAGGCATGCGAATTGAGCCTGGAAAGCTCACGCGAAATTTGTACGATTCAAAGCTATACGAAGATGAAACCCTTCAGATAAAAACCCATTACGAAGAGCTTTTTGTAGCAGAAGGCGAGAAGATCAAGTATTGTAGGTTTAAGGTTTAGGCTTTCCAAACTTTTAAACCCACTCAATTACTCCGTTAATACTTCATCACTAATTTTTCTCCCAATAAATGTATTACTCACCCACGCTTCGGGTTCGCTCGTAGAGCCTTCTCCATTTAGCCAACGTTGGTGTCTCATGCCATCGTAGCTGTATTGAATCCTTATGGTATTACCCTTCCTTATGCAAACGGCCCGCAAACCAAAACCAGCCCATTGATTTAAACCACGACCATACATAACCGCTGAATTATATCCCAATCTGTAGTTAATATCCCCTGCAGCTGATGATCTTCCATAAAAAGGTAGCTGCTTGGGTAAACCATAAGGCAAGCCTGTAAAGTCAAAGCTTGTCCGTGGGGTTTTGTAAATATAACCCCAACTTATGGTAAACTCCTTTTCAGGTTCATCTAAATTATGCCCCTTCCATGTACCCCAAAAGGGATGGCTTTTCTTAACATTAGAATCACCCGAGTTTGGCCAAACATGCAAATATTTTACAGCGGTATCTATTAGCTCATGTGTTTCTAGACAGGAGTCCTCTTCCACTTCTGCTATTAATGTAACTTTAATATTACCCCACGGTAATCCACTTCTGTAAAACTCATCAACAGCTAAAGTTTCGGCTCCTAAAACCCAAGTATGCTTTGTACCTACCCCCTCAGCTTTAAAAACAGCCCCGCTCCCATGGAGTACCGTATCTGTTTTATTCAGATAGCCCAACAAGTCCCCATAACTTAAAGGCTCATAAAACGAAATCACCGCTTTGGCAGGATGTACATCTAAACATGGGTCATAATTAAAACATTCTGGATCGTTTGGATCATCACAATCCCAAGTGCAGGAAGTCAAAAAGCCTAATTGAACAACTGAAATAACTAAAAAATAAAACTTGAGAGCATTGAGCATTATATATCTGATTAAAGCAATATTAATTTTTTACTTATAATACTGCCATCATTTAGCATAATGTTAACAAAGTACAATCCAGTATTCTGACCCGAAAGATCCAACTGTACTTCTGTTTTCAAAGTATGAGTGTGTGAGTTCAAAACTAAAGTACCATTTGCATTATGGACAGTGTAACTAAAACCCTCAATTGGTTGGCTAAACGTAAGGCTAGTGATTGAATTCGTTGGATTTGGAATTAAAATAACATCAATAATTTCAGTTGTATCTTCTTCTGTTTCATTGTCTGGCTCCCTTTTGTAATTTAGCGCATTGTCCTTATATATAGTTGAATTGCATATGGTTGAAATATCCGCATTACTTAAATGATGACTCGCATAATTATAATTTGTACAACCAAATTTTAAAAAATTCGGGTTTTCCACAATAAATTCAACATCAGGAAAAATAGTATTCGCACTTGGCAAATTCATTGGTTTACCTGAGTAAAACTTTGTACCAGATCCAATTGTCAAATTCTGACCGAACATAATGGACCCCACTGCTTTTATAATTGTGTTCGGTGGTAAAGTTGAATTGTCAGGAATGGTAATATTGCCAACTGCTTCAAGAAATGTTTCGCCATTATATGTCTTATCATGTGTTTCAAAAAACTTGTTGTTAAGAGGGGTCGATGTTAAACTTAAGTCACCTTCATAGTTCCATTTTGATAATTCACCTGCATTAAAACTAAATATTCCTGGGCAAACAAAAGGCGACTTTGGAGTTACTTGGTAATCTTCAGCCCAAATAATACCATCATACTGCCCATTGGTAGACGAATTCTTCGTTGCATTTTCTAGTTTATCTGCAATGTCATAAGATAAAATCAACGTTACAGGTTTACGGTTAAGCTCTGTCTTATGTTTTAGTTTTATGTATAATTTTATGTAGGCAACAGGAATATTATCATTACCTAAAAGTGTAATAGTTTGATCTTCTAAACATGTTAAAGGCAAATAATCTGTTCGAAAGTTAAGCGTTCCGTCTTCGCTGCCACTTGCAAAAGATTCAGAAGCCAAATCTAAATGCAAGTTCGTATTTGCTTCTATATTATCAATGCGAGCACCCGTAGCACTTAACCCAGTATTATAGTCTTTTACCAGTGTTGACACAACATTAGTACCACTTGAATTCCACAACTTTCTACTTCTATTATAATAAATACCATTCCCCAAATTAGGATCTCCATATATTGGATGTTCAGGAATTTTCAATTTATAATTACTATTAAACGACCAAACCCAATCATATAATTGATCATTTTCGCTTGGTTTTGTAATCAATGGATAATAGGGTATAGCTTTTATTGTTGAATATTCAGACGGTTTCTCCAAAAAAAACTGCTCGTTTCCTTTGTATTCCAAAACAATTGCTGCTTCAACACTTACAACTTCCATCTCTGAGGCCGGATTAACGACATATTTTAGAGGTGCTGTCATTTTGTATTGCTTAAAAATTACGTCTTCCGCTCCGTCAAAATCATTAAAATCGCTTTCATCAATCTCACATTGACTTCCTAGGTCAATATCTAAATTATCAAGAGTTATGTTATTGATATTGGGTGTAATTTCATAATACTCAAAATCAGGAATTTCTAGTATGTTGAAAACGCCTAGTATATTGTTATACGTTGGTACAAAATTAGAAGAAGGGTTAGTAGTAAATCCTGGAACAAAAAAGCTGTTAACCTCAATTCCACTTTGTTTTTCTATTGTACCGTATAATTCAAGATTAGCTTCAAAAACTGTGGGACCAGCCACAGCTGTTGTAGTTTCATTCGTTCCTCCATCTATTAATAATTTCATTACTCCGATTCCAGCCGCAACATATGGAATAACACTTACTATAGCTTCTAAATCGCTTTGGTTTTGCTGCAGCCATGTTGGCGTTTCTACCTCAGTAAATGATGTATATAAAATGTCATAATCACCATTCATAAACTTATTGTACTCAAGGTTTTCTGTACCAAGAATCAAATTTGGCAAAAACTCGTTGTTATAATAATTTGTGTGATTATCTTTAATATCTAAAGTAGCTTCCCATATTTTATTCTTAGTTTGTTCTGCTGTTCTTTCCTTCAGATATTTATTGAATTTATCGGTGTATTCTGTGGCCGACTTATAATTCTTTTGCCCTGCTTCAATTGCTTTTCCAGCAACATCAAAAACATCTTCAAAAGAATATGATGGATCACTTCCAACAGGTCTGGCATTTTCTGTAACCTTTTCGGAGAAACTTCCATCGATTTTAGCATCAATTTTCGAATTTGTCACAAGAGCAAAATCAAGGGCTATTATCAATTCTTTGGCACTATTTATTCCTTCGCAGGTACATGGATCATATGCCACTATAAATTCTGCATAAAGCCAAAAATCCGTAGAATTAGAATAATCATTTGGCATTTGAGCAACTAGCAATGGACTAAAGTTCTGAACATCTTTTCCAATTGGTCGCATGTGTTGAAAAATAGCTGAACGCCTTTTATCACCTGGAAAATAAGCACTAACAAGAGCACCGCTTGGAAGACTTCCAAAAACAGTTGGAACAAGTAAAAAAGCCCTTACTTTACCAGTGTATTTATTATAAAGGGCAAAAAAAGGATAATCTACGTCACCCGCTCCTGTACCTCCGCTTGGTACACCAAAATTTTTCACTAAAAGCTCCCAACCATCTTCAGGGTGAAAGTCTTTTAAATTTCGCGTTGTGTGTTTTTGAAAATCAAAAAGTGCGACGTTTTGGCTTGTTGACGTTTGTGGCGTCCAAAAAGGACTGTAGCGCGTTGTTGGATTTGTTCTTCCTGATATATACATGTCATCGAAAAGCTCCTGAGTCCAGTCCCATGTATTATTCGATGATGTTTCTCGCCAATCTGTGGTTGTGGTATTAATATTTTCCCAGCACTGTGCATTAATATAAAATGTATTACCAACAATAGATAATAACAGTATTTGAACACGTATAATCCTATTTCGAAATGAGGCACCCATATCTTTAATCTTCCGTTGTATTCAAACTTTTTAACGCTTCAATTTGCTTTTGCATTAGAATTATATACAGTGTTAACTCTTCAATTTTTTGCTGTTGCAGCGCTAACATTTCACTTACTTCAATTCCATCTTCCAAAACTTCTTTTTCTGACGGCATCCCCGGCAAGTGACCAATTGCATCAATACTATCTTTTACGGTGCTTAAATCAGGCAATTCATAATTATCATCAAAAACAAAATCGCTCCACCATTGAGCATTCACATTGAGTTTTGTGGCTCGTAATTCTCCATGAAACTCAGTATTACCATCGGCGTCCATACGCATGCCTCCGATTTGTGAATTTCTTAATTCTGCCCAAGGTGCTAATACAAAAGCACCACTTTGGTTGGCGCCGTCGACACCCTTTCCATCTGAAAAAAATAGACCTTGATCATGTCTTTGCACAATTTGATTATATCCATTTTCAAAAAGCTGCGGCACATATTGAATTTGTTGTGTATAATATTCAAATAAGCCGTTGGAATTGGATTGTTCCGTACCCAATGCTCTTGCCCCAAAAATTACAGCAGGTCTATTATAACCATTTGTGCCCCTTACGTCCAAAGCAGCTCTTGGTTTTCCAATATTTATTCCGGTACTACCATCAGGCATCACAATAAATTTAGATTCAAATTGATTATTTCCTGCTACGACAATTTCTTGTCGTAACCAAAACATCGGATTGCCACCGAATAAGGGCACCGAAGTATTTGAAGTGTGCCCTGTTCTGTAGTTAAATGGAACATTAAAAACAGCATTTTGATTTTCTAGCGTACCAGTACCTTCAATAATTTCAATGCCATCCCCAATAATATCAATCTGCAATGGATCAAATATTGACATTGGCCCACAATTTAAAGTAACTAATAGTCCATTTTCATTATTTCCCGTTCCATTACAGTATAATAATTCATGATATGCCCTTGGGCTTTCAATTCCAAATCCATACTTTCCACCCAACGTATAAGTACCTCGTAAAATGTTATTAGTTCTTATGTTTAAATCAAAGGCATTAGTTGTGCCTAAAAAATTAGAACTCCCAATAGTGTTTCCAGTTACCTCCCAATTTTGAGCGTGCAGCACCAAACCACAGACCATGCTGCAAAACAGCAAAAGCATTTTGTTCATTTTTATTAGTTTTTTCGTTGTGTAGGGATTCGCGCTAGCATTTCAAAACCATCACAACCCTTTCAGATTCAAACATTAAAAAAAAATCGATTTAACAAAATTTATTTTATTTAAATGAAAATAAATTGTTGGCTACGAAAGAAATCCAGTTTTTAGATTGAATCTGAAATTTTAAGGTCTGTGAATTATCTTTAATCCTCAACCTTTAAACCTTTCCATCCCTAAAATTGCACCATGTTTTTCAACTCAATAGAGTTTATCATCTTTTTACCTATTGTGGTGGCAGTTTATTACCTGTTGCCGTATAGGTTTAGATGGCTGTGGCTGCTTGGTGCTAGCTACTACTTTTATATGAGTTGGAAGGCAGAATATGCTTTGCTCATTATTGGCTCAACCGTAGTTGATTTTTTCGCCGCTCAATTCATTGATAAAACTGACAAGAAGAGCATAAAAAAGGCATGGCTCAGCCTTAGCCTGATTACTAACCTTGGCTTATTGGCAGTTTTCAAATACTATAATTTTTTTCGGGGCGAATTAGAAGAAATACTAGTAGCCAATGGCTTAGAAAACTGGTTTCCTACGCTTTCATTATTGCTTCCGGTTGGTATTTCATTTTATACTTTCCAAACCCTTAGTTACACTTTAGATGTGTATTATGGCCGGCAAAAGCCCGAAAAGCACTTTGGCATATTTTCCCTTTACGTATCGTTTTTTCCGCAATTGGTGGCCGGGCCGATTGAGCGTTTTAGCCATTTGGGTGCACAATTAAAAGAATGGCAAAAGCTGCATTATCCTAACATAGTTTCTGGGCTAAGGCTCATACTCTACGGCCTATTTGTTAAGATGGTGGTGGCCGATAATCTTTCGCCTTATGTAGATAAAGTTTACCGCGACTATGAAACATTAAGCTCAAGCACCATTGGCCTAGGTTTGGTTTTTTACGCATTTCAGATATATGCAGATTTTTTTGGCTACTCAACTATTGCCATTGGTGCTGCCAAATTGTTAGGCATTGATTTAATGGATAACTTTAAAGCACCATATACCGCAATAAGTATTGGCGATTTTTGGAAACGTTGGCACATCTCGCTCACCACTTGGTTTAGAGAATACTTGTATTTGCCATTGGGTGGCAACCGAGTAAATCAATTCAGATGGATGATTAATATTTTAATCGTTTTCATCGTAAGTGGATTTTGGCATGGAGCTAATTGGACCTTTATTTTTTGGGGAGCTATTCATGGCGTTGTCTATCTAGTTGAAAATATTTTTGGAAGGGTAACGGGTATTAAAGCCAAAAACTTGAACAATACTTTGAAAATTGTTGCTTCACTAAAAACCTTTTTAATTGTGGTATTGGCTTGGACCTTTTTTAGGGCCAAAAGCTTTGATCATGCCACCCATATTTTGCAAGCATTATTCGCAAATTTTGATGTTGTTAGCACAATAGAAATTGGGCAAATGCTCATTCCTTTGGCTTTCATCTATTTTAGTTTTGATGCCATTTTGGGCCAAAAACGATTTGACAATTGGCTTGATACTCAACATTGGAGTATTAGATGGAGCACTTATTCCATCTTGCTTTTTTCCACCATGGCTTTCGGCGGTGTTTCTCATCAACCTTTTATTTACTTTCAGTTTTAATGGGTAGTAAGATTAAACATATCACAATTAGAATATTGGCTGTTCTTCTTGTTTTTGCCCTGGCAAACTTCATTTACAGCAAAACCCTTTGGTTTAGTGATGTAGATCAATACTCTGATACGCTAGAAAACCTTTGGCCGCATCAAGACATTAGCGATATCATCTATTTTGGTGAATCTTCAAACTTTTACCAAGAGCACCCTGATACGCCTAAAGTTAGAATCAGCGATCATTTGAATAGAATGATTCCTGAATTGGTGATTGAAGAAGTAGATAACGCAGGGCTATGGGCTAGTAACTACCTGCACATCATGCGTCATATTCCAAAAGATAGCAAGGTAAAAGCCATTGTGGTTACTATGAACCTTCGCTCTTTTGGCCCAACTTGGCAATATGACAAAAACTCAAATTACCTTAAGCAAGCTGATGAACTAATAAAACCAAGACCCAAGCTTTTAAACAGGTTCATGATAGCTCTTAAGGCCTTTGATTACATTGAACCAAAGCAATTGGTTGAAAAGAAAAATGAAGCTTGGGAACAAAATTTACATTTTGAATTTGACCTTAAATATAAATCCCTTTTTGAGTGGAATAAAGCAATGGCCAACGGCGGTCATTTGCGACCTGATGGTGGTTGGGACATGGAGAGAATCAACCTATCGTGCCATTACATTAAGAATTTTGCATTTAAAATTGATGTAGAACATAACCCTAGAATACATGACTTTGACAAAATAGTAGCGTACGCTAAAGAGCGCGGATGGAAACTGTATTTCCACTTACTATCTGACAATTTAGAAGAAGCTGATGAACTAGTTGGTAATGGTTTAACTAACATTATGTATTGCAATTTTGAATTGCTAGTAAAGCGATATCATAAGCCTGAAAATGATGTGGAAGTAATTAATAATGCTGCAACTGTGCCCAACTCTGAGTTTAGGGATCGGTCTTTTCCGACAGAACATTACAGTAACGATGGAAAAAGGCTTTGCGCCAAAACCTTAGCACAAAAAATAAAGCAAGATTTATCGTTTTTTGAATAAGCCTTTTAAGTATTCAATCCAGTTCACTTTTTTATCGCTTTCTACTATCCTAATTCTTCTTGTTTGTACCAAATAGTGTTTTCGATTATGATTGAATGGAATGGCCTGTTTTGGGCAGGTTATTTTTAATATGCCTGGCAGATATTGTGCAGAAATGGTATTTGGAGCAGCATCAGGTGGTAAAACCAACGTTCTTTGAAAAACAGGAATCTTAATGATTTTAGTTCTTAGCAATCCTTTTTCCTTTTGAATTTCAAATCCCCTCAGAATTAAAACATCATTCTCAGCCACGAGCTGCAAATTGTTTGATTTAAAACCTGGAACCGTAATTTCTACAATGTATTTATCTCTAAACTCATGAGTTTCCTTATCGCTAAACAATGCACTATCATAAAGTAAGAAATCATCAATTGATCTCCCAAATAGCGCTTCATCATTATCTGAATAACTGCTCATAAACTTTTAACAATCAATTGGCCTAAAAGGATGCTCGGTTTACAAATTTCCTCTAAGAAACACAAAAAAGCCCCAAACTGATTTGGGGCTTTAGAAAAGTGATGAATTATGTTGAGTTAATTATTAACCAATTGCAATTTCACGGGTTCCTTCTTCCTTAACTTCTTCGAGTTTAGGAATCATAATTTTCAAAATGCCTTCGTTATAAACTGCACTGATTGTTTCAGCATCAACATTTTCAGGTAATGTAAATGATCTTGAAAAAGAATTGCTTCTATACTCTTTTCTTATCACCTTTTCTCCTTCTTTAGCTTCAGTTTCCTTCTTCATTTCACTTGAAATGGTCAAAA
Source organism: Bacteroidia bacterium (assembly GCA_049115495.1). GTDB lineage: Bacteria > Bacteroidota > Bacteroidia > CAILMK01 > JACPUW01 > JACPUW01. The sequence goes on along the minus strand of JAGDZV010000011.1, from coordinate 372,246 downwards.
GATCTTTTTCTAATCTTAATTTAAAGTCTTCTTTCTTGTAACCTGGTGCTACAACCTCTAGGTCAAAAGCGCCGGCTGTTTCAATAACGTTAACTGCAGGCTTAAAGGCTTTTTTTGCATTAAAATTCCTGTCAATCTCGTCGTTAAAGAATTCATTCATTAATGAATAAAATGGGTGGTTTACTTTTCTAACTAATGTCATGGTTTTAAATTTTTATTGTTTTTAAAATTTGTGTCACACCCATTTAGTCAAGAGCTATTCCATCTGCATATAACTGAATAACAGTCAGTTCCGTGTCATAATAAATGATACATTGTCAATTCTTGCTGAAGCCTTGTCAAATACTACTGAAATAATTTCCATTAATCCTGACAAGATTGTCAATCTACTTATTATAGGTCATTGCCAAATCTTCTTAACAGAATTTTCTGTGCTTAGAAATATGGTTTTGTCATTTCAAACCTTGTTTAAACTTAAGTAAATCAACAAAAAGTGTTAAAGCATACATCCCTTTTTAAGCTGGTATGTTCATTGTAAAAAGTCAAATCACTAATTTTCAGTGATAATGAAATTCAAACAGGCTCTTAACATAATTTTAGGTGCATTTGGCCATAAAACTAATTGTTGCGAGCTTGCGTTTTGCAAGTCAGATAGAATAACCAAACAGAAATAAATATGAAAAAGATTCTAAGCCTATTAGTTATTGCAGTAGCAGCAAGTGCTGTTACCATTGGGGCATATGAATATTTAGAACTCGGAAAAAAAGAAGTGATTATTGAAAAAACACAACCAGAATCACCTTTTAGGTATGTTGACAATACAACGCCTTACTCTGGAGCTGTTGCAGATTTTACGGGTGCAGCCGAAATTTCGACCCCAGCCGTTGTACACATTATTGCCACAAAAGTTTCTTCTTACAACGCTTACGATCCGTGGAGAGAGTTATTTGGAGACGATTTTTTTGGTGGAGCTCCTAAAAACCCACAAGAAAGAAGACAGCAATCTTCTGGTTCAGGTGTAATAATTAGCAATGATGGTTATATAGTTACAAATAATCATGTGGTAAGTGCTGCAGATGAAGTTGAGATCACTTTATTTAATAAAGAGTCTTACATGGCCACCGTAATTGGTACCGACCCAACAACAGACTTGGCCTTACTTAAGATAGAAGCCGATGAATTGCCACATTTAGGTTTCGCTAATTCTGACGATGTTAGAATTGGTGAATGGGTATTGGCCGTTGGTAATCCATTTAATCTTGAATCTACTGTAACCGCAGGAATTGTAAGTGCAAAAGGAAGAAACATTAATATTTTAAGAGACCAATACTCAATTGAATCATTTATTCAAACTGATGCTGCCGTAAACCCAGGAAACAGCGGTGGCGCTCTTGTTGATTTAAATGGTGACCTAATTGGAATTAACACTGCCATTGCCACTCCAACGGGTGTTTATGCCGGATACTCTTTTGCGGTTCCTGCCAACATAGTTAACAAAGTATGCGAAGACTTAAAAAACTATGGAATGGTGCAGCGAGGATTTCTTGGTGTAATGATTCGCGGGGTAGATAGCAAGTTGGTTGATGAATATGACCTTGAAGTAAACGCTGGTGTTTACATAGATGATCTTGTAGATGAAGGCGCCGCCGCAATTGCAGGAATTGAACAAGGTGATGTTATTGTACAAATTGATGGTAAAACAATTACAGGTGTACCTGAACTTCAAGAAAGTGTTGGAAGCAAACGCCCGGGTGACGAAGTAAAAGTTGTTGTAAATCGAGAAGGAAAAGAAAAAGCACTAACCGTATTACTTAAGAATAAAGACGGGGAAGCTAAAATTACTGAGAAAGAAGAGATTTCGCCTTTGCTGGCACTTGGTATTGATTTGAAAGATATAGATTCAGAAGAACTTAAAAAATACGGTGCAAATAATGGTGTAAAAGTTGAAAAAGTAAATGATGGTTTACTAAGACGTAACACCAAGATTAGAGCTGGATTCATCATCACTAAAATTGATGATAAATTGGTAAAATCAGCAGATGATATTGAAGACTATTTTGAAAAGAAAAAAACAGGTAAAGGCATGATTGAAGGCTTTTACCCTGGCATTCCGGGTAAGGTTTACTACGGATACGGATTAGACTAAAAAAGCATAGTTTTTTGTTCCATAGGTTGTTTGCATTTGGCCCCTGAATTCATTTTTAGGGGCCAATGTTTTTTTAGGCCAAATCCGAACTGAGTGCACGGCTTGATTTCCTATGAAAACTTCATTACAATTGGATGTGAAATCCTAAAACGGTGTAGATTCGAAATAAGAGCTCAATTGTCGCGTTAAATTTTAAACTCTTTTAAAGTGTTACGCATCTAAATTAAAGTCTCTTTTTCTCCAAAAATTCAAGCGTGTATTCGTAACCGATTTCAAACATTTCTTGGCCCTTTTTCACACTTAAAAGTCCGTAGTCTTTAAGCTTTGGTGGTTCAATGTACCAATCGCATTTGTTAATATCATCAAGTACGTTGCTTCTTGTGCCTATTTGAAAAACTCTCTCAGCAATGCTAGTTAGGCTTTCATCTCTTCTGTTGTATAAACCAAAAGGATTTACGTGTACACCAATTATTCTTTCGCATCTACCTATTAATGGTTCCACTGGTAAATTGGCAAACATTCCTCCATCTACATAAAGATCTTCATTAATTAAAACAGGTTGAAAAAGAACTGGAATAGATGCGCTTGCCACTATGGGCTTAATAATTGGCCCTTCATAAAAAAACCGTACCCTTCCTGTTGTAAAATTAGTAGCACATATATAGGTTTTAGTCTTTAATTGTTCAATTCTATGTGCCTTTAGGTTATTCTTAAGCATGCTTAAAAGGTCCTTCATTTTAAAAAGTCCTTTTCTAGGCATTACTATCTGCACTAAATTGTAAAGATCTTTTCCATTAAATATTTTGAGAATATCATCTGGCGCAATGCCATCGGCATAAAGTGCGGCCACAATAGACCCCGCGCTGGTTCCGCTAATAATGTCTGGGTATATACCCTTTTCGTTAAGTGCCTTTAGTACCCCAATGTGAGCAAAGCCCTTTGCTCCACCACCACTTAATACAATTCCGTTTTCGTAAGATTTACGGCTTTTCTGTTCTAGGTCTTCTATATAAAGCAATCAAATGTTTTAAGCCAAAAATAATGCTCGGCCAAAACTTATTACTTATTAATCTAACCCTGATGTAATATTCTTAATTGAATTAACAATTGAACTTGGGGTAGCCTTTGTATAAGGTAGTTTTTCTCTAATCAGCTCTTTTAGCTTGGTTTCATTTTGCTTAACCTCAGTACAGTGCCAGCAATTGTTTATATGCTCAAGAACTCTAACCTCTAGCCCCTTATCCAACTCGCCATCGAGCAAATCTTGTAAGTGTACTAATGTTTCTTTGCAGTCCATCAAATATCAGTTAATTATCGAAGTCGTTTGTTGTTAACGATTGGTTTTCAGTAATAATTCCAAATCAATGAATATTATATCCTTTTTCTTTTGCGTAGGTCTTAAGTTTCTCCTTTAAAAGGTTGCGAGCCCTGTGCAATCTTGAGCGCACTGTGCCAATTGGCACATCAATAATCTTTGCAATCTCTTCATACTTAAACCCTTCAATATCACAGAGCAATATTATAAGTCTATAGTCTACCGGAAGGTCATTTACCGCATTCATCAACTCATCTCCAATTAAACTTCCGAATACTTCCTGACGCATGTCTAACTCTACATGGTCATCTTCAATATCATCCTTCTGGTTTACGTCATCAATATCAACTTTGTATGGCGCTTTACTATTCTTTCGGTATTCGTTTATGAAGTTGTTCTTCATAATTCGAATCAACCAGGCCTTAGAATTAGTTCCTACCTGAAAATATTCTATAAAGCGATAGGCTTTCATGTAAGTTTCCTGAAGAAGATCTTTTGCTACATCTTCATTATTGGCCAAATAATATCCGAAGTTGTAGAGCTGATCCATATGGGGTAAAAACTCCTTGTTAAAGAGTTCGTCTTTCTCTTGCTTATTAAGAGAATTCCTTATGTGCTCATTTACAACTTCTTCTTCAGGTTGGTTTTGATCTTCTTCGTTCATCTTAACTCATCAACGGTTTAGTAAAACCAGAATCATTTTCAATTAATTCCAAATTAATTGAAAATGAAACTTAAATATTTTTCTCTTCTATTCTTCGAGCTTTTCTGGGAAATAAACCGCCATAATTTTGGTTTCAATTTCCTCCGCAAGTTCGGGGTTATCAATAAGCAGTTGCTTTACCGAATCTCTACCTTGTCCTAGTTTGGTTTCTCCATAACTAAACCAAGACCCACTTTTCTTAACCACATCAAGCTCTACGCCAAGGTCAATAATTTCACCCACACGGCTAATTCCTAAGCCATACATTATGTCAAATTCGGCTTGTTTAAATGGTGGAGCTACTTTGTTTTTTGCTACCTTAACTCTTACACGGTTACCCATAATGTCAGTACCATCTTTAATGGCACCAATTCTTCTAATATCAAGTCTTACTGATGCGTAAAATTTAAGCGCGTTACCCCCTGTAGTGGTTTCAGGGTTACCGAACATAACACCAATTTTTTCACGCAATTGATTAATGAATATACATATAGTGTTTGACTTGTTAATTGAACCCGTAAGCTTTCTAAGCGCTTGCGACATTAGCCTTGCCTGCAAACCCATTTTTGACTCGCCCATCTCACCTTCAAGTTCGGCTCTTGGAATTAAGGCTGCCACTGAATCTACCACTACCACGTCTAATGCGCCAGAACGTATCAAATGATCGGTTATTTCAAGAGCTTGCTCACCATCGTCAGGCTGAGAGATAAGTAAGTTCTCAACATCAATACCAAGCTTCTCAGCATACACCTTATCAAAGGCATGCTCAGCATCTACAAATGCCGCCATACCTCCTTTTTTTTGAGCCTCGGCAATGGTATGCATCGCCAAGGTTGTTTTACCAGATGATTCAGGCCCATAGATTTCAATTACCCTACCTTTTGGTAAACCTCCGCAACCTAGCGCAATATCAAGTCCCAAAGAACCTGTAGAAATTGAATCAATTCCTTTGGTTCTATCATCGCTCAATTTCATTACAACTCCTTTGCCAAATTGCTTTTCAAGTTTATCAATTGTTAACTGTAGTACTTTCTGCTTATCGCTCTCATTATTCTTTGCCATTCTACTTTTTTTATAAGGATTCGAAATATAGTTTTAAATATTTTGGCTATTCAATTACAAATTGAAATACCAGCTACGCAAAAATGCTACGCAGGCTTATAAAAAGGCTTTTCCTTTAAATAGTGTGTTTTCAGCAGCGGACAAACCTTGTAGCGTTCGTCTTTTGTATCCTCGTACATGGCATCTAAAACTTCAAACACATCTTTAATCCCAATTTTATCTGACCACTTAAAAGGGCCATGCGGATAAGCAGTTCCAAGCTGCATGCTCTTATCAATATCTTCCATACTTGCGGTTCCTTCTTGCACCGTAAAGCAAGCTTCATTAATAATCATACACACTACTCTAGGGGTAACCATGCCTACTCTATCGTTAACTAAATGATATTCCCAACCTAATTTATCCATTAATTCTCTAAGTGCGGGAACATCTTCTTCATCATATACCGATACTTCTTTAATGGGTCTGTTAATGAAAGTTGGCAGGCAATTCATTCCAAAAATTCCGCCTTCATACTCTAATCCATCAATCATAGCCGCCAAACTAGATTTAACTGCTGAAGCCACTATGGTAACTGGCCTATCAAAAGGGTATTCGTCAATTATTGAAGTATCCTCATCAGCATTAAGATCAAAGACTACGTCAAAGTCCGGAAGTCCGCTTAAATCAATTTCAAACGCAATGTCTGCTTCTGTAAACTGGCAACTTTCTGGTAAAATTGCTTTTAGTTCAAGCCTTCTATTTTCTTCTCCTATTAAGAGTACTTTCATTTGCAAACAGGTTCATTTGGCATTAAGCACTTTTGTACTTATAAATGCCTATAAATTTGCCACGAATTTAAGGGAACGCATCGCAGCGAATGAATCTTTCAGAAGTTATTACTAAGCTATATAAATGGCGGTTAAAGCATATTAGTTCTCGCACGTTTATCATATTTTTAAGTGTGCTTATAGGCATTGGTGGTGGCTTTGCATCGGCAGCTTTAAAGGGAATGGTGCACGGTATTAAGCATATTATAACTGATGAAGCAAAAATTGATAAGGCCAACGTACTTTACTTCATATTTCCTTTGGTTGGTATTCTTCTCACTGTTGTTTTTCGTTATTATTTCAATAGAAACAAACTTGGCCGCGGTATTCCAAATCTCTTGTACATCATAAATAAAAAATCGAGCCTTGTACCTCGCGATGAAAACTATAGCCATATGGTTTCATCAGGACTAACAGTTAGCTTTGGTGGATCGGTAGGACTTGAAGCACCCATTGTAACTACCGGCGCAGCAATTGGCTCTACCCTTGGAAGAGTTTTTCATGTTGGATATAAAAAAAGAACCCTATTAATTGGTTGTGGAACTGCAGCTGCTTTAGGTGGAATTTTTGGAGCTCCCATTGCCGGTGTTATTTTTACGCTAGAAGTCCTTTTGCTTGAACTTACTATTCCGGCCTTTATACCCCTACTTATTTCTGCCGTAACAGGCACCTTAATTTCAACCATGATTTATGGCGAAGAAATTGTTTTCGCTTTTAACTTAACCGAGCACTTTCATTACAAGGAAACTCCATTCTACATTGCGCTTGGAATATTCACTGGTTTAATCTCATATTATTTTCACAAAAACATTCAATTCTCAAGAGCTCTTGTTGAAAAAGTAACTAACCAATGGGGCCGAGTGGTAGTAGGTGGATTGGCCTTGGGTATTTTAATCTTTCTCTTACCACCGCTCTATGGAGAAGGTTATGAAACAATTAATCAATTGCTCACTGCGAAACAAGGCCAAATTTTAGACAACAGCTTATTTTTTAAAGAATACAGTAACGGTTGGTTTATTTTGGTAATGATTGGGGTACTGATACTTGTAAAGGTATTTGCCACTGGTTTTACCATTGCCGCAGGAGGAAATGGTGGTGTTTTTGCCCCAACTATGTTTACAGGCGCTTTGGCTGGGTTTGGCTTAAGCAACTTGTTAAACAAATTAGACTTTTTGCCTTTTGAGCTTTCAGAAAAAAACTTCGTAATGGTAGGAATGGCAGGCGTTGCTTCAGGGCTAATGCATGCACCCTTAACATCTATTTTCTTAATTGCAGAGATTACTGGCGGTTATGAATTAATTATACCACTAATTATAGTGGCTACTTTATCGTTTGCTACTATTCGATATTTCGAAAAACACTCTCATTACCATTTTGAGTTGGCCAAAAAAGGACAGCTTCATTTTCATGATAAAGATAAAACGGTGCTCAGCATAATGAAAGTTAAGAAGTTGATTGAAACCGAATTTCAAACTGTAAATGTTAATGGCTTTCTTAAAGATGTTTTAAAGGCACTTTCAAAATCGAAACGAAACATTTACCCAATAATTGATGATGAAGGTATGTTTATGGGGGTTGTTACGCTTGATGATATTAGAGACATAATGTTTGACCCTAAAAAACAAAATGAGCTACCGATAACTGACATTATGCATAGGCCCACCCATTATGTAACTACAGAAGACTCAATGGAAGAAGTAATGCAAAAGTTTGATCAGTCAGGATATTGGAATTTACCCGTAATTGAAGAAGGGAAATATCTCGGTTTCCTATCAAAGTCAAAAATATTTAACCATTATCGTGGCCTCTTAAGAAAAGACACAAAAGAAGATACTGAAATAATAGACTAGAAATAGAACCTTTTCTTAACGGTTTAAATTAATAAGAACAACTATAAAAGCTCACATGAACATTAAACAGCAGCTTTTTGAGCTGATAAATTCATTCAAAAAGGTACACGAAAACGAAAAAGTAGTTGACTACAAAACACCTGATGAGCTTAAAAACACTACAGACCTAGGCTTAGGAGCAAAACACACTAATAGCCAACTTGAAGAATTAATTGATTCTTACATTAAAAACTCTGTAAAAACTGGTAATAAGCAATATCTGAATCAATTATTTAGCGGCTTTAACGAACCCGGAATTTTAGGTGAACTTTTGTCTACTCTTTTAAATACCTCAATGTATACTTACGAGGTAGCTCCAATGGCTACTTTAATTGAGCGCGAGGTAATTGACAAAATGAATACCTACACGGGGTTCAATAATGGAGATGGCATTTTTACAACAGGAGGAAGCAATTCAAATATGCTAGCCATGCTTTGTGCTAGGCAGCAAATGTTTCCGCTGTTAAAAGAAAAAGGAATGTCTGGTTCTAAGCCGATATCAGCTTTTGTTTCGAAGTTATCTCATTATTCTTTTCAAAAAGCGTCAAATACTTTAGGCATAGGCTCTGATTACTTGTATGGTGTTGAAACCAACCAAAAAGGAGAAATGAATCCTGAAAAGTTGAATGAAGCGATTGAACAAAGCAAGGCGAAAGGAGAATTACCATTTTTTGTAGCGGCCACTGCTGGCACTACAGAATTAGGTGCATTTGATAGTATTGAACAACTAGGGGCAATTGCAAGAAATCACAATATTTGGTTTCATGTTGACGGCTCGTGGGGAGGCTCAATAATTCTCAGTAAAAAATACCAACACTTTTTTGCTGGTATTGAAAAAGCAGATTCTTTTGCTTGGAATGCGCATAAGCTCATGAATGCACCACTAATTGCATCAGTGCTACTTCTTAGAGACCCTAGTATTCTTTACAATGCCACTTCTGCAAACAAAACAGACTACATTTTTCATGAGCATGATTATGCAAACCTTGACCTTGGCACAAAGTCATTGCAATGCGGAAGAAAAAATGACGCGCTTAAAGTTTGGTTCGCTTGGAAAGCAATTGGCGATGAACAGTACGAGTCAAACATCAATAAGCTGATGGAGCTTGCCAAATATGCCCAAGATGTGGTAAACAACTACGATGAACTTGAAATGCTAGCACCAGTTCAATCTCTAAACATCAACTTTAGATTTAAAACTAATGAGGTTGAAGATTTAAACGCGTTTAATCTAGATATTAGAAATCACCTTATTGAAACAGGACAAATAATGGTGAACTATTGCCACTTAGGAGGCAAAATTTCAATTAGGCTTGTGTTAGTTAATCAAGAAATTGAAAAAGAAGATTTAGACCATTTTTTTACGACATTCGTTTCATCAGGAAAAGAATTATTGAAGGCTCATTTAGCCAACACTCAAAATGTATAATTAAATGAAAGATCAAGCTGTTTTTTCACTTATTGAAAAAGAAAAACAAAGACAAATAAATGGATTAGAGCTAATTGCATCTGAAAACTTTGCATCAGATCAGGTACTTGCTGCTGTTGGTTCAATTGCCACCAATAAATACGCCGAGGGACTACCGGGAAAAAGATATTATGGTGGTTGCGAAGTTGTTGATGAAATAGAAAATCTAGCAATTGACAGGCTAAAGCAACTTTATGGAGCGGCTTGGGCTAATGTGCAACCTCATTCTGGCTCTCAGGCAAATGCTGCAGTATATCTGGCATTATTAAATCCTGGCGATACCATTTTAGGTTTTGACCTTGCCCATGGAGGCCACTTAACCCATGGCTCACCTGTTAATTTTTCAGGAAGAACTTATAACGCTACTTTCTATCAAGTAGAACAAGATTCAGGTCTTATAGACTACGATTCATTAAAAAAGAAAGCCCTAGAACATAAACCCAAACTCATAATTGCAGGAGCAAGTGCTTATTCAAGAGACTGGGACTACGCAACAATGAGACAGATTGCCGACGAAGTAGGTGCATTATTGCTTGCTGATATTTCTCACCCTTCTGGCCTAATTGCTGCAGGTTTGCTTAACCATCCTTTTCCTCATTGCCATATAGTAACATCAACTACACACAAAACACTGAGAGGGCCAAGAGGAGGAATAATTATGCTTGGTGAAAACTTTGAGAACCCATTCGGCATAAAAACACCAAAAGGAGTAATTAAAAAAATGTCTCAATTGCTTGATGGCGCAGTATTTCCCGGCACACAAGGTGGTCCGCTTGAGCATGTTATTGCTGGTAAAGCCGTTGCATTTGGAGAAGCACTAACTGATGATTATAAGGCATATGCCAAAACTGTAGTTGAAAATGCGCAAGCAATGGCCAATGCATTTATTGATAAAGACTACAATATTATTTCAGGTGGTACTGACAACCATCTTATGCTTATTGACTTGAGAAACAAAGGCATTACAGGTAAAGAAGCGGAGAATAGCCTAATTAAAGCGGATATTACTGTTAATAAGAACATGGTTCCTTTTGATGATAAGTCACCTTTTGTCACATCAGGTTTTAGAGTTGGCTCTGCCGCGATTACCACTCGTGGTTTAAAACCAGCCGACATGTATAAAGTTGTTGAGTTAATTGACTTGGCTCTAATCAACAAAGACAATGAAGGTAAACTCACTGAAATTAAGGAAGGTGTTAACGAATTAATGGGTTTCAGACCATTATTTCAATTTAAATAGACATTTATGAAATCATTACTTCCTCTTGCATCGCTCATTTTCTTATTCGCCTTTAAAGGTGATAAAAACAAAATACAACTTGGAGAACATAGCGAAATAGGTAATGTAGTGTGTTATAGCTCACTTACCGAATGGATTGCAAGTGGAAGTAATGATAATAAAATAATGGTTTGGAATGCGTCTAAGCACAAGCTTGAAAAAGAGTGGATAGCACATTCTGTTGGTGTAAAAGATCTAGTTTTTACACCGAATAGCGAGTATCTAATTAGCGCAGGACTTGATAATTTAATAAAGGTATGGGAAACCAAAACCTGGAAATTAAAACACACACTTAAAGGTCATTCACAACAAGTATTGGCTCTTGCAGTTTCACCAGATGGCAAAACGCTATATAGTGCTGGAGATGATAAGGATATTATTGTTTGGAATTTAGAAAGCTTTAAAAAGGCTGATGTTTTGGGCACTCACTTTGACAGAGTATTAAGCCTGAACATATCAAAGAATGGCAAGTATTTAGTGAGCACAAGCGGAGATAGAACTACCAAAGCTCCAGGGAATCTTAAAGTATGGAATTTGGAAGATAAGAAGCTTGCTTATAACTTAGAAGAGGAGACTTATGCCATAAATGATGCATCATTAAGTAGCAAAGGCACCCTTGTATTGTATGGCGGTAACTTCTCAGATGCCATTGTTTTAAAATGGACTGAAAACAAAGTGGCTGCTCGCAAAAAAATAACCGATTTTGGAATTAACTCTTTGGTACTTGATGGCTTGCAATGCTATTTCGCTACTAGTTTTAATGGAGAAATAGTTAGCTGGAAAATTGGGAACGAACTTAAAGTGTTAAACCAGCATAAAAAAGATGCTAACTCCATATCAATTTCTCCAGCAAAAAACTACCTAGTCTCTACCGGAACAAATGGCAAAGTTTTACTCACCGAACTTGGTGAGTAAACTAATAATAAACTAAACTTCTGTTTTTAGTAGATCGCTTGAGAATAGGCAATGTTCTGCGCCGCTTCTTTAGGGGTTTTCCCTACTTCAGTGCTCATAACCAAGTGCCTTCCAAAATAGTCTACTGTATGAGATTTAGAATTAAGTTTTACAATCAAAATATTGTAGTACTCAACATTGCCTTCTTTCCTTATTGACTCAACTATTGCAGGTAATGCTCTGCTGTATTTTCCGAAAAGACCTTTTTTACGGCCAAATGAAATATAGCATTTATCACCTTCATCTAAATGAACTGGAGTTCTTTTAGACGTTCTCACAGGTTTTACGCCTGAAACTTTAGTTGGATACTCATCTATAATCTTAAGATGATTTACATTTTCAATATAATCTTGAGAATGAGCCGATTGATTTAAAGCGATTTTCTCAATAAGCCATTTTGGATAAAGCTCTTGATCACCTTCGTGCGTTTTTTCTTGCGCCTTAAGGATCGATCTTCTTTCTCTTGAAATGAAATTAGAAACAGGACTCCACTGAGTAGCGTCTGCTCTTCTATATTCCAAAAGTTCTTTCCCTAAAATTTTATTGATTAAGTTCTTTCTGAACTCATAATTACTAGAAATGTACTGTTCTAGCTGTTCGTTTATTCCATTAACGGATAAAAGCATAGTTTACACTTTAAGTTAATACTGCTAATTCTAAAATGATACCAATAGCAACTTTATTGATAAATAGCCCAAACTAAGGCTGTGGCAGTCCACATGCATGTGGAAAACGAAAACTAGAGTCTAAAAATGAGAACGGTTTTCTAATTCCGTGTTGGTTTATTGTTTAGATATTTCAATCCCAACATCTTTGAGTACATGATCATCAACCATTGAAGGTGCATCGAGCATTGTGTCTCTGCCAGCATTGTTTTTAGGGAATGCAATTACATCCCTAATACTACTTGTTCCGGCTAATATGGCACACAACCTATCAAAACCGAAGGCTAAACCACCATGGGGAGGCGCACCATACTTTAAAGCGCCCAATAAGAATCCAAATTTGTAATTGTATTCTTTTTCATCCATACCAATGAGTTTAAATACCCTTTGCTGTATGTCATTACTATGAATCCTTATAGACCCACCACCAACTTCCCAGCCATTAATTACCATATCGTAAGCCCTAGAGCGAGCTGTCCCTTCTTCTAACAAATGAAGGTCTTCATCTTTTGGAGCTGTAAAGGGATGATGTAATGAATCAAAGCGGTTTTCATCTTCGTTCCACTCAACCATTGGGAAATCAACAACCCAAAGCGGAGCATAAACATCCTTTTTAATTAACTCAAGATCTGCAGCTAATTTCAACCTAAGTTCTCCTAAAGTAAGTTGAACCTGTTTTTTGCTTCCCGCTAGTATTAGAATTAGATCGCCCGGCTTTGCGCCAAACTCAGTAACCCATTTTGCCTTCTCCTCATCACTATAAAATTTATCTACTGGAGACTTTGTACTACCGTCTTCATTTACCTTAAGCCACACCAAGCCTTTCATACCAAACCTAGGCTCTTTTACATAGTTGGTAAGCTTATCTATCTGTTTCCTTGATAAAGACGCTGCTCCATTTGCTTTTATTCCCGCAACCAATCCACCTTCTGAAATAACATTACTAAATGGCGGAAACTCAACACTTGAAACTATCTCATTCATTTCATGAATTTCCATTTCAAAACGCAAATCAGGTCGGTCTGTGCCATAAGTATTCACGGCATATTCATAAGTCATAATTGGGAAGTCACCCAAGTCAACCCCCTTAATTTCCATGAACATTTCCTTAACCATTCCGGTAAAAATGGTCATTATATCATTTTCATCAACAAAAGACATCTCACAGTCAATCTGAGTAAACTCAGGCTGACGATCGGCACGAAAATCTTCGTCTCTAAAACATTTTACAATTTGAAAATATCGCTCAAAGCCAGATACCATAAGCAATTGCTTAAATGTTTGAGGCGATTGCGGTAAGGCATAAAATGCTCCTTGATGCAAACGAGAAGGAACAACAAAATCTCTTGCGCCTTCTGGCGTAGATTTTATTAGAAAAGGTGTTTCAACCTCAATGAATTCTTCATCACTTAAATACTTGCGGGTAAGTTGCAGCATCTTGTGGCGCAACATAATATTGTCTTGAATTGGTTTTCTTCTCAGGTCAAGGTAGCGGTATTGCATTCTCAGCTCTTCGCCGCCATCTGTTTTGTCTTCAATGGTAAATGGTGGCACATCAGAAGAATTCAATACTTCTACCAACGAAACCAAAACTTCAATCTCTCCGGTTGGAATTTTATTGTTCTTTGATTCTCTTTCTAGTACTTTACCTTCAATTCTAATAACATATTCACGGCCTAGTTCTTTTGCAGATTTAAGGAGCTCGGCATCAGTTTTACCTTCTTCAAACATGAGCTGAGTTTCGCCAAACTTGTCTCTTAGCACTACCCAATACAGGTGACCAGTATCTCTAACACGCTGTACCCAGCCGCTTAGCACAACATTTTCGCCAACATTTTCAATTCTTAACTCGCCGCAATTGTGTGATCTGTATTGCATCTTCAATATATTATGAGAATCAGCCCGCAAAAGTATTGCACCCTAGTTTGCCCGTAAAATATTGCAGCAATTAATAACCCGCTTTTTTAAATAGCTTAAAAGCTCTTTTGGCAGCTCCTTTATAGGCTACTGTATTCTTTTCAACCTCCCCTTCAATTGTGGCTTTCAATTCATGAATTAATTCTGGATACTTGATAGAAATATTAGCCGCAATAATCATGGCATGCACTTTTGCTGCTACCACTTCATTGCTATCAACTATCAGTTTGGTACAGAAATCATAAAGCGCATCATCCCAGTGCTCTGGAATTGAACAATGACTAAGGGTTTTTCCTATATTTCTTCTAACACTACTACTCTTTGTAGCTAAATAAATCTCAGCAAGAGGGTTAAAGTACTTTACCTGTTTTTCAGAGCTTGGAATAACTAAATTTTCAATGAGCCAAGCCGAACGCATTGCCAGTGGATTATCTTTATGCAAAAGATGGAAAAGTGGTTCGAAATCAATTGCATACGTTTCGATTTCCTTTGCCATGCCTAAAATCTCTGCCTTTGACATTCGAGACTTAAGCCGCTCAATTATGGTTTCTAAAGATCGCAAAATTGTTATTGAATTTGGCTTTGAAATGTTTTCATTTGAAAACCATCAATAGTGCTATTCAAAACTAAAGTAGGTCATTAGCTAAATTGGCGAGTTCAGATCGCTCTCCTTTTTCAAGCGTAATATGAGCATACAATTCGTGTTGACCAATTTTGTCGATCATATAACTTAGTCCATTACTTTGAGCATCTAGGTAAGGCGTATCAATTTGCCTTACATCGCCAGTGAAAATAATTTTTGTATTCTCCCCTGCTCTTGAAATTATGGTCTTAATCTCATGCGGAGTTAAGTTTTGAGCTTCGTCAACAATAAAGAAAATGTTGCTCAAACTTCTTCCTCTTATATAGGCCAAAGGCTGAATGAGAATTTTCTCGGTTTCAACCATTTGATTGATTTTTTGGAATCGTGCATCAGTTTCACTAAACTGGCTTTGGATAAACTTTAAATTATCCCATAGTGGCTCCATGTATGGATTAAGCTTAGACTTAATATCACCTGGTAGGTAACCCACATCTTTATTTGATAGCGGCACAATTGGTCTTGCTATTAATATTTGCCTAAACTCTCTTTTTTGCTCAAGTGCTCCGGCTAAGGCCAACAAGGTTTTTCCTGTTCCCGCAACACCTTGTAAACTCACAAGCTTAATATCAGGGTTCATAATAGCATGAAGTGCAAAAACTTGCTCAGCATTTCTAGGCTGAATTCCATAAGCGCTTTCTTTTTCTAACCGATCAAGAACATCTCTATTTGGGCTATAATAAGCCATTACTGACTTTTTACCATCTTTTAGTATGTAATAACCATTCTTTCTTGGCTTCTTAATTCCAGCATCAGATGCAATGATCTCACCATCTGTATAAAGAGCATCTATGGCAAGACTTTGGCTTTTATCAAGTACACTCCACCCCTTGTTGAGCGTGTCAACATCGCTTACTTTATCAGTAGTAAAATCTTCTGAAGCCAACCCAAGCGCCTTAGCCTTAAGTCTAAGATTTATATCTTTTGATATGAGAATAACTGTTTTTTTAGGGTGCCTTTGCTTAACCGTTAGTGCAGCGTTTAATATTTGGTGATCGCCTTTATATTCTCCAAAAACCAAATTCACATCATCTCGCGCTTCATTTTCATTCATTACCACGGTAAAGTTCCCAGAATTCTTACCATTAATAGGTACCCATTGCTGCAAACTAAAATCATGTGCCAATTGGTCTATTATTCGAATGAATTGCCTAGCATTAAAGTTTTTTACATCATTTCCCTTCTTAAAATTATCTATCTCTTCAAGAACTGTAATGGGTATAGCAACATCATGTTCTTGAAAACTTAAAAACGCATTAAAGTCGTGAAGAATTACCGATGTATCTAAGACAAATACCTTTTGAACCTTTTTTTTGGCTGGCATAAACAAATAGCTTTTTAATGTTGAAGTACGAATACCTTATTCAACTTAATTACAATGTAATAAAATGTGATTGTATTTTGTATTACTTTTTTGGTTGATATCTTAACTTCATATTTAAAATCAAGAACTTATCGCTGTAAAACAAAAAGCCCCAACCAGCTTTTAACCGATTGGGGATTTTGCTTTTATGCTTAAGTTAAACCTACTTTATATCAAGCAATTCAACTTCAAAAATTAATGTTGAGTAACCTGGCATTTGACCACCAAATTGGTCTCTCTCTCCATATCCATACCAATAAGGAATAATTAAGGTTGCTTTTGCACCTTGATTTAATGCCGCAAATCCTACGTGCCATCCTTCAATTACGCTTCCGGTTACTAGTTCAAAAGCATATGTACCTTGGTCAAACTTAATTCCACCTGGGAAAGTACCCTTGTATTTAGCATTTACCTTTTGGCCCTTTGTTGGCTTTGGCCCATCTCCTTCTTCACTAATGCAATAGTATAAGCCATCGCCGGCTTCAAAAATTTCGCCACCTTCGCAAACTTCTTCTGCCAATGACTTTAACCATTTTTTATATACATCTTTACCCTCTTTGGCAGCCTTAACTCCTTCTCTTCTTTTGGCAAGCTTTGCTTCTTCAGCCGCTCTCATAACTGCCATTTGGGCTTTGTTTTGTTCAGGAGCTTTGGCACTCAATTCATCCCAAAGTTCTTGCGAATACTTGAATTTTCGAGCTTCTTTTCCTTTTCTAACAATCTCAATTTCTTCCATAATATCGCCTTGTTTTATGGAGTTAACTACATCCATCCCGTCAACAACGTATCCAAAAACTGAATGACGAAAATCTAAATGTGGTGTGGGCGTGTGGGTTATAAAAAACTGAGAACCATTAGTAGCAGGACCTGAGTTTGCCATTGATAATGTACCCTCTCTATCGTGCATAAGGTCTTTATGAAATTCATCAGGAAATCTGTAACCCGGTCCGCCAGATCCAGTTCCAGTGGGGTCTCCTCCTTGAATAACAAAATTTGGAACTACTCTGTGGAATTTTAGACCATTATAATAACCAACACCGTCTTCGGTTACATCATTTGGCTTTGTTCCTTCGGCCAATGAAATGAAGTTTAGCACGGTAAGTGGCGCCTTTTCGTACGTAAGTTCTACTGTTATTAAGCCCTTATTAGTTTTAATCTGGGCATATAATCCGTCTTCTTTCACTTTATATGGTTTTTCTTTTTTTGACTTTTTTTCTTTGTCTTTATCTTCTTCGCTTAGTTCGGCGGCATTCATGTTATCGCCACTATTGGCGTTTGTATTTGATGTAGATGAGCAAGCAAAAAAGAACAGGGTAATTAGAAATAATGATCCAAATTGGTGTTTAAGATTCATTTTTATTTATTGGTTTAAAAATTGGGTAAATGTATCGCCTCTTAAACCCAGGCGTAAGGTTTCTAATGGTATTACTTCATCAACTCCAATATTGCCCAAATTTACATTATGCCCTAAGAGCTTAATAAACCATACCTGCTGACCCTTTTGAGGAGCCTCCCATATGATATCTTCAGCTTTGATCTCAGTTAAAATCTCATCAATAAGTCCACTTCTAATCTCCCCGCTGCCTCTAAAAATCCCAACAGTACCGCTTTCTCTAGCTTCGGCAATTACTTTCCAGCTGCCTGCTTCAAATTCGGCCTTCATAAGTTTAATCCACTTATAAGGTGGAATTATAACATTGGCATCTTTTGAGCCAACTTCAGAGAGCACCGTATAATTTTGAGCAAGATCAGATATATAGTCACATTTCTCAGCATGCTCTAATTCAATTGAGCCATCAGAAACCTCAACGTACTCAAGCTCATACTCCTCAAGCACCGATTTGTAATCTTTAAATTGATTTCTAATTACAAAAGCTTCAAATAAAGTACCGCCAAAATATGTTTTGATTCCTGCCTGCTTGTAAAGGGCAATTTTTTCTTTTAAATTTTTTGAGATAACAGATGTTCCGAATCCCAATTTAACAAGATCAACCAAGTGCTCATTCATACTTAAGAAATCTTCTACTTGTCTTAAGCTTATGCCTTTATCCATTACCATGGTTAGGCCTTCTTCTCTTGGTTTGCTGCTCCTGTTAGGAATGCTTTTCAAATTAAAGTTCATACTACTTTTTTATAGATTAAATATCTCTTGCACCAGATAGTGTCCCGCTTGTTCGGGGAACAGTTCAACAAAAATCTCACCTGCCTTTTCGTTTAAGTCTTTTGCTTCGGCAAGATGAAAAACGGCTTCGTGCGCTACTTCCAGATGTAGCAACACACCTGCCATAATAAGGTGTAATTCAATATCTTCAAAGTGAGTAGAGAGTGTTTCGTTTATTATTTCTTTGGCTTCCTTATACATTTCATAATCGCATAAGAAAAGTGCAAACCCACGTACAATAAGTGGGTTGTTATTTTCAAGTTCAAGTGCCTTTGTATAGCAGTCAATGGCATCTTTAAAACTATCTAGTTCATGATAGCTTTCTGCCATGCTAAACCAGTAGTTACTATCATCATGATCATGGTCAATGGCTTTTTTAAAATAATCAATTGCCATTTGATGATTATCGTCAAGTTGATAAGTAGTACCTAAACCATGCCAGGCATCGGCAAAGGCATTGTCTACTTGCAATGCTTTTTTGTAAAACTCTCTCGACTTTCTAAGGCTTCCGCCCATGGCTTTGTAGCAATTTGCTATGTAACAAAGGGCAAAAATATCATCTTTACTTACCTCAAGAATTTTCTTAAAACTATCAATAGCCTTTTCATACTCATCTTGCATGTAATGAATATTCCCAAGATTTAAGTGTGCTGGTATATACTTTTCATTAATTATACCCGAAAAATCAAAGCAACGCGCTGCTTCATCAAGTTCGTCTTCTTTGTAATGAATTGTACCAAGGCAATACCAAGCCATAAATGAATACGGATTTTCGTCAATTAGCTGATTGAGAAAATCTACGATACCTTCTGTTTTATCGCTAAAGTCGCAACAAAAGGCCAATTCACTAAGTGCTTGCTCATTATTTGGATTATGCTTAATGGCTTTCTTTAATACTAAAATTGCTTTATCATATCTATCCCAATTTTCATAGCAATAGGCCATGTACACATATATCTCATCTTTCTCAGATTCTACTTGTAGGGCTTTTTCGTATTGAATAATGGCCTTTTCATATTGCCCCATTTCATCATAAGCATTACCAAGCACTACAAAAACATCAGGATTTAAAGGCTCAAGCAATTTGATTTTATCGGCAATTTCAAGTGCTTCATGAATCTTATTATCATAAATGCGAATGTGAGCTAAATGCAATAAAAGGCCGGTACAAAACGGATATTGTAAAATGGCCATTTCAGCAACAGCTTTTGCTTTGGCAATTTGGTCATTTTGTAAATAAAACTCAGTTATCTGCTCATATTGGTCGCTATCGAAAAAAGGGCTATCCTGCTCTTTTACTAGCTTTTCATATAAACTTACTAACTCTTCACGACCGTCGTTCGATGGCTCGTCGTATCCGTTGAACATAGGCGGCAAATGTAGATGTTTTTGCAATACTTTTGCCTTCATTACAAGTGCTTAAAACACTATGAGAAACCTTACGTTTTTATCGATAATTACGCTTACGTTTTTACTTTCAATTTCAGGGGTGAAGGGCCAAAAATGGCAACAAAAAGCCGACTACTTAATTCAGGTAAGTCTTGACCCACAAACACATACACTTACAGGTAAACTTGAACTGAATTACACCAATAACTCAAATCTAGCGCTTGATTCTCTTTATTTTCATTTTTGGCCAAATGCTTACAGCAACAAGAAAACACCATTTGCCCAACAGCAAGAAAATGTAGGAAATTTAACATTTAGGTTTGCTAAAGATGATGAGATGGGCAAAATGTACGATGTTGAAATGACCTTGAATGATGCTCCTGTTCGAGTAAATTATCTTGATGACTTTAATGAAATTGGTGGTATAAAGCTCAATTCACCTTTACAAGCAGGTGCTAGCATAAAAGTACAATCAACATTTAAAGTATTGGTGCCAAAAATGTTTTCAAGATTAGGCAGAGATGGCGAGCACTATTGCCTAACCCAATGGTTTCCGAAAGTTGTAAAGTTTGATGAGAAAGGTTGGCACCGAATGCCATACCTTGACCTAGGCGAATATTTTGACGAATTTGGTGAATACAATGTCTACATTACAGTTCCTGAAAATTATGCCGTAGGTGCAACGGGAAACCTGCTTACCGACAGTGAAATAGATTGGCTTGAAAAGAGAATTGAAGCTACTAATAAAGGTCATTTTTCAGGAGAATACGACTTTTTATACGATGACAGCGAGGAAATGAAAACTCTTCATTTTCACGAAAAGAATATTCACGATTTTGCTTGGTTTGCCAATCCAGATTATTTGATTTCAAAAAGTTATGTAAAAGTTGATACGCACACTGTAGAAACATGGGCCTTTTATCCACCTGACGAAGCCGAAGTATGGCAAAACGCTACCGACTATCTTGGCCAAAGTGTAATCTTTTACTCAAATGCAGTTGGCAATTATCCTTATAAAACGGTTAAAGCTGTTTCTGGCCCATTAAGCGCCGGAGGTGGCATGGAATACCCAACCATAACGGTAATTTCTGGCGGAATGGATGAACCAAAACGTGTAATTCTTCATGAAGTTGGGCACAACTGGTTTCAAGGTATGCTTGGTACCAATGAACGAAGGTTTCCTTATTTAGATGAAGGATTTAATTCATACTATGAAAATCGATATTATTTAGAAAACGAATCTACAAGCGGGCTTGACAAGTTCAGCGAAAATATTCAAGGTTTGATTTTGCAACATATGCGCCGAAGACACAACGATCAGGTTTGCGCCTTGCATTCAGCACAATACGATCAGCTAAATTATGGCATGAGCATATATTACAAAAGCGCTGAAAACCTTTTGTTTTTAGAAAACTATTTGGGCAAAGAATTGATGGATAGCTGCATGCATACTTTGTTTAATGAATGGAAATACAGACATCCTGGACCCGAAGATTACAAAGAAGTATTTGAAAGGGTAAGCGGTGCAAACCTTGATTGGTTTTTTCATGAAATGATGTGCACTTACCACAACTACGATTATGATTTTAAAAAGCATAAAGAAATTGATGGAAAAGCACACATTACCGTAAAGAACACAGGTGAATATGCTGCGCCTTTTCAACTTAACATTCTTGATCAAGGTGGAAGTGGCTTATCTACCGTATGGATTGAAGGTGTAAAAGAGGATACCACCATTATTCATCAAAACCCAATTAGCAAGGCCACTTTAAATGCTGAGCTGCCCGAATTTGAAAATAACACTGAGCGCAATTACCTTTTTGTAGATCATAAAAAACCATTTAAACTCAGACCATTAAATCCGATAAATAAGTCTGAAGAGCACAATATGGTAATGATTCCATCTTTTGCGTACAATACTAGCGATGATCTTTCTTTAGGTATTTTGTTTATGAACCCAATACTGCCTCAGCCAAAATTTGAGTACCGCTTATTACCAATGTATGGTGTTGGCAGTGGCCATTTTAATTGGATGGGCAATTTGCAGTACAACCATTTTTGGAAAACTGAAAACAGGAAAAACCGCTTTCATATTGGCTTAACTTCCAGAAGCTTCGGAATCGAATACAACGAATTTGAAAATGACTCTTTGTTTACCAAAGTGTTTCATTACAAACGCATACAGCCATTTATTCATTATAAGTTTGGCCCTAGATTTAGGCATAATATAAGCCATGAACTAAAGCTAAGAACCATTAGCAGAAACCTTAACATCCCTCAAGGAAGAACCTATGAGCAGTTTTGGAAAACTTTTATTGAAGGTTCATATCAATTCAACAATAAAAAAGTAACTCTCCCCTACAACGTAAACTTGGCCCTGCGTGGTGGCGATGGCATGGCGCAATTCAGAGCCGAGCTAAAGGGAAGTTTGCCTTATAAAGAAGATAAAGACGTACGCTTTAGAGTTTTCGCGGGTAGTTTCTTGCAAAACTCAAGCGCTACTTATGCAAGTATTTACAATTTTAGATTAAGCAATAGGGCTGGTAATTATGACTATTTACTTGACGAATTAATAATTGATAGAGCAGCCACCAGCAGTTTCTACAGCAGGCAAATGATGTGGGGCGAAGGTGGATTTTCAGGGCCAATTAATATTTTCTCGAGCAGCACAAGTTTATTGGCTGCCAATATCTCAGCCCAGCTACCTGTCACACCACTTAGAGTTATGGCAAACGCAGCTTATTTACCTGACAACATTATTCTAAGTGATCCATTGCAATTTGAGCTGGGCTTGCAATTATCAATTTGGAAGGATGTGATTACCATTAATATGCCCATTTTCTATTCGCAAGAGATTGAAGACATTCTTGACCTTAACCAAGTGGGCATTTTAGATAGAATAACCTTTACCCTAAACCTTAAAAAGCTTAATCCAATTGAGCTGATTAAAGATGGTGCGGGTTCACTTTTTTAGGGCCTCGCGATAAAAAACTAAAAAGTGGAAAGGTTAAAAAGTTGGCATCCACGTAACCCTTTCTTTAAAAATCTAATTTATTGCAATACCAATACGGTGCCGTATTTAAATATATTTAGTCTTTCACCTTCATTATTTAACACGGCTGTCCATTTGTAATAGTAAACTCCTAATAGCATATCTGTAGGCGACCAAATGGTGCTTTCAGATGATTGATAAACCTGTTGCCCCCAGCGGTTATAAACTTCAAAATTTTGTTCAATTACTTCACAATCTACGCTAATATAGAAACTATCGTTTGGCGCAGTATTGTTAGGGCTAAAAGCAGTGGGAATAAAAATATGGCATTGGCAATTTTCCTTTTCTGCTACATTAATTGCAAATGCTGAAGTATCACAGCCATCATAATATCCAACTTGATAAATACCAGTGTCTTGAACACTTAAATAACCTGGCCAAATATCTAATAGATTAAAAGTGTCGAAGTCAAACTCAATTCTATTTCCTAAACATAATTGCGTATCAATTGAACTTACCAATTTAGGCTGATAAACAGTTACTGAAGTTGAGTCCATAAACTCACAAGAATCTATAAATACTCTTCTAAATACTTGAGCACTTTCAGTAGTTGTAAAGCTATCAACGCTTTTTTTGCCTTGCCAATAAATCGAATCTAAACTTGCACTATTGGTGTAAATGAATTCTGGTGACGTAATACAAAAGCTGTAATTAGGCTCAAGCTTTTTAGGAGCACCTATTTTTTTAATAGTTAAAGTATCAAATACCACACAACCAGAAATATCAGCTCTATAAGCATAATTACCCGCATTTGTAAAAGACCTAATAGTGTTGGTATCATTATCAAACCAATTAACCTTTGCCCCATTATATAGATTGCGCACATTAAACCTAATTGAATCGTTGCCACAAAGGCTAACATTTGGCAATTGTGGCTTGGCACCTTGCAGGCGTACTACAATCTCTTGTTTTACAGTATCAAACTTACTGTAGTTCATTACCCAATAAGTGCCAGGTTCTGTAATTTCTAATACCCCACCTTTTTGCCCATTGTACCACTCATAGTATGCATTTGGTGGGCATTTTGGTTTTAGTTTTATGGTATCGCCATCGCACAATACAGTATCTTTTGGCAAGGTGGGCACAGGTATTAATGTAAAAGCGTCAAGTAGCTGCACTACCCCGCCATCCGTTCGATTATTTGGATTATGAAAAAACTCAAACGCTAAACTATCAAAGGGTTCAAAGCAACCATATACAAAAAATTTCTCCGTGCCATTGGCCTTATAAAAGCCGCCTTGTTTTATCCAATTTATAGTATCCTTTAACCGAAACCCATCAAAACGCAAATCATAAGTACCAAAAAAGGGTTGGTCAACTATCCAAACCTTTTCATCAGGTTTTTCTTCTAAAAATTTTACGTTTACTCTATCTACTAGATCTATTGATTTGGCACGTAGGTTATAATGTGACAAAGCATAATTTGAAAAATAATAAATGAAACCTGAATCAGGTGAATTTAATAATTCATTTCCTACCATCATCGGGTTGGGAGCGTCAAATCTACCCTCAAGAGCCGCTTGCCTGAGATACGATTCCCCATGATAAGGCATAACCTTATAGGGTGCAACATAAAAACTAACATTATCATCTATACAACCATTAAAATATGTTCCTGGCAGTTCAAATTCGCGTTTATTCGAAAACCAACCTTCAACATCGTCAATTGCCAAGGCTGCACAGTCTCTCCAATCTAAAGAGGGGTTAGTAATGAGATTTTGGGAAAAAGAAGGTAAAAACAGAAGTAAAAGCCCCATGTTGATGAGGCCTTTCTTCATATTACTCTTTCGCAAATGGTATTTTATTATTCTTTGAACCATTTATCAAATTAATGAAATAAGCACCTTTTTGAAGTTCAGAAACATCAATAACTCCATTATTAACATCTCCTCTTAAAACAACTTGGCCATTCATATTTATTATCTCGAATTTGCTTCCAAGCGCTATTTCACCTTTAATATTTAATACGTCTTGTACAGGATTAGGATAAATGTTTGTCATTTCATTTTCAGTTTCATCTATACTGGCAGGAATACTTCCTGAAATTGAAGTAATTACAGGAGTTCTTCCTTTGCCTGGCTTACCATCTCGTCCATCTTCACCCGGCTGTGGTTCATAGTTTCCGGGCTCATTACTTGCATCATCTTCATTACAAGTTTTTTCACATTCCTGATTGAAGAAATCATCCTTGAATTTTCCAGTTAAAAAAGAAAAGGAAATGTCCGTATAATTTGTTCCAGAGAAGGTCAACTCTCCTCCACCGAAGGTAAAATCCGGATCATCGGAATGTATATCGTGAAAAAGATTGTTTACCCAACTACAATTAAACTCACCACACTCGCTAGTTATTTTATCAGTACCGCGGCCTGTTTCTTCTTCGTGGTAGCAAATAAGCACGTTTCTAGATTTATCCCAATAGCAATACTCATTACTACCAGGCTTTACCCACTTTGGATCTCCATCGGGTGTATAACCTTGTGGTTCCATTTCACTTAAACGCTTAAAGTTACCATGGCAACGGCAAGTAAGTGTTTTGTTTTCATCTTTAGGTGTTTTTGTTGCATTGCTACCGCAATCACAATTCGTGAGATTTTCCACCGACGAGTATTTGGCACCATTTACCCCTGCTGGGCCACCAAGCCCTTTTGTACCTCCTATTCCACTTTGTTGTAAACAATTAGATTGATCAAAACTTGGAGTGTTTCCAGATTGATAAAGCAGCCAAATAGCACCTGGTTCTCCACCATTTCCGCCGCTACCGCCATCGGCACCATCTCCGCCTCTTCCAATTCCGCCATCGCCGCCCGGTGGCACTAAATCGTCATTGCCAACACCTTTGCCATCTGTGTCGCAGAAACCATCGCTTCCTTTGCCATTATGGCCGCCGTTTCCACCTTGTCCCCGGCCAGGCTTACCATCTTCACCATTTTCTCCATTAGAGATAAAGTGAATTACACCTGGATGGCAATCAAAATTATGTGCACGCATGTAAATAATTCCGCCTCCAGCTCCTCCATTACCACCATCACCAGCATTTGCATCTGTAAAACCAGATAAAAATGTTGGATTAGTTCCGTTTCCACCTTTTCCATTTTTAACGCTGGAATTATCTTCTGTAGTTATTGTTGCTACGTGTGGACTATACCAATTCGTTGCTCCCGATCCGCCATTACCACCTGCACTTGCACCCCATAATCCACCATTGCCGCCTTTACCGCTAGTACCTACGGTAAGACATGTATCATTGTAATTATCAATTTTAATTTTAACAAAATTAGTAGGATCCGTGGCTTTAGAACCTTTGAACTTACCTGTTCCATTACCGCCATCTTCAGTTTCAATACCGCCAGTTGGTAAGCAATCAAAATTTTTGTACTCAATTCCAAAAGTAGCCGATGAAGTATAAGTTTCAGTTATTGGTGTAGCATCAATCCCTTCTGAATTCATCGTGGTTTGCGCAATAGCACCTGCACCGCTATGAACACCAGCCGTACCACCAATACCACCTTGCCCGGCAAAATTGGCGGCACCACTAACATCAACTCGTCCATTTATCCCAAATTTTTGTATACCATCGATGAGTACACATAAAATTCCACCGTGCCCTTTTAAAGGGTCGAAATCATCAACCGTCAAAGTTCCATCGATGGATCCTCCACCTGCATATTCATCAACTTGAATTATTTGAATATAGGCATCAGAAGAATGTTGAAATGGTCTTGTAAATCCAGTAGTATATGTTATATAACCGGTTGTAGCTGAAGTCTGTACAACGCTACTAGCTTTCATGAAAAAGTAATTATCCTGTGGTTTAAATTTTCCCGGATTATGATGTGTTTTAATTATTAAAAGCCAAGCACCTTGATCGAAATGTTGGGTTTCCAAATTTTCATAATAATATCTGTCACTTTGACTTGGACCATACCAACTTATTGCAGTACAACTTGCACGTTTCTCATTTGCATAAATTGTTGTATTTGCTGGAACTACTAAAGGACTACTGCCCGTACCAAATCCTGGGTCTGCAGTTTGAGCCTTTACCGTTTGTTTTCCAAAAGCCACTAAAATGAATAAGAATAAAAGCCTTGCTCCAAAATGAGCTGTGTGTGTCAAAAACATTACTCTAGTTTTTCAAAAGATTAGAATACAATAGTAAATAATTGTATGTTACTTCAGTGTTATGTCTTTCACTAAATAATATTAGTGACCATTTAAGTCCTTTTACATCTCTTGGCTCAAAATGTGAATTACAATCTGTTTTTTGGCTTAAACCAGTGCGGTTTCAACATAACCCGTCCCTTTGACCTTTAAATTTTAAACATATCCCTCATTTACCTTTACTTTGGCGTTCCTTTAATTTTTAGCAATGGCTCGAGAAAAAAAACTCTTTCTGCTTGATGCAATGGCATTGATCTTTAGATCTTACTACGCATTTATTAATAATCCTAGAATTACATCAAAAGGCCAAAATACTTCGGCGCTTTATGGATTTACAGTAACACTTTTTGATATTATCAATAAAGAAAAGCCTACACATTTGGCCGTGTGTACAGATGTGAGTGGAAAGACATTTAGGCATGATGTTTTTCCTGAATATAAAGCCGGTAGACAAGAAACACCTGAAGACATAAAAGCGGCAATACCTATGATGTATGAGCTTTTAGAAGCCATGAACATCCCTTGTATTGGTATGGAAAACTGGGAAGCTGATGATGTAATTGGAACGCTTGCCAAAAAAGCTGCCCAAAACGATTTTGACGTGTATATGATGACTCCCGACAAGGATTTTGCCCAGTTGGTAGAAGAACACATCTTTCATTACAAGCCGTCAAGACCACCAAAACCTGCAGAAATTTTAGGCGTCGAAGAAACTTTGAAGAAATGGGAAATAAGAAGAATTGATCAAGTAATTGACATCCTTGGTCTTATGGGCGATAAGGTTGATAATATTCCAGGTATTCCAGGTATTGGTGCCAAAACTGCTGTAAAACTATTAAGGCAATACGATTCGGTTGAAAACCTGCTTGATCACGCCCATGAGCTTAAAGGGAAACAGAAAGAGAACGTAGAAAATAATAAGGAGCAAGCTTTGCTTTCAAAGCAATTGGCCACTATTAATCTTGAAGCACCGGTTGAATATAACCCTGATTCGTATTTCCTTGAGAATTATAAAAACGATGATCTAAAGGAGCTTTTCTCAAAATATGAATTCCGCACACTGGGAACCCGATTTTTTGGTAAAGATTTCAGCGTAGCTGGCCAAAAAGTGAGCCCTGAAATGAGCCAAATGAATCTTTTTGAAAATGATGATGCATCGGCTCAAACACAAGAAACAACATCACTAAAAACGATTAAAGATGTTGAGCATGATTACAAGCTGGTATCTACAGAAAGTGAGATGAAAGATTTAGTTGCCATACTCGAGAAAACTGATGAATTCGCGTTTGATACAGAAACATCGAGCCTTGACCCTTTGACTTGTGAAATTGTAGGAATGAGTTTTTCTACAAAAGCAGGTAATGGTTGGTATGTACCCATTGATGAAGATGCTGAAAACTGGCAAGAAACTATAAATGCTTTTAAACTGGTTTTAGAAGATGAAACCAAAACTATAGTTGGCCAAAATATTAAGTATGATATTCAGGTAATGCGTCAAAAAGGTGTTGACATTAAGGCCAAGCTTTTTGACACCATGTTGGCTCACTACATTATTGATCCCGATGGGCGACATGGAATGGATCTACTCTCAGAGAATTACCTAAGCTACTCCCCTGTTTCTATCGAAACCTTAATAGGCAAAAAGGGCAAGAAGCAAGGCAGCATGAAAGACCTTAAACCTGAAGATATTAGCGACTATGCTTGCGAAGATGCTGATATCACGCTACAGCTTAAAGAAAAATTTGCTCCAGAAGTAAAAGAGCGAAATGGCCAGAAGGTATTTTCTGAAATTGAGTGCCCGCTTATTTATGTACTGAGCGACATGGAGATGGAAGGCATTAAGCTTGATAAAGGCTTTTTAGAAGAGTACTCTGGTGAACTACAGCAAGAAATTGCCAGCCAAATGGAAAAGGTTTACGAACTGGCTGGTGAAGAATTTAACCTTAATAGCCCAAAGCAAATGGGCGAAGTACTTTTTGATAGATTAAAACTTGACGCTAAGGCCAAAAAGACGAAAAGTGGCCAATACAAAACTGATGAAAGCACCTTACAAAAGCTTGGTGCAAAGCATGATATTGTTGCTCACATTTTAGACTACAGGCAGTTAACCAAGCTAAAGTCAACTTACGTTGATGCACTGCCCAATATGGTGAATGAAAAAACAGGTAGAATTCACACCAGCTTTAACCAAGCTGTTGCCGCAACGGGAAGATTAAGTTCTGACAAACCCAACTTGCAAAACATTCCTATTAGAACTGAGAAAGGAAGGAAAGTTAGAGCTGCATTTACAGCTAGAAATGAAGATTTTGCAATACTTAGTGCAGACTATAGCCAAGTAGAATTGCGAATAGTGGCCAGCATTAGTGGTGACGAAGCTATGATAGAAGCCTTCAACTCAGGCATGGATATCCATACCGCAACTGCGGCCAAGGTTTACGGAATAACTCCTGAAGAAGTTACTAGAGATCAACGTTCAAGTGCAAAAGCGGTAAACTTTGGAATTGTATATGGCCAAGGTGCATTTGGACTAGCAGATAATCTAGGAATTAAACGCAGCGAAGCCAAAGAAATCATAGAACAATACTTTGCCAAATACTCTGGTCTTAAAGACTATATGAATGATATAAAGCAATATGCAAGAGAGCATGGCTTTGTAGAAACTCTTACAGGAAGAAGACGCTATTTACGTGATATAAACTCAGCCAACTTTACAGTAAAAGGTTTTGCTGAACGAAACGCCGTAAACTCGCCCATACAAGGAACCGCGGCAGATCTGATCAAAATTGCCATGATCAATATTCAAGCTGAAATGAAAAAGCGTGAATTAAAATCGCGAATGATTTTACAAGTACATGATGAATTGCTTTTTGATGCGCATAAACAGGAGAAAGACGAACTAAAAGAATTGGTTACGAGCCTAATGAGTAGTGCAATGACTTTGAAGGTTCCTTTACTTGCAGAAGCAGGTTTTGGAGCCAATTGGCTTGAAGCGCATTAATTATTGGCTCGAAATTTGAGCAACTTGTTGTGCATTAAAGTGTTTTAGTTTTACGACCATAAAATCTTTTTATTCAACCAAATGAGAATACTACTCATACTTGCCTTTATTGGAACGTTTGTATTTTCAAACGCACAAGTTCAAACTCATTTGGTAACCCTTACTGGCGATTCTGTTTTGTACTCAAATTCCAAATTCAGGTTTGTAGAGTTTATAGATGCTAGAAAAGACACCACTAAACTTGGCTTATTAAAAGAAAATTACAACAGCAAAGATCATCAGCTAATCAACTTCCCAACACAAGCATCAACATATATCGCTTCCTTCATCAATTCGGTAGTTGATTATTCAACTACAGCAGAAGATGTAAGCGTAGTGATAAAATCGTTGGAAATAACAGAAGAACCACTTGGAGCCATTGAGATTGCCAAATCAAATATTGACCTACATTTCTATTTGAAAAAACACAATAGATATAAATTGATTAAAGTAGTAAGCGCTAAAAGTGAAAAGCCAAATGCTGATGTCACCAGCGCACTTTCTTCCGAACTTGAATTATTGGTTAGAACTGCATTTCATGAGTTTTTAACACAACCAGGGACCGAAGGCGAAAACAATGCTTGGTTAAGTAAAAAAGATCTTATTGACAATGTTATTCCTTTAAATAGAATTGACGTATTGCCTATTGGAGAGCTTGACTATAATGGTTTCAAGTACCTGTTAAATGAAAAAAAGATTAGTAGAAAAAAAGCCCTTGGTATTTTAAAAAATGTTGATGACAATGACATTAACGAACTAATAAATAAGAACCGCAAAAATTTTTGGGCAAGCACAGGACTATCTCTTTTAGCCAGTGGATTGGTAGCATATCCTATTTATGATTATGTTACAGTCCAAGATGAATTTAAAGGCAACTACATAATGTTTGGCTCAGGCTCTGCAATATTGGCCCTTCTGGCTTCAAAAGCTTATAGAGACAATATGCGTGAAGCCGTAGACCTTTATAATGAAAGGTACAACGAATAAAAAAGCCTTTCCGAGTTAACGAAAAGGCTTTTGAAATGTATATTCAATCAGACCTTAGTCCATCAAAATATTCCTTGCAATTACTACTTTCTGAATCTCAGAAGTTCCTTCATAAATCTGGGTAATTTTAGCATCACGCATTAAACGCTCCACATGGTATTCTTTTACATAACCATATCCGCCATGGACTTGAACTGCTTCAGTTGTAACATTCATAGCAGTTCTTGACGCATGCAGCTTAGCCATAGCACTTTCATTTGCATAAGGCTTCTTGTTGTCTTTTAACCATGCCGCCTGCAAACAAAGTAATCTTGCAGCTTCTATTTCAAGCGCCATATCGGCCAATTTAAAAGAAATAGCTTGGTGCTTGTAAATTTCTTTACCAAAAGCCTTACGCTCTTTTGAGTATTTGAGCGCCAACTCATAAGCCCCACTTGCAATTCCCAAAGCTTGAGAAGCAATTCCTATTCTGCCGCCATCAAGGGTTTTCATTGCGAATTTGAAACCAAATCCATCTTCGCCAATTCTGTTTTCTTTTGGAACTTTTACATCTTGGAACATGATGCTATGCGTATCACTACCTCTGATACCCATTTTATCTTCTTTTTTACCAACAGTAACACCATCCCATTTCTTTTCAACAATAAGAGCGTTTATACCACGGTGTCCTTTTTCTTTATCTGTTTGCGCAATTACTAAATAAACATCAGCTTGATTACCATTAGTAATCCAGTTTTTGGTTCCGTTTACCAAGTAATGGTCTCCCATATCTTCAGCAGTAGTACGTTGGCTAGTTGCATCAGAACCTGCTTCCGGCTCGCTTAAGCAAAAAGCACCAATCATTTCGCCAGTAGCTAATTTGGTTAAATATTTCTGCTTTTGCTCTTCATTACCAAAAGTTTCAAGTCCCCAACAAACCAATGAATTATTTACTGACATACAAACCGAAACCGAAGCATCTATTTTAGAGATTTCTTCCATGGCCAATACATAAGAAATTGTGTCTAATCCACCACCATTGTATTTTGGGTCAACCATCATACCCATAAAACCAAGCTCACCAAGTTTCTTAATTTGCTCTCTAGCAACTATTTGCTTGTCATCGCGCTCAATTACACCCGGTAATAATTCAGTTTGGGCAAAGTTTCTTGCCGCTTGTTGGATCATTAAATGTTCCTCGGTCAATTCAAAATTCATGCTTCTGCTTGTTTTAATTTGTAGAGTTTTAAAAAGCGGTGCAAATATAACTTACTAAGCAAGTGCCTAAAACTGATATAAATGAATTTCAAAGACCTTACGATCAAGTCTTTATTTGGGCGCTTGTAATATTCTTGCTCAATCTTACGCTTAAAGGTCTCTTTTTGGAGTATCCAGATTTTGGACACGATGAGCCCTTTACTCTTTTTAGGGTTCAAAAAACATACTCAGAATTAATAGCAGACCTTGCTGCGAATAATCATCCACCACTTTTTGAGAGTATAATGTGGGTTTGGTTGAGAATTACAGGCTACAGCCCTACATTATTGAGAATAGTGCCTTTGCTTTTAAGCTCTGCCACTGCAGTTGCCCTTTTTTGGTTTGGCAGAAAACACTTCTCACTTTTTGTGGGTGTTTTTTCTGCGCTTTTATTCACCTTTTCTGATTACCACTTTTACCTATCTCACGAGATTAGATCTTATCCGCTTTTTGCATTTCTTACGGTTTTGAGCTTTGACATATATTTAAGGCTAAGTGATAAATCAATTGAAAATAAAGAATCCGATTCTAAAAGAAAAAGTAAGATTCTTTTAGCGGCTTTGATCATCACAAACACCCTTTTGCTTTACACCCACTATTTCAGTGCTACAATTATTGCTGCACAGTTTTTACATGCTCTTTTCATTTTTAGAAATCGAAATTTGATTTTTAAGGTGATCGCCAGCTTAGTATCAGTTTCAATTCTGTATTTGCCACAAATAATCTCTGTTAAAAGCCGTCTAATTGACAAAGTTGAAGGGGGCCATTGGTTGGCCGCTCCTGGCTTTGAAGAGCTTTTTAATGTTTTAAGAAAGTTCTTTAATGCTCCAGCAATTGTAATTCTTGCTTTGGCTTTGATTCTAGTTTCGTTTTGGTTAACAAGAAAATCACAATTCTTTAAAAAACAACTAGCTATTGGCTTGCTGTTTCCTGGTGTATATATTGGGATGTGGGTTTTAGCACAAGAAACTCCTGTTTTTCAGGATAGATACATCTCATTTACAACAATTGGAGCTTTTATTCTTTGCGCGATAACTTTTGAACAACTACCAAAACTCACAAGGCTTCCGTCAAGCATAATTCTTTTAGGTATTATGGCTTTATTGGTCAATTACAAACCAAGCAACAAGCAATGGGTTCCAGAGTTAGTTGAAATAATTGAATCAGAAAAAACAGAGAACACCACTGTATACATCTATCCCAGTTGGAGTTTGCAATGCTTTAGCTATCACTACAATTTAGAGTTCTTCAAAGACTACCAGAAAACCAGATCGCTTTTAGCTAATGAGAACATCATTTTGGGCAATAAGAAAAGTGTGGGTGATTTCATTTCAAAATCAAAAGAAACCGAAAAGTTCATCATCATCAATTTTGAAGGCCCAATATCAGAGCTTGCAAAAGATTACGGACATTTAAACCCTAAAGTGATTGAAAAAGATCGACATGGGGTTATGGTAGTTAAAAGGAATAAATAGTTTAAAGTTCAAAGAAGCCCTTTAAACCTTGAATTTCATACTTTAAACTTATCACCCTTCCTTTATCTTCTTTTCAATTGCCGAAGTGCTGTAGCCATCTAAGAATGGAATAACTTCTACTCTACCGCCGTTTTCCATTACTATATCAGCACCAACAATGGTTTCAATGGTATAATCGCCACCTTTTACTAAAATGTTCGGCTTAACAGCTGAAATAAGATTGAATGGAGTTTGCTCTCGAAAAAGCACTATAGCATCAACGCATTCGAGCGCAGCCAACACCTGAAGTCTTGCTTCTTCACTTTGTATAGGTCTTTGCGGACCTTTTAACTTACTTACGCTAGCATCTGTATTTACGCCCATTACCAGCCTTTTACCTAGCTCTTTTGCTCTTGTAAGATAATCTACATGGCCAGGATGAATGATATCAAAACAGCCATTAGTAAAAACCACCGTCTCTCCATGCTTTTGCCATTCAACTACCCTTTCAGCCAATTCAGAATACGAATCGCAAATTTTACCCTTCAGTTTGCTGTGCATCTATTTTGAGTTTTTCTGGTGAAAAGTTTAGCATAATCGCTCCTACTATAAGGTTAAGGACTGTATTTGCCATAAACGATATCATGGCCACAGACTTAGCTGTTGTTTCATCAATAAGGTAAAAAGAAAGACCAAGGGCAAACATAATTTGGTATGTGCCTATACCCCCAGGAACGGGCGCAATAAAGCCAATGGTTCCTAAGGCAAAAACAGCCAAGGCTTCTTTTAATCCTAAGGCTGCGGTTTCATCATATGTGTAAAAAACTAAATAACAGGTGGTTAAGTAAGAAGCCCAAATGAACAATGTGTGCCCAACAAAAGACCAAGGATTTTTTAATTTTCTTACAGAGATTACACCTTCTTTAAACTGTTTTAGAAGACCCAGAATTTTATCAAGAATCCCCAGTTTTTTTAATGCGTAGTACAGTATAAATAAACCACCAATTCCACCAAGAATAAACAATAAGGTGCCAATTGAAAGTAGGCCCGATGAAGAATCAAGCTTGGCCTTTAAACTCTCAATAACAAAATCACCAATAACATCAAATTGAATTAGAATGGCAGAGCCTACCACTACCACGAGCATAATCAAATCAAAAATGCGTTCGGTTATCACCGTACCTAAAGAACTTGAAACGGGAACTTTATCAATTCTATTAAGCGCAACACAGCGGCTTACTTCGCCCATTCTCGGCACAAGAGTGTTAAAATAGTATCCAATCATTACCCCTCTAAAAGCACTGAAACCACGAACTTGATATCCGAGTGGATCAATTAACATTTTCCACCTTAAGCCTCTTGAATAGTGCGCCGCAATAGCTAAAATACCCATTGGCAACAAAATGAAATAGTTTGCTTCTTTTAGCTTTTGCCAAATCACCTTAATTTCATCAAGTGGATACACATAAAAAAATATTCCAAGACCTAGCCCTAGAAAAAATATATATTTCAGCGTATTTCCTAAGCGTTTCAAATTAAAAAATTAGGTTATCAATTAATCTTACTTGCCCCATAAATGCGGCACATACAGCTACATGCTCTCCTTTACTAAGCCAATTATCTACAGCAATTAAATCGTTTTTGTTGCAAACAGTCAAATATTCGAGCTCTAACCCAGCCGCATTAATCATCAATTTAGCTTTTTGTACAATTTCTTCTAGGTCTTCAAAATCCCATGCATTTTTAATGGAATGCAATGCTTTTGAAATAACCAAAGACTTCTCTAAATCAAGAGCGCTTAATCTTTTATTCCTACTGCTCAAAGCAAGCCCTTGTTCATTTCTAACGGTAGAAATTCCAATTACATCAATCTTTTTTTCAAAAAATTCAGTTGCTCTTTTAATTACAAGATATTGCTGATAGTCTTTTAAGCCAAAATATGCCTTTGATGGCTTAGTATGCTCAAATAATCTCATTACCACAGTAACCACGCCTTGAAAGTGGCCTGGCCTAAACTCCCCTTCAAATGATCCAAATAGATCTTTATCAGTATAATCAATAAGCTCTGGTTTCCCATCAGGATATAGCTCCTTGTATTCAGGAAAATATACAATATCAAGACCTGTTGACTTTAATAATTCAATATCCTGCGCATCATTTCTCGGATATTTTTCAAAATCTTTAGGGTCGTTAAACTGAGTAGGATTTACATAAATACTACAGATAGAGATTTCATTTTGCTTAACCGCTTGGCTCACCAAATGCAAGTGTCCTTGATGTAGAGCCCCCATGGTGGGCACAAAACCTATACTTTTATTTTTAGAACTAAATGAATTTAGGTGTTGATTAAGCTGGCTTAAACCTCTCGCAACATGCATATTTTCCTATAAAACAACCACAAAGCTATTGGTTAATTCGGCTTTTGCAGCTAATTGATTAATTTTGTGCGCCAATTTCCAGAAGGCTGAAAAAAGAAGCGAATTTATGTTGAAAGTCTTGTACATCACCCACGAAATGGACCCTTACACGGGTTTAACTGAGATTAGCAATGTTGCAAGGGTGTTGCCACAAACATTACAAGAAGAAGGGATGGAGGTGCGCGTATTTATGCCGCGCTATGGAAAGATAAACGAAAGAAAACATCGTTTACATGAAGTAATTCGCCTTTCAGGTATAAATATTACGGTTGCTGATGAAGACAACCCAATGATAATTAAAGTGGCTTCTTTACCCATTGCTAAAATCCAAATCTACTTCTTAGACAATGAAGAGTTGTTTCATAGAAAAATGTTTTTTCATGATGAAGAAGAAGAGTTTTTTGAAGATAATGACATAAGAACGCTCTTTTTTAATAAAGGTGTAATTGAGGTTGCAACCAAATTGGGGTGGGAACCCGATATAATACATTGTCATGGATGGATGGGCAACCTTGTACCATACATGGCAAAAACGGTTTATAAAAACGAGCCTGTATTTAAGAATGCCAAAGTAGTATACAGCACTTATGGAAGTTATTTTGATCATCCAATTGGCGAAAACTACTTTGAAAATTCGCATTTAAACTATGGAGATTACGAAATGCCACAAGGCATTAATCTCAATAACCCAAATTGTTCTGATTTGTACAAAATGGGTGTTACTTACGCAGATG
Organism: Bacteroidia bacterium; assembly: GCA_049115495.1. Taxonomy (GTDB): domain Bacteria; phylum Bacteroidota; class Bacteroidia; order CAILMK01; family JACPUW01; genus JACPUW01. The sequence goes on along the minus strand of JAGDZV010000011.1, from coordinate 335,411 downwards.
CAATTGTTAATTCTTCAAACGGTTCAATGGAAGAGTTAAATGAATATATTGATTCGCTTGACAAGCCCGTTTTAAAAGCCATCTTTGATAAAGAAAATGAAGAAGAATACATTGAAGCCAACAAAAACTTCTACCACCAAATACTTTCATAAGCTTCTTTTACTTCTCTCAATTATTACCGCATCTTGTACTACAAACGATGAGCTGGTAATTGATTTAGACTTAAACGAGTTTCCTGATGACACTTTAGTTCTAAAAGATGTTCAGGTACAAACCATTAGGGAAGACAGTCAGCGAACTGATAATTTGAATTTCCATGTACTTGGAAGTATTAATGATTCTGTTTTTGGGCAATCAGATGCGGCTATTTACACGCAATTAGGTTTAGGAGGAACCATTGATATCCCCTTGAATGCTGAGCTCGACTCAATTATTTTAAGACTCAGTTTTGTAGACTACTATGGCAATTCAGATGATTTGCATGCTTTTGACGTATACACATTAAACAAAAAAGTTGACCAAAGCAGAGCCTATTACAATACAAGCAGCACGGAATTGGGAACAAAAATTGGTTCAGTTGAAAATTACAATGTTCTTGAATCTAGTGGAGCACTCAAGGTAGATATTAGCAAACTTTGGAAATTAAACGCTATTGGTCCGGGAAAGGCTTTTAGTAAAGATAGTGCCTTTCAAGAGGAGCTTTATGGAATTGCCATTGTTCCAAAATCTGACTTTGGAGAGAATGAAGGCACCTACTACTACTTCAACCTTATTTCAGCTAATAGTTATGTAAATGCATACTATCACTATTACAATAGAGTAAATAATATTCTAGAACGTGCTGATGGAACTTCTGAATTTCAGTTTAGAACAAACGTGAAATCCTACTCTAGTTTTAGCCACAATTACACTAATGAAATTGTTAGCGAAGGCCTTGATAAGGATAGTACCAGTGCTTACAGATCTTATGTCCAAGCCTTGGGAGGAACTTATACCAAAATCTTAATCCCAGAATTAGAAGAACTTGCCAGAAATGAACTGTTGGCTTTTCATAAGGTAGAGCTTGTTTTACCTTGTGAGACTTCTTATCATAGCCCTAGTATTGAGCCAATTCCATTCCTTGATATTAAATACACCAATTCTAATGGTGATCTTGTAGATCTTCCTGATAGGGCCAAAGTCTATTGGGTAAGAGCATTCAAGCCAGCAGAGAGAGCCTATATTTTCAACATAACAAGTCATATTCAAGGTGTTGTAAATAATTTCCGATTTCAAGATGAATTTAGCGATGATGGCCTGGTGATAAAAGCTATAAAAAATGAGCCCATTCCTTTCTCTGCCGGTAGATATGTGTTAAAAGGCTCAAGCGCAAAAAGAGATGACGGCGCATACCTTAGAATATTTTACTCAGAAATAGACCAACCTTGATCATTAAAACTAAAGCGCACCTAAGTTCTAAAGAACTTAAAAATCTTGCTGCTGCAATAAGCGAGATAGATGAACGCTTTAATTCACTCAATTTTTTTGGTGAAAATGTTTTCTTTTTACCTGAGAAACTTACAAATGAACTTGTTGAGCATATAAAGGGTATTGATGGTGTTGAGCAAATATTTTTACCACCGCTTAATTACCAGTTGACATCAAAGCAATGGCGTAATGAACGCACATCATTTAATATTGATGAGGTTGTTGTAGGCAATCAAAATTTTCAGATGATGGCCGGTCCTTGTGCTGTTGAGAGCCCAGAGCAAATGTTTCAAATTGGCGAAAAACTGCATGAACTTGGCATCAAATTTATAAGAGGCGGCGCCTACAAGCCACGAACTTCTCCATACTCGTTTCAGGGATTAGAAACCGAAGGGCTTAAAATTATTAGAGAAGTTGCTGACAAATTTGATCTTAAGGTAATTACAGAAGTAGTTGATCGAAGCGTATTGGATGATGTTTCTCAATACACAGATATTATTCAGATTGGGGCTAGAAATATGCAAAACTTCTTTTTACTGAAAGAACTCGGCAGAATCAACAAGCCTATATTTCTAAAAAGGGGAATGAGCGCCAGAATAATTGAATGGCTTGGAGCTGCTGAGTATATTCTATCGCATGGAAACCCAAAAGTGATTTTATGCGAAAGAGGAATTAGAACTTTTGACACTACACTTAGAAACACTCTAGATGTAGCCGCCATTCCACTCATTCAAGATTTAAGTCATCTACCTATTTACGCCGACCCTAGTCATGGCACTGGAGACTCAAAGTACATTAAGCCCATGGCATTGGCTTCAATCGCCGCTGGTTGCGATGGCATAATGGTTGAAGTACATCCAAGTCCAGCGGAAGCTTTATCCGATGGACCGCAGTCTTTAAATTTTCATCAACTTAAAGATTTAACTAATACAATTAATAATTTGAATTTGGCCTTGGGTCAAACTGTATAAATTTGAATTAACTATATAAGAAACTATGTGTGGAATTGTCGCCTATTTAGGAAATAAAAATGCTGCTCCCGTTTTAATTAAAGGACTTAAGAGATTAGAATATCGTGGTTACGATAGTGCAGGAATAGCTGTATGGAACCAAGGATTAAAAGTTAGCAAAAAAGCAGGAAAGGTTGCCGCACTCGAAGATCAATTGACTGATAATGAACTTGTTGGAACAGTAGGAATTGGTCATACAAGATGGGCAACACACGGAGCCCCAAATGACACCAATGCTCATCCTCACTTATCGGGAGATTCTAAATTAGCCATAATACATAATGGCATCATTGAAAACCATAGCACGGTAAAAGAAGAGCTAATTAATCGCGGTCACACTTTTAAAAGTGACACTGACACTGAAGTATTAATTCATCTCATTGAAGAAGTTCAAACTCAAGAAGAGTGCTCTCTTGAAGAGGCCGTGAGACTTTCACTTAATCAAGTAAGTGGAGCGTACGCAATTGTGGTTATTTCTGAAGACAACCCAAATCAAATGATTGCTGCGAGAAAAGGATCACCGTTGGTAATGGGTGTTGGAAATGGAGAATATTACATGGGTAGCGATGCCACACCAATAGTAGAATATACCAGAAATGTAATCTATCTAGATGATGGTCAAATGGTTTATGTTGACCGTGATGGATATAGAATTAGCAATATTGAAGACAATAGTACCCACACACCAACTATTCACGAATTAGAGCTAAGCCTTGAGCAACTTGAAAAAGGTGGTTTTGATCACTTTATGCTTAAGGAAATAAACGAGCAACCACGAGCTATATATGATACCTTAAGGGGGAGATTACTACTTGAAGAAGGCCTAATTAAAATGGCCGGTTTAGACGATAATCTTGCTAAGTTCATAAACGCACAAAGAATTATAATAATTGCCTGCGGAACATCATGGCACGCCGGGCTAGTTGCTGAGTACTTAATTGAAGATTTAGCGCGACTTCCTGTTGAAGTTGAGTATGCTTCAGAATTCAGATACCGAAACCCAGTTATCAGAGAAACTGATATTGTTATCCCAATTTCTCAATCAGGAGAAACTGCTGATACTCTTGCTGCTATTGAAATGGCCAAAGAACGTGGAGCTTTTATTTTCGGCATATGCAATGTTCCTGGGTCTTCAATTCCAAGAACAACACATGCAGGTGCTTATACTCATGCAGGTCCTGAGATAGGTGTAGCATCTACAAAGGCCTTTACAACTCAGCTGGCAGTTCTTACCTTAATGGCTGCATTTCTAGGTCATAAGCGTGGTTCAATTTCAAATAGCAAGTACCACGATATTTTGTATGCTTTGCATCATTCACCAGCAAAAATTGAAAAAGCGCTTCAACTTGAAACAGCAATTAAATTTGTAGCCGAAGAGTATAAGGATGCACAAAATTTCTTGTATCTCGGTAGAGGCGCAAACTTCCCGTTGGCATTAGAAGGCGCCTTAAAACTTAAGGAAATTTCATACATTCATGCAGAAGGATATCCTGCTGCTGAAATGAAACATGGCCCAATTGCTCTTATTGATGAAAATATGCCAGTTGTTGTAATAGCAACAAGTCATCAGCACTACGATAAGATTTTAAGTAATATCCAAGAAGTAAAAGCAAGAAAAGGAAAAGTTATTGCCATTATTGATAAAGACGAATCTGAGATAAAAGAACTAGCCGATCATATAATCGAAGTTCCTTCATGCGATGCCGTAGTTGCTCCACTGGTTAACTCAATTCCATTACAATTCTTGGCATATCACATCGCTGTAATGAGAGATTGCAATGTAGACCAACCGCGTAATCTTGCAAAATCAGTTACGGTAGAATAGTCAACTTTTTCAAGAAATCGATAAAAGCCATCAAACTCTTGATGGCTTTTTTTATTTTGCCACTACATTTTTTAAATTAGGACTTCTAGCAACCATTCCTTGGTAAAGGCAACCATTAATGCAATTCGGTAAAATAAAGGATAAGAAAAAACCTGCTGAAACATCTTTAGAGTTTTGGAGAAGAAAGCTCTTTAATAGGGTGCTATATATCTTTTTTATTGCAGCCCTAATTGTTGTAGGCCCAAGTGCTTGGGGTAGTTTTAAGGTTGGCGTTCCTGTAATTGGTTTCATTGATATTATCGCATTTGTATTAATCGCAATTTTTCACTTAATACCTTCTTTAAACCCAATAATTAGGGAAAGAGCCATTGAGCTCATATTTTTTATAGGGGCGGTGGTGATTCTTTTTTTAGGACCAGAAGGTGCCGGTTTTGTTTGGCTATTATGCTACAGCGCATTTTCAACCATAATTTTTGGAGAAAAGGGCTCTAAAAGGTCCTACCTGCTTATAGTTGTGGCATTAGTATTAATTGGTATTGAAGTTGAATTTGTTTTTTTCCCTGAACTTAAAGTACATGGTTATAGCACAATGGCCTATTGCCTTACAGCATCTAATGCTTTGGCCGTTATGCTTATGATAAACGTGGCTTTTTCCTTTATAATCAATAGATTACAAAAACTTTTTTTTGAAGAAAGATTAATTGCCGATAAATACAAAGAGAAATCTAAAGCCCTAGAAACCAGTAACGAGAATCTTGATAATTTGGTCTACTCAATATCTCATGATATTAGATCGCCATTGGCAAATATTAAAGGGCTAGCTTCATTAGGCAAAGAAGATTCAAGTTCTCAAGTTATTAAAGATTATTTCCAAAAGATTGAATCAAGTGCCGATAGGCTTCAAGAATTTACCAAGCAAATCACTGATTTTTTTAAGCTTGAAAAACAAGAACCCAATTTTCAAAAGACAAACTTGGGAGCATTTATCAATGATTTATTTGAGCACAACTTCTCTCATTTGTTTTTAGATAGTGATTCTTTTGTTAATGCTATTACTAGTGAAGAAGAAATCGAAACAGATCAATTAAGGTTAACACAGATCTTTATTAACCTATTCTCAAACTCCATAAAATATAAATCTCCAGAAAGACCACTATTGATTGATGTTTCTGTACAAAAAACATCATCTCATCTAATAGTCTGTTTCCAAGACAATGGAATGGGAATATCAGAAGATTTTTTACCAATGATTTGGGAAATGTTTTCAAGAGGAACCAAACGAAGTCAAGGGGCAGGGCTTGGACTTTATATTGTAAATCAATGTGCCATATCTATAAACGCCGATATTATAGTAGAATCGGAAGTTGACGAATACACAAGATTCTCAATTACATTTCCTATTTAGCAGGCCAAAAAAAACCCTGTTTTGCCAAGGCAAAACAGGGTCTAATATGCTATTATAAAAGATTAAATTATCCTTTAGCTGCCGTATAGTTGTCATTTACTTTACCCCAATCAATTACATTGAAGAAAGCACCAATATAATCAGGTCTTCTGTTTTGGTAATTTAAGTAATATGCATGTTCCCAAACATCTAGTCCTAAAATTGGGGTACCCGGACATTCAGCAATATCCATCATTGGGTTATCTTGGTTTGGTGTAGAGCAAACGCAAAGTTTACCATTAGCATCTACGCAAAGCCAAGCCCAACCTGAACCAAATCTAGTAGCAGCAGCATCAGAAAAGTTCTTTTTAAAATCTTCAAAAGATCCAAACTCTGCATTTATTGCTTCAGCCAACTCTCCAACGGGGTTTCCGCCTCCATTTGGACTCATTACACTCCAAAAAAGGCTATGATTAAAGTGTCCACCACCATTGTTTCTAACACCAGCTCCGTATTTAGATACGTTTTTCATCAAATCTTCAATTGAAAGATTTTCAGCATCGGTGCCTTCAATAGCAGCATTAAGTTTTGCAACATAGCCACCATGATGTTTTGAATGATGTATTTCCATTGTACGAGCATCTACATTAGGCTCTAGTGCATCGTAAGCGTAATTTAAATTAGGTAATTCGTGTGCCATTTTTTGTTCTGATTAAATTTAATTTCAAAAGTATATATTAAACTCACAACTGTCTATCATTGTTCACTCACTTTAAAAATGAAGCAAATTCATAGTATGACAACCTGTCAGTTATGCTTAGATTTGCATGCTTTTTAACCCCCAATTCCCCACTATGCGAGGTATTCTTGACGATAAGATAATTGACGAGCAAAGACAAGGAGAAACCCTTGACCTACCTATTGACCTTAAAGAACAAGGCAAAAAAAAGTTGTATATAGAAAGTTATGGGTGCCAGATGAATTTTGCGGATAGCGAGATTGTGGCCTCTGTAATGATTGAAAACGGCTTTACAACCACTAAAGAATTAAATGATGCTGACCTTGTATTGGTAAATACCTGTGCCATAAGAGACAATGCAGAGCAACGAGTTAGAAATAGACTTGATCATTTTAATTCAGCGAAAAAGAAAAACCCCGGAATGCTTGTTGGGGTAATGGGTTGTATGGCCGAGAGATTAAAAACAAAACTTCTTGAAGAAGAAAAAGTAGTTGATATTGTAGTAGGGCCAGATGCCTACCGAGACCTTCCTCAATTAGTTGAAACCGCCGAATCTGGACAAAAAGCCGTAAATGTTTTTCTTTCAAGAGAAGAGACTTATGCCGACATATCGCCAATTAGATTAGACTCTAATGGGGTAACTGCTTTTGTTAGCATAATGAGAGGTTGTGATAATATGTGCTCTTTTTGTGTTGTACCTTTTACCAGGGGTAGAGAACGAAGTCGAAATCCGAATTCAATTGTTTCTGAAGCACAAGAGCTATTTGCCAAAGGCTACAAAGAAGTAACGCTTTTAGGTCAAAACGTAGACTCATACAAATGGAAAACCGAAAATGAAGACACGGTAAACTTCGCAGAACTTCTTGAAATGGTTGCTCTTGTGAGCCCAGAGCTTAGGGTTAGGTTCTCAACATCTCATCCAAAAGACATAACTGAAGATGTGGTCTATTCAATGAAAAAACATGATAACATCTGTAATTTCATTCATTTACCGGTTCAATCTGGTAATTCAAGAATTCTTGATAAAATGAATAGAACCTACGACAGAGAGTGGTATTTGAATAGGGTTGATATGATAAGATCAATTATACCCGATATTGCATTTAGTACTGATGTAATATGCGGTTTCTGTAGCGAAACAGAAGAAGAACATGAAGACACATTGAGCCTTATGGAAAAGGTGAAATTTGACCATGCCTACATGTTTATTTACTCAGAAAGACCTGGAACACTCGCAGCTCGAAAATATGAAGATGATATTTCTGAAAAAGAAAAGAAAAGAAGGCTAAGCGAGGTTATTACCTTACAAAGCAAACATGCTTTGGCAAGCAATCAAAGAGACCTTGGGAAGATATTTAGAGTATTAATTGAAGGCGTTTCTAAGAAAAATAAAGATGATTTAAAAGGGCGAAACGATCAAAATAAAATGTTGGTTTTTCCGGCAAAAGGTTATAATGCAGGAGACTATGTGAATGTGAAAGTAAACGATTGTACAAGTGCAACATTAATTGGTGAAATAGTTGATTAACTAAATGATAGATAAAAGTCAAATACAAGCAGTAAAACAGCGGTTTGAAATAATCGGCAACTCTCCTCTGCTAAATAGAGCCATTGAAATGGCCATAAAAGTTGCACCTACCGATATTACTGTTTTGATATTGGGCGAGAGCGGTGTTGGTAAAGAAGCTTTCTCAAAAATTATACATAGCCTTAGCAAAAGAAAACATAGCAATTTTATTGCTGTAAACTCAGGAGCCATACCTTCTGGCACAATTGACTCTGAACTCTTTGGCCATGAAAAAGGCGCCTTTACTTCAGCACACGATACTAGAAAAGGATACTTTGAAACCGCAAATAACGGCTCCATATTTCTTGATGAAATTGGTGAGTTACCGTTAGAAACACAATCACGACTACTACGCGTTCTTGAAAACGGCGAGTTTTTAAAAGTTGGGTCATCAAAACCACAAAAAACTGATGTAAGGGTAATTGCCGCAACAAACCGTGAACTTCTAAAAAGAGCTGAAACTGGAAAATTTCGAGAAGACTTATACTATAGGCTTAGCTCTGTTACCATAAATATTCCGCCGCTTAGAGAGCGAAAAGAAGACATTCCTCTCCTATTTATGAAGTTTGCTTATGATTTTGCTGATAAATACAAAGTACCACCGTTAGACTTAACACAAGGAGCAGAAAATGTTCTAATGAGCTACCCGTGGCCGGGAAATATAAGGCAATTAAGAAATGTTGTTGAGCAAATTTCGATCTTAGAGACTGAAAGAGAAATTAGTGCTGAAATGCTTTTGGCGCATTTGCCGGCGGTACCAAAAGAAAAGTTTGAACTTGCCCCAGTTAATCAGACCCAGAACAGTTCAGAAAATTTGAACGAAAGAGAACTGCTTTATAAATTCTTGTTTGATATTAAACAAGATGTGGCAGAACTCAAAAGTATGATGTACAATATGGCTTCAGGCATGCAAGGCAGCCCTACAAGTAACTACAGAAGACTTCTTGGCCAAGCACCCGTTACAACTCCCCCAACACCTGAAGCTTTTAATACCAATGTAGTAGATGATTTTGTACCACATGAAGAGCTTAGTGAATACAATCAAGAACAGCCCCCTACAGAACCATTAAGTTTACAAGAGCAAGAAAAAGAAATGATTAAACGTGCCTTGGTTAAATATCATGGTAAAAGAAAACCTGCGGCCGCTGAACTTGGTATTTCGGAACGAACCTTGTACAGAAAAATTAAAGAATTCAGCTTAGAAGACTATTAACATGAATAAGGTTCTACTCATACTACTTTCGGTTTCTACCATATTGTTTTCAAATTGTGGTATTTACAGGTTCAATGATTTTCAAACCGATGGAGCAGAATCAATTGCCATTCATTTTTTTGATAACAAAGCACCAATTGTAGTACCTGAATTATCGCAAGTTTTCACACAGGCGTTAAAAGATAAATACCGCTCAGAATCTCCTTTAGTGGTTAAAAAGAACAATGGCGACTGGGACCTTAGTGGATACATTAGCAAGTATAGAACCACGTTTTTGGCGGTTCAAAACGATCAACCAGCAAGAACAAGACTTGAGATTACCGTAAGGGTAGTTTTCGAGAATTCAATTAACGACAAAAAGAGTTTTGAAAAAGACTTTACACAATTTGAAGACTTTGAGAGTAGTAGAGAATTAAGCGAAGTAGAAGATGATTTAATTACCGAAATAACTGAAAAAATAGTGGTAGATATTTATAATGCCACCATTAACAACTGGTAATGACCAACGCAAAAACAACATTCAATAATGCCCTTGACAAAAATGTGTTGAGCGATGAAGAGCTGAAGTTATTCCAAAACCTTTCTGAGCATTATCCCTACTTTCAACAAGCCAAATTCTCATTATACAAGCACCATTTAGCTGTAGGTGGCATACAAACCGAAAGTGTATTACCTAAACTTGCTTTATTAACCTACAACAGAACCCTTCTTTACAACCTTAAAGAACTAAATAATAAATCCGCTAAGGAACTTACTCTTGTTTCTACAAACGATGTTGAAACCAATGAGCTAGCTATTCCTGGTTTTAAATTTAAAATTAGTGGCAAAGTAGAAAAAGCAAAAGAGGAAGATCCAATTATTTCTGATGAAGACTTAATTGAATATGAACCCACTGCCGCATACAATCTCGAAAGTGAATTTAAAACAACAGATATAGCCCCTACAAAACCAAACAGAACTACTGAGTTAATTGATGGTTTTTTAAGCAAATCTAGAGAGCGAAAAAAGCCTTCGGTGATTTTAAAAACAAGGCCTGATGATGATTCATTAAAGGTGCCAAACGACCTTGTTAGTGAAACACTTGCCAAGATTTATGTAAAACAAGGAAAATATGACCAAGCAATTGAACTTTATGAAAAGCTAATGTTGCTTGAACCGGAAAAAAAGTCCATTTTTGCCCGCTCAATTTCAGAAATTAAGTCTAAAATAGAATAAAATGCTTACTACACTTATAATTATCATCATTGTTGCAGCCCTACTTCTTTGGGTAGTAATACTAGTTCAAAACCCAAAAGGCGGTGGCATTTCAAGCCAATTTGGAGGCAGCAGTGTAACAAACATCATTGGTGCTAAGCAAAGTGTTGATGTAATTGAAAAGGCGACATGGGTTCTTGGAATTGCGGTTGTTGTATTAGTTGTTTTAAGTTCATTTATTACCAAACCTCAGCAAGGTGAGGTGGGTCCAGGACTTGAAGGAGGTACGAATTTGCCAATTGATGAACCAACTATAGACGAAATGCCCGAAGGAGCAGTACCATTTAATGGAACTACTGACTCTACCAACTAATAAACAAATTAAAGAATATTGAAATAGGGGCTTAATAGCCCCTATTTTATTTTTGAAGCAATGAGTTACCTGTCTCAAAATATTCGCTTTCTAAGAAAAAAGGCAAATCTTACCCAGGCTCTGCTGGCAGAGAAGGTTGGAGTAAAAAGAGCTGTAATTGGCACATATGAAGAAGCTAAAGCAGAACCCAAACTAAATACGCTAAGACACATAGCCAAATATTTTGGATTTAACATACACGAACTTGTAGAGTTAAAATTAGATAGCTTAAGCAAGCCAAAGTTTGATTTAACTGGTCAAAACCTACGTATACTTCCTGTTACCATTTCAAAGGAAACCGGAGTAGAAAATGTTACTGTTGTACCCGTTAAAGCATCAGCTGGATACATGGCTGGCTACGGTGATCCTGATTTTGTAGAAAGTTTGCCTCAATTTAAGCTTCCTTTTCAAGAACTATCGCAAAATAGGACTTATCGCATTTTTCAAATAGAAGGCGACAGTATGCATCCCATTGCATCGGGCAGTTACATAATTGCTGAGTATATTCAAAACTGGAGCACTATTCAAGACCATCAGTGCCACATTGTTATTACAAAAAATGAAGGTGTTGTTTACAAACGCGTAATAAACAAACTAACTGACAATCAAGAGCTAATTCTAATTTCTGATAATCAGCTATTTGAACCATATAAAGTTTTAGGTAACGAAATACTTGAAGTATGGAAGGCGTTAGGTGTTATTTCATTTTCAATTCCTAGTGGTAAGAGCCAAATGGTTAACTTGCAACACATTAATGATTCTTTAAGTGAAATCAAAGCTGACTTAAAATCATTAAAAATGCGCTCCTAAACGCTTCGATTACTAAAGGATAAACGTATGGATTTAATGAATGCATCATTGGGTGAGCAAGAATTCTTGCATTCTAAAATAAATGTAGGACATCTTAGATTCTTGCCTGGTGCAGCGTCTGCCAAGGTAAATATATTCATGGGCCATCATGGTTGGAACGACAAAACTTTTATAGGCAAAGTATATCCGCCACGAACTAAAAAGATGGACTTCCTAAGACAGTATGCTACAAAGTTTAATAGCGTTTTGGCAACTTCTACACGTTTTGCTTTGCCACAGGCAAATGAACTTAATAAATGGATAAGTGCTACGCCAAAATCATTTAAGTTTTCTGTACTCGCCCCCCAATATTTATCTCATTCAAAAGATTTTGGTAACGATGCAGTCTTAAAAGATTTGGATTCAACACTAAATAGGCTGGCTATATTAAATGAAAAGTTGGCTTTTCTTTATTTCAATTTTCCTTCAGCTATAGGCCTAAAGAGAATTGATGGTGCACTGGAACTCTTAAGCAGCATACCTAACGAATTTCCGCTTGCCGTTAGTTTTAGAAACCAAGAAGTATTTCGCCATGAAACTTTGCATAAAGCACTAGCTGAATTAAATATTGCTAGCGTTTTGGTTGATAATAAGTCTCATCATAAAACAAACCTCTTACTTACAAATACTGATCTTGTTATTCATTTTCATGCCTTTGACAACCCACAGACTAATGTGCTAGCCTTAAACGAATGGGCTAAAAAATGTAAGTCATATGTTGAATCTGGGGTAAATAATATCTACTTCTTTGCTACCCATCAGGCACCAAACAAGTATTTATTTCCAGAACTTCTTACAAGTTTTAAAGAATCATTGTTAGGCGAACTGGGCGAAAGAGCTCAATTTAGGTAAGTTAAGTTTGCTATAAATTACCGGTTAGCATTTTACTTTTAATGGTTATGTCACCTTTATCGGTATAATCAACTAAGTACAAGCCTTTGTCAGTAGATAAGTAAAGTGTACCCTTAAATGGAATTACATCATAGGCGAAAAAACCAGTAAAATGTTCAATTAGATTGTCATCTACTTTTTCGAGGCTTTGGCTAATATCATAAACCTTAAGCCCTTCATTAGCATCGCAAATAAATAAAAGGCCATTGTCATAACCCAAGCCATGCGGGTTATGAAGGTCATAAGTGCTTATTAGCTCAGGCTTGTTAAGGTCTCTAATATCTATCAATTGAAGCTCATTTGAAAAGCCTTCGCATTCAGTACCATTTCTTAAAGTAACAAAGGCAACTGTATCGTGAGCAACTACTGGGTCACAACTATTTACATGTACAAACTTGCTCATTTGAAAAGGAGCGGTTGGAGTATTATTGTCATATATATACATCCCGTCCTGCGCTCCAATAAATAAGTATTGATACTCACCTCTATAAAAAGGGAAAATGGTTTCTATATTCCAAGCAATATCAACATGGCCAGCTTTTGTGGGATCTGTAGGGTTATTGAGATCAAATAAGTGCATTATACCTGAATCGTCAATTACATAAAGATGGTTTGACATTAAAGTAAAGCGCGCCATAGAACCTCCGGCTCCTGAAGCTCCTCCTCCATTATCACTTTGTCCGCTGTTTCCAACTGAAGCATCTTCAGCGAAAACAACACCTCCTCTTAGAAATGAGCTATTATCTGAATCACAGTCAACTTCTATTTCTTCTACTTCCCAATCAATTGCAACACCTTGTGTTTTGTCAACCAGCCAATGTCCTGCTCGTTCGTGTACAGAAACATTTTCTGGAAATACATTTAACTCTCTGCCTACTTCTTTTATATTGCTTAAATCGGAAAGGTCAAACACTACAAGATCAATAAAATTATCAGCGTACAAATAAGTGCCTTGCACGGCCATATCTACATTGCCAGGAATCTTTATAAAAGACTCGGTTACAGGATTTGCCTTGTCTGAAACATTTATTAAATGAATTCCCTTGCCCTTTTCATTCATAAACATGTAATCGCCATATACATATATTTTACCTGGATCTTCCATTTCTTGGGCTTCTTGCATTTCAACCATTCCTCTAATGTTATCCATGGTTTCATACACTGGTGTATAAAGCCTGTAAAGCTTTGTAGAGTTACAAGAATCTTGAATACATGATGATGTAAAAAAGCCTAGAAAAATGATTGCCCCCAACTGTAAAATAGTACTTCGTTTCATAATGCTTTAATCGTAGTAAGGTAGAAAACGTATGCTGCTAAATTAGGTTGCACGAGCCAAAATTTAATGGGTAAATTCGTTCTTTTGAAAATATGCACATGCTCAAATTTTTCCTCTCAATTGTTTTATGCTTTGTAGCATTTTTATCAAGCGCACAACTCCAACAAGACGTTGTCTATCTAAAAAATGGAAGTATATTAAAAGGAACACTCCTTCAAAACGACAGCATCGTAAAAATCGAGATTATTGGTGGGTCAATTTTTAGCTATGACGCCAACGAAGTTTTAAAAACAGCCAAAGAAGAATACAAAAGAGTTAACTTTAAAGGACCAATAACATTGCAGCAAGATGGTTGGTTTACCGAAATAAGTTTTGGAATTCCTTATGGTATTGACCAATGGGGTTGGCCCACGGGTGGAGTAACATTAAATGGAATTTTAGGATATCAATTTAAAAGTTTAGTGAAAGTTGGATTGGGTACAGGAATAGACTATTACGGAAATGAAGCAACCATGCTTCCGTTTTTTACAAGAGCAACTGGAGACTTAACGCAAAAAACGACTACACCATTCTACGTAGTTGATTTGGGTTACGCTGCCAACATTTCAAGTAGCTGGAATAATGATGAAGATCACTATGGCGGATTTTTAATGTTTCTTGGTGGAGGATTCAAGTTTAATACTAGAAGAAACTATCATTTCAATTTCTCTCTTGGATATAAAACACAATTTGCGAGTAGTTACTATTTTCAAACCTGGCTTGAAGAGCCTTTTTGGGAATACCGACAGTTTAACAGGGTTGAAGGAAGGATTGCCATAGGATTTTAAAATTAGCAAGACCAGCAATTATCCACAATTGAATACCTATTCCCATTTTGAGATTTTTAAAAGGCAGGAATTTGAACTTATTTGGTCATTTCAGAACAAAATAGACGGTTTTCGTAACATTTATCACTTCGGCACTCTTTTGGTAAATACATGGAGCGAACAATCGAAAACTTGAACGAACAAAAGAAAATATTTGGCACCCCATCGATGAATAACGTTTTTTCATCGATTAACACCTTTTCTACCCGTGCTTTTAAAAATATCAAAAAGTATAAAAGCTCACTGCGCCCGCTAAAATTGACATTTAGCAAAACTCTTTTAAGCTTAGACCAAACTTTTCAATACGGTTTCAAATATTCCGTGCTTTGTTCTTACAAAAACTGAAAACCATGAAGATATATTTTGCAATATTCTCCCTAGCAGTCTTCTTCTTTTCTAGTTGTAGTAGCGACTCAGATACGCTTGCCTTTGAGCATGGAAATATGCTTAAGTTAAAACTGAAAAGCGAAACTTTTAATTACAACATAGAAGGCAACGAAGTAAATGAGATTGGCTACTTTTTCGCAAGAAAGAAGGTAGAAGGATTTAATAAAATGCTCATTAGCGGTTGCAAATCAAGTTGGGATCATGCGCCAATTGATTTTAAAGTAAAATTCCTTTACAGGGGTGAAGGACACTTTAAAACTAAAGATGTATTAATAGAGGGTTTACACAGCGCCAATTCAACTGAAAACGATTTACAGATATACTTTGAGTTTGTTGACGAAAAAGGAAAAGTTTGGAGTACCCTACCAAGTGCTACCGGTAAGAATAACGCCAATGCCGAAGTAGAAATATTGAGCATAGAACCACGGTACTCACCTTTAAATGGCTCTAAAAAACATAAAGTGAATATGAATTTTAGTGCTACTTTTTTCAACGCGAAAAATAGAAGTAAAGATATTAGCGGATTTATAACAGCAGTAGTTGACCCTGCTTTTTAATAAGAAACTATTTCATTATTTTTTTGAAACCGTGAGAATCAAATTCTCACGGTTTTTTTATTCATAATACCTATACCACCTAGTCTTTTCTCTTTCTGCTTTTCTGAAGTATCTCTTTAAATAAACTTCATTTTTCAAGAATTCAGGAGAATTATCTGTTACCTCAAAGCCCATTCTTTTTGGCAATTTACTGTACAGGCTTTTTGGAGGTTTAGAGTCTATTTGATCTTTAAACAACAAACATGACTCGAAAGTATGCATCCATAAATTATCAATTCCGAGTTCAATTTTTGAAAACCAAATGGCTACAGATAAGAATAACTCATCCCAAATCTTTGAAACCGGCTTTAGGTAATTGAAATATTTCCAAAAATCATCTAAGCTTCCTTGAATACCTTCATTCCTTAGAATCTTTTGAATGTTTTCATTCTTTGCCACTTTTAGATTCTTAGCAAGTGAATTTACCTCTCTAACCCAATCGGTTTGAATTTCTTCAATTAAAACTTCACTTGTTACAAAGTCTATATCAAGTCTAATCCATCCTAGTGTTATGTCTTTTTCAGAAACCGGATGACAAGTACAATTAAAGATCCCTTCGCCATGCCATTTAGGCTTAAGCCAAGAATTATAGAGTTTGAGATGCTCTTGATTTAAATTAACTTGTAGTACAAGGTTGTATCCACTTCTGCTGGTTTGTAACCACTTATCCTTACGGTGCTTTTTTGGTATTTCTCCCCAGCTTGAAACGCTGATTTCAAACTCAATAGTATTTTCTGGCCAATAATGTTCAAGGCCTTCGACGCTAATAATTGGCTTATTACTTTTTGCAAGAAAAGAATTGACAAACCATTCTTTTTGTAAAAGTTTCTCAGTAAAAGTACCCTTAATGTCTTGTACCTTCAATTCATTCGAACAAGCTCTTTTCCTAATCAACCTATCAATTAAAAATTTATCTCTGTAATAATAATATTTTAATGGAGTAGAAAATATTTCTTCTAACTCCTTAACTTCTAACTCAGTCATAATATGTTTGATAAGAGCTGACCCTTTAAATGACTCAACCCCTTGTTACTAAATAATAATAATTTTCTATTCTCTTTTTAAAATAAAAGCAGAGTCCATAGCTTTTTCTTTAATTGTTTAATTTTTAAAATTAATTGTCAGAGTTGCGATGTTCTTTACTAGCCTTTAGCGCCTTTTTTAGGTAAATATGGCTCGTATTAGGCACCCTTCGGCAACAAGGGTGTCAGAATACGTTTCATAAAGTAGCGATTTATCCAGCTTTTTTAATTCAAGTACTTTATCAAGAAAAAGTTTTGCATCCTTAGTTTCACTTACGCGAACTAATAAAACATTATAATTAGTGTAGGCTTTAACAAAAACAGTTTCGAACTTTATTGCATGTGAAAAATGAACTTCCGCTCGAATATTACCATTTCCACAATTCGCATTAATCCATCCCAAACATCCATGAACTTTACGAAATTCTGGCGCATCGCAAAGCAAAACTTTAAGTTCATTTTTAGCTAAATCAATCTGGTCTTAAGTAATAAGGTCATCAACTTTGTACATTTCATTTTGTAGCATTATTTCAACTGTCATTTGTGGTTATTATTTAATCCATTCTGCCTATCTGCAGTTTGGCAACAACCTCAGACTATATTTTACCTTCCATTCTTACAATCTTTGGTATAAAGCTTCCAACAACTTCAACCAAATCGGTTTGGCAACTCATAACTTGATGTATGTTTTTATAGGCCATAGGTGCTTCATCAACTCCACCACCAAGTAAGGTTACATCATTCGCTTTTAGCTTGTCCTTCAGCATTTTGGGTGCAATAGACTTTTTCGCTTGGGTGCGGCTCATAACTCTACCCGCACCGTGCGAAGCTGAATTAAGGGCCGTTGCATTTCCTCGCCCCCTTACAATATAGCCAGGTGCCGTCATGGAGCCCGGAATAATACCAAGAACACCTTCTTCTGCTGGCGTTGCGCCTTTCCTGTGCACAATAACTTCATTGCCCTGTGCATCTGACTCTTTCCATGCAAAATTATGATGGTTCTCAACCCGGCCTACTAATGGTAGGCCTAGGTGCTTGGCAATTCTATTATGAATTTGATGATGACATGCTGAAGCATAATCACCTGCTAAATTC
The DNA here is from genome assembly GCA_049115495.1 of Bacteroidia bacterium. GTDB lineage: Bacteria > Bacteroidota > Bacteroidia > CAILMK01 > JACPUW01 > JACPUW01. The sequence continues at coordinate 317,618 of JAGDZV010000011.1, read as the reverse complement.
ATTGCTTGCCAGTATTCTTGTCCATTCTCCGTTGACAAATCAAGCCAACTCAAATGGCGGGCTCCTTCAGGCAATCTGCAAGTGTCTTGAGCCAATTTAGTATAAAAACGCGCTATGCTGGCTCCTAAACCCCTTGAACCCGAATGGGTCAAAAGCCCCATATACGACCCTAATGGCAGATTAAACTCATTGTTTAAGTCTTGAATCTCTACAATACCAAATTCAGCAAAATGATTACCTCCACCTGACGTACCAATCTGATAAGCCGCTTTACCTAGTAATGTTTTTACAAATGGAATTGTATTAAACTCATCTCTTTCTAAAACGGCATGAGGCATTTTTTTATCAAATACATGCTTATTTCCAAAACGTGTATTCTCTATGAGCATGTTTTTAAGATCTTCTTTTCTTTTCTCAACCACCTTTGGGTTTAAATCAAAAATGCTCAAGCACATTCTGCAACCAATATCAACTCCAACACCATATGGTATTACGGCGTTTCTAGTAGCTAAAACCCCGCCAATTGGCAAACCATAACCGTGGTGTGCATCAGGCATTAATGCACCTGAAACACTTATTGGTAACTTCATTGCTTGATTCATTTGATGAATTGCACTTGGCTCAATATTATCCTTTCCGAAAACCGCATACTCCGGAAGGTTGGCTTTCAATTCAAATTCAAACTTCTCTTGAATTTTCTCTTTACTGCTAATCAGCTCTTTGGCCACTTGCCAAAAAGTTTCATCATTGCTGTAACGTTCAGGGTTTTGCAATACACTTTGTAGCATATCAAGCTTTTGCTGCCTACTCTTTGTCTTATAATTTCTTTGAACTGCATTTACAGCAATTCCTATAACTTTTCCTTCTGAAAAGCCAATATCCATAAGGTGTTTACCTCTTATTTTAGAATTTCCCATTTCTTAAATTTTTATTATAAATATCCCAGAATAATTTTCACTAAATATCACAAAAATGACGTAAATCTTCTTGCACTCTATTTCAAATTATAATTTGAATAAAGCATATTTTTATCACCTAATAAATTGGGAATGCGGGCAGGTCGGCTTTATTATTTCAGAAACAAAAAACCCGACCAAATGGCCGGGTTTCAAGCATTTATACAAATTCTTTACTTACAAACCAGACCATTCTATATGCCACACCACATCTCCCAAAGGGCTGTATGTGTTGTTCTCTTTTTTGCTTTTAAACATATAGATTTTCGTTTTGTTATTTTCTGATGCAAGTATATGACACTTTTTAAATAACATCCAAAATTTTTATTATTTTTTTTCTCAACTACCTATATAGTTGTATGATTTTGAATAAGCTATAAAAGTGATAAAGGTTTCATAAAAGCCCTTAGAAATCACTAATCTTTGTAAGGCATTTTGAAGATTCTTACCAAAATATCACTTTCACTTTCGGTGGCTCTATTGCTTCTGCATAGTTTTTTGCCTCATAATCACTTTAATTCTCAAGGGCAAAATTCAAAAGAATCTATTTCTGAAATAGTTGCGCAGCTCAGCCTTTTTGATTGTGTACTCATGGCTTTAAAAAGTGATCGAGGTGAAGGCCATCTAGAAAATTTTCAACCCAGCGAAGACATCTCCATAGATATTAATGCAATTGATTTTTCTTCTTTAGTTAGTACACAAACAGATTTTTTACAATCTATTTGCTTTGAAGAAGACCTTTTAAGTAGCAACTCCCCACCGAGATATAACTATAGTAAAGTCTCAAAAGGCTTTTTAAAAAGGGCAAAGGGCAGAGCACCACCACAGTTAATGGTTTAATTACCGAATTGCCACATGGCTAAAAACGCGGTTTGATTAAGTTCAAATTGGGTTATCACATCATTAACTATTAACACCTTTCATGTTTCAAAGAATTATTGCTTTTTCTGTTCACAACAAACTGTTTGTGCTGCTCTTCGTAGCGCTTTTAGTGGGAACGGGGGTATACTCCATAAAAAAAATTCCACTTGACGCCGTTCCTGACATTACCAATAACCAAGTGCAAGTGGTAACTGTTTCACCGGCCAGTGCTCCGCAAGAAGTAGAGAAGTTTATTACCTACCCTCTAGAACTTGCTTTAGGAAACTTGCCTGATGTAGATGAAATCAGGTCAATTTCTAGATTTGGGCTCTCAGTAATTACAGTGGTGTTTGCCGAGAACGTTCCAATTCTTAATGCACGCCAGTTGGTTACTGAGCAAATAAGCATTGCGTCAAAGGAAATACCTGATGGCCTTGGAACACCTGAACTAATGCCCATTACCACGGGTTTAGGTGAGATTTACCAATATACTTTACAAGTTGAGCCTGGTTACGAAAGTGAGTATAATGCCATGGAGTTGAGAACAATACAAGATTGGATTGTTAAACGTAGGCTTACTGGTATACCAGGAATAATTGAAGTAAGCTCTTTTGGCGGTTACCTTAAACAATATGAAGTTGCTGTTGACCCCATATTGTTGCGTTCCTTTAATCTCTCTCTTGTAGATGTTTACGAAGCGCTACACCATAATAACGAAAATTCAGGTGGCAGCTATATTGAAAAAGGACCAACCGCCTATTATATACGTACTGAAGGCTTGGTAAATTCAATAAACGATATTGAAGATATTAAGGTAGGCAATAGGCCAAATACACCCGTTTTTATAAGGGATATTGGCAGAGTAGGCTACGGAAGTGCCAAGCGTTTTGGAGCCATGACCAAAGATGGAAATGGCGAAACGGTAGGCGGTATAACTTTAATGTACAAGGGAGCCAATTCTTATGAAGCAGTTAAAAAAGTGAAAGAACGAATTGCTGAAATTCAAAAGACGCTACCGGAAGGTGTAAGAATTGAGCCATATTTAGATCGCTCATCACTTATAGATAAAGCCATTAACACGGTGAGCAAGAACTTAATTGAAGGTGGATTAATAGTAGTATTTGTATTGGTATTGCTGCTTGGAGATATTAGAGCAGGCTTTATTGTAGCCAGTGTAATTCCGTTATCAATGCTTTTTGGCCTTAGTTGCATGAACTTGTTTGGTGTATCGGCTAACCTTATGTCTCTAGGTGCCATAGATTTTGGTATTGTGGTTGATGGCGCAGTAATTATTACCGAAGGAATATTACATGTGCTCTTTGCACAATACATTGGCAAAAACCTTTCAAAGCAAGAATTTGACAATGTACTTATAAAGTCAGCATCAAGTATTTATAAATCAGCCGCTTTTGGTGTTTTAATAATCCTCGTGGTTTTTATACCAATACTAACCCTGAGCGGAGTAGAAGGAAAGATGTTTAGACCTATGGCACAGGCTGTTTCATTTGCCATTTTAGGAGCCCTAATTTTAAGCTCTACTTATGTACCGGTAATGTCGTCGATGTTTCTAAACCGACAGATTAAACCCAAACAAACAATAGCTGAAAAAATAATGAACCGCTTAAAAAAGGTCTACAGACCCGCTTTAGTTTTCGCTTTAAAGAAACCTGTTATAATAATAGCAATTGCCGTTAGCACCTTGTTACTTAGCATTTTTACTTTCAGAGGTATGGGTGCTGAGTTTACACCTACACTCGAAGAAGGTGATTTGGCCATGCAAATGGCATTAGAGCCAGGCAGCTCGCTAAAGCAAAGCATTGCAAAATCAACCGAAGCCGAGAAAATATTGAAAATGCATTTTCCAGAGGTGTTGCACGTGGTTTCAAAAATTGGGACTGCAGAAGTACCAACCGACCCCATGGCCATTGAAGATGCCGACATTATGATTATTCTAGATGAAAAAGAAAATTGGGTAAGCGCAACTGACCGATTTGAATTAATTGACATGATGGAGGAAAAACTGTCTTTTGTTAAAGATGCAAGCTTTGAGTTTACACAACCTATTCAACTTAGGTTTAATGAATTGATGTCAGGCGCCAAAAGTGATATAGCCATTAAAATATTTGGAGAAGATCTAAATACACTTGCCCATTTGGCGAATACTGTTGCTGAAATTGTAGAGCCTATTAATGGCGCTACTGATGTGAAGGTGGAAAAAACAGAAGGCCTACCTCAGCTATTGGTAGAATATAACAGGTCTCAAATGGCATATTACGGCGTTGACATAAACGATCTAAATACCATTATACGAAGTGCCTTTGCAGGCGAAGTATCGGGCTTTGTATTTGAAGGAGAAAGAAAGTTTGACCTTGTTGTAAGGCTAAAAAAGCCAGGTTCAGAAAACCCTGACCTTTCAAAGCTTTTTATACAAGGCAAAACCGGCCAAATGGTACCAATAAGTGAGATGGCCTCATTGGTAAAAAGATTTGGGCCAATGCAAATTACCAGAGAAAATACCAAGCGAAGAATCAATATTGGGGTAAACGTTCGCCAAAGGGATATAGCAAGCGTGGTATCTGATATTAGATCAATATTGAATACCAAAATAGATCTTCCGCCTGGCTACTATATTGAATATGGTGGCGAGTTTGAAAAGCTTGAAAATGCCTCGGCGAGATTGACTCTAGTTGTGCCCATTGCTCTCTTTCTCATTTTTGTTCTTTTGTTTTTCACCTTTCAATCGGCCAAATATGCTTTACTCATTTTTAGCGCCGTTCCCTTATCGGCCATAGGTGGCGTTTTTGCATTATACTTACGCGGAATGCCCTTTAGCATTAGTGCTGGTGTGGGCTTTATCGCACTTTTTGGAGTGGCCGTACTAAATGGAATTGTATTGATTAGTTATTACAACGAGCTGAAGCGAAAAGGTGATTTTGAGCTAACCGATCTAATTATCGACGGAAGTTTAACCCGATTGAGACCAGTTTTAATGACTGCACTGGTCGCATCATTAGGTTTCTTGCCAATGGCACTTAGTACTAGCGAAGGTGCTGAAGTTCAAAAACCCTTGGCTACCGTAGTAATTGGTGGTTTGGTAAGCGCTACCCTTCTTACCCTATTACTCTTACCTGTACTTTACAATTTGCTTGAAAAGCGTGAAAATAAAGGCCAACGAGTAAATAAAAAGGTGCTGGCATCAATTGTAGTGCTCTTATTGAGTATGGGTGTTCAAGGCCAAGACTCTTGGAACCTAAGTAAAATAGAAGCTCACGTATCAAATAATCATCCACTGCTTAAAAGTGCCGAGCTACAAATTGAGATTACGAAATTGCATAAACAAAATGTGTGGGCCTTAGATCCAATTAATGCTTCAATGCAATACGGCATGATCAATTATGGCCAAAACGATTATTTCTTACAGTTCAACCAAGATCTTGGAAACATTTGGCAGCGTATAGCACAGGCCAAAACACTAAATAAAAGCATTTTACTAAACCAAGCTGAGATGCAAATTCTCATAAACAGCCTAATACTCAATTCGCAAATAGCATATACAGAATGGTATTATCTAAATAGTACTTTGGATTTACTTTATGAATTTGAAAAGGAAATATTAGAGCTTGACCGCATTGCGAACCTTCAAATGAATAAAGGCGAAATAAGTGATCTTGACCAAGGTCTAATTCAAATGCAATTGACCAGCATCAGCATACTTATTAACCAATATCAAATACAAGCCACTCAAAAAGGTAGCAGAGTAAAAGAGTTGTCTTACTTACCGCAAGACGCTACACTTGACAGTGTCGGTTTTACAATACCAATATTTATAACTGATAGCGATTTAGGTAAAAGCTTTTTTGCAAAAAATGAAGCTATGGTAAATGAAGCAGAGCTTAAAATTAAAACACAGAAGACCTACTATGCACCAGAACTGACCCTTGGCTATTTTAACCAAAGTTTGGAAAGACAAAGTGGATTTTTCGGATACTACATTGGTGTAAATGCACCTATTTGGTGGTGGGGCAATCAAAATAAGGTTGAGCAAGCCAAATTATTGAAAGAACAAACCCAATTGGCAAATGAATATGAGATAAATGAAAAGCAACAAAGGCTTAGTGCTTTAAATGAATCATTTATGTTAACTGAAACCCAAATAAGAAACTTAGAACAACAGCTCAAAAAAGCTCAATCGCTATCTATGCTAAGCAAAAAATCCTTAGAAAAAGGTGAAATCAGCTATCTGGAGTATTTTCAGCAACAGCAAATCTTGTTGAATGTTCAACTAAGCCATTTCGACCTTAAAAAACAACAATCTAGCACGTTGTTTCAAATTCAATTCTTAAGCAAATAATCATGACTTCAAATAAAATTCAGATCATACTATTGGTGCTTCTTTCAATTTATGGTTGCTCCGAAAAAGGAGACTCAGAAAGTATTATCAACTCCGAAACCGAAATAAAAACTGATGGAAATTTTAATAGCGAAAAGCCAGAGCTAATCATTGATAGTAGCGAATTAATAATTAGCTGTATGGGTAAGGTAGCTGTTCCTCCGAGTAGCAAAATTGAAATTACAGCAGGAATAGATGCTAATGTGTTTGACATACAAGTACTGCCCGGTTCTTATATTAAAAAAGGAGATCTTCTTGCGCGAATAAAGAACCGAGCCATAATCACGCTTCAAAGCCAATATGTTGTGGCTAAGACTCAATTGCAGAACCTAAAGAATGACTTCAACAGAAAAGAATCTTTATTTAACGAAAAGGCCATCTCTGAAAAAGAGTATATTCAATCAAAGTCGCTTTTCGAAAGCAAATTGGCCGAAACTGATGGTTTTGAAGCAGAGTTGAGCTACATAGGTGTCTCACCCAAAAATATAATGGAAAACGGCATTCAAAAAAGTATTGCAATAAGGTCTAAAGTAAATGGTACAGTAGTAAGTGTAAATACAAACGAAGGTGCTTTTGCATCAAATGATCAAAGCTTATTTACACTAATTGACAATAGCAATCAACACCTTGACCTTGATGTATTTGCAAAGGATGTAAGCCACTTAGAGGTAGGACAACAGGTCGTTTTTACGGTTAATGGTACTCCCGTTACTTATAATGGGGTAATAAGCCTAATTTCAGGTGAAATTTCACCAACAAGTAATACGCTAATGGTGCATGCAGAAATTGACCAAAGCATCAAAACCTTAATATCAGGTTCAAGAGTTCAAGCCAACATTAACGCTGGCAATCAAAAGCGATTTTGGCTAAATGAAAAATGGATTTCTCAAGATAATGGAACTTACTTCATTGATTTTAATAATAGCAAGACACAATTAACCCTTGGAAGCTATGAAAATGGGTTCTACCAGATTTTAAATTACGAATACGTACGCTCTAAATTCTAAAATATGAAACCGAATCACCTAATTATCTCTGCTTTAACATTCACTGTCTTCTTATTTTTTTCGGCCTGTGAAAATGATGACGACGACAATGAAATTGAAACCGAAATCTCAGAGAATAATGACGACGAAAGCCACAATCACAGTCAAGACTGCATGAATTGCCACGTAAACGGCGGTACAGGAGAAGGATGGTTTACAGTAGCAGGTTCTGTATTTAAATCTGATGAAAAAAGCCCTAATAGCAATGGTAAAATAATGCTCTACTCCAAAGCCAATGAAAGTGGAAACCTTATTGAGACCATTGAAGTTGATGCTTTGGGCAACTTTTACACAACTGAAGATATTGGCATAACCATGGGATTGTTTCCCGTATTTGAAAGTAAAAATGGGAATAAAAAATTAATGCACAGCGCCGCCACTTATGGCTCATGTAATAATTGCCATGGAGTAAGCACAGCAATTATTGCTGCTGATTAGGTAAGCCTAAAATACTTCATCAACCTTGAATTTAAGTTGATTGAACAGGGGCGATTGCAATATATCGTCCTTTTCATAGCTTTTAAAAAGCTCATATTGACCATCAGATAAGCTGTAAATATTAATTGCTTTTTCACCTGGAAAAACTACCCAATATTCTTTTACCCCAAACTCTTCGTAAACATCGAATTTGTCGTTTAGATCTTTTTTGGCGGTGCTTGGCGAAATGATTTCAATTATTAGATAAGGTGCTCCGATGCAGCCCTTCTCTTGAATCTTAGCTGAATCACAAATTACACAAACATCGGGCTGGACTACGGTTGTACCTTTAGTTACTTCTTCCTCGTCTTTTACTAAATAGATATCAAAAGGGGCAAAAAGAGTTCACAATTCTCACCTTCAAAAACTGGAAGCATTTTCCTAACAAGCTCTCTATCAATTCGCTGATGATCACTTGTATGCGCCGGACTCATTTTCCAAACCTTGCCTTTGATTATTTCATAAAGGTTATCAAAAGTCCAACCTAAATAATCTTTTACCGTATAGCTTCCACTATAGTCAGGCTCTGAAATCAGCTGACTTTCTTTGCTTTGAGAGTACTGATTTTTCATAGTGGCATGAATATAGTAATTATCCCATTTATTTAATTACGTCTATTACTTTTCTTCCTATTTGCAAAAAACTCTTGCTTTCGCCTTTGCTTCTCTTTATTCCATTCTTTCTTTTCAGCGGCTGTCATTGGTTTATCCGTTTGAGGATAAGGATGATCATCTACTACTCTAATTTTCTTTTTAATGAGCTTTTCAATGTCTTTCACAAAGATATTTTCCTCTGGCTCGCACAATGATAATGCAAACCCTGATTCACCTGCCCTTCCAGATCTACCGATTCTATGTACGTAGGTTTCTGGCTCATTAGGAATATCGTAGTTTATCACATATTCAAGTTTGTCAATATCAATACCGCGAGCAGCAATGTCAGTGGCAACCAATACATTAATCTTTCCTTCTTTAAAAGCCCTAAGTGCATTTTGCCTTTGATTTTGTGCCTTATCACCATGAATTGCCTGTGCGTTAATTCGCTTTTTCTTTAAATCCCTTGCAATTCTGTCGGCACCGTGTTTAGTTTTAACAAATAACAGAAGCTGCTTAATATCGTGCTTATCAATAAGGTACACCAGTAATGATTTTTTCAAACTTTTATTAGTAAAATAGAGCGTTTGATTAACGGTATCGGCCGTTGATGAAGCTGGTGTAACTTGAATTTTTACCGGATGGGTAAGAATTTGCTTTGAAAGTTCAATAATGTTGGGAGGCAAGGTTGCAGAGAAGAATAGCGATTGCCTTTTATTAGGCAATTTCTCTATTACTCTTTTTATATCATGAATAAAGCCCATGTCAAGCATTCTATCTGCTTCATCAAGCACAAAGTGTTTGATATCGTGAAGCCTTATATAACCTTGACCCATAAGATCTAACAATCTGCCCGGTGTAGCAACCAGAATATCGACACCTTTTTTGAGCCTTTCTACTTGCTTCATTTGTTTCACTCCACCGTAAATAACGGTATACCTTACATCTGTATACTTGCTATAATTATCAATATTCTCTCCAATTTGTATAGCCAGTTCTCTTGTAGGAGTTAGAATAAGCGAAGTGATTCTTGGCTTTTTGCTATGAATAATATTCTGCTGTGTATGCTGAATAATTGGAATAGCAAAGGCCGCTGTTTTACCTGTACCTGTTTGTGCACATGCTAAAACATCTTTTTGCTCAAGAACCAAAGGAATTGCCTGTTGTTGAATAGGTGTAGGTTGGGTATAGTTTTGATCGTTTACCGCTCTAATAATTGAGGGCATTAACGATAAGTCGTTAAATGTCATATTTGCTTTTATTGAAAAAAGTTTGGAAACTTCTCTCGTAAAAAAGCGTCCCCATTTTAAAGTGCAAAGGTTACAACTTATTTAATTAGAAGCCTTTTTTATATTAAGGTGCCTTGCTTTTAATTTAGAATCATTCTGAGCAAATAGCTCAATATCTTTGCCTTATGGCCGCACAACACAACGAGAATAAAATTCACAGCGCCAGTAAGTTTGGTAAGTTTCAAGACTATATTGGCGAATTTGTATATGGTGGAATTGACGGAAGCGTAACCACTTTTGCGGTGGTGGCTGGTGCAACAGGAGCAGAATTATCTAGCTCAGTGGTAATAATTCTTGGCTTTGCCAACCTGATAGCAGATGGTTTTGCCATGAGCGTGGGCAGCTACTTAAGTACCAAATCAGAGAAACAGAATTACGAAAAACACAAGGCTATTGAATATTGGGAAATTGAGAACTTACGCGAGCGAGAAGTTGAAGAAGTACGAGAAATCTATGAAAATTATGGCTTTAAAGGAAAGTTGCTCGAAGATATAGTGGCACATATTACATCAGATAAAGACCGCTGGGTAGAGGTAATGATGAAAGAAGAACTTGAAATGCAAGAAGAAGCCAAAACTCCCTTGGGCATGGGAGCGGCAACTTTTGCAGCTTTTATTATTATGGGCTTTATTCCATTGATAGTATATATCTATGATTACCTAGCAGAAACTACATCAAACCTTTTTATGACCTCTAGCATAATGACAGGGCTAACTTTTATGGGCATTGGCTTCTTAAAAAGTAAAGTTACCGGAACCAGCAAGATTCGTGGGGTTATTGAAACCCTAATATTGGGTGGCGCCGCGGCAATACTTTCATACTTTGTAGGAGACTGGCTTGAGAAATTGATTGCGGGATAGAATAGTTTAGTGTTTAATGTTTCTAGTTTTTTGGGTTGGGTTCTTCCTTTAAATTGATAAAAGACGATCCGAATTTTATTTTTAACTTGCTGATAATCTGCTATGAAAAAAGCGTTAATCCTATTCCTAATTCTAAGCACTTCTTCAATTCTAAATGCTCAAAAATATCCTGAAAGAGAAGAAGTGGAACTTGGATTTAATGCTGGAATTCTCCAAAGGTTTCATAGCAACTATGAGCAAGGAAGAGACGAAGAAGGATCTCCTGCGTTTAGGTTAGGAGTTGACTTTCAGCGTCGTGAAAAAGTTTTTTTAGGAGCCTTGAGCTGTTCAATAGAGCACGGCGGCTTTTACCAAGAAACATATCTGAATATTAGTAATGGCTACGGTTTGGCACTTTTTTATTCCAAAGATTTTAGAATTGACATTTTAATAAGTGCCGGAGCTGACCTTTCTCCTCAAATATCTGGTCTTTGGTTTAGACCTGCTTTATCAGGAAATCTGGCCTTTTACCATAAAAACCTTAGAATATCTTTATCAACCAGAACAGCTTTAGGAATCTTTGAAGGCTACGGCGAAACGGGAATAACAATTGGATACCTTTTACGTCAAGGAATTTAAAGCTTCTCAACCTTCGCAATCAATACATAATCTCTTGTTTAACAAGCGATAAAAACTAATTCCCTTTCTAGACTTTATGGCTCGGTTGTCACTTTCGAGTCTCCAAATATCTCTGAAGTTTTTGGTTTCATGGGCTGGTTCTAAAATCACTTTTGAGCCTAACTGCTTCCATGTGCCCGTTGTATTCATCAACTGATCTTTATAACTAAATGTAGCATCATCCATTAGTTAAAGGTATACTGTAGTGCTTTCTTCTGCCATGCAGACACCAAATTCAGCGCTTTCGATTTTGGTGTGTGAGTAAGAAAAGGCAATAGCGTTGAGTAATACAAAGTTGGCAAGAGTAGCTTTAACTAAGTTCATACGATTTGGTTTTTCAATTGATATGGTATGCAGCTAAAGGTAACTCCCCGTTTAAATCATAACTTTTTGAAACATGACATGTCTTTAAGAATTTTGACAAAAGACATGTCATGTTTATAGGTTTTATTCTTCTTGATTACATTTTGCCGTAAACGGTTGACCTTCACAACCTTCGCAAAAGTTTTCAATTGCATCTTGTTCTGGATCATCAGCACAAGAAGTGTACTCGCCAAGCGCATTATTATTTAAATCGTACATGGTGCAAACTGTACATTCTCTATTACATGATGAGAATAGTAGTGCAACCACTCCAAAAGTTAAAACTAGAAGCTTTGCTTTCATTTTTTATTGGTTTTAAGTGATGTATAAATGCCTATATATAAACCTTGATTTTTTATGGCTGAGTAACGCTTCTGGCCGCAAGTTATTTCTTCAAAATCCCACTTTTTCTTTTTAACTACTAAGATCATTTGGTTGCATTAAGCATCAAACAACTAAACTCATATTGTTGTCAATTTGGCTATAGTTTTTATTTGGTATAATTTTCACAACTTGTAAGCCCAAAATACCAACATGAGCCATATTGACTTTATTAAAAAGCTAGATCAGCTAAAAGATGTTCCTGAACCACAAATAGAGTGGTTTTTATCTCATGCCGAAATAAGAGATTTTAAAATAGGTGATGCTGTTTTTGCCAAAGGCCAACCAGCTGATGAGCTTTATATAATAGTAGAAGGTGCTTTTAGAATCTATTTAGAACGTAATGGCGAGAAAAGGGAAATGGGCAAAATGTCAGTTGGTGACATAACTGGACTTTTACCCTACTCAAGAATGACACACGCTGGCGGAAACGCAATAGCCAACGAACCAGCAAAGGTCATTTGCTTTCACCGAAAGCACTTTAGCGAAATGATTAAGACTCAATTTGAACTTACCCAAGCTTTTGTACATGTAATGACCAACCGAATCAGAACATTTACGACACTTCAAATTCAGAACGAAAAATTAATGTCGCTTGGAAAACTCTCTGCAGGTCTTGCTCATGAGTTAAATAACCCCGCATCAGCAATAGTAAGAAGTGCCAATGCCCTTAGAGACCATTTAAAAGGCCAACCCGATAAGTTTAAAAAGGTAATTAATATTAAAATGGATTCGGAGCAAGTTGATACCATTAATGATTTGCTCTTTTCAAAAATTGACAATCATAAATCAAATCAACTGTCATTAATGGACAGAAATGATTTGGAAGACGATTTAACCGACTGGCTCGAAGACAACGAAATTGAAAGTCCTTTTGATCTGGTAGAAAATCTTGTGGAGTTTGATTTTAGTATAGATGATTTGGAGCTTGTAAAAGACAATGTAAATGCCGAAAATTTCAGACCTATAATTGGATGGATAGAAAACAACCTGTCTACAGAAAAAATGGTTGAAGAGATTCAAGAAGCGTCAACTCGTATAGCAGACCTTATTGGCTCAATAAAAGGATATACGCACATGGATCGCAGCCGCGATTTTCAAAAAGTTAATATCCATGATGGTTTACGCAGCACGGTTACCATGCTCAAACATAAAATCAAGAAAAACCAAATTATTTTTATTGAAGACTTTGCCGCATCTCTCCCACCAATAAATGGTTTTCCTGGTGAGCTAAATCAGGTATTTACCAATATTCTTGACAATGCTATTGACGCCTTAGCTGAGTATAATGAAGAACCAAACCCCACCATTACGCTTAGAACCGTTGTAGATGGCAGCTTTGTAAAAACCTATATAAAGGACAACGGACCTGGTATTCCAGAGGATATGGTCAACCAAATTTTCGATCCATTTTTTACTACCAAAGAAATGGGAAAAGGAACTGGCCTCGGGCTTGATGTTGTGATGAAAATCATCCGCCAACACCGCGGCGATGTGCGTGTAAATTCAGAAAAAGGAAGCACTGAGTTTGAAGTTTGTTTACCGACTAGTTAACAGTTATTTGTTATCAGTTAATAGTCTTAAAATTGAACCGAAAAAGGGAAACCAATAACATATAACCATTAACTATTACCCAAGTGAAACCAATAATATTCTCAATAGATGATGATCCGCAGGTGTTAAGAGCGGTGAGACGTGATTTACGTAAAAAGTACGGATCGCAGTTTAAAGTAATAAGCGCAGAATCGGCCAACGAAGCTTTAGAGAGTCTACCTCAGCTAAAGGCGAAAGGCGAAAACGTATCATTATTTCTTAGTGACCAACGTATGCCCGAAATGCTGGGTGTTGAGTTCTTAGAAAAAGCCAAAAAAATATATCCCGAAGCCAAGCGCATTTTACTCACTGCATACTCTGATACTGATGCGGCTATAAAAGCCATTAACGATGTGCAGTTGGATTATTACCTCATGAAACCTTGGGATCCACCTGAAGAAAAACTCTTCCCAGTTATTGATGATCAATTGGCTGAATGGGAAGCAAATCACACGCCCGAATATCACGGAATCAAGGTAATTGGTTATCAGTTTAGTCCAAAATCTCACAAAGTGAAAGACTTCTTATCGGGCAACCTTTTTCCTTACAAATGGTACGATATTGAAACCAGTATTGAAGCCCAAGATATTACAGAAATAAATGGCATTGAGCATAAAGACCTTCCTGTTGTTTTCTTTGAAGATGGAAGTTATGAGTGCGCTGAAGATGTTACCAGCATAGCAGAAAAACTCGGCTTAAGCCCTAAGGCCAAAGAGCAGATGTATGATGTTGTGATAATAGGTGCTGGTCCTGCCGGTTTAGCTGCTGGTGTTTATGGTGGCTCTGAGGGGCTCAACACTTTACTAGTAGAAAGAAGAGCTCCCGGCGGACAAGCAGGCACAAGCTCACGAATTGAAAATTATCTTGGTTTTCCTAATGGATTGAGCGGAGCTGACCTTACAAGAAGAGCCGTTACACAAGCCACTCGTTTTGGTGTAGAGTTTTTATCGCCACAAGAAGTAGCACATATTTCAGTAATGGAAAATTTCAAAACCATTACGCTCAAAGATGGAAACGCTATTAACACCAAAAGTGTAGTAATAGCCACTGGCGTTGACTACAGAAGACACCCTGCTAAGGGCGTTGATGACTTTACCGGAGCTGGTGTTTACTACGGTGCAGCTACTACAGAAGCAGGCGCATGCAAAAACCAAGATGTATATATTGTAGGTGGTGGAAATAGCGCGGGGCAAGGTGCCATGTACCTTTCTCAGTTTGCCAAGAATGTTTACATCTTAGTAAGAAAACCCGACCTAACCGAAACAATGTCATCTTATTTGATTGATCAAATTAATGGCACACCAAATATTCATGTACTGGGCAAACACCAAGTTTTGGAAGCAAAAGGAAACGATAAACTTGAAAACTTGGTAATTGAAAACATGGAAACTAAAGAGCAATCTGAGCACTGTGCCGCAGCCCTATTTGTATTTATAGGTGCCAAACCATATACAGAGTGGCTAGGCGATCAATTGCTTAAAGATGAGAAAGGCTTTTTGCTTACCGGTAGAGATCTTTATAAAAATGACAACTTTAAAAGTATTTGGAAATGGCATAGAGAGCCTTTTAACTTAGAAACTTGTGTTCCGGGAATATTTGCGGCAGGAGATGTGAGAAGCGGTGCAATGAACCGTGTAGCAAGTGCCACCGGAGAAGGCGCCATGAGTATTAGCTTTGTGCATAGATATATTTCTGAAATATGATCGTTTACCAACCAAATAAGAATTTTCTTAAAGATATAAGGCACTTGGCCAAAAGCTGGACCATGACCAAAATTGTACGGTCAGTTTTACTTGTTGGCGTTTACTCGGCGGCAGTTTGTATTCCGCTAGAATATTTTGGACTTGTAGAGGGAATCTTGCTCAATCCAAGCATTTTCTCACTATTAGGGGTTGTTTTATCAATTCTGTTAGTTTTTAGAACCAACTCAGCCTACGATAGATGGTGGGAAGGCCGCAAACAATGGGGAGCTTTAGTTAACAATTGTCGTAACATGGCCATTACCACCCACGCTACTTTTAATAAAGAAAACCTGGCCGATAGACACCAAATGGCGGTATACATTTCAAATTTTTGCATTGCTTTTAAAGAGCATTTAAGAGGTGGTGTTAAAACTGAAGAATTAATCTTTTTAAGCGAAGAAGACAAAAAAACCTACGCCAATAAAAGCCATATTCCAAACCATATTTCTTATCAAATACATCAATTGGTGCAAGATGCCTATAAGCGTGGTGAAATTACAGGCGAAGACCACCTTAACTTTAAACCGCAATTGCAATCATTACTAGATATTTTAGGTGCATGCGAAAGAATTAAAAAAACCCCAATTCCTTTTTCTTACGCGGTATACATTAAAATATTTATAGTGGCTTACACCCTTGTAATGCCATTTGCATTAGACTCTACATTTCATCTAATGACCATACCACTTACCATGTTTGTGTTTTTTGCCTTCATAGGAATTGAGTTAATGGCCGAAGAAATTGAAGATCCTTTTGGACTTGACTGCAACGATTTGCCCACGGGAACCATTGCACATACCATAAAAGAAAATGTTTTTGAAATATTAGAAGCCAAAAAAGGACACCTTGAACAAAATGAAGTTTACCAAAAGATATTTTAATCTTACCAAACCGCTAACAGTCTTTGCAGCAATAGCTTGCTTTTTTGCTTCTTGCGGTAGTGACTGTTACGAAAACGAAGAGCCAAAAGTTTACCTAACCATTCATAATAATTGTAGGTATGAAGAAATTATAGCTGAAGGTATAAGAAATCCAATAATTGTTAGAAACGATTGTGATTCGAATCAGGCTAAAACAGTAATTACCCTGCCTTTACTCGAAGAAAAGAAAACCTACTTTTTAACCGACGGTTATAACAAAATTGACTCTTTTACAACCACCTACAGTTTAGAAGAGAGTTTTCAAGGGGCTTGCGGGTATGTAGTTATGCTCAACAACTTTGCAATTGATTCTACAGCTAGCAGCTTACCTTTTTATTATGAATTATCTAGCGCACCTTATGATACGATTAATACCTACGTTACTTACAGCACTCACGCTGATTACATGCGCAACTACTACTAAGGCGCAGCTCATAAAGTCTTACCACGACCACCATTTGTCTATTGGTATTGATGTGGCAAGGCCATTGGCAGCTATTGGTATGAACCAAAGAGAGTTTAGCGCTTACCTACATTGGCATGCCGTAAAAACATTAGGCATTTCAATAAACTTTGGCATGGAAGCTTTGCCTAATCAGCTATTGATAAGAAATGTATCAGGAGCTAGCCAAAGTCAATACCTAACACTTGGGGCCGACCTTAAAATCATAGAACAGTTCTGGGTTTCGGCTTACGTAATTGGCGCTCAAGTAAACGAAACATATACTGCTACTTTGGCGGGCACAAATTTTTATCCCGTTACGAGAACCCATGAAGATCAATTTAGAACAACTGGCGTAGCAGGAAGAATGACCTATTTTGAAGTGCTGACTGAAAAAATTGAGATGCAGGTTTTTATAGATGCAGGTTTAATGGGTGATCTTGATTCGCAAGCTGGTTATTCAAGATCAACTCCTGGGTTTATTATAGGTGCAGGCAGAGCCATATATATGGGTGCAGGTATTAATGTTGGTTACCGATTATTTGAGAAGAAACCGAATATGAATAATTAATCAACTCATGAAAAAACTTTGGCCAGTTTTCTCTTTGCTTCTATTGACTTATTCTTCTTCGCTAATGGCTCATCACGATTGCTTACATAGTTATGATGGTATTACAAGCAGAATATTTCTCTCTTCATTATACGCTTGATCTAATTGCGCAATTTCCCGTACATCGCCCTCTTGTTGAAAAATCGGAATATAAAAGTTGAATTTGGAGTCTAAGTAAGACTAAAAGTATTGATCTCCCGTTCTCAAAGTCGAATTGAAAAATAAGTTGAAATATTTAGCATCTATGTTCTCCAGATCATTGCCTTGCCTTTTAATACTAATTTTAAACAGTTGCGCAAGCAATTGTTATGAGACAGGTGAACCTGAAGTATATATTAGAATAATTAATAGTTGTCATGTTGAAGAGATAAAGGCCTTCGGACTCAGGGAGCCCATTGGTGTTTATAATGATTGCGATTCTAATTTCGGCAAGGCAACAATAACCCTTCCTTTATATAGTGGGAAAAAGACATATTACTTGACTGATGGTTTTAACACTATTGATTCTTTTACTATAAATTACGTGCTTAATGAAAGATTCCAAGAGGAATGTGGCTATGTTGTAATACTTGAAGAGTATAATGTAGATCCAACCGCAAGTAGTATAATGGCCTATCACCAATTGAGCAAAACACCAAATGATACGATTAATACCTATATTACTTACAGCACTTTTGCTGACTACATGGACAACTAATTCTAATGCTCAACTGGAAAAAAGTGGTAACGAATATTACAAGTTGTCAATAGGTCTTGATGTTGCGCGACCGTTGGTGGGCTTAGCTTTTGGGCAATATGAGTTTGGTGGCTACTTCCATTGGCATATCGCGAAAAGAATCGGACTTTCAATTAACACGTATATTGAGCGCATAGAAATGTCCAGACTTGAAGTAAATGTTACAGGCACTAGCCGTAATACCTTTTCATCATTAGGAATCGATCTAAAAATCATTGAGCGATTCTGGGTTTCTGGATATGTGGTCAGGTCGCGAGTTTCAGATCGATATCATATGACTTTGAGTACGCCTAATTTTAATCCAGGTTTTGAAGTTTCAAGGCTACAATACCACAGTTTTAGCACCTTGGGGTTCGCCAGCCGAATGACCTATTTTGAAGTGCTTACAGATAGAATTGAAATGCAAGTTTTTATTGACGCCGCCTTAATGGGCGATTTGAATAGTGATATAATGGTTTCAAAATCAACACCTGGGTTTTTGATTGGAGTTAATCGAGTATTTTATATGGGTGCTGGTATAAATATTGGGTATAGAATGTTTGAGAAAAAGCCATTACTTAAGAAATAAACATTGCATCTCTTTTATGAAGGTTTTAAGGTCTGCTTTACTTTTTATTTTAGTTTCAAATGTCTTTCAACTAAATGCTCAACACGATAGCCTTTACAGCTACGAGGGAATAGCCAGTAGAATTTTTCTACCATCGCTCGATATTGGTTTTATAAATCCAAATTCAAGCTTGATTTCAACCGCATACTTGGTTAAAACTTCTGTTGAATATAGAATTAGAAATAACAATGACTACTTCTTAAGACTTACCTACAACACATTTGGCTCAAAATACAAATTAAACAATGCCACTACTACAAATACAATTGAAGGTACTGCCCAAATTACCGATGTATTTTTAGCTCCTGGCTACCGTTTTGGCGATAAGCACTTTAGATTTATGATAGCCTACATGCCCGGTATTAGATTTTATGAATACCCCACTGCTACATTAAACGGCAACAATATACTTCTTGAACAAAAAGCGGGCAGATTATTTACCACCTCGGCCTTGGGCACATTAGAAATATACTTTGATGAGAAATCTGCCATTACCTTTAGCTATTTTCACAATCAAGTATGGAAAAACATTGATTTTTGGGCCGAAGGAAGAAATGCTTTTGGATGCTCAATAGGGTTTATTACATCATTAATCTAGAATTATCTACTCTAAAGTGCGTTTTCTCTTGGTCCAAATTCTGATAATTATAGTGTCATATTTTTAAAAAACTATGTCAATTGCCTTGTAATATGGCTTTATAGATTAAGAATGAAATCTAATAATTGGTTTTGGCGAATAAGCTTTTTCATTGGGGCCATTGGGCTCATCATATGGGGGGGGGATAGAGTTAGTGGAGTATTATGAGTATCTAAATCTTGAAATGCATGATGCTTATGAAAAACCACGAAATCAACCTTTTCTGGGGATAACAAGAATTTCTTTAGCTGTAATTTTATTAATCATTGACTTTTGGCCGAGTATAAAGCGATATTTCATTTGGAGATAATCAATTTTCGCTTTGTTTTAATAACGACTAGATTACGGTGGTTTGATTATAATCTAAAGTGTTTTTAATCTATTAAGAATTGTCCTTGACATAAGCAATGTACCTATTACATGTTTTTCGTGAGCATTTAGAGAATTTTCCATGGAGGAGATTAATTTTTGGTATTCTATCATGTTGCTAATTCTATTCTCTCGATTCAGTTCAATTATAATCTTACTGACTTGTTGAAGCAAATGGCCAATTAATTTGTCAAATGCTTTGTTTAGCTTGAAATCCCTAAAACGACCTTCATACTTGGCATCAGGCCATTTTAATTTTTCACTTTGCTTCAAATCGAAGGTTATTGTCTTGCCCATATCATCTGGCAACATTTTGGAAAGCTCCTTATAAAAATCCATAGCACGTTCTTCTAAAAATAAACGGTCCATAATAACTGATATTTTTAAGCGTCAAAATAAAAAAGCTGCCTAGAACAACTCCATCTCATCAAGGTAATTTCTCATTTAATTCTGCTCATTCCAAAAAAAGTAGTTCCAAATAGTTCGTGTAATTGACTTGGGTTAAAAAGTAATTTGATACACAAAAAAAATAGAACACTCCCTAATGCCTAGTTTCATTATTCTGACTTCGTGATTGACGTCACCAAAATCAAATACTTATGTTAACGACTTTTGGAGCATAAACCAAAACCATGAGAATTTTACTTGTTTTCTTTTTAGCAATTGCATTTTCATTAACCACAAAGGGGCAGCCACCATTTACCGTTTCACTACAAGAAGTTAGCCTTGATAATGCCATAGGCGTACATTCTTACTCAAATGCAGTAGATGGCAGCAAGGTTTTAATTATTGGCGGAAGAACTGATGGTTTGCACAAACGCCGACCTTTTGAAGCTTTTCTTGAAAACGACAACAATAAAAAACTCATAGTAATTGACCTTGAAACCAAAAAGACCTATTCAAGTGAATTGAGCCAGCTGCCTACTGCACTTTACGAACAACTACAATCAACAAATCAGGAGTTTGAGCAACATGGCGACTATTTGTACGTAACTGGCGGCTACGGTTACAGTGCAACCGAAAGAGACCATATTACTTACCCAAGTTTGGTTAAGCTTGATTACAAAAAGGTAATTGATGCTATAATAAATGCTCAAGACCCTTCTTCATTTTTCTCACAGGTTAATGATACAAGGTTTGCAGTAACAGGTGGCTATTTACACAACCTAAATGACACTTTTTACCTTGTAGGTGGCCAAAAATTTACAGGCCGATACAATCCTATGGGGCCAGATCACGGTCCGGGTTTTGAACAAGATTACACCAATGAAATTAGAATTTTCACACTCAATTCAAATGGTGAAATAGATTATTACAAGGCTATTAAAGATACAGATCATTTACACAGAAGAGATTATAATGTTGTATTACAGAAGTTTCCAAAGGGAGAAATAGGCATGACCGCCTTTACTGGTGTTTTTCAATATGATGAAGATATTCCATGGCTCAATGTAGTTGATATTAAGGGAGAAAGTTATAATGTAGTAAAAGGCTTTGAACAAAAATTGAATCAATACCACTCCGCGCATTTGCCCGTGTATGATTCAAGTCAAAATGCCATGCACACCTTCTTTTTTGGAGGTATGGCACAATTCACTTACCAAGATGAAGTGCTAGTTGAAGATACCGATGTGCCTTTTGTAAAAACGATTAGCGCCGTTTCAAGAGATAAAGATGGTAAACTAAGCGAATTTAAGGTTGGCGAAATGCCCGGTTTTTTAGGCTCAGGTGCTGAATTTATTCCAGCTAGCGACAAAATCTTTAGCTCAGCCATGCTGCAACTAAATAGGCTCAACAATCAAAAAACCTTGGTGGGTTACATATTTGGTGGTATTGAAAGCGACGAGGAGAATATCTTTTTCACTTTTGATGTAGACAAGCTGAGCCGTGCTAGCAATAAGCTTTTTGCCGTTTATGTTGACTTTAATGCGAATAACACACGAGCATTGAATACTACAGCCAATAGTTTTGATTTTGAATTATTTCCAAACCCTGCTACAAACAAAATTTTCTTAGAATTTGAACCTTCAAAAGTTGTAGAAACTTCGGTTGAGATCTATGACGGAAATGGCAAAAAGGTTCTATCCGATAGTACATATGAGCGAGATCTTAAATTGAACTTACGAAAACTCGAAAATGGCACTTACCTTCTAATTGTAAGACAAGGCAATAAGCAG
The DNA here is from genome assembly GCA_049115495.1 of Bacteroidia bacterium. Taxonomy (GTDB): domain Bacteria; phylum Bacteroidota; class Bacteroidia; order CAILMK01; family JACPUW01; genus JACPUW01. Next base: position 295,912 of record JAGDZV010000011.1, on the reverse strand, counting down.
AGTGGCAAGGTGCTTTGGAAGTATTAAATATTCCAATACCAATCAGAAAGGCTTTATTCGGTAAATTCGGACAGCCTTTATGCTTAAGCTAATTTATACTCCCAAAAATCTCATAACAACGGTTATTTTCCTTGTGGCTTACAACCATTTATTGGCGCAGGTAAATCACTACGAGAGCGTGGTTTTACCTGGCGATGACTTTAAATACTTGACGCCTAATGCACCTGTAAACTCATTTTGGAATACGCTTTTAGATGATAATGAAAATTGGGAAACAGGCCCTACTGGAATTGGCTATGGAGATAATGATGATGCCACGGTAATTGACCAAACCGTTTCGGTATTTATAACAAGGACATTCGAAATCTTTGATAAAACTAATATAACCAGCCTTTACCTTGACATTGATTATGATGATGGTTTTGTGGCCTATATAAATGGGAAAGAAATTGCGCGAAGCAATGTAGAAGGAACTCCACCAGATTTTGATCAAGTTAGCACATCTTGGAGAGAGGCTATCATGTATAATGGTGCTGCACCAGAGCGATATGTAATAGATCCAAATATTCTAAACAAAGGCCAAAACAAACTAGCAATTCAAGTTCATAATCATACCGCAACATCTTCAGACTTAAGCATTATTCCTACTCTTACCCTTGGCATTGGTAATAATAAAAAACAATACCGACCAGTACCCTCTTGGTTCACTTTTCCTGATGAAAAAGTTGTGCTTAGCCAATCGCACTTACCCATTATTGTAATAAACACTGAAAATAATAGTGAAATTCCGGCTGAACCAAAAATTGCGGCTGACATGCACATTATTTATCATCCCGATAGCGCAATAAATAGTGTTTCGCTACTTGAAGATACCAGCGCCTTACACTACACGGGCAAAATTGGTATTGAAGTACGTGGTTCATCTTCAATGCTTATTGATAAAAAGCAATATGCTCTTACCACGGTAAATAATTCTGGCGATAATAGAAATGTTAGCTTATTTGGGTTTCCTGATGAAAATGACTGGATTCTTAATGGCTTAGCCTATGATTCTTCACTCATTAGAGATTTTATAAGTTACCGCCTTTCTGAAAGAATTGGAAGATACGCTTCTAGAGGAACCTATTGCGAATTGATTCTTAATGGCGAATACGCTGGCATTTATCTTTTTCAAGAAAAGCTAAAAGTTGATGATGGCAGAATAGATATTACCAAAATGATGCCTTACAATATTGCCGGCGAAAACCTAACAGGCGGTTACATTGTAAAAGCAGATAAAATTGAAGGCACCGATCCATTTGGATGGAGCATGCCTAATGGTATTGGCTGGGCTGCCAACTATGTTTATGAGTATCCTAAGCCAGCAAATATTGCACAAGAACAAGCTGATTATATACAAGATTACTTCTGGAACCTTGCAGATAATAGCCAAACCCCTAATATTAAAAGTGGATACCCATCACTTATTGATATTCCTTCTTTTGTAGACTTTATGATATTAAACGAGCTTGGCTCAAATGGCGATGCATATCAGTTTAGCACTTTTCATCATAAAGACCGAAACGGCAAGTTAAAAGCAGGCCCCATTTGGGATATGAACCTAACTTTTGGCAATGATCTGTTTTTTTGGGGTTATGATAGAAGCTTAACAGATGTATGGCAATTCTATGATTTTGAAAATGTAGGTGCGGCTTACTGGAACGAACTTTTTAATCAGCCCGCTTTTCAATGCCAATTGGCAAAACGTTGGACCCACTTATCAAGGCCCAATGGTCCATTAAGCGCCGAAAGCATTGTTCAACTCATTGATAGTGCAGCCAGTGTATTTGGCGATGCTTTGAATAGAGAAGAACAAACATGGCAGTCTGCAACAAAATTCAATGAGGAAGTGGCTAATATGAAAACATGGGCTGCTCTAAGAGTTGATTGGCTTAGTAAGCAATTGGGAATTGTTACAGATTGTCCTCAAGATAAAGATTTTCCTTTGGTCATATCAAGAATACACTATCATCCCGCAAATGTGGGCAACTACTTAGAAGATGACCTTGAATATTTAGAGCTAACAAATATTAGCGACCAAGATGTAGATCTTACCGGATTGTATTTTGATGGTTATGATATTGTATACCAATTCCCTCAGAATAGCTCAATTAAAGGCAATGGCAAATTATACTTAGCGAATAACACTAAAATCTTTAGCGAATTTTATGACCTTGAGGCATTTGGACAATATCACAAAAATCTATCAAACTCAGGTTACAACTTAAAGTTGCTTGATGCTTTTGGAAATGTAATAGACGAAGTACCTTACCGAGATGAAAATCCGTGGCCTTCTGAAGCGGATGGAGTCGGATATTGCCTTGAATTAAGAGATGTTTTTAGTAACAATAAATTGGCCAGCAATTGGCGTTTAGCTTCTCCCATGCTTGAAGAACCCGCCCCTGATCAATTTAATGTGGCACTTTTCCCTAACCCAACAAAAGGATTAATAAGTTTACGAAGTGATCGGATTTTAAATCATATTTCGGTTCATGACCTTAGCGGTAAGCAAGTATTGAGCTTTGCTACTTTAGATAATATTATTGATCTTGACCTTTCAATTTTAGACTCTGGTATTTATAGTATTACCTTGGTAAGCCAAACCGGCCAGGTTCAGGTAAGAAAAATTTCAATCATCTCAAACTAATAAAACGCTTATACAAGGCATTATAAAAGTAAGATGAAAACCAAGGAAACCTTTTGCCCTAGAAATACTGAAGAATGGAGAAATTGGCTTGAAAATAATTACGATAAAAAAAAAGCTATTTGGCTGATATACTATAAACAGCATTCGCCAAAACATAATATTACATGGAGCCAAGCTGTTGACCAAGCTTTATGCTTTGGTTGGATTGATAGCGTGATTAATAAGATTGATGACGATAAATACAAACAATACTTTAGTAAGAGAAAAGACAAAAGCATTTGGTCTAGGATAAACAAAGACAAGGTTAAAATGCTTATTGAGAATGGACAAATGCACCATGCCGGACTTGCAAGCATAGCCGTAGCGAAACAAAACGGCTCTTGGACATTTTTAGATCAGGTTGATGCATTGATTATACCAGAAGATTTAAAGCAGGCATTTGAACTGCACAATGGGGCATTGGCATTTTATGAAGGTTTAAGCAACTCTATTAAAAAGCAACTGCTGTATTGGGTGGTATCGGCCAAAAGAAAGGAGACTAGAAACAGCAGAATAAGTGAAATTGCCGAGAACGCAAGTAAAGGTCTTAAACCTAAGCAGTTCAGATAATTTCATTCCAAAAATTCACTAGTAAACATTAACATAGTTTCGTAGGTGGTTACATGACAAAAAAACAGTACTCTATTATTGGCATTTTTGCCCCAATCCTGTTTTGGACATTCTATTTTACATTGGCCAATCAAAAAGAAGGTTACAGCTACCTAACCAAAGCAATTAGCGAACTTGGTTCTATAAATACTCCTAATAAATGGCTATGGAATACTTTTGGGTATATTATCCCAGGTGGGCTAATCTCAGTTTTCGGCTATGGATTATTTAAGCATTTAGCAGTTAAAAATTCAAGTAAAACCCCACTATTTGGCATTGTATTCAGCGGTATTTTCATGGCGCTCTCGGGTTTTTTTCCGGGCGATTTTGAAAATAAACAATCGCTAACTATGCTTCTTCACTCAGTAGGCAGTTTCGGAAGTTATATTTCCTTTCTTCTGGCAGCATTTACATTTCCAAGTTTAATGAAAACATCAAGTTATTGGAAAAGCGCGATAAGACCCTCGTTAATGTTCACTTGGCTCACTATCATTTTTGGAACTTGGCCTTTTATTTTTCCTAACACTCCAGCCGCTGGGCAAAGAATTGTTTTTGCCTTTTATTTTATTTGGATTGGGTTTAATGCACTAAAGTTGAATCGCATGCCCAAGCATATATGAATTAAAAAGTAGATTGTTATAACCAACGGCACCTCCAAATTATAATGTCAGCCCAAAAATTTGACTTATTCAATAGAATTAGTCAATAAGAAATATATCTCGAAACATGATGGGTTTATCTAACAGTCTGAGACAAGTTATATTTTAAATACTGAACAGTTATTAAATAAAGAACGAATCATAGTGGCGAATACAAAATGAGTTAAAGCTGAATTCGCTTGCCCTTGGATCAGATGGGGTATACAAATTCACCGCAAATACTTCTATTTTCAATGCTAAAATGCAAGCGAAATGAGCAGTTGAATACAGATGTAGTTAAAATTTAAACCATAATACCTTTTAACTGTTGAGAATCGATACCACATAACCAACAAACCATACTATTGACACCCGATTTTAAAACCTGCCTAAAATGAAAAGACTATTAACGCTACTAATATTGCTTCCTTTTTACTGTTTGGCGCAACCAAGCGGATTTATTAAAAATGCCGGTCAGATTAAAGATAGCGACGGAAATTTCAGAACTGACATTTACTTTAAATATGAATCAAATGATTTAAGTGTTTTCTTTTTTAGAGATAAAGTTTCATACGTATTGCGTCAAAAAAACCCTTTAGACTCCCTTACATTAAACATGCACCGAGTTGATTGGAATTGGAAAGACTGTAATAACTCCCAACCCCATTTTTTAGGAAAAGTAGATAAGCTCCCATTAAACTTCTATTACCAAAAAATTGAAATAACTGGCATAGAATCAGGTGAAAAAATCATCTACAAGAACATATACGAAGGGGTTTCTTTAATTTTTTACATAAAGAACAATGCTCTTAAATATGATTATGTGGTTGAGTCGAAATCAGCCCTTACACAAATAAAAAGTAATTATGTAGGTGGTAATTACAAGCTAAGTGCTACAGGTGAATTTGAAATTGAAACCAGCCTAGGGATTATAACCGATGCAAAACCCGTAAGCTTTGATAGCCATGGCTTGCCAATTAAAAGTAGTTATAAATACGAAAGTGGATTGCTCTCTTATAATGTGGATGAGCAGGTCAATTATCCCATAACCATAGACCCCGAGGTACAATGGTCTACATATTTTGGTGGCTTCAATTTTGAAAATGCCAATACCATTCAGCATGACGATAGTAACAATGTTTACATAGGAGGGCTCACATCTAGCACCGACTTCCCAACAACCGCCGGTGCCTACTCTACCAAAAGCATTGGTTTTAATGACTGCTTCTTATCAAAGTTCGATGATGAAGGAAAGCTCATTTGGTCTACATATTTTGGAGGCACAAATAGCGATCAAATCATTGAATTTTCAATAGATTCAAAAGGAATAATTCATTGCACATCTGCAACCGGCTTTGGGAGCACTTTTCCTATAACCACAAACGCCCGTAAAAAGAATAATCCAAACAATGGGGCCTATAGCCGATTTGATAGAAATGGAAAACTACTTTATTCCACTTTTTTACCATTATCAGAAACTACGGTAGCAACGGATACTTCGGGTAAAGTGTATTTTTTTGGTAGATCAACAAAATTTTTCCCTCTAAAAGGAAATACCTACCAAACCAGCCGAAAAGGCTTTAGTGATTTTGGTTTACTGGCCTTTGACGATAACGATTCATTAATTTGGAGCACATTTTTGGGGGGCACAAATACTGAGAATGGTTTATTAAATATTGCTGTTAACCCTAAGGGCGATAAACTGGCCATATCGGGATTTACTTCAAGCACTGATTTCCCAATGAAAAAGGCCTACTTTGATTCGACAGCTAACAATTTTGGTGGTTTTTTTATTACTGCCTGTTTTGATTCGTCGGGAAATTTAATGTGGAGCACTTATTTATGCTCGCCAAACGGAGGGGCTAGTTTTAGTCTTAATGATGGTATTGAATTTATTACTGATTCAAAGTTGGCCCTTGGGTATGGAAATTTTCAAAATGATTTTCCTGACAAAAGAAACAGCTGGAAGCAAAAGCCAAACCTTCAAGGTGCTTTTATTGCAATTTTTGATACATCAGGCACGGCACAAAGGGTATCTTTTGATTCACCACAATCTCAAAGCCTTGGAAGAAACATAACCGACCTGACCGTTGACAATGATCTTAATTTACATATTGTATGTGAAGTTTTTAATGACTCTATTAGAACCACCGCTGATGCTTTAAAAAAGACAGGTTCGTCATTTTACGTTGGAACAAATTCAGGTGAACTGGGCTATTTAATTATGGACACTTCACTTAACATTAAATACGCTACTTACATTGGCGGAAGAAAAGCATTTGATAGCTCACCAAATATTAGTGTTAATGCTAATAACGAAGCTACCATTGTACTTGAATCGTCAAATAGTTCCGATTTTATAACCAAAAATGCCTACCAAAGTCGTCTAGCTGGTAGTTCTGACATTGTTCTTTTACAATTTGGATGTAATTATGAGCCCCTTGCCAACCTTGCCAAAGGCAAAACCATATGCAAGGGCGATTCTATTGTTTTAAGAGTAGATAGCGGACAAGCAAAATATAATTGGTCGCCCAAAACCAGTCAAACCAATGCCTTAGTGGCAAAGTCTCCGGGCGAATACTATGTAATAATTACTGACAGCAATGGCTGCTCAGGTGGTATTAAAGATTCATTTGTTCTGGAGAATTATGGCCCTTTAAGCCCTACTATTCAAGCTTTAGACGCTACTCAGTTTTGCTTTGGAGATAGCGCAAGACTTAGGGGTAAAGTATCAAATTTTAAAAGCTTACAATGGAGTAATGGAGATACTACACTTAGAACCACGGTTTTTAGAAGTGGTAAGTATTTTTTAACTGCATCAGACTCAAATGGCTGTATTGACACATCAAATAACATAAACATACAAACTATACCCAAGCCCAACCCAACCATAACAAGCAATACCGGAAGTGCCAACTTTTGCAGAAAATTCAATGAAATTACCCTTGATGTTGGGTTAGGTTATAATGCATACAAATGGAGCACAGGAGCAACAACAAACTCTATTAAGGTTAGCAAAACAGGTTGGTACAAAGTGGTAGTTTTTAATGGCTTTAATTGCTCAGATTCAGATTCAGTTTTTGTGAGAAACAGCTTGGCCACTCCGCCAACAATTGGCAATGTAAACCCAATAAAATTTTGCAACGGCGATAGCGTAAAATTTGAAGCCCCAATTGGTTATTCTAATTTCTTATGGTCAACCGGTAGTAGAAACCAAACTATCAAAGTGGGCAATAATCAAAATGTGTTTTTAGTGGCTTCAGATACAAATGGATGTAGAGATACTTCAAATACAATTACAACACAAAGAATTGTTGACTCTCTTAAAATTAAGGCCAATGCAATAGGCCCATTTTGTTATGACCAAACTTTAAACCTTTCGGTAGATACAGGCTTCTCATCTTACAAATGGAATACCGGTGATTCTACACGTGCAATTTCTTTACAGCAAAGTGGCTCTTACTTTGTTAGTGCTTTATCATCAAGTGGCTGCACGGTGAAATCAGATACCTTTAGCGCCATTTTTTATGGCAAAACCTCCGCCAAAATTCTGTTTAATAATAGTTTAAGGTTCTGTGAAGGCGATAGCTTAAGACTTTACTTTACTGGACCATTTAATTCATTCGCGTGGAATAATGGAAATACAACTCAAAATTCCATTTACGCAAAAATAAGTGGTGTATATACTTTAAATATAACTGATACCAACAACTGTAAAGCCGAAGGCGATAGTGTAAAAATTACAGTTGACCCACTGCCCATAGTACAATTAACAAGCGATAAAGGACTATTTTTTTGTGAGAGAGATTCGGCTCTAATAAGCACCAATAAAAGCTTTAGCCGCTATAGCTGGTCTAATGGCTCATCAAAAGCAAGTTTTCACATCAACAAAACATCAAGAATTTGGGCAGAGGTAACCGACAATAGAGGCTGCTCTAATTTTTCCGATACAATTTTGGTTACCAAAAACAATCTTCCTGACACTACGGCAATTGCTTTTGGCAAAACAAGTTTTTGCACTGGAGATTCATTTATTATAAATTTAAATGACACTACCAGCAACGTTTTATGGAATGACAACACTACAAACTATAAAAAGACAATTAAAATAAGCGGTGGGTTTAAGGCTATTTTAACCAACAAATTTGGTTGTACAGATAGTACCAGGTTGATTAGTATTAATGTCAATGCCAACCCTAAGCCAAAAGTTCTTTCAAATGGACCTTTAAAATTTTGTAAAAATCTTGGACCAAGAATTCTCAATACAAATAATAGTTACACTAAATATAGCTGGAGCAATAATGAGTTAACTGATAGTGTAAGCATAAACAAAAGCGGAGATTATTACGTAATTGTAAATGATTCAAATGGCTGCTCTGGTATCTCTGATACTGTTAATATTACCGTTTTTGATTTACCAAACCCCGTAATTGTAGGGCTAAATGGTAGTTCGTTTTGCGAGGGTGATTCAAGTTTTATTACCACCACAAAATCATATTCTAAATACTTGTGGAGCAATAATTCAACAAAAAGTGGTTTTACAGTAAAATCTAACACTAGCTTGTTGGTTGAAGTTACCGATTCAAACGGCTGCGTAAACCGTTCAAGTCCTTTCAGAGTTTCAACCTTGCCCCTTCCATCGCCTTTTACCATTACTTCTGTGGGTAAACCTGCTGTTTGTTACCCAAATACAATTACTCTAAAAGGGCCCCAAAATCAAAATAAATACATATGGTCTAATGGGGCAAGCGGTAATCAAATTGCGCTTGAAAGTACCCAAAAAATTACGCTAACCGTTGAAAACATCTTTGGCTGTCAAAGGCAGTCTTCAGATAGCTTTCAGGTTTATGTTGGCACCGCTGCCGCTTTACGTTTTAGTGGCAACTCATCGTTTTGTTTAGGTGATAGCTTTTATATTGAAGCTACCCCAAACTACACCTCTTATTTGTGGAGTAATGGCAATAAAACAAACTCAATTTCAATTAAATCAACCGATAGCTTTTTCTTAACTACCATAGATAGCATTGGATGCACCTTTAATTCTGATACTTTTATTACTGAAGTAATACCACTACAAGTACCAACCCCTTGGAGCATTGCAAGGGGCAACACAGAGCTTTGTGATGGCGACAGTTTAGAACTTCTTTCTCCATTAGGTTACATTAGCTATATGTGGAACAACGGCGACAACACATCAAAGACTTTTGTAACTAAAAGCGGGAGCTACGAAGTTGTGGTTGTTGACAGCCAAGGTTGTAGAGGTAGATCGCCTGCAATTGATGTTACATTTTTTGAATTACCAAAACCTATAATAACTTCTTTGCAAAACACTTTTTGTAGTGGAGACACGGTTAACTTAACACTTACCCAACCCTATTTAAACTACCTGTGGAGTACTAATAGTTTTGACTCAATAATAGGAATAACCCAAAATGGTACATTCAATGTTACTGTTCAAGATACCAATCAATGTTTTGGTAAATCTGAAGACTTTGTAATTGAGTTTAATCAAAAGCCATCATTTATCGTTGATACGGTTTCTATTTCTGGTATTTGCGATGGGGATTCACTTACACTTAATATCAATACGAATGAAGAAACAAGCACTATTGCTTGGAATGATCAAAGCACAAATAGAAGAAAGACTATTAGGAGTAATGAAACGTATGGATTTACGATTACCAATTTAGCAGGTTGCACCGAAAGCACTAATAATAGAATATTTAGCACTTTTAAAAACCCTAAACCTAATATTCAAATTAGTGGTAATGATTCAATTTGTGAAGGAGAAAGTGTAGTGCTAAATCTAGCAAACAGCTACAACCAAATACTTTGGAATAACCAAACTTTGAGCCAACAAACAATCTTGGTATCAACTGAAGGTTTTAATTATGTTTTGGTAACCGACTCAAACAATTGTGAAGGAAGAGACTCAGTTTTTATTACAACAGTAGCATTGCCAAATGCACTACTCAATTATTCAACTTTAGAACTTATTTGCCCTAAAGACTCCATTCTCCTTGAGACTACCAACGCTTTTAGTAGCTACGAGTGGAACAATGGAAATACGCAGCCATCAATTTGGGTTGATTATGTTGATGACTTTTGGGTAAAGGTAAAAAACGAGTTTGGCTGTTCAAATAATTCAGACACGCTAAGCATAGCTTTAAAGCAAATACCAAGTTCAGTTAAACTGGAACATAATAATGGCATTATAAGTGCAAATACAGATTCTTTAGATGAGTATAATTGGTTTAAGAATTTAAATATGAACGTTTTTGAACGTCTTGAGCAAGAAAGCAAAAAATTAAGAATTAAAGAAAGTAATTATTACTATTTGGCCGCTAGATCAAAAGGCTGCGAATTAATTTCAGATACCGTTTATGTAGAATTTTACGATTCTAGCAAAACCTTGAATTTTGCCATTTATCCAAACCCTACGCTTGGTAATTTTTTGCTTGACATTGACGCCGTAAACCCAAATAACATTTGGTGTTTTGTAATTGACGCACAAGGAAAAATAATGAAAACCTACGATTTAGGAACTGGTGATCGCTTGGCTCAAGAAATTGACATTGCTCAACTGAATAAAGGAATTTATCAAATCAAAATTGTAAATGGTGATCAAATAATTACCCAACCTTTGGTGAAAATTGAATAGCCGAAATAAAAAACTCAAACTCAAGGTAAATAATTGATATTGGATTAATCCTTATTATTTTTTAACGCCATTTTACTCTTCTCACTCTTGTATTCTTTGCAAATGAGTTTGGAATATTAGCAATAATGCTGCGTTTTAGTTCACTTATTAATTTTTCTCTTGTAAAATGTTTGTGCACCCCCATACAAATTGATCTCACGGGTTTTGGATGATCAAACCCAAGAACATTTTCTACATCGTTCTTCTCATCATAAGAGAGTTCTGGAATTAAGGTATAGCCTTTTATTTGTCTAATGAGTTTTTTTAAGGTGTCAATACTAGCGCCTTCCATAGTTACATTTTTGTGCTGTTGCGAAGGTTTGAAATTACAGATGTTCAGCGTTTGATTTCTAAAGCAATGCCCATCCTTTAAAACCCATAGGCCGTCAGACTTTAGGTTTTTAGCATTTATACTTTTATAGCTGAGTAAATCGTTTTGTTCATCCGTAAAAACTAAAAAAGGCTCATCAAATAGATGTTCTTCTCTTAATTTATGCTCGTTTAGTGGTGCTGAAAGTATTCCTACATCAAGCTGCCTATTCTTTAACATTTCAATTATCGCTTCGCTTTGAAGTTCTTCAATAATCAAATTGGTTTTGGGGTTTGCCGATATAAAATCAGACAGAAATAAAGCCAAAAGATTAGGTGCCAAAGTGGGTATTATCCCAATCTTAAAACTACCATCAATCATTTCTTTGTCATTGTTAACCAAGTTTTTGAGTTCATCTACATCCCACAATATCCTTTTGGCTTGTGCAATAAATTGTTCACCAATTGGGGTTGCTTTTAAGGGGGTCGCAGATCTATCAAATAGAATTGCTGAAATCTCATCTTCAAGTTTTTTTAGTTGAAGGGTAAGTGTAGGTTGGGTTACATGGCAACTATCGGCAGCCTTAACAAACTGCTTATGCGTGTCAAGTGCCAAAACGTAATGTAATTGCTGTAAAGTCATATTGATTTTATCTATACCACATGCAATATTATTAATTTGATTAATAACCGCTAGCGCAAAATATTTGTGCTCTCAAAAGAAATCAAATGAAAAATATTGATCTAAACCAAATAGGACTACAAAAAGAAGCTGCGAAAAACATTGCCAAAAAGCTAAACGATTTACTAGCCAACTATAAGGTATTCTATATGAATGCTCGGGGTTTTCATTGGAACATTAGAGGAAGAGCGTTTTTTGAATTACACGTAAAATTCGAAGAACTCTATAACGATTTACAAGAAAAAATAGATGACATAGCAGAGAGAATATTAACCCTTGGCTACACCCCATTGCATAGATATACTGATGTATTGGCTCTAGCTAAAGTAAAAGAAGCCCATGAAGTTTCATCAGGAATTAAAGCAGTTAAATCTGTATTAAAAGCCTATAAAATACTTATACCCCAAGAACGCGAACTTTTAGAACTGGCAAATACAGCCAATGATGAAGGTACAAACTCTCTAATGAGCGACTATATAAGCGAACAAGAAAAACTGGTGTGGATGTATAATGCCTACCTTGACGAAAGTTTGTAAACCACTCATTTTTAAGAACAATAAAAACATAAACCCATGAATTTTCATACACGAAAATGGATTAAACCCCAAGACCTTAACCCCAACAGAACACTTTTTGGAGGCCGCCTTTTAGAGTGGATAGACGAAGAAGCTGCACTTTATTCAATTATTCAACTTGAAAACCCAAGAACGGTAACCAAATACATTAGTGAAATAGATTTTAAATCTAGTGCCAAAGAAGGAGAGATTATTGAAATTGGCATTGAGCCCATAAAATTTGGAAATGCATCATTAACCCTGCGAGCCGAAGTTAGAAATAAAATGACGCATGAGACTATAATAACGGTTGATAGAATTGTAATGGTGGGTCTTGATGAGCAAGGACAACCCAAACCGCATGGCAAAACCCAAATTGAATACGTGAAAGATCGGCTTGAAACCAAGTAATGCAATAGTTTCATTTAATAGGCTATTATCCCTTATCCGCGCTATAGCAATAAAACTTAACTTGGCCACTTTAATAAGTTCAGATGAGCGCTTGGTTAAAAAATATAGAGTTATCAAATAGTCATTTAAAATTAGAACTTTTGTCCCAAGATCATTCCAGCGGGCTTATAAGCGCCGTTGAAGATGGTAAATTATGGCAACTCTGGTATACATCGGCACCAGAACCCAATAGAGTTTTAGAATACATAAACCAAGCTATTGAAGAATATGACAATGGCAAGTCATATCCGTTTGCTATTATAAATACAGCCACTAAAAAAATAATTGGAACCACTAGGTACATGAATGCTGATGCGGCAAATAAACGGTTAGAAATTGGCTGCACATGGTTTTCAAAAACACACCAGCAAACTGGAGCCAATAGCATTTGCAAGTATTTAATGCTTAGGTATGCTTTTGAAAAACTGAACTGCATTGCGGTTGAATTCAGGACCCATTGGTACAATTTTTCATCTAGAAATGCCATTGCAAAACTTGGAGCTAAACAAGACGGCATTTTGCGAAATCATCAATATGACAAATCTGGCAACCTGAGAGACACTGTGGTTTTCTCAATAATTTCAAGTGAATGGCCAGCGGTAAAACAATCTTTACTTTTTAGATTGAGCAAGAAATATTAGGGTCAAAATCTTTTACATTTAAATAGCTTTAGTCAAGTAAGTAATAAATTCACTTTCAGAAATTTGATGATGCACTAATCATGAATGAATGCTTAGCAATTATGGAGTTCGCGGCATTATATCCTGGTTTGATTTTTCATTTTCATCACCACTCAACTATCTAAATACTTTAGAGTAAAACTTTGCCCAAATTGTATCGGAAATTTTGACTTTCGTATGAATAGATAGGTTTTAGTAAAGATACTATAATGAGAAAAATACTAATTGTTCACGCACATCAAGAACCCAAATCTTTCTGTTCAGCACTTAAAAATACTGCTGCTGAATTTTTCATATCGAATGGTGATCATGTAGATGTTATTGACCTTTATGCAGTAGAATTCGACCCTGTGGGTGGTAAGAATGATTTTAAATCATCAAGCGAGTCAGATTATTTTAAATACCAAAGAGAACAAGTACATGCCTTTGAAAATGGGCTTTTTAAAGATAGTCTACAAAAACACATGGAGTTATTTGAAGCGTGCGATGTTTTGATTTTCAACTTTCCACTTTGGTGGTTTGACTTGCCAGCTATTTTAAAAGGTTGGGTAGACCGCGTTTTTGCAATGGGCTTTGCTTATGGCAACGGAAAAGGCGTATACGAAAATGGCGTTTTCAAAAACAAAACGGCATTTTGTTGCATGACCACAGGTGGACCACAAAAAGCCTATGGCACTGGAAAGAATGGGGAATTAGAAAAGATTCTTTACCCAATAAATCATGGTATATTCTATTTTGTTGGAATGCGTGTGCTCTCCCCTTTTATTGGTTATGGCCCTGCAAGAGCTACAAATGAAGAACGCCATGCAGTTTTGGAAAACTACAAGACGTTTTTGTCTTCAATTGATTCGCAAGAAGCTATGTATTAAGCTCTAGCAAAACCAAATTGTTGTGGAGCAAATGTGGCATCAAGTCCCATTTTGATCGCCGCTTGTTTCATTTCTTCAGGAACATCGCCACAGAATAGAAACGGTCCTGGATTGGCAATTTCTAATAATGAAGGAAAATGGCCAGCCGCTGTTGTTCCTAGGTGAAATCCAAGGGCATTGGCATCAGCAAAAAGATCTGAAACAACTAAAGTATCCCTCTTCTCATCAAAGTAAACTTGTACATCAAGAGCACCAGGCTCGTTTTTTTGCATTTGGTCTGAAACTTCTTTGTAAATGGCTTTTAGTTCTTCTGATTTTCCTTCTTTAGCTGTCCATTGATAAACAACTGTAATGTTTGCGTTTTTCATGTTTGTATTTTGATTGGTATTTATAATTCCTTCGCTAAAATTTCCACCTTGCACCATGTAATTACTTCCTTGACTTGAGTACGTAGCCGGTAGCCCCATAAATTTTGAATAAGTTCTAATGGTCCATGATACAGGTCCGCGGAAAAAGTAATTTTCTGGCGCAGCGATCTTGTCAAGTTGCTTCTTATAGATTTCTGCAGTTCCTTTGGTTAGGTGATACTTTAATTCATCGCTGCTGTCAAAAGTCTCGTGAATTATCAAGGCGCTTTCACCTATTACCTGATAGGCTTCAAATCGAACTAAGCCTTTTTCGATGGTATAAGCATCTGTTCCCACCTTTTGCCACCAATAAATAAGCTCGTTTAAGTCTTCTTCGTTTTTACAAGTCCATTTGGCAGTTACTTGAACTGATGTTTCTGGGTTTGGCCTTTCGTATTCATTTTTAACGTAACCAAATAGGTAATTTCCGAATGCTACCGGAATGCCCTTTTCTTTTATTGCGTCAATGGCTACTGGAGTAATATTAGAGCCTCTAACTACATGAATATCTGGTTTGGCAACAGCCATTAGGGCCTTTGCGTGTTGTGTGGCCGTACTTGCAAAATAACTTACCAAGGCATCGGCATTTTTAAATACATGATGAACCAAAACTGCATCTTGGCCAACTGTGTGGTTTATTTCAGTAGAGAGCATGCCCGGATGATTTCTAGCTTCAGCATGAATATCTTCCCACTCTTTTAGCATTTCTTTTGAGTCGGCTGATTTTCTAAAAATGCCACCTTTCTTTAGAGGTACCCATTTGCCTGTAATGCTAATTTCTTCGCCATTTAAGTTATGTTGTGTTAAGTGTTCTGCTAGTGGTTCAAGTGTAAATGCTGTCATTTTATTAGTTTTTTAAATTGTTGTTTCGTTTTGACAACACAAAGATGTGGCGTAATACCACCTTTTATAGGGGGCAATTAATGACAATTAATAGGGTTGATAAAGACAAATTTGATTTTTACATTTGTTGCCATGAAACATCTAAGCATACTCGTTCCTAGAGGAAACGCCATAGTTGATACCATTATAGGTTCAATGAACATGTTTCAAATGGCCAATAATTATTACCGCAGAAACCTAGGAAATGAAGAAGATCTATACCAAATTGACTTGGTCGGTATTGAAAAAGAACCATTGGTTTATAATAATTACTTAAGCCTTACTCCTACTAGGGCCTTGAAAGATGTAGAAAAAACCGACCTTATTATAGTAGCTGGGATTGTGGGCAATATGGACAAACAGATAGAGCTCAACCGTCCTTTTATTGATTGGATGCGTATGCAACGTGTAGCCCACAATGCAGAAATAGCAAGTCTTTGCAGAGGTGCATTTCTTTTGGCCGAAACTGGCTTAATGCATGGTAAAACTTGCGCCACGCATTGGATTACCCATAATATTTTTAAAGAAAAATATCCTGATATAAAACTTTTGCCCGATAAGATAATAAGTGAAGACAACGGAATATATTCAAGCGGTGGAGCTTATTCATTCTTGAGTTTAATTCTTTATTTGATAGAAAAATTTTACGGCAGAGAAACAGCCATTTGGTGCTCTAAAGTGGCTGAGATAGAGTTTGATAGAATTGATCAAAACCAGTTTGTGATATTTAATGGGCAAAAAGACCACGAAGACCACGAAATAATTGAAGTTCAAGAGTTTATCGAAAGCCATTTCACTGAGAAAATAACCATTGATGCTTTGGCGCAGATAGTATCAACCAGCAGTAGAAACTTGATACGCCGTTTTAAAAAGGCAACGCAAAACACACCTATAGAGTATATGCAGCGTGTAAGAATAGAAGCAGCCAAAAAAGCACTTGAATCTACTACACAATCTATACTCGAGGTAATGCTAAGCATTGGCTATAATGATGATAAGACTTTTAGGCAGTTGTTTAAACGATACGCAGGCCTTACCCCTATTGAATACAGAAATAAGTATAATAGAGAAATGGCCTTGATTAGCAAGTAATTGCTCGGCCCAACAGTTTAAAATCAAAAGCCAACTTTTGAATGAGTAATTTCGAGTTAAAGCAAGTTTAAAGTGAAGAAGATATCACTATTCCTTTGGTTTTTGGGGGCCTTTGGCATTTCTCAAGCCCAAATTCAGAAAAATATAGACCTTAGTTTTTTCAGCCCTTATTTTCTACAACCCGGTATATCAGTTGGCCTTCAACTTGCACCACCTCCTATCTATGAAATTAAGATTCAACCCTTTGCCAAAGCACAATTGGCATATTATGGGTTTTCAGGTGTACAGAACAACCTTTTACTACAGGCCAACTACGGTATCAAGTTTAAAAATGAAAAGGCACTAAAACCAAAAATATTCTTAGGCTTAGCCTACCAAGTTTCGCGGCAAAGGCTTTCTACAGATGTTAATTTGGGCACAGGTGAATTTGAGCACACCTACAATACCATTGGATATCTTTTGCCTTCTTTAAATGCTGGTTTTGATTTTGAGCGCGAAAACAAATCAACCTACTTTATAAACTTATTCGCAGGTAGAAAGTATGGCCTTACGGCACTAAACGCTGCATATTTTGGGCTAGAAATAGGATTAAGTTTAAGTAACAGTAAATCCAAATAGTTATGAACAGAAAAGAGTTTATAAAGCTGAGTGCGCTGTTTGGAATTGGGGGCCCATTACTTGCCAATTCTTTAATTTCATGCAGTACTGAAAATGATATTTTCCCTTCAATCGACAAGAATTTTAATGGTAAGGTAGCCATTTTAGGCGCAGGAGCAGCAGGCATGGCAGCGTCGTATCTATTAAAGAGGGAAGGAATTGATTTTGACCTAATAGAAGCCAACAGTAATTATGGAGGGCGTGTAAAACGCACCAATAATCTAGCTGATTTTCCTATAGATCTGGGTGCCGAATGGATTCATACTTCGCCAAACGTATTGGCAAATATTATTAATGATAGTAGTGTTTCATCTTCAATTGAAACAATAGTTTACAACCCGCAAGACATTCAGGTTTGGAATAATGACTCAACTAAACGCCATAGGTATGGATCTAATTTTTACAGTGAACATAAATTTAAAAGCACCAGCTGGTTTGGCTTTTTTGAGCAATTCATTGTTCCGAGCATAAAAGACAATCTCCACCTCAACTCTCCAATTTCAAGAATTGAATATGACGGCAATGGCGTTACATTAACTTCAAACAGCAGCAAAATATTTACAGCGGATAGACTTATAATAACTGCACCAATTAAGGTGCTTCAAGACCAAATCATTGAGTTCTTCCCTGCTCTTCCTAGCGACTACAAAAATGCTATAGACAGCATATACGTTGGCGATGGTTTTAAAGCATTCATTGAATTTGATGAACAGTTTTACCCTGATATTATGATGACAGGGGGATTAATTGAGTCATTTGCCAGCAGTGACAAAATGTTTTATAATGCGGCTTTCAGAAAAGATACTACAAAGCATGTTATGGGTTTGTTTTCGGTTAACAATCCGGCAAGTAAATATGCCCAGCAACCCACTAATGAAGAAAGCTTTAATGTAATAATGCAAGAGCTTGATCAGATTTTTGATGGAAAAGCCAGCCAACATTATCAAAACCATGTAATTCAGAATTGGAGCAAAGAACCCTACATCCGAGGTGCCTACTCATATACTTTTAATAATGATCGTTCCGAAACTCAAAATACCTTGAATACACCAATTAATGATAAACTCTATTTCGCAGGAGAAGCACTTTCTGATTGGAATCAGTCTACAGTGCATGGTGCTTGCGAAAGTGGCATGGCCGCTGCGGCTAAAGTTTTAAGCAGCAACCCTTAGTAAAACCCTATGTTTCTGCATCAATCAAATACCTACCCCACATTCCTAATGACTTAAATATTGGAACCAATTCTTTTCCTTTTTCTGTCAATTCATACTCAACTCTTGGTGGAGTCTCGGCATGCGACTTTTTAATGACAAGTTTATCTTCAACCAGTTCTGCCAAGTGTGATGCAAGAACTTTTCTAGAAATATCGGGTATTAAATAGTCGAGCTGACCAAACCGCTTTGGCCCCTTATTTAGATTAATAACAATAACTGGCTTCCACTTACCGCCTACAACTTTTAAAGCCGCCGTTAAAGGACAGTTATTTATATCGTACTTCATCAGTTATATCTTGTATTAATCCTTAGCAACTAATTGAGAGTTTAAAAAACATACCATTGCTGGTATTGAGTTACCAAAGGTAACATTTACAAACCACATGCGTCTACTACCTTTGAAATTAATTGTTACATTATGTTACCAACTGGTAACCACTTTTTCGTTGCAATTCTTAATCGCTGTTACTTTAAGTTACATTTAATAGTTTCTTTGTGTAACAGTCAACGCGAAAAAGTAATTTTTAAACCCAATTAAATCATCACGAAAATGACTCAATACAAGAATTTTACTCGTAACGAAAAGATCTTTTACATAGGTCTGCAAATTTGGATTTTCCTACAAGTTTCAAGGCTTGTTGCTATCCCACTTATTAATGATGTAGAATCGGGTACAGAATCTGCGGCTTGGCTCTACCCTGCGTACCTTGATTTGGTAGCGGCCTTTTTTGCCATTCCGCTAATGTTTGCGCTAGCCAAAAAACGTGGATTAATGACTTGGACATTTGCTATTGTGTATTTGGCTATTTCTATTGTAGACCATTGCGGAAACTTTGTAACTGTGAGTCAGGTTGGGCCACCTTCAATTGTTGATGAAGGCATGAATCCTATACTTGTTCCAGCTATTCAAACTGCATTTGATCTTCTGTTTATTATACTTTTAATGATGCCCAACTATCGTAAGCTATTCTTCACTATCTCTAAATAGAACAGATATAATGCAATTTCAAACAAAATCACTCAGCATGCGGAATCTAGCAATTATTATAGCGCTATTAAGCTTTTTAATTTCATCCCTGAGTGCACAGCAAAGCATAAAATCAATAGGAATATTAGAATTCAGTGACGAAGGAATTTTGTTTGCCGGTGATAACGTTTCAGGCGCAATACACGCAATTGATCTTAGTTCCGAAACAAGTAAGAAGGAGAAGTTCGAAATCAATATTTATAATGTTGATGTTCAAATAGCATCAGCTTTAGGCGCAGCTCCACATAATGTGCAAATCCATGATTTAGCAGTTCACCCAACAAGTGGTGAAGTCTTTCTCTCTGTTAGTCGCGGACATGGTTTAGAAGCTCTTCCTGCACTTGCAAAAATTGATTCAGAAAGCGAAATGCAGGTAATTGATTTGACTTCAGTAAAATTTACTACTCAGACTTTGAGCAATGTTCCTGATTTAGAAAAGAAGTTTAAACCCAGAGGCGCTATGGGCAGTAAACCTTCAGTTAAAGACATCGCAAAGGCCAATCGCTCTCAACGCATGTTTTCAATAATGGATATGGAATATCACAAGGGAGAATTATTTGTTTCAGGTGTTAGTAACGAAGAGTTTAGCTCAATTCTGCGCAGGATGCCTTACCCATTCACTGGTAAAGAAAGTATTAGCAATATAGAGATGTATCATATTGCGCATGACCAATATGAGAGCCGTGCTCCTATCAGGGCCATGCAAATCAAAAATATTGATGGCGTTGACCAAATAATAGCAGCTTATACCTGTAGTCCGCTTGTGCTCATTCCTTTAATCGAATTAAAAGATGGAGCCAAAGTAAAAGCCAAAACATTAGGCGATATGGGTAATGGACAGCCTTTGGATATGCTTTCATTTAGTTTTAAGGGGCAAGAAATGCTCTTTGTAACCAATAGTGGTAGATCACCACAGGTAATACCATTGCAAGGTCTTAGCAATGCTAAAGCAGTTACCGATAAAGACTTTAAAAGAGGACCAAAACTTGACATAGATCCGCTAATGCCTTATGGCCCAATGGGTAAAGCTGTTATGTTCATGGGATCTTCTCTTCAAATTGATTTACTCAATGAAAAACAGTTCATTTCTCTAACAAGAGATGCCCCAACAGGAAGCTTGGACTTAGAAACGGTTTCAACGATGCTGCCATTTAAAATGCACAACATTGAAGCGGCTGAGTTTGATTTTCCTAGTTATAAACCAATGATGAGAAAAGGCTCGAAGACTGAGTAATGACTGAGTCAACCGATATTAAGGCACTTGGGGTATTGACCTTTAGCGTTGAAGGCTTTTTGTTTGCTGGCGATAACATTACAGGTTCAATTCTTGCGATTGATTTATGCAACGTACCTAAAAACAAAAGAACATTTGAGATAAATGTTTATGAAGTAGACGAGCAAATTGCTAAAGTTATAGGTACTGCAAGAAGCAATATTCAGCTAAATGATTTGGCAGTACATCCAAAAAGCGGCGAAGTTTACATTTCCGTTTCAAGGGGAGTAGGAGCAGATGTATTACCTGTACTCGTTAAAGTAGATGCTGAAAGTCAAATACATGTAGTAGAACTCTCGTCACTAAAAATCACTTCTCAAACACTGCCTAAACTACCTGACTCAAATAAAAAAGTAGTATTGCGTGGCACAGCAGGTTCGCCACCTACTCAAAAAGAAATTACCAAATCAAAACAATCATTGCGAACCCTTTCTATAGTTGCCATTGAGTACTATGAAGGTGAGCTTTTTATCTCAGGTATTAGCAATGAAGAGTTTTGCTCGGTATTGCGTAGAATACCATTTCCATTCACTGGAAATGAAAGCATGAGTAATATCGAAATGTACCATATTACCCATGATAATTACGAATCCCGAGCACCAATTAGGGCTATGGTAGTAAAAGAAATTGACGGAAAAGATCAACTCATTGCTGCTTATACCTGTAGCCCAATGGTATTAATTCCCTTAGATAAATTAAAAGATAATGCAAAGGTGAAAGCAAGAACCATTGGCGACATGGGAAATGGACAACCAATTGACATGGTACCATTCCAGGTTAATAGAGAAGAAATGCTCTTTGTCACCAATAATAGCAGAAGTCCGTTAGTGATTCCTGTTAGTGGGCTTAATAGTGCTAAGGTGGTTACTGACAAAGACTTTGAGCGTGGCCCAAAACTCGATATTGATCCAATTATGCCTTACGGTCCTATGGGTAAAGCCGTAATGTTTTCAGGCGCTGCCCTACATATTGATTTACTAAATCAAAATCAATTCATCTCTATAAACAGAGATTTTGAAACCGGAAACTTGGACCTTGAAACAGTATCTACTAAATATCCTTTCAGGCTTCATAACATTATTGGCCAAGGTGATATGCCTAATAAATGGAGCAAGGTTATAAATCCACTTAAAAAGCTAATTTTTAAACTAATAAAGTAAAAATGTTAAAGAAAATTTTAATCGCAGTACCAAGTTTAATCATCATATTATTTGTGGCAAGACTTGTATTTGTGAGCATGGATCAAAGTGGTGAGCAAGATTACCATGATAGTCTTGAGCAGAGTATAAATCTTTGGTCAGATGATTTTGAATCAAATGGTGCTATTCCAGCCGAATTTACAGCCCTAGGAGAAAGCTTATCTCCATCTTTATTTTGGGATAATCTGCCACCAGAAACTAAGTCTCTGGCCTTTACAATTGCAGATTACGATGGGCCTTCACCAACCATTAAGTTAATGACCATTGACCACTGGGTTCTTTTTAATATTGACCCTAAAATGGACCACTTTGATAAGGCTGTATCGCTTGATGATTTGAAAAATGAAGGAATAGATTTTGGCTTAAATATTTACAGCGGAGAAGAATATGTTGGGCCTGACCCTGGATTTGGAAACCATAAATATTACTTCAGAATTTATGCTTTATCTGTGCCTTCATTAGATCTAACAAATCCTACAAGAAAAGAGTTATTAGAAAAAATGGAAGGCAATATTTTGGCATATGGAGAATTAGTAGGAACCTTTAGCAAATAGAGAAATGAAATATTTGATTATGACAGCCCTATCACTTGGAATTACATTAGCAAATGGTCAAAAAATTGAATCATTGGGTATAATGGAGTTTAATGATGAAGGAATACTATTCGTTGGGGATAACAACTCAGGATACATTCATGCATTAGATTTTACCAGTGAAGATCAAAAAGAAAATGATTTTGAAATTAATATTTATAATGTAGATGCTCAAGTATCTGCTGTTATAGGAACGGCCCAGGGCAATGTAAATATCAATGACATTGCAGTACACCCAAAAAGTGGTGAAGTTTACTTATCAGTAACACGTGGACACGGCCTTGAAGCATTACCTGCATTAATGAAAGTAACAGCCAAAAACCAAATAGTAACCATTGACTTATCTAAAATTTCCGCTACGTCACAATCACTTTCTAAGCTTCCAGATGCTGAAAAAAATGTTGGTTTACGTGGTACAGCAGGATCCCCACCTACTCCAAAAGAAATCGCTAAGTCTAAACGTTCGCTTCGCACTTTAGCTATTGTTGCTATGGAATATTATAATGGAGAATTGTTTGTGGCAGGAATTAGTAATGAAGAGTTCTGTTCTGTGCTTAGGAGAATTCCATACCCTTTTAATGGAACCGAAAGCATAAGCAATATTGAAATGTATCATATTGTGCATGATAATTACGAATCAAGAGCCCCTATACGTTCTATGGCAGTTAAAACCATAGATGGAATTGATCAGTTGGTAGCAGCATATACTTGCAGCCCGTTGGTTTTAATTCCATTAAAAGACTTGAAAAATGGCGAAAAAGTAAAGGCAAAAACTCTCGGCGATATGGGAAATGGCCAACCTATTGATATGGTGCCTTTTAGTCTTAAAGGCGAAGAAATGCTTTTTGTGACTAACAATAGCAGAAGTCCAATGGTTATACCAGTAAAAGGACTAAATGGAGCCAAGGGAGTAACAAAATCGGATTTTAAACGAGGACCTAAATTGGACATAAACCCGATTATGCCTTATGGCCCTGTGGGAAAGGCAGTAATGTTTACAGGCTCATCTCTTCGTATTGATTTACTCAACGAGTCAAAATTTATTTCGCTCAACAGAGACTTTGAAACAGGCAATCTAGACCTAATTAGCTTGAATACGTTTGTTCCATTCAGACTACACAATATAGTGGGTGAACATGACGTACCAGTTCAAAAATAGAAGTAACTAATTGAAGCACTTGAAGCACCTAAAACAGTGTTTCAAGTGTCATTCAATTACCTTATTCTATTTCGATCAATTATAAATGAAACCTCAGCAAACCAAGAATAATAGATAGTGCTAAAATTGAAAAACAGCTTTTATATAACCATTTATCTCATTATGATTTCAACAACTAGTGTTTTTTCTCAAATTACTCCAAAAATTATTTTTCCTGAAGTCGCGAATGAAAGTGTTTTAGTTGATTTTTCTTACTATACTAAGCCTCATATCAATCAATACGGTTACGAATACTTGTCTGTATTTGTGAAAAATAGAACAGGAAAGTATGACTCAAACCCTATTCAGGGCAATTTCAATGTAACAGGAAGCTATCTTAGCTTCTCACCCTATTTTCCTTTTGAGTCAGGTTTGGAATATGTTGTTAGAACGAAAACGGTTGACTCTGAAAGTGGTTTTAATTATGCAGAGTTTCGAATTGAAGAAAAAGAGAAATACAATGAAGCTTCCGTTTTAAACGTGTATCCTTTAGCAAAGGCGCTGCCCGAGAATTTGTTGCGCTTTTACTTCTATTTTAATACGCCAATGAAGAAAGGCGAAGCATCAAAACATATTCAATTACAAGATGCTACAGGAAAAATAGATAGCCATGCCTTTATGGAGTTTAAACAAGAACTATGGAGCGCTGATGGCAAGCGTTTAACATTGTTATTTGACCCTGGGAGAATTAAACGCGGAGTTTCCACTAACGTAGAGCTTGGCCCAGCATTACTTGAAAGCAACAGTTACAAGTTAATTGTATTCGGAACTTGGCAAGATGTATATGGCCAAGAACTAGCTACTGAGACAATTAAAGAGTTTACTGTAGCCAAAGCTTATAGAGAACATATTAGAGTAAATGAACTTGAAATATCAAAGCCCAATGCTAATAGTTATGATACGCTAAAGATTCATTTTGATAGAATTATTGACCATGCTTTGATTCATTCAATGTTTAGGGTGGAAGATTGGGCAGAGAATATAATTACAGGACATTGGGAAATATCATCAAATGAAAAATCAGCACACTTCATACCTGAAAAGCAATGGAACCAAGGAAATTATCAAATAATTATTGATGCCAATTTTGAAGATGTTGCTGGTAACAATTTGAATAACTTATTAGATCAAAAATTAGGAACTGGGAATAATAATGTAAGAGAAGTAATTAGACGAATTACGATTTGAGTGTAAGCGAAAATCAATTCAACCAAACCTGTAATCATGAAAGTAAAATCAAATGTGAATGTCTTGCTTGTTTTCATAATGGTGCTATTAACCATTACTGATACTCTGGCACAAGAATCTGACACTTTGAAATACGCTGTTGATTTTCAAGTTAGTGGTCAAAGAAAACGCGGTGTATTTTCTCAAACATCACTAAGAGTTACAGCCAACAATCATTTAGAAACAAAGAAATTAATTGTCACCAATTTATCAAGCTACACCTACACTGAAGCAAACGATTTTAACCTAGCAGATGATTGGCATTTCAGAACTATTATGATGTTTAAAATGAAATCAACATCTAGAATTCTGCCATCAATTGCACATAATTACTTTAAGAATGTACTGTATAGGATTAACCATAGCAACAGAGCCTTAGCGGGGCTTAGAATTCTTCCGTTTAAACAATACCAAGATTTCTCATTTGTACTTGGGGCAGGGTATGAATTGAGTAATTATACCGATGAAACATTTGTGAATAGCCCATTGGTTTCATCTCAAAGAGATTTCACTCTGGGATTTGCAAATATTTCAGGAAAACACAAAATTGGTAAGAACAAAATTCTGATCAACTATAATCTATCCTATGTTCAATCTTTTGAAGAATCAAAAGATTTCTCATTTTGGTTGACTTCAGGATTAAGTGTACCTTTAAGCAAACGATTTTCATTTGGAGTGAATTACGATTATAGAATAAGAAATGTGCATCTTGTAGACCTTCCCAATATCAATGATTTACTCATGTTCAACGTAAAATTGAACCTTTCGAACTCCTAATAATATTTCAACACTAAAACTAAATATAATAACCAATAATTATAACTCATGAAACTAATTCAACTCTGTAAACTGGCGGACCTAAAAGAAAAACAACCTACACATCATCAAATAAATGGCCTTGATTTGGTCTCAGTTTTATACGAAAACGGGAATGAAATTTCTGTTCTTTATGGCCGTTGCCTTCACCGCGGAGCCTTAATGTCTGATGGACATATTGATGGACATAATTTGATATGCGGAGTTCATGGTTGGGATTATAGATATGATACTGGGGTTTCCGAGTACAATAATTCTGAAATACTACACAAATTCAAATCTGAAATTAAAGATGGAATTGTTTGGGTAGATGAAGATGAGATCAACGCCTTTTTGGTTGAAAATCCACAGCCTTTCAATGGAGATGAATACTTGGGACAATACGCAGATACCCACCCAGAAAGCACAGAGCCTTATACAGGCTACATAAAGGAGCTTGCACAAAATGGTCTTAAAAACTACGGACACCATGGCCCTTCAGAAGCCATGGGAGTTGATAGAAATTTGCTTCCTAAATGGGAAGACATACAATTCTTACCAGCACAGTTGGCAAGCAGACCGCTCTTAGATGACGAGCCAGTGGCCACATCGGTAGTTATTGGCCCTAATGCCAAAAAGCCACTACAATTAGATATTCCAATTTTTGTTTCTGATATGAGTTTTGGTGCGCTATCAAGAGAAGCTAAGATCTCACTATCAAAAGGAGCCGAGCTAGCCGGTACCGGAATTTGTAGTGGAGAAGGTGGCATGCTTCCACAAGAGCAAGAGAGCAACTCTAGGTACTTATATGAGTTGGCTTCTGGCAAATTCGGTTTCTCTTGGGACAAGGTAAAGAAAGCACAAGCTTTTCATTTTAAAGCCGGTCAAGGAGCAAAAACTGGTACTGGGGGTCACCTTCCAGGTCATAAAGTAACCGAAGAGATTGCTGAAGTACGTGGACTTAATGTTGGTGAAACAGCCATTTCTCCGGCTGCATTTCCTGATATGAAATCAGTTGAAGATTTCAAAAAAATGGCTGAAGAAGTAAGAGCCCAAACAGGTGGAATTCCTGTAGGATTTAAACTAGCGGCAAGCCATATTGAAGCTGATATAGATTTTGCCCTTGCGGTAGGTGTTGACTACATTATTTTAGATGGCCGTGGCGGTGGAACAGGTTCTGCCCCAACTATTTTGAGAAATAATATAAATGTGCCAACTATTCCGGCACTGGCAAGAGCCCGTAAACATTTGGATAAAGTTGGAGCCAAGGGTGTGAGCTTGGTTATTACGGGTGGATTAAGAGTTGCTGAAGATTTTGCAAAGGCCATGATGATGGGTGCTGATGCCATTGCGGTTTCAAACTCTGCTTTACAGGCCATTGGATGTTTGGGTATGAGAGCATGTAGCTCAAACAACTGTCCTGTAGGTATTGCCACACAAAAAGAAAGCTTACGACAAAGAATAATTATTGAGCAATCGGCTAAGCAGCTGCACAATTTCTTTAGTGCCAGTACTGATTTAATGAAAGTAGTAGCCAGATCTTGCGGACATGATGACTTTAACAAATTCAACTCAAACGACCTAACAACACTAGATTATAAAATGCATCAATTTACGGGGATACCATTCTCAGGAATTTAGTCGTTAAAAAGCGTTGCGTTTTAGTTAATTTTTTACAATAGCTCATCATTAGCTATATTAGTTTTCTGATTAGCATTTACAACCATGGCGTATTCTGACCACCAAGCCGATCGTATTAGACAGCGATTGACTAAAGCAAATGTTACCGAAGAAAAGAAAATGATGGGAGGTCTGATTTTTATGGTCAATAACAAAATGTGTATAGGTTTAGACATTGATAAAAAATCAGGCCAAGACCGTCTAATGGTTAGAGTTGGCAAAGCTTCACATAAGCAATTGATCTTTAAGAAAGGTAGCAGAGAAATGGATTTTACCGGAAGCGTAATGCGGGGTTTTCTATTTATTGCACCTGAGGGCTTTGACTTTGATGAAGATCTTGACTTTTGGATTGACAAAGCGCTATATTTTAATAAAGAAATCAGCTAAATAAATGGTAGCTTAGTATTAACTAAGGTGATACTAAAGTAAAAGCAATTGAGAATGAATTTTTTCAAGAAAACCTTTTTGCCCATTTTATTGGCCACGCTTTGGATAAGTGCATCTGAGTTTATTCGTAACTCTATTCTCCTGCACAGGCAGTGGATCAATCATTATGAAAAGTTGGGCTTAACTTTTCCCGAAGAACCAATAAACGGTGCCGTTTGGGGAATTTGGTCGCTTTGCTATGCCATCACCATATTTATCATTTCAAGAAAATTCACTTCAACGCAAACGATAATATTTTCTTGGTTTGTTGGATTTGTACTTATGTGGCTAGTAGTGGGTAATATGAGTGTATTGCCTTTTGGTATTTTATACTTTGCTATTCCATTAAGCATTTTAGAAGCTGCTGTTGCCACAATAATAATTGTGAAATTATCAAAAGAAAAAGCAGTTTAAAATTTTAAATTCTAGATCTACATTTCAGCAAAAAAAAGAGTCTAAACTGTAGGGCTAAACCTTGATAAGTGACATTAAACCTATGCACTAAGTAAGTGCATATTCAATTCTGAAATAGGCTTTTCAACTTGATTAAGAATATCTAAAATAACCATTGTGCCATGGTCTTCTTCGGATTTTAGCCATCTGTTTCCTTTATACATTGACACTATTTTTTACCGTGGGCAATTCCAATGCCTGCACCTTTATAATCCTTGGCATAAGCAAACGCTCAAATGAAGGAAAAAAATCGCCTTCAATTCTCAAGAAGTTACCTTTTGGCAAAATCAAGACCTTTTTACCGTATTATTGATATTAAGAAACACATTAAGTAAAGGAAATTATGAGGTATTTAATTTTGATAATAAGTACGCTATGGCTACAAAATGCGCTTGCGCAAGTAATGGTTAACGAAGACAAAAGAAATATGAGCCAAGGTGCTATGAACTCATTTAGGGTTGAGTTACCCAATATTGATGCCAAAACGGCTGAAGACAATTGGAAGAAATTTTCAAAAACATATAAGGGCAAAATATCATATGAGCGCAAAGAAAAAGAATGGGTTTTAACCGGTGCCGAGATGCCTAGCCTAAGCACCACTACGGTTACTGCCTATGCTAAATTCGAAGAGTTTGGTGAAGGAACTGAGCTTAGAACAAAAGCTACTTTTTGGTTTGATACGGGCAATGGTTTTATTTCATCTTCAAACAACAAGACTACAGCCAATAGTGCAAAAGAGATAGTAGATAACTACGCTATAGTTACGGCAAAAAATCATGCTGAAGATGTTCTTAAAGAAGAAGAAAAAAAGCTTTCTGGATTTGAAAAGGATTTAAAAAACCTTGAAAAAGACAAAAAGAATTATGAGAAGAAAATTGAAGATGCTGAGAAGCTAATTGCTGATATGAAAGAAAAAATTGAAGAAAACGTAGTAGCACAAGGCAAAACAGAAGAGACAATCGAAAAACAAAAAAAGTCAGTTAAGAAAGCCGAATTGCATTTAGAAAAGTTTAAATAGCCATTTCAATTCGCCCTAAAAAACTCGTTTAGGGAAAGCCATCCTTAAGCCTTCTCTGGGAAAAGGAGCAATTTCTTTTCCTTTACTCATAACGTCACTTTTTGTGTAACACTATTGAAGGACTAGACAATAAAAAGAAAAAAAGCCCCTTAGCACTTTGACCAAGGGGCTTTTTGATTGTTCAATCAACTTTTAACAATCTATTCAAATCCAAACATGCCGTTATTATTAGCGAGTCCTTCAGAAGGTATTTCTTGAATTACGTCCCAATGCTCTACTGCTTTTCCGTTTTCAAACCTAAAAAGATCGTAGAATACCTGATCAACCCCATACCATTCCCCTTCGCTTACGGTTAACACAAAGTTGCCTTCACCTAGCACCTTATGTATTTTGTTGTATTTAAACATGTTGTTTTGCTCTGTCAAATACTGTACCGCTTCAACAATTCCGCTTAAGCCATCCTTAATTCCGGGGTTGTGTTGGCTATACTCTTGAGCGCTTATATAGTCCGTGATTTTATCAGGATTCTTACCCATTAAAACGTCTTCTATTAGCGATACAGCAAGAGCCTTATTCGCATCAGTCTTGTCAAGGTCCGTGGCACTTGTTGGTCCGTCGGTTTGGCTTCTACCACTTGCAGTTTCTGTAACTAAGGCGGTCATTGCATCCCAGTGTTCGGCTACTTTGCCGTTTTCGTCTAATCTTATAATGTCAAACGATACCATCTCATCAGCACCAAAAGGCTTGGCATTTCTCCAGATGTTATGCATAAACACATAGTTGCCATCTTCAAACATTCTAATATTTTCTGCTGTAGTTCCATTTTCTTCAAGAATGGGCAACATTCCAATAAATGGCTCTAATCCTGTAGGAATAAATGGATTGTGTTGAATGTAATCGCTATTTGCGAATTGACGCATTTTTTCAGCGTCGCCAGTTAATACGGCACCCAAAAAGCTACCTACAGTTTGTTTCTTGTTCATTACTTCTTTTTTTGGTTCTTCAGTTTTAATAATCTCATCGTTGTTGTTTAATTCAGTTGTGGCCTTTGGCGTATTGGAATTGCACGATGAAAACAAAACCACTATAAGAGTTAAATAAAGAGTACTTTTCATCCGTTTTGAATTATTACTTTTGATTTGAAAGCAAAAATATATTTTTACTTCTATTTTAAAAGTATTTTTACGATTAATTTTAAATTGAAAGTAATAAAACCTAAATACAGCACATGAACAACGATTTTAGATGTGACTGCCCAATTACTTCTGCCTTAGATGTACTCGGTGATAAGTGGATGTTGGTAATTGTAAAGCTTATGTTGCTTGATGGCAAAGACACTTTCAAAGCATTTTCTGAAAGTGATGAAGCGGTAGCTTCAGGAATTTTGGCTGCCAAACTAAAAATGCTTGAAAAAGCAGAAATCATTAGCAAAAACAAACTCCCTGACAATAAGAAAGCCAACATTTACCTTCTAACCGAAAAAGGTTTGGCTTTAGCACCCGTAATTGCAGAGCTGGCGCGGTGGAGCGATGGTTATTTAAGAGAAGCCAATCCCATTATGCAAAATGGCGAAGCAATGGCCTTTATTAGAAATGATCCAAAAGCATTTTCAAACTTTTTGGTTTCAAACTATAAAGAAAAGCTCAAGAAAATAAAATTGGCTTAATCGCTTTTACAGTAATAATCAATTTGGCAATTTATTACACCTATCCTACACCTTTCCTAAGCAGAATCACAATCCATATTTATGTTCAGTAGATTTAAATCAGGTTCAATTCAGAAATCAAAATTTAAGAACTATCTATTATATGCACTTGGCGAAATAATTCTTGTAGTTGCGGGAATTCTAATTGCCCTGCAAGTGAACAATAGCAACCAAAATGCCCTAAAAAAGGAGCAAGAAATAAAAATATTATCTGAAATAAACATCGCCTTAATAGCTGATACGGTAAACCTTGCAGGTTTTAATCAACGCGTAGACTTTAATACAAAAGTTATAAGCTCATTAATAGACTACCTGAGCTCTGACAAACCGTATAAAGACTCGCTTGATTACTATTTCCCAATGGTGGTAACACCTTTTATGTGGTCAGAAAGCAATAGTGCATACAAAACACTTTTATCAAAAGGCCTCGACCTGGTTTCGAACGATGAGATTAGAAATGACATCATTGTAATTAACACTTCGCTTTACGAAACCATAAAATACCTTGATGGTGGTGTTTACATAAAATACCCCTACATTCACGAGTACTGTCTAAAACACTTTGATGTTGTGGGCAGCGAAGGGGTTGATGAAAACGGAAAATATAGTGCTGCAAAAATGAAACCCAATAATTATGAAGAACTAAAGGCTGACCCCGAGTTTTTAACTATTCTAAGAACAGTTAAGCAACAAAATGGTGTCTTTCTTAACATTCTCAATGCTACCAAAAATAAAGTTAAACTAACCATAGAAAAAATTGAAGAAGAAATTAAAGCCTAGCCGAAAATCATCCTTGAAAAATCATTTAAAGCTTAACGGCTTCATCATTCTCGCAACGCTAATTTCATCTCAGCTATACAGCCAAACCATACAAACTCCAAAAAAAGACCTGAAGCTTATTGAATTAAAAGCAGATTCAAAGCACTCAATAAATTTTGAGCTAGGCGGACGCAGCTTAATAGTAGGCACTTTTGCATATGAATATTCCCTGTTTCCCCGTTTTTCAATTGGTGCGGGTCTAGGACTAAACTCAGTAAGCAACGGTGATATTATCAGAAACAACAATGGTACTAGAGAAACGGGTAGGTATTTAGATATTTACTCAACACATAAGACTTTTGGAACCTATTTTTTTGGCAAAGACAAACACAAGGTATTTGTTACGGCAGGTTTCACCTATTTTAGAAGGTATCAGCGCATGGTATATCCTTCAGAAAAAATTAAGGACCGCGCACAGGTACTAAAACGCAATTTAGGATTAGGATACCAGTTCTCTAGGAAAAGACTTTATGGCCGAGCCACAGTATATTACTTAGAGCTACCCAATATATCGCGCTATTTTGTTAGCAGCCTGCCTTGGCTTGGTTTAAGTATTGGTTGGAGAGTTTAAGCAAAGAATTCAAAGTTTAAATTACACTGTGTGGCCAAGTGTTATATTTATAACTTTATATTTCAAAATAGATTATAAT
Organism: Bacteroidia bacterium; assembly: GCA_049115495.1. Classification (GTDB taxonomy): domain Bacteria; phylum Bacteroidota; class Bacteroidia; order CAILMK01; family JACPUW01; genus JACPUW01. The sequence continues at coordinate 263,381 of JAGDZV010000011.1, read as the reverse complement.
ACTTACACCGAATTATATAAACGATTTATCACTAAATGAAATATCTAATTTTAGTCTTGCCAATTTTTATAATCAGCTTTATTTATAAAAACGACCCTGTAATTATATCAACCAAGCAAGGCAAAATAGAAGGCCTTGTAACTGCTGATGGCCAAGTAGAAAAATACCTTGGCATACCCTACGCCAAACCACCAGTTGGTGAATTACGTTGGAAAGCACCTCAGCCCTTAGAACCGTGGAAAGGTGTTAGAGAGTGTAAGGAATTCGGCAACATAGCCATACACTTCAAATTTGCCGATTGGGTTGAATTTGACGAGAGCAAAATGAGTGAGGATTGTCTCTATCTTAATGTTTGGAAACCCGCAAACTATAATGGCGAAAAGCTTCCTGTTCTATTTAATATTCATGGTGGTGGTTTTTGGGCCGGACAAGGATCAGAACCCAGGCTTAACGGTGAAGCCATGGCCAAAGAAGGTGTAATTGTAGTTACTATGAATTACCGTTTACACATTTTCGGCTTTTTGGCTCATCCAGAATTAAGCGCTGAAAGCGAAAGTGGCACATCGGGCAACTACGGACTTATGGACCAGCAAATGGCCTTAAAATGGGTATATGAAAACATTGAAGCATTTGGCGGCGATCCAAATAGAATAACCATAGCTGGTGAGTCGGCGGGCTCTATGTCTGTATTGGCACTAATGACTTCTCCCCTGTCTAAGCATTTAGTTGCAGGTGCTATTGGTTCAAGCGGCGGAGATGAAAAACTTATGGCTCAAGAACCAACAGAAAAAGGGCATAAAATAGTATGCAACATGAGCGGGTTAAAATCAATTGATGCGCTAAGAAGTGCAAGCGTTGATCAACTAATTTCTATTTGTCAAAAGCCGTTTTCTCCGCCCTTTCAACCAATTATTGACAACCATGTACTTACCGCACATGCACACGAAAATTATAAAGACGGACAGTTTGCTGATATACCCTTAATACTAGGATGGAACTCTTGGGAGCTTCCTCCTGAAGCATTTTTATGGACAGACCAATACACTGAGAAAACCTTCAAAAAAGCGGTAACAAGAGTTTATAAAGGCAAGAGAAAAGAAGTATTGGAAATGTTTCCGCATAGCAATTACGAAGAAATAAGACAATCATCAGCTGACATTGCGGGAATCAACTTCGTGGTAATGGGCACCTACAAATGGTTTAATGCGCATAGAAATTATAGCAGCCAACCAGTTTACAGATACCAATTCAATAAAGTGCATCCGCCAAAAAAAGGAACTGACCCTGCGAATTACACGCCAGCGCCAGGTGCACGTCATGCCGAAGACATCCCTTACTCTTGGGGCAACTTACCCATGATGACCGATTTTGAATATACTGAACATGACTATAAGGTAGCTGACCTTATGATGAAATACTATCTCAATTTCATTAAAACTGGCAACCCTAATGAAGATGATTTACCCAATTGGCCATTTGCTCAAAAAGCAGATAACGAGCCACCTGTATTGCATTTTGACACGAATACAGAAGTTAAGAAAGCCCAAAACGACAGTAGGTTAGAAACAATGAGTAAGTGGTAGTTTCTTAATTCAATTGCAGCTTCATTAACAGTACGTGTAGGAGTACACACTCTAATTTTACATTGTAATGTTCCAATATGTTTAAAAGAGTCCTTTTCCTAGCCCTTGTCTTAGCATTCGCAAATGCATCAAATGCCAACGCTAAGGATACAACCAAAGTTGATAGCACGGTGGTTAAAAACCAGATCAAAATCAATCTATTGCCTTTGGTAGTATTTAATACAGTAGAGCTTAGCTATGAAAGACTATTAAAACCAAGGTTGACCTTTGGCGCCAGCATAAAGCGAAACATAACTAGAACCGAACCCTCATTATTCAATATTGGCAAGTTTAGCGAGATTACATATTCAGGTAGTCGATTTGGCAACTTTGCGCTTACCCAACAGCTTAAATGGTACCCAAAACTAAGTGAGCAGTTGGCTCCGCATGGCCTTTACCTTGGTGCTCAATTGAGATACCAAAACCTAAGCTATAGATCTACTTTAAGTTATGAAGACATTGCTACCACCAATATAGATGTTGACCTTGAAGCCAATCTGTACAGTTTTGGATTTGGAATAGAACTAGGGTATCAAGTAAGATTTGAAAACAATCTACTCCTTGATTTTTCATTCTTTGGTCCAAGAATTAGCCAAAACATATTTATTGCAAAGCTTAATGCAGAAGTAAATAATGAATTCTTAGATGAACTTTCAAATAATGTAAATGAAGTAATTGGCCTCGGAATTTTTGATCCGGGACTTAGCATGAGCCAAACTGTGGCGCAAACTTTCATTTTTGGCGGATTTAGATATGCTATTTCTGTTGGGTATAGTTTTTAGAACTAGGCATTTACTTTAATCCTTAAACCATTTTCATTTTTGATTAAAGTGGTTGTTTTTATCTCATGAAATTTCCCAATTGGTTTAAACCTTTGGTGCTTTGCTTAGTCATTAAACCAAGTTGTTTTAGTTTTAACAGAAATGCGCAATAAGGATACTTTGTTAGAGATCTCATTCAAAGAAGAAGTTAAATATGATGGATTTGAAAGCTTAAGCCTCTCAGACCTTATTGCCATACCAAAAGACCACGATCCTTATCAACCGCATCGCATAAGCTTTTATACACTAATTCTAATTACTGAAGGTAGGGTTGATCATATGCTCGATTACGAACACTACCCCCTTGAAAAGAATGATTGTCTGATTATTTCAAAAAATCAAGTGCATGCTTTTGATCCAAACGCCAACTATGTTGGATATGCCTTTTTGTTTACCGACCACTATCTAGAAAACAACTTGTCTAGGCCCGCCTATTTTAAAGTATTAGGCCTTTTTAATTATCATTTGTCACAGTCTAAGCACCGAGCAAACAGCACTACATTAGACAGTCTGCATCATTTGATTGTTGAATGCGAAAAAAGCGATTATGAATATAAATCGAGCATTATTGCTTCTTTGTTTACGGTGGTATTGCTGAAGCTTTGTAGTCAAAGCTCAAATCAAAATCGTTTTGAAACCAAGAGTGGTTTTGATCTATTCCAAGCATTTAAAATGCTAGTAGAAAATGGATACAATAAAAGCCGAAACGTAAATTATCACGTTGAAAAACTAGGAATCTCTCACAAGTACCTGAACGAAATTTGCAAACGCTTTACAGGCAAAACAGCAAAAGAATTCCTTGACCATTACGTAGTTCTTGAAATCAAAAGAAAGCTAAGTGCTACATCAAATGTGAATGGCATTTGCTATGAATGTGGTTTTAGTGAACCTAGTAACTTTCACAAGTACTTTAAAAAACAAACGGGTCAATCTATTATGGAATTCAGAAAAAGTATGTTCGGTTAAATATTTACCCAAATAAGACACAGATTCACCTTTTTAGCCTACCAAATTCCACACATATTTGAACTGACTAAAAACTACAACATGCGTTTATCTTCCTTTGTTATTCTCCTTCTCTCTTTTCTACAACTTTCGGCTCAGCAAACAGTGGGCTTGCTTAAAAATGAAACCGGAGCTTATGAAGGTTATACTTTATTTACCCCAAGGCACTACCATACCAGCTACCTTATAAATAATGAAGGAAAAATGGTGAACGAATGGGAACAACAAGACGGGCTTAGAGTAGAAAACTGTAGATTGTTAGACAATGGTCAACTAATTAGGGCCGTAAACCTAAGGCTTGCCTCTTTTGCGAGACACCCAGGAGCCCATGGCAAATTAGAATTGGTAAATTGGGATGGAACGGTAAGCTGGTCAATGGTTTATGGTGACCAATCTTACATTCTTCACCACGAAATCATTCCCATAAAACAAGATGATGGTAGCTATCATTTTCTATGCTCTTCTTGGGATAAGGTCTCATCTACTGACGCTGTTGAAAATGGCCGAAACCCAAATGCCGTTGGTGGCAATAGCCAATACCTTTTACTTGAGAGACTACTAGAAATTAAACCCATAGATACTGCTGATTATGAAATAGTATGGCAATGGAACATGATGGACCATTTGGTGCAAGAAGACTATCCAACAAAAGACAACTATATAGCAAATGGTGTTTCAAGCAATCCTCAGCTAATGAATTTCAATCACTACAAAGTGGGTAGAAACCCTGATTGGATGCACGTAAATGGCTTGGATTATAATCCTGAACTTGACCAAATAATAATCTCTAATCCGGGTTCTGATGAGTTTTTTATTATTGACCACGGTACTACAACCGCAGAAGCCGCGGGCCATTCAGGCGGGGCTAGAGGCAAAGGTGGAGATATTTTATACCGTTGGGGAAATGATAATGCTTACAGCGTAGGTACCACAAAGCACTTTGATGCCTTACACGGTGCATATTGGATTACTGATGGAAATAAGGATGCAGGCAAGATTATGGTATTAAACAATGGCAAGAGCTCAAATGCATCTGAAATTGTAATTGTAGACCCAGATATTGACACCTTAGGGAATTATAATACACCTGTTGCTGGGAAGGCATTTTTGCCCCAAAATAGTGCTTGGAAATACAGCGATGGAAGCAATTTTCACACAGGCAATATGGGCAATGGACAAAGACTACCAAATGGAAATACGCTTATAAACGAAGCTGTAAAGGGTCGGTTTTTTGAAATTGACAAGAACAACACAATTGTATGGGAATATATATGTCCTGTAATTTCTACCGGTCCCATGAATTATGACATAAAGCTTTCTGATATTCCAACATCAAATGCAGGGGGAGATTTGGAAAACGAAGTATATAAAATTCTTAGATATGCCACCGATTACTCGGGCTTTAAAAACAAAGACCTTACTCCAAAAGGTTATATTGAATTGAATAATCCTTTAACTAGCATTAATAAAAAGGTATTTGATTCTTATGTACAAGCCTATCCTAACCCTACGCTTGGTGTATTAACAGTTTCTAATTTGAATGAAAACCACCAACTTGAAATTATAACTACAAGTGGTAAGATTCTAAATCTAATGCAAAGCAATGGCAATAGCTCTGTTGAATTTGATCTTGGACAACTACCCGCAGGTTTATACTTCTTAAAGCTTACCAATCAAGCCAACAAGTCGATTACAGTCCAGAAAATAATCAAAGAATAAGCAATCTCAAATAATATATAGCAGCTGAAACAATTCAATATGTGATTTCTTCAGTTTAAGGGGGTAGGGTAATTCTCAGCTTAGTGGTTTTACTATTAAACAAATCATAAAGCCATGAGATCGACTTACCTTAAACCTAAAAACCTACGCTTCCTTTTATTCATCATCATTGTATCAATGAGCTTTGTTGCTTGTACGGTTGACGATGGCGGAACTGATGATGAAGATGCCATGGAAAACGTGAACAAGTTTGGCAATAGCGACTTTACTGATGCTGAGCTTAGCAGCTTTAGTGGTGTGTTGAGTTTGAAAAAAAGGCTTTTCAATTATGCTAATCCTGTAATACCCGGGGTATTTGGTAGAAGTGATGGAACACTTGAAGTGCAGGACAATACACCTGAGAACAATCCGGTAACCGATGCCGGCGCCACTTTAGGAAGGGTTCTATTTTATGATAAAAAGCTTTCTAAAAACCTTACCATCTCATGTGCGAGTTGCCATCAACAAGACAAAGGTTTCTCTGATCCTGACCAATTTAGTGTTGGTTTTGACGGTAAAACCACTAGGCGCCATTCCATGACCTTGATCAACAGCAGATGGTTTGAAAATGGCACCTTCTTTTGGGACGAAAGGGCGAATTCGCTTGAAGAACAGGTACTAATGCCCATTGAAGACCACATTGAAATGGGACTTTCGCTCACCGAGCTGGTGCAAAGGCTCGATACCATTCCTTATTACGATGTACTGTTTACAAAAGCATTTGGGTCTAACGAAGTAAATCCTGATCGAATCTCAAGAGCATTAGCACAGTTTACAAGGTCTATTGTTTCACTAGACTCAAGGTTTCTTAAGGCAGTAGTTGATGCTGATCTTGAAGAAGTTTTACCTGATCAAATGAGACCCCTGCCTATGCTTACTGATCTAGAGAACGAAGGCCTCGATATCTTTTATAATCTAGGTACTTGCGGCTATTGCCACATGGGCCCTGCCCTTGTAGCCGATGCCATGAAAAACAATGGCTTAGACCTTAATTATAAAGACAAAGGCCGTGGCGACTGGTCAGGTAATAAAAGAGAATTCGGCTTTTTTAAAGCGCCTTCACTGGCAAATATTGAATTGTCGGCACCGTATATGCACGATGGTAGGTTTCAAACTTTAGAAGAAGTAATTGAACACTACGACTCTGGTGTAAAATCACATCCTAACTTAAACTTTAGACTAACTGAAGAAGACCGAGATGGCGTTTTAGGCGGTACACCGCTTGTGCTTGAATTATCTCAAAAACAAAAAGATGCACTCCTAGCCTTTATGAAAACTTTTACTGACGACAAACTTTCAAGAGATGAGAAATTTAGTGATCCGTTCTTATAAGCCAAATGCAACTGAATTTTGGCTTTTAACGCTACAACAATTTCACTTTTTAAAACTGAATCTTAATCAATTGGTTTTCCTATAACTAATAACGGCAAGGGTGTTAAATGCAATGGCAAAAACGGTCATAATAGCAAAATGACTTGTAATTGAAGCAAACCCGCTTCCTTTAAGCATAACCATCCGCATTACTTCTACAAAGTACTTCATTGGGTTAATCGTATTAAGTATTGAAGCCCATTTTGGAATACTGTCAATTGGTGTAAAAAGGCCACTTAGCAATATGAAAATCACCATAAAAAACCAAGTAATAAACATGGCTTGTTGCTGCGTTTCGGTTAGTGTACTCACCAGCATTCCTAAACCCAAAATGGCTACAACATAAACAGAACAATAGGCAAAGAGCAAAGCCGGGCTTCCAGCTATTTGAATACCAAAAATAACCCTTGCCAAAACCAAGCCTATGGCCAAAATAAACATACCAATAAGAAAGAATGGCACTTGTTTGCCCACTATAAACTCAAACTTACTTATGGGGGTAACATTTAGCTGCTCTATGGTTCCAAGCTCTTTTTCTCTTATTATGTTTATTGAAGACAAAAAGGCCGTAAGCATGGTTACCAAAACTGCAAGTATACCCGGCACCATAAATGTTTTATAGTTAAGGGTTGGATTGTACCAATAGCCTTCGCTAAAAGATACTTGTAGCGGTCTTGTTGCCAAATTGCTAAGCGCAGCCATTTGCATATTGTTTTGGTTATAAAGTGAGATTACTTGTTGCGCGTAGTTTGAAGCAATTCCCGCCTTTTGGTTATTTACAGCATTTATAAGTAGCTGTACGTCGGTTGCATTTCCGTTTTTCCTATTTTTCTCAAAGTACTTGGGTATTACCAAAATCAAATCGGTATTGCCTTTTTCTACCTCTAGCAAAGCAAGTTGTGTATTGTTAAAGAAGCCTTCTGTTTTAAAGTAGCCTGAAGATGAAAATTGGTTGATAAGCTCTCGTGATGCCAAACTCTTATCTTGATCTACTACCGATAGATTTAAATTCTTGAACTCAAAATCAGCCGCAAAAGAAAGTACCACTAGTTGCACTACAGGCATTACGAACATAAGGGGTAGCATTACCTTATTTCGCATTATTTGCTGAAATTCTTTTCTAATAATTATTGGAAGTGCACTCATGATAGTCTTGGTTTTACACCTCTTATTCCTGCCACCGTAAAAACAAAAGTGATGATGCAAAGAATAACAAATGGTTTAATCATTAATGATAAAGGTGAGCCCATAATCATAATGCCTTTTATAAGCTCAATAAACCATCGTGCCGGCACTATGTTAGAAATAACTTGAAGCGGCAATGGCATATTCTCAATAGGAAAAATGAACCCTGAAAGCAACAAAGTGGGAAGCAACAAGGCAAACATTGATAAGAACATGGCCACCAATTGGGAGTTTGCCTTTGATGAAATAAATATTCCTAATGCCAGTGAAGCAAAACTAAAAATGAGAGTGACCAGCAATAGCAAGGGAATTGACCCTTTAATTGGCATTCCAAAAACAAATACCCCGAGAAGAATAATTATAATAGCATTTAGAAAAGATAGCACCCAATAAGGAGCCACTTTGCCTAGAATTATATGAAATGGTTTCAAAGGTGAAATGAGCAACAATTCCATAGTTCCCAATTCCTTTTCGCGGGCAATGGTTAAAGAAGTCATCATGGCCGAAACCAACAAGAGTATTAGCCCCATTACACCAGGTACAAATTGATAAACTGACTTGAGCTCTGGATTAAAAAGCATTCGGGGTTTTGCTTCGGTAATTGGTAATTCCAACTTAGATTTCTGCTTCTGATTTAAATAGTCGGCTACTGTGGCTTTGGCATAATTCACCAAGGTTTGTGCCTGATTTGGGTCTGTGGCATCTCCTACAATTCTAATTTTTGGCCGTTTATTGTTAAGGAGTTCTTTTCCAAAATCTACAGGAATTATAACTGCCACTTTTGCACTATTATTCTGAAATGATTGTTCAATTTCATTTTCTGTAAATACGGGATCCTGCAAATTGAAATAAGCCGAATTCTCAAATTTTGAAATGAGTTGTTTGCTTTCATAGTCTCCCGCTCGGTTTAAAACTACAATACCAGCATTATTAATCTCATTATTTAAGGCGAAGCCAAATATTAGAATCTGCGAAATGGGCATACCAAATAGAATAAGCAGTGTACGCCGGTCTCTTAGTATATGATAAAACTCTTTTCTTATAAATGTCAGAAACGTTTTCATTTCGTACTATTTAGTTGAAGTACCTCTGGCGAGAAGTTGAAAAACGCCGTCCATACTGTCTGTTTCAAATTGTTTTCTTAGGTTTTCTGGGGTATCTAAAGCCTTTATTACGCCATCAACCATTATTGACACCCTATCGCAATACTCGGCTTCGTCCATATAATGCGTGGTAACAAAAATGGTAACACCACTATGCGAAGCTTCGTAAATCAGATCCCAGAATTGTCTTCTTGTAATGGGGTCTACCCCGCCGGTTGGCTCATCTAAAAAAATGATCTTTGGCTTATGCAGCATGGCCAATGAAAAAGCAAGCTTTTGTTTCCATCCTAATGGAAGTGAAGCCACCAAGCTGTTTTCTACATTTAAAAGGTCAAGGTTACCTAGCAACTCCTTTAGCCTTTTATCTATTTCGGGTTTCTTCAATTTGTATACCCCACCGTAAAATCTAAAGTTCTGCTTAACGGTTAAATCTTCGTATAGGCTAAACTTTTGGCTCATATAACCAATATTCTGTTTCACCAATTCGGTTTGCTTCTCAATATCAAAACCCGCTACTTGTGCCGTACCATAGCTAGGTTTTAATAGTCCGCATAGCATACGCATGGCAGTAGTTTTGCCTGCGCCATTCGCACCCAAAAAACCAAAGATTTCGCCTTTGGCCACTTCAAAAGTTATTTCATTGGTGGCTGTAAAATCGCCGAACTTTTTTGTGAGTTTATGGGCTGTAATTACTGATTGCATTTCTTAATTCTTTACGGATTCCATTTCAGCCAAAGCCTTATTACCTTCTGTTTTTGAGAGCAATTGCATAAAAACGTCTTCAATTTCAGGAGTACTCTTCTTCCATTCCAAATCATGAAAATCAGATGTTTTCAGGCTTTGAAAAAATGAATCAATAGCAATAGAATTATTATGAAAAGTTGCATTCAAGTATTCGCCAAAAGCATAACAGCTCTTTATTTCAGGAACTGCCCTTAGGTATTGAATCAGCTCGTAGGTCTTTTTGCTTTTCACCTTATACAACTCCCCTTCGTAGCCGCTACTTATGGTTTTGGGTTCTGAAATGGTAAGTATTTCACCTTTTTGAATAAGTGCTATTCTATCGCATAGCGCCGCTTCATCCATATAGGGTGTTGATACCAAAATCGCAATTCCTTGTTGCTTTAGGCGCTTGAGCATTTGCCAAAACTCTTTGCGAGAAACTGGATCTACACCGGTAGTAGGTTCATCTAAGAACAGTACATCTGGCTTATGAATGAGCGCACAACACAGTGCAAGCTTCTGTTTCATACCGCCAGATAGTTTGCCAGCAGGCCTCTTTTTAAAAGGCTCTAGCTGCACGTAAATATCCTTTATTAAATGGTAATTCTCTTCTATGCTCGTTTTAAAAATAGTGGCAAAAAAGTTCAAATTCTCTTGCACAGTTAGGTCTTGGTATAAAGAGAACTTGCCTGGCATATAACCAATTCTTTGCCTTATTTGCATGTGCTCTGTTGCGGTATTTAAGCCAACTACGGTTGCAGTGCCTTTGTCAGCGAAAATTAGGGTTGTAAGTATTTTAAATAACGAAGACTTACCTGCTCCATCAGGACCAATCAGACCAAATAACTCACCATTTTGCACATTAAAACTCACATTTTTCAATGCATGAATTTGGCCGTAGCTCTTATTTATATTAGAAATTGAAATGGCCGTTTCCATTATTCTTCGCTTTTAAAGTACACCTCGGCTGGCATCCCAATTTTTAAGCTACCGTCATTTTTAACGCTAAGCTTAATGGCATAAACTTGGTTGGCACGTTCATCTTTGGTCTGAATCATTTTTGGTGTAAACTCCGCTTTGCTACTAACCCAAGTAAGGCGGCCTGTGGTTTCAGACAAGCCTTCTTCACTGTCATAATTCACTGTGTATTCATTGCCAATTATTATACTCGAAAGTTGATTTTCAGTAACGTATGCTTTAAGCACTAATGGGTTTAATGAAGCAATGGTATAAACAGGTCGTCCGGCACCGGTTATCTCATTTTCTTCAGCAAAAGTGTTCAATACGGTTCCTGTTACAGGATTGGTAAGCTTACATTTAGAAATTTGGTCATTTACTTGTGCTATTTGCACCTTAAGCGGTTCAATTTCAGCAAGCATGCCCTTACGTTGAATAGCCAAACGGTTTGCAGCAGCGCTTCTCTCCTTTTTAACCGTTTCAATTTTGGCGATTATATCATCAAATGACTTTGATGGGGCTGCATTTTCACTAACCAGTTTTTCTATTCTTAACTTTTCTCGATCTAAGGTTTTCAATTGCTCGTCAATACTAGCAAGCTGTACGCTTTCATTAGGAAGCTTTGCTTTAATGGCCTTTATAGCTGCCATGAGCTGTTTTTTCTTTAACACTAGCTGTGTAGAGTCAATTTCGGCTACAACAGTCCCTGCTTTAATAAGGTCGCCTTCATTTACGATTAGTGAGACTATTTTACCATTGCTTTCAGCTGAAATGGTGGTTTCAACGGCTTCAAAATTTCCGTATGCATCTGCAAGCTCGTTTGAGTTAGAGCATGAACTTAGCATAATAGTCGTAACCAAGAATAGTGTAAATCTTAAGGTCATTTTTGACATGCTTACTCCTTTTATGTTGTCATTATTGTATTTCATTTCTGATTGTATTAAAGGTTTCCAATTTCAAGTTGTAATAAATGTTCAGCTTTTTCTTTTTGTGTTTTATGGGTGCTTAAACCTATTTCTGCTTGCTTAAGTACCAGTTCTTCGTCCATGTATTCAGTAAATGTGATTATACCTTGATCGTATTGTGTCTTTGCATTTTTCACTATTTGCTTTTGTAGCTCAATTACCTGAATATCATTTAGAATGGTTAGATCAAGAACATCTATGTCTGCCAACAACTGAGTAATTTTTGAATTCAGCTCTATGCTTTTTTGCTGTTGCATAAGGCCCAATTGCTCAGTGCCGATTTCAATATTTTGCAAATCACGCGCAGTATTTCCCCAGTCGGTAATTTTCCATTGCAGCTTGGCGCCCAGCATGTAATAACCTGCAACATCGGCTTCAAATATGTTGAGCGGATTGGGCTGACCAAAACCTCCTTGCCCAAAAGCCACAACCTTTGGCATACGCTGCGTCTTAATTACATCTACCTTACTTTCAAGGGCTGTTGCGCTAGCGCTTAAATACATTAACTCAGGATTATTCTTTAAATCAGTACTTACTGAAAAGTTAGATTCAGTGGGGATTAGCTGTTGGTTTTCAGAAATAGGGAACCCGCACAAGATCTCAAGAATGTCAATGGCGCTTGCTGCCTTTTTATCAATCAACTGTTGCTGATTATTTAGTGTCAATAGCTGAGACTTTAGCTTTAGCAAATCATTTTGTTGGGCCACGCCATTTTCAAAAGCCGCTTCAAGCACTCCTTGTTTTTCAGTTAGCAATAGAATGGTTTCATCTAATATTTCGCTTTGGCTTTGAATTTCCAAAATATTGAAATAGAGTTCGGTTACTTGCTTTTTCAAAGCAAGGGCACTAATGTTCAATTGCGCTATTTGGGCTATTGAACTGGCCGTTTCTGCCCCCTTAAGCGCTTTAGAAACGCCACCATTATAAATGGGCTGAGAAACTTCTAAATAGGATCTAAACTGAGTTTGTGGAATTTCTAAACCTGGCATATTCGGAATGGAGAATGGTAACTCAGGCACGGCCGATTGATAGGTAATTTGCCCATTTAAATTAAGAGTTGGAAGATTTAGCGCTTCATAAGACTTGATTTTATTAGCCAAGCTATTCTTAATACCATCACTTTGTTGCAAAGCAGGCATATTGGCTACGGCGCTATCAATACAAGTGCTTAAACTCAAGTCTTGAGCATTTGCACTTAAACTAAAGGCCAAAACTATGTAAGCCATAATCATGTACTTCTTCATTGATCTTGTGTTTTAATCATTTGTTTAATCCTTAGGTAAATTTTTTTACCTACTGTTTATCATCTGTTTTATCCATTGGGTTACAAGCACTTTTCTCTCTTGCATTAGCGCATTGTATTGTCCATTTTCAATTCCTGAAATGGCCTGCACCATTGGTTTAACCACAAAAGGAAAAACCGATAGGCCCACTATATTCATAAAAAAATGAATGGGGTTAACTTCAGTATTTCTCTGCATCAACTCCTTAAAGAATTGCGTATCGGCCATGCGCTTGGCCATACCACTATTTATAATGTTTGAATTTGGAAAATTTCTTAGCTCGCTTAATACGAAAATGGGAAGATCAGGCTGTTCGCTTAAAAGGTCTATGTAACCCGATACTACCATTTCAATTTGCTCTTCGAATGCTAGCTCGTCATTTAAAACGTGGTGAAGGTTTGAGATGAACATGCCAAGTTTCTCAAACATAATCATTTCAAAGAGCTTCTCCTTACTTCTAAAATAGTAGTTTAATAGGGCTAAGTTTATGCCTGCTTCTTCGGCTATTTCACGGGTTTTTGTGTTGGCATAGCCTTTTTGGGTAAATAACTTACTCGCTGCAAGTTTTATTTTCTCTTCGGTATTTGAATCTTTCGGTGGCATATTACAAGAACAAATGTAATTAATCTTTGGTTTTAATCATTTGTTTAAATCAAATTTTCAAATTAGCCTGATTTCATAATTGAGGTTTTGGCAGTCATGTCACTAAATCTATAAATGAGCCATAAAACCAATGTACATTTCATACTGCCGATTCATACAATAAATTGGGAATATGTGAAATCGTACACCTTTGATCAAAAACGATGGACTTCACTTTGCCAAAACTTGTTTGGGAGTTGATCACAGCATTTACGGTACTCATAACGATACCCCTAAATAAAATACCGAATAGCCTATACTTGTAAGTGCAAATAGCAACACTATGAAAAACTCAATAAAATTAACTACAGTTCTTATTGTAATCGGCATTATTTCGAGCTGCAACTCTGTAGACGTTGATGGCGATTCAATTTCGACCAGCCTTGATTATAGCTCGTATGAAACATTTGGTAAGGCTTTAGCTGATCAGATTATAGCTGGAGATGGCGCAGGAATTGACGGCACCTTTAGAAACAGCGGAACAGTAATAGATGAATCAAATAATACCTATTATGGCGTAAATGGTGTACATCCGGTAAACAGTGGCGATTATACTTCTTACTACCCAAAATCTATTGTTCAAGCATCTCTTGACAATGATGAAATTGTAAAGGCATACTCTTTTGATGGCCATAATGGACATGAAGTAGATATGGAAGCTCTTACTTATGGACCTGATAATGGCTCACTTTATGTGGGTGATGAGTACAACTACATTTACAGACTAAATTTAGAAACCGGAGCTATTGAAATGGAATGGGACCTAGCAGATATTGGAGTTTCTACGAATACTGATAAGGGTATAGAAGCTTTAACCTATTCTCCGATTACGGGTAATTTTTATGCTGGAATACAAGATGATAAGAATATTGTTGAAATAAAATTGGCCGATGATGGATCGGTGACAAAAGTTAAAGATATTCCAGTTTCTGATTCGCCGAGCGGGCTTTTTGCGCATGAAGATGGCACCCTATATGTACTCACTTTTGGTACCATTTACAGGTTTACTACAGACGGCACACAAAACTGCTCAATTGAAATTCCCAATGGCCTTGGCATGACCCGTCCCGATGGCATATTCATTGACAGTAAGAACGAATACATTTATTTAGCTGACTCTCAAGGACCATTGAACAACGGATATTCTTTGTACAAAATAGCTTGGACAGCACCTTGTGATTAGTAATTTATAAAGTACTTGACTTTTTCATTATTATTTTTGGTTATACAACAGCACCAACCATTATGAAAAAGTCAACAATCTATCTCATTTTAGCCATTCTAGGCTTTATTGCGCCTTCTATTCTGGTTGCCATGGAGTCAATTGAAACTGGCAATATTCTCTTATACGCCAATCCGGTTGCAACGGTAGAAGGCATGTTTGCCAATAGGATTTCGAGCATTTTCTTAATTGATCTTCTTTTTGCCATTTTGGTGTTCATTTATTGGACATACAATGAAGCCAAAACTCATAAGATTAAAAATATATGGCACGTTTGGTTATTGACCTTTTTATTGGGCTTTGCAGGTGGTTTTCCATATTTCTTATTCCTAAGACAAAAGTCAATTGACAGATCATAATTGATTTGATTCAATCTAATAGAACACATGATTTTAAGAACTAAATTACTTTTTACGCTCTTCATTTTTCATTCATGCTCAAATTTGGTAATGGCCCAATTAGACACAAAAACAGAAACTAAGATTGACAGCCTTATAGCACTCATGACTCTTGACGAAAAGGTGGCCATGTGTCATGCACAATCAAAGTTTAGTTCCAAGGGCGTTCCACGATTAGGTATTCCAGAACTATGGATGACTGACGGGCCACACGGCGTGCGCGGTGAGATTAATTGGGACAATTGGGGGTACGCAGGCTGGACCAATGATAGCATAACGGCATTTCCAGCCCTCACTTGTTTAGCGGCATCGTTTAATCCAGAATTGGCCAAAGCATATGGCAGAGCTTTAGGAGAAGAAGCGCTTTATCGTAAAAAACACGTTTTACTTGGCCCAGGTGTAAACATTTACAGAACCCCTATGAACGGCAGAAACTTTGAGTACATGGGTGAAGACCCGTATTTGGCTTCAACACTTGCAGTGCCATATATACAAGGGGTACAAGAAAACGGAGTGGCTGCTTGCATTAAACATTATGCGCTAAATAACCAAGAACGATGGCGTGCCCACATAAATGTTTTGGTAAGCGAAAGGGCACTGCATGAAATCTATTTGCCTGCCTTTAAAGCCTCTGTTATTGAAGGGGGCTCATGGTCAATAATGGGAGCTTATAACCAATACAATGGTCAATATTGTTGCCACAACAATGTGCTATTGAACCAAATTCTAAAACAAGATTGGGAATTTGATGGTGTAGTTATTACCGACTGGGGTGGTGCACATAGTACCAAAGAAGCCGCGCTTTATGGGTTGGATCTTGAAATGGGTACTGGTACCGATGGACTTACCTCAAATACCACCAATGCTTACGATTATTATTACCTAGCTAAACCATTTAAAGAAGCCATTGAAGAAGGTGAAATTGAAGAAGATGTGCTCAACGATAAAGTGAGAAGAATACTTAGGTTAATGTTTAGGACCTCTATGAACAAAAACAATGGTTTTGGCAGAATGAACAACAAAGAACACCTAGATGTAGCTCGCAGAGTTGGGACTGAAGGCATTGTTTTGCTTAAAAATGAAAAGGGCTTTTTACCCATTGACGCAAGCACTAAAAAGACAATTGCAGTAATTGGCGAAAATGCCACTAGAATGATGACAGTAGGTGGTGGTTCATCAGAACTTAAAGCCAAAAATGAAGTATCTCCATTAGAAGGTATTAGGGCCAAATACAAGAACGCCAATATAAAATATGCCATGGGTTATGCCTCAGGCAGGCCAATGTATGCCCGCACTGAACCCTCTCCTTTCGATGAAGATTCGCTGCGCAAGGCTGCTGTAAATATGGCTAAAGACGCAGATTTGGTATTGTTTATTGGTGGTCTCAATAAAAACCATCATCAAGATTGTGAAGGTGGCGATAGACGCAATTTCGGTTTGCCATTTGGTCAAGAAAAGCTATTGAAAGAACTCACAAAAGCCAATAAAAATGTGGGGGTTATACTAGTTAGTGGCAATGCCGTGGAAATGCCGTGGTTAAAAGATGTTGAAGCGCTAATGCAAGCATGGTATTTAGGAAGTGAAGCCGGTAATGCCCTGGCCCAGGTAATAAGTGGAGATGTAAACCCATCGGGAAAACTTCCTTTTAGCTTCCCGAAAAAATTAGAAGACAATGCTGCACATGCCTTTGGTGAAATTTCATATCCAGGAGACAGCATAAAGCAAGAATACAAAGAAGACATTTTGGTTGGCTACAGATGGCATGATACAAAAAGCATAGACCCGTTATTTGAATTTGGCTTCGGTTTATCTTACAGCCAATTCGAAATTACCAAAGCTGGAATTGACCAAAAGACATACTCTAATAATGACAAAATCAAGGTTAAATGTCAGGTGAGCAACATTGGAAAAACCAATGGTGCAGAGGTAGTTCAGGTATATGTTGGGAAAACAGAATCTATGGTGAACCGTGCTCAAAAAGAATTGAAAGGATATAACAAGGTTTACCTTGAAAAAGGTGAGACTAAAGAAGTAATAATTGAAATAGAAATTAGCTCACTAAAATATTACAGTGAAAAGAACCATGATTGGGACTTGGAAAAAGGTAACTACGAAATTTACATTGGTAACTCTTCAAGGCAAATTGCCCAGAAGCTATACTTTGAAGTATTGTAGCGCACTACTCAAATACCTTCATAAAAGCTTCATTTGAGTTTTTAAACCTAGTTGGATCTTTTATAAATTTAGACATCATGCTTATTCCCGTTACATGATTTAAAACCAGATCGGCCAAAACATTAGATTTATCAGAAAACTTCGGTTGTAACACCTTTGATATCTTTGACCGCATATAGTCGTTATGCTCTTTAAGCAATGCTTGTATCTCTTTGTCGTCAGACAGCTCTGAGGTAGAGTTTGCTATCAAACATCCTCTTGCATCTACATCTGCCATCATCATTTCTGTATGTCTATTAATAAAGTATTTTACTGTCTCAAGTGGGTCTTGTTTTTTACTTAATATATCATCTAAGGTTACGTAAGAAACACTTCTGTAGGCTTCAATACAAGAATCAAAAAGCTGTCTTTTGCTTCCAAATGTGTCATAAAAGCTCCCCTTACCTATCTTAAGCTCATGAGTAAGATCACTCAATGATGTAGCCTCATACCCTTTCTTCCAAAAAAGATTAAGAGCACTTATTACGGCTGCTTCCTTATTGAATTTCTTAGTTCTTGGCACAGTACAAAAGTAAAACTTTCAATACTTTTTGTACCGTTCGGTACAGATTTATTAATTTTGACCAATCGGTACAAATAAAATAAACCAATGAACGAATCAATATTAATTACAGGTGCAAATGCCGGATTAGGAAAAGAAACTGCTCGACAACTGGCCTTGAAGCCTGAAACCAAGAGAATTATCTTAGCTTGCAGAAATTCGCAAAAGGCTGAAACTGCTAAAAAAGACCTAGAAGAATCAACCGGTAAAAACTTATTCGAAATTTTGATAATGGATGTTTCAAATGCTGATTCAGTTAAAAATGCAGTTGCTGAAATTGAAGGCAGCATAGATGCTGTAATTCTAAATGCAGGCGGTATGGGCGGCAAAAATGCAGGCAGAGCTACCCCAAGTGGCATGAATGAAATTTCGGCAGTAAATAGTCTTGGGCATGTGGTATTGGTAGATGAACTTATAGCTGCTAATAAGCTAAACAAAGTAGTAATGCTCGCAAGTTCTGAGGCCGCGCGTGGTATAAAGAAAATGGGCATGACAAGACCAACTCTTAAAGAAAACTCAACTGACGAGCTGGCATCAATTTTAGATGGAAGTTATTTCAAAAAGTTTGATCCTATGCAAGCCTATGGTCACGTTAAATATGTAGCAACACTTTGGATGTCATCAATGGCAAGAAAGCACCCTAATATTAAGTTTATATCAATGAGCCCAGGTGCTACAAGCGGTACGGCAGCTGCTGATAATGCTCCAGGTATAATGAAATTTATGTTCAAATATATAATGATGCCAATTGTAATGCCCCTACGAGGCATGGTGCACAATGTTACAAAAGGTGCCGAGCGATTTGTTGATGCCATAAACAGCACAGAATACGAAAACGGCAAGTTTTACGCCAGTGCAGAAAGTAAAGTAATAGGACCTGTGATGGACCAATCTCTTATAATGCCAGTATTCTCAAACCAACAATATCAAGACAACGCCAACGAAGCTTTGCATAGGTTTATATAGCATATAATTATCTTTAAGGCGTGAATAGACGCCAATTTTCTAAGAATACACTTCAAGTTATTGCCAGTTATGCATTCTTGACTTCTCTCTTTAAAACCAATGCTTGGGGTAATAGCATAAAACCAATTGCAGAGCATTGGGCTATTCAACTTAACGAATACTGCTCTGACTTAAGAAAAGAGAGTATTTCGCAAGAAGAATGGCAAATACAAATTCAGCGTCTTTACTCGAATCTTGAAGTATCTGAGATTTTGAAATTCATTGATTTTGATAATTTGACCAAAGGCTTTGAATATCCTGATTTAGGTGTAAATACCAAAATGGTAAAGTTCCCTAAGTTGGCCGGTCTACCCGAAAGAACTGCTTTTGTTAAGAAGATTTTCGGTATGAAAAAAGATAGGTCCATAATTCCGCATGGACACAGCAACATGGCATCGGCGCATCTTATTTTAAAGGGAGATATGCATTTAAGGCATTATGACAAGCTAAGCCAAGATGGCGATTACCTAATAATAAAACCTACCGTAGACAAAGTAATTGGATTGGGTGAACACTCTACCATTTCTGACGACAAGGATAATGTGCATTGGTTTATTGCAAATTCAGAAACCGCTTTCACTTTTGATGTGATAATGCTCGATCTAAAGAATAAGAATTACGACATTCATAATCTAGATATTTACGAAAGCGTAGACCTAAAGAATGGGAACCTACGCGTGCCAATTCTAGATGTAGAAACCGCCTTGAAGAAATACGGCAAACATCATCATTGAATACGACAAAGGCCAATGAGCAATTTATGATCACAAAACATGAAAAAATAGATTTTAATGGAAAGTTGGCATTTGAAACTATTAGCACAGATGCTGATCAAATATTCAACTTCAAGCTTGAAAAAGAAGCCTATTTTGTTCATGTAAAACATGGAAATCACACAGCCATAACGCCATCTGAAGTTATTGAAGTAACAGAAGGAAACCTCTCCTTTTCAGTTGGAGAAAACTTGATTCTTAAGGCCATTACAGGAGATAAAGGAATATACCAAGCCACCATAATTCACATTGATAGAGAAGCCATTTTATCTGCGTTTGCTAAGAAATTTCCTGAGATTGAGAGTGCCAAGGAGAATGATTTTAGTAGAGATATAATAACCGGAAGGCCATGTGTACTCACACAAAATTACATTCATGGTATAATGCTATATTTCAACAATAGGCACATTATTACCGAAGATATTATTAGACTAAAACAAAAGGAGATTTTACACCTATTACTTAGGTCTAAAAAGGCTGAGCAAGTTGCTAAAATGCTTGAAGGATTTGTAAACAGAAATACAACCAGTTTTAAGAACACAGTTGAAAATCATCTTTTAAGCGATATTTCAATTGAAGAATTGGCCCATTTGTGCAATATGAGCCACTCCACCTTTAAGCGCCATTTTAAAAAGATTTACGGTCAATCACCCTCTGATTATATTTTTCAGCAAAGAATTGAAATTTCGAAGAAAATGCTTGCTACTTCCCAAGATTCAATTGAAGATATTGCCTTTAATACGGGTTTTAAAACCGTGAGCCATTTCTCAAGAAAGTTTAAAGAAACATATGGCATTCCACCCTCTCAGTATAAGCTTACTAGCGTAGAAAAATAGCCTAAAATTTTAATGAAGATAATATTAAGCTACTGCACTTCGAGTTTGGGAAATGCAATTGAAAATGTAGTCCCTTTTTGCATCTCGCTATTAACCTTAATTGTCCCTCCGTTCTTTTTCACAAATTCATTCACCAACACAAGCCCAAGTCCTGATCCTTTCTCGCCCTCTGTGCCTTTTGTAGAATGAGAAAACTCCGGTTTGAAAAGATTCTGAACAACGTCTTCTTTAATACCAATTCCATTATCAGAGATTTCAACTAACAACTTATGGTTAGAGGAGTAGTATTTTACATCAATAACACCAGCCTTTGGAGTAAACTTAATGGCATTTGAAATTAGATTTCTGAAAATGGTTTCTAACATTTGCCTATCTGCCAATACTTTAGATTCTTTTGCATTAGTGAATTGAATTTTTTGCTTTTTTAAAATCGCGGTTTGAGATAGAAAGTGAATAGATCTCTCAATTAAGTCTGATACTTCTAAAACCACTGGTTGAAACCGAATTGTATTCC
Source organism: Bacteroidia bacterium (assembly GCA_049115495.1). Taxonomy (GTDB): domain Bacteria; phylum Bacteroidota; class Bacteroidia; order CAILMK01; family JACPUW01; genus JACPUW01. The sequence goes on along the minus strand of JAGDZV010000011.1, from coordinate 242,422 downwards.
TTTGAATATTAGCCCAGCTCAGAAGGTTTTCTAATAATTCGAAAGTGCTAATTGAAACCTTATTGATCATTTTGGCCTGTTGTGCCACCGCTTCACAATCATTATTTTTTACATCTTCCAATAAAAACTCAGATAAGTTCATTATTGCATTAAACGGCGAACGTAAATCATGAGCAAGAATAGAGATGAATTTATCTTTGGCGTCTAACGCATGGTTCAAATCCTTTTCTAATTTCTTTTGTTCCGTTACATCTATAAATGTACCCCACAAACGTGTTACTAGGCCTTTTTCGTTTTTTTCTGCCCTACCACGCGATATACAGGTTCTTAACTCACCATTAGCACATATGGCCTGCACTTCAACCTCATAAGGAGTCCCATGTTCTACGCTGTTCTGCACGGCAGCATTCAAACGATCATAGCTCTCTTTTGAATACAAGCTCCTTTGCTCAGCAAAACTAGGCGCTCCTTTCTTAGGCGACAATCTAAATATTTTAAATAGTCCATCAGACCAATATGCCACATCATTTACGCTATCCCATTCCCAGCTGCCAATTCCAGTAATGTCCTCAGCCTGCGCAAGAAGTCGCTCGCTCTTCAAAAGGGCCTTTTCCATAATCGTTTTTGTAGAGTTATCTACTTTGCCTGATAGTCTTGTTGGCGCAAATTACACCTTTATTTTTTTGTTAAAGAATGACTTAGGTTTCTTTTCCCATCATTTAATGCTTCATGAATATTGACCCGCTTAGACAAATAATTGATCTTTCTAGAATAACACCAGGTTCTTCTAACTGAAACCTTTGTATTATCAATTCTTCAATTAAAAAACTAATAAATGAGTGAATCAAAAGCGGTTTTAATAATCAATGCCATCGTGAACAAAGACAACGCAAGTGAATTGCAAAACTATTTGGGTGGTGTAATGAAAGTATTTGGAGCAAATGGCGGTAAACCCGTTGGCAGGTTTAAAACAACAGACGCCTTAACTGGTGAAAACTCACCCGAGATGGTGGCAATAATTGAATTTCCTAATACTTCTGTTATTAAGGAAATGGTGAATGGTGAAGCATTTGGAGCTTTGGGTGAGTTAAGAGCCAGAGTTTTCACAATGCTCAACATGTTTATTGCTGAATCAATGTAAACGATACAAGATGAGATTTATATTTATCGTTCTCGCAGTAAGCCTGTTCTTGTTTGGATTTGGAAAAACAACTATGGAAAATGAGAAATCAGTTTACTTAATTATTACCGCCAATATTAAACCCGAAAATAGCCGCGAACTTCAAAGCTATTTAGCTGATATGGCTCATGTATTTGATGAACATAAAGGCGTTCCTATTGGAAAATACAAAACCACCAAACATATAATTGGGAACAAGCCCCAAGAACTTACGGCCATTATAGAATTTCCAAATTCTTCATCTATCAACAAGATGCTTAAAAGCTCAGAATATCTTGCACTTTCTCACAAAAGAAAAATAATTTTTGACGAGTTAAACATAGCAACTTGCCTTAAAATAGAATAATAATATGGCGCTTAATTATGAATTTAAAGAGTTTGTATTGGACCAACTGAGTTCAATTGAAGTTTTTGAGACCAAAAATATGTTCGGTGGCCTTGCGCTGCTCGTAGAAGGCGGCGCCTTTGCCAAGTTAAAACACGATAGGCTTTGGCTTAAAGCAAATGAGCAAAACAAATCATATTTCATTGAAAAAGGAATGAAACAGTATAGCTATGGTAAGGACAATTCAAGAAAACTAAACTTTTACGAAACACCAATTGACATTCTTGAAAATAAGGATAAATTGAAGGTTTGGGTACAAAGATCAATAGACTGCATAAGCAAATAGGCCATTTATAAAGTGGCTTGAGTAGGTTTTGGTCATTGATAAATTGAATGTTTACCTTGCGGCCATGGTGTTTAAAAAGGTTTTTATTGGCTTGCTCATAGCAACATCTTTAGGTTTTAGTGTAACCAATGCACAGCAAAGCAGCGGCAAATCCTATCTCGTAAAGATTGGAGAACGTGACAGCGTATATTCTGAATTGCTAAAGGAGCAAAGAGATTTTTATGTACAATTGCCCGAATATTACATTGATGGAGAAAAGTACCCTGTGGCTTTTGTAATAGATGGAGATTTTCTTCTACCTACCGTTACAAATGTTCAATCACATTATAGCGGCGGTTTTACCCCTGATATGATATTGATAGGTATTTCTAATCTTAATAATAGAGCTCGGGATTTAACCACATCAAAACTAACAGAGATGTATGGCATGCCATATACAAGGGAAAATGGTGAGGCCGTGCATTTTCTTTCTTTCATTGAAAAAGAACTGATTCCGTATGTAGAAGCAAAATACCCTGTTAATGGTTACAGAACACTTATTGGGCACTCCTATGGTGGACTTTTTACCATTTACACTTTGCTTAATAAACCACACCTTTTTAACTCTTATGTGGCCATTGACCCAAGCCTAGATTGGGATGAACAGAAGCTTGTAAAAGAAGCTGAACTTCATTTAAAAGAAAATGACTATTCTAATAAATTCCTCTTCATGTCTTTAAACGGTCAATTACATGAAGCAAATCCCGATATTACAATTGACAATGTAACTTCAGACACTACGGAACAAACCTATTTCGCCCGTTCTAACTTAGCATTGTTAGATTTGATTAGAAAAAACGAAAACAACGGACTAAACTTTGGTTGGAAATTCTACCCGCGAGATCTGCATGGAACCATTCAATATCCAACTTTAATGGATGGGCTAATTCACAATTTTGAATGGTATCAGATGGAAAATACCTACGCCATCAACGATCCACAAACTTCAATTGAAACTTTGCAAGAAACAATTGAATATAGGGCCAAAAAGCTTGAGCGCCACTTTGGTTTCTTCGTAGCACCATATCCTGAGGAATTGCTTAACGTATTGGGCTACATGCAAATGGATTTTGGTCAGTTTGAAAAGGCCAAAATGTTCTTTCAATTTGCCGTAAAGTTCTACCCCAATAGCGCAAATGCTTATGACTCATTAAGTGAATATTATGAGAAAATGGAAGATTATTCACTCGCATTAGAGTGTGCCGAAAAGGCTTACAAGCTAAATCCTAACAAAGGACTTGAAAAGAAAATAAAATCATTAACAAGAAAGGCCAGATGAATCTCCTTTTAATGCAAGGCTAATCGTTTTTTGTTATAATTGGATAAATAATCATCAATTGCTAAAATCAGTTTATAGCATATCAAAAATGGATTGCCCATCAGAAGAAAATCTGATTCGCATGAAACTTGATGGCTTTTCTGAAATAAAAAAGCTTGATTTCGAAATTGAGAAAAGAGAGCTAACCATTTATCATGAGCGTGAAAACAATGATATAGAGCTTTCTATTCATGAGTTAAACCTTAACGCTAAAAAGCTACTCACTGAGCCTAGCCATGAATTTTTGGAAGAAGAACAAAGTCAACGCAGTATGCTTTGGGCGGTACTAGCCATCAACTTTGTGTTTTTTGTACTTGAAATGGGTTTTGGCTTAATATCAAAGTCAATGGGATTGGTGGCTGATAGCCTTGATATGCTAGCCGATTCATTTGTATATGGAATAAGTCTTATTGCCGTAGGAAAGGCCGTAAGCCAAAAGAAGAATATAGCCAAGCTCGCTGGCTATTTTCAAATCACTTTAGCGCTTATTGGCTTTTTTGAAGTGCTTAGAAGGTTTTTTGGTGCCGAAGAAATGCCAAACTTCTCAACCATGATTGTGGTATCTGCTCTAGCATTGGTGGCCAATGGTTTTTGCCTTTACTTGCTTCAGAAATCAAAAAGCAAAGAAGAAGCACATATGAAAGCAAGTATGATTTTTACATCTAATGATGTTATTATTAATGCTGGCGTAATCTTGGCTGGCCTTTTGGTATATTGGCTTAATTCCAATAAACCAGACCTTATCATTGGCACAATTGTTTTTGTTTTGGTAGTGCAAGGTGCGCTTCGCATTTTAAAATTGGGGAAATAACACCTTTAATAGTGGTTTTTAAGAATCCCAAAAAAGTTAATGTGACCATCAATTAATCTTCCTAGCAGTTCAATCTTAAAAGGATATAAAAGCTTACCTAGCGGCAAAGATGTATTTGTGGTTTGTAAAGAAGGGATTAAGAGCATTGGTATGGCACAAATCCTTAAGCTCAAAAGAATAAATGCTAGAGCTGTTTCTCCCGGAGGTGTAGAACAATGGCAAGAACTTGGGTTGCCCGTAAATAGATAACAATTTTGACAAGCCAAGAACCTTGATTCTTAGCTTGCCATTGAGTTATTTATGTTTTAAAATTTCCAACCCAAATAAATCTGCGGCTCAAGAAGAAAGTAGTTTCTCCATTTATCATCCAACTCTTTAAAACCACTCGGAGCATTCATATCGAACCCCCACAGCATACAATTAATTTGTGGCTCTATGAAAAAACGCTTTTTCTTGCCAAATCCTATGTGGTAGCCAAGATGATATGAAGTGTAAAGCTTAAAATCATTTCTAATTTTATTGTCATCAAGATCAAAATAAGTTTGGTATTGTGGAAGAACTTCAACAGTACCAAAAAGTCCTTTCCAAAACATGCGTTGGTAACTAACTCCTACACCAATTTCGCGAACATAACCAGGATAGAATTCACTTTGTGTTTCTAGCTTATCCAAGATACCATCCCACCATGTAATGCCCATGGGTTGAAACAATCGCCATCTTGTTAGCTTCACACCTATGATATTCTTATTATCTAAGTTCCGTTTTATATGAAACTCTATGTGCTGTGTACTTGTTCTATCGTTCCAACCACTTCCTAGAAGCGACTCAGGAACAAAATAAGGCATGCTTATTCTGTACTTATGGCTTACTTCAGATTCTTCATTTTTAAAGTTTTCTTGAGCTAAAGCACTAATGGCACAAAAAAATAGAATAATGGTAAATACATTTTTCATAACTACAATACTTAGTTGACTCAATTTAAGCCCAGCACCCTCCTGTATTTAGTTTGTTTAGTTAGGAGAAAAGCAATCATTAAAGATAACGCTGTGCAACGCTTAATTGATTTTATGGCGCAAAAGTGAATTAGAGGAAAATGTCAGTCGTCCTAATTTATACATCAGGACAAAATTGATGAAATAGTACTTTTTTACTTTGACCTAGCCGCGTTTAGACTTTAGCCAAGCTTTTGGTGTTATTCCCTCATTTTTTTTGAAAAATGCATTAAAAACTGATTTTGAGTTAAATCCACTTTCGTAGGCAAGGGCTAAAAATGTAAGTCTACTATTTTCAGACTTTAAGGCATTCTGTTTGAAGTATTCCAACCGTAAACCATTAATGTATTCACGAAAGTTTTGTCCAATTCTTTCGTTCAAAAGCCAGGAAAGTTTGTTACTGCTAATTTTTAAATAACCAGCCAACTCTCGTAAGGTTAAAGTTGGGTTTAGAAACCACTTATCATCCTTCATCCCTCTTTCAAAATTCTTTAAAACCGAGTTAATTTCGGCGTCTGACATTAAAGCTTTTGGAGTTAAAGAAATTATTTGTGACTGGTTTTCCGAAATAGAAGGTAATAATTTTTCATTAAACACCGAATGCACTAAATTTTGAAATCTTTGGTATTGATGCAGCGGCTTAAGTAAAGGAATGTTCATGAAGTTAATCACTTGCCCTGTACGTGCTTTAATATTATCTTCCAAAAAGTCCAATGCCATTTCATGTTTTTTCATATGAACCAATAAAAAAAGTTGCCATGGCAAAAGACAAGAGCCAAAGTCTTCTTTAATCATTAAGCCAACCTTGGTCATATCAATATTTACAGGGTCATTTTGATTTACCAATTTATAAAGCACTCTACACTCTTCTGGTCTCTCAGCCAAGGGATTCTGAGCCAAGAATTCATCTAGTTTTTCATAATCATTTAAAAGAATTAGGCAAAGTTGCTTAAGTGCAATGGGTTGTGTAAAATTCGGATTAATACTTAAGGATATATCAATGCATTCAAGCGCCTTAAGGTAATCATTGGTTAAATAGTGAATATTTGCTTTTGTGAAATAATGATTTGGCGACAATGGATTGATTCTTAAAATATTACTCACATTCTTCAATGCATTATCAAAATAACCAATTGCCGTATATAATTCGCACAAACCTTCCTCAGCTTCGGTATAGGAAGGGTTAAGTTCTATTGCTTTTTGAAAATATTTATAACCATTAATAAAATCCCACTCGCCCCAAAAAGACAATGTTGCCTTGCCAAAATACCCTAAATAGGATTGTTTATCTAGTTTAAATCCGATGCCAAGGTTTTTCTTAGACAACTCTAAAAAGGCCTTATCATTCCCCCAAGAGCCGTACATGGCGTAACTATAACCTAAACCAAAGTATGGTAAATCAAAAGAAGGCTCTATACTAACGCATCTTTCATAAAGTTCAACTGCATTTCTTATTCCTTGGCCGTCCCACATTAGGTGCTGATATCGACCTTTAAGATAGAGATCGTAAGCCACAATATTTTGGGTAGACACTTCAATTAAATGATCTTGAACGTCTAAGTGTCCAAAATTCTCTCTTATCTGATCGGCAATTTGTAAACTTATCTCATCTTGAACGGCAAATATGTCTTCCAAATTACGATCGAAATTCTTTGACCAGATATGGGTACCATCATTGGTATTTATTAATTGAGCTGTTATACGAACCGTATTTTGAGCTCTCCTTACACTTCCTTCTAAAACGGTGCTTACCCCTAATTGATTACCAATGGTTCGTACATCAACATTTTTATTCTTGAATGAGAATGATGATGTACGGGCAATAACTTTTAAGCCTTTAACATTGGTTAGAGCGTTAATTATTTCTTCGGTTATACCATCGCTGAAGTATTCGTTCTCAGAATCGTTACTAATATTAACAAAAGGGAGTACCGCAATTGACTTATTGTAGGATGGAATAGGTGATTTATTGCTCATTTGAGACTACCCCTTGTTGTGTTATTAATGAAATGGAATTGAATATTCAAGCATTTTTCTTTTGGATCGCCTTAGTGATACCGTGCCATAAACATATTGCCTAGCAAAAATACTATGCTCAATTAAGGTCTAAAGAGCGTATATCATATTAAATACTATCTTCATTTAAGTTTTGTAAATAAACCACTTACTACATGTAAAAATGCATTGGCATAAAGCAACTACTAAAGCTAAATAGAATAAACGTCCGAGCCGATTCTTCAAGTGAATTTTAGCGGTGGCGTAATCTTAGGTTTCCTACTTATAACGAGTCAGCTTCAGCTTCTACTCAAATTCTTTACCTTTCCCCGTAGCATTTGTAGATGAAAGAAGAGAATAACGAGAAGACACTGCAGATTGTCTGTAAAAACTGCGAAACAGAATTTGAAGGCAATTTCTGCCCCAATTGTGGTCAGTCTACCAAAGAATTTGAGCGCCCTGTTAGATTCTTAATCATAGATTTACTTGGGAATATGTTTGCCTTTGATACACGTTTTTGGAAAACATTTATCGCAGTACTTTTTAAACCCGGGGCCTTAACCTTAGATTATGTAAATGGACATAGGGTTAAATATATGCCGCCTTTTCGCTTTTTCATTTTTGTGAGTTTCTTCTTTTTCTTAGCGCTTAAGTTATTTTCTGCTCAAATGCTAAATAACGATGCGCAAAACACCGATTTTATTTCAATTACAGATATTGAACAAGACTCTACCGCCAAAGCAGTTTTAGACAGCATAGAAACGGAGTTTAAAGCACCCGACCCTGAAGAGATTAAAAAGGCAGAAGAAAACCTAAAACTGCTTCAAGAACATCCTGAGTTATTCATTCAAAAGTTTTTATCATACTTCTCTTGGTCAATGTTCCTGCTTATGCCCATTTATGGTGTTTTACTTTGGCTTTTCTATAAAAATTCACAGCCATTTTACGCCACTAATTTCATACTTGCCATAAACCAACATTCCTTTGCTTTTGTAGTACTTCTACTTATTGTTATTTTTCACATCATATTCCCAAATATTGAGAGCAATTTTGTGAATTATCTTGCCCTAATAGTTCCTGTGTACATAATTTGGGGTCAAAAAACACTTTACCAAAAAAAGCTAAAGATCATTTTTTTAAGGCTCTTTGCCATTGGAATAATTTATTCTATATTACTATTTTTCACCACCCTTGCGTTAGTTTTCTTGGTTTTAAGAGAAAATGGCATAGGCGTATAATTCAGTTTTATGAACGCGTATAAGTACTTATTCCCTATCTTGTTACTAGTTACCACCTCTTGTTCTAGTGAATCTGAGAGAAGAACTAAAGAGCTTACTGCTATTGTTGAACAGTTGCGAATTGACAGCAATAAAACCACTCTAAAAACCTTGGCACCCAAAGCCAGTGAATATAAACTCATTTTTAACTCCAATGAAGCTATAATGAAGGTATCAGCTTACTCAAACAAAATGTGGGGTAATATTGATAAGGTTCCTGAAAACAGTATGAAGCCTGAAGCTGAAAATGTAAGCTTGAAAAATATTAGCCGTAAATAAAGAAGCCTTAGACTCTGGAAATACTAATGGACTACCACAAGAATATTTAAAGATAAGTCAACACCTAAACCAAGGCGCTACACTTTATGCCATGCAATACCTTAATGAAGACGGTACTGAGCACAAAATGCGCTCGGCGTTTTTTAAGGTGGGCGATAGATGGATCATTATTCCGAGAGTATACAGAGCATTTGATTAATCTGCTCAATATTTATGCAAGCCATACCCACTCCCAGAATACAACAGACAGCATTAATCACAAGCTTGTAGCTGAATTTTTGAGTTTTGGCCGATACGACTATAAATGTTTTCTTTTGTTACGCTTAACTATAAAATAGTTTACTCAGAGCCATACCTTCTGCATAGAATAAATATGCGTTTGATTAGCCCATAAAACCTTACCTTTAAGGTAATTGGCTTAAAGATTTAACCGCATTCGATAACAACCAGACCACCTTATATAAATGTTATAACATTTTATTTTTCCAGAAGTCCTTTTTCAATTTAGAACGGTCGTATCAAGGTCAACCACTTAGATATTAACACCATAGCGCCCAAAAATTACTACTCTCTAATGCCGCTTCTCTAATTATAGCGAGCCGCTAAGAAGGCCTTCTGTAGTTCACAGCTTAAATAATAGTCAGTTTGTTTTGGTCGATGAAATAACAAGTTATTCATATATACAATCAAACAGATTACGAAACAGGCATCTGCTACTTTCTTGTTCGCCAGGAATACTCCCTATGGTTTAGCAAACTAAAAGATGCTCTTGTAAAAGCATAATTTCTTTTTTAGAATAGTTTTGTCTGATACAAACTATCAATGATCGGTCAAAACCAACTTTTCGAGTTTATTGAGCAATATGTATCGCTTGCAAATGATGAAAAACAAGCCATAATTGACCTAAACCTATTTAAACATTATAAAAAAGGTGACCTACTTCTTAAAGAAGGTGATTCTTCAAATAAATCGTACTTGGTTTTAAGCGGTTGCATAAGGTGCTATTACATTGTTGAAGGCGATGAAAAAACAACAGAATTTTATACTGAAATGCAAGGCATAGAACCAACTTGTGTGGTTACAGGCAATCCTTCTGAGTATTATTTGGCTTGTGTTGAAGATTCTTTACTGGCCGTATCAAGTGCAGAAATGGAGCCTGAGATATTTGCCAAGTTCCCCAAATTTGAGACCATGTGCCGGGTTTTATCGGCAGAAAAACTTGTGAAAAACCAAATTGAATTTGACGACTTTAAAACTTCAAGCCCCGAGCAACGATATGAGAAATTGCTTGAATCAAGACCCTATCTTTTGCAAAGAGTACCTCAGCATCAATTGGCTAGTTACTTGGGCATAAAGCCGCAATCTTTAAGCAGAATAAGGTCGCGCATTGCCAATAAATAGCAATCTATTTCTTTATTAACTTAAGTGAACGTATTTAGGTGACCCTTGGGCTCAGTTTTGAACTGTAAATCATAATCGCCAAATAATGTTACGCAACATCAACTTATTCAACACTTTAATTATTACGTTCTGTTTAACGTTTAACGTCTCTGCTCAGCAAATCGATAATGAGTCTCCCAAAAAACTCTTTATCGGAAGCACCTTTTTTATGTTAGGTAATTTGGCCCCGAGCAACCCACCAGATTTTGTACAATTAAATTTAGGTTACAGAATTTCAGCAAAAGATGCCATTTCTCTTGAGCTAAAAACTTGGAAATACGCTTGGTCGCTTGGTATTCCTTACGGTAGTGCCTATGAAAATCCAGCATACGAATTCCCTGGTTTTATTAGAGAAGGAGGAGTGGCTTTAGCATACCAACACTTTTGGTGGAAAGGGCTATATAATGCTGTGCATATAATGGGGGCCAGACAGTGGTATAATGATGAAAATGGCCAAATAATTGAAAAAGGCTTTCAAATCTTTAATACCTACCGTGTCGGCTATCAGTTCAAGTTTTTCAATAATCGGTTTTTCATAGAACCCTCGGTTTGTATAACCCACAGGCCTTTTCACACAAAAATGCCAGATGGTTTTAAAGTACAAGATGATCAATGGCCTAAGTACTTTATTGGTGAGCCCGGACTTCATTTCGGATTCAACTTTTAGTTCTTTAAAATACATTGTGTGGCCTAGTAGGGTAAAAGTTAGTTCACTTGTTTTATAAACCAACACTTGCTTAACTTTTACCCTTCAAATGAGAATTCTAAAGCTCCTTTTATCACCAATTATTATCTCCATTTCAACCCATGGTAGTGGGCAAATTCTTAAGAAAAGCGAGCTTCCAATAATAATTATTCATACCCAAGATGATGAGATTCCTGATGAGCCCAAAATTGATGCTCGTATGGGAATTATTTATAACGGTGAAGGAAAAATAAACGCTATTAATGACAACTTTAATCACTACAGCGGATTTATTGGCATTGAAACAAGGGGTAATTCAACCCAAGACTTTGATAAGAAAACCTATTCTATTGAGTTGAGAAATGCCAATAATGCAGATCTTTCGGTGCCTCTGCTAGGCATGGATAGCGAAGAAGATTGGATACTCCATGCCATGGTTATTGATAAGTCGCTGCTTCGTATTCCTTACACTTTTTACCTATGGCAACAAATGGGACATTATGGAAGCAATTGGCGATTTGTAGAACTCATTATTGATGGAGATTACCGTGGACTTTATCTTTTAACAGAAAGAATTAAACAAGGACCAAATAGAGTTGATATAAAACCACTTGAATCTAATGATTTAAGCGGTGATAATATTACGGGTGGCTATATTCTTAGAATTGATTGGCTTGATGATGCTTTAGGCTTCGAATCTAATTACCAATCGATGGGTGGTAATCAAATGCTTTTTCAATGGTATTACCCAAGGGCTGATAGATTAAAAACCGAACAGATGATTTACATTCAAAATTGGACGGCTGATTTTGAAAGTGCCTTGTTCGCAAAACCATGTTCGCAAGACTCAAAAAGAGCATACACGGAATATATTGACATGAATTCATTTGTTGATTTTATGCTCATTAATGAATTTAGTAAAAACGCCGATGGCTATAAACTAAGTTCATATGTGCACAAGCAAGCCGATAGCGAAGGCGGAAAACTGGTTGCCGGCCCAATTTGGGATTTTGACCAAACCTATGGTTTATCAACGGTTTGCTCTTGCCATGATCCTACCGGATGGACCTTTTTGCAAAACCAAGACGGCTGCGAAGACCTTGAGTCAATGCCCTTGTGGTGGTCAACTTTGGTAAAAGATTCTGTTTTTAGAAACGCATTAATTAGAAGATGGAACCACTTAAGAGCAACTGTTTTAGATTTAGACTCAATTTATAATTGGATTGACACCTATGAAGATCAAATTTTAGAGGCAAGGCAAAGAAATTATACCCGATGGCCTAATGTTATAGGTGAATCTATTTGGATAGAGCCAGAACCCATTCCGCAGACCTACGAAGCTGAAATTAATCAACTCAAAACATGGATTGAGAAAAGAATAGTTTGGATTGATTCAAATATTCAGCAAATTTCAACTGAAAATAGAGTAGAAATAGGCATTAACCCCAACCCATCAAAAGGTATTTTTACTATTGAAACACAAGAAGTGATAAAAGCCAAGGTTTATAATATTGAAGGCCAACTAATAGTTGAAACTGACAAAAAGAAAATTGACTTATCAGAATACTCTAATGGTTTCTACATTATTCGCATTGAAATTGATGGAGCCCTTGTTTGCGCGCAAAAAGTACTAAAGGGCTAAGGTCATTACAAATTGCATAAGCACTGACCTAACTCTACATTTTAATCGGCCTCCATTTTTATAGCCGATTGGCCATACAGCAAGAACGAATGATATTCATCTTCAGAAGAGAAAGAAACCCCTATGCCCGTATTAGAATGAATGAAATCTAAATCATCGCCATCAACTGGCGTGAGCTCGTATTCGTCGCCATTAGGAAAAAATAACGATAATATTTTCTCAGACTCATCAAACCCTATAGAAAGATCAACCTGATTATTCCACTTATATTCACCCACTAACTCTCTAAGCTGGTCTACTTCAACTTGCGCTCGTAGGGCCGTGGTTTGTCTAAATTGTTTCCAATTATAAACCCTTGAAGCTGACAACATTAGTTCATTCCCCAAAGAGCCGCCATTGTCAGAGTTTATAAGATAAACCAAGCCATAACCACTTGTAAGGCTAATGGTCATGCCCGTTCGGTAGCCCATATTACCACCATAATGGGTAATCATAAGGTCATCGTCTACTCTATTCACAATAAACCCATAAATATGTCCATTTCGCTCATGGTTAATCATTGCTTTTATAGCCGAAGGTGTAAAAATGGATTCTTTACCCTGATAGGCATTAAAGATCTCAATTAGAAATTTAGCCATATCGCTAGCATTGCTCCAAAGCCCTGCTGCCGCTTGCTCAGGATGATTTCTCCAATCACCTTTAATAGGTTCTCCGTTAACATCATGTGCTTTGGCAACTTTATGCCATCGCTCTTCTGGTAGTGGCTGGGTAAATTCAGAATAATCCATGCCTGCGGGTTCAAGTATCCATTCTTTCATAATCTTCGAAAACTCGCTGTCAAAAATGTCTTGAAGCGCCAATTCGGCCAAGGTATAACCACCACCCGAGTAAGCTAGCATTTCATTTGGAGTGCCTATTACTTCAATAGCCGGGGTATTCGACGCTTCATTTCCGCTCAAAATCTCTACATCAGTAGGCATATTTACACCTTTCTCGTAGCCCTGATAGCCACCAGCACTAATACCTGATGTATGAGAAAATAAATTTCTAAAAGTAACGGGGTTCTCCGTTGTTTGCTTGCCTGCTGGAAGCTCATATTCCTTCAAATAATGCTCAATATTTGAATCAAGGCTTAACTTACCAGCTTCGTGCATTTGTAGCGCCGCTAAAAAGGTTACAGGCTTTGATAGAGATGCTGCCTGAAAAATGGTCTCACAATCCAATTCCTGATCTTTATTCATTTCAGGATTTTGGTAAATCTTTGACCAATCTATCTTTCCTCGATTTATTACTGCAATCGATAACGCGGGTATTTTGTATTCCAACATTTCCGTTTCAATTGTGCCAAAATCATCAGGTTCTTCAATAAACTTTACCTGCCCAACAATCTCATTTTCTAAATTATATTTTTGGTCATCCACTTCGGCACCAATACAGTCAGTTTTTGGCTTATTGTCGCCTGTTTTATTTGATTTATTGGCACATGAGCTTGATAAAAAAAATATCACACAACACAGAAGAAAAAAGGAGTTCAACGCCTTCATATTAGAGTATAAATTGTTGTAAAATTATATCAATGAAAATGGACTTTACTTGGCTTCTCTTTTGCTTCCGCGAGTCAACATCCAAAAGGCGAACCATATTTCGCCAGCAATTACAGGTAATAAGAAGATGGCATTTACTGTAGCTGCAAAAGCTATTGGGCTAGCAACCAATAATATACCAACGTATTGGACCAAATATCCGAAACCCGCCAATATCAAAAGTGACTTAATGGCAATGTTTACCCATTTTTTACCGCCTTCATTATTATACAATATGCCTAATGTAATTAGGTGTACGCCAAAACCAATGAGGCCAAAACCCCAAATACTATTGAACAGCACTGCGTTGCCACCGGCGATTAATAATACAATTCCCGCTCCCAAAAACCCTGTGTAAATCAATCTGAATGCGGCACTTGCCTTAGCCAAAAGCGGATTCTGTTTCTTAAAGTATTTATAGATTCCAATTGAAACTATAATATCTAGAATAAAAATTCCAATGAGACCCAAGGTTGCAGTGAGAGTACCTAATACCGGAAAAGAAATACCAGCCAAAATGGCCATCAGCAATATAGAAGCACCAATAAGCATGGCGTTTTTTCTTTTAGAACTTACTTCTTTTTCTTGTTTGCTTGAGTCATCTATTAATGAGCCAATTTGTGGATCTAAGCTTGCGTTTGATGCTGTCATAGTTTTATTATTTTTAATTGCTAATTGATGTTTCTTCCTTGACTTGAATATTGGTAATACTCGATGTTTTGAATGCTCTTTTTTTAACCCTATGTTGGTCAACACCCGGGCTTTTAAAGGTTTTGTCTTCAATTCATGGCCAATCTTCTCCGTAGGTAATTTTGCATTAAACCTATACATGGAGGTTTTTGCTTGGTTTCTTACCTTTTTCCATTTTGAAAGTTTACTCTTTATAGTCTTTCTGCTGGGCTTAAATACGATCTTTTTAGACTTCGTTCCCTTCCCAGTTGTACCAAAAGTGTTGCATGGCAAGGGACTTATTCTCGACTTGTGTACATTGCAAGACGAAACAAATAAGAGTGCCAGCGCAAACAAGCTGATGACTTTTAATAGCCTAAAATGTTCCATTATTCTTTTAATTTCTAATTCGGGGTCAAAAGTATTTTTGGCGAATACCGCTAAACGTTGACTTAAGTTAAGAAATGGCGATATCTTAGCACATTGGCTCAAAACAATGATTTAAATGACCCAATTGAAGGAAATACTCATAAGGTTTATAGAAACCTTTACTCATTTGAATGATGAGGAAAAACAATTTATGATGGACTCATATGAAGTGAAAGAGTTAAAAAAAGGAGCTGTTCTTTTAGAAGAAGGCAAGGTAACAACAGACTCATTTATTGTGCTTGAAGGTTGTGTTAGAAAATATAGAATTGTGAATGGCGAAGAAAAAACAACTGATTTCTTTACACAGTACCAGGTAGCGGCTGATTTTGAAAGCCTTAGTAAAGGCACAGCAAGCAAACACACTTTGGTCTGTTTACAAAAAAGCATAATTGCTATTATTAGTACCGAAGCTGAAAAGGAGTTTACCAAACGTTTCCCAAGGTTTAAAGAAATAGAACAACAAGAAACCGAAAAAATGATGGGCGAAGCACAAGATAAGCTCTCAGACTTTATGACTTCAACCCCTGAAGAACGTTACTTAAACCTGCAAGGAACAAGACCTGAACTCTTTCTGATTGCTCCGCAAAGGCAAATAGCGAGCTACCTTGGCATTACGCCTGAATCACTAAGCCGTATAAGGAAAAGACTTGCTAAGAAGGGGTAGGTAATAAAGATCTAAATTAGAGATGGAAGAGCGCCCTTAAAAATTAAATATGATTACAGATTAATCTGATATTGTATCCTTCTGTTTCTAATCTTCTTTTCTAGCTCTTCTATTGTTAGCAGAGAAAAAGAAGGAGAATCCTCATGAAGACAAACAAAACAGAACCTGAATCTTGCACCTAATAACTTACCAAAATTGAACTCATTCTCAGTTGCTCCAAAGAAGAATCCCTTTGGATTCTCAGGTAGGTATTTCTTTGTTGTTTTTAGCTCAATGAAAAGAATTTCTTCTAAATGTGTTTCAATATATTCTTCCTTAAATACAACTCCTTTAAGTTTTGGTATAAATACCATATCAAAAGATTGAAGAAAACTATTTGGGAGCTGTAGTCTCTCAAGAAGCTCTTTCTTCATGTCTTTATCAATCTTGAAAAAGCCTGTTTGGTTTTCAATTAGATAGTTGATACCTTCTTTCTCTGTTTTATTATTCGATAATGTCAATTTAAATGAGTGCTTTCTTGACATTATTCTTGAGTTTTTAATTGATACTTCTCCTTCAACTTCAGGTCATTCCGTAAGCTTAGAATCTCAGCAACTGTCAAGTTGAAAACCTTAGCAAACACTACTATATTAGTCAAGGAAATGTTACGCTCACCTCTTTCAATCATTCCAATATAAGTACGATGAAACCCTGTTTCAAATGAAAGCTCTTCTTGGCTTAGCCCCTTATCAATTCGTAATTGACGAATTCTTTTTCCAAATTCAATTAAAATGAAGTCGTTTACCACGCCCCAAAACTCTACTCATTGTATGCATCAAACAACATACAATGAGTAGCATTGTAATAAACCTTCTATTCAGTCATGGCGACGAAGGAACAATCTATTTGGGTACCTAAAGAGACCTTTCGTCGCTCAAGATGACATAACAACAGCGCAAAAAATCCTCTATTAATTAAACAAACATTCAATGGTTAAATCAGCGTTTACAAGACCGGTGGCATGTTTACCAGTAACCCCCCAAGTAGTTAGCATAATGGTGCTTATGCCTTTCTTGGTTTTCGTATTCTCCTTAAATTCAGCTTCCTTATTCCTTAGCTTTTGAGCATAATGGGCATCTATGCTAAATGTGCCATTATAAAACTTCATTTCGCATAAGTTTACGAGGTTATCATCTCTGTCAATTACAAGATCTATTTGCGCATTGTTGTTTCTCCATTTGTAATTTTTAGAATTGATCTGATCACAGCGCAATGCCCTTTTTATACTTTCTACATTTTTGTAGCACAGCATCTCAAAAGCGAAACCACACCACACTTCATATTGCTTTTTGGTAAATAAATTTGACCATGAACTCCCTTTATACTGCGATATGAATTTTAAATGAAATAAGCAGTACTCATCAAAAATTCTATATAAATCAGTTTTTCTATCATTGATTTGAGATGTGTATTTTTCAACAAACCCTGATTCAATCAACTCATTCATAGATTTTGAAAACTGACCGCCAGAATTTATTCCTGCAGTTTCAAGAATTTCGCTTCGAGACATCCCAATTTTAGGCCCCTTAGCCATGGCTTCAATTATTTGTTCATGATAGGAACCATCATCAAAAAGAGACTTAAAAACCTCTTCAAATTCATATTCAAGTTGGCATCCTTTAGCAAAGCACAGCCTATCAATGGCAGTAACTGATGAGTCGCCTGGCTTTACATGCTCTAAGTATTCGGCAATTCCACCCAATGCCATATATACTTTAATAACTTCAATGTTGGGCAGGTCGATTTTTTTATATCTAAAAAACGCTCTTACCTCACTAATGGTAAATGGAGCTAACTTTAATTTTCTAGTAATTCTATTGTGTAAGCCACCTCTATTTTTAATTATCTTCTTAATCATGTAAGAAGCCGCCGAACCGCATATTACCACTACAAGGTCCTTTCTTGTTGTACAGTATGTATTCCAAAAGTTTTCAAAAGCGGGTAAAAAGCCTGACCTCAAAGTGTCTACCCATGGAAACTCATCTATAAAAATCACCTTCTTTTTCTTGGTTTCTCTTACCGCTTTTAAGTGCTTTTTTAATAGAGCAAATGCCTGGAGCCAATTTTCAGGGTTTTGATCTTGAAACCTTCCTGTAGATTCTTGTAAGGCCAACATGAAGTTTTCTAATTGGTCGGGTCTTGTGCCTTCTCTTAGGCCAGTAAAGCTGAACATCATATACTTGGCGTAGTATTCTCTTACTAAATATGTTTTTCCAATCCGTCTTCTACCATATACGGCTATTAATTCAGACCTATTGCTATGTAAAGCTTCGTTTAGCCTTTCTTTCTCTAATGCTCTGCCAACTACATATTTAGACATCGTAACACAATTTGAACCACAGCCAAAATTATGTAAATCCACCTATTTTGGCTGCTTCTCACGTAATAAAGTCTGGCAATTTTTAATTGGTGCATGGGTCAATATGCATTTAAACGCTCACCTTTTGCCTAAAGCACAATTAGCCAACCAAATGGCGCTCAAATTTTGTATACTATAAATTTTATCTTATTAAATATCAACACTTTAAAAAGAAAAATACAATTGAATAACAGCCAAAAGCTAACTAATTCACTTATTTTGGCTGCTTCTCAGAAATACAGAATTAGTATTTTGCCCTGATGAGATAATTCATCAAACCCTATTTTCTAATCTTAGCTAAAGACTTATTCAATTTCAAAAACTACATCCATAAACCGCTGCTTATGGTCTTCTACTTTTCCTAAATGTTTTAAGCCAAGGCTAGTTGTAATCTCATTCAAAATGGCATCATCATACTTCTGCGAGATTTCGGTCTTGAGCTTTTCACCTTTTGCAAAGTGGAAAGTAGCGTCTAATGCTTCCACATAAACTTCTTGATCGCATAGACTTTCAATATAACTTTCTGCTCTTTTTAATTCTGTATTGTACACCGGTGAGTGCTTGAATTGCTCTAAATTGAAATTGGCACCCAATTCTGTATTGATGCGCTTCAATAGATTCAAATTAAAAGCAGCCGTAACACCTTTTGAATCATTATAGGCCTTCAATATAACTTCAGGGTTTTTAGCTTTATCAAGACCCAACATAAGCTTGTCTCCAAAACGCAAGGTCTTAGTAATCATTTTTAGAAATTCTTTGGCTTGTTGATTTTCCATATTCCCAAGGTTTGAGCCTAAAAAGAACATCCAACGTATGCGCTTTGATTGGCCTAAAAAATCGTTGATCTGAGCATAATCACAAATTATTGGCTCAATTCTAACATCTACAAGAGCACCATCATCAAAATCATCAAGGTTGTCAACCAAGTGTTTCACCGCCTCGGCAGAAATATCCACTGGCCTGTAAATAAAATCATAGCCACATTTTTCTAAGAAATCAAGAAAATACTTGATTTTGTTTCCGTCTCCCGCACCAAGCTCAATAATTTCAATGGGCGTTTCCATATCCCATCCAAGCAACTTACAAAGTGGATGCCCTTTATATTCCAAAATCTCCGTTTCTGCATTGGTTAGGTAATACTCAGGCAACTGCATAATGCGCTCAAATAGTCTTGAGCCTTCGTCATCATAAAAGTATTTCGATGACAAGGTTTTTGGGTTAGCACTTAAGCCATCAAAAACATCTTGTGCAAACGCACTATCAATTACTTCGCTAGTCTTATCCCGTTGTATTGCCATCGTAATTCTGGATGAAAAAAGTTTCTATATGTTTTTCTTGAATGCCCCTTTGGTGTGGCGATAGATGCACCGCGCAACACCATTTGGTTACTCATGAATTTTCCGTTGTACTCACCCACCGCACTTGGGCTAATGTCAAACCTAGGGTATGGTAAATAGCCAGAGTTGGTATGCTCCCATCGTTGCCCCCAATTCAATTGATCGGCTGCTGCTTCCCATTCAAATTCGGTGGGTAATCTCAAGCCTTTCCATGCCGCAAAAGCGTTGGCTTCATAATAAGAAATATGGGTTATTGGCGCAGTTGGATTCAAGTTTTGCAGCCCAGCCAAGGTGTATTGCTTCCATTCGCCTTCTACTTTTTCCCAATACAGAGGTGCTTCAATTTGGTTTGCTTGTAGCCAAGTCCATCCGTCGTCAAGCCAATGCCGGAATTCTTGATAGCCACCTGCATTCACAAACTCTAAATACTCAGCATTTGTAACGAGCTGGTTCCTTATCTCAAAAGCTGGCAACCAAACCTTATGTGCACCTAATTCATTATCAAAACAAAAATCCTCACCTTGATGACCAATTTGATGAAAGCCTTCTGCAATGCTAATCCACTCCCCTTTATCGACTTCGACATCAATTCCAAAGCCTTCTTCTAGATAAACTGGGTAAAAAGGATTGAGTGAAAATGAATATTTGAGATCGGTGATTAATAGCTCTTGGTGCTGCTGCTCATGGTTTAAACCCAAGGTAATGAGATAGGCATTTTCATCGCTCACTTCACCTGTCAAGAAAGTTGCCATGCTTTCATCAACGTGCCTTCTATAATCTCTAACATCATTTAAAGAAGGTCTTGAGATCTGCCCGCGTTTTGCTCTATTAAATGGCTTACCTACGGACTGGTAATAGCTATTGTAGAGTTTCACGTATTCGCTATGAAACTCTTTATACCCTTGCATTGAAGCTTTCAGGATCATTTCTTCAAAAAACCAAGTGGTATGCGCCAAATGCCACTTGGCTGGGCTTACAAATACTTCGGGTTGAAGGTTATGATCTTCTATGCTTAATGGTTGGCAAAGCTCTATGGTTTTGCTCCTAACTTCCTTGTATTTAGATAGCATGTTCAATGGTATGCTGTTTAAATCATTTTACAATAACAAAGGTTCATTTCGGTATGAATTTACACTTGTCAATTTTGTGCAAAGACTTGTAATTTTAGGTCATTTGAGTATCCGCTTATTTACAAGAGTTTTTAATACTTCAATTTCGACCCATCCCCAACCCTTCCCTATTTCATGGAAGGGAGTATTTCTTTCCCTTGAAAGGGAAAAATGTCACGTTTTAATGTGACAGATAGGGTCGATGGAGCATAAGTTATAAAGTAATGGAGACTCATATTAGCTCATTTGCTGGCTACGGCTCGAAGCTAAAATTTACCCGAATTAACCCATTGTTCTTTGGGTAAAATTGCCTCTGCAGCATCCCAATGTTCTACCACCAAACCATTTTCAACTCTAAATAAATCGGTTTGCGCATAGGGCTTGCCATTCCATGTGGCCTTGCACAATGTTGCTACAAAATTGCCTTGTGCCACGCATAATACTACTTCTTGATAATATAAAGGCCTGTCTGATGCCAGTGCTAATTCTTTAAAATGAGCCAAGCCATCAGGTACATCTTTATTGTGCTGAATATATTTTTCAGCAGATATATATTCACCTATTTTGCTAGGCTCACCACCTTGCATCATTACATTTTTAATCAAGTTTAAAACCAGTTCTTTATTTGAGTCTGTTTTATCTAAATCAGTTACTTCCGTCTCACCATCAACTGAAGTTCTTCCGCTTGCAGTTTGGCCGCAATACTCAGCAATTACATCCCAATGCTCAATGATCTTCCCGTTATGGTCGGTATCAAAAAAATCCATGGTAACCCATTGGGTTTCACCATCGCCTAGAATTTGGTGGGCATGTAGAAATAAATATTGGCCTTCTTCAATAGCACGCACGATCTTTATATCTCGTTTAGGATTGCGCTTTAAAAAATCAGCAAAAAACTCCTTAAAGCCTTCTACTCCATCTTTTACTGGGTGGCTATGTTGTTTGTAAACATCTCCCACATATTTATCTACTGCATCAGTATCACCTTTTAAAATTGCTTCTTCATAAAGATTGATAGCGTTTTGTAGTTTAGCTGATTTAGATATGGTCATTTTGATTTCTTTGAATTTTAAATCAATTCAAAAATCAGCTCCAGCTATGTTTTAATAACGATAATAACTAGACTTAAAATGGTAAAAATGGGCCGAACTATCTTTCAAATGAAAAAACCAGTACAAATGCCATATTGCATTAACACAGACTTTTTAACCTTCTACCTTCTAAATTTTCACCTTTTAACAGCGCCTACAAACTCTCTAGGCGTAAAACCAGTACTTCTTTTAAAAAACTTAACCATGTTGGTTGGCTCTTCAAACCCTATTTCAAAACTTACTTCTTGCACACTTTTTTGAGTAGACACCAATATTCTTTTTATTTCTAAAATGGTAAGTTCTATCAAATAGTCTTTAGCGTTTTTTCCTGTTACTTTCTTAGTAAGCTGGTTCAACTTTTTTGTACTTAAACCAAGCTCATTGGCATAAAAAGATACAGAGCGAGTCTCCTTAAGTTTTTGTGCTACTAGGTTTTTAAGTTTTGTGAATTGCACATAATCAATGTTGCTTAAAGGCGCACTAAGTCTTGCTCCATGAAGCTCGTCGGCCTTAAGCATTAGAATTTGCAGATAGTGATAAAGCACTTCCATTTTCCTGGTATCTTCTGTAGCATAAAACTCTTTTTCAATAAGGCTAAATAAACTTTTAAATTCCTCTTTCTTTTGATTGGAATTAAGGTGTAAAACAGGCTTGTTTAAATGATAATTGAAAAGCCGGTGCTCGGCCATTATTGAAGACTGGCCACTATATTTTGTTAAAAACTCTTCGGTAAAAAGCAATGCAAATCCCTTAAGCTCACTATTCTGTTCAAAAGCCTGTACTTGACCTTTAGCCAAAAAAATGAGATCACCTTGCTGAACCTTATGCTTTTTAAAATCTATTTCATGACTACCATTGCCATTGGTAATGTACATAATCATAAAAAAGAAATGCCTACCAGGCTTTTGCATTACATCTCCAAACTCACTTTGCTTTTGTTCAATTCTCGCAACTTCAAAGCCTAATGGAGCAGCTTGTTCATTAAACTCAACTTGAATAAGGTCATTCATTAAGGCAAACTTTAAAAATCTTTGGTTTAAACCTTAATGATGAATTTCTATTTTATGAGAAGCACAGTCCCATTCGCTGGCTCGCAATCTTCAGGTCTAAAAATGTAATAATACACCCCAACTGGCAGGACTTGCCCATTCTTTTTGCCAACCTAAACTTTATCGCCAGGATGAACCACTGCTCCCCAGTGGTCAAAGACTTTTAGCATCGACTTGTTATTTAACTACGTGATTCCAAAACTCTCGTGAATGCTGAATAGCTCTGTTATAGGTTTTGAGATAAACTCTTTTTAGCCAGACCTTCATGGGCTTTGTCTTACCTTGGTCACCAAAATAGAGTATGTACACAAAGAAGGTTTATAAGGTTCAAGACATGTTTCTGTGGACCAGGTATGAAACCCTACTTTTTCTTTTGATTGGGCTTGTGGTGGTTTCGGTCTATTTTTTTCTAGATATTCAATGGCTTAAAATTCCTTGGACACCATTAGCACTTATAGGTACCGCGGTGGCTTTTGTAATTGGATTTCAAAACAACTCGGCCTATGGTAGAATATGGGAAGCACGCAAGATTTGGGGTGGCATTGTAAACACATCAAGAACATTTGGCATGTTTACGCAAGATATGGTTACTAATGAATATGCTGAAAAAAAGGTATCTGAAGAACAGCTAAATGATGAAGTAAAAACCCTTACCTACAGGCATATTGGGTGGATGACCGCCTTAAGACATGCAATGAGAGCTTCAAAACCTTGGGAAACGGTAATGAATGAAAAGGCCAATCAAGACTGGCAAGAAATT
This sequence comes from Bacteroidia bacterium, assembly GCA_049115495.1. Taxonomy (GTDB): domain Bacteria; phylum Bacteroidota; class Bacteroidia; order CAILMK01; family JACPUW01; genus JACPUW01. Next base: position 219,004 of record JAGDZV010000011.1, on the reverse strand, counting down.
GTGCACCCACCCGAATGGGATAAATCAATTGAAGAAGATCTTAAACCATACCTAAATGACTCTGACTTTGAGTATGTGATGTCTAAAGACAATAAACCTACAGCAATCCTTTATTTACAATCGCACCACTTAAAACGGCTTAAAGAAAAAGGCGAAGTTTGGGAATTCTCGTTCATAGAACTTGAGAATATATTGAAAGAACTTTTTACACTGCAAGGCAAATCTGAAAGGATTAAGAACTTTCCATACCCCAGACATTTTGCTACGCTTAATCACTATTTCATGTGGCTTTTCGTTTTTATAATGCCCTTGGCCATTATTCCGCAGTTTGCAGAAATTGGCGAGTCTATTCTAAAGCATAGTGAGTTTATGGGAAAATATTTCATTTGGCTATCTGTTCCTTTTTATGTGGCTGTTTCATGGATATTCCATACCATGGAGCGCATTGGCAGAACTGGTGAAAACCCATTTGAAGGTTCTGCAAATGATGTTCCTATTTCTACCATTGCAAGGGGAATTGAAATTGACCTTAGGCAAAACCTTGGCGAGCGAAAAGAAGATATTCCTGAGCAATTTCCGGCAACTTATGACATACAGCTTTAGAAATTTGATGATACATAATGGAAATGCGTCCACCAGGTCTCATTTAACCATTTTGGCAATAGTGGTTATACTTGTTGGCGCCTGCTCACCTTCACCGAATAAATCAACGGTGTGGTATGATTTTGAAGTAGCCAATTTAAACGATGAGCAATATCCTGATAATCCTGACATTGGGTTTAGAGCTGAAGATTATAAAAATGAGTTATTAGAAAAAGGAAAGCTTACCCCTTTTGACAGTAATAGTCTTAAAGGCGATTTACTATTTTACTCAAACAAAGGTGATTCACTTCTCTTTGAAAGTTTCGATTTCTCTGAATTCATCCCTACCATTCCTAACCACATAAAGCACATTGAGTATTTAAGTTATATCTCGTGTATTAATCAAGAATGGAACAGAAATCAAGTCAAGTACAATGCAAATGAATTTGAGGCCAATAATGAAAATATTACGAGAGTGGATGTGGCTAGAAACTGCCTTAATGCCTATTTATGGGAAGTAATTCTATACACCATTGAAGATGGAAAAGAACTGCCTTACGCTCATGGATGGTTTGACTTTCCACACAAGCTTTATCACAAATGGTTCAAGCTAAAAAACAACATATCTTTTGATACATATGGGTTTGCACTAGAAGATTGGATAGATCCTGAAAGTAAAGAAGTAGACCCGAGTGATCTGAGTAATTTTCATGCCGACTTAGGACTTGATACCTTTTATGACTTAAGCGACAAAATGTATCCAAAAGCCGGTGCTCGAGAAAAAAAGTTTAAGGAAATCATTTATCCTAAATCTTTTAAAACGATGCGTGATCTACAAAACGACTCAACGCTCTTTGCCACATTTATGCCACCCGGATTTTACAATAAAAAAGACCCACGAACTACCGAATTGGGTAGGCTGAATGGCCTCTCTTACATAAGAGCATATCACACCTATAGCAAGGTAGATTCTGCCGGCCTTTACGAAATAGAACTCATTTTTCAGGATTCAACAGACAGAACCACACGACTTATTTTTGGCGGTTTAGACTTTTACAATATTCCAGTGCTTGACATTAAGGATGCTAATAATGGCTGGAAAAACTCGATGGGTATTGGTAATCATACTTTTTATGAAGATTCAGAGACTCACAATTCAATTAAATCTTCGTCAAACCCATACTTCGGGGTAATTCTTGACGAAAACTTTAAATGGCTCGATAGCCATAAAATTGGTATTGATGGTCCAATTATTCACTTTAGCGACGAAGAGAGAACCAAGCTCAACATCTGGCTGCTCTCTTTTGAGAGGCATGCACTTGTAGGCCACTATCAAATTGTATTAAAATAGAATCAATTTCATGGAGTCTTTGACTGATATAGAAAACCCAAGCGACGTTAAGTTTCTTGTTGACTCCTTTTACAAAAAGGTTGTAAAGAATGATGTAATTGGGCATTTCTTTAATCAAGTAGTTGACTTAAATTGGGAAATGCACATGCCAAAAATGTATTCCTTTTGGGAATCAACAATTTTCAAATCAGGCAAATACAAAGGGAACCCAATGCTAAAGCATATTTTGCTGCATCAAAAGGCTCCAATAAACTGCACTTTGAAGAGTGGCTGCGACTTTGGAACGAAACAGTAAATGAACTTTTTAATGGGAAAAATGCCGAAGAAGCAAAAATGCGAGCAGCTCAAATTGCTGGCTTAATGAAATACAAAGTTGAGTCGGTTTAAAAACAAGATTCCCTTACACTACCAAAAAACCTTACAAAACCTTTTTCATTCTCATAACATGTATTTTCACGCCTTCAAATTTGTTATGAGTAAGCAAAAATTCTATTTGGCAGCAGCATTTCTTCTTATAGCTTTAACTGCTTCATATTTCATATTAGATTATAACCCAAACTCAAATAATGAGGATGCTGCTACAGAAATTGGCACAGCTGATGATCCTTATGCTCGCCAAAACTGGGAGCGAATGCGTTCAGTAAGCCCAATAACTGGAGAAATCCCCAACAACATCTTTGCTAGAGAAGCGGCTTTTACCAAAACTTTACCCATAAATCAAAGTATTACAGCCAAAAAAAGAGCAGACGATTGGCGCCAACGCGGCCCACATAATATTGGGGGTAGAACCAGGGCTATTGCCATAGACATTGATAATTCTGACATTATACTTACCGGAAGCGTTACAGGCGGCATTTACCGAAGTGAAGATGCTGGCGAAACCTGGAGTAGAGCAGAAACACCCGGGGTAGTGCTTTCAGTAACAGACATAATTCAAGATACCAGAGAAGGCAAACACAATATTTGGTATGCCTGTACTGGTGAAATTATTGGAAACTTAACACGCTATCCTGGTGATGGCATTTATAAATCTAATGATGGTGGCAAAACTTGGGAAGGTTTACAAATAGAAGGCAAACCACAAGAATTTAGACACATAAACTACAGCTGGCGTATGGTGCTAGACCATACCCGTAACGATAGTACAGTTTTATATTTAGCATCATTTGGTGCACTTCTAAGAAGTAATGATGGAGGCCTTAATTGGAACATAATGCTGGGTGGTAAAAGAAATTCGGCCAGCCGAGTAGGTGCCGATGTTGCCATTACTTCTGATGGTATTTTATATGCTACTTTGAGCTCAAACACTCCTAACGGTGGCGGCGGCCTTTGGCGTAGTGAAGATGGTATAAACTGGACAGATATTAAACCATTTTTATGGCCAGCAACTCATGCACGCTCCATACTCGAAATATTTAAAGGGAATGAAAATGTGGTTTACTTCTTAGGTTTTACACCTAATAAGGGCAAGCTAGGTTCAACCCACTCAGGCAACTCAGAGCGCAATAGCCTTTGGCGTTACGAATACAAAAGTGGTAATGGTGCCGATAGTTCAGGTGGAACTTGGACAGATCTAAGCGAACAAATTCCGGACCTTGGCCAAACTGAAGGATATATATGGGGTGATTTTATCTCTCAAGGTGGTTATAATTTAGTGCTGCGGATTCACCCAAAAAACGAAGACTCAATTATTATTGGCGGAACCAATTTATATACAAGCACCGATGGTTTCAAAACATCAGACAATACAAGCTGGATTGGAGGCTACCTAAAAACAAAAGATAGAGTAGATGCTTTCTTCAATGGATTGGTTTACCCAAATCATCACCCTGACCAACACAATTTAATTTTTCATCCAGAAGATTTTAATACGGCCTACTCTGCAAACGATGGTGGTATTATGGTGACCGATCACGTTTGGGAGCAAAGCAAAGATGTAGAATGGACCAGCTTAAATGAAGGCTATTATACTACTCAATTTTATACCGTTTCGCTAAATCAAAATCCAAATGACAATCATGCCCTGAGTGATATAATGCTTGGCGGTTTTCAAGATAATGAAACGCAATATGTAGATGCCAATGCCGAAACAGATGCCGATTGGCAACGTATGTCGTGTTGCGATGGTGCATACTCAAGCATTTTTGACGATGAAACATATACATATGCGGTAACATCTAAGCAGTTAGGCACAATTTATCTTTACAAATTCGATGCCAACGGCGATAGAGTTGGGGCAACAAGGGCAGATCCTACGGGCGGTGCTAATTACCTTTTTATCAACCCATTTATTAGCAATCCAAATGGACCTGAAAAGATCTATTTGGCAGGAGGCAATTTTATTTGGAGAAACAGAAACATAACCACAACCCCACTAGCGGGCAACAACAATACAAGCAACTGGAATTGGGTAAGGGTTGATGATGCTAGAACTACTGATGGTGTAATTTCTTCGCTTGATGTTTCTACCAAGCCAGAGAACGTATTATACTTTGGTACATCAGGCGGATCGCTTTATAAAGTTGATGATATTGAATCTGAAGAATATGAAGTAACACAGTTGACTCAAAATAGAAACCTTGATGGTAATGGCTATATAAGCTCTATTGCAATTGATCCTAATAATGCCGAGGCAGTACTTGTTAGCTTTAGCAATTATGATAGAAGAAGCATTTATTTTTCTGAAGATGGAGGGACAACATGGAGGCACGTAAGTGGTAATCTTGAAGAAAATGAAGACGGTAGCGGCGCTGGCCCTGGTTGCAACGTGGTAAAAATCGTAAGAGATCAAGACAACATGCCCATCTACCTTGTAGGCACAACTTCAGGACTTTTCTCAACTACAGGGCTCCCAGGTTCAGCTACTATATGGAACAAAGAAGGTAATGATGACATAAACAACTGCTCTGTACGCGCTATCGATTATCGAAGTTTAGACAACCTTCTGGTAATAGGTACCCACGGTTGTGGTTCTTTCAGTACAAACCTTTCTAATGTCGCTTCAGTTGAAGAAAGCAAACCATTTGAAATAAATATTTATCCAAACCCAACCAGCAATTTCATTAATATCTCTTCTGAAGAACAAATTGACCGACTTGAATTGATTTCGAGCGATGGAAAAATTGTGATCACAAATAGTGGCCTAGGAAATAATTCGCAACTAAACATTAGCAGTTTGGCTAACGATATTTATGTGCTTAAGCTCTATTGCAATGAAAAAGTAATTACAAAACAAATAAGTAAGCAATAGCGGTGATTTGGCCCTTTATAAGTTTTTTCTTCTTTCTAGTTGCTGTTGAAGTTTTTATAAACCTTAGGGTAAATAAGCTTCAACACGCCATTAGAGCTTTGATTTTGGCCAACACCAAAACATATGAGCAAGGCGAAGAAATCTTTAAGAAATATCAAAACACTGGTTTTAAAGACCTGATAAAACCAACTACGAATGAAGACCCAACTTATTTGCATGCGGCTTTATTACAAAGAAGAAGAGCCATGGGGTTGCGGGTTGTTCTTTTTGTGATAGCCATTGTTAGTATTGGCGTATGGATAGCTTTGGTGTAAATACTCCACACCAATTGGCCACATTTTAATTTTGTATTGGACCAGGCTTAGGTTTGAAACACGAAAACAGATTTAGCTCTGATTGCAAATCAAGACAATTATCCTAAATCAGATAATCAAGCTTCTCCTGTCTAAAAACTACCTTTGCAACATGTTTCAATTGGTGCGTTCTATACTGTTTTTAATGCCTGCTGAAAGGGCCCATTATTTCACCATGAATTGGCTGAAATTCTTACTTAATCTTCCTATAATAAAGCAGGTTTTTCTTTCAAAACTTAAAAATAACACCTATCACAAACCAACCAATGTAGCAGGTCTTACTTTTCATAATCCAATTGGTTTGGCGGCTGGTTTTGATAAAAACGCGCGCTATTTTAACGAACTACACATGCTTGGTTTTGGCTTTATAGAAATTGGAACTGTAACCCCAAAGCCGCAAGATGGCAATCCCACACCAAGGCTTTTCAGACTTAAAAAAGACAATGCCTTAATCAATAGAATGGGGTTTAATAATGAGGGTGTTGATGCCGTAGTAGAGCGTTTAAAAAAAGGAAGAATTTCGAGCTTGGTGTTAGGAGGTAATATTGGTAAAAACAAGGTAACTCCCAACGAAAATGCCGTTGACGATTATGTGATCTGCTTTGAAAAACTACACCCATACGTTGACTACTTTGTGGTGAATGTAAGCTCGCCAAACACACCTGGTTTGCGTGAACTTCAAGAGAAAGACGCATTGAGTAAAATCTTAAGTGCATTAGCAGACTTGAACAAGGAAAAAGCTGTTCAAAAGCCCATATTCTTAAAAATAGCGCCAGACCTTACATGGCCACAAATAGATGAAGTAGTTGAAATTGTTGAAGAAACCGGTATTGCAGGCTTAATCACCAACAACACAACTATTGATAGATCTAACCTTAACACTACGGAGCAACAGCTTGAAAACATTGGTAACGGCGGCCTTAGCGGTGCTCCTTTAAAAGACCGGTCAAGAGCAGTATTGCAAAGAGTACTTGATCAAAAGAAAACTGATTTTGCAGTGATTTCAAGTGGCGGTGTTTCTGAAGATACAGAGCCAAAACATAGGTTTAATCAAGGTGCTCAGTTGGTTCAAATTTGGACAGGTTTTATCTATAAAGGCCCTAAATTAATTCAGCAAGCTTTGAAAGAACTTTAACTCAACTATCTCATTAACAGTTATTCTTGCTTTTTTTTATTTACTTGGGCTACTCAAAAATACAAGCTCATGAAAATCCGCATTTTTACCCTTTCTATTTTTATATCATTCGCTTTCTCCGCATTTGCAACTCATATTCATTCAGGTTATATAAGCTTTGAGAAAATTGATAATTCAAGCAATGAGTATAAGATTACCCTAACCACATATACAGAATCAAGAAGTGTTGCCGCACATCGCGACGAGCATCAAATCAATCTTGGTTATAAAACCAATGGGCAAGATGCCACAATGATTCTTAACGGAATACAAACTCAATTACTGGTCGTAGAAAACATTTGGAAAAATGTTTATTCCGGTACTCACAAATTCCCAAGCTCTCAAGAAACTTTTGATTTAGTCGTTACTGATAATAATATGTCTCAAGGTGTGCTTAATGTTAACTCAAAAAGTTCAGTTAATGTGCCTTTTAGATTGAGCACAACATTAAACATCAACGACAATTTGCACTCGCCAGTTTTTGATTCGATTTTAACCGTATTTACTTCTCCTGGCCAATTTGTAAATTTCAATGGTGGCATTAAAGACGCAGATGGAGATAGAGTAGAATATGAACTTATTCCTGAAGATATTGATTATTCGTTTCCTTCTAGTATTGGAAATGGCAATCAAGTTTTTAAGACATCAAGTACCAATTTAATTTGGAACCGACCAAAACGACAAGGCATGTTTTTGGCCAAAGTAAAGGTTTTGGAATACGAAAAAAACTCAAGCAAGGTGCTTAGCGAAACCAATGTTTATGTCATGATTTTTTCAATTTCATCAACCGATATAAAAGAAGCAAAGAGCGATAAATTCATCTCTCAATATCAAAATGGCTTTTTGTATTCTGGCAACGGTAATCCCAACCGTTTGGTGATTTACAACTTATGCGGCCAAGCTGTTGTCTCAAAAAGTAATCTCAAGTCATCAGAAACCATTGAATATCCAATTCAATCTGGGGTGTACATTATTCAATTTAAAGAAGGCAAACACGAGCAAACTTTTAAAGTGAGCATCCGCTAAAAGTCAAAACCTAACATTCGTCATTTCTTGGCTATTGCTGCATTGTCTATTTTAGCCCGAATTATTAAAAAGCAGCTAAAGTGGAGCAAAGAGTATGTGTAATGGGTGCCGGTTTGGTAGGTTCAATGCTGGCAACAAGGCTAGCGCAACGTGGTTTTAAGGTTGATCTGTACGAGCGCCGTGTTGACCTAAGAAAGAACGATATATCTGCTGGAAGATCTATAAACCTTGCACTAAGCGATCGCGGTATTAGGGCACTTGAAATGGTAGGTGCTGACGCCAAGATGAAAGAAATTTCAATTCCAATGCACGGCCGCTTTCTTCACGATATTGATGGTAATACCAGCATAATGCCTTACGGTAAAGAAGGACAATTTATCAACTCAATATCTCGTGGTGACCTTAATGCTCATTTGCTTGACCTTGCCGAGAAAACAGGTAATGTTACCCTAAACTTTAACATGCCTTGTACCGACCTTGACCTTGATACGGGAACAGTAACTTTTAAAAATGAAAGTACAGGCGATTTGGTTATCAAGACGTATGACAGGGTTTTTAGTACAGATGGTGCTTTCTCAGTAGGTCGCGGTAAAATGATGAAAACCGATAGGTTTAACTATTCACAATATTATATAAGTAGCGGATACAAAGAGCTTAGTATGCCGCCTGTTCCTGGTAAAAAATGGGCTATTGATAAAGACTATCTACACATTTGGCCAAGAAAGGACTTTATGCTTATTGCCTTACCAAATCAAGATGGCAGTTTTACATGTACGCTATTTATGCCTTTTGAAGGAAAAGAAGCAGCTTTTGAGAAATTGACATCTGACAAAAAAGTAACTGCATTCTTTAATAAATACTTTGGTGATGCTGTACCGCACATGAGCAGCTTAATTCAAGATTGGCATGATAATGCCACTTCTTCACTAGTAACCGTAAAGTCTTCGCCTTGGAATTATAAAGATAAAGTACTGTTACTGGGTGATGCAGCCCATGCAATAGTTCCATTTTATGGTCAAGGTATGAATGCTGGTTTTGAAGATGTTAGGGTATTTAATGACTTTATGGACGACCATAAAGACTGGGGAGATCTTTTTAATGAATATAGCAAGCATAGAGCTCCGGACGGACAGGCCATTGCTGACCTTGCCATTAACAACTATACTGAAATGCGAGATCTGGTTGCCGACCCACATTTTGTAAGAAAAAGAGCGCTTAGTGGCAAAATCAATGATATTTTCCCAGATAAATGGCTTCCACTTTACAGCATGGTTACTTTTAGCCATATGCGCTACTCTGATGCTTTGAGCAAAGGGTATTGGCAAGATGGTGTTTTAGAAAAGTTAGTAGCTCAGGGTATTGATGCCAATAGCAGTCTTGATGATATTAAAAAAGGAGCTGAAATGTTTTTATAGAACCAGAATTAAATCACATAAAAAAAGCCCCATAATTGGGGCTTTTTTTATGTCTTCTTCGTTGTCGTTTTTAAGGGTTCATCTGGTAGAACATCACCAGCATCTTACATTGAATCTTTAGCATTCTCATCGGAAACTTTATCTATTGTTTCAGAAACAGAGTCCTCAGCCCCTTCAAAATCAGAGATCGATTCTTCTTCCGAATCTTCTTTATCGTTTCCGCTTGCATTTTTAAGTTCAGCTCGGTAAAAGAGCAGAATTCCTAATACACCTGCGGTAATAGAGCTATCTGCAATGTTAAAAATGGGTCTAAAAAATTCAAATCTCTCGCCTCCCCAAAATGGCACCCAATCGGGTAAAAAGGTATCAATTATTGGAAAGTGAAGCATATCCACTACCCTCCCATGGAAAATAGCAGCATAACCTTCATCTGGCATAAACTCAGCGGCTGAGCTTATATGATAGTTACTTTCTGAAAATAGGACTCCATAGAACACTGAATCAATAATATTGCCCACCGCTCCAGCAAAAATCAAAGCGACCATCATAATATAACCCGTTCGGTATCTTGCTGCCTTATCTGCTACTAATGAGTAGATATACCAGCCAAGTATACCTACGGCCACCAATCTAAACAAGGTTAAGGCCAATTTGCCATAAGTACCTCCAAACTCGGTTCCAAAGGCAAAGCCATTATTTTCAATAAAATGTAGCTCAAACCAATCTCCGAATACAGGAGTAGTTTGAGTGTAAACAAACGTAGTTTTTACCCATATTTTCAACCACTGATCAAACAGCAGTACAACAAAAACAAGTAAAATGCTAAAAAGCAGTTTCCTATTCAATATTCTATTGTTGTTTTTTGGCTTCAATACTCAAAGTAGCATGTGGCACCGCTCTTAGTCTCTCTTTACTTATGAGCTTACCAGTAACCCTACAAATACCGTATGTTTTGTTCTGAATACGTTGCAAAGCGCTTTCAAGATTTGTGATAAACTTTTGCTGACGCTCGGCCAACTGGCTCATTTGCTCTCGCTCTTGCACGTCTGCTGCCTCTTCCATAAGTTTTTGTCCTGCCAATGATTCAGTAGCACCGTCATCATTTGGGTTATACAAAGATTCTTGTAGGTACTTAAGTTCTTTACGAGCTTTCTCTAGCTTTTTATCAATGATACCTTTGAATTCCTCTAGGTCAGCGTCGTTATATCTTTCTTCTGACATGGTTTTTGGCTTTTAGTTTCTTTTTATATAAATCTTAACTTCTTCGCCTTCAATTTCAAGCGTTTCGGTTACATCATCAAATGAACTGCTAATTTTAAGGTCAACAGCTAAGGTTTCTGTACAAATATACTCTCTAAACTGCTCAATTGCACCTTCTAAGAAGGGCTTTTGCTCTACTGTAATTTCAATTTTATCAGTCACTTCAAAGCCTGAATTCTTTCTAAGGTTTTGCACCCTATTCACCAATTCTCTGGCAACGCCTTCATTGGCCAATTCTGGGGTTATGTGTACATCTAAGGCAATTACCAAACTACCTGAATTGGCTACCATCCATCCTTCAATATCTTGGCTAGTTACTTCTACATCTTCTAAGGTAATTGAAACTTTATCTCCACCAAGGTCAACTTCAACAGAACCGTTACGCTCAAAATCAGCTATTTGACCCTGATTAAGTGCTGCCAATGCGGGCTTTAAGAATTTGATCTTTCCACCAAGTTTTGGCCCAAGCTTTTTAAAATCTGGCTTCACGGTTTTGGTTAAAATCTGACTAGAATCGTCAATAAGCTCAATTTCTTTAACATTAAGCTCGGCCACTACCAAATCTCTTACCAATTCAAATTGCTCTTTAAGGCTGGTCGACAGTGCTGGTATTAAAATCTTCTGAAGCGGTTGTCTAACTCGTAATTTGGCTTTTTTTCTAAGGCCAAGCCCTAGTGAAGATACTTTCTGCGCCAATTCCATTCTAACTTCAAGCTTACTATCAATTAGTGCTTCATTAGCCATTGGAAAATCGCTTAAATGTACAGATTCAACCTTGTCTTTGCCTGTTGCCTTATTTAAATCCAAAAACAACTTATCTAAGTAAAAAGGCGCGTAGACACTACCCAGTTTACAAATGGTCTCTAAGCAAGTGTACAACGTTTGGTAAGCTGATATTTTATCTGTTGAGTAATCGCCTTTCCAAAACCTTCTTCTACTTTGTCGCACATACCAATTACTCAAATTGTCAATGGTAAAGTCATTAATCAATCTAATGGCTTTGGTAGGATCGTAATCATCTAAATGAGCGTCAACCTTCTTTATTAAAGTATTTAATTCAGAAAGAATCCACTGGTCAATCTCCGGTCTTTCGTCAATGGCAATGTCATCTTCTGCATAGGTAAAGCCATCAATATTAGCATAGAGCGCAAAAAACTGATAAGTATTATGAAGTGTTCCAAAGAACTTTCGTTTAACTTCATCAACCCCTGACAAATCAAATTTTAAGTTATCCCAAGGTTGAGCGTTATGTACCATGTACCAACGCAAAGCATCAGGGCCGTAATCATTTATTGTTTTAAATGGATCAACTGTATTTCCAAGGCGCTTTGACATTTTATTGCCTTCTTTGTCAAGCACCAAACCATTTGCTATTACATTTTTAAAGGCCACATTATCAAACAGCATGGTACCAAGCGTATGCAGTGTAAAGAACCAACCTCGGGTTTGATCAACACCCTCTGCGATAAAATCAGCAGGGAAATTCTGCTCAAAGGTTTGGCCGTTCTCAAAAGGATAATGCCATTGTGCATAAGGCATTGCTCCAGAGTCAAACCAAACGTCAATTACATCGGCTACCCTTTTCATAGGCTTGCCACTATCAGAAATCAAAATAACATCATCAACATAAGGCCTGTGTAAATCAAAATCATCGTTGATTTCCTCATTACTTATTCCTGCGGCGTTTGCCTTTTCAACTTCGATTTTCAATTCTTCAACACTACCAATACACTTAAACTCTCTTTCGTCTTCAGTTCTCCATATTGGCAATGGGGTCCCCCAAAAACGTGAACGAGACAAGTTCCAGTCCACTAGGTTTTCTAACCAGTTGCCAAATCTTCCTGTCCCTGTATGTCCGGGTTTCCAGTTAATTGTATTGTTTAGCTCAACAAGTCTATCTTTAAAAGCAGTAGTTCTTATAAACCAGGCTTCAAGAGGGTAATAGAGCACGGGTTTGTCAGTTCGCCAACAGTGTGGGTAATTATGCTCATACTTCTCTACTCTAAATGCCTTGTTTTCTTGTTTTAGCTTTACGCTTATGTCAATATTTACGTCAACGTAATTTGCTTCATCTCTGTAATCCTTCACAAATCTTCCGGCAAACTCACCCATTTGAGCCACAAACTTTCCTTCTTTATCAACCAAAGGAATTTGCTTTAAAGGGTTTTTAGGGTCTGTAACAGTTACAGCAGGTATATTTTGTTGCATGGCAACCCTTTGGTCATCAGCACCAAAAGTTGGCGCAATATGCACTATTCCTGTACCATCTTCAGTAGTTACAAAATCGCCTTGAATTACTCTAAATGCATCTCCTTCAGGTGTTACATAGTCAAGAAGTTGTTCGTAGCGCATACCAACCAAATCCTTGCCTTTAAGCTCTTCAAGTATTCTATATGGAATTACCTTGTCGTTCTTTTTAAAATCAGCAAACTCCTTCTCAGCACCTTCAGCTTTAAAATAATTTGATAATAAATCCTTAGCTAAATACACATTGATCTTCTCCAACGTGTACGGATTTATTGTCTCAACTTTTAAATAGTTAATTTTTGCGCCAACAGCCAAGGCCGCATTTGAAGGTAAGGTCCAAGGCGTAGTTGTCCATGCCAAAAAGAAATCATTAGCAGTACCCTCAACCTTAAATTGTGCGGTGCATGATACATCCTTTACATTTCTATAGCAACCTGGCTGATTTAATTCATGAGAACTAAGACCGGTTCCGGCGGCAGGCGAATATGGTTGAATTGTATAACCTTTATACAAAAGATCCTTATCAAACAGTCTTTTCAATAAGCTCCAAACAGTCTCAATATAATTGCGCTCATAAGTTATATATGGATTCTCCATATCAACCCAGTATCCCATTTTCTCTGTTAGGTCTTCCCAAATGCCTTTAAATTGCATTACATCATGACGACACTCCTTGTTATAATCAGCCACTGAAATCTTATCACCTATATCGTCTTTTCGCAGACCCAGACGCTTTTCAACTTGTAGCTCTACAGGCAAGCCATGGGTATCCCACCCACCTTTTCTAAGCACTTTGTAACCTTTCAAGGTTTTATAGCGACAAAAAATATCCTTTATAGTTCGTCCTAGAACATGATGAATTCCAGGAATTCCATTTGCCGATGGCGGACCTTCGAAAAAAGTAAAAGCCTGAGCACCTTCGCGAGTAGAAATGCTTTTCTCAAAAACTTGATTTGCTTTCCAATGCTCTAGAACTTCTTGAGCTATTTGTTGTAGGTCGAGACTCTTATACTCGTTATACATTTTGCGCTAAAATTTGAAGGCGCAAATATCCCCTAAATCAATTAAACTACAGAGTAAGAATTACTTTAGTAAACTTCGCTTTGGAAAGAAAGACAATATAAGCGATGGCAACAAGATTAAATTGGTAACCATAGCAATTAGTAAGGTTATAGATGTAAGAAAGCCTAAGGCCGAAGTGCCCCCAAAGTCTGAAATAGTAAAAATTGAAAATCCGGCAAATAGAACAATTGAAGTATAAAACATGCTTCGTCCCGTTTCATACAGGGCAACACTAATGGTTTTTTGAATATCCCAATTATGCTGTAAAAGCTCTTGTCTGTATTTTGCTAAGAAATGGAGCGCATCATCAATAGAGATACCAAAAGCAATGCTAAATACCAAAACTGTTGAAGGTTTAAGTGGTATTCCTGTAAAACCCATTAACCCAGCAGTTGCCAACAATGGAATAAAGTTGGGTATTAAGGATACTAGAATCATTCTTACTTTTTTAAAAAGAAGCCCCATAAGAATGGATATAACAAAAAACGCCATGATTAGGCTATTGATCAAACTCTTGATTAAATACTTATTGTTCTTGACGAAAAGTAGGCTTATGCCGGTAAATTTAACTTCTAAGTCATCTTCAAAAACTTCGTCAGCAATCTTATTTAAGCGAGCTAGTAGTTTAGTTGTTTCAACCGAACCAATATCTGCAATATTAGAAGATATCCTTGCCACTTGCTGATTAGAATCAACCAGGTTATTAAGTAACTTATCTGTATTATCAGTGCTTTTTAAATAAGGAGAGATCGCATTCTGTTCTCTGCCACTAGGAATTCCATATCGAGATGGATTATTATTGTAAAGAGCTTGTCTTGAAAGCTTTAGCATATCGGCAATAGAATATGACCTTGACAAGGCTTCTATTGTAGCTAAGCTATCCTGAAACTGACTCACCTGTCTCATTATTCCAAGGTCATTGAGCCCTTTCGGACTTTTTGAATCTACTACTACTTCAAAAGGTAAGACACCACCAAAATTGCTTTCAAAAAAGGTTAAATCCTTATATACTTTCTGATCTCTAGGAATATCCTCTAGCACAAAGCCTACTGCTTTCAATTTAGTTAAGCCAAAACCAGATGCTGCTATTACTAGTAATGTTACAACAAAAACAGCCGGTCTATGATTTCTTACAACTCTATCAATCCAGTCTAATACTGCATTCATCCAACCTCTATCAAGATAGTTGGTATGCTTACTACTTGGCTCAGGCAAATAAGAGAAAAATACAGGTATAACAATTATTGAAACAACAAAAGTGGCAAGGATATTAATACCGGCTACTAGACCAAATTCTTTTAAAACTGGTGAGTTTGTAAATGCAAGCACCAAAAACCCTACGGCGGTAGTTGCATTAGTTAACAATGTAACAATCCCTATTTTTTGTACCATTCTATGAATAGCACGCATCTTATTACCGTGCTTTTTAAACTCATTATGGTATTTATTTACCAAATAAATAAAGTTTGGAACACCAATAATTATAATTAAAGGGGGTATTAAACTGGTTACCGCATTTAACCTGTAATCTAAGAGAACCACTGTACCCAATGCCCATATCACAATGATAAGAATCACAGACATCGGGAAAATAACTGATGTAACTGATCTAAAAAACAACAGCAAAATCAGCGCACAAATAGCTAAAGACAAAATTGAAAAGAACTTCATTTCTGCTTTAACAGAATTGGCTACACTAGTTCTTATATAAGGTAAGCCACTGTATTTAGCTTCTAGTTCATAAGGTGTTAAATACTTATCGGCTAAAGCATATACATCATCCAAAAGCTGCATTCGCTTTTTACTGCCTAAAGTCTCGTCGTCAATATTAATAGCTATAAATGAAGTATTCTTTTCAAAATTGAAAAGCGAGCCACTATAGAATGGCATAGCCTTGTAAACTTCTACTAAACTATCTAACTCCTTTTGACTCGATGGTTTCTTCTCAAAAATCTTTTCGGGTACAAACTTTTTCTCACCCTTTGCCTTTTCTAGTCTTTGAGCACTAAAAATTGAAACAACTTGCTCTACTCCATCTACTTCTCCCAGTTCTTCAGATAAATTTCTCCAATTATTAAAAAAATCAAGCGTGAAGAAATTCTTATTCTCAACTCCTAATACCATAATAGTCCCGTCTTGCCCAAAGGTTTCCTGGAACTCCATGTATGCTTGGTAGTCAGGATCATCATCAGGAACAACTCTAGCCACAGAATAGCTAAGCTTAACATCTTTGGCATGGTATCCCATAAATATGGTTACACCTAGCACTGCCAAGAGCAAGGCAATTCTGTATCTGATAATTATGGTGGAAATATTAACCCACATGTATTGAAATTGGGTGCAAAAGTAACACTATGCCCAATGCTTAGCCCCGTATATAACAAAAAACCGCTTCATATAAATGAAGCGGTTTGTATTGTTTGAATCAAAGGACTCTTACTCCTTCACTTTACCATTTACAATCTTACCGTTTGCATCTAAACCAGGTGAGCCACCTACTCTAATAACTGCACAACGGAATCCAATCATACTTGAAGCAAGATTTTGATCAAGGAATCTTCTAGAACCCGGCGTTAACCAAAAAGCTCTGTCATTCCAAGAACCACCTTTGTATACTCTTGCAATATCATTAATCAAACTTGTTCCTGCGAATAATTGGTCCATCAAACTGTCAGTTTTTAATGAATCAGGCATTTCGCCATACCAGAAACCTTGTTTTGAATTGCTATTGTATCTGTATGGAGGATTTGCTCCTTCAACAAAGTTGATTTTATCATTATAACCTCGGTTATCAGCTACTTTGTAGTTTCTTCTAATAAGGTTTTCCATGATTGTTACATCTCTGTAAATCATTCTTCCAAGTGAATCTTTCTGCTTTACAGTTCCATCTTCGTTTCTATCCAATACTTGGAATACGTTCCCACGATAAGGATTAAAGTCAGAAACATCTTCATGCGACAATGGTCTGTAAACATCAGCAACCCACTCACAAACGTTACCGGCCATGTTGTATAAACCAAAATCATTTGGCACATACATATCTACAGGAGCAGGAATATCTGCCGCGTCGTTCGGAGTAATTGAAAGCCCCATGTTGTCACCACGACCACGCTTGAAGTTCATGTAAAACTTACCTCTACCTGGGCCCATGGTCTGACGGGTTGTTAAACCATTTGCAGTGTAGAGTCTTTTTGTGTTGATGTTTTCATCACCAGGAACGCCGTTTCCTTCATTAGCAAAAGCTGCGTATTCCCACTCTGCTTCTGTTGGGAGCCTAATGTCTGGCTGAAAAATACCATCTTCAATTCTTACCCTTCTATCATTACCAAAGGCATCTTTAGGCGCACGTCTTGGAGCTGGATGCTCGTATTGTCCTACTAAATATGCTTCAGTGTTGAAGTTTGCATCATCGAATTGCTCATCTGCAGCTGGCTTGTAAATCTTTGCTGCAATTAAAGCTTCTTCGTTAACACGATCCGTTCTCCACATAGCGTACTCTGACGCTTGCAACCAACTAACACCCACTACTGGATACTGCTGATATGAAGGGTGACGGAAATAATACCTCACCATTGGTTCGTTGTAAGCTAGTGGATCTCTCCAGCAGAAAGTATCAGGTAGTGCATTTTGATACACTTGAGGGTTAGACTGATGTACTTTCTTCAACCAATGAAGATAAAATAGATATGAAAGGTTTGTTACCTCTGTTTCGTCCATGTAAAACGACTGTACCGTTACAATTCTCGGTAGCGCGTTCGCTTCAAATGTCATGTCTTGTTCAAACAAGCCCATAGTGAATTGTCCGCCTGGAATAAAGACCATATTAGTGGGAGTCTTTTGGTCTTTTCCCATAACTACTTCAAATCCGCCGTACTTTTTGTCATTGTACTTCCATCCAGTGTAAGGATCTACATCCCCACTAGGTCCGCATGATACTAAAATCGCAGCAATAACTGTTAATCCCGCAATAGTTGACAACCTGCTCTTCATTCTTTGTTACTTATATTTCAGGTAGTGTTGTGAACTGCAATAATAAAGAATTATTGCATTTCAAGAAGATTAATTAAAGATTCGGACAAGAAATTGGTTTCCATTTAACCGGCTTGGCCTTCTTAGTGTAAGGAACATCTACCACTAAAGACACTTCGTGGCTACCTCTGGCAGCTGCTGAAACATCTGAAACAGCAATATCATAACTGTAGCCAATTCTAAAGGCATCTTTAGTTACACCAACCAAAGCAATCAATGCATCAGAATTTGGATCGGTTTGACGATACAAAGCTCCTACTATAAAATGCTCTCTGATAAAGTAACCGCCAAAAGTTACCTGAGTAAAGTTTGACTGCCTTTGATAAAGAATATTAGGTGATATAAATGTTGTTGGGTTCCGTGTTCCTTTGTCCAACGGAATCATCATTCCCGCATGCAATGTAACTTTCCGTGGCAACTTGCTGTTCTCATTACCTAAAAATGACTGATTAGGCTCTGTGATATGATGAACTGCAAAACCGCCGTAATATCTATCTGTATAGGCTATTGCACCCGCTGCAAAATCTGGGAAAGGGCCAATGGCTTCATTGGCAAGGTTTTCTTGAGTATCGTAAATAAACCCGAGCCTCGGATGAATTTGATCTGGAAATTTTAATGCTTCAGGATCTAAGCTTCTTTGAAATATTCCCACTTGCAAACCCGCTTTTACTGAAAGAACATCGTTTACTTTTAAATAGTAAGAGTAAGCAAGCATGGCTGTTGTAGTAGCAAGCTGACCTTCGCCAGCTCTATCATACATTACTTGAGCACCAATACCACCACCAAGGGCGTCAAAGTGCTGATCATAAGATGCACTGTAAGTTCTGAAATCTCCACCTGCTGCGCTTGGCCATTGATATCTCCAATTTAGAGCTACCCTTGGACCACCTGCCGAACCGGCAAATGCTGGATTTAAATATAACGCATTGGCGTAAAACTGGCTAAACTGTGGGTCTTGGGCCTGTGAAACACTTACAATTCCCAAAAACAGGAGGAAAGGAACTAATCGCTTCATTTTTACTTTATTTAATTCGGTCAACAATTTTGCATATTTAACTTCGTTTTACAACAAGCTTGAAAAAACGACGTTTATGACGCCAAATATAAGCTCCAGTATTATCCTACGAACAATGAAGACAACTCTTTCACTTTTTTTTTCGACCATTTTCGTTTTAAACTCTGCTGTATTCGCTCAGAATCAGAAAAGCATATCGCTTGAATGGCGCATTGTTGAAGAAGACTATCCAAACTTAAACATTGACAGGAAACTTTTGGGTTTTGAACAAGCAGAGTACAACTCAAACAAAGGCTATATGCCCTTTTTTATTGAGAGAATTGATGCTCCAATCGGCCTTAAACCAGTAGTAAAGCTCGAAATTGAAGAAACCAGAACCGTTAAAAACGATGAAGCCATTGAAAAATACTCAGAATATATACCAGAAGATTTTCAATATAACATTGAATTAGCCTTTGAAAAAGGAAAAGAAATTTACTTTCTTAAACTTACACCTATTAGAAAAAGCGGTAACCAGATAGAGACCATTGAACGCTTTTCGTATGTTACAAATTGGGAATTGGCCGAAAACTCAAATTCTTCTATTGCAAAAAAGCGCAGCGGAAAAATTGAATCAAAATTAAAAAGCGGTGAATGGCATAAAGTTGAAGTAACTCAAACCGGGGTTTATAAAATTGATAAAGATTTTCTTGATGATAATGGAATTGATATAGCTGGAACTGATGTAGATAAAATTGCGGTTTTTGGCTATGGAGGAAAAGAGTTACCCATGCTTAATAGTGCATTGAGACCTGAAGATATGCAGCAACTCCCTGCAAAATCTTTTGGCCTAAATGATGGCAGCTTTGATGATGGAGATTACCTATTGTTTTATGCTGAAGGACCAATAACATGGCAATTAAATGGAAAAAGAACCCCATATAAGCATGCCAAACATGCATATAGCGAGAATGTAAGTTATATGATTTGCGTTGGTGGAGAGCTTAGAAAAGAGCCAATTGATCAAGCAAAACTTAACGGAACGAGCGATGTGATTATTAATAACTATGATTACTTGCACGCACATCATGTTGACCAGCTCACCGATATTTCAAAAAATGTAAAAACGGGTAAAGAATGGTTTGGTGAAGAGTTTAATTTTAACACCAAACAAACGTTTAATATAGGAACTGTTAATGGACTTATTACCGCCGATTCCTTAATTATTAAATCAAATGTTTTTGCAAGAAACGTTACTTCAAATTCAACTTTTACAGTAAGGTTAAACAACAAAAAAGTTTTTGACCAAAATTGCTCAAGAGCGGGTTCAGACTATTTAGCGATTTACGCTCATGGAAATACATCGTCTGAAAAAGTGCCCGTTTCTACAAACAATCTGGTGGTTGAGTACGAATACAACAAACCCAACTCATCAGCTGTGGGTTGGCTCAACTTTTTCGAAATTCAGGCCAAATCAAGAATAGTTTACGATGGAAACCAACTTGCATTTAGAAATAAAGACATTTCAACCTCAAGCGAATCAATTGTTGAGTTTAATGTTGAATCTCCAAACCAAAATGTGCTCATTTGGAAAGTAAGTGATATTGATGCTACAGAGTCAATTCCCTTCGATTTTTCGAATAACCAAATTAGGTTCAAGACCTATTCTACCGAAACTGATGAATACATAATATTTAATCCGGGCAATGCATATAGCCCTACTTACGCTAGTAAAATAGAAAACCAAAATTTACACGGCCTTCCATATGCCGACGTATTGATAATAGCTTATGATTCCTTTTTAAATGAAGCGCAAGAACTGGCTAATTTTCATAGTGAAAGAGAGGGATTCAGAGTAAACATTGCTACACCTCAACAGATTTACAACGAGTTTTCAAGTGGCACCCAAGATATTACAGCTTTAAGAGATTATGTAAGATATTTTTATGAAACTGCTAGTATAGATGACGATAAGCCAAAATACCTAATCATGTTTGGAGATGCTTCATATGATTTCAAAGACCGTATTGTAGACAACACCAATTTGGTTCCATCATATCAAAGTGAGAATTCTACTGACCCAACAAACAGCTATGTTTCTGATGATTTTTTTGGACTCTTAGACTCAACTGAAGGCGCATGGGAAGGCAACAGCATTCAATTACTTGATTTAGCCATTGGAAGACTTCCAGTAAACACCCGTACTGAAGCCAAGGCCATTGTTGCTAAGATAAAAGCATACCACGATGAAAGATCACTTGGCGACTGGCGAAATAACATACTGTTTGTGGCAGACGATGAAGACAGCAACTTACATCTTAATCAAACAGAAGATTTTGCAACTTTGGTAGACACCTCATACCCTCTTTTTAATATTAAGAAAATATACTTTGATGCTTTCCCTCAAGAAATTGGCCCTGGAGGAGCTGAATACCCTGAAGTTGAAAAACGACTAGATGAGGCTGTGGAAAGCGGTGTTCTTGTTGTGAATTATATGGGACATGGTGGAGAATTAGGCTGGGCACATGAGCGCGTACTAGACAACTCAATGATTAGCAGCTGGAACAATATTTACAGAATGCCTTTGTTTGTTACCGCAACTTGTGAGTTTAGTAGATTCGATGACCCCGAGCGAACTTCAGCTGGCGAAAACGTTTTTTTAAATGGCAATGGCGGGGCAATTGCAATGCTAACCACCACAAGGGTTGTTTACGCAGGGGCAAATGCTGCCTTATTAAGAAGACTGTACACCAACAATGCTTTTGAACCTGTTGATGGCCAATACAGAACGCTTGGTGAAATTATAATGACCACCAAAAACAAGTATAGCCTTACAACCAATACAAGAAACTTCACCCTTTTAGGAGACCCAACCATAAGACTTGCCTATCCAAAATACAGAGTTAAAACCCTAAGCATTAATGGAAATGATGCATCTTTAGAAATTATTGATACTGTACAGGCACTTTCTAAAGTTTCAATTACCGGAATGGTTACTGATGTAAACGGAAATAAGCTTACTGATTTTAATGGAATTGTTTACCCAACAGTGTTTGATAAAACTGATACCATTAGAACCCTGGCAAACGACGCCAACAGCAAAAAAACCAAGTTTGCATTGAGAAAAAATATTATCTATAAAGGCAAGGCCACAGTTGCAAACGGAGATTTTAAGTTCGAATTTGTAATTCCAAAAGACATTTCTTACAAGCTTGGCAATGGTAAAATAAGTTACTACGTTGATAATGAAACTATAGACGGCAACGGAGCCTACTTCGAATTCTTTATTGGAGGCACTTCCGATAGCGCAATTGTAGATGAAGATGCACCTGATGCAAAACTATTTGTAAATGACCTTCAGTTTTCATTTGGCGGCCTTAGTAGTGAGGACCCACTTATAATAGGAAAAGCAAGTGACGATAACGGTATAAATACCGTAGGCACAGGAATTGGCCATGAGTTAACAGTAACGCTTGACGATAAGGAACCTATTGTAGTAAATGACTACTACGAATCTGACCTAGACGACTATAGAAGCGGTACAATTACCTATCCTTTTAAAGATTTAGAAGAAGGAAGGCATTCAATAACCCTGAAGGTTTGGGATGTTGCGAATAATTCTGCCACTGCTTATACCGAATTTGTTGTTGCAAATTCAGCCGAGTTGGCTTTAGAGCATGTGGTTAATTACCCAAACCCATTTACAAACAACACCACTTTTTGGGTGAATCACAACCGCCCGGGTGAAGTATTAGACGTTTCAATTCAAATTTTTTCAGTTTCAGGAAAACTAGTTAAAACTCTCAAAACCACACAGGTAAGTGATGGCGCAACCTTTAACAATTTAAATTGGGATGGTAGAGATGACTTTGGCAATAAGATTGGTAAGGGGGTTTACGTTTATAAAGTCATTGTAAAAACCCAAGATGGCCTTAATGCTGAAGCCATGGAAAAGTTGGTAATTCTTAATTAAACCCTAAACAAAAAGTGCTCATTGTACTTTTGCAAATTCATAAATAAATGAGAATGAGATTTTCGATAGCTGCATTGTTCTTAATGCTAGTTTCATTGAGTAGCCAAGCACAGCTGGTAGTGCTTGATGGCAGAATGAATGTTTTAACAACCGCAGTTCCATTTTTAACCATAACTCCAGACAGTAGATCAGGGGCACTAGGAGATGCTGGCGTTGCACTTGACCCCGACGCTAATACCATTCATTGGAATCCGGCCAAATTAGCCTACATGAAAAATCCATTTGGCATGTCTTTATCCTATACGCCTTGGTTGGCCAATTTAGTCCCTGATATTAACTTAAACTACTTATCAGGTTACTATAAAATTGACGACATGTCAGGTTTTGGGGCATCTCTAAGATACTTTACCCTTGGAGAAATCAACTTTACCGATATAAACAACCAAAGTTTAGGAAGCTTTAGCCCTAACGAAATAGCCGTTGATGGAGCCTATGCTAGAAAGCTTTCTGAAAATTTTAGTATTGGTGTTGCCTTAAGGTTTATATACTCAAACCTTACTGGCGGAATTAATACTAGCGGTGCAGAAACCAGACCTGGAATTTCTTACGCTGGTGACGCTTCTTGGTATTATAGAAGAAAAGATGTTTCTGTGGGTGGTTATGATGCAGACTGGGCCCTTGGAATGAATATCCAAAACATTGGTGCCAAAATCTCATATGTTCAAGACCAAGAAGCTGATTTTATTCCTATTAATTTAAAACTTGGTGGTTACTTTAATTTTCATATAGATGATTATAATGAAATTGGTATAGTTGCTGACTTTAACAAACTATTAGTACCTACCCTGCCCTACATAAATCCAGATAGTATTGGTGCAAACGGAGACCCTGTAATTATTGGCGGCATGAGCCCCGATGTAGGCGTTCCTCAAGGAATGATACAATCATTTTACGATGCACCAGGTGGATTTAATGAAGAAATGAGAGAAATTAACCCTTCAATTGGCTTAGAATATTGGTATGCTAGAACTTTTGCACTAAGGGCAGGCTACTTTTACGAGCACCCTACAAAAGGTAATAGACAATTTGTAACACTTGGATTTGGCTTAAAGTACAATACATTACAACTCGATTTTTCTTACTTAGTAGATGCCCGAGTTAGATCAATTGGTGTAAGCCCTTTGGCAAACACCATTAGGTTCTCTCTCAAATTTAATTTCAACGACTCAGAATAAAATGAAAAGGCGACTTATTACGAGTTGCCTTTCTTTTTGCTATTTTTACCAAACAAACGTTTGGTATATTGACTGCGTTTAAATACATTCGTACTATGCCCACTCAAAAAGTTGATAAAGAGCAGATAATTAAAGACTCCCTCAAAGTCTTCAAAGAACAGGGATACCACAAAACATCAATGGCCGATATTGGCCAAGCATGCGGACTATTGAAAGGAAGCATTTACCATTATTTTAAGAGTAAAGAAGAATTAATGGAAGCTGTTATTGACTTTTTAAATTCATACTACTCTCATAAAGTATTTAGCATAAAGGAAAACAGCAACCTTACGGGCGATGAAAAATTATCATTCTTAATAAAAAAATCAGAGGAGATTTTCCTCACCGATAAAGGTGGTTGCCTAATGGCTTCTATTGGGTTAGAAACCGTGAATGTGGTTCCAATATTTACTGAAAAAATTCGCTCATTTTTCCAAGAATGGATTGAATGCTTCTACGAAATCTTTAAAGATTCACATACTGAATCCAAGGCCAGGGAACTAGCGGAATACGGGGTTGCGGAAATTGAAGGTTCAGTGATGCTTATGCAAATATTCCAAGATGAAAAATATCTAAAGCTTGCTCATAAGCGAATATTAAATCGATATAAAAAACTCTAGCATATGAAAAGAAGAATAAAAAAAGTAGCAGTACTTGGCTCTGGTGTAATGGGCTCAAGGTTGGCCTGCCATTTTGCAAATATTGGCCTGCATGTTTTACTCCTCGATATTCAGCCAAAAGAGCTTAGCGAAGCTGAAAAAGCTAAAGGGCTATCTACAGATTCACACATCTTTAAAAATAGAATTGGCAACCAAGCCTTGCAAAGCACTTTAAAGTCTAAGCCCTCTCCTATTTATCACAAATCATTTGCTTCAAGAATTGAAGTTGGCAACTTTAATGATGACCTAAGCAAAATCTCAGAATGTGATTGGGTGCTCGAAGCCGTTATCGAAAATTTAGACATAAAAAAAGGGTTATTTGAAAAAGTAGAAAAATACAGAACACCAAGAACACTTATTACATCAAACACCTCTGGAATACCAATAAACAAACTTATTGAAGGCAGGTCTGAAGATTTTAAAGCGCACTTCTGCGGAACACACTTTTTTAATCCACCCAGATATCTAAGACTCTTAGAAATAATTCCAACAAAAGACACCTTACCTGAAGTAACTAGTTTCTTTATGGACTATGGTGATAGATTTCTTGGAAAAACAACGGTTTTAGCCAAAGACACACCGGCCTTTATCGCCAATAGGGTTGGCGTATTTAGCATTCTGCTCATTTTCAGGCTTATGGAAGAGTTTGACATGACAGTTGAAGAAGTTGATGCCATAACAGGACCTTTAGTGGGAAGACCAAAATCAGCAACATTTAGAACCTGCGATGTAGTGGGAATAGACACCCTTATTAAGGTGGCCGATAATCTGTACGAAGATTGCCCTGATGATGAGTCTAGAGCCTACTATAAAGTGCCTGATTTTGTAAGAACAATGGTTGATAATGGCTGGCATGGTGATAAAGGTGGTCAAGGATTCTACAAGAAAATCAAAAAAGAAGGCAAGAAAGAAATTCAAGCTATTAATGTTAAAACCTTAGACTATTCACCAAAACAAAAAGTGCGCTTTGCAAGTGTAGGTACCCTTAGAGAAGAAGAAAACTTATTTAAACGCGTAAAAGGACTTTACAAATTTCCTGACAAAGCTGGGCAATTCAGCAATAAGTTCTTCAATACGCTATTTGCTTATGTGGCCAACAGAGTACCAGAAATTAGTGATGAAATCTACAAAGTTGACGATGCATTAAAAGCAGGCTTTGGCTGGGAAATTGGCGTTTTTGAAGTTTGGGATTCCATCGGTTTCGAAAAAGTACTTAATGCCACCAATATTGATTCATATCCGGATTGGATAAAAGATATGAAGCAAAATGGAAAAACATCATTCTATAAGGTTGAAGATGGGAATAAGCTTTTTTACAATCAAAAAACTGGTGAATACGAGCCAATAAAAGAAGCACTTGACTTTATTGTACTAGACAATTACCGCAATGAAAAAGTGCTTTGGTCAAATAAAGGCGCTTCAATATTTAACCTTGGCGATGGTGTTATAGGGCTTGAGTTCCACACCAAAATGAACACCATGGGCTCCGAGGTAATTCAAGGAATAAACAAAGCCATTGATCTTGCCGAAAAAGAATATGATGCTTTGGTTATAGGCAACGATGGGCAAAACTTCTCAGCCGGTGCCAACCTCGGAATGATTTTTATGCTTGCTGTAGAGCAAGAGTACGATGAACTAGACTTTGCCATAAGGGCATTTCAAAACACCATGATGAGAATTCGATACTCATCAATTCCGGTAGTTGTTGCTCCTTTTAATATGGCTTTGGGTGGTGGCTGCGAAATCACACTGCATGCCGATGCCGTTCAAGCATCAGCTGAAACTTATATTGGATTAGTTGAAGTTGGAGCAGGAGTGATTCCTGGCGGAGGCGGAACAAAAGAGTTTGCCTTACGCGCTTCTGACAACTTTTATAAAGGAGACCCGGAGTTACCGCTTCTTAATGAACGGTTCATGAACATTGGAATGGCAAAAGTTGCCACATCAGCTCATGAAGCTTTTGACTTGGGGATTCTTGTTGAAGGAAGAGATAGCATTTCTATTAACCGAAGTAGATTATTGGCCGATGCCAAGCGAAAAGCACTGCAAATGGTTGAAGCAGGATACACACAAAAGCAGCAACGAACAGATATAAAGGCTCTAGGTAAAAGTGCTCTCGGCGGTTTGTTATCAGGAACATATGCCATGCAACAGGCGCATTACATTTCTGAGCACGACTTAAAAATTGCCCAAAAGCTTGCCTATGTAATATGCGGTGGCGATTTATCTCAACCACAACTAGTAAGTGAAAAATACTTGCTAAACCTTGAACGCGAAGCTTTCTTATCTCTCTTAGGAGAAAGAAAAACACTTGAACGAATTCAGAGCATATTAAAAACTGGAAAACCTCTAAGAAACTAGATAAACATGGAAGCATATATAATAGAAGGATATAGATCGGCAGTAGGCAAAGCCAAAAAAGGTGGTTTTAGATTTACTAGACCAGACGATATTGCAACTAGCGTAATTAGATATTTACTCGAAAAAACTAATGTGAGTCCAGATGACATCGATGACCTAATTGTTGGAAACGCAGTACCTGAAGCAGAGCAGGGCTTACAAATTGGGCGAATGATAGCCTTACAAGCCTTAGGGAAAGACGTGCCAGGAATGGTGGTAAACCGCTACTGTGCATCGGGACTTGAAACCGTGGGACTAGCAACTGGCAAAATAAGTACGGGTATGGCCGATATGATAATTGCCGGCGGTACCGAGAGCATGAGCCTTGTTCCCACCATTGGTTGGAAAACTGTGCCAAATTACAAAGTCGCCAAAGAGCATCCTGACTACTATTTTAGCATGGGCCTTACTGCCGAAGCCGTTGCAAAAGACTTTAAGGTAAGTAGAGAAGATCAGGATGCGTTTTCGTATCAATCACATCAAAGAGCTATCAACGCCATTGAGCAAGGCTATTTTGCCGAAGAAATTGTGCCTATTGATGTTGAAGAAGTTTATGTTAAAGATGATAAGCGAAGCACCAAAAATTTTACGGTAAAAATTGATGAAGGACCAAGGAAAAACACCAACATTGAAGCGCTTGGAAAACTTAGACCTGTCTTTGCACAAGGTGGGAGTGTAACAGCAGGAAATTCAAGCCAAACATCTGATGGTGCAGCTTTCCTTCTAATTGCCAGCGAAGAAGCAGTTAAAAAACATAATTTAAAACCAACAGCAATTCTTCGTTCTTACGTGTCGGCCGGAGTAGATCCGCGTATAATGGGAGTAGGCCCAATAAACGCAGTGCCAAAGGCTTTAAAAAGAGCCAACCTAAGCTTAAACGATATTGACCTTATTGAGCTTAATGAAGCTTTTGCCTCACAATCGCTTGCTGTAATAAGAGAGTTAGGCTTTAATGAAGAGATTACTAATGTTAATGGTGGAGCAATTGCGCTTGGACACCCACTTGGTGCTACTGGTGCCCGTTTGAGCATTACCACCATTAACGAATTGAGACGAAGAAATAAGAAATATGGACTTGTAACTGCCTGTGTAGGTGGCGGACAAGGCATTGCAGGAGTTATTGAAAGAATAGATTAATCACCAATAAAAACACTACTATGCTAAAAGGAGGAGAATTTTTAATAAAAAGCCAAGAAGTAAAAACCGCTTTTATACCAGAGCAATTTGACGAAGAACAGAAGATGATTGCCGATATGTGTCGGGAATTCATGGAAAGTCAAATTGACCCCAATCTAGATAGAATTGACAAACTAGAAGATGGGCTTATGGAAAGTCTAGTAAAAGAAGCCGGAAACCTGGGAATGTTAGGAACTGGAATTCCTGAGGAATATGGTGGTTTTGATAAAGATGAAATCACTTTAATGTTGCAAACCGAAATTCTCGGTGGCGGACACTCTTTTGCAGTTGCCTATGCTGCACACACAGGAATTGGCACTTTACCCATTTTTTACTACGGTACTGATGAACAAAAAAACAAGTACATACCAAAACTTGCCAGCGGTGAGTGGATTGGAGCCTATTGTTTAACTGAGCCCGATTCTGGTTCTGATGCCAGAGCAGCTAAAACCACGGCGGTTTTAACGGAAGATGGAAATCATTATGTGCTCAACGGTCAAAAAATGTGGATTACCAATGCAGGCTTTGCAGACATTTTTACTGTTTTCGCTCAGGTTGATGGCGACAAATTCACCGCTTTTATTGTAGAACGAGGCTATGAAGGGTTGAGCTTTGGAAACGAAGAGCATAAGATGGGGATTAAAGGCTCTTCTACGCGCCAAGTATTTCTCAATGATGTAAAAGTTCCAAAAGAAAACCTGCTTGGCGAAATTGGCAAAGGGCACTATATCGCCTTTAACATATTAAATCTTGGCAGATTAAAACTCGCTGCTGCAACACTTGGCGGAACAAAAAGAGCCATTAATAAATCAGTTGAATACGCAACCGAAAGGAAGCAGTTTAAAGTGCCAATCGCTTCATTTGGCGCCATTAAACACAAATTAGCAGAGCAGGCGATTAGAGCCTTTGCTGTTGAAACTGCGCTTTACCGTACCACCGACCTAGTTGACAGAAAGAAAAAAGAATTGCTCTCACAAGGCAAAAGCACCGCGGACGCATTAATTGGTGCTGGCGCAGAATACGCCATAGAGTGTGCTATTTTAAAAGTATTTGGATCTGAAGTTTTAGACTTTGTTGTAGATGAAGGTGTTCAAATTTTGGGCGGATATGGATTCTCAGAAGAGTACCCTTTGGCCAGATCATACAGAGATTCTCGTATAAACAGAATTTTTGAAGGAACAAATGAAATCAACAGACTTTTAACTGTAGACATGTTCGTTCGCAAGGCCATGAAAGGTCAATTAGATCTTCTTGGACCCGCCAAAGCCGTACAAGATGAGTTAATGGGAATCCCCGACTTTGGAGATTTAGATGATAGCACTCTTGCCCATGAACGTAGATCGGTTGAAAACCTAAGAAAAGCTGTGCTAATGACAGCGGGAGCCGCCTTTCAAAGCTTAGGAACTAGAATGGAGCATGAACAAGAAATTGTGATGGCTATTGCAGATATGGTTCTAGAATTGTTTGTAAGCGAATCTCTGGTTTTGCGCTGCGAAAAATTGATGCAGCAAAACGGTCAAGATGCAAGTGCATTACCTATCGCCATGTGCCAAGCATATATCGCTGATTCTCAAGAGCGAGTTCATTTGTCAGGAAAAAGAGCAATTAATGGTTTTGCCGAAGGTGACATGCAACGTATGATGCTACTTGGACTAAAACGCTTTACAAAACCGGCCCCTATCAATACAATTGAGCTCAGAAGAAAAGTGGCCAACAAAATGATTGAAGAAAACAAATACTGTTTTTAGTTAGAAATAATCCTTTTAAGTTTGAGAGGCTCATTGTTATTTTGCAATTGGGCCTTTTTTTGTGCTTTTGGGCCATTGTGTTTTTAGTGTATTCAACACCCAATGCCAAAGCAACTCATAATCCATAATTTCATTGCCCCCTAAGTTGGCACGGTAATTCATCTCCTGATTACTTAATTGGGTTTGCAATCGCTTTGTTTTATCAAGGGTTACATTAAAAGAAAACTCTACATCAATCATTCTAAGAAGCATGGTCATAAACAGCCTACTTCTATTGTTTTCTTTTGAATTAAGATAGCGAGTCACATACCTTTTTAGCGCATCTTTTTTATCAATAATCTCTTCATATCGTTGATAATGAAGTAAAAACAAAACTTGCAATATCAAAACACTTACATTGAGTCCTGTTTTGTCTCCACCTAAGTTGAGCACTTCATTAATAAACTTATTTGCTTTGAATGTTTTCTTTGAAAAACTCTTTGGAACGTTTTTCCAAACTCCAGCAATGGCAACAAATTGCATATAAGCCGTAAGAAGTACCCATATATCTTTTTGCACACCTTTTAATTGTCTGTAGCCTCTGGTATTTTCAATTTTATCAATTAATAAAGATGCTTCGTAGAATTCACCTGACTGTAGCAGCAATACAAAATAGTATTCCATAAAAATGAACCAGTTCATTACCCCAGGGCTTATATACTGATCTAATTCAAGGTTTAATTTTTTAGCCTCATCAATTTTTTTGAGATTTAAGTAAGCATACATTTGAATTCCAATGTAAATCCCCAGTTTACTAAAATCTGAATAACCTGATTTGGCAATGATTAAGCGCTTAGTTTCTTCAGATAAAGAAATAATGGCCTCGTAATTGAGCTTAGCATCTAGGTACATAAGCTCAATTCTTTTAACCATATGCACCATATTCACCAACTGAATATCGCCCAATATTCTTTTGGCTTTTCTCACATCCTTTCCAAGCTCTTTAATTTGGTCTTTAGAAGCACTCCGTTTTCTACTAAATATTAAAACCCACTTATTGGTTATTTCACTCAGTTGCAATTTTTTCGAAACCATTTCAATAGAGTAGTTAGAAAGCTTTGAGTACTTTCTACCACTTTTATAATCACCGCGTACCGCATAATAGCTGATTAATATATTTGAACCAGTAAGTACAGCTTCCCAATTTTCAAGAAGCTCCGCTTTCTTCATTGATTTTTTCAATAACCAAAGACCGCTTTGGTACATACCCAAAGACAAAAGCACTCTAGCCCAAAACATATCGCGAAGGGTCTTAAAATAGTCACCCAAATAGCGTGATTTATAAACTTTGTTTAATGCAACTTTTGAAGTTAATTCAACAAGTTTATTCAACAGCTCAAGTCTAAGCATCATAAATGCCTTATTCTCAACGCCATCAAACTCTGCCATGGCAATTTCATTGTTACGAAACCCACTTAAGAGTTTTTCTACTTTAGACCCACGGGGTATAATCGATGAGTTTTCGAGCTCTATCTCATTATGTCTCTCATTAAAACGTAATAATTCTACTACAATTTCATTCATAATATCTTACTATCTAGTAAAATTTACAACTGTAATAATACACTTAGTAAGTAAAAAAGGAAGATTATGAAAATTATTTAACAAATAACCTACCTTACTTTTAATAGCAAACTGCCGCATTCTATCGAAAAATCATCTATTTCTTTGTTCTCACGAATCAAATAAATCTTTTTAAAAATGGAAACACTTATAGCCGTATTGCTCTACATAGGAGCCATTTCTACCGATGTTGAATATACACAAACTCAAATTCAAAGCATTGAAGCTCAACACCAAAATACTGTTAACCAGGTAGAAGCCAACCCAACTCAATTAGACTTGGCTGATGACGTTTGGGACACATCTATTATGGTTCAAACCGGAGATAAGATTATTGTGGTTGACGATCCAATGTTTTAAAATAAAAAATTAGCAATTATGATCTGGGAAGAATTAGAATAATCTTACTATAGTAGTAATTTTAACAGCATAAAAGACGGTTAGAAGCATTTAAATAAATATCTGCTAGGCCTAGCTCACTTTTAACACGTCTTACTTTAAACGCAATTTTGCTTTTGATTAGCGATCATTTGTTGAGATACTTGTATCATCAAATGAATCCTCTTATGGTTAAATCGCTAAACAGCTCCAATATAATTCTCTGTAGTGTTCTCAAAAGAATGAACACATTTGAGTATTATATTAAATCCTACCTCGCATCTCACGAGAGGTTTTACGGTAAAGACAACTTGGTTGTTGAACCGCGTTTTATCTATGTAAACGGGATAAGGTTTAAGGCTCAGTTTGCCGATCAATTTTTTATTGATACAACCCTTAAAGGTAAAAAATCACTATTTACCGTTGAGCACGACTCTGAAAACCACATTACAGGAGACATTTTTCTACTACCATCTTCTAAAAATCTACCTATTGAATTACCAAATAACGTAATGCATTTGGTAGAACGGTTTGTAGATCAAAACTTCAAACTAGCTATTTAACCTATACTAAGCTTGTATTTTTTTAGCTTTGCACCTTACAATAATTTCATTTAGAAATAGTTGTAGTCCCTAGGTGTAAAAATGAGAAGAATATTTACAACAATCATACTGGTTTTACCAGCTTTAGTAAGCGCACAAACAAATGAGTTTGGCGCATCGATTGGACTGAGCAATTATCTTGGTGATCTAGCTCCGTCTGTATCAATTAAAGAATTCCATCCTCAATTTGGTGCTTTTGCAAAGAGAAATAGAGCTAATGGCTTTGTTTCCTGGAAGTACGCTATCAACTATGCCACCATTTCAGGTAGCGATGCAAACTTTGAAAGAAACACCACTAGAAACTTGGATTTTAAAACCAACCTTTTAGAAGCAAGTGTTCAATTTGAATTCAATTTTCAAAAGTTTTTTATAGGCCTTAGAGCTGAAAAATTTAGTCCATATGCCTTTATTGGACTAGGTGGGGTGTATTTCAATCCACAAGGAACTTACAACGGCGAATGGATTGACCTGAGACCATTATCTACTGAAGGGCAAGGCTTAAACGGTGGACCAAACACATATAGCAATTTCGCTTTAATTGCGCCTATGGGTGGCGGCTTTAAATGGGAACTAGGCCGACGCTGGAATATCTATGCTTATTCAGGTTTCAGATATTCATTTTCAGATTATTTAGATGATGTAAGCAGTAATTACTTTGACCTTGCCGAAATTAACGAGCAAAAGGGAGAAATAGCTGCTAATATGGCCGATAAAAGCGATGGCCAAATATTTAACCATGGAAAACAAAGAGGCAATTCTCAAAGAAGCGACTGGTACTTTTTTACTGGTTTTTCGATCTCATATTGGCTTCTTGATAAGAACTGTTTTAACTTCAAATAGACTAATTTCGCCAATCTTTTGTCTATGTCAGAGTCTAATTTAGAAAGTACCAGAAACAATCACGTGCCAAGGCATATTGCCATGATAATGGATGGTAACGGCCGCTGGGCTAAAGAGCGTGGCATGGAACGCATTTTTGGTCATCACCAAGGTGTAGAAACCGTGCGTAGAATGGTTGAAGCATGTAGTGAACTGGGGGTTGAATACCTCACGCTCTACGCGTTTTCTACTGAAAACTGGGCAAGACCAAAAAAAGAGGTAAATGCACTAATGGAACTTTTGGTAAGCACCTTAAAAGTTGAGCTTGAGAAACTGCACAACAATAATGTTAGGCTTCATACCATAGGCAATACACAAGATTTGCCAATTAAATGTCAAGATGAGCTACAAGAAAGCATGGACCAAACGGCGAATAACAAAGGGCTCAATCTTATTTTAGCACTTAGCTACTCTGCAAAATGGGATATAACAAATGCAACCAAGAAAATCGCTGACCAAGTTTCTAAATCCAGCATTTCTTCTGAAGATATTAATGAAGATATGATTAAAGCAAACTTGTCTACATGCAACTTTCCTGAAGTAGAATTACTTATACGTACGAGCGGAGAAAATAGAATTAGTAACTTCTTGCTTTGGGAGTTGGCATATGCAGAATTTTATTTTACACCCACACATTGGCCTGACTTTAATAAAGAAGGGCTAGTTGAAGCGATTAATGATTATCAAAAAAGAGAGAGACGCTTTGGTAAAACGAGCGAACAATTAAAAAATGAGAATTAGGATAATAAGATTGATTTTATTGCCATTTCTTCTTTTAGCATCACATAATGTGTTTGCTCAAATTGATTTGGACCTTGACTATTCAAACCCAACCAAGTACGTAATTGGGGGTATTCAAGTTGAAAGCGACCGAGGGGTTAATAGACCACTTATTGTTTCACTTTCTGGGCTTACCGTGGGTAAAACAATTGAAGTACCAGGCCAAGACATAAAAAATGCCATTGAAACCCTTTGGGATCAAAAGCTATTTGCCGATATTGAAGTTGCCGCTTCAAAGATTGAAGGCGACAAAATTTTTCTGGTCATTAAACTTAAAACAAGGCCAAGGTTATCAAGTCATATAATCTCAGGAGTTAAAAAAACAGAGCAAAAGTCGCTTGACGAAAAACTAGAATTGAATCGCGGCGATGTTATTTCAGAAAACTACATTCAACGAATAGAGAATAAAGTAAGAAATTACTACTTAGACAAAGGTTTTGCAAAACCCCAAATACAGATAGTAAGAACCGAAGATTCTTTATATAATGGCAATTCTAATAAGTTAAAAATAGTAATTGACAGGGGCCAAAGGGTGAAGATTGAAGAAATTCAAATTGACGGGAACACCGCCTTTTCTGATTTTAGACTGAAAATGCTCCTGAAAAAGACCAAGCAAAATACTTGGCAATATTTATTTAGATCATCTAAGTATAATGAAGATTTATATGAAGAAGACCTTGCTAATATTGGCAACTTTTATAAAGGCAAAGGTTATAGGGATGCCTCAATTGTTGTTGATTCAGTTTACAATACAGTTGAAAACAACCTGAAGATTTACATAAGAGTTGATGAAGGGAACCTATACTACTTTAGAGATATAGATTTTAGTGGTAACACCAAATACCCTAGTGAGTTTTTAGCTAGTATTCTTAACATCAACAATGGTGATGTATACGACCCGGCAAAGCTTGAGCGTAATCTAAGAATGAATCCAAATGGCCTTGATATCTCTACACTTTACATGGATAACGGCTATTTGTTTTTTAATTTAATACCGGTTGAATCTGCCATTGATGGAGATAGTATTGATCTTGAAATAAGAATTTATGAAGGCCCACAGGCTACCATTAATAGAATTAATGTTAGTGGAAATGACAGAACAAACGATCATGTTTTTTTAAGAGAGCTACAAACAAGACCAGGCGACAAGTTCAGCAGATCGAATGTAATTCTTACACAACAGCGATTATCATCTTTAGGCCTAATTGATCCTGAAGCTATTGATATTAGAACAAACCCTGACCCCAGAAACGGAACTGTAGATATTGAATACGTTGTGGCCGAAAGACCAAGTGACCAAATTGAACTGTCTATGGGTTGGGGTCAAAGGCAAATCGTTGGTGTTCTAGGGTTGAGCTTAAATAACTTTTCTACTCGCAATCTTTTTAAGAAAGGCAAATGGGGCGGACCATATCCCATGGGTGATGGTCAAAAGTTATCAATCAGAGCCCAATCAAGTGGCTTATTCTATCAGAGTTACAACTTCTCTTTTACCGAGCCTTGGTTTGGTGGCAAAAGACCAAATAGTCTTTCACTGAATCTTTATCATACTATTTTCTCAAACAACGTATTAAGCGAAACCCCTGGAAGATTTAGAATAACAGGTGCAAGTGTGGGAATAGGGAAAAGACTTCGCTGGCCTGACAACTACTTTACCATGAATCATGCGCTATCTTACAGACGCTATGGTGTAGAGAATTATGGTCAGGTATTTAGCACTTTTGATAACGGAGTTGCCAATAATGTATTCTTTTCTCATACAATATCAAGAAGTTCTATTTCAGCACCAATTTACCCTAGAAGTGGTAGCAACGTTTCTTTAAGCCTTAATTGGACCATACCTGTATCATTATTTAGAGACGTAGATTACGAAACTGCATTGCCAGAAGAACACTATAAATGGATTGAGTACCATAAATGGCGTTTTGATAGTGATTTCTACTTCGAATTATTACCTAAATTGGTGATGAGAACTTCAGCCAACTTTGGCTTTTTAGGCATCTACAACAAGGCTTATGGTACATCGCCGTTTGAGAGGTTTTACTTAGGTGGAGATGGACTTAGTGGTTTCCAATTTGATGGAAGAGAGCTTGTTAGATTAAGGGGTTACCAGAATAATGCAATTACACCTGCCCTTAATGGCTTTGACCAAAACGGTAATTACACCACCTTAATTGAAGGTGGGGCCATTTTCAACAAATTCACTGTTGAAATGAGATACCCACTATCTTTAAACCCACAAGCTACCGTATACCTTTTAACTTTTCTTGAAGGGGGTAATAATTACCTGAATTTTAAAGAATATAATCCGTTTGATCTATACCGTTCAGCAGGTGCTGGCGTTAGATTGTTCTTACCAATGTTTGGCCTTATTGGTTTTGATTATGGATTTGGTTTTGACGGAACTATTGGACAAGAACGTCAGGCCGGCGGTCAGTTTCATATTTCAATTGGTCAACAGTTTTAATTGGTACTGTTTATGCAAACACCTATAAAACCAAAAGCATAACATATGAAAACCACTGTCATTAAATCAATACTTTTAGCCACCTTCACTTTCGTTAGTTTTTATTCTTCAGCGCAAAAGTTTGCTTACGTAGATTCTGAATATATTCTTGAACAAATGCCTGAATATAGAGCCGCTCAACAAAAGCTAAATGATATGGCCAAAGAATGGGAGACTCAAATAAACACTTATAAAAAAGACATTGATAAGATGTTTAGGGATTATAGAGCAGAACGATTGATTTTATCTGATGCCGTTAAAAAAGAAAGAGAAGAAGCTATTTTTGCGAAAGAAAAGGAATTAGACGATTATAAGAGAGCAAAGTTTGGCGCAAGCGGCGAATTGGATAAAAAAAGACAAGAGCTGCTTAAACCTATTCAAGACAAGGTTTTTGATGCTATACAAGAATTAGCCAAAGACAATGCACTCGATTTTGTTTTTGACAAATCTGGTTCAACCACAATGCTATTTACAAATAGCAAGTATGATAGAAGCGACGAAGTACTAGATTACCTTGGCATAGTTCCTGGTACTGCAGAAGATGAAGAAGGAGAAGAGTAATAAAAATTGAAAACAACATAATTTTAATGAGACAAATTAAATTACTAGCACTTGTTTTAGCTATAACTTTAAGTTCAAGTGCTTATGCTCAAAAAATCGGCCATGTTGACTTGCAGTCAATTTTGCTTGAAATGCCTGATTATAAAAATGGGCTAGATAGCTTGACAAAGGCTTCAGAAAGAGCAGAAAAAGAATTGCAAAAGCTGCAAGCCAGATACCAGAAAGCATTGCAGATATATCAAGATAGCTCAAAGCAATGGAGCGAATCAAAGAGATACACTAAAATGATTGAGCTACAAGGTCAAGAACAAGGCATACAGGCCTATGGCCAAATTGAAAGGCTGAACCTTGACTCGGCCCAACAAACGCTCTTAATAAAGATCTTAGATAAGGTTAAGGCCGCTTCTTCTGAAGTAGCCAAAGAGAAAGGTTACGCGTATGTTTTAACCTACTCTCAGGAGTCAATCTTATACTATGAAGAGAAAAACGACTTAACGGCAGCAGTTAGGAAAAAATTGGGTTTACTTTAAGTAGTAAGTGAACATCACCCATAAAACAATAAAAGCCCCAAATGGGGCTTTTATTGTTTTATATGATAAATAGTATTCTATTTTAAGCCGCCTTAAGGTGCTTAATTTTCTCTTTACTTAGCACCGACTCTATAAATTCAAGATCAACTACAAATTCTTTAATATCCTTATTATCAGGCAAATTATACATAGTATCTGTCATTGCTGCTTCAAATAACGATCTAAGTCCTCTTGCGCCGAGCTTTAAATCGAGCGCTTGCTGTGCAATAAACTCAACGGCATCAGGCGTAATTTTTAAATCCACACCTTCCATATTAAACAATAGCTCATATTGTTTAGACAAAGAGTTCTTTGGCTTGGTCATAATCTGTGTCAAAGAGTCCTTATCAAGTGGATTTAGGTAAGTTAAAACTGGAAGCCTTCCAAGCAACTCTGGTATCAATCCAAATTTCTTGATATCTTGGTGCATGGCATACTTAAATGGATTTTCGCCTTTGTACTGATCAACTTTAGATTCGCCAGTTTTATAACCAATGGCACTTGTATTTAGCCTTCTGAGAATAAATTCTCCTAAGCCATCAAAAGCACCACCGCATATAAATAATATGTTCTTTGTGTTTACGGCCACCATGTTTTGCTCAGGATGCTTTCTTCCTCCCTGTGGTGGCACATTAATTACAGAACCCTCTAATAGCTTTAGCATGGCCTGCTGCACGCCTTCTCCTGAAACATCTCTTGTTATTGAAGGGTTAGCACTTTTTCTTGCTATTTTATCAATCTCATCAATGTAAACAATGCCGCGCTCTGCTGCTTGCACATCATAATCTGCCGACTGCAAAAGTCTTGTTAGAATGGTCTCTACATCTTCACCAACATAACCGGCCTCTGTAATTACCGTGGCATCAGCAATGCAAAATGGAACATTTAGAATTCGGGCAATTGTTTGAGCCATTAAAGTTTTCCCTGTTCCCGTTTCACCAACCATTAAGATATTAGACTTAGATATTTCAATGTCCGTATCTCCTTTTTTTAGCTCGTGGTTTACACGCTTATAATGGTTGTATACAGCAACCGCCAGCACTTTTTTGGCTTCTTCTTGCCCAATAATATATTCGTCTAAGAACTCTTTAATCTTTCTTGGTGTATAAAGGTTTGGCTCAATGTTTTTTCCAGTTGATCGTGTTTGCTCGGCACTAACAATCTTGTAAGCCTCCTTAACACAAGAATCACATATGTAACCTTCTTTACCTTCTATTAATAAAGCAACTTCGTCTTTATTCCTCCAACAGAAAGAACAATACTCGTTCTTAACCATATACTACTTGTTTCTTTCAAGCACCTCGTCTACCATACCATAAGCTTTGGCTTCTTGAGATGTCATCCAATAATCGCGATCAGAATCTGCTTTTACTTTGTCAAAAGTTTGACCAGAGTGCGAACTTATAATGTTGTACAGTTCGTCTCTTACCTTTATGGTTTCTTTAACAGCAATTTCCATGTCAGATACTTGCCCCTGAGTTCCACTCATAGGTTGGTGAATCATAACACGGCTATGCTTAAGACAGCTTCTTTTACCTTCAGCACCTGCACACAATAATACAGCCGCCATTGAAGCCGCTATGCCAGTACAAATGGTTGCTACATCAGGATTAATGTATTGCATTGTATCATACATACCTAAACCAGCGTAAACTGATCCTCCAGGACTATTTAAATAAATCTGTATGTCTCTACTTGAATCCGCGCTTTCTAAGAAAAGCAACTGTGCTTGAACAATATTAGCAACCTGATCATCAATGGGTAAACCAAGAAAGATAATTCTATCCATCATTAACCTTGAGAATACGTCAAGACTAGTGGCATTTAATTGCCTTTCTTCTATTACGTTGGGTGTTAAGTTGGTTATTCTGTTGTAGTATCTATCAAGGTTTAATGATGAAATACCTTGATCTTTTCTCGCAAAAGAGTTGAACTCTTTTTGCATTTTATCTTTTGAAAAATCGTTCATAAATTAAAGTTCGTTTTCTTTTACAAACTCTTCGAACTGCTTTTTGGTCAGCTCAACTGTTGTAAAAGTACCTTTATTTTTTAACTCTTTAACCACCTTATTAGACAAAATGTTCTGTCTTAATTCAATTCTAAAGTTATCGTTTGCATAAAGGTTATCGGTCATTTGCTCTACTTGCTCTTTATCCAAATTTTGCATTTGGTAAGCATATTGTTGTAGCACGTATGACCTTATTGAATTTTTGATTTCTTCATCTTCAACCTTAAGCTCAAAATCTTCTCCTAATTTCTCAAGAATAAGATCCCAATTTGTTTCCTTCTTAAAGTTATCTAGCTGCTCTTGAAAATTATCTTCTTCCTTTAAGTTGGCATTTCTTTTAAACCACTCATCGAGAAAACTTTCTGACAACTCAATTTTCACATTGCTTAAAAGGGTTTCCTTAACTTGTTCTTGAATGTTCTTCTGGTCTTTGTCATCGAAAAAACCAACCAAATTTTCTTTTACCCTATTTCTAAAACCTTCTTCGTCTGTAATAGAATTATCATAAAACACTTTTTCATAAAAGGCTTCATTGAGTTCTGCAGGTTTTAAAATTATGCTGCCTTGCATGGTAAGCTTAAAGCTTGAACCTAAATCTTTAGCTGCATTCTTGTCAATCTCTAGGATAGAACAAATTTCTTCTACTTCCAGGGTAGACTTAAGGTCGATGTTAAATTCTTCGTCAGACTTTTTACCTAAAAGCTCTTTTTTAAGCGCATCAGATGCTTCATTCCATTCTAAGCGCACCATTTTACTAACTCCACCTTCTAGCTCCTCTTCTTTCTCATCTAATTCTACGGCTCTAAAAACAGTAACAAGCTCTTCATTATCACTAATTTCATCCAACTTGTCTACATCTCCGTACTGTTTACGCAAATTATCTACTTCAGCTTCAAGTTCACTGTCATCTAATTTGAGAGTTCGAGATTCAATACTTTCTAATGCCTTAGCATCAATATTTATCTCTGGTCTTAAGGCCACCTTAAAAGTAAAAGAATAATCATCGGTACCATTCCAATCAAAATCATCACTAAGATCATTCATCAGAGGCATAAAGATGATCTCTTCTTTGTGGTCTGTATAATATTTTGAAATTTCAGATTGAATGAGCTTGTTTACCTCTTCTCTTTTAAGATCATTACCAAGTTGTTTTTTCACCAAACCCATTGGTGTTTTACCCACCCTAAATCCAGGAAAACGCATTGTTTTCTGGTATTTTTTAAGTGATTTAGTAAGTTCTTCTTGGTAATCGTTGCCCGTAATTGAGAGTGTTAATACACCCTCCAAATTTCCTTCTTTGTTAAAATCCAATTGCATGAAAAAATGTTTAGAGAGGAGTGCGGGTGGAGGGACTCGAACCCCCACGCCTTGCGGCACTAGATCCTAAGTCTAGCGCGTCTACCAATTTCGCCACACCCGCGTGTGAAAGCGGGGGCAAAAGTAGAAATATTTTTGATTCAATGAAATTATTTTACTGAAATAAATACTTCTTTTCGAAGATCACTTTCATCATTCAAAAATGAAAAATTTGTAGCTTTATAGTTCAAATGGCAAAGAACCTCACAAAAACTGAAGACCAACGGTTAATACTTAATGCTTATAGAACATTACTACGAGCATGTAAACCAATTATTAAAAAAGAGTCTCTAAAAGAAATTAGGAGAGCTTTTCAATTTGCTATGGATGCCCATGGCAATGAAAGAAGAAAATCTGGAGAGCCTTATATAATTCACCCACTTGAGGTTGCAACAATTTGTGCTAGAGAAATTGGTTTGGGTGCCAAATCCATTATCTCAGCCTTGTTGCACGATGTGGTTGAAGATACCCCGGTTACTTTAGAAGAAATTGAAGAAAAATTTGGCCCTAAAATAGCTGAGATTATTGACGGGCTCACCAAGGTTTCTGGCATAATGGGCAAAAGCAGTTCAGCCCAAGCAGAAAACTTCAAAAAAATATTGCTAACACTTTCTGACGATGTGAGGGTGATTTTGGTAAAACTTGCCGACCGACTTCATAATATGAGAACACTTGATGCCTTACAGCATCAAAAGCAATTAAAAATTGCATCTGAAACCACGTTTTTATTTGCCCCCCTCGCCCACCGACTCGGTTTACACGCCATTAAAAGTGAGTTAGAAGATCTCGCCTTGAAGTATACTGAACCTGAAGTGTATCAAGAAATTCTTCAGAAGCTTGAGTCAAGCAGATCACAGCGTTCAAGGCTAATTAGAAGGTTCATTTCTCCGATTGATGAAAGGCTAAAAGACCTTGGAATCAATTACACTGTAAAAGGTAGACTGAAAAGTATTTTTTCTATTTACCAAAAAATGAAAAAGCAGGGCATTCCATTTGAGAAGGTTTTTGATGTTTTCGCCATTAGGATTATAATTAAAACATCTCAAAGCCATGAGCTAGAAAAATCTGATTGCTGGCGGGCATACTCCGTAGTTACAGACATTTATACTCCAAATCCTTCTAGACTGAGAGATTGGATCTCAACACCAAAGTTTAACGGTTATGAGTCACTCCATACTACTGTAATGGGACCTATAGGACGTTGGTTTGAAGTGCAGATAAGGACAGAACGCATGGATGAAGTTGCCGAGAAGGGTTTTGCAGCACATTGGAAGTATAAAGAAGGAGATAGCGGCCAATCAGGGGTAGGACTTGAAGAATGGCTCACTAGAATTAGGGAACTGCTTGAGAACCCAGAGTCTGAAGCTCTTGAATTCCTAGATGACTTTAAATTAAACCTATTTTCAGAAGAGATTTTTGCTTTTACACCACGCGGAGATCTTAAAACGCTTCCAAATGGAGCAACCGCCCTGGATTTTGCGTTTGAAATTCATTCAGATGTAGGTGCTAAGTGTATTGGAGCCAAGGTGAATCAGAAGATTGTCCCCTTAAGCTATAAACTTAAAAATGGCGATCAAGTAGAAATTATTACTGCTCGAAACCAAAAACCTAATGAAGGTTGGCTGGCTTTTGTTGTTACGGCGAAAGCTAAATCTAAAATTAAATCATCTCTAAAAGAAGAAAAACGAAAAATTGCTTCACAAGGCAAGGAGTATCTAAAACTTAAAGTTGGAAATAAGAAGTCTGAACTTGACAATTACATGCTTCCTAAACTTACTAAGTACTTTAATTGCAAGTCTACCATAGAGCTATACTATCAGATTGGAATTGAGAAAATTGATAAAAAGACATTAGGCAAAGCCATAAAAGAAGTAGATGCTCAGCGCAACCAATTGGCGCAACCCGCTAAGAGAAAAAGATCTGACCCATCAAAAACAGAGAGCAAAAAAGACACTAAATCTGACGTTTTGCTTGTGGGGAACAATGATATAGGCATGGAATTCCAATTTGCTAAATGTTGCAACCCAATTCCAGGAGATAATATTTTCGGCTTTATAACATCACAAGAAGGAATTAAAATACATAGGGTAAACTGTAGCAATGGCCCGTCGCTAATGGCGCGCTATGGTTATCGAATTTTAAGAGCCAAATGGGATATACCGGAAATTGAAGATGACAATTTACATGCGGTTGGCGTTAAGATCATTGGCATAGATTCTCCTGGTATTGTAAGTTCAGTCTCTCAAGTAATATCACAAGAACTTAAAGTAAATATGCGCTCTATAAGCTTTAAAGCCGTGGATGGTGCATATGAAGGTTCTATTATACTTGAAATGCATGACACCACACATTTAGAGAGCCTCATAAAGAAGCTTGAAAACATTTCTGGAGTTGAGGGCGTAAAACGTTACGAAGTTGATGAAGATTTAGAACGTAGTATGTAAAGGATATTACCTTCGCGTTTTATTAATTAATGGTTAATGTCTTTAGAGGCAGTAGAGCAAGCTCGTAATATTTTCACTGATTATCTTGAAGCGAAAAAGCACAGGAAAACACCTGAGCGCTTTGCTATTTTAGAAGAAGTGTATGCTC
Organism: Bacteroidia bacterium; assembly: GCA_049115495.1. GTDB lineage: Bacteria > Bacteroidota > Bacteroidia > CAILMK01 > JACPUW01 > JACPUW01. Next base: position 175,198 of record JAGDZV010000011.1, on the reverse strand, counting down.
GAGATGATCATTTTGATGTTGAAATGCTATTTAAACATCTTAAACAAAATGGTCATCATGTTAGCAGAGCTACGGTATATAACACGCTAGACCTGCTTTTAGATTGTGATTTGGTTGTAAAGCATCAATTTGGCAATAATGTAGCCTTGTACGAAAAATCGTTGGGCTACAGACAGCATGATCATATTATTTGTCTTGACACAAAGGAAGTTCTTGAATTTTGCGACCCAAGAATTCAGCAAATACAAACTAGTGTTGAAGAGTTCTACAATATCAAAATTCATAGCCATTCTTTAACATTTTATGGAACAAGAAAAACTGAAAAATAAATGGTTGACGTTTTAATAGGATTACAATGGGGCGATGAAGGAAAAGGCAAGATCGTTGACATTCTTGCGCCTCAATACGACGTAATTGCTCGTTTTCAAGGTGGTCCTAACGCTGGGCATACCTTAGTAATTGATGGTAAAAAGTTTGTTTTACATACTATTCCATCCGGTGCTATTCATGAAAACACCATAAATGTTGTTGGAACCGGAACTGTAATTGATCCCGTTACACTTATGCATGAAGTGGATTTTCTAAAGGCAGAGAATATTGATGTTACCCCAAGACTTATTTTATCTGATAAGGCTCATTTAATTCTTCCAACTCATAAGTTGTTAGATAAATATTACGAGCTTTCGAAAGGTGACTTAAAAATAGGCTCTACGCTTCGCGGAATTGGCCCTACATACCAAGATAAATATGCAAGAACTGGCTTACGCGTTGGTGATATTTTTTCAAGCAATTTTGACCAAGAATATACCAATCTTAAAGCTCAGCACCTTCCTATCCTAAAGTCGCTCGGACTCACAGATGAAGACTTAGATGGCTTAAAAGAACAGGAAGCCACATGCTTTGCCGCAATAGAGAGAATGCGACAACTAAAAACTGAAGTTATTGAAGACTATCTCAATGAGATGATACTTAACAAGGGAGGTAAAGTTCTTGCAGAAGGAGCTCAAGGTGCTCTTCTTGATATAACCTTCGGTAGCTATCCATTCGTTACCTCATCCAACACCATTTCTGCATCGGCATGTATTGGTTTAGGTATTGCTCCCCAGCGAATAAATAAGGTTATCGGTATTTTCAAAGCTTATATGACCAGAGTTGGCTCTGGCCCTTTTCCAACTGAACTACATGATGATATAGGTACAAAAATTGGCACGCATGGTCATGAGTTTGGCGCCACTACCGGTAGAAAAAGGCGTTGTGGTTGGCTTGACCTCGATTTACTTAAAAGAACTGTAATTCAAAACGGTGTAACCGATTTGGTAATTACCAAATCAGACGTGCTTAACTGTGTTGACAACATTTCTGTTTTAGACATAGACGGACAATCAAAGACATTCCCTTCTTGGTCTGAAGAACTTTCAACCATAACTCAATACCAGTCCTTACCTGATAATTTTAAAGACTATCTCAGGTATATTGAAGAAACATGTGGCGTTAATGTAGAGACTATTTCCACAGGTCCACAAAGATCGGAAGTGATATACCAGAGATAAAACATTTATTCATAAACAATAAAAAAGGGATGATCTAATGACCATCCCTTTTTTATTTTTAGCTTGTTTTTAGTCTAATATTGCCACAAATCGTGTTCCCAATTAAAGAGTTCATCTTTCACTCTTTCACCTTCAAGCAATTGAGCTAATGGATTGTTCTTCAATTCATCGTATTCTTCGAATTTTCTATCGAATACGTTAGGTTCCTTGATTATATAGCTTGAAAATAATCTTAATTCAAACCAATCATAATAGCTGAACTTGGCCGCATCATTATGACGATTAAAAATCTCCTCGTTAATTAATAAACCTCTTAGTTCAGACCAGCTACAATAAAAGGCCGGTAACTCACCAAGATCTTGTCCATCAACTATTAACTTATATAACGGAGAAAAAGCTATAATTCTTGGGTAGAATACACCTCTTTGCTTATCAAAAATCCAATCTTCAATAATCTCATATCTAACAACGTCTTCTTCGTAGTTAAATTTATTAATTACTACTGAATCCTTGAATTCACCAGGAAACATTCTATCCGGAACTTGAATCACTTCCTTCTGACTAAGCATATCAATTACCGTATCAGGACGATAGAAATTTTGTAAACTATCGTTTTTGAAGGCTGTGATCTCACCATTCTCAGCTGCTTCGAAGATTATTACCGACAAAGGATTTTTAGGCCAGCGACAAATCAAGTTTTGCTTCTCCTTTGTATCCAAAATTCTAACAATTCTTCTTGCATACATTACATCCGCTTCTCTCTGAGAAGGATAAGGAACAGGCTTTCTCTCACGAATTGAATAACGCGTGTAAGTAAAGTCTCCTATAAAATCTTCCTTCTCTTCAGGAACTTCTCCATCTTGCGCAAACACAGTATTTACGCTAAGTGCTGATAATAAGATTAAGACTAAAAATCTAAGCTGTTTCATTTAAGTTTTATTGTACGTTATATACAAGTGATCCTGCTACAGGTACTTTACCTAGACCTGGAGCTGATGCGTTAATACCACTTATAATTAAAAGGTCTCCCCTTTTGGCATTAGCAAATGCCGCTTTAAGTTGATTCGGGATACTTTGACCATTCTCAGTACCTCTGATTAAGTTACCACGAGCTGGCTTGTAGATGTAATCAAAGCTTGTTACTTTATATCTTATACCTTCAAAAACAAAGTTTTCCAATGATACTGATACTATTTTAACTGCTTTTAGAGCACCTGTTGACATGTTACCACCTTGATTACCATTTAATGACGGTGTAGGAGATGGTACTTTAAGCGTTCTAAAGTTTTGACTACCCATACTCTTGGTTGAACCATCAGGTAGTTTTACACTTACATTAATGTTTACTCCTTTACGATCTCTCTTATTGATCTTAACAGAGTATTTACCTGGACTTACTTTCTTTAGGGTTCCTAATCCACCTGGAGTTAAAGATGCACTTATTTGACCAGGCTCAAATCCAGGAACTGAAATAGATACTGGGTTCTCTAAACCTTGGTAAACAACATTCATTTTATCAGCAGAAATAATTGCTGGTGCCTTGAATACATCAAATTCAATCGCGGTTTCGTATGGCTTTACTTCACCCGTTTTTGTGTTCTTTACAGAAATATCAACCGGCAAACTTTTGGTTCCTTGAGAAGAAGTTTTCATTTTAAAAGTACCTCTACCCGATACTGGATCAACTTCGATTTCTTGACCGTTCACAGAAATAGTAGGTGTAACACCTCCAATCTGAGCCGCTAAGAAAATTTCAGCATCTAATTGCTCTCCTACCGCTAAAGCAGATTTTCTAACTTTAACTACAGGTACAAAATCCTTAATCTCAATCTTACCCGCCGATATTGCTTCAAGCATTGATTTTAACACTTCACCTTCAGCATTTTTAAGGTCATTTTGATATTTAGTCAATAGTGCAATTGCCGCACCACAAGGAATACCATTGAAAGTTTTATATTCCCAATCTTGCTTTGGAACTTCTTTCTCATCAGGATAATCCTCAGCACGCAAAGTCAATTTAGCGTCCAACTTGTTCTTGTAATCAGCGTCGTTTTTGGTAACTGACAATCCGTCAAAAAGATCAACAAGAGATGAACGCGTTTCATTAATCATCTTCATTAAATCTTCGCCACCATTTGTTGCTTTTGTTCCTTTTTCTACAAGTATTCTTGTAGGAACATCTATATTCTTTTGGTTTACCAGTTTTGCCTTAGGACCATACTCACCCTCAACACCATTAAGGTAATTGTCGTAAGTCTGATCTGTATCGGTTTCTACCATTTGCTTCTTCAGCTCTTCTAAGTAATCATTCAATTTCTTAGTTATTGTTTGAACTTCTGAAAGCCTTTCGCCTACTAATTTAGCATTAGCATCGTCTCCGGCTGAACTTACCCTTTGACCAATTAAAGTATATAAATTTCCGTTTTTCTCTTCTGCTACTTTGATAGTTTCATCAAGACCATTCGAAATATTTCCGAAGGCCTCAAGTACTTCTGCAGATACGTTTAGTGCCAAAAGCGCGGTAAGTACTAAGTACATCATACCGATCATCTTTTGTCTGGGGGTTTCTTTTCCTCCTCCTGCCATTGAGCTTAAATTTTAAAGTTTAAAAAATTAGATATTGTTGTCGAACAAAAACAACAACTCTACGCTGGCTTAGATTGAGCCATTGCGCTCAACATAGTGCCGTAAACATTATTCAATGAAGCCATGTTTTTAGCCAATTTGCTAACTTCATTCTTCATTTGCTCAGCTGACTTCTCAGTAGAAGTAATATTAGTAATCAATGCACCCATTGATTTGTGGTAATCTCCTAATGCTTTCGAATGCTCGTTTGATTCTTTAAGCTCTAACTCATAAACACTGTTTAATTGAGTTAACTTAGAAGTAACGTTTTGCATAGTTTGGTAAAAGTCTTTAGAAACTTTCTGAGAATCACCTAAAGTAGAGATAGACTTAGCAGCAACTGCGTAAGACTTATTTAAATTATCTAGGTTACCAGTAGCTTCATTTACCTTTTTAGTGTATGCTTGAGTTGCAACAGTAGCATCATTAGCAACTTTCAAACCTTCAACTGATTGGCTCAGGCTTTTCATGCCATCACCTAATTTATTAATTGTATCTTGTTTGATTTTTGCTTCTGAAAGCATCTTGTTCAGTCTATCAACTTCGTTACCAGATTCTTTCTTTTTCTTAGGATCACCAGAGCCAGAAAGTTCTGGGTAAACTAGTGTCCAATCTGGATCATCGTGGATTGGTAAGAATGCACCAATTGCAAAGATTATTGCCTCAGTTGTTAAACCAGCAGTAAGCATAGCTCCTGCGAAAGGCCAGTGCATCAATTTAAAAAGTGCTCCCATAATTACAACTGCTGCACCTAGTCCGTACATCATTGCCAAAAATCTTTTCCCGGCTTTTGATTCAAACCAATTTCCTGATTTTGCCATTTTCCTTTGTCGTTTAATTAATTAGTTAAAAATAGGTTAGTATAAAGTTTGTTTGAGTACTTAATTAAGGTCTATCATTAATTGATCTACCCATGTAGGTCATTACGCATCTAAAGCCTACGTATGATTTTGCACTGTCTTGGTATTCGTAGGCTCTTACACCGTTTTCAAGGTAGTAACCCACATCTTTCCAAGAACCGCCTTTGATTACTTTTCTTTTTCTTGTTTCTGGCTCACTATCATCAGCATCGTAATGATAGTTACTGTTCATATCATCAATAATGGCAAAGATTGATTCATCGAATCCTGATGATGTCCACTCAGAAACATTACCCGCCATACAGTAAAGTCCATAATCGTTAGGGAAGTATGCTGTAGTTTTTACAGGATAATACCCGCCATCTTCGATATAATTACCTCTTAGCGGCTTAAAGTTGGCTAAGAAACAACCTTTTGCATTCCTTAAATATGGGGTACCCCATGGAAATTTGTTAAAATCACGTCCGCCTCTTGCAGCGTATTCCCATTCAGCTTCCGTCGGAAGTCGGTAAGGGTTTACAGGAGGTTCACCTACTGAAACTAGATATTGATTCAAGTAGTTAGTTCTCCAAGCACAAAATGCTCTTGCCTTATCCCAAGTAACACCTACCACAGGATAATCGTCATAACCCGGGTGGAAGAAATAAGTTTGAGTTAGTGGCTCGTTATAACTGTAAGTGAAATCTCTGATCCAAACTAATGTATCAGGGTAGATTTGCTCTTGCTCTCTTCTGATAAATGAGCTTCTTGGTGTATTTGAACCAGGGTTTTGATCCTTTTTCAAGTACTTATGCTTTGCGGCTTCATGTAAATCGATCCATGTCCAAGCATAATTAAGTTCTCTCTTATCAATCTGATAAGGATCGCCTAATCTGTCTTCTTCAGAATAATAAAGGTCAGATAATGCTGCTCTCACATCTGGAGAACTCCATTCAATCTCTTCATCCCAATTTAGTCTTGAAGTTCCATTGTTGTTTTGAATCACCATACCGAAGGCATCTCCGAGGGTTTCTCTAACAATTGAATCTCTTACCCAATAAACAAATTGACGATACTCATCATTTGTAATTTCTGTGTCATCCATGAAGAATGCTTGGATAGAAACTTGCTTTGGTCTTGATGTAAGGGCATACACAATATCCTCATCACTTTGACCCATGTGAAAGGTACCTGTAGGAATGTAAACGGTTCCATAAGGTTGGGCGTGGTACCAAGGTTTTCTTGCTGGTGTTCCAACCAACTGGCCTTGATCACTACTTAGACCACAACCTTCGAGTAGAAATGCTAAAAGCACTACCCAGACACCATAGCTACGAATACGGTTCATTCTTTGTTTATTTTGTTTTTATGGTTTCCTGCTAATTTAAATCGCGACGAATATAAAACTTAAATGCAAATAAAAGCCTTCTATAAGGTATATCCACCAAGAAAACGAACATCTTGTTCTGGCTTAGGTGGTTTTGGGGTTAATCTTATAGGAAAGCAATAGTTAGCCATTAATTCTAAAGTGTTTGACGACACCGTTCTTATTTGTCCAAAGGTAATATCATATGACAAGCCTAGCTTTAATATATGCTCTCCCTTTGGGGTTTTCTTTTGATAAACTCTGGCTCCACCTAAAATCATCATACCCTCTCCTCTTCTTACATTCAGTCCGCCCCAAAACTGACCATTCAGTTCTGCAAGCACACCCAAGTCAGCTTGCCAAATGGCTCTGTCAAACTTTATTAAGGTTCTAGGCTTTAAAACTAGATTAGGAAGCAACTGATACTCATAACCCGCATTAATATAGAAATGACGGTTCCAACGTGTATCGTTATCAGTATGTTGACCATCAAACCAATCAACTCTTGACTGCGGTATATGCATGTTTGATATACCTACATAATAATTCTTCGTTTTGTATAATAGTCCTAAACCAAAATCTAACCCCATGTGAGTTCCATCTCCAATAAGCGCACCAATAATTGGATCACCTTGATCAATATAGACCAGTTGAGAACCATCAATGCCTGATTGAATAAAACCAATATTCAAACCTCCAATAAGCCAACGCTCGTTTCCTTCAGCATCTTGCCCCATATCGTAATGATAAGACAGGCCTAAATAACCAAACTGAGTACTTTGAAAGCCTAACCCATCATTTGCAAAAACTAAACCTCCACCAAACTTGTGGTCTTTAATTTTAAAGGGTTTATGAATATTGAAAGTAGTTGAAAGAGGGGCCGTTGAACCATCTTGATTTGCTGTGTTGTTATCATAGCCCATCCACTGATCGTGATGCACTAGGTTAACACAGAATTGATCACCAAACTCCGATCCGATGAACGCAGGATTGTACACTACCTGATTAAACATGTAATGAGTGAACATAGGGTCTTGTTGGCCAAATGCGGCTTGCAAATAGACCATTGACAAGACGGATGCAGTTAGTAAAATCCGTTTCATAGGTCAACAATACTTAGGAGAGGCCAAACATAGAAATTTTTTTTTGTAAAATTTCACATTTAAAAGCTTTAAGGCAACATTTATTTGTTGTTTACTTCTTTAATATAGCTCTCAAGTGCCATCTTCATAGACGGAGCTTGGGGAGTGGGAGCTTCAATATCAAGACGTAAGCCTGCAGCTTCAACTGCCTCTTTGGTTGATGATCCAAACGCAGCAATACGAGTATTATTTTGTTTGAAATCAGGAAAATTTTCAAAAAGTGACTTTATACCAGATGGACTGAAGAACGCAATGACATCAAAAAACACATCATCGAGATCTGACAAGTCACTACAAACTGTTTTGTATAAAACAGCTTCTTTATAATCAATCCCTAAATTCTGCATGAATTCTGGGATATCACTGTTACTCACATTTGATCGTAAAAACAAGAACTTTTCTTTCTTATGCTTTTGAATTAAGTCATAAACAGTTTTGTCTTTCGTTTTGGGGAAGAACACCTTTCTCTTGCGGTAAGTAATGAACTTTTGCAAATACAAAGCAATGGCTTCTGACACACAGAAGTACTTCATATCAGGCGAAACTTCAACTCGCATTTCTTCGGCTACTCTAAAAAGGTTTTCTATGGCTGTTCTGCTCGTAATTACTATTGCAGAGTAATCGCCAATGTTTACCTTTTGTTTTCTTACCTCACGGCCAGGTACTGATTCTACCTGGATAAATTGCCTAAAAGCTAACCTCACGCCATATTTGTCGCTAAGATCATAGTACGGCGAACGCGCATTTTGCGGTTCAGGTTGGGAGATTAATATGGACTTAATTTTCAAGTCTTTCACAGTTTATACTAGGTTAACCAATAGTTTGCCAATAATCAGAAAGGGACTGATTTCGGCGGCGCAAAGATAGAAAAAAATCAGCACCACATTTTGCTTAAATAAACTTGGGCCTTGTATTAACAACCTGAATAAGCGTAAAATAAATACAACGAAGAGTAAAATGACCACAATGGTTTGAACTAAAGCAAAATGCTGTTCGGGCAAAAACCATTTAGCCATTAAGCTGGTAAATGATGCTAAGCCTGCAAAAACTAAAAAGCTTATTACATCAACAAAATGAAGGTTAAACACTTCGTAAACCTTAAAAAGTATGGCTTGGAGCACATTAACCAAAACTAAAAATGCGGCAAAGAAAAAGATGGTTATTGCCATATTCATAAGCACAGGATTACTGATGTTTGAATAGGCTCCAAGTTGTGTAATATAAACTCCTACACTGCTTACACTAAAAACTAAGAGTAGCGTTATTGAAATTATGTAATTTTCGGGGTTCTCTTTTACAAACTCACTTTTCTTTCCAAAAGAAAACTCTTGCCTAACTAACCAAACAAAAACCCCAGGGCTTATTAAGCGCGCAGCCACTACAAAAGATAAAAAGAAGAGCATTTTTAGAAAATTCACTGATTTGTCTAAATCATGAACCCTATCTACGAGCTCTCCTTGCCCTATTAATTCGTTTAAAAACATTTGTTATTCAAAAGTAACTTACGAAGCCAAAATGCACCTTTCCGTTTGTTAAACTTAGCTGACTTTGCTCGGCCCTACCAATAGCATAGTTTATAGTGAAAATTCCTGGTCCTGTTTTAAAATTAAAACCGATTCCTAAACCTTGAAACCAACTCTGGCTTAGTTTATTATTCTGATTTACTTGCGTGAGATAAGCCATGTCGTAAAAGATTTTTGCATGAGAGTTTCTATCTACTAAATACCTTAATTCAAAAGTTTGTAGTACATAACTTTTTACGGGTATTTCACCTTCGTTAAAGCCTCTTATGCTTTTGAGCCCACCAATCCAAGCTACTTGACTTTGTGTAAAACTTGAATCATATGTCAATTGAACTGCATTTCTCATCAAAAATGTGAGCTTATTTGCAATTGGGACAAAATAATTAACCTTATGCTCATAAAAGGCTACAGTGGTTTGTTGCTCTGTTGTTGTTTCAAAAACTGTTTTTTGCCCTAGCCTTCCATCAATTTTAAGATCAATTCCTTTTAATGGATTAGGCATGTAATCAAGTTTTTGCAACGTGTATCCTATCCCGTAGTTTCGGGTTCTTAAATCGTTGTACCTTGTTAAATTGTCTCCAGATCTATTTAAAGGGTAGGCTCTAAACTGATTGAAATAAAAACTGAGCTTGCTACTTCCGTTAAAAAAGTAATTAAGCCCTAAGTGCGTTTCAACATTAATATAAAGAGTATCTACTCTTTGTAATGCAAATTTTGTTTCTACACCAAGAGGCGAAGAAAATATAAAAGGTATCTCAAGCTTTGAATTTAGTTTTTGGCTGCTCTCTTGAAACTTTTCAAAAGCAAAATCAAAGCTAGTACCTCTTGAAAATGGGTTTCTTAGCCTAAAGTCTAGCTGACCCGTAAATAATGTTGTACCATCTTGTGAGCTTTGCGGAGCCACGCCCACAATTCCATCAAAAGAGCTAACCTGAACATTTTCTAGGTAAAGTCTAATTCTTACAAAGCCTTCATCTGAAAATGAAATGGCTGAAGGTGATATTTCTTTTAAATATGGCAGGCTACTAATTGCTTCGTCGATTCTTACGGCCTTTTTATAGTTAAAAGGCTCACCCTCTTCAAATCCTAGGAATCTGCTTAGAAATTCAGGTGTAACCTTCACTTCCGGATCAACTTCAAACAGCTTAAATTCAAAATACGGTCCTTTATCTAGAAACAACTGGGCTTGAATTTTGCCTTTTTTGTGTGAGATGCTGTCTAACCAAAAATTAGCAAATGGATAACCATTGTTCTCAAGCTCATTAAGAGCCAGGTTTAAAAGCAATGAAACGTTAGTATCACTTAATTGAATGTTTTGAATTTGAAATATTCTTCTTAGCCTTTGCTGCCATTCTTTTTCAATTTGTTTTAAACTTATTTTCTCAATTTCAATGGGCTTGTTTTGTAGAATTATTCCATTAAAACTAGTTGAGTCGTCATTTTGCAATTGAAGTGTTGCCAATGGAAAACCAGAAGACCATTGATTCGACAGCTGCTCTTTATACCAAGCCGAAACTTCAAACTGATTCTTCATAAGTTTAGAATCGTTTACAATTGTTTTCCCCTTGTTGTCTATTACCCGCAACTTTGCTAAAATATTTTGAGCACACAAGTCATATGAGTGAAAGCATACAATCATCATTAGGGCTATATATACATATACCTTATTGCAAGCAAGCTTGCTCGTATTGTAACTTCTACTTTTCAACGCAGCTTGGGTCAATAGACAATCTTGTAAATGCAATTTGCAATGAAATTGAAAACCGCATAGACTTTTGGCCCAAACGTAGTTTAAAAACAATTTATTTTGGCGGAGGAACTCCTTCTATTTTATCCAAAACACATTTAACTCATATTTTCAAGGCTATAAATAGTGTATATGATACTTTAAACTGCTCAGAAATAACATTTGAATGTAATCCTGATGATGTTTCAGAAGAGAAACTGAAACAATGGAGAGACATTGGAATAAATAGGCTTAGTATTGGTATACAGTCATTTTATAAAACGCATTTAGAGCTAATAAACCGGTCTCATAATGCTGAACAAGCTATAAAGGCAATTGAACAAGCCAAAATAGCAGGCTTTAATGATATTACTATTGACCTGATTTATGGTATTCCGCAACAAACAGACGAACAGTTGAAGGAAAATTTAAACTGGATTAAGAAATTTAGCATACCGCATTTTTCGGCTTATGCCTTAACTGTAGAGCCTAAAACGCTTTTGGCCCATCAAGTTGCAAAAGGAATTATAGAAGAAACAGATGACGAAACTTTTAAACGGCATTTTGAAATAATAAAATCTTTCGCTGTACAGAATGATTTTGAACATTATGAAATCTCAAACTTCTCAAAAAAGGGGAAACGAGCCATTCATAATAGTGCCTATTGGAACGGGGAACCCTATTTGGGGGTAGGACCAGCTGCACATTCATTTGATGGAAATAACCGATATTGGAATGTGGCCAATCTGCACAATTATATAAAGGGAGTTGCTAATAGGGATAAGTATTTTGAGATGGAAAACTTATCTATAGCTGATAAATACAATGAATACTTGTTAACCAAGCTTAGGACCATTGAAGGCGTTAGTTTCAGCACAATTTCAGCAAACTATGAGCCCTATAAAAAACATTTCTTAACCAAAACTCAAAGTTTAATAAATAAAGGGTGGCTTAAGAATGATAAAGATACTTTTGTATTGACCGATGAAGGGCAATTTTTATGTGACCACATCACTACCGAACTAATGATTGAATAATGATAGTAAATGTAGAGATTGAAGGAATAAACTATACGGCAAACCTTAATGAAGGGGTTGACGTTTCAATTGCGGTGGGTGGCAAAAGCCAGGTTAAAGCATACGGAATACCTGATGCTCAAATATCAGTTTATGTTGATGGCGGCTTTGTTGGTGATGTAAGCCAAGGAGGCAGTTGCAATGTAAGAGATATCAAATTTAACCCACATGGTAATGGCACGCATACCGAATGCATTGGGCATGTTTCAACTAACTATGTAGAAATTAATTCAATTAACACTCCTTCTCACTTTACGGCTAACCTTATAACTGCTGATACTAATGATTGTATAACTAAAGAACACTTGATAATTCTTAAAAATCAGCCAAAAACAAAAGGCTTAATAATTAGAACACTACCAAATAATGAATTTAAGCTACAAAAAGATCATACCGGGTCGGGCGCAATTTATATTCACCCCGAAGCTATGGCTTATATTCTTGAGTTGGGTGTAGAGCATTTAATTGTTGATTTGCCATCAGTAGATCACGAAACAGACCCTGACCTAAAGAGTCATAAGATTTTTTGGAATTTAAATTCTAAAGAAAAAAGTAACAAAACCATTACTGAGTTAGTTTATATACCAACTGCAATTACAGATGGTTTGTATTTGGTGAACTTAATGTTACCAAATATGCATTGCGATGCTGTACCTAGCAAACCAATGTTGTATGCTTTGCGTTAACCTGAAAAATAAATTTTTGAAGTTCCTACAAAAAATAGTCTTTATTTCATTTCTAATAGCCGGTAATATCTTGCTTTTTGGAATAAATGCCTTTGGAACTCACAATAGAGCAGGTGAAATAACTTTTGAGCGGGTTGGCGATCCCACTGATTATGAATATGAAATTACCTTAACTACCTATACAGAAGTTAGAAGCCCAGCTGCACATAGAGACGAGGTACAACTATTTTTTGGTTATGGCCCGCCTGATAACGAAGCCAATCAAATTGTTCAATGTGTTGCCAACGAATGTCAGCGAATTGTAGCACCAAATACTTGGCAAAATGTATACAGAGTGAGGCATCAGTTTCCAGGACCTGGTACATGTTATACCATTCATTTTACAGACCCAAACCGGGTTGATGCTATTTTAAATATAAATGATAGCTTTTCGGTAAACATTCCTTTTTACGTAGAGTCTCAATTGTGTATTTATGATGACCTTGGGATTACTTCTAATAACAGCCCAGAACTTCTTGAGTTGCCCATTAGCTATGCCTGTTTAGGAAAAAGGTATGAGCACAATCCAAACGCATATGATAAAGATGGAGATAGTTTAGCCTATTCGTTTACCATTCCTAAAATGGGTAACAATAGAGAGGTAACCAACTATTCAAGCCCCGGAGATGTTCCCGGAAATGAAAACAGCCTTTTTAGCCTTGATCCTATTACAGGTGATTTAATTTGGGATTCGCCCAAGCGGCCTGGTATTTACAACATCGCCATAAAAATATCAGAATATCGAAGAGTAATTACATCTGATGGTTCGTCATTTTACAGGCAAATCGGATACATCATTCGCGATATGCAGATTTTTGTGATTAAATGTAATAATGATCCACCAGACATTGTTCCAATTAACGACACCTGTATTGTAGCCGGTGGCGGTAACACATTAATTATTGATGTAGTAGCAACCGACCCTGACCCACAAAGCATTATTACCTTAAAGGCCACAGGCGGCCCATTTGAACTAAGAAACAATAGAGCTTTGTTTAATGAAGGTTCTGGAAACCCTGTTACAAGAAAATTTAGATGGGAAGTTAACTGCGACCATATTAGACAACAGCCTTATAGTGTTGTATTTAATGCAACAGACAATGGAAATGGGTTTCAAGAAACACAGCTAACTGCCATTGAACAGGTAAATATTAAAGTGATAGGACCTGCTCCTAGAAACATAACTACCGAACCAATTGGTAATGGTGTAGAAATTAAATGGGGAGCTCCGCAATGCGATGGCGTGATTAATTACTTTATTTACCAAAAAGTTAATGAAAGTAATTGGAGCCCAGATAATTGCGAAACCGGTGTTCCTGCGGTTGCAGGCTACAAAAGAATTGCAATAGTTGATGCAAACACTTTTTCTTTCTATCACAATAGAAATGGTAAAGGACTTTTTCACGGAACTAGTTATTGCTACAGGGTTACAGCACTTTACAAACCTTCAGGGCAATTTGCTCAAGTAGAAGGCATAGCATCTGAAGAGTCATGTTCCGAACTAAAACAAGAGATTCCAATTTTAACGAAAGCATCAGTGCTCAATACGAATAATGGTGGCGGACAAGTTGAAATAAATTGGGCCAGCCCTATTGAGCTTGACACCATTCAATACAAGCCATATTACAGGTTTGTTCTTAAACAATCTCCAGACCTTGGCGGAGATGATTTTACGGTATTACTAGATAGACAATTCAACACCTTTAAAGAACTAAAACTTGATACCATTCATATTTCTTCTGGTCTAAGTACCAGAGCTACTCCTTATAGTTATCAAATAGATTTCTATCATTTCAATGAAATTACACAGCAAGAAGAACTATTTGGTTCCGCAAAATCGGCATCAACTCCCTGGCTAAAGTTAAACCCTGCATATAAAAGTTTGATTATTGAAATTGAAACTGATGTGCCTTGGAAAAACGATTCATTTGCTTTTTACAGGCAAAATCGTTCAAGCCTTGATTTTGAGTATATCGGTTCTTCTTATGATGGTACCTTCAAAGACAGTGGACTAATTAATGGAGCCACTTACTGCTACAGGGCAGAAACTTACGGTAGCTTTAGGGATTCAGGGATTATTGATACCGTGCAAAATTGGAGTCAAGAGCGCTGTGGTATTCCAAAAGATACTGTGCCACCCTGTGCACCAATTGTTGAAGCCATTGCTGATTGCGATATGTACCAAAACAGCCTAACTTGGACTTTTCCAGATAATAACTGCGCATTTGATGTAGTGAAATATTACATATATTTTCAAGAACGTGGCGTTGGCAGCTATGCATTGATTGACTCATTAATTGGTGGACCTGACGAAACAGGCAAGGTTGATTCAAGAGCTATTTTAAAAAATAACTTGGCTGGCTGTTATAGGGTAATTGCCGTTGATTCTTTTAATAATTGGAGCGACTCTAGCAATGAGGCATGCGTGGATAATTGCCCAATTTATTCGCTGCCCAATATATTTTCGCCCAATGGAGATGGTGAAAACGACAGCTTAAAACCAATTCCCGATTACAGGTTTATTGACAGCGTTAATGTGCTTATTTACAACCGCTGGGGCCAAGAAGTTTATCAATCGAATGAAGTAAACTTTAAATGGGATGGCACAAATCTTAGAAACGGAAGAGATCTAAATACCGGAACCTATTTTTATGTGGTTACGGTACAATACATAAGGCTTAGAGAAAACGAGGAGCGCACTATTACGGGTTCAATTCAAATAGTAAGATAACAGATGTTTAGCGGAATTATTAAGTCTCTTGGTGAAGTAAAGGAGATTACTACAAGTGGTACCAATTACACCTTTACAATTGCTTCGGAATTATCTAAAGAGCTAAGCATTGACCAGAGTGTGGCACACAACGGTGTTTGCTTAACTGTTGAAACTTGCAACGAAAATGAGCATACGGTTACTGCAGTAAAAGAAACGATTCAAAAATCAAACCTTGGTCATTGGAAAATTGGAGACAAGGTGAATCTTGAAAAATGCATTACGCTAAATTCACTTTTAGATGGGCATATGGTTCAAGGCCACGTAGATGACATAGGTGAACTAGTAAATGTTGAAGATCAAGAAGGCAGCTGGAACCTAACTGTTCAATTTAATGCAAAACATGCTAACCTTCTTATTGAAAAAGGCTCTGTTTCGCTCAATGGAATAAGTCTAACGGTTTTTAATGTTTCTGAAACCCAATTTACAGTAACAATAATTCCTTATACTTGGGAGCATACCATGCTACATCAAGTAAAAAAAGGTGATAAAATGAATCTTGAATTTGATGTAGTTGGCAAATACATTGCCCGCAACTTAGAGTTTAAAGCACAATAGGCTCTTCACTGTCAGTGCTGTTAAGCTCTTTCCATAATCGGTCTTTAAGCTCCTGAATTCCGTCGCCCGTTACCGAAGAGATAAACACAAAGTTCAAGGCTTTGTATCCTTCTAAAATCTCAGCTTTTAATTCATCATCAAGTAAATCGCTTTTGCTAATAGCAACAATATGCTTTTTGCCTCCTAAATATTCTTTGTACTCTTTAAGTTCATTGCGCAGCATTTGATACTCTTCTGCCAAATCATCGGCATCAGCTGGAATCATAAACAATAGAATACTATTTCGCTCAATGTGCCTTAAAAATCGAATTCCCAGTCCTTTGCCTTCATGCGCCCCTTCAATAATTCCAGGTATATCGGCAACTACAAAAGAACGATCATCTCTATACCTTACTACCCCCAGATTAGGAACCAAGGTTGTAAAAGCGTAGTTCGCAATTTTTGGCTTTGCAGCTGAAACTACTGAAAGAAAAGTACTCTTACCAGCATTTGGTTTTCCTACCAAACCCACATCTGCTAGTACTTTGAGTTCAAGAATTCTCCAGTGCTCTTGCCCTTGCTCTCCTGGCTGGGCATATCTAGGTGTTTGTTTGGTTGATGATGTAAAATGTACATTACCCAAACCACCTCTACCTCCTTCTTCAAGAATAAAAGTTTGGCCGTCCTCAACAATTTCGGCAACAATTTCGCCCGTTTCAAAATCTTTTGCAACAGTGCCAAGTGGAACTTCTATAATTTCATCTTTACCCTGCTTACCAGTACTCATTTGTTTGCCACCATTGGCACCAGGCTTGGCTTTAATGTGCTTCCGGTATTTTAAATGCAATAGGGTCCACATTTGTGCGTTGCCACGCAAAATTACATGACCGCCACGGCCGCCATCTCCCCCATCAGGCCCACCTTTATTGGTCATTTTATCTCTATGCAAATGAGACGAACCCGCCCCTCCATCTCCAGACTTGAAGTGGATTTTTACATAATCAATAAAGTTGCTTTCTATGCTACTCCCCATTTAGGCTATGCGTCAATTTCGGTGCAAAGGCGCTCAAACACTTCATCAATTGTGCCTACTCCATTTACCCCTTTGTGCTTATTACTTTCTTTATAAAACTGGGCAGCTACAGCAGTTTGCTCATGGTAAACCTTTAACCTGTTTCTTATTATGCTCTCATCAGCATCATCGGCTCTGCCGCTATCTTTTGCTCTTAAAACAAGTCTCTTCACTACTTCATCATCTGCAACTTCAAGCTCAAGCATCAAATTGATGGTTTCATTTCGTCCATTCAAAAACTTATCCAAAGCCTCGGCTTGCGGAACAGTTCTAGGAAATCCATCAAAAATGAAACCTTTTGTTTCGCCTGCTTTTTCAACTTCTGCTTCAAGCATGTTAATGGTTACTTCATCAGGTACCAGTTCACCTTTGTCAATGTAAGATTTGGCCAATTTACCTAGATCAGTTTCACCTTTTATGTTGGCTCTAAAAATATCGCCTGTGCTCAAGTGGGTTAAGCCATATTTTTCAACCAATTTAGCTGACTGTGTTCCTTTTCCAGATCCCGGAGGGCCAAATAATACTAAGTTTAACATTATTACTTCTTTTTATAAATACTCGTATAGGTTCTTCCTGATTGATTGTAATCAAGTCCGTAACCCACAACAAAATCATTTGCAATTTTAAAACAGGTGTAATCTGGATTTGCTTCTACCTTTTGAGCATCTGGTTTATGTAAAAGGCACACAAACTTTATTGATGCTGGCTGTTTTGCTTTTAAAGTTTCCATTAAAAACTGGTAGGTAAAACCGCTGTCCAACACGTCATCAACCACAAGCACATGCTTATTTCTCAAGGCTCCTGAAAACCCTATTAATTCTCTAACCTTTCCGGTAGTTTCTACTCCCTGATAAGATGCCACTTTTACAAAACTCACCGCTGTATCAATGGTCATTGCCTTTGTAAGGTCACTAAAAAACATAAATGCCCCATTTAATACGCCAATCATTACCACGTCTTTAAGTTCATAATCGGCCGAAATGAAAGATGCAACTTCTTGAATCTTTGACTTAATCTCTTGTTCAGAGATCATTTCTTCAAAGTCAACACCATTTACATTAATGCTCTTTTTGGCCATAGGGTGTGCAAAAGTAACCAATGTTTACACGAGTTAACATCCCTTAATACCCCATTTCTTGGAGTCAATGCTCCAACATTAATTGATTTCCGTAGTATTTCATTTCATTTGCATTTGCTTGAGCTAAATATTTACAATGAAAGGATTTGATTTCAAAAAACACCTACTGCCACACCTTATTGCCCTTGTAACATTTCTTGTAGTTGCCCTTGTTTACTGCAATCCCGTTTTAGACGGAAAGGTGTTGCCTACACATGATATTAAGCAACACTATGGAATGGCTAAAGAGATCAAAGACTTTAAGGAAGCCACAGGCGAACATTCATTATGGACCAATAGCATGTTTGGTGGTATGCCGGCATATCAAATTGCCGCAGCCTACCCTAACAATATGTTTTTGATAAAACCTGTGTATTTGCTTTTGGTAAAAGGCCTGCCAAAACCAATGAATATGATGTTCTTATATTTTATTGGTTTTTATTTAATGGCACTAGCTTTTAAAATTGACTGGAGATTGGCCATTGGTGGCGCCTTAGCCTACGGTTTTGCTTCTTATAATGTAATAATTATAGATGCTGGCCATAATACCAAAGCACTTGCAATTGGTTTAGCACCCTTGGTAATTGGGGCTGTAAAAATGGCTTTGAGCGACAAAAGGTGGCTATTAGGTGCAGCTTTAGCAGGTATTGCCTTAGGTTTTCAGCTTAAGTCAAATCATGTTCAAATAACCTATTACACCATATTTATTTTATTAGCCATGGGCATTGCTTGGCTAATTGAAGAAATAAGACAAAAACGATTAAAAGATGCCCTTAAACGAGTGGGCGTACTAATTTTTGCAGCTTTGCTTGGGCTAGGCAGCAATGCCGGTAATCTAATGTCAACCGCCGAATACGGTAAATATACCACTAGAGGGAAAGATAACCTTACCAACGAAAAAGGCGAAAAAGGTGGTGGCTTAGATTTGGGTTACATAACCAATTGGAGCTACGGAGTGGCCGAAACAGGCACGCTAATAATTCCAAACTTTGCCGGAGGCGGGAGCCAAAACAACATGGACTTTACTGAACTTGAGTTCTATAAAATGGTGAAAGGCCAAATGGGGGCCAATACCGCTCAAGCCTATACCCAATCATCAATGTATTGGGGGCCACAGCCAGGAACCAATGGCCCAGTATACATTGGAGCACTGATTTGTTTTTTATTTGTTTTTGGTTTTATGGTATCAAAAAATGCTACTAGAATTTGGATTCTTGTGGTTTCTGTTTTGGCCATAATGCTTAGTTGGGGGAGCAACTTTATGTTTTTAACTGAATTGTTCTTCAACTATTTTCCAGGGTTTAACAAGTTTAGAACAGTTACTATGATTCTAATAATTGTTCAAATTACTTTTCCGCTATTGGCTTTGCTTGGGCTACAAAAACTTTTCTCTGGCGAAATAAAGAAAGATGCGATCATAAAAGCACTAAAGTGGTCTTTAGGCATAGCAGGTGGATTTACCCTACTTTTCTTTATAATGCCGGGCTTGTTTCTTGACTTTATTAAAGATGGCGACACGCAACGATATGCCCAACAACCGCAAGTTTTAGATGCCATAATTGAAGGCAGAAAAGACCTTTTGAATGGTGATGCAATGCGCTCTCTAATATTTATTCTTTTGGGTGCCGGCGCAATTTGGCTTTATGCTACTGACAAGCTTAAAAAAGAATATGCCGCCTTGGCTTTTATTGTATTATTTACCCTTGATCTATGGCCAGTAGCTGCACGTTACTTAAGTGCTGATAAATATGAAAAAGCACAATCAAATCAAATATTTGCTACCAAGGTTGATAAACAAATAATGTCTGACACAGATGAGCATTATAGGGTAATGAACTTTTCGGTAAGCACTTTTAACGATGCTACTACTTCTTATTTTCACAAGTCACTTGGCGGGTATCATGGTGCCAAGCTCAAGAGAATTCAAGAAATGATTGAAAATAAGATTGAAGGTGAAATACAGGCCATAAACCAAGCGCGTTTTGCTGATCCTTCTTTGAGCCCTGCCATTAATATGTTTAATACAAAGTACTTTATTGCGCGTACTCAAAAAGGAAGCACAGTAGTACCAAACAATGGTGCCATGGGCAATGCTTGGTTTGTAAACGAAGTTTCTGTTGTAGAAGACGCGGATGCAGAAATGGAGGCTATTCAAAGCTTTAATCCAAGAAATACCGCCACTACAACCAAAGAGTTTGAAGAATATGCAACTGGTTTTGCCGGTGGTAAGGCCAACGGAAGCATTGAGTTGGTTGAATACAAGCCTAATTATCTAAAGTATGAATGCGATATTGATAAAGAAGGCTTCGCTGTTTTTTCTGAAGTATTTTACAGAGGAAATGAAGATTGGATTTCAACCATTAATAACGAAGAAAAAGAGCATATTAGAGTAAATTACATGCTACGTGGAATGAAGGTACCTGCTGGCAAGAGCACGATAGAATTTAGATTCGCTCCACCCACCTACCATACGGGCGAAACTTATTCTATGATAAGTTCAATTCTTTTGATTTTAATGATTTTAGGCGGTGGCTTTTTCGCTTTTAAAGAAGCTAAACAAGAAGCTGAAGAAGCTTAATGGATAAGGTTTTAGTGTTTACCTACTACTGGCCTCCATCAGGTGGGCCAGCGGTACAAAGGTGGTTGGCACTTTCTCAATTATTACCTCAATTTGGTATTGAGCCCATTATTGTGGCACCCCATGAGCAGTACGCTTCTTATGTGTTGCTTGATGAGTCTTTGAACAAACGCATACCAAAAAATCTCAAGGTTGTTAAAACAAAGACCTTTGAGGTATTAAACTTCTATCAAAAATCTCTTGGAAAAGGCAAACTACCTACCGCTGGTTTTGCCAACGAGAGCAACCCTTCATTTTTACAAAAAGTAGCCCGCTGGGTTAGGGGTAACTTATTTTTTCCTGACCCCAGAAAAGGTTGGAACAAACACGCCCTAAAAGCGGCAAGAAAAATTGTTAAAGAAGAAAATATTAAGGCCGTAATTACTGCGGGTCCTCCACAATCTACCCATCTAATTGGCCAACAACTTAAAAAGGAGTTTGACTTGTTTTGGCTTTGTGATTTTCATGATGCATGGACCAATGTTTGGTATTATGATGAACTCATGAAAACCAGCTTTGCAAGAAAGCTTGATTTAAAAATGGAGCTTAAGGTTTTGCGAGAGTGTGACTATATAATTACAGTTGGCCGGCAAATAATTCTAGATTTTAAAAGCAAATTAGGTTCTAAAGAAAAAATTAAGCTACACTCCATGGGCTTTGATGATGATATGATTGCGCATGCACCAGCCATAAATAAAGATGAGTTTGTAATTTGCTACACAGGAACCATGGCCACCAACTATGAGCCACAAGTTGTTTTTAATGCAATTAAAAACATAACTGATAAAAATCCAAAAGCAAAAATTAAAGTAGAACTTTATGGGCTAATTGCGACAGATATAATTGATTATGCAAATAGTATAGGATTAGAAATGCATGTTGATTTTAAAGGCTATGTGCCGCATAAGCAAGCGGTTAAAGCCATTCAAAATGCAGCCATGCTTTTACTGGTAAGCCCAAATACAACACAGGCCAAAATGATTATTCCGGGTAAAATTTATGAATACTTGGCTACAAGAAAGCCAATTTTAAACCTTGCTGAAATTGGTACTGAAACTCATGAAATAATTGAAGAATGCAAAGCGGGTTCAACCTTTAACAGAAGTGCCACAAACGAAATAGAAGCTTTTATTAACCGTGCTTATAATCAATGGCGAAAAGAACCAAAAAGCATTTTAAATAAAGATGACTCTTTTTTGAAATACTCTAGAAAAGCTGAGGCCGAATCGTTGGCAAAGGTTCTGCTGAGTAAGTTTTAATATTTGTTTGTAGGGAGTCTTGTTTTGGGTCAACACTTCCAAAATCATTGCAACCGCAAGGTTTCTTAAATACTTTGCAACTACTGAGTGTAAACACAAGCAGAATTGCAAAAAAGGCTTTTATCGAATTATGTTTTAGCAAGGCTAAGTAGGTATTTTCGCCAGCAAAATAAGCATAGAATCTAAACATACACCATGAAAAACGCCAGAGAGTTTATAATGTTGTTTTTTAAAGGGGTGGCCATGGGGGCTGCTAATGTTATTCCAGGTGTATCTGGTGGTACCATTGCCTTTATTACTGGTATTTACGATAAGCTTATTGAATCATTAAAAAGGCTTGATATTAAAGCCGTTAGATTATTTATTACCGGAAAATTCAAAGAATTTGCCAACTATGTGAATCTTGGATTTTTGGTATTCTTGTTTTTGGGCATAGGCATAAGCATTGTATCTTTAGGAAAACTGTTAAAGTGGCTTTTTGAAATTTATCCAATAGAAGTTTGGGCATTCTTTTTTGGATTAATTGTAGCATCTGTATACTCTGTAGGCAAGGCCATTAAAAAGTGGAATGCAAGCTCAATTGGGGGCATTTTATTTGGAACCGCCGTGGCCATTGCGCTTGCTTTTTTAAAGCCGGCCACCGAAAGCACTAGCTTTATCTACCTAATTCTTTGTGGAGTGGTTGCAATTTGTTCAATGCTTCTTCCGGGTTTAAGTGGCTCATTTGTTCTAATTCTTATGGGCAACTATCAATTAATAATGCTTACGGCCATTCCAGAAGGAAACTTCTCGATAATAGTACCCGTAGCTATTGGTGCCCTAATAGGTTTTATTGCGCTTTCGCACTTTATTTCTTACATGCTCAGAAAACACGAAATGAGCACAATTGGAACTTTAACAGGTTTTATTCTTGGCTCTCTTCTAATAATTTGGCCTTGGAAAAGTGAAGTTTTTCTTAAAGATGAAGCGGGAGCATATTTGATAAAGGAAGGTGAAAAAATTGTGATGGGCTACGAGTGGTTTTTACCGAGTTTTTCAAGCAGTCAAACGATTATATCAATTGCACTAATGATTGTAGGAGCCGCTTTGGTAATTTTATTGGATAAATTTGGCAACTCTAAAGGCCAAGTAGCAAACTAAGCATGTCGTTTTACGGACTTATCGGAACCAAACTTAGCCACTCTAAGTCGCCTCAACTTTTTGAGAACATTTTCAAAGAGAATAAAGAAAAAAACGGCGCTTACGAATTGTTTGAACTCAAAAAGGTAAAAGACATAAACAAGCTGCTTAAGGAAAAAACTGAGCTAAACGGTTTCAACGTTACTTTCCCTTTTAAAACTGATATACTTCCTTTTTTATATGAGATTGATCCTTCGGCAGTAGAATGCTGGGCTGTAAATACAGTAAAAGTTACCCGCATGAAAAACCGGGTAATGCTCAAAGGATTTAACACTGATATGCCAGCCTTTAAAGAGTCTTTAGAGCGCCAATTAAAAAGCGATTACAATAAAGCCTTAATTTTTGGAACAGGTGGAGCTTCTAAAGCCGCCAAAGTAGCATTGAAAAAACTAGGTATTGAATTTACCCAAGTTTCTCGACAACAAAAATTTGAATACTTAGGCTACGAAGACCTTAATGAGAGTATTATGAAAAGTCATAATATTTTGGTGAATTGCACGCCAGTTGGCACATTTCCCAATGTAAATGACTGTTTGCCAATAGACTTTGACCTTATTTCTGAAAATCATTTGGTTTATGATATGGTTTACAATCCTGAAGAAACCATGATTTTGAAAAAAGCCGCCGCCAAAGGTGCCCAAGTAAAAAACGGGCTTGAAATGCTTGAATTACAGGCAAAAAAAGCTTGGGACATCTGGAACCATTAAGCTGTATCTTTTTATTGTAAATAGACTCTACCTTTGCACCGTTTTTAGCAAAGCCATGGTTTACATAACACGCAGAGAAACATTTAACGCCGCTCACCGACTTTACAGAGAAGATTGGACCGACGAGCAGAATGAAGAAGTATTTGGCAAGTGTGCCAATAAGTACTTCCATGGTCACAATTTCCAATTATTTGTAACCATAAAGGGCATGCCCGATGAAAAAACGGGCTTTATTATTGATCTAAAGCTATTAAGCAAGATCATTAAAAAAAACATTGTAGATGTTGTAGACCACAGCAACCTAAATGTAGACGTGCCTTTTCTTAAGGGTAAAATGCCTTCAATTGAAATAATGGTAATGGAGTTTTGGAAAATTCTTGAAGCACAGCTTTCTGAATTTGAATGCTCATTGCATTGCTTAAAACTCATTGAAACTGAAAATAACTATGTAGAGTATTACGGTGAGTAATACCAATTCTTAATAACGCAAATCAATCATTATGAAAGCATACGTTTTTCCTGGTCAAGGTTCACAGTTTCCGGGCATGGCAAAGGATCTATATGATTCTAATGCAAGTGCTAAAGAACTAATTGAGAATGCCAACGACATTTTAGGCTTTAAAATAAGCGATATTATGTTTGGTGGTACTGAAGAAGAACTAAAGCAAACACACATTACACAACCTGCTGTTTTTATTCATTCAATGGCTATTGCGGCCGCAAATGAATTTACACCCGATATGGTAGCGGGTCACTCACTTGGTGAATTATCAGCTTTGGTTGCCAACAAAACTTTGGCTTTTGAAGATGGCTTAAAATTAGTGAGACGACGTGCTGAAGCCATGCAGAAAGCATGTGAAGCTAATCCATCAACCATGGCAGCAATTATTGGCATGGAAGACCAAGCAATTGAGAAAACCCTTGAAGAAATAGAAGGTGTAGTTGTTGCTGCTAATTTTAACACCAAAGGTCAGGTTGTAATTTCAGGAGAAATAGCAGCAATTGATGCAGCCTGCGATAAACTTAAAGAGCAAGGTGCGAAAATGGCTATTAAATTAGCCGTAGGCGGTGCTTTTCACTCTCCATTAATGGAACCAGCAAGGGCAGAATTGGCAGAAGCAATTGCTCAAACAAATTTTAGTAACCCAATTTGCCCTGTTTACCAAAACGTAACAGCAAGCGCGGTAACTGATCCAAACGAAATAAAAGAAAATCTTAACGCTCAGCTTACTGCTCCTGTAAGATGGACTCAGACCATGCATGCCATGATTGCAGGTGGCGCTCAAGAGTTAATTGAAGTTGGCCCAGGTAAAGTGTTGCAAGGCCTTATTAAAAAAGTAGATAGAAAGTTCCCGACTTCGAGTCTGTAAATATTAGTTGAAAATTTAGATTTTGAAAAGCCCCTGTCAACACAGATTGGGGCTTTTCCATTTATCAAGGTTTTTAACCATTATAAATCAATGGCTTCCTCTTTTCACAATTACACTTTGAACAAAAGTGTTAATGCATAAATTGCAAGAAAAAAGAGATCCATGATAATTTCAAACACAGAAAATGTTGCCGGTAAAGAAGTAAGCGAAACACTTGGAGTTGTTCGCGGAAGTACGGTAAGAGCCCGTAATATTGGTAGAGACATTTTTGCCAGTTTAAAAAACATTGTAGGTGGTGAAGTAAGCGAATACACTCGTTTAATGGCCGATTCTAGAGAAGAAGCGATTTACAGAATGAAGGAAGACGCCAGTAAAATGGGTGCTGATGCCATTGTAAATGTAAGATTTACCACATCAGCTATAATGCAAGGAATGGCTGAGATCTTAGCCTACGGAACTGCAGTAAAACTCAAAGATGCCGAATAATGTGGCATGAGTTTATAGAATTTATAGATGTATTTTTTTACCTAGCTGTATTTATCATATGCTCACCCTTTTTGATTTTTTTGGGCATAAAAAGATACCGCGACGAAAAGAAAGAACGATTTGAAAAGCGTTCTCATTAGATAGTTATGCAAGTTTTCACATTTTTAATTCCAGTTATGCAAATAGCATTTTTACTACTTTGTGGTGTAGCATTAATATACTTCTTGTTTAAGAGATTAAACGACAGAAAAACTGAAAGATTTGAGAAAAGAAGTAACTAATCTAATCGATAGTTAACTTTTCTGTTCGAATTCCTTTATCTGTAGTAAGCTCAATCAAGTAAATGCCCTTTGGCAAGTTTAGCCCAAGTTGGCTGTTTCCTGCCGATATTGATTGGATGCTTAGCAGTGACCCTGTTGTAGTATAAACCTTAAGCATACCTTCATTTTCACTTTTAATATTTACTGCTCCACTTGTTGGGTTTGGGTAAATACTAAAACTTGGTCCTTGGGCTTTTTCAATTGATAGTTCTTCTTTACTCAAACATCTGAAGCCTTTTTCTCCATAAAATTCCTTGGCCTTTTTTGTAGCTGCAAATACGGTTTCTAGGTTCTCTAAGCCAGTGTTACTACCATTAAAACCAACTATCCAAGCCATATCTAAGGTTTCGGTTTGTCCAGGTTTTAAGGTAACTGGCCCAAATGAACCAATACCGTAGTATCTAAGCAATTGACTATTCAAATTCCTCATGGTAACACCCCCTGTTTCGGTAGTATCAAATGGATTGCCAGGATACAATCTTGTGGTTTTCTTCCCCGAAAGTGTATCGGCGCATTTTAGTTCATGATCGTAATAGGGGTCGCCGTATTGTCCCCTTCCACTTAAATAGAAATATTGATTTTGCCTACTTCTTATAAAGCCAGTGCAGCGGTTAAAAGGATCTTTATGATATGGAATAAAATTATCTAGTTCTTGATTTAAGAACACAATACCAAGCGCGGCTTCTTTATTATTATACTCAAACTCAGGTGAGCTACCTTTGGGTAAATAGCTATAAAGTAAGTGATTGTTGGTATCGCATCCAACATAATTGCCCATATACCAACCCTGTGTTAATTCACTACTCACCCCTACATAAACACTATCAAATACTTGTTGGCCGCTGTTTGTAATCTCAAGTTTCACAAACAAAACATCCTTTAAACTTTCATCGTCATAAAGCATCATATATTGATTTACCATAACAGGCATTTGCATTCCGTCGTGGTATAGGCTAGCTTCATTTTCTTTAAAATGATAGCTTGTAAATAGCATCTTATCTCCGAAAAGACAAGCCACATCCTTGCTGGCATCCCAGCTATTATCTGCATCTATATCAACAAAGGGCATTAATTGTTTTTGTATGCCATTACTGTCTTTATATTCAACTGGCCAAATTGCCGACTCACTGTAAATGTTGTTTCGAGTCAATTTAAAAACACGGTTGAATTCTTTTGCATCTTTTGAACTTATTTCAGCTGGGCCAAAACTTGATTCGTATGGTGTTGTATCTTCCTCAAAGCCTACCATCATATAGTTTGCCCCTGAAACATAAAGTTTGCTATCTTGCCCAATACCACCAACCCAAAGACTATTACCACCGCTTAACCCGCCAAAAAACTCCAAACCGAAGCCATCTTTTTTAAATAGTCCTTTTCTTGACTCGGCAAAAAGCACATGCCCTGCTCCCGTGCCCACCTTTAGATTTCCGTTTCCAATTGAATCAAATCGAGGGTCAGGATTATTTATGATATCAATTTTAATTGTGTCTACACAAATTCTACTGCTTACCCCTTCTATTCTATATTGCCTTCTTAAAACCGACTCATAAATCCCCTTTGCATAAGGCCCCAACATCAAAGTAACCTTAAAGCTATCGCGTTCCTTTAGTTCAATTCCATCAAACTTATAATGTCTATTATCGGTATCTATGCTTACCGCAATGCTTTCGTTTACCTTAGCTTCTGCTTCTAAAATTAATTCAAAGTCAATTACTAATTCTTTTTGAAAACTAAAACTTAGAACAGTATCGGGCAGGTTTATGCACTGACCATACGCTAAATTGGTAAGGACTACGATGCTAATAAAAACTTTGAAAATTCTCTTGGCCATCTTGAAAAGTCATATAAAACTAAGTGTTTATTCATGTTGATTTGAGTGAATTCCACAACCGTAATCAAATATGCCATAAAAGGTGATGTACATCACTATTGAAAGTAACCTGTGGAGATAAGTTTGCATTAAATTCAATATTCAACAAGAAAAGCATGCTTAAGAGATTTTATCAATTCGCAATTGTAGGAGCAATTGCATTTGCACTTGTAGCCTGTGGTGGAGAAAAACCCGCTGCCGAAACAACAACTGAAGAAACCGAAACTGTAACCGAAGAGGCTACAGAAACTGAAACAGTAACTGAAGAAGAGCCAGCTGCAGAAGAAGAAATGACTTTTGAACAAGAAGTAGAACTTAGCGCTGTTGGTGAAGACATGGCTGCGATTGCATACGCGCCAAGTGAATTAACAATGCCTGCATACACCAATGTTAAACTAAACTTTAGCAACACTGCTACAGCTATGGGAATGAATCACAATGCTGTAATTATTCCTATGGACGATGCGATTGCTACCGAAATTAGAGCTGCAGGTATGAAAGCCGGTGGACCCGCTTTTTCTCCATCAGATGATAGAATTATTGCACAAACCGAAATGCTAGAGCCAGGTCAAAATGGTTCAATTGTTTTTGAAACTCCAGGTCCTGGTCAATACTACATCATTTGTACTTTCCCAGGTCATAATGCAATGGTTGCTACACTTACTGTAGAATAAGAGCCAATATATTAAGATATTTGCAAGCCCTGACAGAAATTGTCAGGGCTTTTTTTATGATTCTTAACAAGATACGTAGATTATTTAGCAGAGAAATGGGAATAATTTTAAAGAGCCAAGATCAGATTGAAGGCATAAGAGAGAGCTGTTATTTAGCCGCCGAAGTTTTAGATATGATTACGCCATATGTAAAGGAAGGTGAGAATACCGCAAGGCTCAATAAACTTATTGATGAGTATATAAGAGATAATGAAGCCATTCCTGCTACCGTTGGCTACCGTGGTTACAAGTACGCTAGCTGTATTTCTTTAAATGATGTTGTATGCCATGGTGTACCAAGCCCCAAAACAGTTATAACCGACGGAGACATTCTTAATATAGATGTAACCACTATTCTTGATGGATTCTATGGAGACAATAGCCGCATGTATATGGTAGGCAATGTTTCTGAAGAAGCTAAAAAATTAGTTGAAGACACCAAAACTTGTTTAGACATTGGTATTAAACAATGCTATCCTGGCAACCGAGTTGGTAATATAGGGTATGAGATTGCCAAATTTGCTGAATCAAAAGGCTACTCAGTAGTTTATGAATTTTGCGGTCATGGAGTGGGAATTCGATTTCATGAAGATCCGGAGGTAAGCCACATAGCCGACAAAAACACAGGTGAAATCATGAAACCAGGCATGACCTTTACTATAGAACCCATGATAAATCAAGGTAAGGCGCGTTGCAAAGTTGATAGAAAAGATGGCTGGACCGCGAGAACAATTGACGGTGGTCTTTCAGCTCAATGGGAACATACTTTACTCATAACCAAAGAAGGTGTTGAGGTAATGACCGATATTCATGATGAGTATCCAAAACCGTTAAAACTGATTTAGTAATTGGTTATCAGTTAATTGTTATTAGAAACCAAATTAATTTCATACTTCCATCTACCAATAACCAATTTCTATGAAAGTCTGGACCCCAAAAAACCCCAATTATAAAGCACTGGTTGAAAAGAAACTGCAAGGGCAAGAACTGATGAAAAGGCTTAATATAAGTCTTACTAAAATTGAGCCCGGTTATACTGAAGCGCAGATAGAATTTGACTTGATGCACCAGCAGCAAGATGGCTTTGTGCACGGCGGATTAACAGCTACTATTGCTGACATTACCAGTGGCTTTGCCGCATATACGTTGGTAGCTGAGGGTGAGCGTGTAGTTACAGCTGATATAAGAACAAGTTATTTTAGACCCGGCATTGGAAAAACAATTTTTGCTAAAGGATGGGTGGTAAAACCCGGTCAAAACTTCTATTTCTGCGAGGCTGAAGTTTGGATGATTGCCGAAGACGGTAAAAAAACCGAAATTGCACATTCTAGCTCCACTATGGCCGTTATAAAACCAAAATAGTATCATCATGTATTCTAGAAGTATATTTATTTTACTTTTTGTAATTGGAACCTCCTTTTCAGCTGCTGCACAAGAAACCAAAGATTCTCTTCAATATGGAATCACTGATAAAGAGATAGATGAAGTAAGCTACTTTAATGTAGTTTTTAGGAATGATGCAGGCATTGATTCTATAAAGTGGCCTCTTTGGACTTTGGGCTGGACCTACACCGTTCAATTTTACGACATAGATGGACTCATAAACTCCCAAGATATTTCGGATATAAAGGTTGTTTGTCATACATATAAACTGTTTCCTGAAGAGCCCGGGAAATACGTTTTGCCTAACGCAATTGTTTGGCATCAAGGTGAAGGCAAAGAAGTAATTTTAGCCGACACACTAACTGTTAGAAAAAAAACGGATAGCGTTTCAAGTTATGATATTGGCAGCTTCTTTAAAAATGAGCCAAAAACAACTATTGATTTTGAAATAGAATGCCCGCCAAATCAAACTTGTACAAAAGCATTCTTTGTTGATACGTTGTTTGACCAGGGCGACACGCTAACTCTAATAATTGCGGCCAATAAATACGCTAAATTTCAAATTCCAATCATTAAAGATTTTAGGTACATAACACATTCTACCACTACTAACACATCAATAACTGATGGTACAACTAAACGAAAAAGTTATATCGCAGTAAAGTATGAGCTTGAGCGGAACCTTAAAAAAATTAAGACACCCACCTTTAAGGCTCGAATTGGCGCCAGAACACAGTACATCAAAAAGCTTAAGATCAAAAAGCCTAAACCAAAGGGTTAATATCTTCTATATATAATAACAAATCACCTTTTTCAAAGGCTGGGTCAAATCCACTCATTAGGTCAAACTTACCATCTGCCTTTAATTGAAATAATGGAATCAACTTTCCGTCTAGTTCTTTCTTAAAAGAATAAAACTCGCTGTTGCTGTTTAAGGTTTTTTCTTTTAACCCTCCGGCTCTAATTTCTTGAATTAAAGCAATATAGTCGTTTCTAGAATTTGTCCATACATTTTTAGGAATTGGCAAATTCGGATGATCTACTTCTGACTTTGTAATTAATCGATATACATTTTCTTCTCCTAATTCTTGCTCAAACCATCTGCAGGCAGATGTATTAATTCCTGAATTTGAAGTTAGCGCTAAGAGCTTACCAACTTTAGAAAGATCCAATTCATCAAAAATTTGATCGGCCAATATATTTCCTTCGTAGGTTTCTAATCCAAGGCTTTTGGCCTCATTTAAATGCGTTAATGATGTGTCAGCCAAAAGCACATAAATATCATGCTTTTTTAATGCTAGGGCTACTTCTCTACTTAGCTCATTGGCTCCCACTACAATAAGACCATTAGGTACTTGCCTTAGTACTTTAAGTTTTTTGGCAAACCATTTCGCCGTTGACCCTTGTATAACAACGGTTCCTACAATCATTAAAAATGTAAGAGGTAAAAGCAAATAGGCTTCATCTTTCTCTACGTTATGTATACTCTCTTGGGTGGTAAGGTGTAAAGAAAATAATGATGCAACTGCGGCAGCAACAATTCCCCTAGGTGCAATCCAACTTATAAATGTTTTTTCTCTCCAATTTAAGTCGCTATTTAGGGTGCCGAAAAACACGCATACAGGCCTAATAACAAATATTACAACAATAAAAAGCACAATACTCTGCCATCCTAAAGTGGCAATCTCAGACATGTTTATTCTACTAGATAAAAGAATGAACAGTACTGAAATTAAAATAAGTACTACATCTTCTTTAAACGATAGAATCTTTTTCAGCTCATCGAGCTTTGAGTTTGCTAAAACTATACCCATTACTGTTGTTGCCATAAGCCCGGCTTCTTTGTGTATTAACTCAGCAAACGAAAAAGTGAGAATTACTAAACCTAGTGTAAACACGTTTCTTAAATACTCAGGCAATTGATTTCTGCGAAGTAAATACCATAGTATACCAGCACTTACAAGCCCCGCCATGGCACCTGAGCTTATGGTTATAAAAAACTCTTTTAGCATATCAAAAGTGTAAGATCTACCTGGCTCTCCACTTTGAATTACTTCGTATACCAAAACAGCCACTAAAGCACCAAACGGATCTATTAAAATACCCTCCCATTTTAATACAGTAGTAATTCTGGCATTGGGCTTCACATTTCTTATTATCGGTAAAACAACTGTAGGGCCTGAAACTATTATTAATGCCCCAAATAGGAAAGACATGCGCCAGCCAAGGCCCATAATATAGTGTGCTGCAATTCCACCAAGTAAAAAGGTGCCTATCATTCCAAAAATAAGTAGGTTCCTTACTGTTCCGGCTTCTGATTTTAGCTCCTTAAAACGTAAAGTAAGTCCGCCCTCAAAAAGAATTACACCAACTGATATGGATACGAAAGAGAATAGAAGGTCTCCGCTAAATATAGCATCTCCATCAAACAACTTTTGCCCGTTGCTTGTAATCAATGTACTTAACGGCCCAAACAATAACCCAATGAGAATTAATGGCAGAATAGCTGGTTTCTTTACTTTCCAGGCCAACCATTGGGCAAAAACCCCTAGTACCAGTATTCCAGATAATTCAAGCATTAGTTAGTATTTCTTTTGCAAAGTAGCCTATTGCCCGTATTTTGGCAACTAAATATCATTCGCATGAATAAAAATCCTGAAGTAGACCAATGGTTTATTGAATATGATAATCCAATGAAAGAAGTGGTAATGGCGGTACGAGATGTAATTTTATCAGCCAACGAAAAAATGACTGAAGACATTAAATGGAAGGCTCCTAATTTTATATACAAAGGCAACATGGCTACGTTTTTTCCAAGGTCAAAAAAGAATGCTTCGCTAATGTTTCATAAAGGCGCATTAATTAATGATACAAGCGGCCTTTTAGAAGGTGATAAACCTGAGGGTAGATCGGCCAAATTTGCAAGTCTTGATGATGTTGAAACTAAAAAAGATGCCATTATTGAAGTAGTTAACAAATGGATTGCGCTGCAAGATGAAAGCTGAACTTTGGTGCCTGGGTAAAAACACAATGAAATACCTTGATAAAGGAATTTTAGACTACGAAAAACGACTTAAACACTATTTACCATTTGAACTTAAGGTATTTAATATTCCAAGTGCTAAAAAGAGTGAAAGCCCTGATAAGATCAAAGACATTGAGGCCGATATAATTCTAAAAAAACTGGATGGTAACGATTATTTGGTATTGCTTGACGAAAATGGAAAGCATTATTCATCACACCAATTTGCTCAATTAGTTCAGGGTTATTTTAATCATGTAAATGGTAAGCTCATATTTTTAATTGGTGGTGCTTTTGGATTTAATGATTCGGTGTATCAGAGAGCAAATGCCAAAATTTCATTTTCAAAAATGACCATGAATCACTTGCTTTTTAGGCTGGTTTTTCTTGAGCAGTTTTATCGTTCAATGACAATTCTTAAAGGAGAGCCTTATCACCACTAGTTAGTTGTCGGATGCTTGTTATTGGTTAATTGTTTTTTAACTTGAACCAATAACAATTAACAAAATAACCCATAACCAAAGAAATTGGCTAAACACAACATTATAGGCAAAATAGGTGAGCAACTTGCAGTTGAATACTTGATAAAAAAGGGCTACCACATACTTGAAACCAATTGGCGATACAGCCGATTTGAAATTGATATAATTGCTAGAATTGGAAATGACCTGGTTTTTGTAGAAGTAAAAACCAGAACTACCACCACCCACGGTTTTCCTGAAGATGCAGTAAGCCAAAAGAAAGCTGAGAACCTATTTGAAGCGGCTGAAATCTATTTGGAAGAAAAAGGAATTGATGATGAAATTAGGTTCGACATTATTTCCATAATCATAGCCAATGGGAGAACCGAAATCCGCCACATTGAAGACGGAATCAGTCCGTATCCTGAGTTTTAGTTACAAGAAATATCTTAACCCTACTGAATTCAATGGCCTAAAATTCGCACCTTGACTAGCCTTTGAAAACTGATAGCCCATTGATGTTCTTCCGTATAATTCTATAAAACAAATTGGCTTAAATCCAACCTCAGCACCAAGGTTTGAGTCAAAAAACGTTGATTTATTATTGCTGAAATCGCCGTTCTGAATTGAAGTTTTTCTAAAACCCATCCCAGCGTCGGCAAATAACTTCAGATTCAAACTCCCAATTTCTATGATCTTTTGTCCTAATTCATATCCTATAGTAAAGTCGCTCATGGCATTCAGCCCATTGTTGGCAAATTGATATTTGCTGCTGCTTATTTTTAATCCGTGGTTATAACCCCAACCTATTGCCTTTCCATAGCTAAATTCAAAACCACTTGCGTTACTAGCTTCTGACATACCCAAGCTTTTGTTTAAGATATTGCCATTAAAAGATGCCGAAACGTAATTTCTATAGCCACGGCATTGAGCGTTTGACAAAGAGCTAAAACAAAATAGAGTGAAAAACAAAATTGCTGCATTTCTCATAATGGCTGTTTTTTTTGGGGTTAATGCCATTATAGAGATAGAACATTCTAATTATCCATAAAACAAATTGAGAAAAATCAGATTTAATTCATAGAACAGGATTCTCTTATCATTTTGCAGCCTTTTTCACATTACCCGAAATGGTTAACTCATCGAGCAACTTTTGGTAATATTTTCTCTTAGTACTCAAAAAAGAAGGAAGACTCTTTTCGTTTAAGCGCCACATTTTTATGGCTAAGTCATTAAGCGCCTTTTCTGTAACAACACTACCCTTATTTCTTTGAGCTATTAATTGCCCAGGTATAGTACTGCTTGGGTTTCGCTTATAAATATTGGAACCATTTTTTACGCTCATTACTTCCTGATTATTCAATTCTAAGAGTTTTGATTCGACTTCAGAACTAGTTACCAAAACGCTGCCCGAAAATGCACTCAAAAAGATGGCTGCAATATCTTTTGACACATCTTTAGATCTAATTACAGTACTGCCTTCGGCATCTTCAATAAACGATTCATTTGTTGTCATGTAAATAAGAGCATCTACCCCATCAATAAGCTCCAATGGGTTTAAATCTGTTAATACTACCGTGGCCTGCGCTTGACTAAGACCAGCAATTTCACCCAAATTTGATACACCAATTTGACTTCCGTTTACAATTGCCTCAGCTGAAATATTGCTGGCAGGTCTTGTAGAAACATTCTTAATGGGCAACACTATAGTTGCCGTTCCATTCACAATATCAAGCTTGGTTATTCGTGCCGGCCCCGTAGCTTCTATCTGATTTTGAATATCAATTTTGGTATCGCAAAAAGCGGCAATAGCATTACTTGATTCAAACTTGAAATCAAGGTTAATATGCTCCTTAACATTATGGCTCTCGCTAATCTGAAGCACGTAATCTGTTTCAAATGATCCATTTTCAAATGAGTTCAGACTTCCTAAACTCTCAGTAATACTTCCAGAAATATCACCTGTGATTATGGCACTAATTGTTCTTGAATTTACAGCTCCCCTGTTCTCAAGGTTCACTTTAAACTTAACCCTTTCGCCTGGCGATAAAATGCCATCATTTATTTCGCCAATAGTTTCTATTTGAAGAACCGCCAAAACCGCATTTTTTGCATATTCATTATAAACTCTATCAAAAGCCTGGGCATAAGCTGCTTTATAGCTATTTAAGTACGCCTGCTCAGCATCATACCAAAATTTATTGTCATAAGCTTGGGCATATCCATTTTCAAAAGCCATTCTTTTGCCTACTTGTATGCCAACGGCTTCACCTGCAAAAGCACCCATTTTCAAATACTCATGAAACCCTTTATTGAAATTATGGTTCATGTAGTATCGGTACGACTCCAAAAATGCATCCTTAAAAATCTCTCTTAAATTTACAGTTGCATTCACCATAATAGTTTTTGTTGTGCCATCAGGGTTGTTAACCTCTTTCTCAACTTTTGCTACCTTATCTGTGTATTGTATTGGCAAATTGCTATAGCTATTTATGTCATACTGACCTAGCTTTTCAGAATACTTTTTCCAGAAGTTAAAAGACTCATCAGGGTTAATCCAACCTCCAGATTTATAGCGTTGAACTTCGTATCTCCCTTGATCGAACCATAAATCCCAAGTATTGTATCTATAATTAGATACCAAATAAACTTGTTGATCAGGTATGTTTACAACCACTCTTCTTAGTGACTGATCAATATCTTCTCGCATAATATCCTCTACCGATTTTCGGCCTATATAATACTCATACGGGCTTGATATATCCATAAAAAACTCCGGCACAAATTCAGTGTAGAAGGTTGAAGCAGAACCTACTGGCGCTTTATTATCAGCAAAAGCTTGACTCCATAAAGCTAGAGCATCTCGTTCACCATTTTCAGCGCCCAAGGCCATTCCACTTTCAACGCCCTGATCAATTCCGGTTTGCATATCTGGGCCATTAGCCAACAATGCTTGTTCACCCCGTGCCATTTCATCTGCATTTTGTTTGTTAGCCTCTGCCGCATGAAAAAGAGCATAAGAAAAGCCTTCAAGATAGCCATGTAGCTTGCCATTGGTTAATGCAAATTGCTCTGCGGTATATCTTGCCTGCTTTTGACCATCAAGACACGCCTTAAAAGTTCTGGTATCAAAAGCACCCACCATCTCTTGATCACAACGTTTGTAATCTTCAATTGATGTTGGTGCTGGTACATTTACTCCCGGCACCCAGTTTTGCGAACTCGCTTCAAAAAATAAAATGCTAAATGCAATTAAGGCCAATGCACCTTTTCTTAAGTTTAGTAGCTTTCTTTTCATATCAGAATCCTTTAATGGTTGTTGACCATTCCCTATCCAAATTCAAGCCTTTTCAATTTGAAAAACCTAACGAATGGTTAAGTCCGCAAGTTAGCCATAATAAGATTTTGCTAAATCCCTAATTGACCAACAAATTGAACCTTTCATTAACATTCGAAATTGCTGTTATGAAGAGTAATTGGCCTTTTTAGCGCATCTGCTTGATTGTAAAAGCTATATTCGCCTTCTTAAATATTGTGCTTTAATGATTAGCAACGAACAAATTAAAACGCTCAACGAAAGGCTTGGTAAGCTGGAGCAATACCTTTGACATTGTTCAGAAAAAAAGACAGATAGAAGACCTTGAGTTTAAAACGACTCAAGATGGTTTTTGGGACAACCCAAAGGAAGCGGAAAAAACACAAAAACAGATTCAATCTATAAAAGCATGGGTTACGGCTTTTGAAGATGCAAATTCGGCTTGCGATGATTTTAATGTTTTACTTGACTTTGCACAAGCAGGCGAAGCCACCAACGAAGAAGTTGAAGAGCAATACAACATTGCCGAAAAGCTTGTTGAAGATCTTGAGTTTAAAAACATGCTGAGCGATGAAGCCGATCAATTCAACGCCATATTAACCATAAACCCTGGCGCCGGCGGAACTGATAGCCAAGATTGGGGCGAGATGCTCATGCGTATGTACATAATGTGGGGCGAAAAAAATGGCTACAAGGTGCGTGAGCTTGATTACCAACCGGGTGATGAAGCAGGTATAAAACAAGTATCACTCGAAATTGAAGGTGACTTTGCCTATGGAAACTTGAAGAGCGAAACGGGAGTTCACCGCTTGGTTCGTATTTCGCCATTCAATGCCAATGGTAAAAGGCAAACTTCGTTTACTTCAGTATTTGTTTACCCTGTTGTTGATGACTCTATTGAGATTAAAATCAATCCTTCTGATATTGAAACTGATACATACCGAAGTAGTGGTGCGGGTGGCCAAAATGTAAATAAGGTTGAAACGGCGGTAAGAATCAAGCACCTTCCAAGTGGAATTGTGGTTGAATGCCAAGAATCTAGGAGCCAGCTCATGAACAAGGAGAAGGCCATGCAGATGTTGAAGTCAAGGCTTTACCAAGAAGAGCTAAAGAAGCGCGAAGACGAAAGGAACAAACTCGAAGCAAGCAAAAGCAAAATAGAATGGGGTGCACAGATTAGGAATTATGTACTTAACCCTTACAAGCTTGTAAAAGACGTAAGAACAGGCACTGAAACAAGTGATGTGCAATCGGTACTTGATGGCGGACTCGATAAATTTATTAAAGACTACCTAATGTGGGCTAGTGATAATTAGACCATGATAATTAGAAACTAAATGTTAAATAAAATCAACCTTCAAAGTACTGCACTACTCGCACTCTTATTGATAGGGAGTACTCTTTCGGCGCAACACAAATGCAAGAGCCACGTGCACAGACAGCACAAAATCAATTTGAACCCTAGTTATGCGCAAAAACTAGCTGAAAAAGAGCAACGTTTTGATGATAACTTCAATACAAGAGCTTATAAAAAGCAAAATGAAATCATTTCAATTCCCGTAGTTTTTCATGTGCTCTACAATAAAAACGAAGAGAATATTTCTGAAGAACAAATACAATCTCAACTTGATGTATTGAATGATGACTTTAGGCTACTAAACAATAATAAACTGCCCAATACGCATCCTTTTTATAATTTAATGGCCGACTGCGAAATAGAATTTTGCTTGGCTACTACCGACCCTGAGGGGAACTCTCACAGCGGAATAACAAGAACTTATACCGATTCAGCCTATTGGTCAGGATGGGGAAATGAAAAATACACTTCAGAAGGTGGACACGATAATTGGGATCCCGAGCGCTACCTTAACATTTGGGTTTGTAACCTTGACGAAAGCATAGGAACCTTGGGCTATGCTACTTTTCCTACCGAGCTTGAAGACTACCCCGAAGATGATGGCGTTGTAATTCACTTTAGATGTTTTGGTACCACGGGCACCGCAGGTACTGGCGATTTTGAAGTGAATGCAGGCGGCAGAACCACAACGCATGAAGTTGGCCATTGGCTATATTTAGAACATATTTGGGGCGATGAAGAGTGTGGAACTGATAAAGTTGACGATACACCGCCACAAGAATTGGATAATTATGAGTGTCCGAGTTTTCCGCAAAATGCCAATAATAAGTGCGGAAGTGATGAAAATGGCGAAATGTTTATGAACTACATGGATTATGTAGATGATAACTGTATGAGCATGTTTAGCCTTGGGCAAAAGGCTAGAATGCGAAGCGCCATTGAAAACTTTAGACCCAAGTTAATTAATAATTCAATTTGTAATTCCACTAATGTTAAAGAAACTCTTAAACAGGATAACATCAGCATCTTCCCCAACCCAGCAAACAGCTCTTTAAACATTCAAGTTGAAGGTGACTACAATCTCGGTTCTGTTAGAATAATAAACACCACAGGCCAAGTAGTAAATACTTATAGTTTGCTTGAATCGGGAAGCAAAAGTTATAGTATTAATATTTCAGACTTGTCTGCAGGTTTTTACACTTTGAGCATTCAAACAGAAACAGGTGTGCTGTTACAGTCATTCTCTAAAACAACAAAATAAAGCTATGAAAAAGAGCATTTTGCCAATTTTAGCACTAAGTCTTTTTTTTCTTGGCTCGTGTTGGTCATCCAAAAATAAGACCGATACCAATCCAGAAAACACCGATAACAGTAGGTTTATTGTTTCATTTTACAGCCCTGGAGACGGAATAAATAGAACAGCTAAACAGAAGTTTATCAGCTTTTTAGAAAATCTTGAACCAAGCCTTTCCTACAACGAAGTTAAGTGGGGACGCGAAGGTGAAGTAGATTATTGTTTCGCATTAACAGAAATGAAAAAAGCCGATCAAGATGCCTTTGTAAAAAGCGTAAAAGAATTATTAGCTAAGGCCGATAAGGTGAAATTTAGTGAGAATAGTCCTTGCCGAAACAGCAGGTAATAGGTCATCAAGCTATTTCTTATCGTGCGTATATTTTCACACCTTTGCAACACAACAAAAACTCACTTATGAAAACCTGGTTTAACGTTCCCGAAAACTCTGATTTTAGCATATACAACTTGCCATTTGGTATATTTTCAATTAATGGTGACAAACCATGTGTTGGCATGGCCATTGGTGATCACATAGTTGACTTAAACGCCCTTTCTGCTCTTGACGACAATCCTTTTGCTCAATTTGGTGTAGAGCGTCATGTTTTTGCAAAAAGTACACTCAACGATTTTATTTCTCTTGGAAAAGAAAAGACCAATGCAGTAAGACTTGCAGTGCAAGAAATGCTTTGTACTGAAGGTTCGGTATTGCATGAAAACGAGCACATAATTGTAAAGCAAAGTGAAGCCACCATGCACATGCCTGTAGCTGTTGGCGATTACACTGATTTTTATGCGAGTATTGATCACGCTACTAACGTTGGTAAAATGTTCCGCGATCCGGAAAACGCACTTTTACCAAATTGGAAACATATTCCTGTAGGTTATCACGGTAGAGCATCTTCAATTGTTTTGAGCGGAACCGATCTTAAAAGACCAAAAGGCCAAACCATGCCACCAAATGCTGAAAAACCAGTATTCGGTCCATCAGCAAGAGTTGACTTTGAATTGGAAATGGGATTGGTAGTTGGTAAAGAGAATGGCCTAGGCAATTCGGTTTCAACCAATGAAGCAAGCGAATACATTTTTGGATTCGTGATGTTTAACGATTGGAGTGCCAGAGATATTCAAAAATGGGAGTATGTGCCATTAGGCCCATTCCTAGCTAAAAACTTTGGTTCAAATATTTCGCCTTGGATTGTTACAACTGAAGCATTAGCACCATTTACTACTCCTGGGCCAAAACAAGAACCTGCAGTATTGCCTTACCTTGAAATTGAAGGCGATCAGAACTATGATGTTAACTTGAATGTGTACATACAACCTGAAAGTGGTGAAGAAAATTTGGTTAGCGAATCAAACTTTAAATACATGTATTGGAGTGCTCAACAAATGGTAGCGCACCATACAGTTAATGGTTGTAATCTTAGAGTAGGTGATATGATGGCATCAGGTACCATTAGCGGACCTGAAAAACATCAATTCGGCTCAATGCTAGAGTTGGCTTGGGCGGGTAAAAACCCGGTGATATTAAGCGATGGTACCGAACGCAAGTTCATAAATGACAACGACACGGTAATTATGCGCGGCTATGCAGAAAAAGATGGCAAGCGCGTTGGCTTTGGAGAAGTAAGCTGTAAGATTTTACCCGCTGATTAAACTTGAATTAATATTGCTTTGTATAAGAAAAGGGCTCGTTTGAGCCCTTTTTTATTATTATTCTATTGAATAAATTGAATAGTTACTGATAGTCATTATTCAGAAAACATTGGCCAATACTAAACCACTTCAAAACCGGCTTCGCCAATCAGCCTTACTCTTGCTTTTACTAGATCGCCTTGATTTAAGAAAACAGCTCCTGTGGCTGCGCCAGCCATTAAATATGAACCCGCAGGAAACTCTTGACCATATTTAGCTGCTAATCTACTTGCGTGGCAAACTGACTTCCAAGGGTTACCTAAGATAGCAGCAGAAGTATCAGCTTCAACAACTTTATGGTTAATGATTAACTCCATTTTTAAATGTGTTAGATCTGAAACCGCATCGTGCCACTCTCCTACTACAAATGCTGAGCTTGAGCAGTTATCTGCCACTACATCTTCTAGTGAAAATTTAAAGTTTTTGTAACGCGAATCAATTACTTCAAGTGCTGGAGCTACAGCATCAATGTATTCCGGGGCTTCTTTAAGAGTTAGTTCTC
Organism: Bacteroidia bacterium; assembly: GCA_049115495.1. Taxonomy (GTDB): domain Bacteria; phylum Bacteroidota; class Bacteroidia; order CAILMK01; family JACPUW01; genus JACPUW01. Next base: position 133,579 of record JAGDZV010000011.1, on the reverse strand, counting down.
TATCAATATCTTTTTTCACTAGAAAACAAATTTCTGGCTCAACCCTAGGATGGCAAAACTCACTTAGGTTTAATTGCCCACCGTTTTCAATGAGCATCTTATCTGTAAGCCTTCCCCAAATCAAATCACTTACACCCATTTGCTTCATCTTGGCTTCACTAGTAAAACCCATTTTAAGGCCTACGAACTTTTCGCCTCGCTCATATCTACAAACCAATAACTGTTCTTGAATGGCATAAGCGGTGTCAATATCAAAAGTTTCGTTTAGGCTAAGTTGTTCAACAGGTGCCGCATTTAGTGCGGCATTATCAAGTATTTGAGCAAGTTGTTCTGTGTTCATGTATTCAAAGGTAATCTTACCACTATCTAAATTAAGTGGCCTAGGTCATATTTGACATCTATTTTACTCTAATTTTTCTTTCTCTGTGGCATCTTATAGGTATCTATGGTAAATCCAATATGCGCCATAGGAATTAGATCATTCCAACCAGTTGTTGGAATTGATAAACCAATTTGCGTTATTAGTTTGAATCTACCTGGTCCTATTTTTATGGTTGCCGTAGGCTCAAACCTAAAAGCTATATCTCGTTGATCGGCCCTACCAAAAAAGGAGTAGTTACCCATTCTAAATCCTGCATAATACTCTATTAATCTAAACTCAGTTCCTATATATCCATTAGCAAGTAACCTTATTACATGATCTCTAGGATTGTTGGCTGAAGTTATATCTCTTGCTCCAATATTGCCTATCTGCAATTCTGACCCTAAACCAATTCTCCCCCTATTACCTAAAACACCATAATAACCTAAACCCAACCCATAAAGTCTAAATCTATTTTGTTCGCTGTAAAATGCACCTTCATATAAACCCGATAAATATATATTTTTTGATACGCTGAATGCTGCTTGTAGCTCTATACCATTCTGGGCTAAACTGGTATTAATGTTGGCCTGTTTTGCACCAGTAAAGCTGTATACAGGTGCTATTGTTGGTGTGTAATGGGTTTTGCAACTCAGCAATAAAAAACAAAATACAACAACTCTTAAAAGCACATCAACTTTTTTTGACAAGATACGAATAATTGAATTGAGCTGCTGATTGCTTAAAATAAAAAGTAGTCCCGACAGGAATCGAACCTGTATCTAAAGTTTAGGAAACTTCTATTCTATCCGTTGAACTACGGGACCATTTTAAGCAACAAATTTAGGTTGCGAACTTTAGAGAATTACACTTATGCAAAGCCAATTCTAATTTTCTTACTAACCTAATTACGCTTGTATTTGGTTCAATTTTCGACAAGTGTCGGTCAAAGCCATTTTCAGAGTAAAATAAACCATTGACCGAAAACACATGGGTATGCCACTCATTTCATAGAATAATTCGCAACTTCGATTCGCTTAATTCAACAACGGTAATTTGAAACGTGTTTTTGGTATCATATTTTCCTTATTCTTATTTGGTAGTTTAACTGCGCAAGACACCATTCTAAATGCCTATGCTAAAGTAATTGAGATTGATTCATGCTTTATAAGAGTTGATACCACCTTGGGATTTTACCCTGAAGATTTCGTGTTGGTGCATCAAGCAAAAGGTGCTGCTATAAACAAAACAAACTCATCAGATTACGGTAAACTTATTAAATACAATGGGGCTGGCCTTTTTGAAGAAAACAAGATTCAGACCATTTCAAGAGACACAATATATTTATACAAGCAAGTTAATGGGCTCTTTAACGTTAACTTTAATGTGCAAATAGTTGGTATAAGACCAGTAAACAAAATTATTTCGCCTGCAAAAATTACATGCAAAAGATGGGATAGTGCCACTGGTGGCATAGTATATCTAAAGGCAAGAGACTCCATTGTACTTAACCACAACATTGATGTATCTGGCCTAGGCTACAACGGGGGTAACGTAAGCCAAACAAGGGTAAAATGTAACTATGACGACTTCTTTTGTGACTATCAAACTGGTTTTGGCGGTGCCAAGGGAGAGTCTATGGTGTTGCTAAAAAGTAACACTGCATGTAGGGGTGCATCAGCTAATGGCGGCGGAGGCGGAAACACAAGCAATACCGGTGGTGGCGGTGGATCTAACGCAGGTATGGGTGGCCTTGGCGGAAAAGAAGTTAGTTTTGGCAGTGGCGCTTGCAGCAATGCCAGAGTGGGCGGTGTAGGCGGTAAAGCAATATTATATGATACGCTTTTTGGAGCCATTCCAAGAAACTCGCTCCAAAGAATTTTCTTTGGTGGTGGTGGTGGCGGTGGTCAACAAAACAATGAACAAAGCGATGGTGTAGCCGGTGTTCAAGGTCTTTCGGGCGGTGGCATTATTTTCATCAACACCAAAAAACTTGTGTCAAAAAACATTGATCTATTAACCAATGGAATGGCCGTAACTGATACTGCCGGCAGAGATGGCGCAGGTGGCGGTGGTGCAGGTGGTACGGTGGCCCTTTTTGTAGACTCTTACCAAGGAAAAATTTCGGTTGAAGCTAATGGCGGAGACGGTGGTTCGGTTGATAATAATGGCTTTAATTCATTTTGCCATGGCCCTGGCGGCGGTGGTGGTGGTGGGCTGCTATGGCTCAAACAGCTTTCTGTTCCCAATAATTTTTCTTTTTCAGCCAAAAAAGGTAAGGCAGGAATTAACGTAAATAGCACCAGCAGATGCTACCAAGAGAGCCATGGTGCACAAAACGGTGCCGATGGTTATATTTTGTTTGACATGAAACTAAATACTGCTTCGATTTCTAGAGCAAATTGTCCTAATCTAAACCCCATTGCAGTTGACGATACTTTTAGCATTAGAGAAGGCGAAACAATTGGATACAATATTTTGAATAATGATACGATAAATGGGATTTTTAAAACCAAGCTCCTTAGAGGTAAAAGTTTGGCAACAATTAAGCTCATAAAAAAAGATAGCATTAATTATAACAATTTCACTCCAGGGTTAGACACTTTTCAATATTGTATTTGTAGAAAATATGAACCTATTTTGTGCGACACCGCCAATATAATAGTTAATGTAATAGCCAGAAATCAATTTGTATTTCTTGAAAATGATTCAACACAAATAAACGAAGGCGATTCTGTTAAAATAGACTTTTTAGCCAATGACACACTTAAAGGTAAAAGCACATTTTGCCTTAACTATACCGGACCTAATCGGGTAGAGTTTAATAATGATACCTCAGCCATCAGCTTCTACTCTTTAAACCGAAACCTTGGAATTGATTCTTTTGAATACTGTGCATGTTTGGTTAAAAACCCTTCGATTTGCGATACGGCTTGGGTTTTTGTTAATGTACTTGCCGACACTTCAAGCCCCAAGGCATTAGATGATACTTACCGAATTGTAAAAGGGATTGATACATGCCTTTTCCCGCTTAAAAACGACACTTTCATAAGAGATATAAATTTTGTTATAACAAACACCAACACTAAGCAAACCATTTCATTCCAAAACGACTCTTCGTTTTGCCTATCAAATTTTGACAGTTTACCTGATACCATAATTTTAAAGTACAGCATTTGCTATTCTGATACTCCGAGAACTTGTGACTCAGCAGAAGTTATAATTATTGTTGGGCCTGATCCAAATGCACCTATATGCCAAGACGATAATTACGATGTTGTTCAAGATTCGGTATATGAATTTGTAGTCGCAATCAACGATATTATTCCAAGTGAGAATAATGTTTTAACCATAATTTCAGCTCCTACCCGTGGTGTAATACCGGCAATTCTCACCTATAGGGTTCAGTATGAGGCAACTGATACTTTTGTTGGCAAGGATAGTTTTCAATATAAACTTACATCGCCTATTAAGCCATACAGCAGCGATAGCGCATGGGTTTACTTAAATATAAGCCTACCCAATAAGCGGCCAGTGGCCATTAATGACTTTTACAAACTATTTAAAGATGGTGAAGTTGAATTTGACCCTCTTGAAAACGACATAGACCCTGATAGCAATTTAATAAATTTTGATCGATTCATTGGAAATCTAAGGCAGGGAGTTTTAACTGGCTCAGCCCCTCCTTTTATCTATACTCCTGATTTAGGTTTTAGCGGTAGAGACTCTATAGACTATAATATTGTTGACAATGGCGAACCAAATAAAAAAAGCAAAGCATCAATAATCTTTGAAGTTATAGACAAGCCCGAACCTAAGGTTTACAATGGCTTTTCGCCCAATAATGATGGTGTAAATGATTTCTTTAAGGTTGAAAATGCAGAAGTTTATGATGACCTTAAGCTGGTAGTTTTCAACCGATGGGGACAGGTTTTATACACCAATAATGCCTATAAAAATGAATGGATTGGCCTTGATAACAATGAAAATGAGCTTAGCGATGGAACTTATTTTTATGTAATAACTATTGATAGCATCAATTATAAAAAAGAAGGATATGTGGGTATCAATAGGTAGAATAATCATATTACTGTTTTTGGTAAATACGGCATTTGCGCAATATTTCCCAATGCATACTCAGGTTACAAACAACCTTCAGCTAAACAATCCGGCCTATGCGGGTTTTTCAGGAAAACTCAATGGCTTTTTAATGAGTAGACACCAGTGGGTTGGTATGGAAGGTGAGCCCAATACTCAATTTCTGTATCTAAATGGTGCACCTAAAGATCGAAATATGGGTTGGGGTTTAGGTATTATGAACGATCAAATCGGTTATTTGAATTTCTCTCAGGTTAGTGCATCTTACTCTTACCGAATTAAGCTTGGTATTGGCCAACTTTCAATGGGTTTGCAAGGTGGCTTTTTAAACCAACGCATAGACCCCACCTTACTTAATTTAGATAATACTGTTGATGACAGTTTTGATGAGCAAAACCTTAACCTTTGGCGACCTCAATTCGGTTTTGGATTTTATTATGAATCAAGAAAATTAGCATTGGGTGTTGCGGTGCCTTGGTTGCTAAAAGGTAGCACATTAAGTTTTCAAACAGAACAACACATTTTTGGCAACGCTGCATACCTTTTAAGTATTGCCGAAAACATAAAATTTAAGCCTGCAATACAAGCTAAAGTACTTCCGGGTGCTACATGGCAAGTTGATTTGGTTGGTAATTTTATTATGTGGAACAGGCTTTGGCTTACAGGTGGCGTGCGCCGTGGCGAAGGCTATTTTACGGGTATGAGAATAAAAGCCGCAAAGTCAATTTGGGCAGGCTACAGTTACGATAGAATGATTGGTACTTTACGCGGCGTTAGCGGATATAACACCCATGAAATTTTTATTAGTTTCAATATAGAACATAAGAATCTTAATCATAGAAGCCCAAGATATTTTTAATGAAAAAGTGGGTTTACATATCGCTATTAATGTTTACGGTCCAAGTACTATTTGGTCAAAACAAACAGTTTGAAAAAGGCGTAGGCTATTATGATCAAGAGCTTTACGCCAAGGCTCTATTAGCCTTTAATAAGGCTGGCGACCCCAGCACAGATTTAAACTTATGTTTTTATCAGGCAAGAACCAACCATATTTTACAGCACCTTGATACGGCCTTTTATTTTTACACTGTACTTGAAAAAGCCAAAAACAACAATCCTGACTATTTAGTAAACTACGCCAAGCTGTGCGTTGAATTGGGTAAATATGATAGAGCAAAAAGACCTTTGAGAAAGTTACTGGCTGTTGACCCTAAAAATGAGCAAGCCAATGTTTTGCTTAAAAGTTGTCAAAGCATTGAAAACCTCAATCAGAACCCAAACTTCTTATTGGTAAATGCCCTTAAGATTAATTCAAACAACGATGACTTTTCTCCTTTTCTTTTGGGCGAAAATCAATTGATTTTTTGCTCAAACAGAGGCGATGAGAACTCATCAAAGAGCTTTAATAGAGACAATACGAGATACATAAATCTTTATCAAAGCAATAGAAAAAAAGTTACTGGTTTTGAAATAGCCAATGGAATGGAGGGCTTAAATGGCAAATGGCACGAAGGCCCTGTTTGTTTTGATCAAGTTTCTAAAGAACTATACTTTACCAGATCAATAAAAAAGGCTCATAAGGAGCTTGGCTATAGCTACACTCTGGCTATTTTCAAGTCTACATATAATGGTGAGTTTTGGAGTAAACCAGAGCCGTTTGAGTTTAATGTAGATGGTTATTCGGTAGGTCATCCGGCCATTTCAAAAGATAATAAAAGGCTCTACTTTGTTTCTGACCAACCCGGCGGGCTGGGCAAAACCGATATTTATGTGTGTAGTAGAAAAGGTACCGTGTGGAGTGCTCCAGAAAATCTTAAAAGCCTAAATACTTCAGAAAGTGAAATGTTTCCAACTATACTTTCAAATGGTGCGCTTTCATTTGCCACCGAGGGTCGTGTAGGTTTAGGGGGGCTTGATATTTTTATTTACCAAAACGATTCACTTTATAACCCAGGCCATCCAATCAATTCAAGTAGAGATGACTTTAGCCTGGTGAGTACTGACCAGGAAAACCTTACCGGATATTTTTCATCAAACAGAAGTATTAACCTTGGTGGCGATAATATTTTTAGTTTTAAACCTATTGCCATATTGGTTAGCGGCTATTTGAATGATAGCTCAACTAATAAATCGGTAAAAGAAGGTAAATGGCGTATTGTAGATTCTAAAGGAAACATTCAAGACTTTGAAGTAAGCAAAAAGGGCTTTTTCTCATCTCCTTTAAAGCCTGAAGAAGAGTATACATTTCAGTTTACGGCACCCAATTACAACATGAAACAAGTGCCTTTCTCTACTAAAGATTTAAAAACCGACCTTGACACCTTGCTAAATATTGGTCTTTCTAGAGGTATTACTCCTACAATTGAAGGGGTTGTGGTTGATGAAGCTGACACTTTGCCTGTTGCAGGTGCCAAGGTTAAGCTAACTGAGGTGGCCAAGGGAAACACCGAATCGTTAGAAACAGATACAACAGGCTACTACATATTCTTCGTAGATAGTACAAAGCAATACGAGCTCAATATAGATCATCCTTTGTTTTTAGTTTCAACCATTCCGGTTCAAAAAATTGAGAACAAACTTGTGCCCAAAACAGAATTTAATCTTGACATCAAAACAGTTTCAATTGCCCCAATTATATTGAACAAACCGCTTGAAATTGAGAATATTTATTACGACTACGATAAATATATTATCACACCAACTGCAGCATCAATACTTGATACTTTGCACAACCTAATGGTTAAAAATGAAGATATTGTGGTTGAACTCTCAAGCCATACCGATGTGCGTGGAAGCGATGAGTACAACGAAGTACTCTCTAAACAAAGGGCTCAGGCTGCCATAGCCTATTTGGTGTCAAAGGGAATTGATGAATATAGATTAGTTTTTAAATTTTACGGTAAAACCGAGTTGGCCTTACCTTGCCCAAGCGAAGGTGAATGCCCAGAATCAATACACAAACTAAATAGGAGAACAGAGTTTAGAATAGTAGGCTATTAAGCTTCAACTACATTCTTTTTCTCCTCTTCAATTTCCAACCTATCAGCATTGTAAACCGGCACTTCCTTTTTCTCAAACTGATCAGCTATTATTTTAATTGTGAGACTATTAGGCAGTATTTTTCTTATTGAAATATATACTTTATTAAAAACGCCAGGAATTATTACCGCTTTTTTGGCCAGCAGCCCTTTAATGGCTTTAGCAGCAACTTCTTCAGGTGTATAACTGATAATCTTTGCTTTCCAACCCAAAGCATCTGCTGCACTTTTCACATTTTCATTTGTCATTACACCAGCAGGGGTCATTACACTTACACTAACACCAAGCTTCTTAAATTCAGCTCTTATACCTCGGCTAAAACTGTAAACAAACTTTTTTGAAGCGGCATACACCGATTTATATGGTGTATCATAATAACTCGCAATACTGCCAACATTCAAAACATAAGCTTCATCTAGTTTTTTAAGGTCATCTATAAAGTAGCGGGTAAGTTTTACCATGGCCACGTTATTCAAGTTCATTAACTTGTCAAAGAAATCAACTGAGTAGGTATCAAACCTTCCGGCATAGCCAAAACCGGCATTATTTATAAGAATTTGAACATTGATATTTTCTCTCTTGCAAAAGTCATAAATGGTTTTGGCGGCACTCGGATCTGTAAGGTCTACACCAAGTTCTCTTACGTCTACATCAACTTGGTATCTATCTACTAGTTCTTTATGGGTTACGGCCAAGGTTTCATCATGCAAGGCAACAAGCAATAAGTTATAGCCTCTTTCGGCAAGCTCTATAGCCATACAACGTCCTATCCCTGAACTTCCTCCTGTAATTAATGCGTAGGTACCTTTATTATTACTCACTCTATTCTTTTGCTTCGGGTTTATAGATTGCCGAAAACACTGCAAAATTAAAAGCACCACTTTCTTATTGAGTGATAAAAGGCAAATAGAATTACATTGGTTACGCTAATTTGACAATAGTGCCGAAACACATTTCTTCTATAGAGAAATTAGGCCAAGCTTGTTTTGTATTAATCTAAACTGAATAATGGTAGTTTGATTTTGGAACCTTTTCACGTCTCTATGGCTCATATATTGAGATTTGACTTGCTATTGATATTGATATGCTAAAACCCTACCTTTGCACCACTTTTTAAGAAACAAAACCCTACATATATGACTACTGCTACTGCTTCTAAAAAAGCCTCAAAATCAAAACTTAAATACAACAGAGAAGATGTATTGGCTGATTATAAATTAGCTTGCGAAAGCCGACACGCTAGCCTTTTAGGACGAAAGGAAGTTCTTACCGGCAAGGCCAAGTTCGGAATATTTGGCGATGGTAAAGAAGTAGCTCAAATTGCCATGGCAAAGGTTTTTGAAAAGGGTGATTTTAGAAGCGGATATTACCGCGACCAAACTTTTGCAATGGCAAAAGGCATGGTAAGTGTTAAGCAATGGTTTGCACAGCTGTATGCCGATACTGATGTTGAGAAAGAGCCAGCTTCTGCGGGGCGTCAAATGAACGGCCACTTTGCTACTAGAAGTTTAGATGAGAACTTTAAGTGGAAAAACCTAACAGAGCAATTCAATTCATCAGCTGATATTTCTCCAACAGGGGGGCAAATGCCAAGATTGGTAGGTTTGGCCTATGCTTCAAAACTTTACAGAGAAAATCCAGAGCTTAAAGACTTAAAACAATTCTCAGTAAACGGAAACGAAGTTGCTTTTGGAACCATTGGTAACGCAAGTGCCGCCGAAGGCATGTTTTGGGAAGCAATAAATGCTTGTGGTGTGCTAATGGCACCAGTATTAATGTCAATTTGGGACGACGGTTACGGTATTTCGGTGCCTAACAAATACCAGATGACCAAAGATAATGTAGGTGAATGCCTTAGTGGTTTTGCTTATGATGCGAAAAAGAAATCGGGATATAAGATTTACACTGTAAAAGGCTGGGATTATGAAGGCCTAGTTGAAACCTATAAGAAGGCAATAAAAGAAACACGAGAAAAGCATATTCCAAGCATAATTCATGTTGTTGAAGTTACTCAGCCACAAGGCCACTCAACTTCAGGTTCTCATGAAAGATACAAAAGCAAAGAACGCTTACAATGGGAGCAGGATTATGATTGCATTGAGCAAATGAAGCTTTACATCGTTAAGAATGGTTATGCGACACATGAAGAATGTGACGCAATTTTTAACCAAGCTAAAAAAGATGTAAGAACGGCTCAAAAAGATGCCTTTGCAGAATTTGATACCCCTGTAAAAGCTGAGAAGAAGCAAGTGCTTGAAATGCTAAAGGCACTTGAAGCTGAAAACACTGAAGTGGCTGAAGCTGTAAAATATCTGAATACCACGCTTGATGATGGTAGAAAACCAATTTTCCATGCCATACACAAAGCACTAGTAGCAACAAGAAACTCTAATAGCGAAGCAAGGACTACTATTACCAATTGGCTAACTGAACAAAGAGCCGTAAATGCTGATAGGTACAACGCCCTGCTACACTCTGGTAGCGATGAGCGTGTTGAATTAGTTGAAGCAATTGCTCCTGAATACAATGCCGATTCTCCAACACTTGATGGTAGAGAAGTGCTTTTGAACTTTTTTGAAAAAGCATTTGAACGCGATCCTAGAATTTTTGCAATTGGCGAAGATGTAGGTAAAATTGGTGACGTGAACCAGGGGTTAGCTGGTATGCAAGAGAAGTTTGGAGAGCTACGTGTAACTGATACCGGCATTAGAGAATGTACAATTTTAGGGCAAGGTATTGGTGCTTCAATGAGAGGTTTACGCCCTATTGTTGAGATTCAATACTTAGACTATTTGCTTTATGCGCTTCAAATAATGAGCGATGATTTAGCAACGGTACAATATAGAACCAAAGGCGGGCAAAAAGCACCTTGTATTATAAGAACACGCGGCCACAGATTAGAAGGCATTTGGCATTCGGGTTCACCAATGGCTGCTATTATCAATGCCATCCGTGGTATTCACGTTTGTGTTCCAAGAAACATGACACAAGCTGCTGCTATGTACAATACTTTGCTTAAATCTGATGAGCCGGGTCTCATTGTTGAAAGGCTAAATGGATACCGTTCAAAAGAAAAACTACCTACTAATGTTGCCGATATTACCTTACCACTAGGCATTCCAGAAATTATTCAAGAAGGTAAAGACATTACCATTGTAACCTATGGGCCTTGCGTTTACATTGCTCAAGAAGCAATTGCCGAGCTGAATAAAGTAGGTATTTCTGCTGATTTGATAGATGTTCAAACCTTATTGCCTTTTGATAAGCATCACATTATTCTAGGCTCACTTCAAAAAACCAATCGCATACTTTTCTTAGACGAAGATGTGCCTGGTGGAACAACAGCTTACATGATGCAACAAGTGCTTGACAAACAAGGTGGCTACTATCACTTAGATAGCGAACCAAAATGCTTGAGTGCTCATGCGCATAGGCCTGCATATGCTACCGATGGAGACTACTTCTCAAAACCAAATGCCGAAGATATTTTCGATGCAGTTTATGGTATGATGGCCGAAGTTGCTCCTGAGCGTTTTCCTTCTATTTATTAGACATATCAATGCCATTTTTAAAAGAACACGGAATACGATTTGGATTAATTAGTGCCGCTTTTGCGATTTTACTCCAAATTATTTTATACAGCATGGGTGCAGAATCCTACCTAAGCGGCTGGACAGCCTTAGGATGGTTTGTAATGCTAGGTTTAGCTTTTTTTGCGGGAGCCATGGAGTTGAAATCAACTGGCGGTGTATCAATTGCTTTTCAAAGGGCACTTATTATTGTGTTTTCAGTAATGGTAATTACTGAATTTTTCTCTGTAATTACTGAGTTTAGCATTTACAACTTCGTTAACCGCGATTTTCATTATGAAGTTAAAGACATTAGAATTGCTCAAACACAAGAATCTTTTGAGCAATTTAGCAAGGTAATAGAATATAACGAAGATGACTTTGATGAAATAATGGAAACTGTAGAAGATGCAGATTTTCATTTCTACGTATCAAATGCAGCGCTTAAGTTCGTTATGTGGTTGTGCATCGATTTCTTGTTTGCCTTAATTTTGGCAGCAATCATTAAAAAAGACCCTCCAATAAGTGAGCGAACTAATTGATATAAGCGTAGTAGTACCACTTCTAAATGAAGAAGAGTCGCTGCCAGAACTTAGCGAATGGATTGATCGTGTTATGCATGAAAACAATTTCAAATACGAGATTGTATTCATTAATGATGGAAGTACAGACAATTCATGGGGTGTAATTCAGGCGCTGGCAAAAAAAAATGAGAACATAAAGGGCATTTCATTTAGGAGAAACTACGGTAAATCAGCGGCTTTGCACGAAGGCTTTTTAGCCGTGCAAGGCGAAGTAGTGATTACCATGGATGCCGATTTACAAGATAGTCCTGACGAAATACCTGAGCTTTACAGATTAATTAAAGAAGAAGGTTACGACCTAATTAGTGGTTGGAAGAAAAAACGTTACGACCCCATAACCAAAACCATTCCTACCAAACTTTATAATGGAGTAACAAGAAAGGTATCTGGCATAAAACTCAATGACTTTAATTGTGGCTTAAAATCTTATAAGCGCGATGTGGTAAAAAGCATTGAAGTATACGGCGAAATGCACCGCTACATTCCAGTAATTGCTAAGTGGGCGGGTTTTAAAAAGATTGGAGAAAAAGTAGTTGAACATAGAGCGCGTAAATATGGCAGTACCAAGTTTGGCTTAGAGCGCTTTGTAAATGGCTTCTTAGACTTAATGTCAATCACATTTGTAAGCCGGTTTGGTAAAAAGCCAATGCACTTCTTTGGCTTGTTAGGAACCCTTTTCTTTTTCATAGGTTCCGTTATTACGTTTTGGTTGATTGGTCAAAAACTCTATTCATCATGGATTCTTGAAGAAGCTGTGAGCAGAGAAGTTACGGCTATGCCATTGTTTTATGTGGCACTTACAACCGCCATAATAGGAGCTCAGATGTTTCTTGCGGGCTTTATAGGAGAGTTAATGAGTCGTAATTCGCCAATAAGAAACTACTACCATAAAAAAGATACGCTAAGGGTTGACATTGATTAGATTTACGGTTCAAATGAATAATCTTTTGTTCAGTTGAAAAGTGCATTTTTAATTTTACTTCTCTTTTTTCATCCTGATTTTCCGATCCAAAAAAGGACGGCAGCAGAAGCTGCAGATAGAATTCTAGAACTTGTTAAAAACAAATCTTTCAAGCAATTAGAAAGTGAATTTTTAAGTGACCGAGAATTCTTTTATAAGAAATATCCTGGCGCTCCCCCTGGAGTATATTGGGATATTGATACCAAAAACGGATTTGAATTATGCTTGGGCGAAAACAGTTCGTATTACAAAAGTCCAATAAGTCAAATTCAAAATGACACGGTTAACTACTTGTGCTATCGCGAAGAATGGAACAAAAAGGGAGTGTTTGTGAGTAAAAACCCTGATAATTTTAACATCGCCAGTTTAATGGAGTATAGAAACAAATACGAAAATGGTGATTATTCCATAGCAGAAATTACACTTGCCAAAATGGTGAAAAGTAGTGGGTTTCGTGTTGTAGTTACAGAATATGGTATTGTTTTCTGGATTATTGAGATCAATGATCAATGGCAACTTTATGCCATTGATTACGATGTGTTTTGCAGCGTTTAAGCTATAATTTCTAATATGAAAGTTGCAAAAAAAGACACTTAATTAAACCTAAGCGCTTTTACAGGTACTATTCTAGTTACAAACCTTGCAGGCAAAAACATGGCGAGAGAGCAAACCAATAATGTACCAAGATCCACAAGTATGAAGTAGGTCAAATTAAATTCTACTGGTACATAAGCCACATAGTAATCTGCAGAGAGTGTTATGAATTTGAAGTAGTACTGGGCTGCCATTAGACCTATTCCCAATATGTTACCTATAAGTAAGCCATAACCAATAAAAATGGCCGCATTGTAAACAAATACCTTTTGCAATCCGGTATTCTGATACCCTAGAGATTTTAAGATTCCAACCATTTGGGTTCTCTCAAGAATCATTATTAGTAATGCAGTAATCATATTAATTACCGCTACAATAGTCATTAGAATGATAATAATCTGTACATTTTGATTCAATAAGCCAAGCCAATCAAAAATCTGAGGGTATCGATTCATAATTGACATGCTGTTTAAATTAATATCTACTGTAAACCGTATATCATTATTTAGTTCCTGTAGTTTGTCATAGCCTTTTTCATCAATCATTACTTCATAACCACCTATTTGATTTTTACCCCAACCGCTTACTTGTTTTATTATATCAATATCGGTTAATACATAGAAGTTATCTATCTCCTCAATATCAGTTTTGTAAACCCCAACTACTGTTATTTTTTTAATAACTGGTGGATCTTGAACAAACCATATGGTTGCACTCATGCCTGTATCTAGCTGTAGCTTATTGGCCAAGCGCTCTGACAGTATAATTTCTTTGTCTTGTTCACCAGGTTTAAACCCAATAAAGCGTCCTTTGGTAATGCAACTCGAAAAGAAATCAACAGCATAAGTAGAGTCTACTCCTTTTAACACAATACCTTCAAAATCCCCGTCATTTTTTAATATTCCTGGCTTTAGCGCATAAGGCTGAATATGAGTTACATTCTCAAAGGCAAGAATATTTTCTCTTGTTAAAGCGCTGTCAGTAAAAGGTTTATTTTCAAACGAAGAGTTAAGAAACTCACCACTTACCTGAATAGGTGCGGCAAAACCCGTTATTTTACTCTCTATTTCATTTTTAAAGCCTACAACAACCCCAACTGTTATGATCATTACAGCAACACTCAAGGCAATAGCCGCAATGGCCAATCGCACAATCAATTTAGAGAACTTTCTATTTGATTTAAAAGATATTCGCCGCGCTATGTATAAATCAAGATTCAACCGAAAAATTGCTTTTGTGGTGGCAATATTAGCTGCCTTTACCTTGTTTTCGTTTCAGAAAAGCAATGAAATTAAGACCGGGGCCAATCAACCGAAGCAATATTTACCAAAGCTTAATGGTAAAAAAGTAGCCGTTGTAGCCAATCAAACTACTGTTTTATTACCTTCAAAACAGCATTTGGTAGATTTCTTAGTAGGTAAAGAAATTGACCTAGTTAGAATATTTGCACCAGAGCATGGCTTTAGAGGCAATCACTCTGCAGGCGCCCATGTAGCCAATGGCAAAGACAGTAAAACTGGCCTACCAATAGTTTCACTTTACGGAAGCAATAAAAAGCCTACGGCAGCCCAAATGGAAGGTATTGATATCATAATATTTGACATTCAAGACGTTGGTGCCCGCTTTTACACTTACATAAGCACCATGCATTATGTTATGGAAGCTGCAGCTGAAAACGGAGTACAAGTCTTAATTCTTGACAGACCAAATCCGCACGGATGGCATGTGGATGGACCCGTGCTAAAAGATGGCTTTCAATCATTTGTGGGCATGCATAAAATACCTTTAATTCATGGAATGACCATTGGCGAATATGCTCAAATGATTAATGGAGAAGGGTGGTTAAAAAATGGTTTAATATGCGAACTTGAAATTATAAAACTGAAAGGCTGGACACATGAAACGAGATACTCATTACCTATTGCCCCTTCGCCTAACTTGCCAAATGACCTAAGCATTAATCTATATCCTTCTTTATGCCTTTTTGAAGGCACACCTATCTCAATTGGCCGCGGAACTGAAACACCATTCCAGCTTATTGGCCACCCTGAATTTGAAAAAACCAACTTCAATTCATTTAGCTTTTCACCAAAGAGTATTCCTGGAGTAAGTGACCACCCCAAGCATGAAGGCAAGACTTGTTACGGCAAAGACTTTACCTTAATTAAAGATATAGAACCGATTTTAAGTGGTTCGTTTGATCTAAACTACTTGATAAAATGCTATGAACTTTCACAAGACAAAACCGTGTTTTTTACTCCTTTTTTCAATAAACTGGCCGGTACTGATGAATTAAAGAAACAGATACAAAAAGGTATGGCAGCAGATGAAATAAAAGCCAGTTGGCAAGGTGACCTAACTTCTTTCAAAGAAATAAGGAAGAAGTATTTATTGTACCCTTAGCTGTTAATAAAACCAAAAAGAATTCTTGAAGAGTCTAAGATTGATCTAATTGCCAAAAACCAAGGGCTTAAATTGATATATTTGTTAGACGTTGACCCTTAATTATCAAGCTATGCACAAAATCTACATTTTACTGTTTTGCTCGGCACTCATATTTAGCCAAGCCAAAGGCGCAAACTTTTCGCCTGATCAAGATTCTATTAGTGGAAATTTTACTGCTGATGAAGAAGAACATAAAATTAAGATCTTGATTAATACGGAGCTTGAAGCACTTACGCTTAAATGGAGGGTCCTTAAGAAGGATATGCCAAGCGAGTGGAACAATTCGCTTTGCGATAACTTTCAATGCTACTTTGATGTAGGCACCGGTACTCAAAAAACAGCCCAGCCCATTGGTGGCGGCACGCCATTACCTATGGAAGCAGGGGTTAACGCTAATAATGTTGGTGGAGAGGGTAAATTAATTGTAAAAGTATTTGATGAAGCTGATTCAACTAATGCTGATACCATTTCTTTCTACTGGAACATGACAGTGAGTACGCCTGAAGTTGAAAAGCCAAATTTTAACATCTACCCTAACCCTGCAAGCTCTACCTTAAATATCAAATTCGACAAAGCTTTGAAAGATGATGTACAAGTTAAGATTTACAACTTGGTAGGCCAAGAGCAAAGAAATATTGAAGTATTTCAAGACAACAGAGCAGTGTCTATTGACCTTAGAAAATTGAATAATGGAACTTATTTAGTGCAGTTCATTAATTCAAACGGTAAAATGGTAACACAAAGATTTACCAAAAGAATGTAGAGAAGAAACTACTTATGATAAAGCAAAAGCCTCCTTTTTAGGAGGCTTTTTTTGGTCGTTAATTTATAAAACAAAGGTCGCTGTAATTGTAAAAAGGGCAATTGAGCATCTATCGGCTAATGGCTATTTAACCGCAATTACAGAAATCTCTACATTCACATCTTTTGGTAGGCGCGATACTTCAACAGCTTCTCTGGCAGGTGGATTTTCTTTGAAATATTCAGCATATACATCATTTACAGCACCGTATTGATGCATGCTCTTCATAAAAATACTTGCTTTTACCACATTAGTGTAATCCATACCAGCTTCTTTCAAAACTTCACCAATGTTTTTCATTACTTGGTGGGTTTCGTTTTCTATGTTGCTTGTATCAAGCGCACCGGTTTCAGGATTAATTGCTATTTGGCCTGAGCAATACAAGGTATTTCCTGCTAATACTGCTTGGCTGTAAGGACCTATGGCCGCCGGTGCATTATCGGTGCTAATTATTGATTTTGACATATTCTCGGTTTTTTGTGTACATGAAAAAATTAAAGTGCTAAAAATGAGCATTCCAAAAGTAAAGTGCCTCATAAGTAGGTTGGTTTAATGGTTTTTACCAAATTGCGCTAAAATTAAGAAATGCCAAAGGTTTTAGTAATAGGTGCAGCGGCCGATGTTGGTAGAGAGCTTTGTCATGTTTACGGTAAAGCAGGTAATGATCTTATACTCGGGGCCAGAAACATTAAGCGATTAGAAGCCGACAAAAGCGACTATGAGATTCGGTACGGTGTAAAGGTTGAACTACTTAAATTTGATGTTACTGATTATTGGAGTCATGAAAAGGCGCTTGAACCGTATTTAGCAAACCTTGATGGTGCTATTTATGTAGCTGGCTATTTAGGCGATCATGAAAAGGCTAAAGAAGATTGGGACGAAGCACAGAACATTATTGATGTCAATTATTCAGGGGCAGTTTCTGCTTTGAATATTATTGCCAGTGCCTTTGAAAAGAATCAAAGCGGTTGGATTGTTGGGATAAGCTCCGTTGCCGGCGATAGAGGGCGTGGCAGCAATTACTATTATGGAAGTGCTAAGGCTGCTTTTTCTTCTTATTTATCAGGTTTAAGAAGCAGATTGTCACATTCAGGTGTTCATGTGCTAACGGTTAAACCAGGTTTTATAGCTACTAAAATGGTAGCACATTTTCCTCCAACACCAAAGCCCATTACAGCGAGTGCTCAAAAAGTGGCCAAAGACACATTTAACGCTCAAAAGAAAAAGAAAAATGTAATTTACACGGTTTGGCCTTGGTTCTGGATTATGACCATTATTAAACACCTTCCAGAATCAATTTTTAAGAAACTCAAATTCTGATTTCGTGGATTGGTTAATGGTTATTTGTTATTAGTACAAACCTTTAACCAATAACCATTAACAAATAACCTATAACTAAATGACTAAAGCTGTTGCTTTCTGGGATTTTGATAAGACTATAACCACAAAGGACACGACTTTGTATTTCCTGTTTTACACCCAAAGTTGGAGCAAGATTTTTTTGGGCGGAATAAGGCTTGGGTTTTACTTGTTGGGGATGAAACTCGGAATACTAAACACCACAAAGGTTAAGGCTAAGGTGTATGGCTACTTTTTTGGAGGCTGGGAACTTGATAAAGTTAATCTACTTGGAGAAGGCTTTGCAAAAGAGATAATACCAAAACTTTTAAACGCTGAAGCACTAGAAAAGCTAGAATGGCATAAAAACCAAGGACATGAAATAGTTGTGGTTTCTGCAAGCCCTGAGTTTTATTTAAAACCTTGGTGTAAGCAAATGGGTTATGATTGTATTGGCACATTGCTCTACTCCGAGGGTGGGTTAATGGGAAAAAGCATTATTTCAGACTGTGCTGGAAAAGAAAAAGTAAATCGCATAAAACAGAATATCAACTTAGCTGAATATCAAGAAATCTATGCATACGGAAACTCTGAAAGCGGCGATAGGCCTATGTTAAATTTGGCGAATGAAGGAAAAACTTTTTTTAATAAATATAATTAAAGCGCTTCACCGCATTGATGGCAATACTTAGCCTTATCATCATGGCTATCTTCACCACAATTGTGGCAACTTTGGGTATTATTAATTGAGGGCTGTTTGGCCAATTCGGCAGAGACTATACCTGTTGGAACTGCGATAATCCCATAACCCATAATCATTATAATTGATGCGAAAAACTGGCCTAAAGTAGTCTCTGGTGATATATCGCCATAGCCTACTGTAGTGAGCGTAACAATAGCCCAATAAATGCTCTTTGGTATTGAGTCAAAACCATGTTCAGCACCTTCAATTAAATACATAAAGGTTCCTGTAATAATGGTAACCATTACAACTACCATCAAGAAAACCAAAATCTTCCGTCTGCTTGACATTAAGGCATTTCCTAGATTATTAGCTTCACCCAGAAATCGAGTTAATTTAAGAACTCTAAAGACCCTTATCAATCTAATGCTTCGTATTACAAGTAAACCTTCTGTGTTGCCGGCGACTACAAGGCCCAAATAGGTTGGTAAAATCGAGAGAAGGTCAATTATACCGTAGAAGCTAAAAATGTACTTCCATGGTTTTTTTATGGCATAGATTCTTAAAACATACTCAAGCGTAAATAAAATTGTGAACGACCACTCAAGCTGTTTAAACTCCCTATCGTAAAGGTCGTCTATGCTTTTAACACTTTCGAGCATTATGATTAATACGCTAGCAACAATTGCGAGTAGTAATACAACATCAAACAATTTACCTGCTGGCGTATCCGCTTCAAAAATTACTTCGTGTATCCTTTCCTTAAAACTCACTGCCCAAAAATAATGGTTGAAAAATAGATTGTGTTTAGAGTTATATAAAAGCTAATTATCAAGGTCAATATTTATCTCTCACTAGAATACAAGATGCAGTCTTACATAAAAAAGCTCATTCGTGAATCTATGCCCTCCAAAATACCGATCATTTAAATATTCGTTCAAAAATACTTTTATCCCATAAGTGCCTTGAAAACCCATCCCTTTGTAAATCCTAACATATTGATTAAAATTTAAATCTAATTGCACATCCCGATAATTCTCTTTATACCAACCATTTATTTCCATGTAAGGAACAAAAACACTCTCCGCCTTGATGGTAAAAAAGGTTCTACCATGTAAAGTGAACTTCGGCTTTAAATTATCATTAGTACCGATAAAATGTTTCAATAATTTATCAGCAACCGATGATAGTAAAATACTTTTTTGGATGCTGAAGGTGTAAAAATTTGGCACAGACGCCTTATAAGACTCTAATTCTCCGGCAAAAAGTGGTCCTTTTTGAGTTGTAGGCCCAAACCGCCTTCCATACCCAATACTGGCCAAAAATGGACTTTTTATGTATGGCCCAAACCCCATTTCAGTTTTAAAGTTACTTGTGGCATTTTGGAAGTTCTCAGGGAAAACATCGTAATTATTAAATGAAAGAGAATGTGCCAGGACAACTTTTTTCTTAATCAAAAAATTGTTCTGCAAATCACCACACCCAATGCTGCCTCCAACTTTCATTTCATGCCTATTGGTTGTATCAACTGTTGGAACGTTGACCGTGGACTTGATATAAATACCACTACAAGATGTAAGAATGAGTTGAATCAGAAAAAAGAGCCAAATCAAGTTTTTCATAGTCAAAGGTTTAACCAAAAATAAAGATTGAGCTTCTAAATCTTAGCCTTAAAGCTCGTTGGTATAAAAGCACTTGCTTTCAAGCGTTCTTGTAAATGCCTTTAAAAAGTCAAAAGTTTCTTCGGCATCTTCTTGATTATCAAAAATGAAATAAACTGAACTATAACCTTTACTTTTTGATACATCTCTAAAGTCTACCGTTATCTCAAATAAGCCTTTTACGTAAGGCCTTACTTTAATACTAAATACATCGGCAGCAGCAAAACTCTTTGTCTCATAAACCCATTTATTATAGTTCTCATCGAAGTAAGAAGACTTCCAATAAACTTCTAGAGAGTCATTTTCTCCCCTAATCCCAAAGTCAAACTCTACTTCGTTTGTAAAGTCAAAAAACTTAACCCTTTGGTCTTTTTCAGCTGGGTTTTCGCTCAACCATTTAATTGCTTCTGCTTGGCTTGTATCTGTTTGGGCAGTTGCTAAATTCAGCGATAAGAGAAATAAAGAAATAACTATAACTTGCTTCATTTTTAAGGTTTTGAATTGAAATTATCCTAGCTCTGTTTATTTGCTAATTGTCCGCACGCTGCGTCAATATCTTTACCTCGGCTCCTTCTTATGTTAGCAATTACACCGTGCCTTTCTAGCTCCCTTTTAAAATTCATTGCTCTATTCCCGCTTGAGCGGTTGTACAAAGCATTGTCAATTGGGTTATACTCTATCAGATTCACTTTGCTTGGCACCCGCTCGCAAATTTTAGCCATCTCGGCTGCATCTTCATCCGTCTCATTAAAATGGCTTAGCATTACATACTCATGTGTAATGCGGTTGCCGGTTTTGGCATACCAATACTCTAAGGCTTCAATAACACCTTCAATGTCGTTGCTATCATTTATGGGCATTATTTGCCCGCGTTTGGCATTGGTTGGTGCATGAAGGCTTACTGCCAAGTTGATTCTTAAATCATCATCTGCCATTTTCTTGATCATTTTAGAAATACCAACTGTTGAAAGCGTAATGCGCTTAGGTGACATACCTAAGCCATCGGGAGAACTTATATGTTCAATTGACTTTTTAACATTAGCATAGTTGAGCAATGGTTCGCCCATGCCCATATAAACTATGTTGGTTAGTGGTTTGCCATAGTTTTCTTTTGCCTTGCGGTCAATAATTACAACTTGGTCAAAAATCTCAAAGAAATCAAGGTTCCTTTTACGATCAAGACTTGCCGTGGCACAGAACTTACAGGTCAAACTACAGCCCACTTGGCTTGAGATACAGGCCGTCATTCTATCACCCTTGGGAATAAGTACGCCTTCTATAAATTCTCCATCAAAAACCTTGAAGCCAAACTTTATAGTACCATCTTCACTGATTTGCTCGTCTGCAATTTCAATTTCCCTAATTTCAAATTGATCATTTAGTTTTTCCCTTAAAGCCTTTGGCAAATTGGTCATTTGGTCGAAACTTGAAACTGCCTTTTGCCATAACCATTGGTGCACCTGCTTGGCCCTAAATTTGGGTTCACTTATCTCAGCAAACAGTGCAATGAGCTGTTCTTCTTTAAGTGATCGAATATCTTTTTTTGGTGTACTAGGCATTGAAATCGTTAGCATTTTTATAGATCACTTCCCTAATTGAATCCTTCACATGATTCCATGAGATCTTCTCGAACACTTCCGGATCAGGCTGACCTTCTGCATCTTCAAACCACATCATTGAGCGGATAATCAAACTCGCATAAACGTTTCCATATTTATTCTGATATCCTTCAATTATTTCTTGCAACGAATATTCTTTTAAAAGGAAATAAAGATCAAAAAAATCTTTTTTACTTGCCCTTCCTACAATCGCATTTACTTTCTGCAATGCAATGTCAATTTTTGATAAAAGCCTGATTCCTTCAATTGTTTCTAACGGTTTAATAAACGGATAATCATGCCTTACAAAATCAACCTTTACCCCATCAATCAATACATTTAAGCCACCTTTGTTGATTTCGAAAACATTGGCTTCAGGAAAATTTTTGACAACTGTTTTTGCCAGCTCCTTAAAGTCAACTTCTTCTCTTGTAAAGAAATCAAGGTCAACAGAAATCCTATGTCCAATCATAAGCGCAAGTGCTGTTCCCCCCACCAAAAAGAACTCTGAAAAATCAGGGTTTGATGAAACCTTTTTTAGAACCCGCGATAACTCCGGTCTAACGGCTTCCCATTGTAGCATCTAAACTGATTTAATGGTATTTTAAAAAAATTAGAAACAAAATTTAGTGTCATATCATCAAAAGATCTCACTTGCTTAAGTTCCTTTACAATAGTTCTTTCACCGTAAAATTTAATCACCGCCTTAATTTCATTCCATTCCCCCCTTGAAAACACCCGTGAAATAACATGACGTTTGTGTGCATTTACATCAATATTTTCTTTTGGAGCATCCCAAAAGGTATAAGAATTTAATTGCGATATAAACTCCTCTGCGGTCATTCTTACTTGCTGATCTTTTCTGGCCCCTTGCCTACCTTATCAAAAATAACGTGATTGTTCTCTGTAAAAGGCATTAGTGCATCCTTGATAAACTTTTCGGCCCGCTTAGCTTCTTCAAGCGGATACATTAAATGCACATTTGGACCCGCATCTAAGGTAAAATACCAAGGCATTTTTTCTGTCTCGCGAATTTCTCTAATTAACTCAATGATCTTAAGCGTATTTGGCTTCATTAAAATGAATGATGGATCGCTATTCATCATTAAACCATGAAGTGCCAAGGCTTCATTTTCTAAGATTTTGCCAAAGGCCTTTACATCGCCGCTTTGCATTATACCTTTTAGCTGTTCAACGTGTGTGCGAGCTACAAAATACCTCATCTCGGCATAAGGGTGGCCTACCATTAATTTATGCCCCAAGGTGCTACTTACCGACTTTTGACCTGAATCAACGATCAAAATGGCATCTTGAAAAGTTTCGAATACGTCATGCACATCTTCATTTACTGGTACAGCAAAATAGTCGCTGCTCTCGTGCACCGATTCACTTTCTCCCCAGCACACCAAACCACCAAAAACGGAGCGCGATGCACTTCCTGATCCTAATCTAGCCAAATGGCTTGCTCTGGTTCTAAACTGCTTTTTATCGGCAAATCCACCAAACATTCTGCTCTCAATGCTAACCATGCATAGTGCCAAGGCGCTCATAGATGAAGCAGACGAAGCGATTCCTGCCGAATGAGGGAAACTGTTTTCGCTTGAAACAGAAAGTTTAAGATGGCTTAGGTACGGAAAGTCAGCAGAGTTTTTAGTGAAAAAGTTTTTGATCTTAGTCTCAAACTTTGGCGCTACCTTTCCTTCAAATTTAAAATCAAGTTCAAATTGTCTTCTGCTTGGGTCCACATCAAAATCTACTGCGGTACTAGTGTACGACTCTGACAGGGTAAAACTCAACGATGGGTTGCTTGGCAATTGGTTGCCGTGTTTACCCCAGTATTTAACAATTGCAATGTTCGACGGGCTTTTCCAAGCTACTGAACCACTTTTAGCTTCTACTTTCAATTCAAAAAATTTGGTGATTCAAAGGTACTTAATTCAGAACTCGATAAATGCGTTCTAAACTATATATCCCATATCTCTAATTTCTTTTGCCAACAACTTATTTGCAGATTTTATTTGATTCTTAGTTAAATCATATCTAAACCTTCCTGAAACACCCTTGTTAAAGTGCAACCCTTTTGAATGAAAGTTTTCGCTATTTGCTTGGTAACGCTTTAAGATTACTTTTATATCTTCTTTTGATAAATGAATGTTCAACCTTTTAGCTATCAAATACACAATATTCCCCATTTCATTTTTCAACTCTTCATAGCTAAAACAAGTACAAATACTCTTTCGATGAAATCGATAAAAATATGCCGACCATTTTTTAACTTCAGGCAATGCATTTTTGAAATTCGACAACATAACAAAGTCATGATGCGGATGGCTCCCTTTGATTTTCTCGCCATGATCTTTAAGCGAAACAATAACATCTCGAGGATCTCTATAACTGTAAAATAAAACAGCTAACTTAAGTTTGACCAACGCCTTCATATAAAAATTTAAGTTGCTATGAGTTTTAACAACAAAAGTTCCTACTAGTAAACTGTAGCAGTAAATCAAAACTAATTTAATCCAAGAAGAGTGCCCAATACTGTTATTATACGTCCTTAGTATAAATTTTAAGAATAACCGTCTCTTTAAGTTTCTAGAATTCAAACCAGTACCAATCTCAATAACATCATGTACTAAACTAAACAATAAACCACTGCCCGATTTTGGCATTCCACAAGCAATTACTATCATTAACCTATATTGGAATTAACAACAATATACGCAGATTCTAAATGACTTAACATAATATCGTTATTTAGTATTGCCATCAATATTCTCAATAAAATCTAGTTTTGAAAAATGAAGATCAAAGCTAATAGAATGTACTATTTTCTGCATAGGAAGTTTAAAGATTGGTGGTTCTATGGGCTTTGGCGACAGATTCTATATTTTGCGATCTTTTCAATAAAAAAGCCAGAAAAACTTAAAATCCTATTAATTTATACATCAGGAAGAACGGGAAGCACTGTGCTTTGTTCTACTTTGAGCAACTCCAAGGCTTTTGAATACGAAGAAGAGATTTTAAGAAAAAAACTTATTCATTTTCCATCCTTTGTACTTGGACACGCACAAAAGAAAAGAGGGTCATGGTATATACTTAAGGTCAAACAAATGAACTTGAGTAGATTAGATACAACCCTTGTAACTTTCATAAGCGAATTAGGAAATCAATTTATTTATAAAGTTCACCTTTTTAGGAAGAATGAATTTGAACATTCAATTTCAAGGTTCATTGCGGAAAAAAGAAATATTTACAACTCGAAAAAAACACCGAATACAAAACAACCAAAGGTTAATATTTCGTATAGCAATTTGAGAGAGAAAATTTATTGGCAAAAGAGAGAGAACACCCTTGAAAAGCTTGAAACAAAAGGCTTAGAGTTTATCAAACTCACCTATGAAGATGATATTTGCACATCAGATAAACTTATTTGCACTCAAAAGCTTCTCTTTAAAGCACTTGGAGTAGATGAAAATGCAGTAGAGCCAGAGTACAAAAAAGTACTATCTAAAGACCTAAGCCAAGAAATTTTAAACTGGAATGAGATAAAAAACTTGGAAAATGTTTAATCTAAAGAACTGTTTCGCTAAAAGCTAAAACGGTGTCAAATCCTTTGCTATTAAAATATTCTTCAACTTCTGCTTTATCCCACGCACTCGCAGCCAATATAAAGTCTCCGCCCCAGGCACCAAGTGACTTGGTTTGACCATCAAAGTCGCTAAAAAACCGCTGCTGTACTGTTTTTGTATCAATTGCATTGGCTACCAAGTCTTCATGTCTTTTAAGATCCGCACAAAACGTTACTAATGAATCGCATTTTGCGATGTTTTCTGTGATCAAATTTAGCTTTAGAATGGTCTCTTCCTTTTGGGCATTCTCCATGGCTCGGTAGTGTTTTATTCCTTCTCTTGAATCTTGCTTTTGCCCTAAATACACAAAATACAAATGGTCTTTAAATGGAAAATCCATTCTAATTGAAGTGGCTTTTGGTTCAGGCCATTTTTGATAAATAATGGGACCTTTTGCAATTGCACAGGCAATATCATAACCTGAGCCACCAAAGCTTTCAAATTGAATTTTATAAGGATCAACTTGAGCCCATTGTGCAATTAGAGATACTAATGTTGAACTACTTCCGAACCCCCACTGTAAATTGAAATCAGATTTAACTTCAACTTCACCACCTTTTCTTAAAAACTCAGGGTTTAACTCTCTTGCCTTTCGTAGAATCTGCTCTAGCTTCTGACCTACTTTGTTTGAATTACTCAACTTTAAGGTAACACATTCAATTTCTGTCTCGAACCAAACGTTTCCATAAGTATCAAGACTTTTCCATTTAACTTGGCTTCGG
The DNA here is from genome assembly GCA_049115495.1 of Bacteroidia bacterium. Taxonomy (GTDB): domain Bacteria; phylum Bacteroidota; class Bacteroidia; order CAILMK01; family JACPUW01; genus JACPUW01. Next base: position 107,496 of record JAGDZV010000011.1, on the reverse strand, counting down.
CTTCGCTCAGCCAACTTGGAGTCTATTATTTTAAATTCTAGGCTTTGACCTTTTTTTGTGGGAAATGCAAGTGCCGTTGCGCCGTCTAACACAAAATACTCTCCGGTTAGCATCAGTTTTCCGTGGGCAAAAAAAGTATGAGTAGGCAATAACTAACCTTTCTTAAGCTGTCCTAGAGCTCCATTTCTAAGCTTATCTAAAAACTCTCTAACTGATGCAAAGCTCACTACACGTTCAAGAAAATATTCTCTTGCTCTTTCGGCTTCGTAGGCATTGGCTTCAAAATTGGCCAAAATATTATTCAAGTGCATTTTCATGTGGCCTTTTTGAATACCTGAAGTAGTTAAGGCTTTTACTGCACCAAAGTTTTGTGCCAAACCAACGGTGGCTACAATTTGCATCAACTCTTTGGCGCTAGGTTGGCCAAGTAGTTCAAGAGATCTTTTGGCCAATGGGTGAATCTTAGTTAAACCACCAACTGTACCAACAGCCATTGGGAAATCTAGCCAAAAGCGGAAAATCCCATCTTTTACTTCGGCATGAGATAAACTTCTGTACTGACCATCTTTTGCAGCATAAGTATGACCGCAAGCTTCAATGGCTCTGAAATCATTTCCTGTAGCCAAAATCACGGCATCAATTCCGTTAAATATTCCCTTGTTGTGTGTTGTAGCTCTGTATGGATCTATTTCAGCAATTTTTACTGCCTGCGCAAACTTCTCAGCAAACTTCTCAGGCGCCATGCCTTCAATGGTTCCTAGCTCTTCAACTGGGCAACTCACCTCTGCACGTACCAAACTCTCAGGAGTAAAGTTTGAGAGTATGCACATTATTACTTCGCTCAATTTTTCGTTTTCAGCGAAGCCTTCATTTTCATTTATAAATTGTGGTAAAAGTTTACCAAATTCTTCAAGACAAGAATTTATGAAATTAGCGCCCATAGAGTCGCAAGTTTCAAAGCTTGCACGCAATTGGTAAAGGCCAGGCTCTTGATCGGTAAAATCAACCAATTCAATATCCAATACGCCTCCCCCGCGCTTTTCCATGTTCTCGGTTATTGGCTTTACACCTTCAATAAGCTTGGCTTTAAGCTCAGGCATAAAAGCTCTTAACTTTTCGGTAGTGCCATTCCATTTAAAGTGTACCTGACCAATTTTGGTGGTTGAAAGTACTGTGGTTTTAAATCCACCTTTATCTAACCAAAACTTAGCTGCTTTTGATGCCGCTGCAACTACCGAACTTTCTTCAATAACCATTGGTATAATGTGCATTTTACCATTGATTAAAAAGTTTGGAGCAACGCCGTATGGCAAATAAAAGTTGGTGAGTGTATTCTCGCTTATCTCGTCAAATACTTTTTGACGGGTTTCATCTTTGTGCCAGTATTCTGAAAATTCTCTAATTACCTCCCTAGGGTTTTCGAAAACATTACTCAATAGCCACTCAATCTTTTCTTGCTTTGTAAGCTTAGAAAAGCCGCTTATCGCCTTATTTTTTAATTGCTTAATGTTCATCCTCTATGCCTTGATACGCAAATAAGAATTGGCCACCTTGAGACCATTTACTTGCGAAGTTAAGTATTCAACCAATTTGTCATAATGGCCCTGCGCATGTTTTAAAAGAGCAGATGCCTGTCCATAAACAGCATTAATGCGCGATTTGTTTATTAAATAGTAGCCATCTAAAAAGTTTTTCACGCCACCGCTAATGATTAGTTGGTGGGTGTTAATCTCAAAATCCTCATCAAATATTTGATTGGCTATTTCAACCATCTCGTTGGCATCATGACCAATTTGTGCCAATCCCGAATAGTTTTCTAATGCGCTTTCAGACGCTCTTAGCATTTCTAAAAGTGCGAAGTTGGTACCGCCGTGTGCAGCAAAATCCACAGCAACCAATGGCCTTTTGAGCAATTCTTTCATGCTCTGTGGTCCAAAGCCTTGGCCAACTTCTTTTACAATTAATTTAAGGTCTGTTTTGTCTAGCAACTCATCAATAATCTGAAGCGGTGTTTTCACAAACCTGTCACCTTCAGGCTGAAGCCATTCTTGCATTGGGTTTACGTGAACGATTAATCCATCAGCTTCAAGTCGGTTAACGAGATCGGTTATCTCTTGTTGCTTGCCTTCTGTTAAAAGATGTTCTAATTGCGCAATGCCCAAGTTGGCGTAAAAGGGTAAGTTATCTCCAATAAGCGGACGAAGATTAAAATCATCGAACCTATCGTTAGAATCCAATAAAGGTCTGCAAGAACCCAGGCCCATTCCCATACCAAATTCGGCACAGGCACGTGCCAAATTATGGTTGATCTTGTGCGCCTTTTCGGTTCCGCCGGTCATGCTACTCACCCAAATTGGAGCACCCATTTTTTTGCCATCAAAGGCATATTCGGGTGTTGGACTATCGTGTCCTGAAAGCATGGGCTCATAATAAAACCTAGAGTCTATGGTTGATTTATCGGTTTGCGATTTGAATGCTAATTCAATATGATCAGACTTACGATCCAATAAAGTGATTTTTGAGCCCTTAGTTTTTAGGCTTTCTGTTCGTACTGTCAAAGATGATGCTATTTGTGAATTAACAACAGTTGTAATGAATTGTTTTAATGAGTTGTATAAGTGTAACCATAAAACCACTTAAAAAATGGGGAGAATGCTTGCATGATTTTTAGGTGTTTATGAAGACCCTTGCTGAATGAAAGTCCTGTACGCCGTTTTGAAGCTCCTGCTTCAAAATGTAATAATCGTAAGGCGCTCCTGCGCCGCTTTTTCTTGGCGCAGGAGCGCCTTGGCATTGTTCAAGTTCAGAAGCTGGAGCTTCTGAACGGCTTTGATGATTGATTATAGATGGTCACGCTGACGAAGGAAGCATCTCCATTGGGTAACGCTTTTGCAAAGGGTTCTCCCCGAGAGAGACCCTAAAAATTAAACCACCGCAACCTTCACCTTTCTGCCTTTTAGCTTTATATCAGCTAGCTTTTTTGTGAGTTTGTTGATGTTGTTTGCTTTGAGCGCTACGAAAGCCATATCGGGTTTTAGCTCTATCATGCCTACATTTTCTTTGGCAAGGCTGCCTTGTTTCATGAGCCAACCTGCAATGTCGCCTTTGCTTATTTTATCTTTTCTACCCGCAGAGATTCTCAATGTATTCCATTTAGAAGCCTTTGGCAATGGTGCATCGGAAATGGTTTCTTCTTCAAAACCAATTGCCGAAACTTCTTGCATGTATTCTGGCAAATCTTCGCCTTTCCATTTTAAAATGAAGGCTTTTCCCTCGGCTTGCATTCTGGCCGTTCGGCCGTTTCTATGGGTAAATTCTTCAAGCTTTATTGGAAAATGGTAGTGTATGATAAAGCCCAACTCAGGCACATCAATTCCTCTTGCCGCCAAATCGGTTGCTAAAAGCAGTTTGTGGCTTCCATTTCTAAATTTAATGAGCGCCAATTCTCTATCAAACTGCTCCATGCCACCGTAGAAGCAGCCATGTGGTACGCCTTCATCAGTCAAGTAATCGCTTACTCGCTTAATAGAATCTTTATAATTCAAGAAAACGATTCCACTTTGATTCCCCAAATGGCAAAGTGCATTTACAAGAGTAGGCAGCTTGTCTTTTTCAGGAGAAACTATTGTTTTTATCTCAAGAAAAGCATTCGGTTTGTTGTCTAAAAAATTGAGATGATCGTGCTTGCCCAAGCCAACGAAATCAGGAATATCGTTTAGCTGTGTGGCCGAAGTGAGCAGCCGTTGTTTTAGGCCTTCTAAAGAAGAGATAATCTCTTTCATTTCGCCTTCAAATCCAATTTCAAGGGACTTATCAAACTCATCAAGCACCAAGTATTCAATACCCGAAAAGTCAACCGTTTCTCTTCTAAAATGATCAGCTACTCTTCCTGGTGTTCCAATTAAAATATCAGGATCTTGCTTCAACTCATCTTTGTCTTTGGCAATTTGTCTACCGCCATAAACCACGTTTACTTTGAGACCGCTGCCCATGGCTTTGGCTACTTGCTCAATTTGCTGGGCCAACTCGCGCGAAGGCGCCAAAACCAACATTCTCAATTTTGGTGAATTGCCATCAAATTGCTCAGATGCAAGTTTTAATACCAAAGGAAGCAGAAATGCCAAGGTTTTGCCTGTACCAGTTGGCGAAAGCAACTGCATATCAACACCTGATCCAATGGCTTTCATGGCCTGGTGCTGCATGGCATTTAGCTTTTCAATGCCTAGCTTTTGAAGAATTTGCGCTTGAGAGATTGGCTTCATGCCACGAAGGTAAATACTGCAAGGCCCAATGAATTTTTCTATTTGTCTTTGCACTTCGGTTGGTTTATATAATTTAGCCCTCTCAGAAAATTTAAACTCTACCCTAAATGGCATATAGAATTGAGTCATACGATCAATATTTGAAAGAATACGACAGAAGTGTAAACGACCCAGAAGGCTTTTGGGAAGAAATAGCCGATAATTTTCAATGGCAAAAAAAATGGGACAAAACTCTTGAGTGGAATTTTGATGAACCAAACGTAAAGTGGTTTCAAGGCGGTAAATTGAATATTACTGAGAATTGCATTGACCGCCATCTAGAAAAAAGGGGTAACAAACTAGCACTTATTTGGGAGCCTAACGATCCTAAAGAAAGATTTAGAAGATATACTTACCGTGAGCTTTACGAAGAAGTTTGCCGCATGGCCAATGTGATGAAACGCAATGGCATAAAAAAAGGAGACCGGGTTTGTCTTTACATGCCAATGATTCCTGAGCTAATGTTTGCTACTTTGGCTTGTGCAAGAATTGGCGCAGTGCATTCTGTAGTTTTTGCGGGTTTTAGTGCCCAAGCCTTAGCCGATAGAATCAATGACTCTAGCTGTAAAATGGTAGTAACCACTGATGGTAGCTATCGTGGTGCAAAAGAAATTCCGATTAAAAGAATAGTTGACGAAGCCCTTGAAGATTGCGAATCGGTTGAAACTGTTGTTGTGGTTGAAAGAACCAATTGGGGCCTAGCGCTACAAGAAGGACGAGATGTATTTTATCATGAAGAAATTAAACACGTAGCCGACGATTGCCCTGCCGAGCCAATGGATGCTGAAGACATGCTTTTCATTCTATATACTTCAGGCTCTACAGGCAAACCAAAAGGTGTGGTGCACACTTGCGGTGGTTACATGGTATATGCTGGCTACTCTTTTCAAAACGTATTTCAGTATGACGAAAGCGATGTGTATTGGTGTACTGCCGACATTGGTTGGATTACTGGTCATTCTTACATAGTTTACGGCCCATTGCTCAATGGCGCTACCACTATGATGTTTGAAGGTGTACCTTCTTACCCTGACGCTGGTCGATTTTGGCAAGTTTGCGATAAGCATAATGTAAACCAATTTTATACTGCGCCAACTGCAATTAGAGCCTTAATGGCCCAAGGTGATGAGCACGTAATGAGTTACAGTTTGAACTCCTTGCGAGTAATTGGCTCGGTTGGTGAGCCAATAAATGAAGAAGCTTGGCATTGGTACAATATTCACGTAGGTAAAGAGCGCTGCCCAGTAGTTGATACTTGGTGGCAAACCGAAACAGGTGGAATAATGATCTCGGCCCTTGGCGAACATGGCCCAACTAAGCCATCACATGCTGGTTATCCATTGCCTGGAGTTCAGCCTGTACTACTTGACGGTGAGGGGAAAGAAATTGAAGAAAATGATGTAGAGGGCTATTTGGCAATAAAACATCCTTGGCCAAGTATGATTAGAACCACCTACGGCGATCATGATCGATGTAAGAACACCTATTTTTCACATTACAAAGGCTATTACTTTACAGGAGATGGTGCCAAGCGCGATTCAAAAGGCATGTACCGAATTATAGGACGGGTTGATGACGTAATCAATGTAAGTGGTCACCGTTTTGGAACCGCTGAGATTGAAAGCGCCATAAATGCCGATGACCATGTAGCCGAAAGTGCAGTAGTTGGCTACCCACATGATATTAAAGGCCAAGGCATATATGCCTATGTAATCTGTAAAAAGAAGCCAGAGAACTTTGATAACCTAAGAGCAGAAATTACTGAAACTGTAAAGCAACAAATTGGACCAATAGCAAAGCCAGATAAAATTCAATTCGTAAGCGGTTTACCAAAAACACGTTCAGGAAAAATCATGAGAAGAATATTAAGAAAAGTAGCCGAAGGCGAGCCTGATAAATTGGGCGATACTTCTACGCTACTTGACCCTAAGATTGTTGATGAAGTTGTTGAGGGGGCTTTATAGTTTATAGTTTAGAGTTTAAGGTTTAAAGTTTCTAGTTTCTAGTTGGATGTCAAACGTTTTAGAAACGTCCGACATCTGAACCCAGCTCGCACGGCCTTTGATTTATTTATATGGAATTCAACTCGATAGCTAATTACATATTAATTCTTCTAGCAACCACAGTATGCCTTGTAATCTTTATTAAAGCTCCGAAAATTATTGATTGGTGGACTAACGTGATGGTTGGAGATTCACCTTATTATGCCAATGGTAAAAATGTTCGTGCATTAGCTCTAATTAGGTTTATCCTTTTATTTGGTTTAAGAATGACGAGTGCAGTTATAGGAATAATCTGCGCAATTCAAATATGGAATTTCGTGACGACTCAACTTAACTAGTGCCAAATAAAACTCGATAAATGAATGGTATCTTATTTATTTTAATTGCCCCATTATTTTTTATCATTCAAAAGAAATTCTTTGGGTTTCTCATTAAAATGGTAATCCGAGTAAATGAACCATTACACTCTATACAAAAGCGGTTTTTCAAGTTCGCTGAAGGGTTTTTTAATTTCTTCATTTACCTCACAACCGCCATCATATTCTTATTTGGTCTTTATTTGTTAATTGTTTGGGGTTTTGATCTTTCATAACCCTAAAATCTTTAAATCCAAAAAATCCTATTTCGCGATAGCAAATTATGAACCCACCTAAAATAATAACCCTACCAAAAACCAAGCTAGTTGGCATGAGTTTGGAAATGAGCAGAGCAAATGATAAAACCGCTCAGCTTTGGCAAGGGTTTATGCAAAGAAGAATTGAAATTAAAGGCGCTCAACTTAACTCATATTACTCGGTAAACATTTATCCTAGAGGTTACAACCAAGCGACTTTTTTGCCAACCAATGAGTTTTCAAAATGGGCAGCTGCAAAAGTTGAAGGTGATGCTCAAATTCCTAAAGGAATGGACCAATTGACAATTCCTGATGGAAAATATGCAGTATTTCAGCACAAAGGGCCAATGCCAAAGTTTATTGAAAACATAATGTATATTTTCAATCAATGGCTACCTAATTCAGAATATGAATTAGATGACAGACCTCATTTTGAGCTATTACCAGCAAACTACCCAGGGCCAATGGACCCTAATGCAGAAGAAGAGATTTGGATACCAATAGCTTAGGCCATTTAAAATGTAAAAAGTAAATGCGTTTGATACTGAATTCGTTCGCAATTTTTGGGTTTTAGTGACTAAGGTCATTTCTATTTGATGTATAACATAGCGAAATTGTGAGCCTTAAGGAATTAAGTGAATCATCAATAGCATGTTTAAGAAAATACTTGTTGCAAACCGAGGCGAAATTGCCATTAGAATCTTTAGAACTTGTACAGAGCTGGGCATTACTACAGTGGCCATTTACACCCATGAAGATCGATATTCTTTACATAGATATAAAGCTGATGAATCTTATCAAATAGGTAAAAACGAAGAACCCCTTAAACCATATCTCGATAAAGAAGCAATTATTCTCTTAGCTAAGAAACGCGGGGTAGATGCCATTCACCCTGGTTATGGCTTTCTTTCTGAAAACGCACAGTTTGCAAGAATGTGTAGAGAAAATGGCATAACTTTTATTGGCCCCGATCCTGAAATTATGGATGCCTTGGGTAATAAGGTGCAGGCCAAAAAGTTGGCGGTTGAAAACAATATTCCTATAATAGAAAGCAGTAAGACTCCGCTTGATAGTTTTAAAACAGCTGTTAAGGAGGCTAATGCAGTAGGCTACCCAATTATGTTAAAAGCCGCAAGCGGCGGTGGTGGCCGTGGCATGCGTGTGGTTAGAGACAATGAAGAACTTAAAGTTGAGCTTAAAACCGCCCAAGGCGAAGCTTTAAAAGCATTTGGCGATGACACCATCTTTATTGAGAAGTTTATTGAAAACCCAAAGCACATAGAAGTGCAGATAGTGGGCGATAAACACGGTAACATGGTGCACTTATTTGAGCGCGACTGCTCGGTACAAAGGCGTTATCAAAAAGTTATAGAAATTGCTCCTTCGGTAGGGCTTAGTGATAAAACAAAAGAACAGCTATATAATTACGCTACAGGTATTTGCAAAGCTGTTAATTATAACAACATAGGAACGGTTGAGTTCTTAATAGATTCGGCACAAAACGTTTATTTTATTGAAGTAAATCCGCGAATACAGGTTGAACACACGGTTACTGAAGAAATTACTGGCCTAGACCTCGTAAAAACACAAATATTTATTGCATCAGGCAAAAAGTTGCAAGACCACGAAATCAATATTCCGGCTCAAAATAAAATTCAAAAAGTAGGGTTTGCCCTTCAATGCAGAATTACCACCGAAGACCCTAAAAATGACTTTAAGCCAGATTATGGCATTGTACAAACCTATAGAAGCGCCGCTGGACTTGGCATAAGGCTAGATGCTGGAAACATTTACCCCGGTGCCAAGGTGTCTCCTTTCTTCGATTCAATGTTGGTGAAAATTTCGGCCCACTCGTGGACCCTCTCGGAGGCCATCAATAAAATGAATAGAGCCCTAAAAGAGTTTAGGGTAAGAGGGGTGAATACCAACATTCAATTTCTTCAAAACCTACTCAAAACCGAGCAGCTTTCTAATGGCACCTTTACAGTAAACTATATAAATGATCATCCAGAGCTTTTCAATTATGCTATTGGTAGAGATAGAGCGTCAAGAATGCTTCAATACATTGGAGAAGTAACCGTAAATGGTAACCCAGATGTAAAGTATACAGATCCAAACATTGTATGCAAAGAGCCTAAAGTGCCTGAATTTGATTTAACTGAAGCACCGAAAAAAGGCACCAAACAATTGCTAACTGAGCTGGGGCCTAAAGGATTTTCGGAATGGTTGAAAAAAGAAAAGAAGGTTCATTTTACAGACACTACCATGCGTGATGCGCACCAATCACTTTTGGCTACCAGAATGAGATCATTTGACATGATGAAAGTGGCTAAAGGTTATGCAAGGCATCATCATAATATGTTTAGTGTAGAAATGTGGGGTGGAGCCACTTTTGATGTTTGTTTAAGGTTTTTACACGAAGACCCATGGGAAAGATTGGCATTGTTAAGAAAAGCTATTCCAAATGTGCTATTTCAGATGCTACTTAGAGGATCAAACGGTGTGGGCTACACCGCGTACCCCGATAATTTGATCGAAAAGTTTATTGAAGTGAGTTGGGAAAACGGCATGGATATCTTTAGAATTTTTGATTCGCTTAATTGGATGCCTGCCATGGCCCCTGCTATAGAATTTGTAAGAACCAAAACCAAAGGATTGGCAGAAGGAAGCCTATCTTATACTGGCGATATTTTAAACCCTAAGCGTACTAAGTATGATTTAAAATATTACATACAGTTGGCCAAAGACCTTGAGAATGCGGGAGCTCACATTTTAGCCATTAAAGATATGGCTGGTCTTTTAAAGCCTTATGCAGCTTACGAGCTGGTTTCGGCCTTAAAATCTGAAACAAACCTTCCAGTACACTTACATACTCACGATACATCTTCAATTCAATCTGCAACCTATTTAAAGGCCATTGAAGCAGGAGTTGACGTAGTAGATGGTGCACTTGGTGGAATGTCTGGACTAACTTCTCAACCCAATTTGAATGCTTTGGTTGAAATGTTAAAGTTTAATAGTAGAGAGAATGCCCTTGACATTGATAAGCTAAATGAGTATTCAAATTATTGGAGCACCGTAAGAGAGTACTATTATCCATTTGAATCAGGATTAAAAGCGGGTACTGCCGAAGTGTATAAGCACGAGATTCCGGGTGGCCAGTACAGTAATTTAAAACCACAAGCTGAAGGCCTTGGGTTGGGCAACAGGTTTACCGAGATTACTGATAAGTATGCTGAAGTAAATAAAATGTTTGGCGATATTGTAAAGGTTACTCCAAGCTCAAAAGTGGTAGGTGATATGGCCTTATTTATGATGAATAATGACCTAACAGCTCAAGATGTAATCGATAAAGGCGAAAGCTTGTCGTTTCCTGAATCCGTACAAAATTTCTTTTATGGTAGTCTTGGTCAACCAGTAGGCGGATTTCCTGATGTGCTTCAAAAAGTTATTCTAAAAGGGAAAAATCCAATTACAAACAGACCCAATGAGCATTTAAAGCCAATAGATTTTGAGGCTGATTATGCAGATTTTGAAAAAGAATTTAAAGAGACTTATAGAAGCCGTGGATTGAGAATCACTGATTTTCTCTCGTTTAAGCTATATCCCAAAGTATTTAGAGATTTTAGGGTAAAAAGGCAGAATTATAGCAATCTAAGAAATCTACCCACCAAAACTTTCTTTTATGGTATGAAAGAAGGCGAAGAAATAGAAGTTAACCTTGGTGAAGGTAAAAATGTGCTCATTGAATTGCTATCTATTGGACCGGCGAACAGTAATGGCGAAAAACAGATTTATTTTAGTGTAAATGGCCAAACCAGGGCAATCAGTGTAACCGATAATAGCTTAGCCATTGAAAAATCAACCAATAGAAAAGCTAACGACCTTATTGATGGAGAAGTGGGCTCACCATTGCAAGGTTTACTTAGCCAGGTATTTGTAAAGGCCGGAGACAATATTGAAAAGAACGAACCATTATTCTTAATAGAAGCTATGAAAATGGAAACAACGGTTACTTCTACAGTTTCGGGCGTGGTAAAAGCTATTTATTTAAGTGGTGGTACTTTGGTTGAAAGCGGAGATCTTGTGGTAGAAATTGAATAACTCAGAAAACTAACAAATCCAATGGTAAAAATAAGAAACAAAAAGCCCCCCATAAAAGTAAGTCCTGAGCTAAAAGGCTATCTAACAGAGCAGCATAGAAGCTTTCAATTACCAATTGAGTATAATGATCTCACCCAATTTACAAATAGCATAAGTATTTATAATCAACAAGGAGAAGACACCCTTTGGTATGCGGTAAACTATGACCAAAGCACCAGAGAAATGATTCATGATGGTTTAAAGCATATTTATGCCCTATTAAAAACCGATGGGCAAATGGACGTAATGGACCACCTTGAAGTAGATAGAATTGACTACTGCTCATTTGGAAATTCTAAGCCATTTAGAATTAGGGTTATAAATAAGTATAATGACAATTACGACCACTACTATGTAAAAAAATCAGATGCCAATAGGGTTTACGGCCTAGAACTTGAAGATCTTTTATCTCCCAATAGATTTCACTATTTAGTTGACAACGACACTTTAATAGAAGAGCATATTGCTGGCGTTCCGGGAGAGATATTTATTGATAAATATATTGAGCACCAAAAGGAAGAATTAAATCAAGTTAGAATTGCAAAAGAATTTATTAAGTTTAATGAGCGATGCTTTATTAGGCTTTTGGGAGATATGCGTGCTTATAATTACGTAGTGGTTATGACACCCGACTTTGAAGATACCCAATTTAGGGTAAGAGCAATTGACTTTGACCAACAATGTTATGAAGGCCATTATAAGGTGTATTTAACTCAATTTTTTAAAGACAATAATGCTATTGTAAAAATGGTAATTGACAACCTTAATAGAACAACTCAAGATCAATACATTAAAGAAGAAAGAACCTTACTGTATAAGCGCTATAAATCTGAGAAAGAAAAAGTAAAACAACTAATTGCCGTAATGGAAAATGACATTTTGGCTCCACCACAAAACATTTCGCAGCTGGCTAAAGAGTTAAACCAATATCATAACACTACAATTTTTAATACTTGCCAAACAATGGGCTCAATCTTAAAAAATAATCTAATGGTAAGTTTGGGTTTATAAAGGATTTCACATCTTTGGAGAAAGGTCATTCTATGAAAAATGACATTAATACCAGTGAAAAAAAGCTTGGCTTTTCCCTTCGCGGGCTTGAAAATACGAGAATAGAGTCTTTGAGCGATGGCGTTTTTGCCATTGCAATTGGACTTTTGCTAATCTCTAGCTCACCACCTACCAATTTTATTGAATTAAAGGAGTTTACAAAAGACTTTATTCCCTTTGGTATAACCATTAGTGTACTTATATGGATTTGGTATCAGCATTACCTCTTTTTTATACGCTTTGGCTTAAGAGATCCTAAAACAACGGCACTTAACACCATAGTTTTGTTTCTAATTTTATTTTATGTTTACCCACTAAAATTTCTAATAGGTGTTTTATTTGAGCTATATAAAGGCCTAATATTTGGTGATAAGGAACTAATTAATAAACTTTTTACAGATGTAATTAAACCTGAAAATACTCCGGAACTTATGAGCATGTATGGCTTTGGGGCAGCCGGAATTTTTGTGGTAATTGCCCTTTTAAATTTTAGAGCATATTCTTTAAGAAACGAGATAAAACTAAGTAAAATTGAGATCGCCCTTACGCAACAATCAATTAGGATTAATCTAGTATCAGCCTTTGTACCACTCCTTTCTGGATTTTTTGCATATACCGTTCTTTTTGGTGATGCTACTTTTATAGTTTCGGGGTTTACTTATATGCTATACATTGTATTAATGCCTGTAATAGGCATATATGGAAGAAAGAAAATTGATGCCGTGAAAGCAATGGAAAAGGATTAAATCAAAATCACTTTTGACATTGCTCAATTAATCATATTCAACTTTTGAAAGCACTAATTTATAACTCCCCGAACCTAGACTTATTTCATCTGGTTTAATCACAAAATTGAATGGTACTTCCTCACCTTTCTCCACTCCAACTAATGATTCATAATAATATCCTTTTGGAATAACAATTTTGGCATTAGTGTTAGCCGGTATTGTAAACTCATAAATGAGTCCTTCTTCTTCAATTTGCCAATTGCTAATAATTTTACCATTAATTCCGTCATAGCTTGTATTTGCAAATCCAATTCTTGAATCAATTTCAGGAGCAAGTGTTAGCTTTTGTATGCCGCCTTCCATTTTAAGTTGAATACCGCCCATGTGGGCATAAAGCCAATATCCTACAGAACCGTAAGCATAATGATTAAATGAGTTTACGTAAGGATCTTGAAAACTACCTGATGTGGAAATCCCATCCCAGCGTTCCCACATGGTAGTTGCACCCATATTTATTTGATAAAACCATGATGGAAAATCTTCGCGAAACAAAATATTATATGCTTGCTCAGAATAACCATTTTCTGACAAAGTAGCACTTAAAATAGGAGTACCTAAAAATCCCGTTGTCAAGTGCCCATAATGCACTACGCTTTCAACCAATCTTTTTTTAGCTTGAGCTTTGTATGGCTCTGGCAAAAGATCAAACTTTAATGCCAACAAATAAGAGGTTTGAGACCCCACACCTACTCTACCGTTTGGTGTTACAAATTCTTTAATAAATGCTTCATTTGCTTTATCGTAAAGGCCTTGGTAATACTTAGCATCTTTTGTTTTACCAATAACTTCAGCTGATTTTACTAACAGTTTTAATGAATATTGAAAATAAACCTGTGCAATAAAATCAGTTTGCGGTGTTCTTTTCATGGAACCTGGCCTAGAAGGGGCAAGTACGTTCATCCAATCACCAAAATGTCTTTCGCCAAACCACAGTCCATTATTTGATTCGTTAATCATAAAGTCAACCCACAATTTCATTGATGGATATTGAGTATCAAGAAAGGTTCTATCACCAAATCTTTCGTACATGGTCCAAGGTATAATTACCGCTGCATCGGCCCAACCACTTGCAGGTGGTCTTTTTTGCTTATAAACATTGGGCACAACCCAAGGAACCGAACCATCGTCATATTGATCGGCCGAAAGGTCCTTTAGCCAATCTTTAAAAAACGGAGCTACTTGGCTATTAAAAGCCGCTGTAGGTGCAAATACCTGAGCATCGCCAGTCCACCCCATTCTTTCGTCGCGTTGCGGGCAATCAATTGGTACATCAATAAAATTGCTATACTGACTCCACTTTATATTCGAAATCAGCATATTCAATTTATCATGATCGGTGGTTATAGCGCCCGCTTCTTCAAGGTTTGAAGTTAGCGCTTGGGCGGTTATCTCTCTTACATTGCCCATTGAAATTCCTTTTACCTTTACATACCTAAAGCCCATGTACGTAAATTTAGGGGTGTAAGAATAAAGCCCAGCTTTATCAAAAACTAACTTTAGTTCCGCCTTGGCGGTTCTCAAATTATCAGTATACACATCACCAAACCTATCGGTTATCTCGGCATGTTGCACAATTACTTCGCACGGTTTTTCAATATTTAAAATTAGTTTTACTCTGCCTGAAAAGTTTTGTCCAAAATCGTATGTTGTTGATTTTGAGTCATTAATCACTTTTCTCTTTGACTGCAAGCTGCGAAATACCTTGACAGGCGGAACATGATCAGCCACAAGGTTTTTAATGGTTTTGTCAAGCTCAATAGCACCAACCCATTTTTCATCATTAAAATTGGCTAATTGCCAGTTTGTAGGCTCAAGAGCGGCATCATAAACTTCACCATCGTAAATAGTAGCTTCAATTAGGCCACCCGTACCTACTTTCCAACTATCATCTGTTTTAATAATTTCAGTATCTCCATTCGCGTATTCTATGTGCAACTCAAGTAGCACAGCTAATTTTTCTTGCCATTTTTCAGGCTTTGCTCTCAAGGCAATACGCCCTTGCACCCACCCCTGGGCCAATCTAATTGAAATACAATTTGCTCCACTGTTTAAAAGGTCATCTGCATTATAAACCTGGTATTTAAGCCTATGCTCGTAACTTGTCCAACCCGGTGCAAGTTCTCTATCGCCCACTTTTTCATTATTTATGGCTACTTCATAAATTCCATAAGATGTAGCATAAACCCTTGCACTTTTTATTTTTCTACTAGTTCTAAATTCCTTTCTATAATAATGTACCGGATTCTTCTTTTTAGGATCTTCTTGCCATGGAACTGTAATAAATTTTGCACTCCAGTTTCCAAACAATCCGGTTTCAAAATAGGCTGCTTCGCTTTCGTTTACGTTGCCCTTATTATCCCAAGCGGTAACCCGCCATTCATAGGCTGTTTTTGGTTCAGGCCTGAAATCAGTTTTAACCAAGTGGTTCTTATTGCTTACTACTTTGCCAGAATTGAAAACCTCTTTACCATTTACATAAATAGTAATAGCATAAGCCGTTTGCACCACATCCATTTCATCACTTTGCAGCCACCAACTAAAGCGCGGGCTTTCAAACTCAATCCCTATTGGGTTTTCAAGGTATTCAATGCGCAGCTGTGTTATATCAAGTGCCGCAACAAAAAGGGTTTGCGACATCAATAATATAAATGGCACTAGTTTAATGCTTAACCAGACTTTCATTACTTCCAAAATAAAGGATTAATGCTGGTGTTTTTACATTTACCAATTCTTATAAATGAAAAATTAGGACAAGAATTCAGCATACTTTAGCTTTCAGCCTTCAAAATTCTAAAGCAAATGCAAAACGCTTACAAGCACGTAGATTACCTGTGGAACGACCAAAAAGCTGCCGAGTTTCGCGACGATCAAGTAGCACTTTTCTTATACCGCTCAAATATTTTGGGTGCCGACCTAAGAATTACCAATTACGGCGGCGGTAACACCAGTTGCAAAACCATTGAAAAAGAACCACTTACCGGCAAACAAACAGAAGTAATGTGGGTAAAGGGCAGTGGCGGCGATATTGGCACTTTAACCCGCAGCGGAATTGCCGGCTTGTATTGTGAAAGGTTACGAAACCTCAAAAACGTGTATCGCGGTTTGGAATATGAAGACGAAATGGTAGCATTATTCAATCATTGCATTTTTGATTTGAACAGCAAAGCGCCGTCAATTGATACGCCTTTGCATGGTTTGTTACCTTTTAAACATATCGATCATTTGCATCCTGATGCTCTAATAGCTGTTGCAGCAGCAAAAGACAGCCAAGCGGTTACCAAAGAGATTTGGGGCGAAACAATGGGTTGGGTGCCTTGGCAGCGACCGGGATTTGATCTTGCTTTGAATTTGGAGAAGTGCTTGAATGAAAACCCTGGTATTCGTGGTATTGTATTGGGTGGTCACGGTCTTTTTACTTGGGGCAATACTTCTAAGGAATGCTATGAAAACAGCCTGGAAGTTATAGAGATGGCAGCCGAATTCATTGAGCAGAAAAGGCAAGCAGCCCCTTCTGTTTTTGAAGGCCAAAAAATTCAAAGTCTTGATGCTGAAAAAAGAATAGCGCAGGCAGCAGAACTAATTCCTTTATTACGCGGCTTATGTTCAAGCGAGCAAAAAATGGTTGGGCATTTTACTGATGATGATGTGGTTTTGGAATTTATAAATTCAAATGCATTGGAAAGGTTGGCGCCAATGGGCACATCTTGCCCCGATCACTTCCTGCGCACCAAAATTCAACCTTTGGTTTTGCCATTAGAAAAAAGCGAGGATTTAAGCGATTCAAATGCGATAAAAGAAAAGCTAGAACCAGCTTTTGCCCAATACCGAAAAGAATACGCTGAATACTACGAAGCTTGCAAACATGCCAATAGCCCTGCCATGCGGGATCCAAATCCAGTGGTTTTATTATTTCCGGGCGTAGGGATGTTCACTTTTGCTAAAAACAAGCAAACGGCTCGCGTTGCTTCTGAATTTTATATCAACGCCATAAACGTAATGCGCGGTGCTGAGTTGATCTCTGATTACACAGCATTACCGCGTCAAGAAGCATTTGATATTGAATATTGGTTGTTAGAAGAAGCCAAATTGCAGCGTCAGCCCAAAGAAAAGCCCTTGTCAAGAAGAGTGGCTTTGGTAAGCGGTGCTGGCGGCGGCATAGGAAAAGCCATTGCTGACAAGTTGATTGCTGAAGGGGCCAGCGTGGTTTTCAGTGATATTCATGAAGACCGATTGAAAGAAGCGACTGCCAACTACAAAAGTGATATTGCCACTTATGCTTTGGCCGACGTTACTTCAGAAAACTTAGTATATGAAGCCTATAAGAAAGCTTGCCTAGATTTTGGTGGTGTTGACATTGTGGTGCATTCTGCCGGTTTGGCCATTTCAAAACCGCTGACCGAACACAGCGAAAAGGATTGGAACATTACGCAAGATGTTTTGGTAAAAGGCCAATTCCATTTATCAAAAGCTGGAACTGAAATTATGCGAAAACAAGGTTTTGGGGGTGATATTGTGAGTATTGCCAGCAAGAACGGAATCGTTTCAGGTCCTAACAATGTGGCGTACGGTACAGCCAAAGCGGCACAGCAACACATGACAAGAGTGCTCGCAGCAGAGCTTGGTGGAGACGGCATAAGGGTAAATACGGTCAACCCTGATGGCGTAATTATTGGTAGCAAAATTTGGGAAGGTGAATGGGCTGAAGGCAGAGCCAAAGCCTATGGAGTTCCTGTTGAAGAGCTTCCTGAATTCTACGCCAAACGAAATTTAATGAAAGCTATTATTAGACCCGAAGACATTGCCAACGGTGTGTTTGCATTGGTGGCCATTTTAGATAAAAGCACGGGAAATACCATAAATGTAGATGGTGGTATGGCTGCAGCTTTTGTGAGGTAAGTATTTCAGTCTCTTATTGAACGTGAAGAAAGGTCAGAGTTACACAAAAAACATTTCTATGTTCATTTAGAGAAAGCCTCAAAGTCGGATTACATGTTTTGGTTTCCTTTGTGTTCTTTGTTATAATTAATTCTAATGCCATGCTCTCAAAATCACACCAAAAAGCGTTCAACTTTCAAAAAGAAATCTTATCCGACAATGGAGTTGATGTTGATACCATTTTGAAGGTTCTAATGGACTTTCAAGTAGCCATTCCTTCTTGGGCTTTGGGTGCTGGCGGTACACGTTTTGGAAGATTTGGGATTGGCGGTGAACCCCGAGACCTTGAAGAAAAGATAGAAGACATAGCTTTAATCAATAATCTAACCCAATCTGCCAATTCGGTCTCCTTGCATATCCCTTGGGATATTCCTAAAGAAACTGAAGCTATAAAACAGTTTGCTTACGAGAATGGAATTGCTTTCGATTCAGTAAACTCTAATACATTTCAAGATTATAGTCAAGCACACAGCTACAAGTTTGGCTCTTTAAGTCATATAAAAACAGAAGTAAGACATCAGGCTATTGAACATAATAATCAAGTTGTAGATATTGGCGAAGCACTAGGTGCAAAAGTGCTAACGGTTTGGCTGGCTGATGGCAGTTCGTTTCCGGGTCAAAGCAATATGGCCAAGGCCTTAGAAACTACGCAAAATAGCCTTCAAAGCATTTATACCCATATGCCAAAAGATTGGAAAATGCTCATAGAGTACAAACCGTTTGAACCCAACTTTTATAGCATGGTAATACCTGATTGGGGCACTTCACTAATGCTAGCTGATGCTTGTGGCGATAGAGCTTTTACCTTGGTTGATCTTGGCCACCATTTACCCAATACCAACATTGAGCAAATAGTAGCCACTTTAAATTGGAAAAATCGTTTGGGTGGTTTTCATTTCAATGATTCAAAATTTGCCGATGATGACTTGACCGTTGGTAGTATAAAGCCTTTCCAGCTGTTCTTGATATTCAATGAATTGGTTTCTGAAATTGCTGCTTCTAGTAATAGTATTAGTTGGATGATTGATGCAAGCCATAATCTGAAAGATCCAATAGAAGATTTAATTCAAAGTTTAGAGCAAATTCAAATTGCCTTGGCTAAATCACTTTTGATTGATCAAACAGCCTTAGCAGAAGCCCAAAACAATAATGACGTTACCAAAAGCACCCAAATTTTGCGTAATGCATTCGAAACCGATGTGCGAGCTATGGTAGCAGAAGCGCGGTTGAGAGCTGGCGGAGTTTTAGATCCAATTGAAGAATACAGAAATAATAACACAAGAGCCAAACTCATAGAAAAGCGCGGTAAAGATGCATCGGCTAGTGGTTTGTAATTTGTAAATTTGGTTCATGAGTATTCAAGAACATCTCTCCATATTATTGAATCTTCCTGAGAAAGAAAGAGAAGAAATCTCAAGAGAGCTTTGGAAAAGCCTTGACAAAAACAACTTAGACATGGGCACTTCTGAGTATGAGAAAAGTATTTTGCAAGCTAGAGAAAAGCAATTCAAATATGGAGAGACCACAGAAGATTCTTGGGAAAATGTAAAAAGCCGACTTATTGAAAAAATCAATAAAGTATGAATTAATAATCAGGTCTTCGGCTGAAGAAGATTTATCTGATATTGTATTTTGGTATGAAAAAAAGGTTCCAGGTTTAGGCGCACGCTTTCTTGATGACTTCAGTAAAAAATTGAGTGACATTTCGGATGCTCCTTTCAACTTTCCTTCAAAATTTAGCCCTTTCAGAATGGCATTAGTTGAAAACTTCCCATACAAGATTTGGTTTAAAATTGAAGATTCTAGAGTGATTGTTATTGCTGTAATTCATGCTTTTCGGAAAGACGAAAATTGGCTAACAAGAAGATGAACACCCTAATCTTCGACATAGGCAAAACCAACAAAAAACTCTTGGTTTTTGATGAAGACTTAAAAATCATTCTCGAAGAATCAATTCAATTCAAAGATGTTAAGGATGAAGATGGATTCACATGTGATGATCTCAATGAATTGAATAAATGGATAATTGAACAATTCAAAATTCAAAATTCAAAATTCAAAATCTCAAGGGTCAACTTTTCGGCATATGGCGCTAGTTGGGTGCATTTAGATGAAAAAGGAAAGCCTATAACTCCGCTTTATAATTATTTAAAGCCTTTTCCAAAAGAACTAGAGAAACAATTTGATGAGCAATACGGTCTCGAAAAAGTAGCACGAGAAACCGGCTCTCCTTACAGCGGAATGCTCAATAGCGGTTTACAACTGTATTGGCTCAAGTATGCAAAACCCGAAGTATTTGAAAAAATTAAACACTCCCTCCACTTACCTCAATATTTGAGCAACCTTATTACTGATAAACCTGTTTCGGAATACACTTCAATTGGTTGCCATACCATGCTCTGGGATTATAATAAACATGATTATCGCAGCTGGGTTTATGCTGAAGGGATTGATTTAATTCTACCACCAATTGTTGATGCAAATCACACAGAAATAATAAAAGTTGGCTCATCACAAATTGAAGCTGGGCCAGGAATTCATGATAGTTCGGCTTCGTTATTTCCTTATTTCAAAAAGTCAAAAGAACCATTTATGCTACTTTCAACGGGTACATGGTGTGTGGCTATGAATCCCTTCTATGAGTTTAAAGAGAGAGAAAATTCAAAGTTTAAAGACCAATTGTTCTACATGACCATTGAAGGGAAGCCTGTAAAAGCGACTCGACTCATGCTTGGGAAGGAGTATGAAGAAGGGATAAGCGAAATAGCAAATGAAATGGGACAGCCAAAGTTCAAAATTCAAAGTTTAAAGGGTAATGAAACTTTAAACTTTAAACTCAAAACTTTAAACTCCAAATTGGTAAAAAAACAAGTAAGTGCGATATTAGAAGCTAAAGGAAATTCAACGATGAAAACACTCTACATTGAAGGTGGATTTACTAAAAATGAAATGTTTTTAAGCTTATTAAAACAAGAACTTACAGGTTGGGAAATAATTAAGTCTGAAAATACTAATGGAACAGCAGTGGGGGCGGCCATGGTTATTGCTCAAGTGAGATAACTTTTTTCGTGATTTGCCTTCTTATTCCCATTAGCAAAAAAGTGGCAAAAAGGATTGAAACTAGATAGTTGGTATTAATTGAAGACCAATAAAGTATACCATTTGAGAAAATATTATTCCTAATGGCCACAAAATATATAATATGAACCACACCGAGCCCAGCCAAAGAAAGAAGCAAATACTTTACTAATACCAAGTTTTCTAAGATTTTCACTCTTGCTCTATATGCCACAAAAAAAGCTACATACGTAAACGGCAAATGCAAAAAATAAATCCCTTGTATTATAGCAACTGACCAATGAAACAAAATAGCGGCAACTAAACACAACCTAAACTTCTTCGAAAGTGGAAAGAAAAATATAAAGGAGACTTCAAAAATTACAGTTGCCCAATCTAAAGCCTCAAATACAAAATCAGGCCATAGCTCAAAAAGTGTTGAATTGGCTCTGTCATCTCTAAATAAGATAATCTTTGTCGCCTGACTTTTGAATTCAAGCCAATGACCAATTATTTTCCGTATACCTGCAATAAAAAAAGAAGTACTCAACACCATTGCGAAAATCGATAGAGGCATTCTTGTTGCCTTTTCCGGAGCTTTCTTAATTAGTGAATCTATAGAATAATGATTCCCCCATCCTGTGAAAGCCATAAACATTGGGAAGATGACCAAAAGAAAATTATGATCAACTTTACCTATACTAAAGTAAAAATTGTAAAAAACTAACTGACACAATGAAAAAAGAATAGAAAACGTCTTCGTCTTGAACCCTAAGAACATAAACCAAAATGAAATATAAACACAGTAGTGAACTATTAACCAAACTGTGTTATCAGGAAACTCGTTAAATAAACTCGCCAAACTAAAAGGAGGTGGAAAAAAAAAGTAAGCCGGATAATTTGCAAGTATCAAAGAATCGGGCAACCCAGTTATTATTATTGTATAAAACCCTAACAATACTCTCACTAAGGCTGCACTTTTACAACTTATCTTATATTGAAACGATAAAAAATTACCTAAATACTTCAAGAGTGTCGATTTGAGTAACATGAGAATCTAAATAATGTATCATTAAAAGCGCTTTTGGTTTTGTTTCATAATCCCTACTAAGTAGATATTTAATCTCGTTGATCTGACCAGATGTTGCCGCAAAAGAGCTTCGGTACAAGTTGTATTTCAAATAAAAATAATTCGATTTATTGAGCCTAAAATTGTTTCTTTTCTCTATTTTTTTGAACAGATATTTTTTGTGATATTCTGAAACATTCTTCAAAATTGAACTGGAATCAATAATGGTGATATCATTCGCATAGTCAACAAAAGCAAGTTCTTTCCTTTCAATAGAAATATCTCCCGATATGGCGATTTCATTCTGAGTTGCAAACCTTTCTTCACTCAATCCAAATCCAGGTAAAGTAAATGAAGGATAAGGTTCAGGATATCTTAATACAAAAAGTGTTTGCATCAAAAGGAATAACCAAATTATTCCTGCAATAATCTTCTGCTTTTTCAATCCTTTTGTTTGCGCTAATATAAGCTCAAAAACAAAAAAATCCTCGAAATATTGAAAAAGTACTTTCTAACAAATTGAGAAAATTTATTTCAAATGTGCTTTATTTATTGAGCTAAATATTGCAATTTGGCCAACAAAATGAAAATTACTATGCTCAAAAAATGGCTTAATTACATAACAGTTGGATTGATTCTAATCCTTGTTGTATTGCTTCTTTCCAAGCCCAAAGCTGAAAGTATTTTGGGAGATGTAAATCAGATAGTGCCTGCAAAATCAAGAGTAACTTTAAAATCTGTGCGGGATTATTATTTCTTCAATGCCATTCAAGTTGCAGTTCATGAACCGGGTAATATGTTTAATCCAGGTAATTCGTACGTGCTCACTTACATGGGGATTCTTGGTCAAACGATTGATCTAAGCAAGCATTTCAAATAGCTTTTAACGTCGAAGAGAAAATATCTCATTGACTTACTGTATTTTTCCGTTTTCAATTATTTATGGATTTCGGCTACAACCCTAACTATGCTTCAATACCGCTTTTGCGAGAAAAAGCCAAAAAGCGAATACCCAAATTTGCCTTTGAGTACCTGGATGGTGGTTGTAACGATGAAGTAAATCTTCAACGTAATACCGCAGAAATTCGCGAAGTACAGCTTAAACCGTATTACTTAAGGGATTTCGGCGGTTCATCAATAAAAACGAACCTTTTTGGTCATGAATATGATGCTCCTTTTGGAATTGCCCCAATTGGTTTACAAGGACTCATGTGGCCAAAAGCAACCGAGATTCTTGCCAAATCTGCTTTTGAACATAACATCCCTTTTATTCTTAGTACAGTAGCAACGGCCAGCATTGAAACGGTGTCGGAAATAACTGAAGGCAAAGCATGGTTTCAATTATATCATCCTCAAGAAGTTGATTTAAGAGATAACTTATTAGCAAGAGCTCAAGCTGCTGGTATTAAAACACTAGTGATTCTGGCTGATGTGCCAACCTTCGGGTATCGTCCAAAGGAGATCAAGAATGGCTTGTCTGTCCCGCCTAAAATGACGGTTTCAAACATTAAGCAAATTCTTGGTTCGCCAAATTGGGCCTTGCAAACTTTGCTTGCGGGTCAGCCGCAATTTGCCACCATGAAACCCTACATTCCAAAAGGCCTCAGCTTAAAACATCTTGGGCTTTTTATGAATAAAACATTTAATGGCCGATTGAATGAAGATAAGGTGAAAGCCTTACGCGATAAATGGAAAGGTAACTTGGTAATAAAAGGAGTAGCTACCATAGAAGACGCTCAAAAATCTATTGATTGGGGTTTAGATGGCATTATAGTTTCAAACCACGGTGGTCGTCAACTTGATGCAGGTGAGTCAACCATAAAACCGCTTACAAGAGTTGCCCAAAAGTTCAAAGGGAAAACCACCATTATGATGGACAGTGGCATGCGCTCAGGCCCTGATGTTGCCAATGCAATTGCAAGTGGTGCTGAATTTACCTTTATGGGCAGACCTTTTATGTATGGTGTTTCAGCTCTCGGAAAAAAAGGCGGTCAGCATACCATTTCTATTCTCAAAATCCAACTACAGCAAGTGCTAGACCAACTTTGCTGCCAACGCATTGAACACTTGCCAAATCATTTAGCGGAAGAATCATGAATAAGCCCAAAAAAATACGCGAATACGAGAGAAGTCGAGTTCCTAAATCAAAACTTAAAGATTGGAAAAGCTTTTTGGGAATGTATGCAGGTGAGCACGCAGCGGGTACCGAATTTATGATTGGTCCGCTATTTCTTACCGCTGGGGTTAGTGCTTTTGATCTAATTGTGGGTTTATTGATAGGCAACTTACTTGCCGTTCTAAGCTGGCGATTTCTTACGGCTGAAATTGCCGTTAAAAATAGATTGACCCTTTATTTTCAACTAGAAAAAATTACTGGCCCTGGCCTAGTAAAAATTTATGATTTAGCCAATGGTATTTTGTTTTGCTTTTTAGCTGGTGCCATGATTACCGTTTCAGCCACCGCAGTAGGACTGCCTTTTGATATGCCTATGCCAAATCTTGATGATACCATGCCAAATGGTTCACTTTGGATTATTATAGTTTTGGCCATTGGAGCCGTAATTACCATTATTGCGGCACGTGGCTATGCTATGGTATCAAAAGCGGCCAATTACATGGCGCCAATAATTGTAATAGCATTTTTAGCGTGCGGCATTGTGGCACTAAGCCAACTTAATGTAACTTCATTCTCAGATTTTTGGAATATTTGGGGACAAGGGTCTGATCCTTTTCCCGGTCAAATTAAATTTACCTTTTGGCATGTTGTTATTTGGAGTTGGTTTTGCAATGCGGCCATGCACATTGGTATGTCTGATCTTTCGGTATTTAGATTTGCTAAAACGGCAGGCAGCGGCTGGACCACCGCTGCCGGAATGTACGTGGGGCACTATGTAGCCTGGATTGCTGCTGCTTTACTCTACGCAGTTTATTTGAAAACTCCTGAAGCTCAAGCCTATTTAAATAACGGAAGCGCCCCACCAGTAGCGCCGGGTCCTTTGGCCTATAATGCAATAGGAGTTTGGGGAATGATTACCGTAGTGCTTGCAGGATGGACTACTGCAAACCCCACAATATATAGAGCTGGTTTAGCATTTCAGGCTATGATTCCAAGGTCATCGAGATTTTGGATGACTGTACTTGCTGGTTCTATTGCCACAGTAGCCGGAATTTTCCCAGCATTTGCAATGAAGCTTCTTGACTTTGTGGCATTATATGGCTTTACCTTAGCACCTGTAGGAGCAGTTATTGTTTTTGAACACTTTTTTGCTGACAGACTCAGAGTTATAAAAAACTACGCTGAAAAATCAAAAATTAAATTCAATTGGATAGTGCTATTGGCATGGATTTCAAGTTTTGGCTTTTACTATGGTATATCTTACAATAATGGAGTTTTCCTTAGTTTTTTAACACTTCCGGCTTTTATAACCTGTGGAATGCTACACCTAATGCTCTCAAAAGTTATATACGGTGACAGCACAAGCGAGTAAGCATCTACTAGCCATTAGGCCAAAAAGCTTTGCTTTCAATACAGAAACATCTAAAAGCAACTCTTTTCAAAAGGACAATTGGAATGAACTTGAAAAATCTAAAATAGGATCAAAAGCGATACAAGAATTCAATAGGGCCATAGAATTACTGCACGCACATGAAATTGAAGTTACTGTTTTTGAAGATACCTTAGAACCAAAAAAACCTGATGCTATTTTTCCTAATAATTGGTTTAGTACGCATAGGAATCAAGTGGTTATTTACCCCATGATGACACCAAATAGGAGAGCTGAACGGAGAGTTGATATAATTAACTCCATACTAGATAACAGGTTTGTTCTAGACTTGAGTCATTTCGAATTACAATGTAAATATCTTGAAGGCACCGGCTCAATAGTATTTGACCATAATCTAAAAAGAGCTTTTGCAGCATGCTCTCCTAGAACGAATACTGAAGTTCTCAATGAGCTTTGTAAAAAAATTGGCTATAAAAGTTTCGTATTTAGTACAAGCAGTAACATTTACCACACCAATGTTCTAATGAGTATTGGCTCGCAGTATTCACTAATTTGTAAAGACGAATTAGTTGGAGATGAGTATTTGGAGCTTATTAGATTCTTTGACTCTTCTAAAAATATCATTGAGATTTCTTCTCAACAAATGAATGCGTTTTGTGGTAATATTTTAGAAGTTAGAAATAGTGCTGAAAAGAGCTTCGTAGTAATGTCAGAAACCGCATTTTCATCCTTTTCAAAAACTCAAATAGAGGCCTTTAAATGCGAACCTATAGTAGTTTCTATTCCAACAATTGAGCGAATCGGCGGCGGAGGAATAAGATGTATGTTGGCGGAGTTGTTTTAGTTCTTACTTTTCTCAATTCTCAAGCCCACATGGCTCACTGCTGGTACAATTTGCTCGCGCATATCATGCTCAATAGTAAATGCATAAGTACCCTTGGTAGGAAACACGAACTTTTGTCGCACCCTAATTTCATGAGTAATGTTGGTACCTAAACCATTTCCTAGCCATCGTCCATCTGGTTGGGCTAACTTTAGCTCCATTCGTTGTTGTGTGGCTTGCTCTCCTTCTGGAGGGTAAGTATACATCATTAGCCATAAGTTTGAGTATGGATAATCATTGGTATGCCGCAGATTTACATATACATCATAAGGAACAGAAATATCATCCACTTCAACTTCAAAGGTTATGGGCTCTATGTGTTTCCAGCCTTTGCCTTCAATCTCTAGATACTTTTCATAAAGTAAACCTGGATTACATCCTGCTGAAATAATCCCGAGGAAACCAATCATTGAAAAAAGAGCGAGTTTCTTCATGCTAGTCTTTCTGATTATTTGGTTTCTCGTTCTGTTTTCCCGAATCGTTGTTACGGCTGTTATTTCGGTTGTTTCGGTTTCGGTTATTGTTGCGGTTGCCGCGGTTTTGTGGCCTATCGCCCTGAGTTCTATCTCCTCTGCTTTGTGGTCGATCACCTTTTGGCTTACCATCTCTGGTTTGAGATCTATCATCTCGCCTACTCTTCTCTCCGCCTTTTTGCCCCTGACTTCTATTGTTTTTGTTATCGCGTTTCGGTCTATCATCCCGCGATTTTTGATCATCTGATTTCTTGAAATCTCTTGGCCCCTTATTGCCTTGATTTCTGTTCTTATTGCGTTGGTTAGGGTTTCTCTTTTTCTTCTTTTTTACAGGCTTGTTCTTTTTCTCAAAACGGTCAAGGTCATCGGCCATTATGTCGCCACTGATTGAAACTTCTTTAACAACAGGCTCTTCTTCAACGCTAAACTCTTCAATATCTTCAATAACAGCCAGTTCTCCAGCTTTTTGTTTTTCTACCAGCTCTTTTACATCTTCTACATCAAGCGGTATGAATTTATTAGTTGGGTCATCTTCAACAATAAAGTACATTACCTTTTTAAGGATATCGGTTTTAACAACCTTAGCCCTACCATTTGCCGTGTTTAAGAATACATTATCTTCAGGAAAATCTTCAAGAGCCTCTAAGTAAGTATCCAGTTCAAAGTTTAAGCAGCATTTAAGTCTTCCGCACTGCCCTGATAGTTTTAATGGATTTAAAAATAAATTTTGGTAGCGTGCGGCAGTAGTGGGTACTGAGTTAAAATCGGTAAGCCAAGTAGAGCAACATAATTCTCTACCACAAGACCCAATGCCACCTAATCGACCCGCTTCTTGACGCAGGCCTATCTGTCGCATTTCTACTTTAATTTTAAAATTCTTTGCAAATACTTTGATGAGCTCTCTAAAATCTACTCTTCCATCAGCTGTGTAATAAAAAGTGGCTTTGGTATTATCACCTTGAAACTCAACATCACTGATTTTCATTTGCAGTTTAAGCTGTCTCGCATACTCGCGAGATTTCATCATGGTAACATACTCTCGGCCTTTTGCATCTCTGTATTTTTCTAAATCTTTATCAGTAGCTACTCGATAAACTTTTTTAAGGTCTTGAGAATCTTCTTTGATATGGTATTTTTTCATTTGAACCTTTACCAAAGGCCCAACCAAAGATATTTCACCAACATCATGCCCGCCCATATGGGTTTCAAGCACTACTTTTTGCCCAATTTCAAGGGCGAGATTATTTGTATTACGATAAAAGCTTTTTCTAGTGCCCTTAAATCTAACCTCAACAAGCGGATGACGAACTACATCATCTACATAGTAAACGTTAGATAACCAATCATATACATCGAGCATATTGCCGCAGCCAGTGCGACAAGAGCCATTATTATTGCAACCGGCTGGTAGGCCGTCTTTAGTTGAACTACATGATCCACATGCCATGAAAATCTATATTTATTCTTAAGTAATTGTCTCATTGCTTGCAAGTTAAAACAGCAACTGACGCCGCTATCGTAGATTCTTGCTTATATGCAAAGATAGGTCAAAGAGTACTATTTTTAAATTAGCATTTCTTTCAATAAGATAGTGCACTCTGTTTATCTCATCTACAATTGAAATAACCCCGTTTTGACTGATGTTTGGGGAGAATTTTTCGCTAATCCAGTCGTATTCTGAACCCCTGAGTTTTGACAAACCATTTACCCCTTGCTTTAGCAATAAACTCTCGCGATATACGCCTAAGCAGTATACCAAGAAATTTTTTAAATTCTCTTTTCCCCAACCTGAGGCATTATTGCTCCAAGAGATTAAAGCCGCATAATCGTGCTGAAAACAGGTGCGCATCCAATTGGCAAAAGTTTCAAAATAATCATTGTCCCCAGCGCTGTAAATCTCCAGCGCTCGCCTAAATGAGCCTTCTGCCAAGGCTGCAGATTGCCTGGCTTTCTCATCATCTGTTCCTGTAACTCGTATTAATGCTTCGGCAATTTCTTCTTGCTCAATTCTAGGAATTCTAATGATTTGACAACGAGAAAGAATTGTATTTAGAATTCGACTTTCATCTTCAGCCACAAGAATAAATATTGTTTTGGGCGATGGTTCTTCGAGTACCTTAAGCAAAACATTGCCCTCATTGCCTAAAAATTCGGGTAGCCACATAATTAAAACTTTGTAGCCACCTTGATAAGATTTTAAAGACAGTTTTCTAATTATACTTCTGGCCTCGGCAACGGGAATATTCCCTTGCTTATCTCCCGTTGAAATCTTCCGCATCCACTCAGTATAGGCAGGGTAGGCCGTTTCTTGCATTAGTTCTCGCCATTGCGTGTAAAAGTTTGTTTTGGGGTCTGCGCCTTCTTGAGACTTTGAACTTTTAGTTGCCACAATTGGGAACGAGAAATGCACATCAGGATGAATAAGCTTATAGTTCTTTTGGCAGTTGCTACACTCACCACAAGAATCAGATTCACTCGGGTTTTCACAGTTAATGTATTGGGCATATGCCATGGCAAGGGCCAAACTTCCATGCCCGCTATCACCTAAAAACAATTGGGCATGGTGAACCCTACCCGTTTTTATGCTTTCAATAAGTTTTGCTTTTAGTCTCTCTTGACCAATTACATCTTTAAACTGCATGTGGGCAAAGATGCAAAATGAAGGTTAAGCAAAATGGCCAAAATTCTAAAAATTAAAAGCCTTTCTAAAAGCTTTGTATTTAACTCCTGCTCCTACTTTAAAGAAGTATCCCGAAAGTCCATCATCATTACCAAGTGCGAAAAGTCGCCAGCCTGCACCTGCCCTCAAATCTAGCCAGGTAAAAACAACATAAGAAGTTTGTAAACCAAACTCAAAGGGAATGACTCTTCTTTTTTCAGTAAATACGGGAATGTTGCCAGCACCAAAAGCTCTCATCACACTAACTCCGTACCCAACGGTAAAATAGGTCGAAAAGCTCAAATTCCGCTTGGCATAAAAAGTAAATTCTTCTGCAATACTTGCAAAATGAAGTTGAGTTGATTTATATGATTCACCTTCATTTTCTGGCTTTCCCAAATCAAAAATGGTAGAACTTAAAACAAAAGTGTTCTTTAATCTTCTATCAAAATTTAAGCCTATTTTAAAACCATAAATGGTCCCAAACTCATTATATAAATGAGTACGCCGGTTATTAAATCCAATGGTTAATTCAGCATCCTTTTTATACAAATCAAACACTTCTGTGTTCCATTGACCAAAAGCATCAGTAAACAAAAAAACCGTTGTAAATAATAGAGCAAACCTATAAACCAGCATTAGTTACATTTTCACTTCATAAATAACCTTTCCATCACAAATAAGTTGCTCGTTTAAATCACCATCTTTTTCTAATAATTGATATGAAAATGCATGTGCATTTGCCAAGGCTTCAAAATCGGTTGGCTGGGTGTTAACAAAATACTCTTGAAGCTCTTGCTGGGCCTTTGGCCCGTTTATTCGATTAAAAATTCCGCCACCTCTATTGTTCATTACAATCATTTTGAAGTTGCTAGGAACGTATTTATGCCACAGACCATTTCTATCATAATAAGCAGAAAGATCACCAATAATTAAATAATGAGTTCTATCATCGTTTTGAGCCATACCAATTGCTGTACTAACACAACCATCTATGCCACTTGTGCCGCGATTTGCATAAACCGTGATAGACTTGGATTTGAGTAAATTGTTGTACTTAAGAAGGTATCTTACTGGCGTACTATTACCCAAGTGCAATACACTTTGATTTGGCAAAGCAGCTATTATTCTTTTAGCCCATAAATATTCTGTATCAACATTTGCTTTGAGCGAATATTCTTTATCTAGTAAACTGAACCGATTACTATGTGCATTCACTTCAAAACTGTATTCGTTGAGCTGACCAAAAAAATCATCGACATGAGCCTTAACCAAAAAATTTATTGATTTAAAAGGATCGGCCAATTGACCGTGCTCTTGTATATGCAAATGATTTTGAGGCGGATTCTCTCGAATAAGTTCTTTTAAAGATTTAGATAGAAAATGGTTACCAAATGAAATCAAAAGATCTGGTGATTCAATTTCTTCATTTTTTAACCAAGAATCATATTGATATAACTGACCCTTCACATGCAAATTGCAAAGTGGATCAATAAATGGTATTGCTCCTGTTTTTTCAATAAACTCATTTATCAAATAATCATTAGGAATATCTCCCATCATACCAGCCACCAACCAAATGTTCTGGCTCTGTTCAATTACTGCTTTTACATCATTAAGAAATAATTCACTGGTTTTACTTTGACCCCGTTCTACCCCTATTAACTTAAGATCAAAATCAGGTGCTACCAAAAAATCTTTATCAGGATAAAATGGTTCTCTAAAAGGAAAATTCAAATGTACCGGGCCTTGACGTTCAGCATATGCGGCATTGCATGCTTCATTTACCTTTTGAATAGCCCATCTTGCATCGTTCTTATTATTAAAAACGGTTGGCATTTGAGCAAAGCTTAATACATGTTTACCGAAAATATTTTCTTGGAAAATTGCCTGATTATCGTTTTGCCCAATAGATTCTTCAGGCCTATCGGCCGTGCAAACAATGAGTGGTATTTCTTGGAAATAAGCCTCAGCCACGGCTGGGGCAAAATTGTAAACTGCTGTACCAGATGTACAAACTATAACCGTTGGCCTTCCACTAGCCTTGGCCAAGCCCAGCGCAAAGTAACCCGCACTTCTTTCATCAACTAAATGAAAGCAGTCAAACTTTTCACTTCTTAAAATTGAAATGGCCAAAGGAGCCGAACGCGAACCTGGGCAAAGCACTACATTGGCAACACCATGACGATGAAAGACTTCAACCATATTGGCCAAAGTTTGATATAAGGCGTTTATGTGAAACTGGCTCATTGATGCGAAAGTAAAACCGATTGCAATACACTCATTTTAGCTTCGGTTTCTAAAAACTCTTTTTCTGCCACAGAGTGTCTTGTAATACCGGCACCGGCATAAAACCTTATTTGCGAGTCAAATACCTGAGCACACCTGAGGTTAACATACAATTCAAAATCATTCTCGTTTCTAAACTCGCCCAAAAAACCGGTATATAGTTCTCTATCATAGCCTTCAAAGTTGATAAAATCTTTAGCCCACTGCCGTGGAAAACCACAAACTGCAGGTGTGGGATGCATCCCGAGAATTAGCATTTGCAAATCAAAAGGCTTATTTTTAATTGATCCTTGTACAACATTGAGTAAATGTGTTAATGAACCGGCCTGGTGCTCAATACCGTTTTTTATTGTTGTTTCTAAACCTGATGTCTCAAAAGCTTCTACAATAAAATCAGTTACAATCCCTTGTTCTTCTTGTTCTTTAGCCCCCAGTTTGGTGTTTTGACCAAATTTAGTTCCTGCTAAGGAAAAACTTTGAAGCTCGCTTTCATTCCTATGAAGGTATAGCTCTGGCGAAGCTGTAATCCAAGTTCCCAAATTCTCATCGCTCACTAATGAAATAAAAGCATTGGGGTATGCCAAACGTAGTTGATCTAGCCAATGAAAATTGAATCCTGCGTGCGCTTGATCCTTACATCTTGAAAAAACCACTTTCTCAAAATTGTCGTTGGCATTAAGTTCAAACAAAGCGAAATCTATTTGCGATGTGTATTCCGGCAGCTCTTCAATTGGTTCGTGCTGTTTTAGTTCAGTCAGGTTTTGTATCAACCAATCTTTTGCCTTTTTAACCATTTGAGCATCAGATTTTGCAATGGAATAAAAGCCTAGCTCAAAATGCTTATATGGTGTAATTATAAATGAATCCTTTAACAACTCCGTGTCTAAAAGCTTATGCTTTCTTAAATCGCCTTTTACAGCTTTAAAGTGCTTTTGCTTGGGATAACTCCAGATTGCAATGGCCATAGGATACTCAGTTGGTCAAAATTAGTTGCTAAATGAATAATATGTTTGAACAGATTTTGTTTTGTGGAATTCAGATGAATTAAGTTAACTGTACTTAGACGTTACTCATTTTGAGTGTTAAAAAAGTATCAAAAAGGTAATCCTGAATTTATTGTCGCAACTTTTTCGAGAGATTCTGGATCTATAGCATACAATGTCATACTTTGAGAAAAATTCCAAAGCGCCCGAATCGCTCTAGAAAAGAAGTTTCCAAAACATTGTACTTTTTTGACCGCTCAAACTAAATAACACGTTTGCAAGTACTTTTGTACAGCACATGCGAGTTTTTGGAAAAATTTTACTCTTTGGTGAATACGCCATTCTTGAAGGTGGAAATGCTCTTTCAGTGCCTTCTCCAAATCATTTTGGCGAATTAAAGTTAAGCGCTTCTTCTCAAAAAGAACTAGAATCTCATATCCATTTATTAGAGTTTGCAAATTTTATTGAAAAACATTTTACAGCGTATTTCGATATTACTAGCCTTGAGGCAGACTTGCATCAGAAACTATTCTTACAATCTAACATTCCGCAAGGTTATGGCGTTGGTAGCTCTGCCTCTGTGGTTGCAGCCTTTCTAAAAAACTATGGTAAAGCAATTCCCGAAACCTTAGAAGAAAAGAAAGAGCTATTTGGCGCGATAGAATCACATTTTCATGGCAAAAGCTCAGGCCTTGACGTGCTGGTTTGTTATGAAAATTCGCCTGTGCTTATTCAAAATTCAAGATTGAAAATTGAACACTCAATTCACCATAGCGATTACGCCAAATTTGAGTTGATTGATACAAATGAAATCGGATTGACATCGAAACTTGTTTCGGAGTTTAAAGGGCAAAATTCAAGGTTTAAAGAGTGTTTTAGAAAAGAATATGTAGAAAGCACTAATCATGCAATTGACTATTTTTTGATGGGCAATGAGACAAAAATGTTTGGGGAAATGAAGAAGCTTTCGCTCTTTGCTTTTGAGCATATGCCATTTACAATTCCTAACTCTTTTAAAACCCAATGGAAAGCCAGCTTAAATGATGACAAATCAGTGATGAAGCTTTGTGGATCTGGTGGTGGTGGGTTTGTGCTACGCTTTGCGCTTGGCGGTTAAAAAGTCGAATTTTTTATTCTAAACGAAATCGCTTAAACAAATGCAATCGTTCTTACAGACAAATCTTAACACTATAAGATTGAGTATATTTATCAGCTCCTGTTTTTCAAACACTTGGAGCTGAATTTTGTTTTTACTGCAACCAATAACCAAACGGCTGAATAGACGTAATAATTCAACTCATAATTTTTACCTTTGCAGCCCTTTAAAAACTCAGTAAAAAGAGCCATATGAGCAGATACACCGATTACCTACACGAAATTGAAATTAGAAAAGCCCAAAACCTGCATCCTAAGCCAATTGAAGACGCCGATTTACTAAGTGAAATCATTGCGCAGATAAAGGATACTGGAAATGAGCACAGAGAAGCTTCGCTAAACTTTTTCATTTATAATGTAGTGCCGGGTACTACAAGTGCTGCTGCTGTAAAAGCCAAGTTTTTAAAAGAAATTATCTTGGGCCAAGAGCAAGTAGCTGAAATCAGCACCGAGTTTGCTTTTGAATTATTGAGCCACATGAAAGGTGGGCCATCAATTAAGATGTTGCTCGATCTCGCTTTAGGAAATGATGACACAATTGCAAAACCAGCTGCAGAAGTATTAAAAACACAGGTTTTTCTTTACGATGCCGATTATGACCGTTTGAATGAAGGATTGAAAAACGGTAATGCAATTGCAAAAGAGCTTTTAGAAAGCTATGCCAAGGCTGAGTTTTTTACCAACCTACCTGAGGTTCCTGAAAAAATTGAAATCGTAACTTTTATTGCTGGAACAGGTGATATTTCTACTGACTTATTATCTCCAGGTGCTGATGCTCACTCGCGTTCTGATAGAGAATTACATGGTCAAAGCATTTTTGAGCACGACAAAAAGATGCAGCAAGAGCTTCTAGAATTAAAAGCTCAACATCCTGACAAGCGTGTAATGCTAATTGCAGAGAAAGGAACCATGGGAGTTGGTTCTTCAAGAATGAGTGGTGTAAACAATGTGGCGCTTTGGACAGGTATTCAAGCTAGCCCATATGTTCCATTTATCAATATTGCTCCAATAATTGCGGGTACAAACGGTATTGCTCCTATTTTCTTAACTACTGTTGACGTAACAGGTGGTATTGGAATTGACCTAAAAAACTGGGTACAGCAAAAAGATGCTGAAGGCAATACAGTAAGAAATGAAGATGGAGATGCTATTCTAGAAGAAGTTTATTCTGTAGAAACTGGAACAGTTTTAACCATAAATACAAAAGAGAAGAAGTTATATAACGGAGATAAAGAACTAAAGGATATTTCTGCCGCTTTAACTGCACGCAAATTTGAGTTTATTAGAGCTGGAGGTTCTTATGCCGTAGTATTTGGTAAGAAACTACAAACTTTCGCTGCCAAAGCTTTAGGAATTGAAGCACCAGTTGTTTTCGCTCCATCAAAAGAAGTTTCTATTGAAGGACAAGGCTTAACAGCGGTTGAAAAGATATTTAATAAAAATGCAGTAGGTACCTCAGGCAAAACGTTGCATGCAGGCTCAAACTGCCGTGTTGAAGTAAATATTGTTGGTTCTCAAGACACAACAGGCTTAATGACTTCGCAAGAATTGGAAGCCATGGCCGCAACCGTTATTTCACCTATAGTTGATGCAGGTTACCAATCAGGTTGCCATACGGCATCGGTTTGGGACGAAAGATCGCAAACCAATATTCCTAAACTTATGAAGTTTATGAATGACTTTGGATTGATTACGGGACGTGACCCGAAAGGCGAATACCACGCCATGACTGATGTGATTCACAAAGTATTGAACGACATTACCATTGACGATTGGGCCATTATTATTGGTGGTGATTCTCACACCAGAATGAGTAAAGGAATTGCCTTTGGTGCCGACTCTGGCACTGTGGCACTTGCCCTTGCCACAGGTGAAGCATCTATGCCAATTCCTGAATCTGTGAAAGTAACCTTTAAAGGCAAGATGCGTAGCTTCATGGATTTCCGTGATGTGGTGCACGCCACGCAGCAACAAATGTTGAAGCAATTTGATGGTGAAAACGTTTTCCAAGGACGTGTAATTGAAGTGCACCTAGGTACGCTTACTTCTGATGAAGCCTTCACCTTTACTGACTGGACAGCTGAGATGAAAGCTAAGGCTTCTGTTTGTATATCTGAAGATGACACACTCATTGAATCATTAGTGATTGCAAGAGATAGAATCCAGATCATGATAGACAAAGGCATGGACAACGAGAAGCAAGTGTTGCAAGGTTTAGTTGACAAAGCCAATAAGCGTATCAATGAGATTAGGAGCGGCGAAAAACCTGCACTAACTCCAGATAAAGATGCGAAATATTACGCCGAAGTAGAAATTGATCTTGACTTGATTGCTGAGCCAATGATTGCCGACCCAGATGTGAACAACGACGACGTTTCTAAGCGATACACGCACGATACCATTCGCCCGCTTTCTTATTACGGTGGTTCCAAAAAGGTTGATCTTGGATTTGTGGGTTCATGTATGATTCACAAAGGCGATATGAAAATATTGGCCGGAATGCTCAAGAACATTGAAGCACAACATGGCAAAGTTGAATTTAAAGCACCATTGGTTGTTGCTCCGCCAACCTACAATATTGTTGAAGAGCTGAAAAATGAAGGCGATTGGGAAGTACTAGCCAAATACGCTGGTTTTGAGTTTGACGATAGCAATCCAAAAGCTGCATCAAGAACCAAATACGAAAATATATTATACCTAGAACGACCCGGCTGTAACCTATGCATGGGTAACCAAGAGAAAGCAGAACCGGGTGATACTGTAATGGCAACTTCAACTCGCTTATTCAAAGGCCGTGTGGTAAAAGATTCAACAGAGAAAAAAGGTGAATCATTGCTTTCGTCTACTCCAGTAGTGGTGCTTTCGTGTATCTTAGGCCGTACACCTACCATGGAAGAATACGAAGCTGCTGTTGAAGGAATAGAGCTAACTAAGTTTATGCCGAGTAAGAAGTTGATGGTGGCGTAGTAATTGAAAATTGACAATTAAATACTGAAAATTAGCACTTAGTTTAAAGTTCAAAATTTAAGAGTTCAAAGCATAAGCCCCTTTCAGAAGTAGTTCTGGGAGGGGTATCTTTTTTACAAGCTGCAATATTGTCAAATAAAGTATTTAAGCTACCCCATTAATCTTGACTCTTTAATTAAGCAAAACCTTCCTTAGCATTCATAAATTCATTCTTTGCACCCTTTTGACTGAATCAAAAAGCTCCAACACCCATGAAATGTTCTTAACTGCTCCTTATATGTTCTAAAAGTATGTTTCACAAAAATTGATTCTCGTTCATTTGCATTTATAATTTTTTTTGTCATGAGATATTTATTACCGCTTACAATTTGTATCATCCTAAGTTCTACAAGTCTAATAGCTCAAAACCTAGGCATTGATTACTTTATACAGACCACAGGAACCGGATATTCAGAAGCCTATGGAATATCTGAAGACGGGCAAGGCTATATCTATAGTTTTGGAGGGTTCTCTGACTCAATTGACCTTGATCCAGGCTCTTCAGTTGATCTTCATTATTCAAAACGTAGCGCTGCCTTCATTCAAAAGTTTGACTCTAATGGAACCTTTATTTGGGCTAAAGCTTTGAACGGTAAAGAGCGTGTATATCTATATTTTATAAAAACTGATGCGGCAGGAAATATCTATATCGCAGGCGCCATTACAGCAAGAACAGATTTAGACCCAGGTCCAGATTCATTTTATCATGAGCCAAACGGATCTACAGATGGTTTCATCTTAAAGCTTAACTCCGATGGTGAATTTCAATGGGTTTACACAATTGATGCCCCAATGGCAGATTATGTAAGAGCAGTAAATGTGGATAATGATGGATCGGTTTATGCGGCCGGAATATTCGAAAGATCTTTTGACGCTGATAATAGCTCTGAGGAAGCAATCCTTGAAACAAAGGGTAGGCATGACGTTTATCTCATGCAATTAAATGACAAAGGAGAGTTCAATTGGGCAATTAGTTTTGGAAGCGATTTTGATGAAGACGTCGCAGCAATTGAAATAGACCAAGTGGGTGATATTTATTTGATAGGACAGTTCCAAAATAAGGTTGATTTTGACCCTGATAATGATGAGTATATTATTCAATCAAAAGGTGGCGCTGATGCGTATATCTCAAAATTTGATAATGAAGGCGACTTGATTTGGGCGGAAGGTATTGGGGGTACTGCCAATGAAGCAGGTCTTGGACTTAACCATGATGACAACGGCAACGTTTACCTATGTGGTTATTTCAACGACACTGTTGATTTTGACAATAGTACTAGTGTACAAAAATTTGCAGCAGTTGGAAATGACGACGTATTTGCCATGAAGTTAGACTATGCTGGCAACTTTGTGTGGGCGAGTACATTTGGCGGACCTAGAAGAGACAGAGCAATTGCCCTTAGTTTAGATTATAATAAAAATGTACATTTAACTGGCTTCTTTGAAGATACGATTGACTTTGACCCGGGCACAGGAGTAAACGAAATAAGCTCAAATGGCGATGATGACATATTCATTCAAAAATTAAATAATGATGGAGAATATTTAAGCACCGCAACTTATGGTGGAAAGGAAGGAGATTATGGATATGGACTAATTAATAAGGGCAATGATATGTTACTCTGCGGAAGCTTTGGAGATACAGTGAATTTTGAACCGAGCTCATCGTCGCATATATATGTGGCTTCAGTTAGCTCTAATGCTTTTATACTGAAAACAAAGGAGCTGAGTGTTAGTGTTCCAAAAAATCTGAATTCAAATTCACTTAATGTTTACCCTAACCCTTCTAACGGTGAACTTAATATCTCTTTCAATAAAGCACAAAAAAATATAACAATTGGTATTTTCCAAATCTCAGGCAGCAACGTGTTTAATTCTACTTATAGAAATACTGATGAGATAACTTTAAATTTTGATGGAGAACCTGGCACCTACTTGGTTCAGGTTATTTCAGATTCAGGATCTGAAAACACCATAATTACGAAAGAGTAAGTCTGAATAAATTGGATTGGTTTACAAAGTATTCCCTTTTATAAGTATTTATGAAAGGGATTTTTTTCTTGTAAATGTCGCCCGCCATTTCAAATGGCTGCAAAAATCTTAGGCAGCACTTCTTTTGATAAAGAATACAAAGCAATTGCTTTTGCAAATGAACTGATCAGAACAACTGCCCAAAGTGAGTTGATATATAAACTTTTAGCTTCTACTCTACAAGCAATTGCCAATTGCCACCATCTAAAGGATAATGTCCTTTAGTTTTCACCAATTGCGACAAACCAATAACCAATACTGTGGGCACAGCTACTAAGATTGAAACTGCAAATGCTTCTCCTACTATTGTAAATGGATCTGTATCAAGATTATTGTATGTGACATAGGCTACCAAAAATGCTCCAATTCCGCCCATTACAACGCCAGAAACTAACAAACCATTACCAATTTTTTTACGACACGTTGGCGTAAAATCTATTCGTGCGATTTGAGTTACTGTTATGGTATCGTTATGTAAGAATAAAGTAGAATCATTTACTGAATTTAAAAAGCCCCTTATCCAGATTGAGTCTCTAGTTCTAATTCTAATATGTGAACCAACATTAATTTTCTTGAGTTTTGAATTATTTGTGTTCTTCAAGTAAAGCTCACCCTGAGCAAAGCCTGATATTGTAATACAAATTAGAACAAGAACTCCTAAATATTTCATATCAATAAATTTTGATTTTAACTAATCATTGTCCACATTCTACCCTTTCTTCTTTTTCTTCTTCTTTTTTGTTTCTTTCTGTACAAATTTACCTGGCTCAGAAATCTCTTTGGCGGCAAGCGCTTTTTCTAGAGTAATTACTATCGTTCGTTTATCTTTTACTGATTTTGTAAATACACTTACCCATTTGTCTTTTACTTTTTTATGGCCAGAACTGACAAACCTTGTAATAACTACTTTTTCGTATGCATCATATTTGTCAAGGCTTTCAACTAACCCAGTACCCACCATTACATAAGCTTGCTCATATTCGCTTTCACTTATTGGTAATATTTGAAGGGTATCGCCAATACAAAAAAGCACTTCGTTTTCAGAAAGATAGCAATTGTATTTTCCCCCATAATCTTCTGAATTTAGAATTTCTACCGTTAAAGTATCTTGAGCTCTTACTCCTAATGCTGAAATTGTGAGGATTGCTAAAATGAAGAAGAGTCTTTTCATGATTCCAATTTTTTTTGACAAAAATAAAATCTTAATTCAAATTAATAATTGA
The DNA here is from genome assembly GCA_049115495.1 of Bacteroidia bacterium. Lineage (GTDB taxonomy): Bacteria > Bacteroidota > Bacteroidia > CAILMK01 > JACPUW01 > JACPUW01. Next base: position 67,329 of record JAGDZV010000011.1, on the reverse strand, counting down.
AAAGAGCACAATAGCCAAACTAATGAAATATTATAAGATTTAGCTATTCAATTTGAATCATTTCTACATACCTAAAATTATTATTTATTATAACTCTCAATAAGTAAGTACCAGTCTCAAATCTATCAAAGGATCTTAGTTCAATTTTTGAATTACCTTTTTGCCCTTGCCCTTTGAAAATAGTCTCTAGATGCCTACCCTGAAGATCATAAACGTCAACTAACAAGCTTGACTTTTCTTTTAATTCCAATTCTACAATAGCCTTGCTTGCAATTGGATTTGGATATATTTTAATGAGATTACCTTCATTTTTAAGTACACCTGAATTTATTGATGTTGCATTGATGTATGCAGAATCAACCACTGTACTTTGGCATCCATTTGCATTTGTTACGGTCAATGAAATAAAAACCCATCCTTGAACCAAACTATAATTGTAGCGTACTGTATCACCAAATAAATAAGTTGAGTCTCCAAAGTTCCATTTATAGCTTAATGAAGAAGCATCTACAGCATAAGCCTTTACTTTAGCTCCGTCAAAGTAATAATTAAAGTTAGAGTTAGGCAGATTATCTACAACAACTTGTTTTAGAAATGAATCTTTACAACCATTATTATCAGCACTCAATTGCACATCATATATTCCTGATGTTTGGAAAGTATAATTTGGCAATAAAGTCGGAGATGTATCACCATTTCCAAATTTCCATGTTACAACACCAGAATCTGCTAATACATTATAAATATTCAATTCATTATTAGCGCAAACTATACTGTCCATTTCGAAATAAACCTTTGGAGTTGCATTTACAAAGAGCTTTTTTGTGGTCTGACTCTTACAACCTTCTCTAGATTCAACCTTTAATACTACTTCATATTCCGCTGTGTCAGTAATAATATGACTAACCTTACTACCAGTTAATACGGTATCTTTTTCAAAATTCCAAGTTTGTAAATAACTATTAGTGCTTTTATCAGTAAGGTGAATGGGTTGGTTGGTACAAGGCAGATCGTAACTAAAATCAACTTTTGGTAGCTCACTAGCCACAATGGTTTTCATTGTGCTGTCGGTACATCCATGAGTATTTCGAGTCACCAAACTTAAAGTTGAGATACCCGCTGAGTCCAGAACAATTGATATAAGGCTATCATTTAAACCAGATTTTTTTGTTTCAGAAGCATTTTTAAGACTCCATGTAAACTTACTTCCTTTGGCTCCAATAGCCTTATAGGTAACTGTATCTAAATGACAAAGCGTGTCTAGTCCTGCAATTATCGGATTTGGTTTTGGGTTTACTTTTATTTGAACAGTATCATATGAAGAACAACGTTTAAATGAGTCTAATGCTTTAAGAACATAAAAGCTAGATGTAAGGGGATTTACCTTAAAAAAGGTATCTGTGCTTAACGCCTTATGCGCCAAATTATGCCAACTATAAGTGTAGTTTTTGTTGTATCCAGAATCCGGACTCAGTATTATTGAATCATCGTTTATACAAAGCTCTTTATCTATTCCAGCGTTTACTGTAATTGATTGCGCCACTATTTGAATACCAGCTAAGTAATTGTTAAAATCAAACTCATCAATCGTGTCATTTATTTTACTTATTCTGTTATAGTTGTGCACCCAATACTTTTCTATGTAATTAGTAGATCCCAGAAATATGGTATCTGCTTGCCCTGTTGCAAGACTCCCTGTCCATATGAAAGTTGTATCTAAATGCTTAATTCTGTAAGTGATAGGGTAAATTAGTAAAGATCCATTGAAGTTTGACAGAATCTCGGCTTTCTTTAGTGTATCAGTACCTAAATTTTTAAGAACAAGTTTTAAATCTTGTTTACCTGAACATACTTCACCAAGACTCCATAATGGTTCTATGGTGGCATCAAGTTTAGGAATACCCAATTCATCAGCACCAACATCCATGTACAATCCATTTCTAAAGTTTCCATTAAAGTCATGGTAATTCGCGTACTTCATTTTACCAACACCGTCTAAGCTCATATTCTGCCTTGTTAAATCTATTGACGTCTTAAAAGAAGGATTTACAGCAATTGAAAATGAGTCAAGACCTGTTTTTGATTTAAATGAGTCTAATACACTATAATTCCGACTATGGCACCTAAACTGATGCTTGTATTTACTTAGCAAATTATTATGTGAGCTTTCAAATACGTGAGCGGCTTTTGCCAAGTCATACACCCTTCCACTAGTTTGGTAAATATTATTATTGGCAAGAAACAATTTTGTAATCGTATCAGTAGCCGAAACAGTATGTATACCACAATTAGAGCTATCGCCACCATTAAGCAAAATGTTATTGTTATAAATATACAGTGAATCACAGTTATTTATTCGAATCCCAGTTCCGTTAGTCGCAGCTATTTTATTATTGAAAATACGGCAGGTAGTATGACGAATCATATTCCATGGGTTATACGGGCTATTCCGAGATTGATTATAATTATTACTGAGCCAGATTGTATTTTTAGCCTTGTTTTTGGCGAAATAATTTTGAGAAATACCGGGACTAAAAATGAATTCAGTGTAACAAATTGCGTTTTCAATTTTTATACTTGCATTAGCGGCCAATGATTGCCTAATTCCTGTAAATGTATTACCAACAATTCTATTCATTCTTCCTCCTATACTATGAAGTGAATTGTTGTATGCGCTATCAAACACGCAACCTTGAATGAAATTGAAATCACCTGAACTATCAACTAAATTTGATGTACCGCCCTTAATTAAGCAATTATTCCAATCGCACCACGCCCAAGTATTACGTGTAACTATAGTGTTTGCATGAGCATTGTTATATGATACCTTAGTTCCAATAAACTGACAATTGTAAAAACTAAAGGTACTATTCTCAACTCTTATTACTTGTCCGTATTTTTTGCTTCCAGACCTTTTAAACCCAATACCGTTAAATCGAAGAACGCCACAATTTGCAATTCTCATAACGTAATTACTATCAGCAATTGATGAAGACGGTCTAATTAGCATGCATTTTGAACTATCGCCCGACATACTTGTAAAGGTGAATACACCGTCTATTGAATCGAAGTTTAGCGCATTTGTATGGTAAATGGTATCATACACTTTAAAATGCAGGTCATGCCCAACACTAGGTCCATTTTTTGCACCGCCATCTCCCCTTACACCAAATTTTAAGTCACTAACTACCGACTCAAAATTTTGGTAGTTCGCACTGTCAGCAGGTTTGGTTGGGTTAATGGTAAACTGCCCTGTTAATTGTGCATTTACGCCGAAACCAATTGCGTTAAACAAGAGTAGCATGATAAACTTAAAAACTTTATTCTTGAATACTTGCATCTTATTGGTTTTTTGCGAATATGAGAACAAAGAACCCTAATAGCCTTAGCTGTGGTTAGCACTCATGTAACAATTAGTAGCATATATGTTACACATCGAATTATATCACTGTCCCTCTGCAACTTAACTCCTTTTTAAGTCCCATAAACAATCAAATTTGATGTTTCTTAAGGACAAAATCCTTTAACCCTTATGCCAACTTTTGAGCTCTCAACTCAATTTAGTAAAGTCATTTTGAGAAGATTTGAGTTTGAGTAAACAACAAGGATTGGAATATATACATTATGAATAATACCGCTTAACTTCTACACCCGCGCAATGGGCAATTTTTGCAGTATTTGCCTTTCTTCTTAATCTTATCGCAGCACTTCTTCTTAGTTTTTTTGCTGCTTTTTGATTTTGAACCTTTACTCAATTTAGAATCAATATAAATAAGGAGCAAAAATAGCTCTTGGTTAGCGCCTAAAGTTGACCATTGACATCTTTATTGAAGTTTCAATAAACCTATTTCATATTACATTTACTTCAAATTCAAATCATTTGCCCACTATGTTTAAACAAATCATACTTTACCCCTTAACTCTATTATTAGCTACTTCGTCATCTTTTTGCCAAACAATGGGTAATGCCAATATCAATGGCTTTGCTTCAAATTATGGATTCAACACTTCTAAAACTGTAGCTTTAGGCGATTCAGCATTTATGGTAGAAGCAAGAGTGCTTTACAATGCAAATGCCACTTATTATTCTGCCCATTTTGCCTTGGCGCAAGAAGGTGAAACAGTAATTTCTTGCAACGAATCCATTAATAGGAGAATTGATGGCTTTATAAATGAAATCATAAATAGCGGTATTAAAAAAGAAAACTGCGTTGTTGATTTTGTTAGCCAAACAAAGGTGTACAAACATGTAGTTGAAGACAATCTTGCTATTGAACAGCTAAAAGGGTTTGTGCTAAAGAAAAATGTAATTATAACTTTTAATGAAAAAGAGCAAATTGATGAGCTAATAAAAATTGCATCAAATTATGAAATTTATGACCTTGCAAAAGTTGATCACAAAACAAAAGACCTTGAGCAAATCAAGAATGAAATGTGGCAAGCTGCTGTAAAACAAATCAATGCTAAAAAAAGTAGATACCTTGCGCTTACGGATTTAACCACCACAAAAAGCTCAATTATTGTTTCAGAAGAATTTAGGGCAATTCAGCCTGGGCAATTATATGCCAAATACAGTGCCTTCGAATCTACTCAGGTGGTAAATAACAGCTATTCAAAATCAAGACTTGAAAGGGTTGATGCCTTAAAAATGAGCACCAATTTTTACCAACCTTTAGCCGAAGATTACTTTGACCAAATGATCAATAATAATTCACTAGAACCGCATTTGCAGTATACGTTTGTTATTAAGGTCAAGTATTTTGTGGCTTAAATAATTACCTATAAACAACACAATTACCAGTTCTTAACTTGAATTTAAGACTTTTCCTTCTCACTTGTTTGCAGCTCTAATCATCCGCCAAACTTGAGAGAAGACTCTCTCAAATGCTCTAAAACCCATTCGCTAAAGTTGTAATTATGAAATATCAAAAAATCTATCCCCAATTGTTCGGTGTTGCGTTTTTAGTTATTCTATTATCAAGCTGCCAAAACCCAATTGAGTGTAGTGGTAGATAGTGAAACAAACAAACCAGTAGAAGGCGTTGAAATTGACATATACATGAAAACTCAGAAACGCGACTCACTTAAGCAAGATATATTTACAGATGAAAATGGGAACTTTACTATATTAGAAAAACGTGATGCTGATCAGATGTTTCAACTTATAAAAGCTGGCTACATAGGTCATGTTAACACACTTAATATTAAAGGTGATACGATTAAATTAGAACTAGAGTAAAAAACAACTGTAGCCATTCTGCGGTTTTGCAAACCTTAGCCTTTTAAATCTACTTCAAACTTAATCGGCTGCAAATCAATTTTTTGCTAGCTTTGGTCATCGTCGTTCAGTCTGCTTAAAATGAAAAATTCAATCCCCCTTTTACTATTATTTGTATCTACCGTAGATGCTTCTGCTCAAAAGAGTACATGACCTGGGCCAAATAAAAAGTGGTGCATTATCTGTCGATTTGAACAAATTTAATTCTGGACCTTACTTGCTTGAAATTCTAGTTGTGATGACTCAATAGTAAAACAGCTAATTTTTAAATATTAGAACAAAGTGAATTATTGAATTGTCTTTTTCCACTAGCTTTACATCAATATGAATAATAAATTTACACTCCTTTTCTTCTCAGTACTGATTAGTATTATTTCACAAGCCCAAGAGAAAAAAGACATAAAGCTTAGCGCCAATGCCGAACTCGGCTTTGTTGGTGTATTAGGAAACAAAATTCAATTTAGTCAAAATGGAACGTATATCAACTATATTCAAGATGGTGCCCAAGACAACTTATTTCCTGTAAGCAGGCTATCTTTAGAGTTGAGCGTAAATCAAAAACACTATTACACTTTTTTGCACCAACCGCTTAGGCTTGAATCTACGGCTCTTTTATATCGCGATCTTGTGATTGACAACCTTACTTTTCCTGCCGGTACGGGAGTAAATTTTCTTTATGACTTTCCCTTCTTTAGATTTAGTTATATGAAGGAACTAATGCCTAATAACGAAAAATGGGACTTTGCTTTTGGTGCTTCGTTACAACTTAGAAATGCTACCATATCTTTTGAATCTACCGATGGAACCCTTTTTAGGTCGAGAAGAGACGTTGGGCCAGTACCCATCTTAAAAATGAGAACCAGATACAATAAAAGTGATCGTACTTATACTGAATTTGAAGCAGATGGATTTTATGCTCCCGTTAGTTATTTAAACGGAAGTGATGACGAAGTTATTGGTGCTATTTTAGATGCTAGTATTAGGCAAGGGCTAAAAATCACTAATGAAGTGGGAGCGTTTTTAAACTTAAGATATTTAGGCGGTGGTGCCGTAGGACAAACAGATATCGACAACGATCCGGGTGATGGGTATACCAAAAATTGGCTGCATTTTTCTACCGTCACCATAGGGTTTAAATACACTTTTTCAGGAATTTAAATGTTTTCAGGACCATTTAATGGACGGCACAATAGTCAAAACAATAGGTTTCAAACCGGAAGGTCAAATTATGGAGATCCTAATGATACGGAGCCACCTTGGTGGAAAACCCTATTACTTATAATTGCTACGGTTAGCGCATTTGCCTTACTAATGTTTGGCCTATTTGTGCTATAGAACTATTTAATAAACAAATGAGCATTTTAGTGAAAACAAATAGCTGTGCATAATTGAAAGTTACATCTCACTTTATCTGCTCTCTTTAAGCTAACACTCTGGTATTCGTCTTGCAATAATCCTGACAATACGTAAGAACCGATAGATAAAACGCATGAGATTAATATGACCGCAAAAGTGCGGGGAAATGATTTTAATGCTCACAAATTTTCTATTAGGAATCAAAGACATCAGATAACTGCTGTTATAGAAACCCATACTGTCCCCAAAACCGAATCTATCATCATATTCCCTCTGAATTTCCTTTAGTAAAAACTTATAAGTTAAATAGAAACCTTAGCGAATCAGGGGCAAGCATAATATAGGTATCCAACAATTTATCATGCACCACCACTCACGGCATGAATATGGGAGAAATTATGAACTAGGGTATAAACGAAAGAATTGTTGAAGAAAACTTTGCTGGCACAGTTACTTCTATAATAAATTCAACGCAGAATATTTAAGTTGACAAAGGATCTTATTTGGTAAGTCTTCAAGATTAATTTTTCATCAGGAGCCTATACCCCACCCCTCTCACATTTACAATTTTCAGCTGTTCATCGGCTTCAAGCTTCTTTCTAAGCTTTGAGATGAATACATCAAGTGTTCTCCCAACATATGCACCTTCATCGTTCCATACTTTACTCAAAATTTGCTCACGTTCAACAGTTTCGTTAGCATTTGAGTGTAGAAGCAAAAGAAGCTCAAGTTCCTTTGTAGAAAGTACTTCAACTTTGCCTTCAAACTCTAGCTCAGCGGTTAGTTTATTCAATTTGTAATTTCCAATAGCTATTGAATCATTAGACTGTTTGTCCTCATCGCCACTTTTAAGCTTGTAAATTGCTCCACCTGCTACAATTACAAGCACAAGCGGTATGAGTAAATACTTGGTTTTTACTTCGTGATTTGGTTCTGCACTTAATTCACTCGCATTTTCTGAGCCTGCATCCACACCAAACAAGGTTATTTCAATCTCGTAACAGGCCTTTGGCTGATTTCTTCCGCGGCATGGAAGCATATTGTTGTATTGGGTAAAGTCAACTTCAAAGGCATGCACCACTTTTTGGCTATCGCAACTCAATACTTGAACATTGTAACCGCCTGCAATTTCGTTTTCAGTAATTACCCTATTAATTATCTCAACCAAAGTATCAGGCCTAAAGGCAAATTCATTTTCAAATTGGATTAAATACGAATCATCTTTTCTAACTATAGGTAGCACCCTTGATGTGCTATCGCCCGCACTGTGCAATAAATTATGTGCAATGAGCCGCAGCGCAACTTCGTTTCGTTGCTCTATTCTTTGAGCATTACTTTTTCCTTCTATTTGAAATGAAAATAGAAATACAAAGGCTAAAATTGGTTTTAAAAACTTAAGCATTGGCACCAAACAAAACTATTGTAAAACAGTACGCTAATCACAGTTTTACATAAGATTTACATCATTTTACATTTGATTTACGCCCATGCTTCAACGTAAAGGTAGTTTCGAGTAGAACCAATAAAATATCATTTCATGAAAAAATCATTCTTAATTACTGTTTCATCATTGTTGCTTGTAAGCATTGCCACCTTTGGATACGTTAAGCTTTCTGAAACTGACCTAAATACTGAAGTTTCTTGCGCTGAAGTTGATGAAGAAAATGAGCTTACTAGCCAAGAAATAGGCCCTTTTCAAAGTGAAGAATTCATTTATAGAATAGGTCATCGTTTTAATACCGCAGTTACGAAAAGCCAAGTAGCTAAAGCAAATTCTATATTTGATTTGCTACCCTATGATGCTCCTGACATTGATAGACTTTCAGAATTTGCTTACAATAAGGTTGACACGTTCCCCAATAAAGACCAAACCTATTTATACAGCGATGGTGAGGCTTTAAGCCCCCAACAAAAAACAATGCTTAATGAAATGAGCATTTCTTCTAATTTCTTTATTGCATCTAATTGCAAATTTGCCAACTCAGAAAGCGGACTACTAGAAGATTATCGATTGGTTTATCACATCACAGTTGTACCAGATCAATCAGCTGAATATTCACTTGGGCTTGATTCTTTATATAATCTTATGAGAAGCGCAAACAACAAATACATGGCAGGCATTGATTGGGAAAGGTTATGGCCCGGTAGAGTAGCATTTTGTATAAACAAAAAGGGTGAAGTAACAAGAGTGGTAACTGAAATGGCAAGTGGCCAAAAAGATATTGACGCCAATATGGTTGAGCTTATAAAAAGTATGCCCGGCACTTGGTCTCCGGCTAAAGATGCACAAGGCAATCCTGTAAAACAAGAGTTTAATTTCTTTTATGGTATAGAAGGTTGCTAAATTATTTAGATAGTATTTAAAAACATATAGTACTTTCTACTATATTTGATTTATGCACAAGGTAAACAACACATATTATTACTATTATCTATTCCCCAAAGGGAGTTGGTAAGCGTATGTTGTGATTTACTTGCACAAAAAATACAAACCCGATTCCTAAACAGAATCGGGTTTTTTAATGACCAAAAAGCTTAGAAATGAAACAGAATTACTCAAACTACACCAATGAACATCAGCAGGTATGGAAGATCTTGTTTGACAGACAAATGGCTCAGCTTGAAACAATGGCCACTAATGAATACTTGCAAGGTTTAGATCGCATTGCATTCAATGGCAATGTCATTCCTAATTTTAGCAACACTAATGAGCTATTGCAAAAACTTACCGGCTGGCAAGTTTATGCTGTTCCAGGTATAGTTGCCGATGATACTTTCTTTGATTTAATGAGTGCTAAGAAATTCCCAGCCACTACATGGGTAAGAAAAATGTCGGAGCTCGATTATTTAGAAGAGCCTGACATGTTTCATGATGTATTTGCGCATGTACCAATGCTTACCAACCCTCACTTTGCTAATTTTTTACAAGAGTTGAGCAAGCTGGGCAAAGCCTGGCTTAATAATGATAGAGCAATTCATTTACTCTCTAGAATATATTGGTATACCGCTGAATTTGGCCTTATCAATGAAAACAACAATTTAAAAATCTATGGAGCGGGTATTCTATCATCTTTTGGAGAATCTAAATACTCATTGTCAAATGAACCCGAGCATAAAGAATTTGATATTAAAACCATTTTGAACACTACTTATAGAAAAGATAAAATGCAAGAGGTGTACTTTATAATTGAAGGTTACAGTCAGCTCTATGAAGCGATACCAACAATTAAAAATACCATAGAATCTATGCTCGAAGAAGAGATGGCATAAATCTTAGTTATCCCTGAATACTCTCGGTCTAATTTCAAATTTGCTGGGATAATCACCTTTATTCCTGTAAATATGTAATTTCAAAAATGATTGGACAGAAAATCAAATGAAAAACTTCATCTTTTCTCTTATCACAATTTATGTGTCTTCATGTAGTCCAAAGTCAGAGTCAAATACTAATATTCATCTAGATACTACTCAAAAGAGTATTGAAAAGAGTGTTCCCAAAGAATCAATTCATGTTGAAGCGAGTATTACCAATTCTTTAGATACACTTTCGACCACTTACATGATTTCTGCTGATTCCATAAACAACCTACTCTGGCAGTTTGATGAACTCAATACATTCTCGATAACCAACAGATTTGAAACCAATTATATTGAAGGTGATTTTTATGGTGACGGGACTGAAGACCTTGCCGTATTAGTAGAAAAAGATGACCAAATTGGCTTGTGTATTATAAATCAAAACAACGCCTCTAGTTATTACCTTTTTGGTCAAAATGATTATATCGATAACTTTGGTTGGGCAGACATTTTTGAAAGAGTACCTACAGGCGATACGCTTTGGAGCAATTACATTGATGACTTTAGAGATTACAAAGACGTCCCCGATTCAGAAAAGGTAGTTTTAGATTATGATGCTCTTTTTCTACACGCTCAAGAGTCATGTGGTGGTGGCTTCATATTTTGGAAAAACAATAAATTTAATTGGCTACAACAAGAGTAGCATAATGAAAATTCGAAATGCTAATTACTGAGTACGAACCCGAAAATTTTGAGACCCTTTATAGCCTCTCAAGAAAGCTTTATCCTAATTATAGTGATGAAGACTTGATACATGACCTAAAAAGATTTGTAAGCAACAGTAATCAATTAATTTACATCGCCTTCGATAATCACAAATCCATTGGTTTTATAATGGTATCAGTTAGGCACGACTATGTTGAGGGTGCAAGCTCATCGCCCACCGGTTACCTCGAAGCAATTTTTATTGAAAGCGAATATAGGGGCAAAGGACTTGCAAAAAAACTCCTAAAAAAAGGCGAGGCTTGGATAAAATCAAAAGGGTGTACAGAAATGGGCTCAGACACTTGGCTCAACAATCAAAATTCAATTGATTTTCACTTGGGAATTGGATTTGAAGAAGAAGACCGTTTAGTTCATTTCATTAAAAAATTATAGTCTTGAATCTTGGGCAACTTATTCAAGAACTACCAAATTCTCTGGCAGTTAGGCGCAAAGAACTAGCCGCACAACTTGTTGGCAAAAATTATAATTTAACATTGCTCATTCCTCTAATTTATGAACCCGAAAAGGTTTCATCGCGGTTCTTTTGGCTATTATCTGATATTGCTGAGTTGGCGCCTGAAAAACTAATTGAAATACAACCCAAGTTATTTGCATTAAGAAATGAAACTACGTACAAGAATATTAGACATTCATTTTCAAGATATTGGAGCCTTTACGGGATCAATGCTGCTATTGAACCAGATGCTCTAGACCTACTCTTTAAATGGCTATCCGATTCAAATTCAACAGTTTCAGTAAAGGTACACTCTATGTACGCTCTTGAAAAACTCGTTTTAAAGTACCCAGTAATTAAATCAGAACTTGTTGCTAATATTCAAGAACAGCTTGGCAAAAGCACTGCATCATTTGACAAAACGGCTTTGAAGATTTTAAATCGTTTGCGAGACTAATTTTCACCCAACTGTTAACGTATCTTAAAGACTTAAAAACATAATAATATAAATACCACATTGTGCGTAGTGTTTGTCGTGTGTACATCTAGTTGCAACTGGTAAGCCCCACCCCTTTTTACAACCTTAAACACTTAAATCTCAATGAAGAATTGGCTTCTCTTTGCCCTTATAGGCCTGGGTCTATTTGCGGCATGCCACAAACAAAACACTACCCCAAAAAACAACATTTTATTAGACCAAGTAAATGCACATTACTTAGAAAAAGTCAGGCTCGGCGATGGCGTGCCTTTAGATCTTAAAGTCTCGGTCAGGTGGCACATAGAAAACATTGAGAATTTCACAAACAATTATGGCTCTCCCGGGCGATTCGATTCATTAGTATTATCACCAAGACAGTTTGAAATTGTCTCTCAAGTTTCAAACACTTTTGAAGATGTAGATCAGGTGTTTACCAAAGAACGCGACACTTATATAAAAGCCGTGAAAGAAGCACTCGCCGCTGAACTAGGAGAAGATGGTATTACTATTAAAGAAGTAATAGTTTCACAAATTACGTTTCCTACTGCCTATACTGAAGCAAAAGAAAAAATTGGTATGCAAGAACAGAAGTTAGCATTAATTGAAAATGAGAAGCTATTGGCAATTGAAAACGCTAAAGCCCAAGAAGAAAAAGCCAAAGCTGAGGGAGAAGTACGTAAAGCTCAAGCCGTAATGGAAGGTGATGTTGCAGAGATTACAGCAGGAACTGAGAAATTGAGAAGACTACAAACACTTGCCAAAGCACAGACCGAAGCAGAAGTAAGCAAAATGAGAGCTACGGCCGAAGCTGAGAAAAATCGCATAATGGCAAGTGCCGAAGCCGAGCGACTAAGTAAACTAGCCGCAGTTGATCTTGACAAAGCCGAAAAACTGAAAGCGCAAGAAATAATGAAGCAAAAAGAGCTTGACGCCTTAGACGTTGCCAAAGAAACCAGCCTAGCCAAAATGTGTGCAGATAACCCTCAATACGCCAGCTTTTTAATTAGTAAAGAATTAGCATCAAAGGTTTCAATTGCAGTTTTACCAAGCGATGATGGTGGTATTTTTAATAGCATGTTGAACCAACAAATGGTAACTAATACGGGCGGCAAATAGCCAATTTGTAATATCGAAAAGTGAGAAATCTTATGCCTAAATCTTAATCTTCGCATAATATTTCTTCCTTCGGTTGGTAGATCTAAATGACCTCTTGCTAAGAACTGTGATAATTGACTTGATTTAAAATCCGACTTAAGCAACCACCCGAATTTTAAATTCGCTCGATTGTAATTTTATGACATTACACCTTCTCATTTTCTAAATGTCACCTTGAATTCGTTTGAAGGTGACATTTTTGATTTTATTCTAACAGAATGTCAGCCCTTTAGCACCTTAACTACCTGCAAAACGGCAAAATGACCGAATGGCTTATTTGGCAATTCATTTGTACAAGTGTACTTACAAACAGGAGCATGGATTATAAAGACTACTACAAAGTACTTGGAGTAAGCAAAAGCGCCAGCCAAGATGAAATAAAGAAAGCCTACCGAAAATTGGCTGTAAAATATCATCCTGACAAGAATGAAGGCAATGCCAAGGCCGAAGCTCGCTTTAAAGAAATTACTGAAGCTTATGAAGTTCTTGGTAATGCTGAGAATAGGCAGAAATATGACCAAATGGGCTCAAACTGGAAACAATACGAGAACATGGGAAACCAAGGCTTTGGTGGTTTTGGTGGCAGCAGATCTTCAGGTGGCTTTGGCAGTGGTGGCTTTTCAGATTTTTTCAATTCTTTTTTTGGTGGCAGGTTTGATGAATGGAGCACAGGTAAAAGCGTTTATAAAGGCAAAGACCTTGATGCCAATCTTCCATTAAGTTGGGATGAAGCTTTTAACGGAACCGAAAAAGTACTTCAAGCCAAAAACGACCGAATAAAAATCAAGATAAAGCCCGGTGCATATGACGGGCAGAAGATTAGGGTAAAAGGCAAAGGAGGCCATGCAGCAGGTGGTGGAGAACGGGGCGACCTTTACATAACGCTGCAAGTAGCTCAAAACCCTAACTATGAGCAAAAGGGAAACGATTTATATAAAACGATCACAATTGATTTATTTACTGCGGTTTTAGGCGGTAAAGTTTCCGTAACTACCCCTACAAAAACCATTAATGTGCCTATTGCTTCTGGCACTTCAAGCGGTAAAAAGCTAAGATTAAAAGGGCTTGGCGCTCCAAACACCGGTGGCGGAAGCGGAGATTTCTATGTGCAAATTGAGATAGAAGTTCCTAAGTCACTTTCCGAAGAGCAAAAAAGACTATTTGAACAATTAAGAAATTTATAAACACTAAAAATCATAATACCATGAACACATTCAACTTTAATTCAATAGGCCGAGCAGGAAAGAATATTAGCCTTTTTGCTGGAATAAATATGATTATTTTAAGCGTAATTATCTTTGTATTCCCAGAAATATTGGCTTATGCTGTTGCCGCCTTGTTTTTACTTATTGGCTTAAGTCTTATTGGTTTTGGAATGAGAAAACGCGTTGTAAAATCTAACAGAGCAACTCAACAAGAAACTGTTTTTTATAACATTTAAACAAAAATCGAAATGGCAAAGCAATCATTTAGTCAATTATTAAAAGAATCAGACACGCCTGTTTTGGTTGATTTTTATGCCGAGTGGTGCGGACCATGTAAAATGATGAGTCCGTGGCTGCAAGAGTATGCTAAAGAAACCGGTGGTAAATTAAAAGTTATAAAAATAAACGTAGATAAAAACCAAGCTGCTTCACAGGCCTACAATGTGCGCGGTGTTCCTACCTTAATCTTATTTAAGAACGGCAAAAATGTATGGAGACAGTCTGGAGCTTTAAATGTTGCACAGCTTAGGCAAGCTATAGGTCCGCATTTGAACTAATACCAAAAGCGGCTAGCTTTTCATTCTCAATAGCATCAAGTGCCTTTTTCATTATTTGATCATTTCTATTCATAATGGTGTAAAAGGCATTGTCACCCCAAATATATCTGGCAATTAAAGCCTTAAACTGGCTTTCTATTTCAAGTCTCACATCGTCAGCTTCGTCTTCAGTAAAATTAAATTCGGACTTACGTAAAACGCTTTTGCTACTGTCAATTACCATGGCTGGCACTTCAAAACCTTGATCATAAGATTCAAAATTGGTGTAGCTCGATTCCAATTGCTTTAAGTGGGTATTAAAATAACCTAGCGCTAGGTCATAGATCAACCCTTTTCTAAGTACGCCTTGGTAAAATCCATTTTTATACAAAGAGTCTTCTTCAACAATAATATCAGGAACCACTCCGCCCCCTTCAAGCACGGTTCTTCCTTTTTTAGTGGTAAAGGTTTCGGCCGTACTATCATTAGCTCCATTTTCAATGCTCATATCATAAGGACGCTGAATACATCTACCAGATGGAGTATAATAACGTGCCACTGTAAGCCTAATTTGCGAACCGTCTCTTAAAACGATTGGCTCTTGCACCAGACCCTTTCCATGTGATCTTTGGCCAACAATCAACCCCCTATCTTGGTCTTGTATGGCACCTGAAAAAATCTCACTGGCCGAAGCCGAGTTTTCATTTATTAAAACCACAAGATTTCCTTGCCTAAAAATGCCATCGCCGGTGGCTTCATAATCTTCTCTATTTCTAGATCTGCCTTGGGTGTAGGTTATTAAATCTCCAGAATTCAGAAATTGATCAACCATTGACGTTGCTGCGCCCAAGTATCCACCCGGGTTTCCTCTTAGGTCTACAACTAAGCTCTTTGCACCTTCTGCCTTTAAATCTTCAATTGAATTTTTAAAATCGTTGCTTGTATTACCCGCAAAGCGAGTAACCTTAATATACCCTGTATGGCTATTGGCCATATAAGATGCTACAACGCTTTCAATCTTAATTTTATCTCTAGTAATTTCAAAATCAAGCAGCTCTGATTCCGTTTTTCTCTTTATCTCAATAGCCACCTTAGTATCTTTAGGTCCTTTGAGTTCACGTATTATTTCGCTGTTATTTATTCCAATACCTGCAATGGTTTCGCCTTCTACATTTATAATTTGGTCTCCTGGTAAAAGCCCTACTTTCTCAGATGGTCCACCGGGAATTACATGCAAAATGGTCACCGTATCGTTTCTCACATTAAATTCAACCCCAATACCATCAAAATTGCCTTCAAGCTGCTCTGTTGCGTGGCTTAAATCCTTTGCCGATATGTATGAAGAATATGGATCAAGTTCTGATAGCATCTCAGTAATTGCACCTTCAATTAACTCTTCTTTGTTTGGATCATCTACATAAGACGACTCAATATAGCCAAGAACCTGATTAAGTTTTTTGCTGTATTCATCAGCTCCAAATCCTTCATTCGAAGGATTAAAATTGGCTCCTAAAATCATTCCTATTGCCAAAAACACTGCAAATAGAAATGGCAACAAATAATCGGATTTTCTCTGCATACTAATTCTTCGTACAAATAAAGGCAAACCAGAGTAAGAAGGTTTAAAAGAAATGGGGCTACAAAACTGAAGCCCCATTAATATTCCTTAAAACTTTAATTTCTAATGCGGGAGCTTTTTTCTGAAATAACCGTAGGCAAAGGTGCCAGTCATGGCAGCCAATAGAAAAACGATAAGTACGGTATAACCACTTCCTAGCAAAATAAACATTGGACCGGGACAAATACCGGCAAGTGCCCAACCTAATCCAAAAATAATTCCGCCAATTATATATCTAGGCCAATTTGTATCTTTAGGATTAAACTTTATCTCCGCGCCTTCTATTGATTTCATTTTAGTTCTTTTAATTATTTGAACAATGAGAATCCCTAAGGCAATAGCGCTTATAATAATACCGTACATATGAAAGCTTTGAAACTTAAACATTTCATAAATCCTAAACCAACTTACTGCTTCTGCCTTGTATAATGTAATTCCTAATAAAACCCCGATAATTATAAATCTTGACATTTTCATGACTGCTACTTTTTAAAAGATTAAAGGAAATAATAAATAGGTCATTGCAAGACCACCAATGAAAAAACCAACCAGCGCATATAGTGAGCCTACTTGCAGAGCAGACATTCCGCTAATTGCATGACCTGAAGTGCAGCCACCAGCATATCTAGCCCCAAAACCCACTAAAAAACCACCAACTACAATTATTAAAAACCCCTTTAAAGTAAATAATGATTCCCATGAAAAGAAATCTGGTACCAAAGGAACTTCTCCAACTTCAAAGTTCATATTAAGTTCTTTTAAACTCTCCACAGTTGCTTCAGACACATGCGCAATCTGGTTGGGTGTAAAATAAGTTGCTGCTAAATAGCCACCAAAAACTGAACCAAGGGCAACAAGCAAGTTCCAACCTTGCTTACCCCATTCAAATTTGAAAAAATCAGCCATTTCATCGGCACCATCTGCGGCACACATTACTCTAAAGTTTGCTGAAATCCCAAACTCTCTCCCCATATACAACAAAAGAAACATGACAAAAGCTATCATAGGACCACCCACATACCAAGGCCATGGCTGGCTTATAAAGTCTCGTATCTCTAATAATAATTCATACATCTCATTGATTTTAGTTATTCAAATTTTGCAATTCAATTAAAAATAAATGATGACCTCGGTCATACCTTAATCGATTAAATAGCAAAGCCCAACCTAAAACGGGCCGGGCTTTTACTCTTTATCATGCAGAAACTTGCTACATTTTACCTCTTAACATTTGATTCCAATATAAATACGGGAGCCCGTACTTTTTAAGTACCCACATACTCCAATTTTCTTTTGAAGTATCAACGAATTTGCTAAGTAAAGGATCAGAATCACGAATGTTCCCATATTTAAATTCAGCAAGTACCATTTTACCATAACCTGTAACCAGCGGACAAGATGAATAACCTTGATATTCTTTTTCGCTCATTGAGTTATTCTGCATATGATGTAGCAAGTTGGCCACAACCACAGGTGCTTGTTTTCTAATAGCTGCTCCCGTTTTTGCTGTAGGCAAAGCAGCAGAATCACCTAATGCAAAAACATTTGGATAAACATTGTGCTGAAGAGAATTAACATTTACATTAATCCAGCCTTTACTTGGTCCGTCTTGATGGGCGATTTTTGACCTTTTTATAAAATCTGGTGCGCTTTGAGGCGGCGCTAGATGAAGCATATCATAAGGCATTTTTATTTCAAGATCACCTTCTTTTTCCTCATGTATAATGTCCTGCTCCGTAACTACACAATTATTATCACCTGGCTTTGCCCATCTAAAATGAATTATTTTTTTATCAGGTTCAATTCTTGTAGGGGCATAAAATGTTTTAAGGTGCATTCCGTACCTGTATATTACCTGCATTAAAGTGTCGGCAAAGTCTTTTACACCAAAAATAACCGAACCAGGAGTTGCAAAAATCACATGTGCATCAACCTTGTTCTTTTTAAAATAATCAGCCGCCAGGTAAGCTATTTTTTGTGGTGCTCCACCACACTTAATGGGTGTTGTAGGCTGTGTAAATACAGCGTTTCCTCCTTTGAAGTTTTTAATAACATCCCACGTATAATTTGGATCAACATAATTGCTGCAAACATCTCCTTTCCCCATAGCATCTTTAAGGCCCGGAATTCCATCCAAATCTATTTGAATACCCGGAGCAGCAACCAAATATTCGTAGGTTATTGTTTCTCCTCCACGTAATTTTACAGTATTATTATCAGGGTTAACCTCATCGGCATAGTCTTTTATCCATTTGGCACCTTTTGGTATATAATCGGCTTCGTCTCTTAATGTTTTATCATAATCAAATGTTCCTGCACCTACAAGGGTCCAAGCAGGTTGGTAAGCATGCTTATCTGATGGTTCAACAATGGCTACGTCTAGCTTTGAATTGGCTCTAAGAAGTTGTGCCGCAACCATAAGCCCCCCTGTTCCGCCCCCAATAATAACAATTTGATGTTGCATTTTTTATAAATTTTATAGTTCAATTAATTATTCCTCCGAATTGAATCGCAAGTTACATTTTAATACTGCTTGCTAAGGATGACTGATGTCACCTTACAAGGTGACTTTTATCACCAATTTTATGTTTAATAGTAAAGACTAAAAAACAACGTTAAACACAACATTAATTTGCTGAAAATGAGAACTATTGAACCATAAGCTTGGCTCATAAGCATCAGAGTTTGGTGTAAATTTATTGATATAAAGCAGCCTTAAACTTGAGCCTTCTAATAAATGATGAAACTTGTAACTCATATCAATAGTGAATTGATAGTGAGAAAGCATTCCGTACTTATTTAAATCATATCTATCATGCTCAGGAAAATTAAAATAACCTGCCGAGAGATTAATGGCCGAGAGATTTTTTAGTTGGGGCTTTGCTTGGGCCTTGAGCATGAGCACTTGCATTCCACCTGTTCCCTCAACCCTACCTCTGGGCACTGTTACATAAAACTGCTCCCTACCCCACTCTCTGGGAAAAAGGAAACGGCCCTTACCTAAACCTTGAAGTCCATTTAAACTAAGCACGTAATGCCTAAATCTGTATGCCAATCTGCCAGAGAGTATATGCACCTGATCTTGGTTATTATGGTATTGAAAAATGATAGAATCTGAATTTCCGCCTTCACCCAATTGCCATTGCCTTAGGTACTGAAGCCCCAATTTAAATTGACCATGATACTTTTTAACACCATGAAGTTGTGCCTGGCCAAAAAAGGTATTTGAAATATTATCAATATAATAATTCCATCCTTGAAAATTAAATAGCTTATTATGATAATGTGCTCCTGCTACCAATAGGCCATTTGTGCGCAACCTGCCTTGGTAGCGTGCCTTTTTGCCGTTTATAGCGTAGCCATTGCCATAAATACCAATAGACTCATTTAAATGATACCAGTGCGTTGTACTTCTTGGCGAAAATTTATTAAAGGCTCCTAAGCTCATTACCCAATTCGCATTTAGCTTTGATCTTACCCACAGGCCATGAATAGCGTATGGTTTCATTCTACCATCTTGCGGGTTTACCAAGGGGGTTACTATATCTATTTTACCTGCTTTGGCGTAAATTCTATCGCCCAAATAGTCAATATATAGTTCTTCTAATCTGTCAAGGTCATTTCTATTGTTCGGATGCACTACGTCAAATAGCTGTAACTCATACCTGCTGGCCCTACCGCCTAGTTGATCAACAGCCAATAAATCGTTTGAAAAAATGTTGTAGGTAAACTGTCCTTTTAAGGCAATGCTAAATCCCTTAATTCTTGCAGAATGGTATCCCAATGCGCCACCAGCAGCATTGGCATAAAAATCTGATAAACCATGCGCCGAAATAGTAGACATAAAATAATTACGAATATGTCCGTGAAATGTGCCTTTAGCAAAAAAATCAAGTGCACAATGCACCGATGTATCGTTTCTGAGGCTATCGCAATGGGCTGATCTCGGATGGTCTTGCCCAAAGATTTGGTTACTAAAGGAGCATGAAAAAACAAATACTAAAAGTAAGTGCCCAAACTTCATTTTAATAATTAATAGAGAATAGTGATTTAAAAATGGAAAGCCGCCATTGCTGACGGCTTTCACCAACCAAAACCAATTGAACTAGTGCAAATACAACATTTGCGACTATGCGTTTACTCCAGATTCAAGTTTAACTTCTGGATTTTCTTTAATTGCATCGAAACCGCCTTCTACATTTACAAGGGCTTCAAAACCTCTTGCTTTTAAAATTGAAGCGGCAATTGTTGAACGATATCCCCCTTGACAGTACATAAAATACTCAGAGTGTTTGTGAAGATCGTTCATATAATCATTAATATGGTCAACAGTTACTAGCCTAGCGCCTTCTACGTGGGCTGTTTCGTATTCTGTTGCTCTTCTTACATCTAAAACATTTATACCGTGATGATGTTCAAGATTTGCGAATTCTTTTGCAGAAACTGCCTTAATTGTATCAATTTCCTTACCTGCAGCCTTCCAAGCATCAATTCCACCTTTTAAGAAACCAACAGCATTGTCATAACCAACTCTTGATAATCTGGTAATTACTTCTTCTTCTCTACCTTCATCTGCCACAACCAATATTGGTTGTTGTAAATCAAGAATTAGCGTACCTACCCATGGGGCAAAGTTGCCATCTATACCAATAAAAATTGAATTAGGAATAAACCCTTTTACAAATTCGGTTTCGTGTCTGGCATCTAAAACAAGAGCATCCATTCTATTGGCTGCATCTTCAAAAGATTCTACATCAAGCGCAGTAAGTCCTTTTTCTAACACATCTACAAATGAGTCATATCCCATTTTATTCATTACAGCATTTTTTGGGAAATACTGTGGTGGTGTGGTTTGGCCTTCGAGCACCGCTGCTACAAATGCTTCTTTACTCATTGGCTGTAAGGCATAATTGGTAGCTTTTTGGTGGCCCAAAGTATCAACAGTATCGTCGCTCATGTTTTTACCACAAGCTGAGCCTGCACCATGTCCTGGGTATACTATTGTATGATCAGGCAGAGGCATTATTTTTTCTTGAATAGAATCAAATAAATAACCAGCCAATTGCTCTTTGCTTAGATCAGTTTTTACGGCAAGATCGGGTCTACCTACATCTCCCAAGAAAACTGTATCACCAGTAAACACTGAATTAATATTACCGTGATTATCTCTTAATAAGAAGCAAGAAGACTCCATGGTATGACCCGGTGTATGAAGTACCTCTATTGTAACATCACCTAGGGTTAAAATTTGCCTATCGTTAGCTCTTAAAATTGGGAAATTTGCATTTGCCGTGGGGCCATACACTATCTCAGCGCCCGTTTGTTTTGAAAGATCTAAGTGACCTGATACAAAATCGGCATGAAAATGAGTTTCAAGGATGTATCTGATCTTAGCACCTGACTTGGCAGCTCTATCTAAATAGGGTTTTGTTTCTCTAAGCGGATCAATAATGGCCGCTTCGCCATTAGATTCAATGTAATAAGCGCCATGTGCCAAACATCCTGTGTAAATCTGTTCTACTTTCATCTTTTCTTTTTCTTTTTTTAATTAAACCATGTAAAACAGCCTATTAATTTGTTCTATATATAATTATTATATCAATAATTCTTTTCCTAAAATATATACCCCCATAATTAGTACAAACCAACCAAATCCGGTTTTAAGTTTGTGGCCTGGAATTTTCTTTGATAATGCGTTGCCTACAAAAATCCCTACGACGGCTAACGCTGTAATTATCAACAACATTTGCCAGTCAATTTCTAACCTTGTAACATCACCAATAAATCCAAAAAGTGACTTTGCAGCAATAATTAATAACGATGTACCTACGGCTTTTTTCATACTTAGTTTACTTAGTTTTACCAAAGCAGGTATTATTAAAAATCCACCGCCAGCCCCTACAAGCCCAGTAACTACTCCTACTACAATTCCTTCAATAAGTATTAGGGGGTAATTAAATTTCAATTCTTGCTCTTCGGTTTCGCTTGCCCCTTTACGGCCCCTAATCATTGAAACTGATGCTAAAACCATAAGTGTTGCAAATAGGCCTAAAACTACTGTAGGCCATAAAGGATCGTTTACAGGGTCGCTACCCAATGCATTTACCTTTTCGCTTAAAAAAGGCACTAAGCTATGCCTGGTAAAATACACCGTAATAATTGCAGGTATACCAAAAACAAAAAAGGTTTTGATATCTACAAAACCTTGTTTATACTTCTGAAGACCACCAATTAAGGCGGTACCTCCAACAATAAAAAGTGAATATGCCGGAGCGTATTCTCCAGCTTCAACCCCCATTAGATAAACTAAAATTGGAACAGTTAATATGGATCCGCCGCCACCAATTAATCCAAGCGATATGCCTATAAAGAGCGCAGTGGCGTAACCTATAATTTCTAAAATCTCCATTAGTTCAATTGTGGGTTCAAAAGTATTTGCACCCAAAGTTGCCAATGGTGACTACAATCACTTTTACAAAATGCAAAAGGGCGCTTTAATTAAAAAGCGCCCTCAGCATTATAAGATCTATGACCTTAATTTAGTTTACATCCCAAAATACTTTTGAAAATGAGTTGTCATTATCAAATTTGGCTTTTGCAGCATCTACATTAGAACCATTAAGAGATGACTCATCAATAGGATAAGTATATCTTGATGGAGGTAACGTTCCTGCTTCGGCAGCTTGGTTTAAAACAGGAGCATCATATAATCTATATGTTGACCATGCTTCGAAACCTTGATTATAAAGTGCCAACCACTTTTGTAGGGCTACTTTTTCTTTCCAGGTTCCTTGTGCTGTTGAATATGCTACATCAGCATTGGCCAAATAGGCATCTACATCGCCTTGAGCTCCACCCCACTCTAGAATAGAAGAGGTAATACCATTGTTATAATGTTCTTCTGCGGTTCCGCCCACGGCGTATCCTCTCTCACTAGCATCTGCCAATAAAAAGCAAATTTCAGTATAAGAAATAAGTACACCTGGCATGGTTGGGTCTTCTAAAAGATCACTTGGCTGAGAGTTAGAAGTGTAAGCCGAAGGTTGACCATAAATTCCACCTACCACTGAATCTTGACCTCCTAAATTTCTGTAATAGAAAGGACGTCTTGGATCTACAAGGGCATTCATGTAATCTGCCATGGTATTAGCCGCCACAAAATCTGTTCTTCCGCTTTGCACAAGATCTTCCCAAACAGGGTTTGTATTTGGCGTACCGGGTAAATAAACGAGTTCGCAATCATCAGCTGAAGAAGCAAAAACACCAGAAGCTACTGCTGCCTCTGCCATTGATTTTGCTTTAGCATTGTCAGAATCGGCGAGTCTTATTGCCATTTTAAGCTTTAGCGAATTTGCGAACATTTTCCAAGCATCAGCGCTACCGCCATACAATAAATCTGAAGCACCAAATCCGCTTTCGCCACCAAGGTTTCCAATAGCTGCATCAAGCTGGTCAATAATAGCGTTGTATATCTCAGCATCATCGTCATACTTTGGTGTTACTGTTCCGCTCATAACTTCTGATCTTGGAACATCTCCCCAAATGTCAACCATTACAGCGTATACGTATACTTCGAGTACATCAATCATGGCCAATTGATTTTTTCTATACTCATCAAGAAGTATATCGTCGTTATTTATGGCCACACGCGCCTCGCTTAAATCTCTTAAAACTGTTGCGTACATCCTATCCCAGAAGTTACCGTTAACATCACGCTCAATTAATTCATAATTAGACTCATCAACATAAGTTGTTTGGGTCCACTGTTGAGACCACAATCTCCAATTGTTTTCGTTAACGTTACTGCTGCTCATCCAATCGGAAAGTTCTTTTGTTGCATTTGCAAATAATGAACCTGCCGGAACAACTTGTGGACTCTTTGTATCTACATTTAGCTCAGTAAGGTCTCCACAAGAAACTAAGATCAATAAACTAAATATTGCTATAAATAATTTTCTCATTGTAATCAATTTTTAGAATTTCACTCTTAGATTAAAACCAATTTCTCTAACTGCAGGATAAGCACCAGACTGATATCCTTGAATGTTACCAGCTGACAAACCAGCTTCTGGATCGGTGTAAGGAGCATTTTTCCAAATAATCCAAAGGTTACGTCCTGTTAATGAAAGATCTACTCCACCAATTGAAGAGTTATCGAACATAGTTGAAGGAAGCGAATAAGTAATGTTAAGCTCTCTTAGTTTTGCAAAAGAAGCATCATAAACGTGCAACGCATTTGGTGCCGTGGCATAACCAAAAGAGTTGGCATAGTTACCTACATAACCGTACTCTTCGTTGGCCACTCCGCTTGAAGTAAACTCGCCATTTTCATCATAAATGTAGTCTCCATTCTCATCTGTTGCGGCAAGTACTCCACCAATAGGAAGTCCTCCTCCGTCTTCAACATTTGCACGCACTTCATTACCTTTATCATTAGTACCTGCTGACCAGTCGTAAACACCAGTTGCATATCCGTACCAAGAGTCAAGTGAGAAGAAGTTACCACCTTTTTGAATATCGATTAAGAAACTCATTGATAGATTTTTATAATTGAATTGGTTGTTTACACCCATTCTAAAATCAGGAATAATGCTACCCAATACATGATCAGATCCCACTGTTCTACTATATCTCATTCCACCAAAAGGGTGTGCATATACTAGTGGTTCTCCGGTAGCTTCGTCTCTTACAAAATCTCTACCCCAAATTGTGCCATATGGCTGGCCTACTGTAGCATTTACAGTAATACCACCTTGAACTGATGCCAGTTGAAGATTTTCGGCACCACCATAAAGCTCAATTACTTCATTTACGTTTTTAGCGTAGTTGAACATTAAGTCCCAGCTAAAATCTTTTGATTTTATTGGTGTAACGTAAGCGGCAATTTCAATTCCTTGGTTTTGCATTTCACCAGCATTTACATATTGGTAAATGCTACCGGTGGCAGAAGTTACCCTAGCTGGCAAAATTTGATTAAATGTATTTTGTCGGTAAACCGAAAGGTCAATTCCGAGTCTGTTTTGGAAAAACTTCATGTCCAATCCGGCTTCTAAACTTCTTGTGTTTTCAGGAAGCAGCCCTGCGTTGTTTTCAGTACTAGGTGCTGAAGCCATGGCTACACCACCAAAACCAGGATTTTGGAAATATGTATTCGCAACAGATAATGCTGGGGCAGATGCACCAACTTCAGCATAATTTAATCTTAGTTTACCAAATTCAACTTTAGAACTATTCATAAGCTCAGAGAATACAAAACTCATTGATGCTGATGGGTAGAAATAAGCATTGTTATCTGACGGTAAAGTAGAAGAAATATCATATCTACCAGCTAGGTCTAGGTAAAGCAGGTTTTGATATCCTAATGAAGCTCTACCAAAATATCCATTTACACCTACTGTCCAGGCATTTTCTTCAGGTGCTTCAATAGCACTTACCGTATTAGCTAAAGAGTATACTCCCGGTACAACAAGCCCTCCGTTAGTTTCGGCAAAAACATCGCTGTACATAGTTCTTCTTACGTTAGAACCAAAGTTTGCGTCAAAATTTAAGTCTTCGCTCAGGTTTTTTCTATAAGAGAAAATCAAGTCATAATTAATCTCAGAAAATTGAATGTTTTTTCTTGAATACATTGAAGGGTCAACAGATCCAACCGAAATTCTTTCTTCTTGCAACTCATCGTAGGTATCAATTCCTACCCTTCCCATTACGCTAAATGCATCGTTAAACTTATAAGTAGTATTGAAATTACCCATTATTCTATTTCTGCCATCACTTTGATAATTCTCACTAATCATATAATAAGGGTTATCGAAATAATGGGGACCCGTTGGATCTGAGTTTCCAGGGCCATAAGCATTCCAAGAAATGTTTTTCCCGGTAAGCTCATAAACTTCCTTTTGTCGTGCTAAATCAGTTCCTACATTATACCATTGTCTAAATGATTGATTTGGGTTTCTTGCATCGTAACCTGTACCATATCTTCCTTTGGCAGCCGTATTTATGTAAGTTGCCTTTGCGCCAACGCTTAACTTATCTGACATATTAAAGTTACCAGAAAAAGTAGCGTTATTTCTTTCTAACGTACTACCCGGTACTATACCATCTAAACTATAGTTGGTAAATGACATTCTAAAGCTACCATTCTCGTTTCCACCATCAATAGCCACGTTGGTATTCCACGCTACCGATTGCTCGTAAAATGTTGTTGGATCATTTGCTCCTGCTTCAAATGGTTGTGGTTTTCCGTAGGTATCTAATTCAGGAAATAGTGATTCCCAAGTGTATACTTCATCATGATCAGAAAACTTGGCTCCAAAAGACGCATCATCGCCCATTGGCACCCAAAGTTCATCAAAACCATCGCCATCTGAATCATAGGCCTGCATGTACCCGTTTGTAATTACTTCACCATTTTTTGTAATAATAGTATCGGGTCCGTAATACTGACCATAACCAGCACCATACTCATTTTGATAGCGAGGCATGGTAGACTTATGAATAGATCCCATGGTCATACCTGTAGAAACACTAACACCTAAACCACCTTTGCGGCCTTTTCCGCCACCATCTTTGGTTTTTATTAGAATAACACCGTTTGCTGCTCTTGATCCATAAAGAGAAGTTGCAGCAGCACCTTTTAGTACGGTTACAGTCTCAATATCTTCTGGGTTAATATCCATTGCGGCATTACCGTAATCATAACCACCACGACCCGTCTTTTGATCAGTTGTATTAGTATTTTGATTACTAATTGGAATACCATCAACAACAAATAACGGTTGGTTATTACCATTTAATGATGTGTATCCGCGAATAACAATATTTGCAGAACCACCCATGGTACCCGAATTGTTGATGTTTACACCAGCAACCTTTCCACTTAAAGAAGAAACAAAGTTTACATCTTTTGATTTGGTAACATCTTCAGCACCTACTGTTTGTGCAGCATATCCAATAGACTTCTCTTCTCTTGAAATACCTAGTGCTGTAATTACCATTTCATTAAGCTGAACACTTTCTGTTTCCAATTCAATTTCAATTAGAGCTCTTCCTCCAATTAAAACTGTTGTGGTTTTGTAGCCCACATAAGACACCAGGAGTGTGTCTTTTCCTTTTGGAACGTCTAAGGAATAGCTTCCTGTAGCGTCTGTGAAAATTCCGACTGTTGTTCCTTTTACAACAACCGCTGCACCTACCAACGGTTCCCCATTGCCAGTGACTTTTCCTTTAACCGTACTTTGCGCCATTGCGTTGCCTGTACACAATAACAGCGCTAGCACGGCCATAAGGCAGTACTTTACTCTCATAATTACACTTGTGTTAAATTGTTAAAAACCTTTAATTAGGTGCAATATAAACAAAATTTAATCTTCTAATTAAGATTCTTAATGTTGTATTGATCTTGAAGCCATCATTTATTCTCAACAGGAAATAAACCCTGACGGCAAATATGTGCTAGGAAAAACTCTGTAAGCAAATTTTTAGAGCCGAAAAAAGAGCCCCCTATTCAAGCTCCTTTACCCAAATTTGATTACGCCCCAGCTTTATTTTTCCTTTTTGCTCAAGCTTCTTTAAGAGACGAGAAACCACTTCTCGTGATGTATTAAGCTCATAAGCTATATCTTGATGTGTTGATTGTAATACTTGATCGCCTTGCGCTTCAACATTTTTCCTTAAATAACTCATTAATCGCTCATCCATTCTATGAAAAGCAATGCTATCTACTGTTTTTAGCACCTCCTCAAAGCGCATTCTATAGGTTTCAATTACATAGTAATACCAAACCTTGTATTTAGTCATCCACGGATCCATATAGTCAATAGGAACAGAAAGCACACGGCATGTATCAAGGGTTTGGGCTCGTATCTGACTTATTCTTTCTCTGGCAGAACAAACAAATGAAATAGAACAGGCCTGCCCTGGGTAAATGTAGTACAAGAAAAGCTCATTGCCTTCTTCATCTTCTCTAAAAATTTTTATCAATCCATCAACCAACAATGGAATGGTTTTTATGTATTGCCCAATCTCCATCATTGACATATTGGCGGGCACCTCTACTATCTCAGCTACTGAAGCAAATTCATCTATAAAATCAGGATCATTAAGTGTAGGAAAATTTTGCCTTAATAAGTCTTTAATCTCTTCCATATGCGTTCGTAAGTTCGCTCCGAAAATAAGGTTTACATCAAACTAAATGTTTATTCATAAACTGATTTTGTATATAGCTAATTGATTTACAAGTGAATGAATACTGAACAAAAACTAAAAAAGACTGAAACACATATAAAAACCATTTTTGAAGGTGAAAGCTCTGGACACGATTGGTGGCATATTTATAGAGTATGGAAAACTTCAAAGACGCTTGCCAAAAAAGAAGGGGCAGACTTATACATTACTGAAATGGCCGCCTTACTACATGACCTTGATGATTGGAAGTTTAACCAAAGTGATGAGCCCGTGAAGGCTATCGCATGGTTGAAAGAAATTGGTGAAGATGAGAAAATTGCAGATGCCATAATCGAAATAATCAACAATGTGAGCTATAAAGGCTCAGGGGTAGAAACACCAATGCAAACCATTGAAGGTAAATGCGTGCAGGATGCTGATAGGTTAGATGCCATTGGCGCCATTGGAGTGGCTAGAACTTTTGCCTACGGTGGCCACAAGGGGCATGAAATCTATAACCCTGATGTACCACCAACCATGCACCAAAGCTTTGAAGATTACAAAAACAAAACGAGCCATACGGTAAACCACTTCTACGAAAAACTATTGCTGCTAAAAGACCGAATGAATACTCAAACAGGTATTAATATGGCGCAAGCACGTCATGATTATATGGAAGCCTTTCTCAAGCAGTTTTATGCTGAGTGGGAAGGGGAGCTTTGATACCGACAAGTCGGCACAAATTTGAAAATTTGAGAATGTTGGCACCTCATAATTTGACTTAATACGATATCCGACACTTTCAGAGTGTCCGATATCTGGGTGACACTCTCGCTAATTTAATTGTGAATTCTGCTCTCGGCAAAATGAGATGTAGGACGTTCTAGAAACGTCGGGCATATGAATAAAATTGCAACACTTTTGTCTATCTATGCATCATATATAAACCTGAAAAATTCTATCAAGAAACGCCTAATCAATTTGCGAGTATTGATTGCCAAATGAGCTTATGATCCGTTTACTGTTTTTAATATTTCTTACTGCCTTTACCTTAAACCTAAAAGCTCAAGTACCTCATGAATGGTATTTAGGTAATGGCAAGGTGATGAAGTTTACCATGCATGGCGGAATGGAAATAGTGGATGATACAACGGTAATGGAAGATTTTAGTCGGGGCCAACACTTTCAGATTTTGGATGAAAAAAATAATATTTCAGAAATACTTTATGAAGACCTTGTTTGGAAAAAAACGCCAGATGGGTTTACAAAGACAAAGTTAAGTGATGAAAAGAGCATTTATCGGTGTTGGACAGTAATAGATGAATTTCGTTTTTATGAAAAAATCGATGATTCTTCCCAAGTTCTAGTTTTAAAATTTAGTGATTCCAAGCAAAGGCTGATTTTAGATTCAATTCCATTTAGAGAAGCTTCGGCCATTCAGAATACAAGTTACTTTAAGATATCTGAAAATCAAATTGTCTTTAGTGTCACTTATTTTGATAGAATTGGCTTCCTTAAATCGAGATTGTATCATTTGAAAAATGATGTGCTTGAAAGCAAAGTAGAGAAAACGTTATTTGAGAAAAAAAATACCGAAAGAGCTCTAGAACCTTGGAGTTATAACCAATACAAAATAGATTCAAACAAGGATATCGTGTCAATTATTTACAGGAATGATACTTTGGGTTCTGATAGAAATGAAATCTATACTTATATAGTTAATTGCAACTTACAAGGTGATCTAGATTTTGGAAAATATAAAGCTTACAAAGGCCTAAAAAATAATTTTGTTGATGGTGGTTTTTATCAATGGGGTAATCCAGTTGTAGATAATGTAATTCTGAGCAATTCTACTACTGATTCTTTTTATTTATTAACGTCTAGAAAGTCTGAATTAGGCGTGTTTACGAATTCTTTTGGTAAAAATTATTACAGCCATTCATGGACTAATGAAAGTAGATTTAAGAAGTCTTCATCTAATTTAAAATTGATTATTGATTCGTCGGATTATTTACCAGTTTACAGAAAGAACTATCTCTTTAACAATAATCAAAAAGCTTGTAACGGTAAAAGTTATCAGTCATTTTTTACTAAAACAGATTCAAACTGTTTGGTCGTGACTAATGCAAACAGCAATAATGCTAAATTGAGAGAGCAGATAGATATTTTGCCGGCACCAGACCTGAATAATTACCCTTTTGAACTTCCTCTACCTCATTTCAACAAATCTTACAAAAGATTAGAATTTCGTAGTGCGAAAGAATGTACACAACAACTACGACTGTTTGCTTTTGCCGATAACTATTATGATTCTTTTGAGTGGCATATTGCCAATGATACGGGGGGCTATGATATTCGCTACGGTAATAACTTAGTATACGATGCGCCCGGCAAGAATAAATTCTATGTGATTTTAAAAGGTATTCATACCAGAACTGGTTATTTCGCTTGGAATTCCGATTCTGTTTCCTTTAACACCTCACCCAAAGCTGACTTTGTTGCCGATACCAATAAATGGTGCCAATATGTAGAGTTAAAGCTTCAAGATAGTTCAATTCTTGTTGAGGGTGCAGAACATGAGTATGAGTGGAAGGTTTATAAAGATGGAGAAATTGAACGGACACTATATGCTCAAAATCCAACCATTAAATTTCAGCAAACTGGCGATTATGATATTCAACTAACAGTGTCAAATGCTACTTGCAGCGACTCCATTAAAAAATCGGCGGTTATAGACATTATTGAAGCACCAAAACCGGGCTTCAACCTAAGTGATACCTTGATTTGTGCTCCTGATACGCTTCATATTAAAAGCACCGCACAGGGCCGTATTTCGAGTTTAAAATACTTTGCAAACACATTGACGGATAGTATTTACACACCTGATTTTTCTTTTGAAATAATTGACACTAGCAAGATTTTTATAAAACAAGTGCTACGTGGTCCTACGGGATGTATCACAAACACTGACACACAATTAGTTGTTCAGCAAGGTTTTGAGCCTGATGCAATTGCACCCTTAACGTCTGTAAGTGTTATTGATTCAAGTGTTATACTTATTAATTGGGATAGTTTTCCTAATTCTATCAGTTATTCTTTAAATCGAGATGACACGCTTATTTATCAAGGTAGCAACAGTTATTTTTTGGATAGTCAAAAAAACACCACTTACCAATCTTACAGGTATAACTTAACCGCAACAGATGCTTGCAAAAGAGTGTCTATAAGTTCACCGTTGATGAATAACATGGTGTTACGAGTTCAGAATCAAAACAATGAAGCTGCAATTCTCAAATGGTCATCTTACATAGGTTGGCCAAAAGGGATTTCAAATTACGTTATTGAAGAAGAATTGGCACCAAATGACTGGTTCGAAATTGATAATACACTTGATACAGTTTATTCGGATTACTTGAACATTGACGACAACAACAGAACCGTTAATTACAGGATCAAGGCCATAGAAAATGGTAATGCCAACGTGTATTCACTAAGCAATGTGGTAAACACCAAGTTTAAAACGCTCATATTTATACCAAATGCATTTTCTCCGAACGGAGATGGCATAATAAATGATACGTTTCAATTAAAAGGGGTGGGTGTTAAAGAAATAAGTTTTAGGGTTTACAGCCGTACAGGGCAAAGTCTTCATTATTCAACAGATCCAAGTTTTCTTTGGGATGGCTTGGTAAATGGCGGGCCTATTGAAGGTGGCGCTTATTATTACTTATTAAAGCTTACCACTGTATTCGGAGAAACTTTAGAATTTAATGATGTGGTTTTCATTATTAAATGAGGTGAGCCTTGCTTTTTTATAGCAACTTGAGTTCGATTAATTATAAACGTAACCAGAGCGATAACGCTGATTTTTAAATTTGGGGTTCGAACTTTTCCAAAGTTTGACTTAAAAATCAAGGTTAAACCTTTTGTAAAACCAAAATGCATTAACAAAAGCTGAACTTTGGAAAAATTTAAATACATTTTTAAATTCAACTCAAGTAAGTAAAAATTCAACTTTTGGCAAAAATGAGATGTCGGACGTTTTGAAAACGTCTGACATCTGATGAAAAATTTGGTAATGAATCCATTTAAAGGTTTGAAAATTATAAGTTAGCCTATTCTAATACTTCTCATTCCAGTAGCCATCAAGTTTTCGTGAATATCGTGGTTAAAGAATTGAATTGAATCTCCTTTTTCTTTTTGAGAAATTGCGTAAAGCATTGGAATATAATGTTCGGCAGAGTTTACACTTAACAAAGCGCTTTTGCCAAACTGCTTGTAATCTAGCAGCGCGCTGTGATTATCATCTAATATTAGCTCAGTACTTTTCTTATCAAACTCCAATGCCCAATCGGGTGTTTTATCAAAAAGTGCTTTAAAGTTGCTTAGATTGTGTACTATGTTGCCGCTGCCTACTATTAGCACCCCTTTGGACCTTAGGTAGGTCAACTCTTTTGCCAAATCGTAGTGCCATTTCATGTTTCTTGTTTTGTTTAAGCTTAATTGAAAACAAGGAATATCAGCATCAGGAAAAGCATGTACCAAAACGCTCCAAGTACCATGGTCAAATCCCCAGGTATCGTCAAGTGCTACATTGGTGAATTTTACTTGGGAGCTTACTTCTTTGGCCAATTCTGGGCTGCCCACCGCTGGGTATTTAACTTGATACAACTTTTGCGGAAAACCGTACATATCGTAGATCATTCTGGGCTGAGCACTTGAAAGCACTTTGGCGCCGTTGGTTTCCCAGTGCGCCGAAATACACAATATGGCCTTTGGCGTAGGAATGTCTTTCACCATTTGTTTCCAGCCGCGGGTAAATACATTGTCTTCAATGGCATTCATTGGATTGCCATGCCCCATAAAAAGCACGGGCATTTTCTCGGTGTTTTCGGTAAAGTTTTTAAGGGCTGAAATTGACATTGTACTTTTGGTTAAAAGAGACAAACCGCTTAAGGCTGTTAGCTTTACAAAGGTTTTTCTTTTCATTTCTCATTCGAAAGTACAAACTATATGTATGTACATGCTTTTTGGGTTCCAATTAACTCCTTGTAACATGAGTTGAGATACGATGCCCGAAACTCGAGATGATGTTGCCTAAAAAGTATTAGGTCATTCCAAACTTGATTTGGAATCTGTTCGTAAGTGTAATACTCCATTGATACAGATCCTGAATCAAGTTCAGGATGACGGTTTAACTCTTTTTAGACAACATATTCTAAAAACATCTAGCTGCTATTCGTATCTCAAAGACTCTACTGGGTTGGCTCTTGATATTCTAATAATGTGATAAATAACCGTGAGCGTTGAGAGCAGTAAACCAATTATCAACGCAATTAAAAAGCTTAGAAAAGAAATGGGCGTTTGGTAGGCAAAATCGTTTAGCCACTCTTGCATTAAGTAATAATTAATTGGTGAAACTATTACAAATGCCAGAATTATTGACCATGAAAAATCTTTTACAACCAACCAGGTAAGCTGGCCTATGTTGGCACCAAGAATTTTTCGCATACCAATCTCTTTGGTCTTATTCTCAACTGAGAAAGACACTAAAGCGAATAAGCCTAATAGCGCAAGTAAAATTGACACCGCAGAGAAATAACTAAATACCTTTTGCATTCTTTCCTCAGCCTCATAATTCTGAGCCAAACTCTCATCAAAAAATCTATAATTAATAGCATTTCCATTCGAAAACTCATTCCATTTATCTTCAACTAAGGCCAAAGTTTCTTTTGTTTTTCCTTTAGCTATTCTCATAGTTATTTGCCCTTGCAACCAATTGGGTTGATAGATAAGCACCACAGGATCTAAAGGCGAATGCAGCGAATTAAAGTTAAAATCCTTCACTACGCCTACCACTACACCATCATTTGCGGCTGAATCATTTGCTTCCAAACCCCACTGCATGCGTTTTCCTAGAGCATCGTCGCCCCAACCAAATTTTTTAGCAGCAGTTTCATTTATTACAAATGCTTGTGTTACATCCGTGGCAATTTCCTTTGAAAAGTTCCGACCTTTTAGCAGGTCAATTCCCATTAGGGATATGAACTGTTCTTCCACTGGAATAAACTTAAGCGTTTGTTCTTCCAACACCCCATTTTGTTCAATCCTAAACATTAGCTGACCGGTTTGTCCGCTTGGAATTGCTCCTAATGTAACCTTTTCTACCCCTTCTATAGTCCTTAGCTCAGTCATTATAGTGGGGGCACTTTGAAACACCTTTGGGTCATTGGGCATTCTAAGAGTTACAATGTTTTCCTTGTCGAAACCAATATCATAATTGGCTAAAAAATCCATTTGATCAGCAATCAAGAGCGTTCCAATAATCATAAATAACGAAAAGGCGAATTGTAATAGAATAAGCAGCTTTCTTAGGGCACCAATACCACCTGATTTTGGAACATTGCCTTTAAGCACTTTTTGTGGTTCAAATTTGCTCATTACCATTGCCGGATAGCTCCCCGCTCCAATACCAATTAGAAGCGTTAGGCCAATCATGGTTCCAATTACCAAAGGGCTAAAAACATCATTCATGTTGAAGGTTTTAGCCGTAAGCACATTAAAAGGCTGCAAAAACACTTCAATAAGTCCAAGACCTAGAATTAATGAGATAATGGTTATTAAAAATGACTCACTCAAAAACTGCTGAACTAATTGGCCTTTATTTACACCTAAGGTTTTTCTAACCCCTACTTCTTTAGCTCTTTTGCTAGACTGTGCCAATGTTAGATTGATAAAGTTAATTGAAGCGATTAGCAAAATAAAAATGGCTAAAACACTAAATATTACCAGGTATGTTGGGTTGGCCTTTGGCGTATCATACTCTTTACTTGTATCGAAATGCAAGTCTTGTAAACGAGTTAATGAATAAATAATATGTGATGTTAACCCTGCTCTAGTAGCCCATGGTTGAACATATTTATTCTCAAATTCAACCATTTTTGATTCAAACTCTGATATTTCTATCGGCTCTTTGAACTCTACAAAGGTGTAGAAACCAATTCTAAACCAGTCCATCATAAAGGCTTCCCAACCTGGTAAGGTGGTTTGGTGAAGGCGTATGTAAACGTCAGCGATAAACTCAGTGTTGGTAGGCTTATTTTCCATTACACCGGTAATCAAGAAATCAGACTGACCTACTTTTAGCGTTTTATTCATTGGATCGTCGGTACCAAAAATCCGTTCGGCTACTTCTTCGCTAATTACAATTGAATTTGGCCCATTTAGCACAGTATTCTTATCTCCACTTAATAGCTCAAAGTCAAAAACTTGGAAAATGGTGCTGTCCGTTTGACCAATATTAATTTCGTCAAATGCCTGATCTTCATATCGAATGGTTGCTCCAGGTGTGGTTCTAAACCTACAAAACGATTCAATCTCAGGATAGTCATTTTTTAATGTAGGCCCTACCGAAAGGCTGCTTAAACCAGCTTTTATTACGCCATTAAAGTCTAGTTCGGTATTCACCCGGTAAATACGATCCTTCTTTTGATGAAATTGATCGAATGAAAGCTCATGAAAAACGTTTAGCGAAATTAGAAGACAGGCAGCTATACCAACAGCCAAGCCAATAATGCTAATTGTGGCGTAAAGCTTGTTTCTTATTATTTGTCTTATGGCAAGTTTTAGGTTCATGTGGTTCTGTATTATGGTTAACCCGTAATTTGAAATTGGCTAAAAAATATTAAGTCATTCCAAACTTGAATTGGAATCTGCTTGAAAGTGGTGTATTCTATGGCAACAGATCCTGAATCTAGTTCAGGATGAAGTGTTACTTTGTTTTTAGACAAGTTCAACATCTACATTAAGAGCATTTGGGAATTAATTTAGCTTATTATCTAAAAAGCACCTATTTGTTGCTGTTCGTTTTCGCTAATTACTTGCCCATCTAAAAGTCTAATTATTCTTTTTGCAAAGGCAGAATCATTAGTACTGTGTGTTACCATTAGTATGGTTGTTCCTTCATTATTTAATCTGGTTAACAAATCCATTACTTCATTGCCATGATGAGAATCAAGGTTACCAGTTGGCTCATCGGCTAGTACCAATTTTGGTTTTGTTACAACAGCCCGCGCCACGGCTACACGTTGCTGCTGAC
The DNA here is from genome assembly GCA_049115495.1 of Bacteroidia bacterium. Taxonomy (GTDB): domain Bacteria; phylum Bacteroidota; class Bacteroidia; order CAILMK01; family JACPUW01; genus JACPUW01. The sequence goes on along the minus strand of JAGDZV010000011.1, from coordinate 30,924 downwards.
CACCACTCAACTGTTGCGGAAAATGCTTCGCTCTATGTGCAATTCCCATTTGCTTTAGGATATCGTCAACCTTTGTTTTTCTTTCAGTTTTTGGCACTTTTAAATAAACCAACGGAAGTTCTACATTTTCAAAAACTGTAAGTTCATCTATTAAATTGAAACTTTGAAACACAAAACCAATATTGCTTTTTCTAATATCTGCTCTTGCTTTATCACTCAAACTAGAAACGTTTTTGCCGTTAAAATGATACTCACCACTTGAAGGATTATCTAACATTCCAATAATGTTTAGAAGTGTTGATTTACCACAGCCAGAAGCACCCATTACAGCTACAAAATCTCCTTCTTCTATTTCTAAATTTACCTTGTTTAATGCAGTTGTTTCTATATCGTCAGTTAGATATTTCTTTTCTAATTCAATTGTTTTAATCATCCTTATTCTATTATATTAATTTGGTCGTATTCTTTAAAAGCTTCATAGCTTGATATTATTATTTCTTCACCTTCAACTAACCCACTCGTAATCTCTATATATCTTGAATTTTGTCTTCCTGTAGTTATTGGTTTCTTATAAGCTTCACCATTCTTATTAGTTACGAAAACCCATTTACCGCCTGAACTTTGGAAAAAGGCACCCTTTGTAATTATGAGCGCTTTGGCAGTAGCACTAAGCAATATTCTTATTTGAAATAATTGGCCTCGTCTAAGATTTGATGGCACTTCATCTTTAAACTCAAACTCCACTTCAAATTGTCCGCTCATTATGGTTGGCGAAACCTTCGAAATAATGAGCCAAAACTTTTTTCCTGAATAATCAAACTCGGCTTCAATACCCGTTTTTATTCTATTTAGGTAATACTGATCTACTTGCGCCGATATTTTGTAGCCGCTGAGATTATCAACCCTTCCTATTGTTTGACCTCTTTGAAGATTTGCACCTATTTCATGATCAAAGGAGTTAAGCTGCCCTTCAATTGGGGCTTTTACAGTTAAGCTCTCTAAATGTTTTCTTATAGCGTCAAGGTTCCTTTCCATTAAATGAATTGATGCATCTATCCTTGCAATCTGTGTTTTTCTATACAGCTCATCTTCACCTACCCTTTGTTTGGCCAAAACAAATTGCTTTTTGGCCAGATCATATCGCTGAACTGAATTAAAGTACTCAATATCTGAAATGGCATTTTTCCTAGCCAACAGGGTGTCGGCTAGGAACTGCCTTTCAATCAATTTGAGCTGGTTTTCAAAGGTTATGAGTTGGTCTTCGTTTTGTCTTTGGTTTTGCTGTAGTGCTATTCTGGTGTTTCTAAGATTATTTATTTGCTCAATGATCTGGGTCTCTCTATTCATAAAATCAAGGCTTAGCGCTGTATTGCTCAACTTTAAGAGCTTATCACCCGCCTTTACCATGGTTCCTTCGTCTAAATAAACTTCTTCAACCCGGCCACCCTCAAGTGCATTTATCATTACTGTTTTAATTGGCTCTGCCGAGCCTGAAACAGGTATAGATTCATTAAAATCGGTAAATTGAACAGTGGCCATCTGTAAACGCGACCGCTCAACCTTGTGAGTAAAATTAAGCGCTTTGAAACCGAAGAATGACACTAAAAATAACAAAGCTGATAAGGCACCCCATCTGCTGATTCGCTTTTTATTCCAAAACTTGGTTTCTATCTTTCTATCCATTTAAATGAGCTACTTGGTAATTTGGAAAAAGAATAATGGAAAAATGGCTTCTCCAAAACTTGACTCAGTTTCTTTCTCTTTTTTATCACACTTATTTGTTGGCTTCTCTTTTACTTTTTCAGTTTCTTTTTCATTTATCTTTTTTGGCTCTTGTTTTTGAGCGCTTACAACGCTAACAGAAAAACTCATCAGGCAGATTAAAGCAAAAATTCTCATCGATTCCAATTTGAATATTTACTTGAAATTTCTTTGCCAAAAGTCATAACCCACTGTTTTTCTGAGCATTAAATTTCATACGCGGATTTCTCAAATGTTAAAAGTGTTCGGAAATGCAACACATGGCTGTACGAATTTGAACGGTAGCTCTAAATAGAACTTTTGGTTCTATATTTTAGGTCGAAATCGAAATTCAAAGGGTAATGATTTATTACAACAATCACTATTTTTGGGTTGAATCAAATTCTTATGATTACAATTACACTTGATAGGACTGAAAAGCTTGATAAAACGCACTTTTCCGATTTGGATGAACTGTTAGCATATTTGAATAACCGCCTAAACCCAAAGTTTCCTCATGATAACCCAAAGTTTATGAAAGAATTAGAGCGCCGTTCAGGTTTACTAAGAGACAATCCAAATGAAGGAATTGATTTCGATGAAGGAATAAAAGCTATCAGAAAAAGCTCGAAACGAGTATGACTTATAGGGCAATCTTCTTATAGGTAACAAAAGACGATATACAAGATGCATATGATTGGTATGAATCTAAGCAAGCAGGTTTGGGCGATAAATTTCTAGATGATTTAGAAGATTGCAAAAATTCAATTTGTTCATTTCCTCTGAAGCACCGAATAGTCAAAAAGCAAATAAGGCTTGTGCTTATGAATAGATTTCCATATTTGGTTTATTTCGAAATACTGGATGATATAATTCATATTATAGCAATAGTTTATGGTGGGAGGCATCCAGATTATTGGGAAAGGAAGTGAATCTAAAAAATCCAAATAAGTTAAAACTGTTCGATTTCGGACAACCATTTATCTTCTACCAATCAAATTCCATTTCTTTGAGAGGCCATGGCTAAAATTGATGCGCAGATACTGATAATTGATGATGATGAAGATGTATTGACTTCTGCAAAACTTCTACTCAAACAGTTTTATGAGAGCGTAGATACACTACCCAACCCTACCAATGTAATTAGTGTACTTTTAGAAAAGTCGGTAGACATTATTCTACTAGATATGAATTACAGACGTGGGGTAAACGATGGTGTAGAAGGTTTGAACTGGCTGAAGCGCATTAAGGAACACGACGATAGAATTATGGTAATTCCTATGACCGCATACGCTGACATTGAGCTTGCAGTGGCAGCGGTAAAAAAAGGTGCCACCGATTTTGTTACCAAACCTTGGCAAAACGAAAAGCTCTTGGCAACAGTTGGTGCGGCGCTTCAAATCAAAAAGAGTAAGGAAGAAATAAATCTGCTCAAAGCCCAAAGAGAAGAGATTCAAAAAGAAGTAGAACAATCTTTTGGTGAGTTTATTGGTGAAAGTGAAGAGATAAGATCGATAAAACAAACCATCAATCAAATTGCTACAACTGATGCCGGTGTATTAATAACCGGTGAAAATGGCACCGGTAAAGAAGTTGTGGCAAGAGCAATACATAAAGCATCGTTAAGAGCAAAAGGGCCATTTGTAAGCATTGATCTTGGAGCAATTCCTGATTCACTTTTTGAATCTGAGCTTTTCGGACACAAAAAGGGCGCATTTACAGATGCGAAAAACAATAAGCTGGGAAGGTTTAGCTTGGCCAATGGTGGCACATTATTTCTTGATGAAATTGGGAACCTTAGCCTTGCAAGCCAAAGCAAACTTCTAGGTGTTTTGCAAAATAGAACTGTAACACCAGTTGGTGGGCAAAAAGAAGAGAAGATAGATGTACGTGTGATAGCCGCAACCAATAGCAACCTTTCTGATGAAATTGAAAAAGGGAACTTTAGAACTGATCTTTTCTACAGGATCAATATGGTTGAATTGAAGTTGCCACCTTTAAGAGAAAGAAATAAGGACGTTGAATTATTGGCCAATCATTTTCTTAAACTTTATGCCAAAAAGTATCATAAGAAAGGATTGCACCTGCATAAAGCCAATATTTTGCATTTGACAGAATATGCCTGGCCTGGAAACATTAGAGAATTGCAGCACACTATAGAAAGGGCAGTAATTATGAGTTCAAACGGGCTTGATTTCTCTATGCTTGGTGGTGTTAGAAAGGTTGAAGTTGAAAATGAAAAACTAAACCTTGATGACCTTGAAAGAAACACTATTCTAAAGGCATTAGAAAAATACAAGGGCAACATTTCTCAGGCCGCAAAAGCCCTTGGCTTAACACGAGCGGCGCTTTACCGTAGATTAGAGAAGCATGGTTTATAAAAGATTTAACATAAATGTAATTGTAAGGCTTCTCATCTTGGTCGGTGCCCTATCAGCATTGGTTTATGTACTGATTATAAAAAGCTGGCTCATCACATCGGGAATTTGTGCCTTTTTGGTAGTTGTATTGGTAGTTGAATTATTCAACTTCATTTCAAAAACCAATAAAGACCTTTCTAAATTTATTGATGCCATTAACTACCAAGACTATTCGGTAAATTTTAGTGCATATAAGCTTGGAAATGCATTTGAAGAACTACATGAAAGCTTTAAAAGCACACTTGAACTATTCAGAAACTTAAGGCTAGAAAAAGAAGCGCATTATCAATACTTACTACGACTCGTAAAACACATTGATATTGGAATTATAGCTATAAATGACCAACAAAAAGTGGTGCTATATAACGAATCGGCTCAAGACCTACTTGGTGTTCCAAACCTGGTAGATTGGGGTAGGTACGAAGAAAAAGTCCCTCAACTTTTTAACTCTGTGGTTAATAAAAAAACAGACGCTCGACAACTGATAAAGCTATCTCAAGGTAAAGAGCTTAGTTTAAGAAGCAGCAGGTTTTTGGTTGATGGACAACCACACTACGTTGTTGTATTTCAAAACATAAAAGCAGAGATTGAAAATAAAGAAATGGATGCTTGGAATCAGCTTATTAAGATTCTAACGCATGAAATCATGAACTCTGTTACTCCCATAAGTTCACTTTCTGATACACTTTTAACTATCGAAAAAATACAAGAAGAACCTAATGATGATATAGTTGAGGGTTTACAAACCATTAGTCGCAGGTCTAGAATTCTCCTTGGTTTTGTTGATGACTACAGAAAATTAGCTCACATTCCCACGCCTAATAAGCGCACAGTAAATTCAAAAGCCTTCTTTACCCAAGTTGCTGATTTGCATAAAAGCAGAGTGAAAGAGTTAGGTATCGATTTTAATGTAAAACTTGCTAATAACATACAACTCGCATTGGACGAGTCTTTAATATTTCAAGTATTTGATAACCTCTTCTCAAATGCAAGTCATGCACTTCAAAACCATGAGAATCCAGAGATTTCAATTACCCAAAAAGAAGTTGATAAAAGTGGTAAAAGGCACCTTGAAACGAGCTTTAGAGATAATGGGTACGGAGTTTCTGAAAATGAGATTGGTCAAATCTTTATTCCATTCTTTTCTACAAAAGCTAAAGGATCAGGCATCGGTTTAAGCCTAAGTAGACAAATCATACAAATGCATAATGGCCAAATGCGGGTTGAAAGTAAAAAAGGTGAGTTCTTCAATGTTATCTTCAGCTTACCACTTTAACCCTCCGCTTAGCTAAGTATTTTACCTTCAATTACTTTCAATATTTTTTCAAAATTGAAATTACCTAAATTTGGGTTAGGTTTTAACTCAAAGTAGGTGATAGAATTCGTGATGAAGGAAAAGGTCACAATAAATCAAGAAGTTTAGTTTTGAAAGCGTAGCAGAGTTACGGTGAAAAAGTAAGCGAAGCAAAGCGATTGATTTGAAGTGACTTTATATTGTAATAGAATGTCTATTGCGTATTTTGAGTTTATAAGTAATTAATCATGGATTCATTCGTATTCTCTAAAGTTTTTTGGGGTGTTATTATCATCTTATTTGGTATTTCTTTCATTGCACAAGCCGTTTTTAAAATTCATTTTCCAATAGGGAAAATAGCGGTTGCTCTAATTTTTTTATACATAGGAGCTAAAATGCTCTTAGGCATTTTCGGAAAATCTAACGACACCGCTACCGTTTTTAGTGAGTCAATAGCCAATGTAGAAGTGTTAGAAGATTCTAAGTACGACGTAGTATTTGGCAGCCAAACAATAAATCTATCAAATGCTGTTGCATCAGGTCAGGGTGTAGATATTGAATGTAATGTAGTTTTTGGTTCGGCTAAGATTATAATACCCCGTGGCATGAATGTTAGAGTAAAATCAGCCAGTGTTTTTGGTTCAGTAAAAACTCCGACTAACGAGACATCATTTGGCGAAAGCGAATACACAAGTAACAACAGCGCTTCTGACGCTTATATCAACTTAAAAGTTAACGCCGTTTTTGGGAGCGCTAGGGTTTATGAAGATTAGTGTTATGGTATATAGCTAAGAAAAGAGTATCCAATACTAATAAAAAAACTAGCTCTTAATCCATTTATGAATGGATCGTTTACATTGAGATACTCTCTATCAAATTCAATATTTGGACTTAATTGAGAAGTATAACCTATTATGTAACCATAATCAATTGATATGTTATGAATATCTCCAAAGGTAACCCCTCCTCCCACTAGAATTCTTGGCTTAATTGTTGCACCTATTCTCGCACCTAATCCACAAGAAAAATGAAGACCAACATCTTGCATTTCGCCAAGTAATTCGACTTCATGCTTCCTACCATATTTCAGTAAAGATGAAATTCCAAGTTCAAATGGATTATCTGGTAGATCCGATAGTTGGTACATACTTGTGTCGCTCATAATTATATCTTTCTGCACTCTATTATCTCTAAGTCCTGCGGCATAAAATGAAGCTCCGGTTGAAATGTAATTTTGTAGTTGACCAGGTACAAGAAAAGGACCAAAAGTGTAAGACTGTCCACCAACTTTTGCATACTCTTCCCTTGGCTTGATATTTACCGTTACTTTTGTTTGACCAGAAATATTTTGAATCGGCAATGAGATATAATCAGTTTTTTCATTTAAGTATAGTATAGATTCTAAAAGAGCATCTATTTGTGCTTTAGATGATTTAGCAATTATCTCATCCACCATAACCTTAAGATATTCTACCTTTTGAGTTACATCCAAAATTTCTTGATGTAACTTAGGGCTAATGGGATACTCAGTGTTTTGTCGCACAGGTTGATAAATCTCAGTAATACACCTTTCAATTGATTTTACCTGACCCTTAATTTTTGAATTTCGTTCATAGATTTTGTTCAGGTCGTCAACCATTCTTTCTACTTCTACCTTTGTAATTTTGCTTGTGATTAGATCATTTTCGCCATACCCAAGCAATTGACTGCGATAATTTTGAAAAATAGAATAGTGACTAATCAATGTTTGATAGTCCTTAGAAACATCTTTCCCTAAGCTATCAAGTTCACTTTCTTGAATTTCTAAGTTATTCCACAACTTTTTCATAAGCGACCAAAAATACTTTGGCACATCATTTTGGTCACTTTTTTGCATTTCAATTATTGTGTTTCCTTCAATTGGCTGATCATTGGATTCATCTGGTAGTTGATAGCCTATTTCAGGAAAATCTTCTACTACGCTTGCAAGGCTAGAGAGCCCGCTTAAATCAACAGATGGTACTGTGGGAAATACCTCAGCATTGGGAACGACATTATTGTCAATTAATACTTCAATTGAATATTTATTTAAGTTCACATTTTTCACCTTTACTCTAAAAAACTCACCTTTTCCAACATCTCCTATAACTGGATCTATATTTGAATCAGCAAAGTCGATCTCAACTTGACAAAAAACAGTAGCGGGTAAAAACATTGTGAAAACAAAAATTCGGATTAGTTTATTCATAATTTAATTTTCTATTTGATCTTTACGGTCTAGAATCTCACCCATATGCCTTACCGCAAGATCTAATTCTTCGCTTGATCTCTCAAGCATATCTATCATTGTATCGTTATCTATTTCATTTGAAAACAAACTAATAAGACCTAGAATGTTCGCTAAAGGTTTTCTAAGTTTGTGAGATGTTGCAAAAGCATATCTCTCGAGCCTTTTATTCCTCTCTTCTAATTCTATTGTTCTTTCCTCAACTCGTTTCTCAAGTCGTTCATTCACTGTTTCCAAGGAAGCATGAGCGTCTTCAAGTTCACGGTTTTTTACTCGAATTGTTTTAACGGAATATGAAAACCAAAATAGTAATGGAATAATAACTAACAAGGCTCCCGCCAGAATCCAAATCACAGTTCTATTATTTTTAGCCCTTTCCTCCATCACCTGAGCCTCCTGCTCTTTTTGTTTTACATCAAATTTTACTTCAAGTTCTTCTTCTAATCGTCTTGAATATTTTGAATTTATAACTTGAACAAACGAATCATATTCAAAGATAAAATCAGCTCCTTTTCTTAAATCACCCTTTTCAATACTAATTAAATGAAGGTTATAGATTTGATCTCTAATACCAATAAGATCACCTTTCCTAAAGTAGATTGACTTTAGTGATTCAAAACTACTTGCAGCACCTTCAAAATTACCCATGTTATATTCAAGTGCTCCCGTTATCTGAAACAGAGTAATTGAATCTCTAAGAGAAAACTCTTTGATTCTAACCGCTCTTTGCAAAAAAGTATCAGCCAACTTAAATGAATCATTGTATAGATGTGCTGTTGCTATGTTTAAAAGACACTTTATTCTTCTTTTTCCAGTCAAATCTTCAAGTAGCTCTGTAAAACCGATAATCGCGTTTTCTAATTCGCTATTATTTAAGAAAATTCTATTTAAATAAAAACTTGATTTAAATGTAGGATACTTACCTAAATAATCAGTTGCGCTTTCAAAACTCTTATCTCTTAAATCAAAGTCATTGGTTATTATACCTACACTTACCAACGCCAAAAATAAGTTAGCACTCAGAGTGTCTGATGAACTCAGCTCTAAAGATTGATAAATATGTAATTTGGCAGAATCTACTTTCCCCTCCCTAGCTAAGCTTACCGCGATTTTTTCTATTTGCCATGAATTTTGAGCAAAAGCTTTTGATGTTAAAAAGACAATAGAAATGATTAAAATTCGAATCACCTAATTTCTATACGAATTCTACCCTTAGGATTACCGTTTCGATCCTTAATATCAACATACCATATTCCGGGGTAAGGCCCATATGATTCTGTGCCTATCAATTTTGGAGGTGTATTACCAATCTTTAATAAATCACGCCTTTCATCTACTATATAGTCACCTGTTGAATTATAAATCCTTAGAAATACTGGGCCATTAACTGGATTTCCTGACCTTTCAGGATGAAGCTCTAAAACGAAGTTTTCTGATCTTTCAAATTGTAGTAGTCTTCTGTTCTTGGTCAAATAAACTACATGTGTGACCATTTTATTTGAAGTCGAATCAAAATAGGATAAAGAATCCCATTGGATCACTACTGAATCCGCAATGGACGTATCTCTTTGTGATGATTGAACATGATCTGTGCTCGAATTGCTTCTGTTTTTACAGGACACAATAAATAGAGATATTAGCGCTATTAAAATTAAATTTTTCATTACTAATTTTCGTTAGTAGTAACAATGTTAACTATTCGCTCTAAGCCTTTAATCAACTTTCGATGAAGCCTTTCAATTGTTCGTTTTTTTATGTAACCCATGTTACTAAGTAGCAGCCCAGTGCATTTATTTCTTTGCCCCAATCAAAATCAAAAAAGAAATAAATAATGTCTATTTTTTCAATGTTTAGCAGTTCTAAAACCGTAAACGGAGTAAAGGAAATGTTTGATAAAGGTGCGATTGTTCTTGACGTTAGAACCAAAGATGAATTTTCTTACGGTCATGTAAAGGGCAGCAAGAATATTCCGCTTCAAGAAATTCAAAGCCGTATTTCTGAAATAAAAAAGTGGAATAAGCCGGTAATTGCTTGTTGCAGATCTGGCAACCGAAGTGGCATGGCACAAGGTTTTCTTTCGCAAAACGGAATTGAATGTGTAAATGGTGGCTCTTGGCAGCAAGTTGATGCGGCTATTGCATAAATTTGATAACCTATTAAAAACCAATCATGAACCTTAGAATTATTATGCCACTTTTTATTGCCATGTTTACCGTTTTGGCTTGTGGAAACTCTTCCAGCTCTCAACAAGAGGGCGGCGATAAAAGCAAACCAATTGCTAAAGACCTGAATGTAGCCGAGTTTGAAAAAATGATTGATGAAAATCCAGGAACTGTTTTGGATGTAAGAACTCCTGATGAATACAAGAAAGGCAATATTGAAGGTAGTGTATTAATTGATTGGTATAGCCCCGATTTTGCCAAGAAAGCGGCTGAGCTTGATAAAGACAAACCGGTATATGTTTATTGTCATGTAGGTGGACGCAGCTCAAGCGCCATGAAAAAACTTACCAAGGAGCTTGGTTTTACTGAAGTTTACAACCTTAAAGGTGGCATTGTAGCCTGGAGAAATGTTCATTAGATATTTTGCCACAGCGCTTATTTCAGCTCTGGTTTTTTCATCTTGTAAACAAGAAACTAAAACCGTAACAATTGAAACTGTTGAAACAGAAGTTGAAGCCACAGATTTTTCCCATTATTCTTCACTTGGTGATAGCATAACCAAGGTTGCCTTTACGCAATTGAGTTCTAGACTTAAATCAGTTATTGATACTGCTGGGTTTAGCGGAGCAGTTGACTATTGCTCGGTGCATGCCATCCCGCTAACAAGTGAAGTAGCAGAAAAATACGGTGTAACCCTTTCGAGAATTTCAAACAAGTATCGTAATCCATTTAATATTGCCCGTAATAGCGATGGTGAAATTCTTGATGCCATGGCTACGGATGTGAAGCCATCAGTTATTGAAGATGCTGAAAGCGTTACTTACTACAAGCCAATAAAAACCATGGCTTTGTGCCTAAACTGTCATGGTAAAGAAGGCGAAACGCTTAATGAAGAAGCTTACGCTGCAATTAAATCTAAGTATCCTGAAGATTTAGCTGTTGGTTATAGCGAAGGAGAACTTCGCGGCGCTTGGAAGGTGGTGTTTTCGAAATAACAAATAGATAGCACTCACGTACTATTCTGAGATTTGTCTTCCTTTTTGGACTTTGAGTTTGAATACAATTGCTAGGGGCTTTAACCACGAGTTATAAAAATGCAAAAAATGAGCTTTAGCCCAAAACTTCTAAACAGCTTACTCCACGTAATAAACTATTTCTTTTGTGCTTTCTGATGGCTCTATTTGAAATAGACGCTGTTGCCTGTGCCACCTAAGTACGGTTCCATTTTCTGCTAGAAAACTTACATTTCTAAAATCATCTACTCTAACTTCTTTTATTGGATATTCATGTGTTGAATCCTTTTCTGTTACTCTAATAAGACTGTCACTTAGGTAGATTTCCATTTTATCGCCAGCATAAGAGTCATGACTGATCTTTTTCCCATCTTTCCAAACCATTACCTCTTTAACAAAGCTTTCTACTGTAGCTGGTTCGCCAAAATTGAAACGAATTACCGATTGACCTTTTGATGTAAGTGAAACTGTACAAAGTAGTAATATGGTTAGAATCAATCTCATTTTATAGAATTTAAACACAGTACGAAATTAAACCGCGTCACGTTGGCTTAGGTTTAATGTATTGCAAACAAAAAAGCGGCTGCCGTAGGCGAGCCGCTCAGGTAAATTTACCTTACATCAAATAAATCCTCTGTGTTAGAAACACAGTGCAAAGCTCAAACCTGTACGTCAAAAAAAAATCACCCTTATGGGTGATTTTTCACTTGAATGTATTTTGTATGGCTAAAGACTTTTCATGTCACTAAAGTTAGCTAAGGCTCTTTCAAGTTTTCCGTAAGGCCACTTGAAAGATAAATATGAAACTAGAAGTCGTTTACTGAGTTTGTTTCAAAATTCATCATTTTCAATTGCTCAATTTACGGTACCTTCTCAATAGTACATTGCGTAATTGGCTCTTTTGTTGCGCCATTTTAAAATGTCAGGCGCCTTGTAGGCGGCAGACATTAGATTTTCAATTAAATCAAGGCCTACCAATTACAGTACCATCCCAATCTTCAAAGAGTACTTTTTCGTTGCAGCCATCAATATCCATAATTACTAATTTGGTGTTTTCTGATATGTAGGTGCCATCCCGTTCGGCTTTTATGTCTAGTCTTTGTGAAATGATTTTGTCGCCTAGAGGTGAAATACTGAATTTACCGTATTGCCTACTTACACAACTCTTTTTTACTCTATATTGATTATTTCTACCTTTTTTAAGTTTAAATATACCTTTTGAAGCAGATGAGACGAACAATTCATCGTTACTTGGATGCCATTCCAGATATAAAGAACTAGCATCAATATCCAATATGCCAATTTTCGCATCGGTATCAAGCCATATTTCTTTTTCTCCAGTACTCAAATTAAATAAATAAACTCTATCATCTGCAACAACGGCAAGGTCTCCGTTAGGCGACCAAGCCAATTCTTCCACGTGTTGACCCTTAAAAAAATCATAGAATTGAACAGATAAATCTGGATAAGAAATTGAAGCTATCTGACATTCATTACAAGTGTTTAAATATCTCGTTTTTAATTTATCATCAAAAATCTCACGAATTGAACCAATTACTTTCATTCCATCCGGCGACCATGAAGCACCACCCAGACCAATACTAGGATTAAAAACACAAGAGTCTGTTCTATTGAAACTACAAAATTGATTCCCTAGAAATATTTTGTGCGCTTTAAACGAGTATAAACCATAGAACCTTGGCGAAGCATCTAGAAACTCAATAAATCGATGTTCATTTGTATTTAGGTTGACTTTCACTCTCATTGTAGGAATTTCCCTTTCATGGTCAATTAGATTAATAAAAATTTCATTTTCATTCGTCAAATCATATTGTGGTGCAAACCTTTCAGTTCCTTCAAAATATTGCGTTCTAACAGTTAAAATAGTATTAGGATAATAATATCTATCAACTTCTCTGCAATCGTTTTCTCCATCAAAGCGCTCTTCTCTGGCACATCTACATGTTTTAGTATCCTTATAACAACTCACCATCAATATAAAAGCGAGAATAATTTGTACTTGAAGTAATTTCACTCTTTAATTAATTTTTTAGTCAATCTCTGATTTTCAGAAGTAATTTCTACTAAATAAACACCTGATTTAAGAAAAGAAATTTCTATATTCTGCGAATCTTGTGAACCACAGTAAACAGTATTTATTTCTTTACCCATTAAATCTAAAATTCTTATTGTTTGAATTTTCCCTTTGAGATTATGAACAGTAATTCTGTTGTATGCTGGGTTTGGAAAAATATTTATATCGCTAATGTTAAGGTTTTCAGTTCCTAATGGCCATTCTTCAGTAAAGTAGGCTGTAAATCCTAATTTGGCTTTGCCATTATTCGTAGTTGGGTCAAACGGAAACCATTTATCAATATCATCTTCACGTGACCAAGCTTTTTTATGTACATAAATAAAATGACCTTTAATAGTTGCTTGTAAATAGTCAACATTATTTATTGTTACCTTCTGAGGTTCTAATGTAAATTCTAAAGCATCATAAGGCCAAAAGTCTTTTTTATTTGCATCATAATGCCAAGCTTGCGATTGAGTGTTTAATGGCCACCAACCATCTTTTTGCAAATTCAAAGTAGTGGTTGATTTGGTTACTAACTTATACTCGCCAACGTCTGGGTCAGTGGGCCATGGCTCTAAAAATGAACCTACAACTTCGTATACATCAATTTTGTATTTACACTCACCTTCCAACATTTCAAAGTCATTTTTAAACTTTCTGCCTTTGTTTTCAACTATTGGTGTCATATTAATTGTAAAATCATCGCTGTAATGAATTAATGCAAAGTTTGGTTTCTGAATCATTTGAATTGCTTTTAATGCATCCAACTGCCCCCACTCAGTTGCATCATCGTAATTCGCGCTCACCTTTGGACCTTCGGTTATATCTTTCGCGCTTTGCTCAAGAATCCATTCTATATCATCAGGAAATAACTCATCCGCACCAATATGATTGTCTTTATTCCTTTCCCAATTAGAAATTAACAGTGCAGCAGTTCCAGATACATAAGGTGCGCCAAAAGATGTTCCGTTGTAAGCATCCTCTTCGTCCACATTCGCGGCATCATCTATAAACGAATAATTATCAGAATCATCATTTATTAAAAACGTGTGAAATTCTCCGGAATATGGTGCCGTTAGATCTAGTAGATTACCATAGGCTGCATTACCCCACACAACGTCTCTTTTATTTTCATCAATTCCGCCAACTTTAATAATTCCCGGTTCAAAGGCTGAAGATGGATAGGTAGCATCATCATCAGGGCTACGTCCGCTAGAAAAAATTACGGTAACGCCCGCTTGTGCAGCTGCCCATATTTCCTCTTGCACTGTATAGAGCCCTGGCACATTATGTCGCTGTCTTGCATTTCTACCCATTTCATCTAGATTATAAGAATGGTTTACCACATCTAATTGGTGACCTTGGATAGCATATGATTTACTTATTTGATTCGCTATCTCCGAATAATCTATTGTTTTGAATATCGAACCGCTAATTGTTTGCGTCGTTATTACGAATGAATACAAAGTTACACCTGTGTTTTCATTATTCTGATTCCCGCCAGCTACACCAGAAATCCCTTCATTATTGTTAGTTAATCCGCCTATTATACCTGCTACTCTTGTACCGTGACCTAAATATTGATTTGATCCATAATCATTGCTTGAAATGGTGTTATCCCTTTCAACTTCTGTATCCCATCCAGGACCAAACTTTGATTTTGAAAATTCATACGTTGCAGAAGTCTCTTTCATAAAATCGTCTTTCTTCCAATTAACTCCTGAGTCAAAAATGCCTACTTTAACACTCGGTAAACCTGTTTCATAGTTCCAAGCACTTTGTATGTTCGTACCACTAGGGTTGCTTATTGATCTATCTGCAAAGCCATCCATATTTCCATTCCCCCAGTAAGTATCATTTGGGGATAAATTAAGGTTAACCCCAACCCCGTTACCTGTAACATATCGAATCATGTATTTTAATGAACTATCAATTGTTTTTACCACAGTATCAACTTTGTTAACTTCATCTACATTGAGTATTACTGTTGCCCAAAAAGGTGGCAGTTTGACAAGCTGTCCCTGCACACCTGTAATTAATGTATCGGCAGCCTCAAGTGAGTCAAATATTTTTGTAATCATAGCCTTGTCAAGATCTACTATACCATTGAGTTTTAATTCTAAACTATCTATACATTCTGGTATCAAGACATCACTAAGTTTTGAGAAATTGAGTTGATTGTTATTAGCAAAGTTTTCTGTTAAATATTTTGCTTCAAAAGCAATTATTATTTGTTTGTCTTTATAACTTCCATTGGCAGTATCGAGGATTACCGTCGTATCCTTCCAAAACAACTCATATCCAATAACAAAATTCTCATTTTCTTCACTATTTCCTGTTATTACAAACTCAAGGTCATCAATTACAAATGCATTTAAGGCTATGTCGTTATTGTTGTGGTTGTATTCTTTTCGCCATTTTAATTCGCCATCGTTGGCACTTGTAAAAAGTGTGATAATGTCTGTTTGGTTATTGTCTTGAACAATTTCACCCGTTATTAATAAATCACTACCACTTAGGTCAATTGCTTTACCCCAACTATCAAAATGCACAGGGTAATCATAAGCTGCCAACCATTGTTGTGTGCCACTTGAGTTTAGCTTGGCTGTTGCCAACTGTGGCTCATCATTGTTTTGATTTACATAGCCGGTGGCATAAACATTACCACTACCATCTACCACCAATGCGTTGGCTTCATCATCATAGCCGTTTTCATCATGTATGTAGCTCCAGTTTGTAGCCATGCTACTGTTTAAACTGTAAACGGCAAAATCCCAATCGCCGTTGGTGTTTTCTACTGCACCGCAAACTATATAATCGTTGCCTGATGGCTTCATATCGTTTATGCGCATATTGCCGTAGCCAATATTGGTTCGGTAGTCGGCTTGGTATTCGCCAAGGCTGTTGTAAATGATTCTACTGAGTTGGTAGCTTCCTACATCATCTTGGGTTATGGCCATTACTTCAATATCACCACTTGCTAATTCCTTTACTTGTATGCCACCATCGTCAGCACTATCAAAATCAAAGGTTTTTACAAACTGTTGTACGCCAAAGCTATTGATTTTCAACATAAATACATCGTCGTTTGCGCTACCTTCGGTTTGGCCAGTTACAAATACATCGCCGCTTGTATTTACATATAAAGATGTGCCATAATCATTTTGAGCGCCGGTGCTGTGGTAGGTATATTCCCACTGCTTTATACCTGCTTCGTTATATTTCAAAATCAAGGCATCGTAGCCTGCACCCAAATTATTTTTGGCACCTACCACATATACATTTCCCATATCGTCAACTTTTATATCAACCGCATGGTGTTGGGTAAATGGCCCTAAAAATCCATAAGTAGACTCCCAACTTGGGGTGCCATCTACATTATGTTTTTAATGAGTAAAAAGTTGCCGAGACTTGAAGAGTGTGAGTAAGTGGCATGGTAAAGGAAATTTCCTTTTTTTGTAGAAGTACTTGCATTGTAAGGCACTGAAATGCCTTCGAGATCACCAAAACTTAAACTGTAGTTAAGGTTGGTAAGGTATTGAGCGTTAGAAAATACAACGAATAGAGCCCCTAATAGGGCCAAAACTAGTTTTCTCATTTTAGATTTATTTATTAATAAACAAACCTAGACGCTTTTTTAAATGAAAAAATCACCCTTTTGGGTGATTTTTTCATTGTATGCATTTTGTATTGTTATAAGCTTTTCATGTCTCTAAACTTAGCAGCTTGCCTTCTACTAAGTTCAATTTTCTCACCACCTTTTAAGGTAACCAGTAGCCCACCGCTAAACCATTGCTGTATTTCATCAATCCAATTTAGGTTTATAATTTGCTGTCTATTGGCTCTAAAAAAATAGTTATCATCAAGCCTTTCACTTAGGCCATTGAGGCTTTTGTGTATTAATGGTCGGTTTTCGTCAAAATGAACCCTTACGTAATTACCTACCGATTCAAACATTCTTATCTTATCTAATGTAACAAACCAGCAACTATCTCCATCTTTTACAAAAACCTGATCGGTAAGCCCAAGTTTAGAGTTATTTGAGTCTTCTTCAGCCTCTTGTTTAATTGTTATGCTCTCTACGGCTTTATCTACCGCTGTTTTTAATCTTGCGTTGTCAATTGGTTTTACCAAATAATCAAGTGCATTAACTTCAAAAGCTTTTAATGCATATTCGTCATAAGCGGTTGCAAAAATTACATATGGTACATCTATTAGCTCTTCTAAAAGATCAAAACCCGTTTTGCCAGGCATTTGTATATCAAGAAAAACTAAATCTGGCTTTTGACTCTCAATTTTCTCAATAGCATCATCTGCATTATTGGCTTCATCAATTACCTTTATATCTTTATAATCTTTAAGCAGGCTTTTTAGCTCTTCTCTTGCTAGCCTTTCGTCATCTACAATTATTGTTTTTATCATTTGCTAATCTTTAGGAATTATTAGTTCAGTTCTTACTAAATCGTCGTTTTCTATTTCTTCAAGCTTAATGCTAGCGCGTCCTTCATAAAGCAACTGCAGTCGTTCTCTGGTATTCTGCAATCCGTAACCCTTTCTTTTACTGTTATTTTCTGTGATATTCCCACTATTAGTAATCGTAAAAATGGCATTTCCATTATTCTCTTTCCCTTCTAGTTTTATTACTCCACCCTTTGTTAGATTTGATATGCCGTGTTTAATTCCGTTTTCTACCAAGGTTTGTAGCATAAGCGGAGGCACGCCATACTTAAACACTTCTTCATCCAAATCAAAAAAATATTCCAACCTTTCTTCAAACCTTATTTTCTCTAATTTTAAATAGTCTTCAACAATCTGTAGTTCTTCGGCAAAAGATACTTTAGTACTCTTATCGAGTTGAAGTGTTTTTCTAAAAATATTTGACAAGGCGGTTATTGAATCTCTCGCTTTTTCAGGATCTGCACTCACCAAGGCTCGTATGCTATTAAGCGAATTAAAAATAAAATGTGGGTTTAATTGAGAGCGCAACTTATTAAGTGTGGCTTCTTTGATTAAAGACTCTTGCTTAAGTTTCTGAAGCTGTGTTTTTCTGTAATTTCTAAAATACTGAACACTAAAATATGTTGCAATCCACAAGCTTATAATTACAGATACATTAATAAATATGCGCAATAGTAAGAGCTCATTTTTTAGATTTTCAAAAGTGAAAATATTAAAAATACGCAGTGCTCCTGTATAGCTAAAGAGGATTATGAAAGATAAGACTAGTACTGATACAACCACCCTAACTATTAGCTTGCCAACGGGTAAAGAAGTCCAGTTTCTCTTTTTTACAAAAGCACGGTAAAAATGAGTAGTTAATAAGCCAATTATAAGAAAAATAGTTAGTCCTATTTGCTCTCTCCAAAGGTCTTCTCGGTTCTCACCGCTATTGAGCATAATATTAACTAAAGAGAGTACAAGCCAATAAATAAACCATCCTCCTAATTGCGATAACCAGTATAGTTGCTTATTTGCCAAGATATTTTTTTCGGAATCCACGCTGCAAATTAAAGAAAGCCACCGGGCTTTTGGCATTCGGTCCGGTGGCATGGTTATGAGAATAAAGCACTATTAAATAGCTCTGCGAAAGTATTTGAAGAAACAGGCCAATTAAACCCACCTTACATAAGTGGAAATATTAACACCATGGGCGGAGACTATTGTTAAATAGCTGATGTAGCACAATAATTTGAGAAGCCAATATCCTTTTTTGAACTATGCTAATTGAGGTAAACTTAATTTACTGATTTAACTTGCGACCCATTAAGTAAAGAGATATGATTCTATCTGATAAGGCAATTCTTGCATCAATAGACAAAGGCGATATTCTTATTGAACCTTTTAGAAAAGATTGTTTAGGCACAAATAGCTATGATGTGCATCTCGGAAAACATTTGGCTGTTTACAAAAACCGAGTACTAGATGCTAAATCTCACAATGAAATTGAAGAGATAATAATTCCGGAAGAAGGATTTGTATTGCACCCGAATACACTTTATTTAGGCGTAACTGAAGAATACACCGAAACTCACGCTCATGTTCCATTTTTAGAAGGAAAAAGCAGCGTAGGCCGTTTAGGAATAGATATTCATGCAACAGCAGGTAAAGGTGATGTAG
Organism: Bacteroidia bacterium; assembly: GCA_049115495.1. Classification (GTDB taxonomy): domain Bacteria; phylum Bacteroidota; class Bacteroidia; order CAILMK01; family JACPUW01; genus JACPUW01. Next base: position 11,835 of record JAGDZV010000011.1, on the reverse strand, counting down.
GTTTTTGCAATACTTGGACCTTAGAAATATCTTGCTCGCAGCCTGTAAGAGTTTATGCGGGCATGCCTATTGGGCAGTTGATCTATTTTGTAGTTGATGGCGAAATAGAAAATCTGTACAACAGAAAAAAGAATGCTAAATACAATCAAAAAACTGTAAAACCAGTAGAGAGCATGATGTGGCGTAATAAGTTTTAAAAAAGCTTATATCTTTCAATCTCACTTTAGATTGATAAATGTTACTTATCAAAAAAATTTACTTGCATTAATTTGCAGTCAGATTGGCAAAACCTAAAGCAGGTAGCTAAAAACAAGTTTTATGACAAAGCAAGCACAACTTAAATTCAATAACTCTGTAAACCGCGAGTTTACTAGAGAGCTTATGAAAAGGGTTGACAATTACTTTAGAAGCAACAATATTTCAAGAAACGCAAATACAAACTTCTACTTGAAGACTTTTACTGTATTTGCCATGTTCTTTGTTCCTCTAGCACTTTTGTTTACTTCACTTTCTAATTCACTTTTAATAGCCACTTTGCTTTACGCCATAATGGGGTTAGGCAAAGCAGCAATTGGCCTTTGCATTATGCATGATGCAAACCACGGTGCGTTTTCAAACAAAAAGTGGGTTAACGACCTTTTTAGTTATTCACTTAACATAATTGGCGGAAGCTCTACCAACTGGAAAATTCAACACAACTACAAGCACCACACTTACACCAACATTGAAGGACATGATGATGATATTGCACCTGCAAAAATTTTAAGATTCTCACCACATGCCGACTTTAAACCTATTCATAAATTTCAGCATCTTTATGCTTGGTTCTTTTATGGTTTAATGACCTTTAGCTGGATTATGTGGAAGGATTACAAAGAGATAATGAACTACCACAAAGAAGGTTTACTTGAAAAACATAAGACTACACTTGGTAAAGAAATGTTTATTTTAATAGCAACCAAAGTGGTGTATATCATTTACATGCTTGTATTGCCAATAATGTTTACATCAATGCCAATTTGGTTTATTGCCTTTGGATTCTTTTTAATGCACTTTGTTGCTGGCTTTATTTTGGCCATTATTTTTCAGCCAGCCCACGTTTTAGAAGAAAACGACTTTTTAGAATTGGAAGATGGACAAACTGTGGTTGAAGATTCATGGTTTTCTCATCAGCTTAAAACTACTGCCGACTTTGCCCAAAACAACAGGGTTTTCAGCTGGTTTGTAGGTGGTTTAAACTTTCAGGTTGAACACCATTTGTTTCCGTCAATTGCGCACGTGCATTACTACAAAATAGCACCTATTGTGAAGCAAACTGCTAAGGAGTTTGGAATACCATACCACAGTTTTAAAACCTTTGGTGGTGCCGTAAAAGCACACTATAAAATGCTTAAGGCATTGGGAAATCCTAACATTGGTTTACAATACAAATAGTAAAACAAAACTCTATACCGCAAAAAGGGAGCCAATTGGCTCCCTTTTTTTTTTTTGACATAAAAATCGATTGTTATATCGATACTTTTTGGGTGTAGGCTTTATTGTTGGCTAAAACTTTAATTAAGTAAATGCCATTTTTTAATCTAAAGCTGTTTTGACTTAAACTAGACTGACCTACCAATTGACCACCTAAAGTATAAACTTCAACATCAATTCTATTTTTTTCAATAGCACTAATGGTAAGGTTTCCGTTTCCTTCATTTATTACTTTGGCTACATCGTTTATTTCTAAAGACTGATCTAAACCTACGCTCCCGGTACTTGCAGTTAAAGTATTTGTGTATACATTATCTCCACTTACCGAACCGTTGCTATTTGTTGCGTTACCAGCTGCGTAAAAGGTTATGCTTCCTACATCAGAACTTGGTGCTGTCCACTCAAATGAAAAAGCTCCGTCTGAATTGGCACTACTTTGTGTTACATATTCGTTACCACCACTGTTTATTGTTTTTGTGCCTGTACCGGCAGCAATAGAACCAACGGCGTTGTTATTCTCATCAACCGCAATGGCCTGAAAACCGAATTTGCTGCTGCTTTCATCATTTACATTTACGCTAATGGTATATGTTTCACCAGGAGTATAAACGTCTATTCCGCCAATTTCGAGGTTTCCTGAGCCACTATTAGCTGTACCGCCATGGCATTGGGTACAGTCGTTTCCACCCTCAAGTGGAGACCCGGCAACGGCCGCTTGCGGACCACTTGAATTTGATAAGAATGTTGCTGCAACGGCCATAAGAGCAAAGCCTGCTAGCAATGAGTACTGTTTTACTTTCATTTAACTGTAATTTGGTTAGTAATTCAATGTTACAACACCAATTTCAGCTAATTGTTTTTTATCAATTAATTAAGGTTTATTTTAGAACCACCTGCGGCTCCTTTAATTTGGCTTGCGCATAAGTGTGCCTTTGCACATTCTCCCATCTTTTTCTCCTTCAAATACAACTTCATTTGGCTGTATTGAGATTACATTAATGTTTCTAATTCCCCCAAGCCCTGTTAATAGCCAACCAGGATCTGTGGTAGGAACTGTTCTAAAAATTGGTCCAATATCACTTGTTTTCAAGAGAACAAAATAGTTAATTCCATTCTTACTTATAGCCGCAAAATCCTGATGATTTTCCGCAAAAATTATTGGTTCTTTCGAGAATTTGTAATGCACTTTCGTTAAAAGCCAATCTCCAATTAAGCTATCACAACGTTCAGTTTGAGCTTGCCCGCTAATACCAATTAAAGTAAACCCCATTATCATAGCCAACTTAAATACAAAAAGCTTCATGTCTATTGCTTTGAGAAGGTTAATTTATACTTGTTTCCGTTGCTTTCAGATCTGGCTTCGATAGTTACCGTATTTGAAGTATTGCTTAGATATTTCCAACTGTTGTAGCCTTTAAACCCAGAAAAAAAGTTGTCTCTTGTAGTAATTAATCTCTGTCCACAAACTACGCCATTATTGGAGTATAAGTAGCTAAACCAATTTTTTCTGACTTTTTCAAAATACATGGTTGTGCACCTAGCATCTCCAAGCTTTTCAAGCCTCTCGTTATTTATATTGTACTTTTCTGTTAAAACCCATTCACCATAAATTACATTAAATATTGAAGGCGATTCTTGGTTTTTTTGGCCGAAAGCACTAATTGCATAAGTTGCAACTGTAAGGGTTAATAGTAAATACTTCAATGTAGTTGTTTACCAATTAATGCACCCTCCCTTAAAAGGTAACCCCTGCAACTTTAAGAAATTTATAAACCAATAGATTGAGCCTTTTTGGTTAGGCTAATTTTGATTGGGCCCTATTTTTAGTGTTTTGTAAAAACTAAATTGTTACCTAGGCTCAAATATTCTCTCAATTACCTCTCCATCAACTTCAATGTCCCATTTGAGCTTGCTTGTAGAGAGCTCTAAAATATTTACGGTATAAATAGTATCAGCACTACCTATCTCTAAAGTATTGTTTACTTCGTCAAGTTTGTAGTAACCCCTCTTTACATCAGGCTCTGGATTATCTTGGCATTTGGTAGCCCCTGCATCAATAGACTGATTATCATATTTGTCAAAAATGTACACATTGTCTAACTCACAGGCTTTATAACTTGCGGTAATATCAATGCCATTGTAATTCTCTTTGGTAAGCATCCAAAATTTTGAGTCTCCACCGTGCAATGCCAATTGAGACTGTGTAAATTCAGGCTCTGGCTGCTCATCAGAGCCATTGGTGCCGCAAGAATAAATCGACAATAAAAATGCGAGGCTTATTACAAAATAGACGCTTTTCATAAAAAGGAGTTTTGTTTGAGCAAACATAATTCATTTTAGAACCTAATTTAATCTTACAAAAACAACATTTCAGATTTAAAACTTTACAGCTCAGAACAAAAAATGGTCAATTGAGCTATAAAGTTTGCGTTTATCTTGTTTTGTTTCAGATATTCGAAGCTTCAATTTACACAGACATGAAGTTAGGTATCTACGGAGTAATTTTAACGTTTGGAATTTTTGCCATAATGGCATTTACAACTGAACCCAATAGTTCAACATCGAACATCTATAGCGCAATGGCTCAAGATAGTACCGATGAAGATTGCCCATGTGAGGTAGAAGATTCGCTTTCTCAAGAAGATCTTTTGTGCATGAATAGTGCGGCAAAGATTTATAGCTGCCTAAACGGAGTTGATGTAAAACCAGAAGAAGTTTTTTCATGCGAGTGGTATTTATACACTGGTGAGGAAACTATCTTAAGAAGATACGACAAAGATGAAATGCCTTTGGTAATTAAGAATAACATCAAATACGCCAAAGTACTTTGGATTAGAGGGCTACGACTTCAAAATGAATTTGGAGAGCCAACAGATGTTTATCTAAGAAAAAGAGCCAAAATTAGATTTGCAAAAAGGAAGGTTGATCCTAATTAGTCTATTAGGCCGGTTCTCATAGCATATCTTATTAGTCCTGCAATATTCTTTGCGTCTAGCTTGCGCATAAGATTTGTTCTGTGTGTATCTACAGTTCTGTGGCTGATAAAAAGAGTATCTCCTATTTCTTTATTTGAATAACCTTGGGCAACTAGCTTTAGAATTTCAGTTTCCCTTTCAGTTAATGAGGTATCGAGCTCTTGGTTTTGAAGTATAACCTTAGCACCTTGACCCGGTGTAGCAAGGCTCATGGTTACTTCACTTGAAAAATACTTTTCGCCAGCAATTACCTTTCTAATTGCACCTACAAGCTCCTGTTGATTAGTGTTCTTTAGCAAGTAACCATCAGCACCTACTTCAAGTACTTTTTGAATAATGCCCTTTTCGTTGTGCATGGTTAGCACTAAAACCTTTATTTCAGGATGCTTCTTTTTAAGAATTTCAGTAGCCTGCATGCCATTCATAATTGGCATATCTATGTCAATCAAAGCCAAATCAAGATCAAAGTTCTCTGCTATAAGACAAATATCTTTTCCATTATTTCCTTCGGCCACAAGCTCAAAATCAGCAATATCACTTATTAAGGCCTTGAGTCCGTCCAATACCAATTGATGATCATCAGCAATTGCCAACCTTACCATAAAAAACCTTCCTTATCAATCAATGGCAAGGTAGGGAAAATATCACTTTTATCAACTTCATAGGGTGAAACTCACTCATCTTAAGTATTCAAAGGAATTCTTATCGTAGCCGAAAGCCCAGAACCATCAAGTGAGTCAAAATTTACATTACCTTTTAAAGTGTTTGCTCTACTTCTAATATTTAACAGTCCAATGCCATCACTTGAGTCTGTATCAATCCCTTTTCCATTATCTTCTACCACCATAATTACACTCTCATTGCCCTTCATTAAATTGACTTCAACATTTGTTGCATTACTGTGCTTAATGGTATTTTGAATTAATTCTTGGCATATCCGATATAGGCTAATTTCTATTGCTTCACTGAGCCTATCATTATTAAAGCCCATGTATTCGTAATTATACTTGATTTTAGCGTTTCCAAGAGTTTTACTTAGCATATCATCAATAGCGGCTATTAGTCCGCTTTCTAACAACACTCTTGGCATCATTTGGTGAGACATATTTCTCACTTCAACACAAGCATCATCAAGTGTATTTAAGGCATCAATATATTTTGACTCCAGCTCACTTTCACTAAACCCAATTTTATCTTTTAGGTAAACAAAGGCAAGTTTTAAACCTGAAAGAGATTGAGCAATACCATCATGTAAGTCTATTGCTATTCTTTTTCTTTCTTCTTCTTGAGAATGAACTGTGTTTTCTAACAACTGCTTTTGATGGTTAAGTTCTTGGTGTTGTAATCTATTTTTCTGCTTTTGTTTTTGCAACTGCCAAAAAAAGGCTCCTCCCACCATTATAATTGCCAAAAGAACTACCGCAAAAAGTATTAATCTTCTTTGCTTACTAATTATCTCATTTGAATTCTGAAGCTTTAATGTTTTCACTTCATCTGTTTTCTTTAAAAGTTTTATTCGTGCCGTCTTTTGTTCAGAAGCATATTTTTCTTCTATCTCAGCTATTCTTTCATTAGCCCTTGCTCCAGAAATAGAGTCTTTCAAATCTCTGAATCGTCCATAATGATATATTGTTTTATCACTATTTCCTAAAATATCGTAGGCCCCTGATAGCCCTTCGTGTGCGTACTGCACACCTTCATAATCTTTAATTTCAACTGCTATTTGCCTACTCTTTTCCATAAAATCTATAGCCTTTTGTGGCTGCCCCATTTGGGTAAGCACATTACCTAAATTATAGTTAGCCATACCTTCATTAAACCTATCATTCAATTCTTTAGCCATTTCATAAGACTTGTAGTAATAATAGTAGGCACTATCAAATTTTTTCATATAAAAAAATACTACTCCTACATTTTGATATATTCCAAAAATCCCCTTTCGATTATTCTGACTTTTGTATAACTCTAGAGATTTACGCTGATAGTATAAACAAGAATCGTAGTTCCCATCACTTCTAAGCACGTTTCCTAAATTAGAATATATGGCAGCCATATTAATGGTATCCTTAAGTTCTTTTCTAGCCTTTAATGCTTTGCGATAGTATTCTAGAGATTCATCGTTCCTACCCAATTGGCGCATTATCATGCCTAAAAAGTTGGTGCTGTATGCTTTTCCATCTTCATTATTAGACTCTTCTTGAATTTTGAGTGCGCGTATATGGTTTTCGCTCGATTCTAATAAACTTCCCGTTCGCCAAAGGACCAAACCTATTTGGTTGTAACTACTCGCCCAATAAACGGAATCTTTAAGCCTCTTAAAAATTGGTATTCCCCTTTTCATGATTTGAATTGAACTATCATAAAAGGAATGGTATTCTAAACCTTCTGCAATAAAGTATGCTCCCTTGGCCATAAAGAGTGAGTCGCCAGATTTTTGAGCAAGGCTATCTAAATAATTGGCCACCACCAAAAAAGTATCGGCATCTGAAGTATTATAAGCCAGTAGTTGAGCTTCAAGCTTTTCTAATTCTTTTGTTAATTCTACGTTTTGACTTTGTGCTAAGGTGGCATTTATAACCATAAGGGCGAATAACCACGCAATTACACATCTAGTATATTTCATATTACAAGCAATAGGTTAGTATATGACCGTCAACCCATTCATAATATATCTTCAGTAGCTCTGACCTACCTTTCATGTATTCCATTTCAAAATGGCCTTTTTCACCCATTTTAAAAGGATATAACTTCATATGCTCTTTAAAGTCTATTCCTCCACCTCCATAATATTTAAACATGGTTTCTTTTGCAGCCCAAAATGTAATGTAGTAATCAGTACAGATAGAATCTTCAACAAAAGCATATTCATCTTCGCGCACAAATTTTTTTGCTATCCTTTCAACTTTTCTATCCTGCTTTTCAATATCAATTCCAGATTTTGAATCACCCACTATTACAGCAACCATATCGGTACAATGAGAAATTGATACTTCAAAATCGTAGTTAATAATTATTGGTTTTCCAAAGCTGTCCCACTCCATAAGAATTTGACCGGCCGGATTAATAATTTTTCTAATCAATAACCTGCTGGCAAGCCATTGTAGCCTTCTGCCAGGGGCATTTATACTGGCTAAGAATTGTTTTTCTTCATCATCAAGCCAAAGGTTTTCGTTAAAAAATTGTTCTGACTCTTCAATCTTCCAAACCCCTAAATAATTGGCGGGTTTTAGCTCCCTTATCTCAACTAATGCCAAGTAACTTTGTTTTTAAATGCGAATGTAAGAATACTCGAATTTGTGAAATTTCACGTAAACCTTAAGTATCACCTACCCGCCCATAAAGACTGCATATACACATGTTTAAAGCTCAATGAAAGTTGTTTTTTAACTGGAGGAGGAGATGGCCAACTATTAAAATGGGATTTGAGTGACACTTCTAGTGCTAACCTTATTGCGAAGACTGATAGCAGTATTTATCTTTTAGAGCATATTAATGAGCATACTATTGCCATTGGTACCAACTCAGGTGATCTTTTCTTTTACGATCATACTAAGAAAAAGGTCATCTCAGAATTTAAGTTAGGCCATGGAATTTTTACTGCACTTGTAAATCAGCATTCAATTTACATGGGCTGCGCGAATGGTTTTATTATAAAGATCTCTAAGCATTCTTTAAAAATAGAACTCAAAAAACAAGTTTCTGAAGCACACATTAGAACCATAATAAGACAATCAAATGAACTTATACTGGTGGGCACTTCAGCAAATGAAATACTGGTGTTTGATGAAATGGATTTAGTCAAAAGAATTGACTCTGCACATAACGACTCCATTTTCTCACTGCTTTCTATTGATAAAAACTACTTTTTAAGTGGAGGAAAAGACGCCATAATGAAGTTATGGGATGCAAAAAGCTTTAAACCCCTAATTGAAATACCCAGTCACCTTTTTGCGGTTAATGACCTTGTTCATCTAGGCTCGGAAAATAAGATAGTTTCGGCCAGCCGAGATAAATCAATTAAAATTTGGGATGCCGAAACATTACTACTTGATAAGGTTATTGATCGCACCAAAATAGAGCTGGCTTCAAGCCATTCTGTTAATAAACTGCTCATGCTAAGTAAATCTTTACTTGTGGCCGTTGGTGATGATAGAATTGTAAGAGTTTATGAAGTTACAAAACTTTAGATATAAGCTGCCAGGGGACTATCTCTGAGCATTTTAACTGCAAAAGGGTTATCATCAAGCTTCATTACCTGAACCGTTAAGGTGCTTAAGCAAACCAGCTTTTCATTATCGTCTGTTATCTCAATTTGCCACACCTGGGTTCTTTTACCTAAATGGGCCGCTGTTGCTTTGCCATAAACAAACCCAGTTGCGACACTTCGTATGTGGTTACACTTTATTTCAAGGCCAACTGTAAAGTACTTACTTCTATCAACGCTTAAATAGCTCGCTAAACTACCAACTGTTTCAGCTAGGGCAGCTGATGCCCCACCATTTAATATCCCAATGGGTTGAACAGTTCTCTTATCCACTGGCATTCTAGCCTTTAAATATTCTTTTGAAACGTCAACAAACTCAATTCCCAAGTTTTCTGACATGTTACCAGCATTACCCGCGTTAAGTTCATTAATGCTAAAAGAAGTATCTATCATGTTTTTAGATTTGGAGCAAATTTAAGCCTGATGCTCGGGCATAGTTTAAAAGATTGCTGCACTTAAGGCTTGTTCTTGCGACATTCGTATTTGTATGAATGCTAAGCATGCTCCTCTTGCAGAAAGACAAAGACCTACAACGCTTGAAGAATATATTGGTCAAGAGCATTTGATTGGTCCAAAGGGTATAATCTCTTCTCTATTAAAATCAAAGGTGCTACCATCCATAATACTTTGGGGCCCCCCAGGCGTTGGCAAAACCACACTTGCTCAGCTTTTGGCTAAAGAAATAGATCTACAATTCTTTTCATTAAGTGCTATACAAGCAGGTGTAAAAGATGTCAAAAATGTAATTGAGACATCAAAAAAACTAGGAAAATCATTACTCTTTATTGATGAAATTCATAGGTTTAACAAAGCCCAACAAGATGCCTTATTAGGTGCTGTAGAAAATGGCATTATAACGCTTATTGGCGCAACTACAGAGAATCCATCTTTTGAAGTTATATCAGCATTATTGAGCCGTTGCCAAGTTTTTGTGCTCAATGAGTTTACTGTTGACGAGTTGTCTATTCTATTTAAAAATGCCATTAAAAATGATGAGTTCTTATCTAAGAAAAGCATTGAAATAATTGAAAATCAAGCGCTAATAAAACTATCGGGCGGTGATGCACGACGGGCCCTTAATTTATTGGAGTTGGTTGTTGAACAGCAACAAGAAGATAAAATAGTTATTACCAACGAACTGGTTGAGAAATCTGCCAGCACTATTTTACCTAAGTATGATAAGAAAGGGGAAAATCACTATGACGTAATATCTGCATTTATAAAATCAATAAGAGGAAGTGATCCTAACGCCGCCGTTTACTATTTGGCAAGAATGCTAAAAGCAGGAGAAGACATTAAGTTTATTGCTCGAAGGATGATTATTTCGGCATCTGAAGATATTGGTAATGCAAATCCAAATGCTCTTGTATTAGCAAACAACTGTTTTAGTGCTGCTTCAAACATAGGAATGCCTGAAGCAAGAATTATTCTTTCGCAATGCGCCATTTATTTGGCCACATCACCAAAGTCTAATGCAAGTTACAATGCCATAAATGAAGCCATGGCTTTGGTTGGCAAAACAGGGGATCTTCCTATTCCTTTACACTTAAGAAATGCGCCAACTAAGCTTATGAAAGCACTAGATTATGGCAAAAATTACAAGTATCCTCACGACTTTCAAGGAAACCACATTGACCAAGAGTATTTACCAGAGCAAATCATAAATACCAAACTTTACAAACCTGGTTTAAACCCAAAAGAAAACAGTTTAAAAGCATGGCTCAAATCCCTATGGAAAGGAAAATATGGTTACTAACCTTATTTGCAATCTTTAATTCACTTCAAGTTTTATCGCAAGGTTTTGAATTTATTGATTGTGATTCATTCTCATCGTCAAATAACAATAGCTCAGAATACTGTATTTATAACTTTAACCCTGATTCAACATTAAATATTCCGCCATATACGTTCGCAGCCAGAAAAGCATATCGCGAGAGTTTAATTAAACGATGGTACTTAAATAGGTCAAGCAATGGTCATACATATATTACCCATTACGCGGTGAATAGAAATACAGGTCGCAACCTGCATTATGTAAACAATGGAGCGCACACAGTAATTGTATGCCCTGAATCAAATAGTCTGATTTGTGCCAACAACGGAACGAATAACGTAATTAGTAGCACTATTTCTTCAACTCCTTTTGGAATAGCAATAAGCGAAAAACGAAGCGAAATTTATGTTTCAGGATTATTCTCGCGAAGTATTCTGGTGGTTGATCTGAATAATTTAGAAATTTTGGATTCTATTTTGGTAAATGGACGTTCTCCCCGTCATCTGTCTTTGAGTCAAAATGAGGCCCACCTTTATTGCGGAGTTCGTTCTTCAAAATCACTGGTGAAAATCGATTTAAGCTCAAGAAAACTCGAAGCCTTTTTTACAACCGAAAATATTCCCGGCCCAGTATTTAATTGCGATTCTTCAGTATACATGTTTCAATCAGAAAATCAGATTTTAGGAAAGTTCAACTCCAAAAATCTTCAACATCTTGAAAGTAGAACGGTAAATTATTCCCTAAGAGGTGTTGCACAGAAAAATAGTACTTTCAAAATAGTTGGGACTACCTGTTTCAAAATTCAGGATACACTTTCGAGCAATATAAATTACTATACTACAAATGCCTTAGACAGTTCGGGAAGGTATACATGGGTGATTAACAGTTATACAAACCCAAAATGGGCTTTAGCACAAATGCAATCTTTCAAGCAAAATGGCATTAAGTGCTATTTATCTAATTTAACAGATGGCTACTACAGACTTTGTGCTGGTCTTTATCAAAATCAAGAAGTCGCCGTAGCAGAAAGAGCAAAGCATCAAGAGCTTTTTGACGGATCTTGGCTAATGACGATACACCCACACAAATTTTAGCACCGAACTATGTAAATAAGAAAAGGGAGCTATCAAGCACCCTTTTCTTATTTACACTTATGTTTATTGTTTTTTATCTAATGAGAGTAACAGTACCTGTAAACTCATAGTCATTGCCATCTATATTGGTGGCTTTAACTACGTATAGGTAAACATCAGGCATGCACGTCACACCATTGGTGGTACCATCCCAACTTTCGTCAATATTCTCACTCTCCCACATCATTTGTCCCCAGCGGTTAAACACCTGTACAG
>JAGDZV010000057.1:0-732 GCA_049115495.1 Bacteroidia bacterium | reverse complement strand
GTCTGAACTTCCGGATGGACCGTCTGTATCTGTACAGGTGGTACATGTTGGTGTTGGGTCTTCGGTATCGCTCGTCACGGTAACTGTGTTCTCTAAGTTGCCGGTGAAGCTACTTGGTACACTTACGGTTACTGTATAAGTAACGGTTGCGCCATTAGCAATGCTGGCATTGGTATCGGACAGGTCTCCTGTACCGCTTCCGCCATTCGTGCTTGTCCAGCTTCCGGTTGTGCCGGTTGGTAGATTGTCTACAACCAATACATTCGCTGCTGCACTTGGACCATTGTTGGTTACGGTAATGGTGTAGTCTACATCTGTGCCTGGTACGTAAGTCGTCTGACCGTTCGTCTTAGTAATACTTAAATCTGCTTGTGGGATCGGTACTACTGGTACATCTGGTTCATCGGTGTTAGGGCCTGGGCCTGGATCGTCTTGATCGCCGGTGATACTTGCACTGTTCTCATAATCGCCTGTGGCTAGTACGGTCGCGGTAATCTCTAATGCTGCATTCGATCCATCTGATAATGAGCCAATCGTCCAGGTAACTGTACCTGCGCTTTCGCTTGTTGCTGTGCCGCCATTGTCACTTACATAGGTATAACCTGTCGGTAATGCATCGGTAACGACTACTCCGGTCGCATCACTTGGGCCTGCATTGGCTGCTGTCAACGTGAACACTACATTCTCTCCTACTTTTGGTGCTGCATCATCGGCTACTTTTACGATGCTTAG
>JAGDZV010000056.1:0-324 GCA_049115495.1 Bacteroidia bacterium | reverse complement strand
GCCGGTTACATCGCCTGCACTGATCGGTATAGTCACTGTCGCCGGTAGTTGCACTACCGTCATTGGTCGTGTATGGTATGTCTATGTCGGTATCGCTCGCATTGGATAGGGTTACGGTGAACACTAAGGCTGTGCCTTCTGCCTTGGTATCATCACTGATCGTAATCGAGATCGCATCATTGTCTGTCAACGTACCTAAGCCTTGGCCATCGGTAATCGTGCCTTGGCTACTGCTCGTCAAGTCTACGGTCAGCTCTTCATCGCCTTCAAAGATGTTGTCGTTTCCGGTAACTACGGTGATCGTGCCGGTTACATCGCCTGCAC